>NZ_BJYA01000040.1 GCF_007991275.1 Alkalibacillus haloalkaliphilus | reverse complement strand
GCCGTCTACACCATTGTTTGGAGCATCAATATTCGGATAAAAGTTATTGTCTACCAAGGCTTGCTGTAGAGAACGAACTGCATCTCCTCTATCACCTGGGCGTAATGTGTCACCGTATCCTCCGGAGTCTCTTACACTACCAGAACCTGCACCACTGATTCCTAAGGAAGATAATGTCTCTGGCCCTGCAATGCCGTCTACTGTTAATCCATTCATAATTTGATAGCGTCGAACTGCATCTTCTGTGTTGGGTCCGTAAATACCATCTACACCATTGTTTGGAGCACTGATATCTGGATAAAAATTATTGTCTACTAAGGCTTGTTGTAACATTTTCACAGCTTCTCCGGAATCCCCGTGCCGAAGTATTCCGTTTTGTCCTGTAGACCCTCCATCATCTTCTCCAAGAATCCCTAAGGAAGACAATGTCTCTGGTCCTGCAATGCCGTCTACTGTTAACCCATTCATAACTTGATAGCGTCGAACTGCATCTTCTGTATTGGGTCCGTAAAT
>NZ_BJYA01000039.1 GCF_007991275.1 Alkalibacillus haloalkaliphilus | reverse complement strand
GAAAAGTGGAGCCGACTGCTCAGGCATGACTGAACAGATCGACGCTGGAGCGAGCACGCTTTCGTGCCGTGGGAAGCGTCGAACAGTGAAGTTCATGCCTAGGAGGCGAAACTGGACTATAAAGTGATGACAGTGCTATTTTGTTTAGTTTTGAAGGGTTGAAGCTCAACCATAATAAAATGGGCCTGTAGCTCAGCTGGTTAGAGCGCACGCCTGATAAGCGTGAGGTCGGTGGTTCAAGTCCACTCAGGCCCACCATTTTATTTTTTTATTAGGGGCCTTAGCTCAGATGGGAGAGCGCCTGCTTTGCACGCAGGAGGTCAGCGGTTCGATCCCGCTAGGCTCCACCAGAATTGAAGAAATTCTATTATGTTTAATGATAGAAAACAGTACCTTGAAAACTAGATAAGATGAGATACCAAAGCATCGATAAAGTAAAGACAAACGCGTCTTTTCACGCGAAGGATCGGTTCTTCGACTAACTACGTCACGTCCTGTGACAACGTCGAAGTCAACACGTCCTGT
>NZ_BJYA01000038.1 GCF_007991275.1 Alkalibacillus haloalkaliphilus | reverse complement strand
CAGCACTTCTTCTAGTTGATTTAAGGTTGTTTCACCCGCTACTCCATCTACTTCTAAACCATAGTAATCTTGGAAATCTTCTACAACACCCTTAGTTTGGGGACCATAATAATTCGTTTCCGAAAAGTCTCCAAAGCCTGCGGCTTGTAAGTTAACTTTCAAGTCAATGACGTCCGCTCTTCTCATACCGTTTTCTAATGGTCTAGTAATCTCGTACTCTAGTTGTGATAGCGTAGGACCATCTACTATTCCGTTCTCTATTAGATTATGATCTCGTTGAAAGTTTTTAACAGCTGATTCTGTTTGCGGACCATAATAACGTGTTTTGGAGAAGTCACCATAGTCTAGTGTCATTAGATAATCTTTAATAGTTACAGCATTATCATGATAGTTCCCATCTTGTAATGGGTTACCTAATACTTCTGATAACTTATTAATTGTATCTTGTCCAGCTTGTCCAGTTACATCTAAACCATAATAATTTTGGAAATCTTCGACGACACTTCTAGTTTGAGGGCCGTAATAATTCGTGTTCGAGAAATCTCCAAAACCAGCGGCTTGTAGATTAACCTTTAAGTCAATGACATCTGCCCGTCTCAT
>NZ_BJYA01000037.1 GCF_007991275.1 Alkalibacillus haloalkaliphilus | reverse complement strand
CTGCCGGGCAATTGATATACGGAGGATTAGCTCAGCTGGGAGAGCACTTGCCTTACAAGCAAGGGGTCGGTGGTTCGAGCCCGCCATCCTCCACCATCTAAATCAATAGCCGACCTAGCTCAATCTGGCAGAGCAACTGACTTGTAATCAGTAGGTTGGGGGTTCGAGTCCCTCGGTCGGCACCATTCAAGTTTAAATAACATTAATCTGCAAGATTAAGTTAGTGATGAGCCATTAGCTCAGTTGGTAGAGCATCTGACTTTTAATCAGAGGGTCGGAGGTTCGAATCCTCCATGGCTCACCATCCGCGCGGGTGTGGCGGAATTGGCAGACGCGCTAGACTTAGGATCTAGTGTCTCTCGACGTGGGGGTTCGACTCCCTCCACCCGCACCATTTTAATATTGCGGAAGTAGTTCAGCGGTAGAACACCACCTTGCCAAGGTGGGGGTCGCGGGTTCGAATCCCGTCTTCCGCTCCACTATACTGCCGGGGTGGCGGAATTGGCAGACGCACAGGACTTAAAATCCTGCGGTAGTTTACTACCGTGCCGGTTCGAGTCCGGCCCTCGGCACCATATTTGCGCCCGTAGCTCAATTGGATAGAGCGTTTGACTACGGATCAAGAGGTTAGGGGTTCGACTCCTCTCGGGCGCGCCATTTTAATATTGCGGGAAGTAGCTCAGCTTGGTAGAGCACTTGGTTTGGGACCAAGGGGTCGCAGGTTCGAATCCTGTCTTCCCGATTTCTCTAACGGGGCCTTAGCTCAGATGGGAGAGCGCCTGCTTTGCACGCAGGAGGTCAGCGGTTCGATCCCGCTAGGCTCCACCAATTATTTAT
>NZ_BJYA01000036.1 GCF_007991275.1 Alkalibacillus haloalkaliphilus | reverse complement strand
GGTTCTCCACAATAAAATGTGTCAGACATTGAAAAAAGCAGATTCTTCCTTTAACGTTAAAGTTAACCACAACTCAACATAAGAAAGGAAGATCTGCTTTGTATAAACAGTTTACTACAGACCTCCTTCAATTAACAAATTTCGATTTAAATGATGAAGGTGAACGAGTCTCTGATGGTTGGATCTTAGGTGTTGAGCCTAAGGCTCAACAATGTTATGTATGCCCATACTGCTTTGAGAGAAGTACCAATCATGCTCGTGATAAATATCGTGTATTGAAACACGCCTGGATATCTACTGAAGAAACAATTTACCTTAAGGTGCCGGTGCACCGGCAACGTTGTGAAGACTGTGGTATCACTTGGACAGTTAAATTCCCAGAAATACCTTGTCGTGGCACAGTAACGACTCATTTTAAACAAATGATTTCAAGGAAGTGCATCAAGCAATCATTCGCGCATGTTTCACGTGATATGCAGGTACCTGAGTCGACAGTAGCTCATTGGTTTTATCAATATGCCGAAGATGTTATGGCTGATCCTGAAAATTATGATGCTCCATCCGCTTTATGTTTGGATGAATTTGCTCACAAAAAGGGACATTCATATAGCATTGCATTAATGGATGCGCATACAGGACATGTCTGGCAAACATCACCAGGTAAAGACCGTGATAAGATTCAGGAGGCTCTTAAGCAATACCCGTTCTCTGCACCAAACGTTGTTTCAACAGACCTTGCGCCTGGCATGGCTAAGACAGTCCAAGAGGTTTGGCCTGAAACATCTATTGTGGCTGATAAGTTCCATGTCATCCAACTCTTCACGAAAGCCTTAGAACATACTCGTAGATTAGATAAGAATTATGCTACAAACCATAAGAAAATTCGTCATCAACGCAGACTTCTTATGACAAAACCTGAAAAGTTAAAAGAAGACGAGGTTGAAACTTTAAATGATTGGCTATCAGCCAATCCTCAGTTAAATAAACTCTACCAATTCCTACAAGATTTCAGGGGATTTTACGAAAATACAGAATATGACTTGGCTAAGCAGTGCTTTGAAGATTACTGTAAACACTACTTATTTCATGGAACTGGTCATATCCAGAAGATTGTAAAAACCTTATTACAGTGGAAACAAGAAATATTAAATTACTTTAAATATTCTATAACTAATGCACGTTTAGAAGGCACAAATAATTTAATTAAAACAATTAAACGTCGAAGTTACGGATGCCCCAATTTAGACAACTTTAATTTGCGCATTCGAATGGAATGCAAGCAGCCAACGGCATAATTAATAGAATTTGTACGTAAGAGGGAGATATAAGCACACTTTATTGGGGAGAGCCT
>NZ_BJYA01000035.1 GCF_007991275.1 Alkalibacillus haloalkaliphilus | reverse complement strand
AAAACGACGATGACATTAAATTATTAAGAGTCAATCAAACACTTTTATGGAGAGTTTGATCCTGGCTCAGGACGAACGCTGGCGGCGTGCCTAATACATGCAAGTCGAGCGCGGGAAGCAGACTGAATCCTTCGGGAGGATGTCTGTGGAACGAGCGGCGGACGGGTGAGTAACACGTGGGCAACCTGCCTGTAAGACTGGGATAACTCCGGGAAACCGGGGCTAATACCGGATAACTCAACGAACCGCATGGTTCGGTGTTAAAAGATGGCTTTTGCTATTACTTACAGATGGGCCCGCGGCGCATTAGCTAGTTGGTGAGGTAACGGCTCACCAAGGCCACGATGCGTAGCCGACCTGAGAGGGTGATCGGCCACACTGGGACTGAGACACGGCCCAGACTCCTACGGGAGGCAGCAGTAGGGAATCATCCGCAATGGACGAAAGTCTGACGGTGCAACGCCGCGTGAGTGATGAAGGTTTTCGGATCGTAAAACTCTGTTGTTAGGGAAGAACACGTGCTGTTCGAATAGGGCAGTGCCTTGACGGTACCTAACCAGAAAGCCACGGCTAACTACGTGCCAGCAGCCGCGGTAATACGTAGGTGGCAAGCGTTGTCCGGAATTATTGGGCGTAAAGCGCGCGCAGGCGGTTTCTTAAGTCTGATGTGAAAGGCCATAGCTCAACTATGGAGGGCCATTGGAAACTGGGGAACTTGAGTACAGAAGAGGAGAGCGGAATTCCACGTGTAGCGGTGAAATGCGTAGATATGTGGAGGAACACCAGTGGCGAAGGCGGCTCTCTGGTCTGTGACTGACGCTGAGGCGCGAAAGCATGGGTAGCGAACAGGATTAGATACCCTGGTAGTCCATGCCGTAAACGATGAGTGCTAGGTGTTAGGGGGTCCAACCCTTAGTGCTGCAGTTAACGCAATAAGCACTCCGCCTGGGGAGTACGGCCGCAAGGCTGAAACTCAAAGGAATTGACGGGGGCCCGCACAAGCGGTGGAGCATGTGGTTTAATTCGACGCAACGCGAAGAACCTTACCAGGTCTTGACATCTTCGGACCACCCTAGAGATAGGGTCTTCCCTTCGGGGACCGAATGACAGGTGGTGCATGGTTGTCGTCAGCTCGTGTCGTGAGATGTTGGGTTAAGTCCCGCAACGAGCGCAACCCTTAACCTTAGTTGCCAGCATTCAGTTGGGCACTCTAAGGTGACTGCCGGTGACAAACCGGAGGAAGGTGGGGATGACGTCAAATCATCATGCCCCTTATGACCTGGGCTACACACGTGCTACAATGGATGGTACAAAGGGAAGCGAAACCGCGAGGTCAAGCCAATCCCATAAAGCCATTCTCAGTTCGGATTGTAGGCTGCAACTCGCCTGCATGAAGCCGGAATCGCTAGTAATCGCAGATCAGCATGCTGCGGTGAATACGTTCCCGGGCCTTGTACACACCGCCCGTCACACCACGAGAGTTGGCAACACCCGAAGTCGGTGGGGTAACCATTTATGGAGCCAGCCGCCGAAGGTGGGGCCAATGATTGGGGTGAAGTCGTAACAAGGTAGCCGTATCGGAAGGTGCGGCTGGATCACCTCCTTTCTAAGGATATT
>NZ_BJYA01000034.1 GCF_007991275.1 Alkalibacillus haloalkaliphilus | reverse complement strand
AGGCCACTGAAAAAAGACGGTTAATTTTGTTTTATAAAATAGTTTTTTAAAGAAAAGGAGCCTTTTGATCGATTTTTTCGATTAAAAGGCTCCTTTTCTATCCTAATATTTTACTCTTTTTGGTCTATTAGCTTGATAATTCTTTTTAAGTTAGCCACGAATATGGTCGTTGCTCCTTGCATTTCCATGCCAAATAGACCCGAGTCAGTGGCTTGATCATACCCGTGTCTATGCTTTAATTCACTATTCTTTGCCTCAATCATATAGCGATCTTTGGCTATTTCTTTAAAGGTTTCACTTTCTTGAAACGCTTCTTGTTCTGTGTGCTCTGTTGATTTTAATGTGACTGAGTAAGTTTTGGTTTTCGCACCTTCCTGGTAACATCCATCCCGCAATGGACAAACCTTACACTTCTCTACATCAAAGTAATACTTGAGCTGAGTATTACGTTTCTTTCTCTTCTTCGCTATTTTTTTAAATGCCATATGTCCAGCTGGACATACAAACATATCGGCATCTTTATTAAATTCAAACCCCGAATTCTCACGTTTTCCATCTGTAATTACAGGGTGCAATTTAGAAACTAATTGAAATTGTTCTTCTTTCGCAAATTTTAAATTGTCTGTTCCTGAATAAGCCGTATCACCAATGACCGCATCAACTTCCATTCCTGCATTCTTACTTTTATGTACGAGATCTTTAAGTTGTTTACCATCACTCTTTTCGCCTGTGGTAATGGTAGCTGCTGTGATGATTCTTTCTTTAGACATGGCTAAGTGAGATTTATAACCAAAGAAAGAACTATCTTCTGTTTTATGTCCTATACGTGCGTCTGGGTCATTGGAAAGTGTGGTTTGTTCTTTACAGTCATCCAGTATTTCATTCAAATGGTTAACTTTTTCTTTCACCGCTGGCATATCATTTACTTCAGATTGTTCTATTACTTCAATTAGTTCCTTACAGTACCTTTCGGTTTCTTTAATACTACGGTGGGCAGGTTTTTTAGGGAACTTTTCCTTTATGGTTTCATCATATTGATAAACTGTCTTTCGCATAGATTTTGCTTTCTCACTTAAAAACTCCGAAACTGACTTGGAACAGTAACGCGAGGAGGTATGAGTTGCGTCCACCATGATGGTTTTACTATCGATCACACCATAGTCTAATGCGATCTCTACTGTTTTGTGGATCAATAGATCCAATAAATTATTGTTTGAACTTTCATTTGAACCCTTTAAACGCAATTTACGAAATTTCGTTAAAGAGCTCGGATTAATGACTGGATCCTCAGGAGCTAACTCTAAGAAATATTTAAATGACATATCGTATCTTGCACGTTCTACTACATCAACATCGGACAAATCATAAATGCGTTTCAACAATAAATACTTAAACATTTGAATTGGGGGAAT
The DNA here is from genome assembly GCF_007991275.1 of Alkalibacillus haloalkaliphilus. GTDB lineage: Bacteria > Bacillota > Bacilli > Bacillales > Alkalibacillaceae > Alkalibacillus > Alkalibacillus haloalkaliphilus. Next base: position 271 of record NZ_BJYA01000034.1, on the reverse strand, counting down.
GGCCTTTCGGCCGTTATCAAGACAGTAATTTTCTTTTAACTCATCCATGATAAACGTGAAGTCAACTATATCATTTAAACGGCGTAAAAAATTATCTTTTGGGATGATCATTTCATAAAGATCTGTATAAGAACTGATATTCAGCGATCCCTGACTCTGTAACACACAACCACCACTTTCTTATTTACTGACTCTATTATAAAAAAGAAAAGAAGGTAAATCATCCCTAATACGATGATTTACCCTCTTATATTTTAAGGACTTTTTCAGT
>NZ_BJYA01000033.1 GCF_007991275.1 Alkalibacillus haloalkaliphilus | reverse complement strand
GAGAGTGTAATCTAAACTGTGTAAGTAGAAGAGCGTACGGCTTCTACTTGCCAGTTTAGATTTTTTTTATTTACCAAGACTGATTATATATGGAATTGGAGGAATTTAAATGGCGAGAATTAAGCGTGACCCAAAATCAGTAGATCTAGCTCATAAAATTATCGAAGAATATGAACCGAAATCTGTAGATGATATGCAGAATGCCCTTAAGGATATTTTTGGACCAATGTTTGAATCTATGTTACAAGGAGAAATGAATCACCACCTAGGCTATGAATCGAATAATAAAGGTGAAAAAGACTCACCAAATAGAAGGAATGGTTATGGAAAAAAAACGTTACACACAAGATCTGGAGAAGTAGAAATTGATACGCCTAGGGATCGTGATGGTTCATTTGATCCGCAACTTATTCCGAAACGACAAAAGGACGTTTCAGCTATTGAAGACAAAGTGTTATCCATGTATGCCAAAGGTATGTCTCAGCGAGACATTTCGTCTACGATTGAAGACATATATGGTTTTTCTGTATCCCATGATATGATCTCTGATATAACAGATGCTATATTTCCTGAGTTAGAGGAATGGCAGTCCCGCCCACTCAATAATTGTTACACTTTTTTGTTCGTCGATTGTATGTTTACAACTATACGAAATGACTATGAAACGAAAAAGTACGCTGTTTATACGATCTTAGGCTATACCATGGAAGGTAAAAAGGACATCCTTGGAATATGGTTAAATGAGACTGAGAGTAAACACAAGTGGATGCAAATTTTTGATGAGATCAAAGCTAGAGGTGTTGAAGATATTTTCTTTATATCGATGGATGGTGTAAGTGGTCTTGAGGAGGGTGCTAAGGCTATTTTTCCTGACGTCATCGTTCAACGTTGTATAGTTCATTTAATACGTAATTCAATCAAGTATGTCCCAAGCAAGGATTATAAAGCCTTTACGGCTTCACTGAAAAAAGTATATGGCGCACAAAACCTTAGTGCTTGTCAAAGTGCGTTTGAGTCTTTCAAACAACAATGGTCAGCCTATCCTGGAGCCATAAATGTGTGGACGAATCAATTTCATCACGTCGAACAGCTATTTGATTATGGTAGTGCGATTCGCAGAATCATGTATACCACAAATGCAGTTGAGAGTATTCACTCTAGCTTTAGAAAGGTAACTAAAAAAGGAGCATTCCCAAATGAGAATGCCCTTTTTAAAGCGCTGTATTTAAGAATTAAAGAATTAGAAGAAAAATGGGAAGGTGGCCACATTAAAAACTGGTCGATGGTGATGAACCAGTTACTCGTTCACAAAGATCTTGAAAAACGAGTACAAAAATATAGTTAACTACTGGAGAAAATATAATATAAGAACTCGTATCACGATCGCCACCATTGACCTTCGCTTTTGTCCGTGTAGTGCTCATTATGCAGATAAGGCCAAAAATAAAGCCTGAAGGCTTCCCTGCAACAGATGATAACACGGACAAATCGATTCTAAGTATACGGACGGCCGGGGACCCCGTTTTCCCCAACCACCGCATACTAAGAATCGGCGCTACGGTCAATGGCAAGCAGCTGCCGCTGTGGCTAGCCCTGATAACTTTTAAGAGACTCTCGATCTTCAATAATCAAGTGTCTGCTTGGTTATTGAAAGGCCCATATAAAGCTACTTACACACTTTATTTGACAAGA
>NZ_BJYA01000032.1 GCF_007991275.1 Alkalibacillus haloalkaliphilus | reverse complement strand
GCGGAATCAAAATGCGTAGACTCCCTCGGAGATTGGCGTCATATCAACCACGAACGGTGTTTAGCTTTTTAAAAAAATTTTTATAGAGCCTTTTGTTTCACAAAGAAAATTACAATATTGAAAAGAAAAGGAAATACAGCGCACGCTTCGCGTCTGTTAATTGTAATAAATTAACAGAAAAAGGTGAGGTTATTCGATGCACGTATCATTCTCTGCTAACTTATGAAGACTTACCCTCCCATTTCTCTTGGCGTCGTGCGCTTACATTCCTTCATAGGGCCTTTTCATAAGGCAGAGGCCGGCATCATGCTCCTGCATGGACTCGTAGTCTTATGTCTCCGCTTTCGCCAGCTCCCTGTGTCATCCTTTTTGTGAATTAGGAAAGTGCTCTCTATGCTACTTCTTGTAAGAAGGGAATATCTTCACTCATTCGTTCAGGATCAAAATGTGTTTCGTGCTTGGCTAATCCATGCATAACCTTAATAAGCTTGGAACACAGAACCACCATAGCTTCCTTTTTACGCAATGGGTTTTCTGATCGTGTGATGTAATATTGATACAAATCATAGAACGATTGATTATTTTGAATAAGTGGCAGAATAGCTTTAAATAACAAGGACCGTAAGTCCTTCCTGCCTCTCTTGGACAATCGTTTGGTTCCTCTCATAAGGCCAGATGAGTTTTCTCGTAATGTCAATCCCGCTAGTTTTATTATTTGGCGTGGATGATCATAACCAGATAAAGAACCTGTGTAGGCAAGCAACTCAACAACGGTTTGTTCACCGATACCACGAATAGATGTTAAGTATTCAAATTCAGGCATTTCTTTAACTAGCTCTTCTAGCTGTTGTTCCACTTCATATAGTTGTTCTTGAAGGAGTTCGAGTTGATGAACCAGTGTGGTAATTTGTTTTCGTGCCATCACTGTTCCTTCTGTCAATCCAATTGATTGTTCAGCTAGTTTACAGAGTCTTTCGGTCTTCTTTTTAGGTGAATAAGTTGATTTTGAGCATTCTTTAATCCAAGCAGCTAATTCTTCAGGACGCTGTCCTTTTAAATCAGACGGGAATGGAGTATTTTTAAGGACTGCGCAAGCCTGTTTCCCATACCCTTTAAATACATGAGAGAATTCAGGAAAGTACAAGTCCATAAATCCTGTGATACGATTCTTGGTTGATGCGATATCGTCTTTGATTCTGTTTCGTAGAGTTGCCCCTTCACGAAGTTCGTGTTCAATCCCTTCTAGTTTACGCGGAAAACTAAAGTTTCCGGATGTAACTAACTTGGCAATCACACGTGCGTCTTTCTGATCATTCTTTGTTTGTAAATTATCATCAAGTTCTTTTGTGCGATTGACATGCATAGGGTTTACTGTCACAAACGGGATCTCATGTTCAATTAGAAAAGCCGCTAGGTTTTTCCAATAGTGACCAGTTGGCTCAAAGCCAACTAAGACCTCAGTCTTTTGATGATCTTCCTTCAGTTGATTAAGTTGCATCAATAACTTGTGAAACCCTTCAAGGGACTGCTTAAAAGGAAATGCTTTTCCTAGTTCTTGCCCTCGGTCATCAATGGCGAGCCCATAATGTGTGTGCTTCGCGATGTCAATTCCGACAACAAGACTGTTCTCAGTTACTTGATTCACACGTTGATTACGTTTATGATGCATAGTAGGTCCTCCTTATGATCTGTGGTTTTTGTCTTATGACAGCATCATAACGAAGGACCATTTTTTGTTCAAGAGGTATTAAACAAAGTCGATAGGAATGCTCCTGCGGGAACA
>NZ_BJYA01000031.1 GCF_007991275.1 Alkalibacillus haloalkaliphilus | reverse complement strand
TTAGTTTGCCTGGCATGGGTGAGCTCTAACGGGTGAAAGTCCCGAGTGCGACCTGGTAGCGGTAAGCACATAGTCGAAGGCAAGGGTGTCCATGGTGACGTGGAATCTGAAGGAAGCCCTAGACAAACCTCTGGTTTGACGAACAGAAATCATATAAGAGGCAACGTATGAGGATAAGACTGCTAAAGAAGTTGAAGTCCTATAGCTACTCATATCATACGGTGTAAATATGGCAGATAGATGGAGCGAAAGAGTTCACACCTTAACCAGGGAGGTCTCACCACCTACTCCAAAGACTTGTAGTGATATAAGTTTGGGCGGTGAGAAGTCAGCCGAAGCCGTAGTAGTGAAGACGTCTAACGAAAGTTAGAAAGAGCGAAGGGCTGAACAATTTTATGGTTATGGAAATCTTGATTGGAAGAGGAAAAAGACCACTGGCATACCGCGTTAAAGTGGATACCGACTTCACGAGAAGGAAAGGAAGTAACAAGCATGTATGACGAGAAACTTTTAGACAGGATTCTAAGAAAGGATAACCTTGACCAGGCACAGAAACAAGTCATTAAAAACAAAGGTGCCGCAGGTGTAGATGGTATAACAATCAAAGAATTACCATCACACATGTTGGAAAACAAAAAGGATATTATCCGCCGAATCAAACAAAGAGAGTACCAACCATCCCCAGTTAGAAGGGTCGAAATTCCTAAAGATGATGGGGGAGTTCGACTATTAGGTATCCCAACCGTAGTTGATAGGGTTATCCAACAAGCTATAACCCAAGTTCTCACTCCTAAATTTAATCAACAGTTTCATGAACACAGTTATGGGTTTAGACCAGGACGAAACGCTGAAATGGCAATACGTCAGTCGCTTGAATTTATGAATGAAGGTTACGAATGGGTGGTGGATATAGACCTTGAACGTTTCTTTGATACGGTCAATCATGACCGTCTAATGAACCTAATATCGAGAACAGTGAAAGACGGTGATGTCATCTCACTCATCAGAAAGTTCCTAGTAAGTGGAGTGCAACTCGATGAAGGATATAAGGAGACAATCATAGGAACACCGCAAGGTGGTAATTTATCCCCTCTGTTAAGTAACATCATGTTGAATGAATTAGACCAAGAGCTTGAAAACCGAGGACTCCGTTTCGTTAGATACGCTGATGATTGTATCATCATGGTTAAAAGCGAAATGTCTGCCAATCGTGTTATGCGATCGGTATCAAAGTTCATCGAAGAAAAGCTTGGCCTAATCGTCAACACAACGAAATCAAAAGTGACCAAACCCAATAATCCTGACCTAAAGTTTCTTGGTTTTGGCTTCTTTAAAGACTACCAAAATAATGAGTATAAAGCAAAGCCACACCAGAAATCGGTCGAAACGTTCAAATATAAACTGAAACAGTTAACAAAAAGAAACTGGAGTGTAGATACGAAGTATCAAGTGAAACGGATTAACCAACTCATAAGAGGTTGGGTTAATTACTTTAGAATAGGTTATATGAAAAGCCTACTGGAGCGAATTGACTCTCACACGAGAAATCGTCTAAGAGCGTGCATATGGACAAAGTGGAAAACACCTAAGAATCGGAGAAAGAATTTAATCAAACTAGGTATGAGTAAATACAATGCCTACAGGAACAGTTATACAAGTAAAGGTGCGGTCCGCACCGCTTACTCATGGATTCTTACAACCACTATAACCAATAAGAGATTAGCCCAATTCGGACTAATCTCTTCTGCACAACATTATAAGAAAGTACGTGCTTAATATAAAATTGAACCGCCGTATACGGAACCGTACGTACGGTGGTGTGAGAGGTCGGAGGTTAATCACCTCCTCCTACTCGA
>NZ_BJYA01000030.1 GCF_007991275.1 Alkalibacillus haloalkaliphilus | reverse complement strand
ACCTTCTTCTAAAGGTTTCATTGCCTCATATTCTAGTTTTGATAAAGTGGGGCCATCAGCTATACCATGTTTAACCAGATTATGATCTCTTTGGAACTCTTTAACAGCTGACTCAGTTTGAGGGCCATAATAGCGCGTTTTTGAAAAATCACCATAACCTAGCATTATAAGAAATTCTTTTAACTCAACTGTATCATCATCGTAATTCCCATTTTTAAGAGGTGAACTTAGAATAAATTCTATATGTTCCAGGGTCTGTTCATCAATTTCCCCTGTTAACTCTACAGGTTCGTAGTAAGTTTGGAACTCTTCTAATACTTTTTCAAACTCTTCGTTTATACAGTCATTAAATCCGCTTGTAATAAAATTCAATTTATATAAGTCTGACTTAATTTCGTATATCTCATCATCACAATTAGCTTCCGCCGAAATTCCCACATTGGATAAAGGTAATACTAACATTACAATTATTATTGTTAAAATGAATTTGAACATTTTAAACATTTTATCTACCACCTATATTATGTATTTACTATACTATTATTATTCGACATAATACCATTTTTTTCAATGTCCTTGACAAAAAAAGACGTCACAAATGTGACGCCTTATAATTATTTGAATTCAACAATATCATACCGTGGAGTGGTAGGATTTGCAATTGATTCATAGATAGTTTCAACTGTACTAGTTTGTTTTAATGCCCAACCAATATCTGTTGCATATTGGCGAACACCAGTATTAACTGGATTCCATCTCATCTTATACATAGTGTTTTGGTTATATTCTCCGTAGATATAACGATTTGCAATCCATTCTGCACCACCTATAATAGCCTTTTCTGGGGATGTCCACCCTTGTTCATAAGCATAGCGTGGTCCTGCGATAGTTTCCTGACCATCATATGCAGCAATACCATACATATTGTATACTTTGGTTGCACTAGATGGTGGATTACTTTGATCCGATACTGGGTCTCCATCACTATCTACATAAATTCCTTGTGCAAGTTCAGAATTACCATGTGCTGTTTCATGAACAGCGTGTGCAATTAAGTATGCCTCATTAACACCATACTCATTTGCTGCATCCACAAATGCACTACCTTGCCCATCTAATGTACCTTTACCACTTAAGTACTCATCAAGTTCAGAGCCTGTGGCACCAGCCACATCAGATAATAACATATGCTGATTAATGTTATTTTCTTCTGGGTCAGGGTTTGCATAACTTCTGGTATCTGATTCTTTGGAATTACGCCAAGAGTCTCGGAAGTCTATTTCATACCAGGAACCACTTTCGTCTACAATAGTAACTTCCGTGCCTCCTGGAATAGTTTTATAACTGTGACTACTTGAAGAAGAAGATTCTCTCACATTAACTCTAGCAGTAGTTTCACCTTTTTGGGTGTGTTCAGCTAAAGAAGAGTGAACATACAATGTATCTCCATCATAATCGATTTCAAACCATGTCGTACTTCCCTCATACTCGTCACCGTTGACTTCTTTAATAAATTCTACTTCGGTGCCTCCTGATACATTTTCTTCAATATTGTCACCAAAGCTAGCAGATGCCCTTAAATTAACACCATCACCTGTTATTGTAGTAGACTCTTCAATGTTACTAATGTAATCACTGTGAACAAAACCATTATCGAAACGATACAAATCAGTTTGTGGATTTGGGTTCAGTGTATACTGAACTTCAATCATCTCATCAAATGTAATGTCATAAGTTGTAATGATTTGTCCACTTTGTATTTCATTATACAATTCTGTTAATACAGTAATTGTAATTTCATCGGCGATTCCACTAACCGGTAAGTCATGTGAATCTTGAAAATCACTGACGGCACTAGCTGTTTGTGGTCCATAATAGGTTGTTTTAGAGAAGTCACCGAAGCCTAAGACCATTAACATCTCTTTTAGTTCCACAGCGTCATCATGATAATTTCCACTTTGTAAAGGGCTACTTAATATTTCTTCAACTTTCTGTAAAGTAGGCTGATCAGCGATTCCATTTTCGATTACACCAAAGTGAGATTGAAATTCCCTAACTGCTTGTTCTGTTTGTGGGCCATAAAAACGAGTTTTTGAAAAATCACCAAAGCCTAATGTCATTAAATCTTCTTTCAATGTGACCGCATCATCATGATAGTTACCATTTTGTAATGGACTATTCAT
>NZ_BJYA01000029.1 GCF_007991275.1 Alkalibacillus haloalkaliphilus | reverse complement strand
GCCTCGTCCTGGATGTTCGTCGAAGTTAGGGCCTTTAATTGAACGGGAAAATACTTTTAAATAAAGAACCTTGAAAGGCATGAGCCAATCAAGGTTCTTAAATACTAGATAGTTTGTACAATCTTAACTAATAATCCCGAAATATATTATTTAGTAATCACTTTTGTAATATTTATGTTTAAGACCGATTAAACATGTTCAAGCATCAAAATAAGTTATTTTGAAAACAAATTAACTCTAAGAATATTATATAAATAAATAAATAACCCCAACATTGTAATCAATAATAGTGTTCCATCTATTAAATTGTCCCTATTTAAATCAATGTTTATCCAATAGAAAGATGAATACACAAACCTTAGCGTTGCTCCAATCATAGCCATGAATAACGCAATTTTACTTAATAAATTGGGTGGGGTCATAAAATCCAACAAATCTCTCATTTGGGTTACCCTCCTTGACTAAAAGTTCAATTGTTATAATGAACAAAATCTATTAAGATGACTGCTGCAATCAATAATATTTTATGTTCATTTGATAAATTCTCCACCAATTCCATTCCAAAAGAGCCATTAGGTTTTAAAAATGTTTTTTTACTCTTAGACCTCTCTTTTTTTATCAATCCAACAGAATAATTGTCCCCTTTTATTTCAAAGTTGCTCCGTTTTACTAAATGAGACGCTATAAAGTACATAGACTTTCCTTGGTTATTTTTCACTTCATACTTCCTAAATCTAAATAGTTTTTTTGTTACTTTACCAATAAGGTTACAATCACTATCATAGACATTAATGGTGTGTTTAAAAAAACTAAACAATCTTTCAAACGTAAAAAATTCTGCTTCTGTTTGATATACTTTCATTTTAAAAGGGCGATTTTTTGAAAGAAAGATTCTGTGTATCAAATTATCGTTAATCTCTTTTAAAGAAAATAAGGGGTGTCCTTTCTCATTATTAATCAAATATTTTTTCCGCCTTTTTATAATATCTAACTCTACTGTTTTTTTGTTTTGCTGCTTTATATAGAAGGTCGTTTGTTTCTCCAACAATACTATGAACCTCCTTTTAAAAGGCTTATCGTCCACTTAACGGGCATATAATAGAAGAGCCCAAAGATGATTCCAATTAAAGAACCTAGTACAGGAGATAATACTACAACAACCAAGCTTATATAAACTGTAGACACCCCTGTATAAACAGAGTTATTAATTACAAAGGCATGATTATTATTGTTTATGTTAAGTAAACTTATAATGACAAGGAATAATGCAACAACAAATGTAAACACCACGAATATCTTAACGCATGCAAATATGAACTTATTAAAACTGAACCCTTTACCTTCTATCATAAGAGTTTGCGCCCAACCCTTCTTAATCACCGGAATAACGACCTCCTTGCTATCCCGGTAATTATTGTTAAATTTCTTACTTTCTTAATCTCCTATAAGCTTCAGATAGGTTAAGTTTAATTTCAGCCTCTCCACCTACAATTATAAACCACGTTCCAATACCTAATCCAGTTTTTATATCTTTACTTGTATAAGCCGTGTTACCACGTGTTAAACTGGTATCCCCTCGCGCTTCTATTCCAATAGAATACTCTCCTCTAATATCATCATTAGATTTTTTTAATCCAGTATTAGCCCCGACATCAAGTTGATTGAATAAATTCAATTTAGAATTAAATTCAAGAGCATGACCAAATTCGCTATCATAGTTAAATAGGGTCCCACTAAAATATTTAGAATCGGATAATCTAAGGTTACCTTCAACACCTAGCAAATTAACCCTTCCCCCTATTCCTTGGCCTCCCTTTGCCTCATATTCTATTAACTCTTGTCTTTCTCCATCCAGGTTGAAAATGGTATCTGTTGTTTCTATTGCTAACTCCAAGCTTTTATCAGTTACCTCTCCCGAAAAGTCCGAAATACTTTCTATAGAACTTCTTATATCTGGTATTTCAAACATAATTAAATTTGGCACTCCAGATGGATTAGGGCCTCCCATTACTTCAAGTTGATCCTCAAATGTCAGTTCTTCTCTAGCATAGTACATGTCACTTGAATCAGGTGCTACAACATTTTGGTTTGAAGCAGTCTCATGTATCCTATCGAGTTCGTCTACAGTTAACCCATGGTTTGACGAGATCATCATACGCCCTACCAAATCATCAGTAGACATATGCCCGGTATCATGAAGGGTGTCATAAGACGCTTCTGCCCATATTGGTGTGGTTGTATGGTGGTCAATATCACCCGGCATGGCGAAGTTACGATTCAAATACGACGCGTTTTGTTCTGCGATTTCTTCTGCTGTAATAGTGTCGGTCCATGTTACCGTTCCATCCAACCTGAATTCAATCGTATCTTCTTCAAGAGGTGGGCCTGGGATATCATTTTCAAACGTATACTTCGAATAATTGTACGTTAAGATATCCTGGATGTCTCTCGCATAATTAATTTCCATATATCTTTCATAGGTCTCTGAACTGGTTACTCTTGAGCCTGATGTATATT
>NZ_BJYA01000028.1 GCF_007991275.1 Alkalibacillus haloalkaliphilus | reverse complement strand
TCAACCAAAGTCGAAGACGCGCTTTTCACTTTTTTGTTTAAGTTAAGTCCTCGATCGATTAGTATTCGTCAGCTCCACGTGTCACCACGCTTCCACCTCGAACCTATCTACCTCATCGTCTCTGAGGGATCTTACTCGCTCGAAGCGATGGGAAATCTCATCTTGAGGGGGGCTTCATGCTTAGATGCTTTCAGCACTTATCCCGACCACACGTAGCTACCCAGCGATGCTCCTGGCGGAACAACTGGTACACCAGCGGTGTGTCCATCCCGGTCCTCTCGTACTAAGGACAGCTCCTCTCAAATTTCCAACGCCCACGACGGATAGGGACCGAACTGTCTCACGACGTTCTGAACCCAGCTCGCGTACCGCTTTAATGGGCGAACAGCCCAACCCTTGGGACCGACTACAGCCCCAGGATGCGATGAGCCGACATCGAGGTGCCAAACCTCCCCGTCGATGTGGACTCTTGGGGGAGATAAGCCTGTTATCCCCGGGGTAGCTTTTATCCGTTGAGCGATGGCCCTTCCATGCGGAACCACCGGATCACTAAGCCCGACTTTCGTCCCTGCTCGACTTGTAGGTCTCGCAGTCAAGCTCCCTTCTGCCTTTACACTCTTCGAATGATTTCCAACCATTCTGAGGGAACCTTTGGGCGCCTCCGTTACTCTTTAGGAGGCGACCGCCCCAGTCAAACTGCCCACCTGACACTGTCTCCGAACCGGATCACGGTTCTGGGTTAGAATGTCCGTACAGCCAGGGTGGTATCCCACCGGCGCCTCCACCGAAGCTAGCGCTCCGGTTTCTAAGGCTCCCACCTATCCTGTACAAGCTGTACCAACATTCAATATCAGGCTACAGTAAAGCTCCACGGGGTCTTTCCGTCCTGTCGCGGGTAATGCGCATTTTCACGCATAGTATAATTTCACCGGGTCTCTCGTTGAGACAGTGCCCAAGTCGTTGCACCTTTCGTGCGGGTCGGAACTTACCCGACAAGGAATTTCGCTACCTTAGGACCGTTATAGTTACGGCCGCCGTTTACTGGGGCTTCGGTTCAACGCTTCGTCCCGAAGGACTAACGCATCCCCTTAACCTTCCAGCACCGGGCAGGTGTCAGCCCCTATACTTCGCCTTGCGGCTTCGCAGAGACCTGTGTTTTTGATAAACAGTCGCTTGGGCCTTTTCACTGCGGCTCCCTAGACCGTAGTCTAGGTGAGCACCCCTTCTCCCGAAGTTACGGGGTCATTTTGCCGAGTTCCTTAACGAGAGTTCTCCCGATCACCTTAGGATACTCTCCTCGCCTACCTGTGTCGGTTTGCGGTACGGGCACCTCTTTCCTCACTAGAGGATTTTCTTGGCAGTGTGAAATCAGGGACTTCGGTACTTATGTTCCCTCCCCATCACAGATCATGCGTAAGATGGACGGATTTGCCTATCCATCACACTCTCTGCTTGGGCGTGCACATCCAATGGCACGCTTCCCTTATCCTCCTGCGTCCCCCCGTTGTTCAAACGGAAAGGAGGTGGTACAGGAATTTCAACCTGTTATCCATCGCCTACGCCATTCGGCCTCGGCTTAGGTCCCGACTTACCCTGAGCGGACGAGCCTTCCTCAGGAAACCTTAGGCTTACGGTGAAGAAGATTCTCACTTCTTTTTCGCTACTCATACCGGCATTCTCACTTCTAAGCGCTCCACCAGTCCTCACGGTCTGACTTCAACGCCCTTAGAACGCTCTCCTACCACTGTCCTACGGACAGTCCGCAGCTTCGGTGATGTGTTTAGCCCCGGTACATTTTCGGCGCAGCGTCACTCGACCAGTGAGCTATTACGCACTCTTTAAATGATGGCTGCTTCTAAGCCAACATCCTGGTTGTCTGAGCAACGCCACATCCTTTTCCACTTAACACATACTTAGGGACCTTAGCTGGCGGTCTGGGCTGTTTCCCTTTCGACTATGAACCTTATCACCCATAGTCTAACTCCCAACGATAAGTCATTGGCATTCGGAGTTTGACTGAATTCGGTAACCCGATAGGGGCCCCTAGTCCAATCAGTGCTCTACCTCCAAGACTCTCACGTTGAGGCTAGCCCTAAAGCTATTTCGGAGAGAACCAGCTATCTCTGTGTTCGATTGGCATTTCACCGCTACCCACACCTCATCCCCGCATTTTTCAACATACGTGGGTTCGGGCCTCCAGTAAGTGTTACCTTACCTTCACCCTGGACATGGGTAGATCACACAGTTTCGGGTCTACGATCACGAACTCATTCGCCCTATTCAGACTCGCTTTCGCTGCGGCTCCAGGTCTTCCCTTTAACCTTGCTCGTAATCGTAACTCGCCGGTTCATTCTACAAAAGGCACGCCGTCACCCATTAACGGGCTTCGACTACTTGTAGGCACACGGTTTCAGGTTCTATTTCACTCCCCTTCCGGGGTACTTTTCACCTTTCCCTCACGGTACTGGTTCACTATCGGTCACTAGGGAGTATTTAGCCTTGGGAGATGGTCCTCCCAGATTCCGACGGAATTACACGTGTTCCGCCGTACTCAGGATCCACTCCGGAGGAAAGTGAGTTTCAGCTACAGGGCTGTTACCTTCTTTGGCTGACCTTTCCAGATCACTTCACCTACTCACTTTCTTGGTAACTCCGTATGGAGTGTCCTACAACCCCAAGACGCATGCGCCTTGGTTTGGGCTGATTCCGTTTCGTTCGCCACTACTCAGGAAATCGCGTTTGCTTTCTCTTCCTTCGGGTACTGAGATGTTTCAGTTCCCCGAGTTGTCTTTCAACACCTATGTATTCAGTGTTGAATACTGCCCCATTACGGGCAGTGGGTTTCCCCATTCGGAAATCCCCGGGTCGTAGCTTACTTACAGCTCGCCGAGGCATATCGGTGTTTGTCCCGTCCTTCATCGACTCCTAGTGCCAAGGCATCCACCGTGCGCCCTTATTCACTTAACTTAC
>NZ_BJYA01000027.1 GCF_007991275.1 Alkalibacillus haloalkaliphilus | reverse complement strand
ATTTACGGACCCAACACAGAAGATGCAGTTCGACGCTATCAAATTATGAATGGATTAACAGTAGATGGAATTGCAGGACCGGAGACACTGACTTCCCTTGGGTTGGAAGCTCGTACCTCTCCAGAAGAGGAGGACGACACAGGAAGTGTTGATTTTATCGGCGGTGATTTAGGTGATATCTCCATTTCTCAGGTATTTATCCCTACGTTGAATTATAATCGACCTGGTTATTCTATGTTTCCTCGGTATATTACAATTCATGAAACAGCCAATACTGCACCTGGGGCAACTGCTTTCATGCACGCAAACTATGTTACAAATTCCAGCACTCCTGTGTCTTGGCATTTTACTGTAGATGATGGCCGAGTGATTTATCAACACTTGCCGACAAATGAAACAGGCTTTCACGCCGGGGATGGATCCGGAGACGGAAACAGAAATAGTATTGGCATTGAATTGTGTGTAAATAACGGAGGAGACTTTTACCAAACAAGAAGAAATGCAGCTGTGTTAGTTCGTAAACTAATGAATGATTTTAATATCCCAATTTATAACGTGGTAACACATAACCATTGGAGTGGAAAGCTTTGCCCTGCGAATATGTTAGAGCATTTTGAGAGTTTTCGTACCCAGGTGATGAGGTCCACTATTCCAGAGGGGAAAAATTATCACTCCATTAATTCGCCGTTTGCGGACATTGATGAATATATTAGTGTAGAGGAGCCTATAAGTACCAGCTACTCAACATCTTATGATGTTAATTTAGGACCAATAAAAGGATCGTTAAAAGGTTCTATTATCATCGGTGATGTGAATGATGTAGATTGGGATTTGGATGAAGAAAATGCAATTGATGGTAATTATTTAGATGGTGCTTTAGAAACACTTTTAAATACAATGATGCAAGAAGCCCCAATACCAGGTCTTAACGATGTAGCTGAAGCCCGAGCTGAGTTAGACAAGATTATTGGAGAAGAGATTGATAATACTATAGAAGCAAGGGTTAGCTTTGTGGATGATATTAGTTTTTCATTTTCTTTCCCATGGGTTGAAGTAGATTGGATGGTTGTAGAAATATTACGAGAAGTGTCTGATGGAGTTTACGTAAAAGAAAAAGCCACCTTAAATGATATTGATTGGAACAAAGATGACAGATTACTGAAGGGAGTGGCATTTGTATTAGTTCTTTTGGCTGCAATATTACTAAAAAGAAATTTCAAAGTAGATGAAGTTACATCTGTATTAAAACAATTAGCACGCTCTGTATACGACCCTATATTTAATTAAGAGATAGAAATTTTATCTCTTTTCTCCCATATAAATTATTTTATGGGAGAATTTTTATGTTTTTTATATTAAAATGAAAAAGAATCAATCAATTAATTAAGAGATTATTTAGAAGGTGGTAAAAAGGTGGTAAAATTGTTTAGAAAAGAGGTGCTCCCTCGTATTTACTCGTGGTTTAGTCGTTTCGTTATATACATGTTATTGAAACGTAGGTTTCTTCTTAAATCACATAAGGACTCTCGCAATCTAAAAATTAGCGAATTCATAAAAGAAATTGATGATTATTTTAATGAAAAAAAAGAAGCAAATAATTCAAATAACAAAGCATTCGAAAATCTTAAAATAAAATCAAAATCTTTTAGGTCATTAGTATCTTCCTTAAATGCATCTGATTTAAAAGAATCAGATAAAGATGATGAGTTTTACCTTCTAGTAGCGCACAAATGGGTTGAGGGTTACGAAAAGAAATTTCATAAAACCTCATACTTGATGTTGTATTTATTTATTTTATTCGCAGTAATTGTAGTTTTTTTCGATCAGCATATGTCTACATCCCTAGTAAATCTAATTTATTTAGGTTTGATCTTTATTTTTCCTATCATTGGCTTTGGATCAGCTATTTTAGGAAAAGGTTGGACAATGTTATGTTTATGTATAACTCATTTTTTTCTGTTTTTTATTGGCGTTGCTATGTACCTAATAATCTACCTTTGAGTTGGTGATGTAGAGTGAAGCACTTTAAGATTTTTAATAAGTTTAGATTATCCTTATTCAAAAAACAAGGACGTTATCTGAATAAGACTGGGCGTTTTCCGTGGAGGAATCTGCTTTTTATATAAAACACTATGAAAAATGATCGTCGAATTGTTATATAATTCAACGATCATTTAAAACTACATTATTATTGTTTGTACACTAAAATTGAACTAATCACATAAATACAATCCCTCTTTTTATAAACCATATCTACGCAGTAAAGCTTCACGGCATATATCTTTTGTTATTCAATGTTTTTTTCTACAAACTCCCAGAAATCAACGGGTATAATTCTTTTGTTTTTAACAGCTTGTACAACTTTTAGATTAATTTCTTGTTCCAAGTCATCTCTTTCCTGATAATTTGTTTTCATAACACTTTTTTTAATTTTTGGCTTCATCATCATTAAAGTTTCTTGAATTATTTCATTCTCATCCAAGTTATGCATAACCTCACCTCTTTTTACAATTGCAATCTTAACTTTCTTTTAATCTTATTAATAGCTTCTTGTTTGTGTTTAGAAATGTTTTGAGGACTGTCCTCATAGTGTTCTGCAATTTCTTTGATTGAAAATTGATTAATATAATTAAGCTCTAAGATATCTTGTTTCTTTTTAGGTAAATCATTTATTGCATTTATGATTCTCTCATCAGAAACCATGTCTGTTATACCGTGGTATAATCTATATGATTCTTTTTTCGCAGGAAACAGGTCAATAATAGAAGTATCTTTGGAAGTTGGCTTATCTAAAATCAACCTATTTTGTTCATTATGTTTTCTGAACTTCTGATCATAGTAATTTGTATACCTTTGAGATAAAACAGATATATAACTTATCAATCTAAATTTCATATAAAATTTAATAAATCGTTGATTCAATTCATCATTTGAATTTTCATCATTATTTTCTATTGTTTTTTTTAGTAAATCAAAGTTATGTTCATCCTGAAAAAAACTCTTAATGATAGGCTGTTCAAATACCCTCGAATTATGTTCTACAAATTTCTCCACAAAATCAAAACTATCGTACATTTATTCCCCTCCTTTAGTATAAAAGAGAAAAAACTGTAAAAAAATCAACTACATTCGCAAAAAAACCGAACGTACGTTCTATTTTAAATCCTTATATATGATATTTCAAATATATTTTTACAGTTTAGGGTGAAATTTTCTTTATGGAGCTCTCTTTAAGTTATAAAGGAGGGAATAAAAGTGGAGGTTGATTTATTATATGAACTAATTGGAAACTTTGGATTTCCTATTGCTATTACAATTTATTTACTGTTGAGATTAGAAAAAAAGATTGCAGAATTAACGTCTGCAATCACAAAGTTAAGAGAAAATGTTAATACTAAAATGTAATCATTCTATTCAACCACTAAATGAAAAAAATAAAGATACTTACACCGTTTTAAAACATAAGCTGAATCTGTAGGTATCTTTACCTTTTTAGCTACTCCACGATTTCTAAAAACTTCCTTTATTCATCACCTCAAATAAAAACCTTTCCTGTTTCACCTGAGATGGGATTTGATATTTGGCTTCTTTTTCGGTAACCACACTATTGGTAGTCGCATACTTGAAACTCCATATTTTTACTCACTGTTGTAACTCGTGAAGCCCTCATTTGGATCAATTTGCATTCCTTCTTCAGCAACATTATATCCCTATCTTTCTTTTAGGGCCTCCAGCAATTTGCGTTTGATTGATTATTAAATGTAAACATAAATGTAAATGTGATCATGGATAGAACACAGTGATACTTGTAACAGTAAACTTCTGAAAATAACGTATTACACCCCTTTCATCATTTATTTTTATGAAAGAAGTTTTCTAATTCCTTTAGTTCTTGACTAGTTAATGTAGTTGATTCAAGTTCTTTCGATTCTTGAGATTCTTTAAACCACTTAGGGAGAACTTCACTTGAGCTACTTAAGTCCCCATGCTCGAACCCTTGAACATATATACCTTCTTTTTTTAATTTTTCTTTTTCGGTCAATAAGTGAATCATTAAACCAACTGGATTTTTTATGTCTTGATAAAGTTCGATTCTTTGATTAATCATTCGAGTTAAATGTTTCAATTCTTCATCTTTCTTATCACCAAACACACTGGTCGCCATCCTCGATAACCTATTAAAAGCATCCAAATTAATTTCATATCCTTTTGATAATTGGTTCAATTCTTGTAATAAATCTTGGCTTATATCACTCCCGCTTTTTTGTTCAACTTGTAACTCTTTAGATTGGATGTGACCGATTGTAAAAATAAGCTTGTCCACTCTTCGACTTTTCCGAACTTCTTCAAATGAAACTTTTATATCTGTCTTAGTATTTAGTTCTTGAATTGCATAATTAATTACCCGGTTTTTTAAATGACCGTATTGTTTATACTTCTCCTTAGGTATACCCAACATTTCCTTAAGTTGATCAACTGATACTTTCCATTTTCCGAGGTATTGCCATTTTTTCATTAACTCATATAATCGGATTGCATAAGCGCTTTTTAAAGATAAGATGTTACTTAATCGATAAGATGTAAATGCTTGCTTCAACTGTAGTAAATAAGGTTTTAATTTCGGATCAAAACCAAACTCAATCCTTCCTTGACCTTCTATGTATTCAACGTGAGATGCCCAATTACAAATCAACCATCCGCCATCCTTACGCGGTATTTCTATTACTTTAGACATCAATCCTCTTATAACTTCTTTAGTTTGTGTATAATATTCACGACCTTCTAATCCTAACAAGTTATGAAATTCACGAATTTCTATTTCATAGGTTTTAAAATCATCATCATCGGGTTGAATCATACTCACTGCTGTTAAAATAATTTTTTGTTCTCGCGTGGTTAAAGAATGACGATGGCGTGCTTCTATTAAATTATTCGATTTAGTTACTAAGTGCTCTGAATTCACAAATATCTACCCCTGATTTATATTTAAAATCATTTTATCACAACTACAATTGTATGTGATAGTTTGAATTAAAAGTGTGATAGTTTGAATTAAAAGTGTGATAGTTTTGAATTAAAAGTGTGATAGTTTGAATTAAAAGTGTGATAGTTTGAATTAAAAGTGTGATAGTTAACTCCCAAACCCCTTCTCTTGCTTGAACTTTCACATGCTTAAAACAATAAAACATATAAAACAAAATAATTAAACAATACAACAAGAATCGATGATGGATTAAAATACAAAAGAGATCAAGTTAGTTTGCTGCCTTTTGCTTTTTGTTATATAATAAAGTCATAGTTATTTATTTAGTTATTCTACCTTGTTCGTTTTGAAGAAGAGTTGGTGGTTTGCATACAGCAAACGTGGCAACACAGTTATACTTCTCCGATCTTTGAATTGGAGCGTTAAAGTTATTCGTATGCATACGTATTAAAGTGTGTATTTTTTAAAATTTAATTTGAGGGAATGTAATTGCTTATTAAGGGAGAGAACTACCCTGTTTGGAATCGCCAAAAGCATATAAAAATTTTTCACAAGATAGACTGCCAAAATGGTGAGTCTATTTTTTAATGGGAATAGATAAATTTCAAAATTTAAAAGGAGGGACTATTAAAATGAAAATAGGTAGCAAAACATTGCGTTAATCTCTGATAACGCATAAAACCTTTGCGGTCGGAGAATAAACTGGAGCAAAAATTGACGGCTCAATAAATATAGGTCGGGCGGGTTAAATTAATCAAAGAATTGATACTGTTGTACATTGAAAACTGAATCACAACACATTATTTTTTGTATAACTTCAGTTTCACCTTATGGGGTGAATGGGAATGCGAAGCGAAATGACCAGAGTTGACATATCAGCCTTATATTCGATTCTGGGTTAAAAAACGGAGTGTGAAGGCTTATTTAACTATGTAAAAGTGGAGGAGATTTAATGGCAAGTATCATCAAACAAGTAAAGGAATCGGTTGAAAAGATGGACAAGATTGGTGTTTCAAAAAGAGAATTTCGACTAAATGGGCAGAAGCCAGAAATTCATTCCTATAAACAAAAAAAGCATACTTTGTCAGCTGGATATAATTTTGCAAAATGGGTAAGAGATGAATACAATGTAAAAAAACTACATCAGTTAACTCCTGAACATTATGAAAAGTATATTCATCATTTAGAAAATAGAGGGGGGAGTAAAGGGCACCTTCGCAATATTGAAACAGCCTTAAGATTTTTAGAGCGTGGTTTTCAGAAATTTAGTGAGGAATATGGAAAAGAAATAATCACTTTCACCTCTGAAAAACGATTAATAGCTCCAGCTAAACGAACGGAAAACATTCAGGATCGTTCATATTCAAATTTTGAAATTGAACAAGTTATATCTAAAATGAGTGATAATATGCAAAAGGCTGTAACACTAATGCGCGAACTTGGATTAAGGAGTGAAGAAGTATCTAAAATTAGAGTTGAACATATTGAAAAAGGACGACTTTTTATATCACAAGGAGAAGGAGTTACTAAAGGTGGGCGCCATCGTTTAATTGAGATTCCTAATAACCTAAATAATGAAATTGAAAAAATGTTAGAAGGGAAGGAAAAGACTGATCGACTGGTACCTATAAGGTCTGATTCAATTCGCAAGATGAACAACGAAGCGTTTAAAAAAGCAGGGTTAGAGACGGATGGACGGGGTTGCCATGGTTATCGATATGCCTACGCATATAAGAGGGTTAAAGAATTGATGAATTCGAAAGAACAAAAAATATTGAGTCAAGTATTAAAGCGTTATGGAGAAGGTAAAAACGCTGATTATGGTGTTCATGACAAAAGGGGTTATAATGACATGAAAGAAAAAATGGATTTGATTCACTCTGAGTTAGGACACGGAAAAAATAGATTCGATTTGGCTTTTAGATATATGAACAGTTTGAAAGAAATATAAAGCCGTATTTTATAAATAATAACAATATAAATGTTAATATTAAATAAGAGTAAATTACGTGGAAGTATGAGGTAGGCTGCCTAGATTTTTATTAAATTGTCCACTTTCAAAGTTATAGTTCAAAACACATGATAGACATATACCTTTATTAAAAGAGAGTTATCAGATGAATGAGTTAACTGAGAAATATCGAGAGGATTCAAAACAGAGCCTATTAAATACGCTATCGAACAAGCTATGAAGGAATTTAATAAAAACTAGAGTATAAAAAAATGTCTATTTTTGATTAAATAGATGCAGTCCCCCCCATTTTCAAGTTCAGACCCCCTTTATTTATGCGGGCATTTACAAGAGGGTTACTTTTTGCCCCCCCTTGTATATTAGCATCTAAATAATAATTAATATAAAAAATACACTATAATCACACTTAGAAAGGTTATTATTCTTATTATATTTACTGGATTGGTTGATTCTAGCTTATCAAAAGGGGTTATTCGATTAAAGATAACACCAAATATTACTGTTCCTAATAGAATTAAGATGACTCCAATAAAAAATGGACTATTTGAAGAATTAGTTACATTTATAATATGACTTGAAAATAATACCCATAAATATCCTAAGAAAATATGAATGATTATAGTCATTATATAAAACTTAGCTCGCAAATTAATCCCTCCTATCTTATTCCTTATATTTTTAAAGACTATTTATATCCTCTATTCTTAAATTGGAAAATCTATTAAAGTTAAAAATTTTATGTATTTAATATTAAATAATTATTTTCATTAAATCAACATTTTCGTAAAAAATTATTTATTTTCTTAATATTGTTGCATTTTAAACATTTTTTTCCTACAATGGCATGAACACTATATTGGAGGGATATTATGTTAAGGAAAATTATTGTAACATTTTTTGCTGTTATGCTTTTATCTAGTAGCCTAGTCTCGTTTGCAAGTAATGAGGGAGATGAAAACGAGTCCTCTCAAGAAGTCACAAAAGATGAGTTTATCAATTTAATAAAAGACACCTCTGAGTACAATGAATATGAATCTAACTTTGTTTATCAAGATCCTAAAGTTGTTAATCCTTTATTAGATGAAAATGAGGAACAATTTGGTTGGATAGCTCAATATGAAGTAGATTTAAACAAGGGAGAAGAAATAGATGGTGACATACAATTTAATTCGGTTTTGACATTTATGTATTCATTTGAGGATGAGGAGTTTGGAGTTTTCTATACAGACTACTCAGAAATCCATAATACTGAGGAGCTAACATATACAAACTTGAGAACAGGAGAAGAGAATTCCGTTGATATCTCAGGTACAGAGCTCAATGATATAGTTGAGGAGACCGAAAAGTCGGCGCAAGAAAAGTTGAATTCTACAAATAGTGATGTATCACCTATGGCTGAAATGTGTTGGGTTTGCTTTGAATATGAAGAAGCAGAACAATCATTAGATGGTGAGTGTACTGCTATAATCGGGGCAGCATGTACAGTCCCTAATTTTCATTTTGCGGGAAGAGCACTTTGTGCAGGGGGGTCAATTATTTCATGTTGGGTTCCTGATTACCGGACATGTGTAGATGGGGACTTTCAACCAGTTTGTCCATAAATAAAGATAAGAATATAGATGGATAAAATTTGCTAGTTCAAATAAAACATAAAACTGAAATAAACAAAAATAGCAACAATAACTATTTCTCTAATCGTCATGGTACTACATCAAGGAAAGTGATTTAATACTCTTTTTTCACAAATAATATTTATAAACCTATTTTTAAATTTTTTCGTTTTTGTGATAATCAAACAAAAGTGTTAGCATTAAAGTCTATTTTTATCGTGAACGATTTACGGAAATAAGAAAAAGAGTTTATGTTGCCACGGTCTTGTATTCAACAAGGCTGTGGCTATTTAATTAAAAAACATGTAAATTGTAGTAATAACCCTTAAATTTGTGAATTGAGGTTATGATTAAGTCAACTTCTATAATTCCTTTTGAAAAATTTTTAGGACTTTCTGATTTTCGATAGTCATTTCGATATAAATATTAATGTTAATATTTATATTTTTATTGAATTGAATATTGTTGTTTTTATTAATGTTTAATTTGACTTGGATATTGTTATAAATGATGAAATTGATTTTTAATGAAGGAAACAAAGTGGAAAAACTCTTTTAAGTTTTTTGAACGAGTTCTTTCTTATCTTGATCAGGTATCATTTCTACAATATGGATTTAGAGTGTACAAATAAAGCATAATGTACTAATGTTCATTTTAAGTACTTATTTCGATATTAATATTTTTATTTTGATAGATATTAATATAGATATTAATATTAATAAAGAAAAACAGTGGAATAAAAGAAGTATAGTAAATAATTAATCAGTGATTTTATGAAGTTCGTGATATATTGTAGAACGTGGGACGCCTGTCATTTTGCTGATGTCATTTACACTTAAGTTGTTTTGTTTTCGTTTATCATATAAGTTTAGTGCTTTTTGTATATCTTTAGGATCCTTTCCTTTACGCCCTAAATGTTTACCTTGTTTCTTAGCACGTTCTCGCCCCTCAGATGTGCGTTCTCGGATTAGATCAGCCTCAAACTGTGCAAAGCTCCCCAAAACATTAAATAATAGGGTCTGCATACTGTTCTGTTCTTCACCTGCTTTAAACTCCATGTTGTCTTTAATAAAACGAACCCTAACTCCTTTACTATTTAACTCTTGGACTATTTTATTTAAATCAATGATTGATCGTGCCAATCGATCAATTTTGGTCACTATAACCTCATCGCCTTCTCTAACATGATCTAACATAGACTTTAGCTTTTGTCTGGGTTTTGTACTTGTACCAGTAACTTGTTCAACATAGACCTTTTCACAGCCTTCCTGTTTTAATAATTCCTTTTGTGTTTCTAAGTCTTGATTAATAGTCGATACACGAGCATAACCAATTTTCACAGCAGACACCTCTTTTGTTCAAAAGTTTACAATGTTTTACACATATAATTATAGACTATGTTTTAGATAAAATAAAGGGGTTAAGGAAGTTTGAAAAGTAAGTGGATTAGCTGTGTCTAAAAGTTGAAACTTTTGGATAAAAAACAAATTGGTTCGAAAACAACTAGGGGGGATGTAAAATAAAAGTGGATGCTTTTTGAAGGACGGTATTAATCATCTTAATGGAACAAATATTACAAGGGTTGATTAATTGGGGCAAAGTGTATTGTATAAATGCTGTGATGGACAACCATGATTAGACCTTAGACTTATGTTTGGGATCCAAATTAGTATGAATATTCTTCTTGTATATCTCTCAATACATGACTATCGTTATGTATTGAGCTTTTTTATAAAAAAATCAAGGAAACGTGTTTTTTAAAAATAAAGATATTATATGATTAATATACAAAGATTAAAAAGGTTGGGTTGTATGAGTAATTACACTATTAATCCGTACTCCAGACAGACTCAGATTGTCGGAAAGGTCCCTCAAAAAATATTAGATTATTTATCTATCAAGTGTCCTGATAAGGAAATTAAAATGTACCCAGGTGTCATTAAACACTTAAGTAAAAGTGGGCATTACGACATCTTTATGGATCATTATCAAAATATTCCCGATATGATTAGCAATCCCGATTATGTTGGCCAAAACCCAAAGGAGCCAAATAGCGTTGAATTGTATAAGCGGTTATCAGACACTTTGTTGATCGCTATTAAGCTTGATCCAAGTGGCTATTTATATTTAAGTTCTTTTTATGATTTGCATAATGCTGATCACAAAGTACAAAAAAGGTTAAGGTCTGGACGTATAATTGCGTTTAGTGACATCAAGTGATTTTCAGTTGTTTTACATACTTTTACGTAGTTTTTTGTTTACATTAGTGCGATTTATGGTATCATATTGTTACAAAATCATATATTATTAATGGATCTTTGAGGTGGGAAAGGTTCCCCACGCGCTACACATTATGTAGTTACCAGAGATGCAGGATACGCCGACCTGCCAGGGATCCAATTGAAAATAAACCCTACGCTTTTATGCGTGGGGTTTTTAAGTGTTCTTTTCCCTCCTTTATTGAATATCCATTACCAAAAAATATAATATAAAAATCCAAACACATTCTTTGATTATTCTGCTTCGTTAATTTAAGAGCAATCGTTCTTATTGAACAATCGCCCCCTTTAGTGTAGGAACAATATCAATACCCCACAATTGTTGATACGTAAGGATTTCCTAATTATAATATTCTTTCGTATATCTCTCCACGGAAATGGAATTACTTATTAGGATTGTAATCCTTTTTTCTATTCCTTTACATTTTTAAGCTCAAACGTTCGAACCACACCTAAATAGCTTTCAAGCAATTCCTCATACTCATGTGCTTCAAAAGCGATATCAAAAAATACCTCGTAAACATGCCCATCCACTTCTTTTAAGAACCAGTATTCTTCATATCCATCGAATTCGACACGAACAGCAGTAGTAAAAACACCTGTATCAAAGTCTTCATTTTCATGTAAATAATCAATTGTTCTAGCGTAGTCATGCTGGTATGCTACAAAATCATCTAGTGCTCTATTTCGTATTTCCCCTTCACGATTTCGAGCATTTTCCTGTTTTTCAACTTTGACTACTAATTCTGAAGACCTTAATCCAAAGTGCTCTTTTTCAACACTCTCCTCGTACTTCGTGTCAAATGTATATCGGTACGTATGAAGCGATGGAAAAGAATATCTAAACGTAGCTACTTCTGGTAAGTCAAAGGAATATCCTACTTCAGGGTAATCTCCTTTTAGATTTTCTTTAGGTTCATAAGATAAATTTGTTGGCTGGTCCAAAATAGGATTAGCGTCAAATTCATCTTTATTAAACGTAATAGTCTTCATTGAAGTAAGCATTTTTTCAAACAACGTTTCATCTTGCTCACTTGGGATTGATAATCTAGCACGAACATAGTTTTCTCCCACCTCACCAAGTAATTCATAATGAATCACACCTAGTTCTGATTCGGTCTTAATCATGTAAGTAAAGGGCTTTATATCATAATCTTCGGTAGTAAGCACGTTAGCAACATCCGATAACCTCTCCAATGACTGTTCTTTCATTTGTTCAAGGTATGCCGCAGAGTCTTCCTCCACTTCCTTTTTGACAGCTTGCAGAGCGTCTTGGGCTTCTTTTTCAGTTAATCCAAAGTCATAATACTCCTGTAAATATACATATTTATATTTATTTATTGGTTGAATGTCGATGGTGGGTACTTCTTTTTGTAATTGTTCAGTAGTTGTTTTTAGTGTAAATGTATATTGGTTAGCAGATGATTCATGCCAAAAAAGCATTTGATTTTCAGGCGTGTCCATAACATTTTTGGAAACCAATTCAAATGAATCGTCAACCGTTATTTGGTATGAGTTTGGCTGCAACCATTCATATTCTTCATCCCTAACTTGATTCTGCTCAAAACCATAAGTCGTACCATTTGTTTCATCAGTCGAACAAGCTCCCAGAAACAATAGGACGATAACAAGTATCATTTTTTTCATTGTGTCCCCCTCTAGATAGTAAAATCTGTTTTATGCAATCCTTCTTTCATTATTCTGCTCACGTTAGTTGAATAATGTCCTTTAGCTCATTTTACCATAAAAATACCAAACACCTTTGAATTTCCCACATTTTGTCGTGCAATTATAATCACAATTAGCCCTACAAGTTAGTCTACAATTTCATATAGAAAAAGTAGTCCAATTAAGGGTACAAATTTAAGTTTTGCACTCCAAAACTGAACTACTTATGTATTTAAATAATAGTTCTTTTTTTATTTAAGAGTGTTATAGCAAAATGTTGAATTCTTAAAGATTGAATCACTTCGAATAATGGGGTGAATTGCTTTTTAAGTTACTGATGCATCTTTTATCGATGTCGTAAAATTCATCCCAAAATTTACGAGGGCCCACTTACACACCTTTCCAAAAATAAAGGTGTTTGTGGGTGCTAAAACTCAATTTTATCGTTCATTTTGAGAGAAAGTAACACTTCGGTGAAAATGAATACATAGAAGTACTCATTCGTTTTACGAGAGAGGTTTGAACTTTTAAGTATTAGTAATAATAATGTTTTAAATGTTGTCAATAAAATATTGTTTCATAAACGAATTTAAAAGTTTCAATAAAAATTTAAGTTCTTGATCCACAAGAGGTTAGGTTGGTCCTAAATATAATTAAGTATTTTAAATAAATATATACAAAATCATTAAACCCAAAACATATCACCAACAAACAATTATGTAAACATAAACATTTACATAATTGTTTGTTGGTATTATAATATATACAGAACATTAAATTGAGACATCTCATTAAAGCTTCCAAAGGAAACCATATCATTTGAGTCAACCAAATGTTTAACGGTTTTTATTAACATAATACGGTTTCAGGTTTCAAGTACTTATAATGGACTTCGAATAAATAGTGGGGGGAATTAGAATGACCAAGGCGATAGTATTTTCGTTACAAAAAGGTGGAATAGCAAAATCGACATCATCAGGTATTACATCGTTTCTATTATCAAAGAAAGGGTATAAAATTCTCCATGTCGACATGGACTCTCAAGCTAACTCTACACAAATGTTAACTGAGGTTGATGATGCAACAGAAACATTTGGAGAAAGAGATATATTAGAGGCGATAAAAGCACAAGATCCAAGGACGTATATTATTAGAGTGAGTGATGGCTTAGACATTTTGCCAGCAACGGATTATTTAGCAATGCTAGATCAGTTTGTCTTTAATGAATACACCAGAAAGCACAGACAAAAACCGGGCCTTGCTTTATATAACACACTAGAGAAAGTAAAAGAGTCCTATGATTACCTAATCATCGATACACCACCTTCATTGTCTATATTAACTCTTAACGCTATGTTCGCATCTGACTATGTGGTTATTCCCACAAATACTGAAAAATTTTCATATAATGCTATTGAACGGTTCCTTGGTACGGTTGAAGAAGTTAGTCAACAGAAAAAGGACCTTATTGGTAAAGATATTAAAGTTGCTGGTATTTTACGATCGTTACATGATAAACGTCGTACAGATAATAAAATATTCTCTGAGATGATGGAAGAGTCGTATAGTCATTTAATGTTTAATACAGTTATCCATCGTAAAGCTGCAACAGGGAGACTACCTATTTTCGGTCTATATGATAACAGTGAATTAAAAGCTGCTATAAGTGAACATGAAAAGTTTGTAGAGGAGTTGTTAAATAATGTCCAAAGCAGATGAAATAAAAAATAAACTAAATAAAAACTCGAATGCTACCAAACAGTACCTTGAAGCTTTTGAAAACCACGAGGAAAAAGAAGCTGAAAACCATGAACTTTCCTCGGGAGATAAAAATAAAGAAGAGCAAATTAAACGGTTGAAGCAATCAGCACGAAAAAAGAAAATGGAGGACACGCATGTGAGACAAACCTTTTTAATAGAAAAAGAATTAGCAAAAGAGTTAGATAAGATAACTCAAAAGAATGCTCGCGGTTTTAAAACAGAGTTTATTAATTATGCTATTTTGCAAGCTCTAAAAGATATAAATGATGATTAAAAAGGGACTTCGTTGTGAATATTAAAACAAAAATAATTTTAGTTATAATAGGTTTATGTATTTACCTTGTTTATTTGCTAAAATGATCGATTTGTCAATATTATTGTGTGAGTTTTGATTTAAAAAAGCAATAGTGAAAACGTCTATTTATATATTTTTAAATAAAAAGGTGATAATGCACGTTATCTAACCACTATTACTAGTTGGCTACAGGGCATACACACCTTTTTTATTTTTGCTATATATGAAGTTGGAAGTTGGGACTACTCAGCATTTTTGGCTATAAATTATAAAATAGATGTTTTAATCTGCTGCGACAGTACTTTTTAAATAACGTACTTCATTCTAGATATACTGCCTACTTCAATTAGTCCAGTATCGAAAAAAAGACAATCATTGGTCCACTATTTCCCATGTCGATAACTACGGCTATAGTTGATTTCCGTACCTCCCAACTTAGTCGCAAGGAATCCAAACATCGCCCTCACTAAAAGTAAAACCTGATACTTCAAATGTTACCAAACCAAAAAGTAAATCCAAACAATAGATAAAACTACAACATTAATAATCCCTACATTAAAACGGTCAAATAATTACTCCTCTCAAAGTAATTGTGGTCCCCCCCTGCTTGAATAGCCATTCCCCCATTACTGCTTAACTCTTTTCTGAATTTTTTTAGATAAGAAGTTGTTTTTATCTAATTAAATGCACTTTATATAATACTAGAAAAAAAGGGGGACATGGATTGAAAAGTAGGATGTAACTTTTAAACTTTACCGCAGACATTAAATTTTAAAAAAGGAATGATTGAATTGGCTATCACAAATAGTACAGTATTAAGAAATGGCGATTCGGGTGAGGATGTATTCGCGTTACAACAGGTATTAGTAGAAAATAACTTTTACCCGAATATTGATGCTTCAAACAATGGTGTAGATGGTATTTACGGACCTAACACAGAAGATGCAGTTCGACGCTATCAAATTATGAATGGATTGACAGTAGATGGAATCGCAGGGCCTGAAACGCTTTCCTCTCTTGGAATTGTTGATGGAAGTTCGGGCGGAACTTCTGAAAGTACTGTTTTGCGCCCAGGACATTCTGGCGAATCCGTAAGCGTATTACAGCAAGCCTTAGTAGACAATAACTTTTATCCGGATATTGATGCTCCAAACAATGGTGTAGACGGT
>NZ_BJYA01000026.1 GCF_007991275.1 Alkalibacillus haloalkaliphilus | reverse complement strand
TTCGCGAGCGCCAAATTCCATCATGCGAGCGCCAGATTATTCTCATGAGCGCCAAATCCTATCATGCGAGCGCCAGATTATTCTCATGAGCGCCAAATCCTATCGTGCGAACGCCAGATTATTCTCATGAGCGCCAAATTCCATCATGCGAGCGCCAGATTATTTTCGCGAGCGCCAAATTCCATCATGCGAACGCCAAATTAATCTCACAAGCGCCAAATCCATCTCCCCCAAAATATAAAAAATTGCTTCAGAACAATGAAGTTCCAAAGCAATTTTCACATCATACTTATGATGAATAATCTAACTCAAACGTTTCAGTTTCTAAAGTGAAGCGAGGGGTTTCTTTTACAAACACTAAACCTAATTCGTGATCTTCATGTTCATAAATAGGACGCTGCACAAATCTCGTCTCACCTCGGAAGTCTCGCACGGATAACTTGCAGTAAGTTCGATTTTCAGTCATAACATCGAAAAACTCAAATTCATTCTGGACTGGTATATCGTGTACGCGTTCAATTTTCTCGCCAACATATAGTTCCATTTGGTCTGCAGGTGAGCCTGGCACTATGCCGACGATTGTTATTCCATCTTGTTCTGGCCTAAAGATTGGACGTCTCTCAACGTCAAAATAACGAATGAACAGATGAATAACCGGCCTCATGATTAGAGCAATTCCGACAATCACCATTCCTAAGTACAACGTGTTATAAGCACCGACTGTAGCACCAAGTAATAAGAGTGTCAAAGGGGTTAAAGTTAATGCGACTCGTTTTGCACCTTGTTCACTAAACAACCCACGGAAATTTTGTGAAAAGCCGATTATATAAGGAAAGATTATGAAACTCATTCCAGCTCCATCTAATCCAAATACTGGCCACCAAGCAAGCTGATCAGTTAATGTTAGTGAACCGATTGGCAAAGGAATTAATAATGGAACGATCATAAGTCGTGTAACTTGATGGGATCCTACGTCTTTACCACGATCTCCTTTATGTAACCGAGGGAACGACCTATGACGGTTCGTTGTCGCAATCAAAATGGCCTCAGCAAAAAGGAGAACTAACATTAAATAAATCATGCCCATTAGATCGACTTGTAGTAATCCATTTGTAAAAGACTCATTAATAACTTGTATGTCAAATAGACCAATAGACCATACGGCTAAAATAGTTAAACCTAATGTGTAAACAGGTGATAATAATGCAACTTGTCCAACTAACATTAATAAAATAATGGCTGCTGACCAGACGATTAACCATTCCCAAGTCATAAACAATCCAGTTAGGACAATCCCTGCTGAAACAATAACACCAAAAATCAATCCGATTAACCATGTCCCTTTCCATTCTGCGTGGAATGGAAACACCCGGTGACCAAATTGCTTTCGGTCTTTTTTAATTCTTTTATTTCCAATTAGAAAAGATAATATAATCGCTACATATAGTACTGGTTGTGCGAATAACCACATTAGCGCATAACCTAATTCAACTAACCATTCGACCCACATGCATAATCCCCCCAATCTCACTGGTGCACTGTATTAAACAATTCTCTAAACCCTAGTCAAAATCCTGCATATGCATTGAGTAAAAATAGATGACCCAACAGATGAGTCACCTATTTATACCAAGCTTATTCAAATAATATTTCAATAGCACGCTGTAATTGCAGATCATTTTCTGGTTCCATAACAGCGTCTAAAATTAGTTCTTCAATACGCTCTTCAGTTGGCTCATCTACAACTCCTGTCACTTCTAAACCTTCATCCGACTGGAATTGCTCGACTACTTCAACCGTGTTGTCATCAAAATAACCATCTGTACGATCAATCTCATATCCTAGTCCTTCAAGCATAAGTTGAAGCTTTCTAACTTCAGAGTTGTTCATGTCATACTCTAATGGTTCTTCAGACTGAATTAGCGTTGAATAAAAGTATTCTGGTTGTCTCTGTTCAATTGTTGGGTCAACGCCTTCACCTTCAATTCGATTGCCGTCTGGAGTTAACCAATCAAATACAGTCATTTTCAACATGCCACCATCTAAAGGCATCGTCTGTTGTACTGTTCCTTTACCGAACGTTGTTTCACCGACGACTTCATAACCGTTAACTTCATTAAGTGCGGCAGCTAAAATCTCTGATGCACTTGCACTACCTTCGTTAATTAAGACTGAAATAGGATAGTCCTTTACACCTTGCCCATCTAATGTTGACGGTTCTGGTTCCATATCATGACGGTCTGTGTAAACATACGTTTCCTCACCGTCCATAAAGTGAGTTAATACATTTTCGACTGCGTCAAATAAACCACCAGGATTTCCTCTTACATCTAATACTAATCCATCAATTCCAACTTCGTCTTCGAGGTAAGCTAACTCTTCTGCAAACTCTTCAGCCGTACCTTCACCGAAAGATCTAATTTCTAACACACCAACTGTTTGACCGTTCGTCTCTTCTACATGTGGTCGAACCGTAACTAACGGGATCGTATCTCTTGTAATTGATATATCAAAAGGTTCATCTTCACCAGGACGGTCAATCGTTAATACAACATCTGTCCCTTTCTCACCACGAATAAGTTGAACCGCTTCATTTACTGTATAATCTTCA
Source organism: Alkalibacillus haloalkaliphilus (assembly GCF_007991275.1). Taxonomy (GTDB): domain Bacteria; phylum Bacillota; class Bacilli; order Bacillales; family Alkalibacillaceae; genus Alkalibacillus; species Alkalibacillus haloalkaliphilus. The sequence goes on along the minus strand of NZ_BJYA01000026.1, from coordinate 25,519 downwards.
ACTGACTCTTCATCAACAGCTAAAATACGATCATTTGGGCGGATCCCTGATTCTTCAGCTGGTGAGTCTGCCAAAGGAGAAATAATTGTTATGTGTCCTTCTCGCTGAGTAACCTCTGCACCAATTCCTTCGAAAGACGACTCTAATTGTTGTTGAAATTGTTCTGTCATTTCAGCATCCATATATTCACTAAATGGATCATCTAATGAACTAACAACACCTTCGATCGCGCCTTCATATAAAGAATCAACGTCAACTTCATGTATATAATACTCATCTAACGTCGAAATCACTTGCTGAATTTTAGTAAATTCTTCACCAAGCCCTTCTTGGACATCACTATGAACCTCATCATCAGGCATTTCTACTTCCTCTTGTTCTTGTTCCTCTTCCTTTACTTGAGGTTCACCTTCGTCAGCAAGAAAATTCATGGCAGTCGCTGAGATTGCTCCCCCTACTAAAAAGGCTACTAACACTAATAAAACAACGAATTTCTTACTCATATTCAAAATTAACCACCTCAGCAAACGCTTACAGATTTAGTATTTAAAGATACTATAGTTCAGTATATGATATAGATTTCTACTATTCTCAAAATTACGCCAAAATGAAAATAGCTAAATAAATAGCATAAAAGCATCACACGAACAATGTGCGATGCTTTTATACTACTATAATTTCCTCTTTTAGTAAAAGGTAAAAGACCCTTAACGTTAAGGGTTAATATAATTTAACGGATCAACTGCGTTTGATTTAGCATTATTCCAAGATCCGCCTCTATGGATTTCAAAGTGCAAATGTGGTCCAGTGGAACTACCTGTATTACCCATATTACCAATTTGTTGACCTTGTTGCACTGTATCGCCAACACTCACGTGAACTGATGATAAATGTGCATAAACTGTATCGTACGCAACACCATCAATATAGTGGGTCATGTACACAACATTACCATACCCACCACCACAACCACTATTACCTACTACACAACCTGATACCACTCGATAAACTTCTCCGGTTGCAGCTGCATATACAGGTGTAGTTGGATTATCTCTATTACCCATATCAACACCAGCATGTCCAGGCCTATGAGGCGGTTTAAAAGGTGATGTTAAATAACCACTCATCGGTGCTATAAACTGACCACTTCCACCAGCTTGCGTGTTAGCCGGATTCGATTGAGCCTCTTGTTTTTGATTTTCTAAAGATTGTTCTCGTGATTCTAAAATTTCTTGTTCTTCCGATAACGATACTTGATAGTCCTCTAACTCTTCTTGATCGTCTTGTAAATTTGAAAGTACTACTTGTTCCTCTTGTTTTCGCTCATCAAGACCGGCAATCAGTTGATCCAGTTCACCTTTTTGAGCGACTAAAGTTTGCCTTTTATCTTCCAAATTAGCTTTATTTGCTTCAACTGTTTCTTTATTACCTTCAACTGTTTGTTTCGATTCTTCGACTTGTTCTTTGTTTTCTTCCACGGTGTCTTTTGCTTCTTCTAGAAACTGCTTGTCATCAAAATGTTGGTTAATAATGCTTTGGTCTTGATCCATCACTTTACTTACCGCTGCAGCACGACTTACGAAATCACCGAAATCACTTGAACCTAAAACAACTTCCATATAACTTACAGAACCACCGTTACGCTGTAGAGTTCTTAGTCGGTCGATAAGAACTGCCTCACGCTGGTTAATTCTAAATTCAGTTTCAGTAATTTCTTCTTCTAATTCAGAGATTTCTTCTTCTAATTCATCAATCTCTGCTTCAAGTTCTTGAATCTCGTTTTCTAGTTCTTGAATTTCAGCTTCTAATAAATAAATTTCTGTCTCAGTCTCTTCAATATCAAGCTCTTTTTGACGGACTTCTAACTCAGCTTGCTCTATTTCATTTTCAATACGATCTAACTCTGCTTCTGTTTCATCCTGTTGACTTTCAAGTTCACGGATTTGTTCTTGTAAACTATCAATCTCACTAGAAACATTCTCTCGTTCTTGCTGTACTTCATCTAATTCTTTTTCAATATCTTCAACTGACTGATTAGCTTGGACCGAATCGGAATCCGAATACATCAATGCGCCAACAATAACTACAATCAAAGTTAAAAACGGTATAACTTTCTTCGTCAACTTGGTTTCTCCCCTTTTGTATTTGTTGTGAATTTAGTCTCGTTAAACTTTTAAGAACTTACGAACACTCATCACGCTTCCCCAAATACCAATAAAGGCACCGATTGCTAATAGCATGAGTGAAAGCTGCCATGCAAATGGGTTCCACGGTAACAACTCGATGAACTGGAAATTCAATCGGTCGTTTAAGTTTATATACAAGAAGTGATAACCACCAAGTACAAGCGCAATTGGGATCACTGAACCAATAACACCTGTAAGCATTCCTTCAACAAAGAATGGCCAACGAATAAAGCTATTCTTCGCACCGACTAGTCGCATAATACCAATCTCATCTCTTCTTGCTGTAATCGTCATCTTGATCGTGTTCGATATTAGGAAAATAGCCGTTAATAGTAACGCTGCAATAAACGTAATTCCTATATATCTAGCATACTGGTTAAATTGTAATAGTCGGTCTACTGTTTCACTTCCGTAATCAACGTCATCTACGTTTGAAAAGCCTTCAATTGTTGAAGCAACTCCTGCTAGATCTTCTGCTTCGTACGTCTCGACAACGTAAACATCATTTAGCGGGTTATCTTGTTCGAAAAGCTCCCAAGCTTCCCCATCTTCACCTAAGTCTTCAACTAACGCTTCTAATTCTTCATCTTTTGAAGAGAAATAAAATTCCTCAACTCTATTAAGTTCACCAATATTTTGACCTAACTCGTCAATATCGTCTTCCTCTGCACTTAAATCTATAAACACACGAATATCTGCATCTGATTCAATGTTGTCTGCAATTTGATTTAGGTTTAGCATTAGCATTAAAAATGCTGCCACTAATACTAATGTCGTTGTCACAGCACCAACTGCGGCTACTGTCATCCAACTATTTCTAACTAAGTTTTTTGTACCTTCTCTAAAATGTCTTTTAAATGTATTAATCTTCATATCCGTATTCCCCTCGATGCTCGTCTCTTACGATTTGACCATTTTCCATAGCAATAACACGTCTACGAATTTTGTTAACGATATCTTTACTATGTGTTGCCATAATCACTGTCGTACCAGTCGCATTGACTTCTTCAAAGATTCTCATAATCTCCCACGACGTGTCAGGGTCTAAGTTACCTGTTGGCTCATCGGCAATGACAACTTTAGGGTTGTTGACAATCGCTCTTGCAATGGCTACACGTTGTTGCTCACCACCTGATAATTGAGCGGGTATAAACCTCGCTTTATGCTTTAACCCAACCTTATCTAACACGTCCATTACACGACGCCTAATTTTTCTCGGGTTTTCCTCGATCACTTCTAAAGCAAAGGCTACATTTTCATAGACTGTTAGTTTCGGTAACAATTTAAAATCTTGGAAAATAACGCCGATTGAACGTCGTAAATAAGGTACTTGTTTATCTTTCATGTCGCCGATATCTACATGATTGATCTTCACATGGCCTTTACTTGGTACTTCTTCGCGATACATCATTTTAATAAAAGATGATTTACCAGCACCGCTTGGGCCAACAACATAAACAAACTCTCCGTTATCAATTGTTGTTTTTACGCCATTTAAAGCTGTAACTCCGTTATCATAAACTTTATATACATTGTTCATTTCGATCATAGTAATCCACCTTGGTCCTCCTGCTGCATTGCAACATTTTGTATTTACCTTTTTATATAGCTTGTCCATTTCAAATCGAGACATCGCAAATCAACGATGTCTCAAATACAGTAATTGTCGAAATATTAAATTTTTTATTTTATTATTTTATCATATCTCATACTATTATGTCTTTTTTTAATAGAATTTCTTAATCTAGTAATTATATTATAACATCATTCGCCAAAATATACTGCCTGTTTTATATTACATTTTCTTTTCAATTAATTTATAAAAAGCGTGATTGATTGTAAAAGAAGTGGTTTTAGTTGGCAAGCTTACCAATGTGGTTATGAAAAGAGGAAAAATGTGGAATAAAAAAACAATGAGAAGGAATTCCCTTCTCATTGTTACTTACTGTTCTAATACATAATCAGCAATGTCTTCTGCTTCTTCTTCACTTACACCTGCTACAGCAGCCATGCTACCATAACCTTCTAAAATGATTGATACAATATCACCTTGGTCGTACTCGTCACTAGCATCTACTAGTCCAGGTCCAGCTCCACCTGATAAGTCACCACCGTGACAACTTGCACAGTTTTGCTGATAAAGCTCTTCACCTGCTGCTGTTTCATTAGCAGTTGTGTCGTCGCCGCCATTACCATTATCATCAGCACCGTCGCCACCACCACAAGCAGCTACTACCATCATTAAGCCAAATAGGCCGACTAATAATTTCTTTTTCATTTGTTCTAAAACCTCCTGTTAGTGTTACTTTTATGTTTTCCTAAACGTTCATAAGTTATCCATCTACTTTTGAACGTAAATAGGCATCAATAAACGGATCCAATTCACCATCCATGACTGCTTGAGTATTCCCATTCTCAACGTTTGTTCGGTGATCTTTCACCATGTTATACGGGTGGAAAACGTAAGAGCGAATTTGACTTCCCCATCCGATTTCTTTCTGTTCACCGCGGATTTCATCAAGTTCTTGTTGTTGTTTTTCAATTTCTTGTTGGTAAAGTTTTGATTTCAACATTTTCATTGCTTTTTCACGGTTTTTAATTTGTGACCGCTCTGATTGACACGTCACAATTGTGTTCGTAGGTACGTGTGTAATTCGAACAGCTGAATCAGTCGTGTTAACGTGCTGACCACCAGCACCACTTGCGCGATAAGTATCTACTTTTAAGTCTTCAGCTTTTACATCAATTTCGACATCATCGTTAAACTCTGGCATTACATCTAATGAAGCAAACGATGTGTGACGCCTTCCTGATGAATCAAAAGGTGAAATTCTAACTAAACGGTGAACACCTTTTTCAGCTTTTATATAACCATAAGCATTGTGACCTTGAATTAAGAGGGTCACGCTTTTAACGCCTGCTTCATCACCTGGTAAATAATCCAGTGTCTCCACTTTAAACCCTTTACGCTCTGCATAACGCTTGTACATTCTTAATAGCATCTCTGCCCAATCTTGGCTTTCTGTACCGCCTGCACCGGGGTGAATTTCGATAATCGCATTATTTTGATCATAAGGTTCACTTAGTAATATGTTCAACTCAAACTGATTTAAATCAGCTGAAACAGATTTTAATTGATCTTTTAAGTCCTCAAAAAGCTCTTCATCATTTTCTTCTTTTACTAATTCGAAAGAGACTTCTAAATTTTCAAGTGCTTCTTCATTGTGATCGAAGTTTTGGACGAGTTCTTTTAAGCTATTCGATTCATTAATTACCTTTTGGGCATTTTGTTGATCATCCCAAAAATTTGGCTCTGTCATCTTTTGCTCTAGCTCATTTAAACGATTACGATAACCATCTAAGTCAAAGAGACCCCCTGAAATTGTCTAATTGCTTTTGTAGTTGATTAAGTTCACTTCGAATATCTGCTAGTTCCATAAAACATCCACCTCTACTATATATTCTACCCGTATTATACCACTTATAAATCGACTAAAAACGAACATTTAGTTACAAATTGGAAAATTCCACCGTCACATAATGTAACAAAACCTTATCCACTCATGAGAATGGATAAGGTTTTGAATCCGTTTATGAACCATGGCACTGTTTATACTTCTTACCGCTACCGCAAGGGCACGGTTCGTTACGTCCAACTTCCTTTTTCTTAACGATTGGTTGAGGTTTCTTTTCTTCTTTCGGTCTTCCACCGGCAACCGCTTGAGTGCCAGTTGCAACTTGTACACGTTGTAAGTTTTCACGAATTTGTGCTTTCATCGCGTATTTAGCCACTTCTTGTTCGATTGCAGCAATCATCTCTTCGAACATAGAGAAGCCTTCCATTTGATACTCTTGTAACGGATTCGTTTGACCGTAAGCACGTAGGTGAATACCTTGTCTTAATTGGTCCATTTGGTCAATGTGATCCATCCATTTCGAGTCAACCGTTCGAAGTAAAATTACTTTTTCAAACTCACGCATCTGTTCTTCAGTTAATTCTTGTTCACGCTGGTCATACTTATTCTTAACAACCTCCATGACTTGTTCAACCATTTCATCTGGCTCTTTACCTTTGAAGTCCTCACCGGAGATTTCATCTTGTTCAAGTACATTCGCATGTAAGAATTGCGCTAAGTTATTAAGCTCCCAATTTTCTTCTTCTTCATCTTGCGTATACAGTTCTACGTTACGCTTAACTGTTGATTCGATCATGCCCATGATAATATCACGTAAACTGTCTGCTCCTAGTACTTCATTACGCTGTTCATAAATGATGTCACGTTGTTCACGTAAAACATCGTCGTAAGAAAGGATTTGCTTACGCGCATCAAAGTTGTTACCTTCAACACGTTTCTGTGCAGACTCCACAGCTCTAGAAACCATTTTACTTTCAATTGGCTGATCATCTTCTAAACCGAAACGTTCCATCATCGAGTGCATACGTTCCGAACCGAAACGACGCATTAACTCATCTTCCATTGAAAGATAGAACTGTGAAACACCTGGGTCACCTTGACGTCCAGCACGACCACGTAACTGATTATCGATACGACGTGATTCGTGACGTTCAGTACCAACAACGGCAAGACCACCAAGATCTTTTACACCGTCACCAAGTTTAATGTCAGTACCACGACCTGCCATGTTTGTAGCAATCGTTACAGTACCTTTTTGACCTGCTGCTAAAATAATTTCCGCTTCTGAGAAGTGGTTTTTCGCGTTTAAGACGTTGTGTTTAACGCCAGCTTTTTTAAGCATTTTTGAAATTAATTCTGAAGTTTCAACTGCAACCGTACCAACTAGAACAGGCTGTCCTTTTTGGTATCGTGCTTTAATGTCTTCTACCATCGCTTTATACTTGCCATCTACTGATTTGTAAATTAAATCAGGACGGTCATCACGAACAATTGGCTCATTCGTTGGAATCGCAACAACGTTCATATTGTAAATGTTACGGAACTCCTCTTCTTCTGTTTTAGCTGTACCTGTCATACCAGCTAGTTTGTTATACATACGGAAGAAGTTCTGGAACGTAATTGTTGCTAACGTCATACTTTCTTTTTGGATCTGTAATCCTTCTTTAGCTTCAATTGCTTGGTGTAAACCATCACTGTAACGACGACCTTTCATTAGACGACCTGTAAACTGGTCTACAATGACAACTTCGCCTTCATCTACAACATAGTCAGTATCTTTTTGCATAACGACATGCGCTTTTAACGCTTGGTTAATATGGTGCGTTAAAGATACGTGATCTAAGTCATACAAGTTCTCAATGTTAAAGAATTTCTCAGCTTTCGTAATACCATTTTCAGTTAGCTGAACGTTACGTGATTTTTCATCGAAAGTATAGTCTTCTTCATTTTTAAGAGTTTCTACAAATGAATCTGCTTGTAAATAATTGGTTTGAGATTTTTTCTGTGAACCTGAAATAATAAGTGGAGTACGTGCTTCGTCAATTAAGATCGAGTCAACCTCATCGACGATCGCGAAGTTTAATTCACGTTGTACACGTTTTTCTTTATAAAGTACCATGTTGTCACGTAAGTAGTCGAAACCAAACTCATTGTTCGTACCATACGTAATATCACAGCTATAAGCTTCACGCTTCTCATCTTTATCAAGGTCATTCGTGTTAAGACCTACAGTTAAACCTAACCAATCGTACAACTCACCCATTTCAGTAGAGTCACGGTGTGCTAAGTAATCGTTTACGGTAATAATGTGTACACCTTTACCTGAAATAGCGTTCAAGTAAGCAGGCAACGTTGAGGCAAGTGTTTTACCTTCACCTGTTTTCATTTCGGCAATATCACCATAATGAATGGCAATCGCACCAATTAACTGTACATAGTATGGGCGCATTCCTAAAACACGCTTAGCTGACTCACGGACAACCGCGAACGCTTCAACCATTAAATCATCTAATGATTCACCAGTTTGATAACGCTCTTTAAACTCTGCTGTTTTCGCTTGTAGCCCTGAATCAGACAACTTTTGAATATCAGTTTCTAAAGCTTCAATTTGATCTGCTTTTTTACGAAGTTTCTTCAATTGCTTCTCGTTTAAATCCCCAAAAACTTTAGTTAATAATTGCTTCATTAATTTGCACCTCGTATCCTCTTGATTACAACAATCCAACTATAATGATAACACTATCAAAACAGTCATGACAACTAACAGAATATGAAGAAATACGAGGAAATATGTAAAAAAAGATTCAGGCTGATTTATTTGTAGGTGGTGGTTAAATTCGATCAGCCTGAATCAAATATCCAAGACCATAAAGGCAGATTATTGATTTATTCGACATGAGGGTTTATTGGGATAGGAATAATTTGCATTGGGTTCGGAGGTTACATTTGATATGTCATGTTCCAACATCGTTACTTTTTTATTAGTAGCTGCAACGATTCGCATTAACTGTGAGATCAAGTCACTTTGGCGTTCCACTTGATTTCGTAAGTTAACACAGGTGAGGCAATTATGTTGTTTTTCCATCTCGTATTCCCCCTTTATGATCTTGTTAATTATATTTATATCATAGGGTTTTATAGGGTGGTAGCCCCCTTCATTTTGGGGAGTTTTTTGGAATTTTAGTTTTCTGGGGGATTTTTGTTTAGTTGGGGGTGTTTTGGATAGATAATTTGGGTTTTAGTGCGGAAAATTTTTTGAAAAAATTTGGATTTTTCGATTGTTTTGTCGAGAGGTGTTTTCAGAGGGTATATGACAGGTTCTATGAGCTGTTTTCGGATTTCTATGAGCCATTCTCTTAATTCTATGAGCTATTTCCAGAATCCTATGAGCTATTATCTTTGTTCTATGAGCTATTTCTCGATTTCTATGAGCTATTTCTCGATTTCTATGAGCTATTTCCTTAATCCTATGAGCTATTTCGACCAGTACCGAACTAAAAAAAGGAGATGCCACTATGACATCTCCTTCCTTATGTTTTTACGCATTCGGTTCAATTAAACCGTATTTACCATCTTTACGTTTATAGACGACGTTTGTATCACCTGTCTCAGAATTCTCAAACACGTAAAACGCGTGACCTAACATATCCATTTGTAGGACTGCTTCCTCTTCGTCCATCGGCTTTAAGTCAAATTGCTTCTTTTTAACGATATCAATTGAATCGTCTTCCTCTGCTAATCTACCATTTAAAGCCTCTTGTTCCATTTCGGCAAATACGTATTTTGGAGCTCCTTGGTTGCGGAATTTACGGTTAACTTTTGTTTTATATTTTCTAATCTGTCGCTCCAGCTTGTCGACGACTAAGTCTGTAGCTGCATACAAATCAGTGTGAATCTCCTCTGCTCTTAATAGCAAGTTTGGCATTGGGATTGTCACCTCAATCTTCTGCTCCATATTATGAACACTTAAGTTCACATGGACATCTGAAGCAGGCGGCGTTTCAAAATAACGCTCCAACTTAGCAATTTTCTTTTCTACATACTCTCGGATCGCATCTGTTACCTCGATGTTTTCCCCTCTCACGTTGTAAATCATATGCAAGTCCTCCTTTCATCTATGTAGGTTATATTCAACATTTCCCTTAATTATTCCTTCTTAAACATGTTAAAAATTTAGAATTTTTTGTCGAAGTCGAGAAATGTCGAATACACCTTGCATAGATGTCTATTTAGCACCATATTTTTCACGATGTTTTGACCGTCCTAAATTGTAATCGACGATCTCTTTTAAGAAATGCATGACCTTTAATAACTTCAGCATCTTAAAGACACGCAACATTCTTAGTATAAAAGAATCGAGTTGGTAAAAGTAGAACGGGATAATTGCTAGCAAGTCAATGACCATATAGAGCGAAAACATATAATTTATACGGCCTTTAATAGGATGCTCATACCCCGCCTTATACACAGCAGTCCATATACGTAATATATACTCTGATGTAAAGAAAACTAATGAAAACTGCTTCAAAATAAGAATGGAGTCCTCCCAAGCAGCATACATCTCAGGCATCATATAACGTTGGACTGTTGTTACAATGTTTGCAGTGATTAACAATATTAAAAAGACGTCAAAAAACTTTCCAACAGTAGGCTTCGGTGGATTTAGTTTAATAATATTGAACGTTTGCCACTTCAAATAGTCAATCTGTAACATTGAAAATCACCTAAAAATAAGACTTATAGATTTTTAATACCCTAAATCTAAAGGTTGTTAAACAAAAAAGAGCATTCCAATATAAGGAAAGCTCTTTCTAATTACGCTTATCAATGAAACTACCATCATTACCTTGAAGGTTTTGATAAGGGTTAATATACTTTTTGTTTGTCACTTGCTTTTTCTTAAAACTAGCAAAGTCTTTTTGAAAGTTCTTCATATATTGATCGGCAAGCTGCTGTAACTCACGATCAAGTTTTAACGTTTCTTCACCGATCCGTTTTTCCTCTTCAGTGTATTCACCACTTAACTGTTCAATCACCTGACCGCGCTTAACGACAAATTCGTCAAACTCATTAATGAGCTGTTCGCGGTCTATCTTGTCAGCTTGTTTAAACCGGTCCAGCATTTGCTTCGTTAATGTATATAAAGCCTTAACCTCTGACATTACGCTTTAGCTCCTGGTGCATATTTGTTTTGGCGGTCTAGCTTAATCGCTTCTTTCCACGTATCACGAAGTTGCTCAACCATCTTTTGCGCTTCGTCTAACTTTGCTACATCGTTATGGATGTTTGCTTCGCGTAAGCAGTAGTTGATGTAGTCGTAAAGCGGCATGAGCTGGTTTGTAATTTCATAGTCAGGGTTTAATGTGACCATGAGCTCTGCGATAATGTTTTGTGATTTTTGCAGTTGTTCGTTTTTACTTTGAAAATCTTCCTTCTCAATAGCTGTTTTTGCTAGTTTAATAAACTTAATACAACCATTGTAAAGCTGTAAAGTTAGTTCACCAGGAGAAGCTGTTGACACTGAATTTTGTTGGTAAGCTTGATAGGCCTGTCCATACGCAGCCATTATAAAACACCCCTTCTATTACATCATACCGCCCATGCCACCCATAGCTTGTTGCATTTGGGCAGACTGGTTGTTCGCTTCTTGCATTGCACGTTCCATTCGTGAAAATTGATCCCAATACCGCTCTTCTGTTTGTTGCATACGACGTTCAAAGTTAGCCATACGTTCAGCCATGTTCATTAACTCACGGCCCATTGTATATTGGTGTTCCGTTTGAGTTGCTCGGCCAGCACGGTCTGTTATACGGTCCATTGAGTTATCAAGTGAATCTTTAACACGACTTAATACTCCGCGAGACTCATCGTCTGCTCGGCTTGATAACATTCGGTATACGCCTTCAGAGTCTTCTTCTAGGGCTCTGCGTAACTCTTGTTCATCTATTTCTAATTTACCTTGGTCGTTTTGAGGTGTATTAACAGCACTGATTGTCGTAATGCCTATTTCAAAAATTGAGCTAAATTCACTATCCTCATTATCTACTGACTCATACCACGCAGAACGCATGCCAGAAATGGCTCCACGAAGAATTCCATCACCTCTTAACTCACCGCTTTGAGACTGCTCTTCCCACAGTTCGATTTCACTTTCCGACATTGCTCTTCGCTGTTCGTCTGTTAGCGGTGGGTAATCACGGTTACGCGGTTCGTTAGTTTTTTCATTCATATATTCAACTAACTCATTGTATTTATCTACAAAATTCGTAATCTCTTCAACCGCACCATCAATATCTTGCTCAATGGAAATGGTAGCTGCTTGATCAGTTGTTTGATGGAATTGTAATGTGGCACCGTTCAATTCATAACTATTACCCCTAGAAGTTAATTCAACCCCATTATAAGTAAATCTAGCATCTTGCCCGCCATGTTCTTCCGTTGAGTCTAAGTTAAAAGTATCTGTAAAAATTGTACCTTCACCAAATTGAATTTCCGCGCCGTTATCATCCGGGTTAAATTGCCCCGTTTCTGTACGCTCAATAAAAACTTGACCTGACGATTCATTATAAAAGGCACGAACCGCACCATCTGAAGCTTCATTGATTTTGTCAAACACTTCTTCATACGTATCATCAGCATTCAATGTTAGAGTATGTGTAACTTCTTCTCCACCTTCATTATAAGTAGAAAAAGTATGATCTCCAGCTAAGTCTTCACCTACTTCAGCATCTAAGTCAAGTTCTGCCTCGCTGATGTTAACCGCTGCAGACGCCAATTCATTAACATTTACTTGATAATTTGCTTCATCAGCGTCACTTCTAGCCGATACTGAAATAGCATCTGAAGAAGACGTAGCCTTCGTTGAATTATACGTTGAAGACATGCGCATATCTAAAAACATGGATTCAAACTCAGACATTTTTGCATTTGCTTCACGATAAGCATCACGTTGTTGCGTTAACCACAGTTGATCCTGTTCCATTTTTTGTAACGGTTGACGCTCAGCTTCCATTAAATCGTCTACCATCTGACCAATATCCATCCCTGATGCAAAACCAGTCATTCTCATACTATTAGAAATCATGACCATTCACCACCTTCATTATATTCTTTCATCAACTATGAACCCCATAAATTCTGCCATTGCAGCATAAACATCCAAAAGCTTTTCAGGAGGAATTTCTTTGACGACCTCATCAGTTTCTTGATCGACAATGGAAATATAGTATCTTTCTAATTTATCATGAACTTCATAACGAATCGTTGTATCAGCCGGCTCTAAAAACTCATTCAACCCATCAACTAATTCGTTAGCCCGTTCTTTTGTCATTTCTTGTTCTGGATAATTCCTACTTCCATTCGCCTCATCATTCATCGCCTGCAATTTCGGTTTCGCTTTGTTAATACTCTCAGTTGATTTTACTTCCGTTGGCCCCGACCTCTGCAGGAGTTGAGAATTTGATAATACTTGGTCGATATTCATCAATGACAACTCCTTCTTTTTCTATAATTTATATCGGCATAAATCAGTAAAGTTTTATAGAGAAAGATTAGATTTTAAATTTAAGAATAGAGTATTTAAGTTATTCCCACTCCCCCTCTTTAAAAAGGCATTAATTTATATTTATATTTACTGTTTATGGCCGATATAAATAAAAGCATCAATATTAGGAGGATTATTATGACAACACCAATAAGTCAAAAAGAGCAACAACAAATACATATCATAGTTGACACAATGATTGAAGCTTCAGAACATACCATTACTTTCTTTAATGAAGGCAAAGTCAATGATGCCATTCAAGCTTTTAGTTCTGTAGTAGAAGGTTTTTATGCAGTGACTCAATTAACTAACTACTATAGCATCCAGTTTGGATCTTTAATTAAAGAAATTGAGGGAAACATTAATGATATTGCGACACATGTAGAAAACCAGTATATAGCAAAAGCCAAAAAAGATATAAAAATGTTATTAATTCCAAATCTCAATAATTGGAAGAATGAACTTTCTAACACTTTATTAGATTCAAGACTATCTAATAAAACAGTAAACATAGGGGTCTATTATGATAAACATAGTCCTCTAAAAGCTTTTAAAGAGCCAAGAATCCTCTCTTTAGTAAATGCAGCTAACAAATTGGGTATTGACCTATATTTCTTTTCTTCAAAAGACGTTGATTTAATAAATGAAAAAATTACAGCTCACATTTATAGTAATAGTGAGTGGATCACAGAGTTGAAAGACTTCCCTGATGCAATTTACAATATTGTTCCGCTACATTCGTCCCAACAATCAAGGATAGAAAGAAAACTTAGAAGGAAAATACCGTTCACTTCTTTTCCGGTTGGGGGGAAGTATCAATTAATTAAGACACTTGTTAGAAATAAAAGATATGCCAATTTATTACCACCTTTTCATTTGATAACAGATGAGTTAATTATTAAATCCTTTTTTCAAAACCACACTGAAGCAGTTATAAAACCTTTCGCTGGTAGAAGAGGAGAAAATATTTATTTTATTAGGAAGAGTGGAGAGCGCTTTAGGGTTACAGAACACAAAAAAACAAAAATAATGAATAAAGATAGTTTTTATAATTGGATTAATGAAACATGCTTAAAAAATCAAAAGTATATTATACAAAAATACATTAATGCAACTACAACCAAGAATGAACCTTATGATATTAGAGCTCACATGCAGAAGAATGGTGAAGGTCAATGGCAAATAACCAAGGTTTATCCACGCATTGGGACTAATAAAACTATCTTAAGCAATATAAGTAGAGGTGGTAGAACAGAAGATTTATTAACTTTTTTTGAAAAAGAATATGGGGACAAATCAGAAGAGTTATTTAAGAGTGTATGCGAATTAGCAAATAACTTAACTCACTATATTGATAAGTTACATCACTTTTCAATAGAGGAATTGGGAATAGACATAGCCTTAGATCAAGATTTGAAGTTTTGGATATATGAAGCGAATCAAGTTCCTGAGTCAAGGTATCATGAAGGTGATAGAGCACAAACTATACTTGAATACGCACAATATATCGCTATTAATCAAATATTCCACCAAAACCAATATACCGACAAAAGCAAGTTAACAAATATATTTGATTCTGTATCTTCTAAATTACCTTTCAAATCCACAGATGACAAAATTTCAGTAGGTATGTTAATTCCACAAAATGAAGTAAATGAATTAACAGTTGCATCCGCCTATGTTGCAAATTATGAAAATGTATATTTTTATTATTTTACAATTAAAGATATAGATTACGAAGAGATGAAAATTAGAGGCTACTTTTATCAAAACCATGAGTGGGTCCCAAAAATAGTTGAATATCCTGATGTAATTTATGATCGATTAAGAGGTAGGGGGATTTCTAATTTTAAGCATGTATATGATGAATTTGAAGGGATTCCTTTTACAAACGAATTAAAAGGGTTATCACATGACAAAGTAGAGGTTTATGATCAGATTACTTCTGCAGGATTATTTAATGAACATATTATTCCATACAAGAAAATAGAAAGAGTCAAAGATATAGAGCACTTTATGCAGGACTTTAATAGGGTAATTTTAAAACCAACTGGTGGTTCTTTCGCTATAGGAGTTCACTATATTGAAAAGAAAAAAAATCTAGACTACATTGTCATTCAAGGTGCTGAAAAGAAATACTATAATAAAGTCACCTTGACTCAATATTTAAGGGAATTACTGAAAAAAGGACAATTTGTAATTCAAGAATATATAGAGACAAGAACCATTGATAATAACCCTATGGACGTTAGAGTAAGAATGACTAAAAACTCTGAGGGGAAATGGGATTTCGTCACTATATTTCCTAGGATAGGGTTTCATGAAACAGTTATTACACCTGTTGAGAAAGGAGGTTACACAACAAATTTAATACCCTTTTTAGAAAGAAACTTTAAAGGTGACTCAAAGGTTTTAACAAATAACATAGAGGAGTTATCTTTAAACTTAGTCAAAAGCATAGAAGCTTACTTTGATTATTCATTAAGTGACATTGGAATAGATTTAGCTCTTGATCAATATTCAAGCATTAAAATAATAGAATTAAATGTAAATAAGCCTGGAACATTCCATAACGAATTTCAAACAGCACAGTACGTTATACCTTATGCAAAGTTCCTAGCTTTAAATAAGTAGAAGGTTATTTCTAGAGAAAAATAATCCAAATAATTAGTTCCTTTTATCGTGACTCCGAATATGATTCGGAGTCATTTTTTAAGTTTGGTACTCTTAAAACCGTTTTTTAAAATTCATAACTATTTTTTATATACAAAGCCAATTCACCTTATACAAAAGCTTTAACTAATCCATTTAGAGTATATAAAGAAACAGACAGCGGAATTATTAATTAATCCACTGTCTGAAGGAATAGCTCATCTTTAAAATATTATTTAATTATTAACCTAGTAACTGTAGTACTGATTGTGGTTGTTGGTTAGCTTGAGCTAACATTGATTGTGAAGCTTGTGAAAGAATGTTAGCACGAGTCATTTCCATCATTTCAGAAGCCATATCAGTATCACGGATACGGGATTCTGCAGCTGATAGATTTTCAGATGCGTTATCTAGGTTAGAAATTGTGTGTTCTAGGCGATTTTGTACAGCACCAAGGTTTGAACGCTGTTCAGAAACAGTTTCAATTGCTTCATTAATAGTAGTAATTGCTTCGTCTGCAGCTTCTTGGTTAGAAATATCGATACCATTTACACCAACACCTTCTGCACTCATATCCTCAATAGAAATTTCAATGTTTTGACCTTCATTAGCTCCGATATGGAATACAGCATCTTCTAGTGACCCATCTAATAATTCTTGGCTGTTAAACTCAGTGTTTTCAGCAATACGATCAATTTCAGCTTCTAGCTCTTCTACTTCAGCTTGTAAAGCCTCACGATCTGCTTCTACGTTAGTATCGTTCGCAGATTGTACTGCTAGTTCACGCATACGCTGTAGGATGTTGTGCGTTTCGTCTAATGCACCTTCAGCAGTTTGAATCATTGAGATACCGTCTTGTGCGTTGCTGCTTGCTTGCTCAAGGCCACGGATTTGTCCACGCATTTTCTCTGAAATTGATAGACCTGCCGCATCATCACCAGCACGGTTAATTTGCATACCAGAAGATAGTTTCTCCATAGCTGACTGTTGTTCACTTTGATTGATTCCCATTTGACGATGAGTGTTCATCGCTGAAATGTTATTGTTGATAATCATTACAAATTCCTCCTTGAATTATGTTTGTTTGCCACGTCCTTGTGGCTTTTAATAAACAGTCATTTAGTCGGCCGACGTTTGACTGATAACCTTACATTTATAATATCGACAAGCTTTTAATATGTTTTAGTCTTTTTTTGGATTTTTTAATAGATTTATTGTATTTCTTGATAGTTGGCTTGCTTCTTGGTTTTCCTGGGTGATTTGTTGGTAGACTTCTTTTCTATGTATATCAACGTGCTTGGGAGCATCAATGCCTAGTTTAATTTGGTCTCCGTCTACTGATAGAACTTTAATTTCAATGTCGTCATTTATTTGAATAGACTCACCTTGTTTTCTAGTCAGAACTAACATGTTGATGCTCCCCTCCTTTGATCGAATGTTTCGTATGATAACTTGGGTGATTCAAGGAAATTTGCTTTGCTTTTTTGCTCTCGTTGTTAATGACAACTGGTGCTTGGAGGTTGTGTGTCGACTTCTCGAATGGTTCTTTCAAAGTAACGATAGACCAAACAGAAATGTCTTCTGGCTTTTTTATATTTAATTGTTCTACTGTTGAATCATCTAGTTTAAATTCATAATCCGGTTGAATTAAAAATGGGTTGGTGACGACAAAAGAAAGTGATTCTGTTTGGACGGATTGTAATACTTTGAAAGCTGGATTCCCTTCTAAATCTAGCAACACAAATTGTGTTTCGCTTTGAAATCCTGGTAATCCGTTTTCAAAATGGATTATATCTTTTTCATCTACTTCAACTGTTTCAAAATAAAGTGTTTCGATCTTCATAGGTCTAATCAACCCTTCTGTTAAATTTTCATATCGAGCTGTTGTGCTCGGAAAGTGTCCATGTCTACATCTATTTCAAAATGTGGTTCTTGAGCTAAGTAAGTATCGAGTTGTCCTGGTGTGTAATCAAAGGTCGGTTTATGTGCTCTCGCATCTATAATTGGATCATTCTTTTGGATATTAACTTCAACATCACCTGGATCATAATCTATATCGACAGCAAAATACGAAGATGGTATAAAACCAATCGTAAAGTCCTGTCGTTCATTCGGCATATTTCGCTTAGCTATTCGCGGAATAGCATCTCCTCCATTTTCAATACGCTGCATTTCGTTACCGTCACGTGCTCGCCTGGCCATTCCTTCTATGGCTTTTTGCATACCTTCACTGGCACTCTTAGAGATTGATTCTTCAATACTTATAATTCCCATATCGCGCCAAGCCGCGGTTTGATCTATTGTTAATTTAGATGGTGTGTGAGTAATTTGAAGGTCAGCTTCAGGTTGGCTTATTTGTAAGTCGGCTTCTCTTTGGTTTATTTGAACCTGGGCATCTGTCTGACTGGTCGCTATTTGTCCTCTTTGAATATGGTATTGAATAGGTGGTAGTTGCATTTTGTTTTCCCTACTTTCTTAACTATGTAGAAAAGCTATCTGCTTTCACAGATAGCTAAGTTAGTTTAAGAAATCCATTAATGTTGGTTGAAGCACGCGTGCACCTGCTCCAAGTGATGCACGGTGTACGTTTTCTTGCATTTGTAGATTCATAATAACTTCTGCCATATCGGCATCTTCATTATTAGATTTTAGTTGGTTCGTTGTCACTTTCTGTTGTGACAGTCGGTTTTCAATTAAGTCGGCACGGTTCATACGAGCACCTAAGTCCGCACGCTCGTTTACTAAGTTTTGGCTATGGTCATCTAATTCATCAAGAAATTGACTCACTCTAGCTTCAGCACCGTCTTCACCTTCTTCTAGGTCACCGCCTCTTAGAGCACCAACGACATCGTCCAAACTATTAAACATCTCTTCAGAAAATGCATTGTCTGGATTAATATTTGATTGGATATAAACGCCATCAGATACTTCAATTTCAACAGCATCATTATTGGCATTTTCTGATGTTCTATTACCTTCTTCATCAATGTCGAATCGTGGCTCTAACGTGTTCGCACCGTTGAAAATGTACTTATTATTAACTTTAGAGTTCGCTAATTCAGTCAGGTGGTTTTTAATTTCTTCTACTTCACTTGCCATATTAGCACGGTCATCTTGATCATAAGTATCATTACTAGCTTGTACAACTAGTTCACGAATTCGTTGCAAACTTTGACCTGCTTCATTCATCGCTTCGTCAGATGTATCCATCCAACTTCTCACTTCTGACATATTACGTTCAAACTGGTCGACTTTTGAAAGCTCTGAACGATAGTCTACACCTTTCATCGCTACAACTGGATCATCTGAAGGACGGTTAATTTTCTTACCAGTTGAAAGTTGTTCCATTGAACGTTGCATTTCTGCACTATTTTGTCTTAAGTTATTAAGCATATTATTGTTTAACATATTTTGTGTTACGCGCATTACGATTCACCTACCTTCCGACAATACCCATTTGGTTAATAACTCGATCGAGCGTCTCATCAACAACTGTCATACTACGAGCCGCTGCGTTGTAAGCGTGTTGGAATTTAATCATGTTGGACATTTCTTCATCTAATGATACACCGCTAATTGATTCACGGTTATTATTGACAGACTCACGTAAGTCAGATGTGTTTTGTGCCATTCTGTTAGCTTCTTGAGCTTTTACACCTAAGTCACCAATTAATGCTTCATAATACTTTTGTGTGGATTGGCCACCAAGGTCATCG
The DNA here is from genome assembly GCF_007991275.1 of Alkalibacillus haloalkaliphilus. Classification (GTDB taxonomy): domain Bacteria; phylum Bacillota; class Bacilli; order Bacillales; family Alkalibacillaceae; genus Alkalibacillus; species Alkalibacillus haloalkaliphilus. The sequence continues at coordinate 6,006 of NZ_BJYA01000026.1, read as the reverse complement.
ATATTTTCATCTCTTATATCAGATAACGCTCTCGCATTTGACCCATCACCAGGTTGACCCGTTCCGCTAGCTGCGATTAAATTTTCATCATTTAAAATAGCATCTGAAACTGAAATGGACGCAGCGGCATTTTCCGGGTCGTCAAGTTCATTAAAGAAATTAACACCTTCATCACCGTTTAGGTCATAACCTTGTTCGTGCTGAGCGTTGAATTCATTAACAAATGAATGAGCCATTTGGTTTAGACCGTCAATCATTTCGACATAATCACCTGCATAAATTGGATCGCCTTCATCATCTGTTTCACCAGAGTCATAACCATTCGCATGAATTAAGCCTTGTAATTTACCTGGCGAATTAAAATTGCTTGCTTCGATTGTTTCTTCAACGTTAACTTGACCGTCTTCACTTAGAGGCCCTATTCCAACGCCTGAAACAATTTCATTATTTTCTCCAGTAAATTGTACTTCTAAGCCTGCCATATTGTTATCAGCATCGATTAAAGTGCCACCCTCAATAGCTGATCTATTGTTATCGACTAACGTAACAATCGCTTGACCTTCTGCGCTCGCTTTTGAATGACCACCATTTGATTCATAAGATACGTCTATGTTGACGTGTTGAGATAGCTCGTCGATTAAGACGTCTCTTCGGTCGTACAGGTCATTCGGCAAGTCACCATTAGGCTCAACACGACTTATTTGATCGTTAATCTGTTGAATTTGATTAACGAGTGTGTTGACTTGTCCAGCGTTTGTATCCATTTGGTTTTTTAATTCACCTTGAACGTCCGTCAATTTCTCGTGTAAGTGGTGGAACGTTTCTGCTACTGCTTGTCCACGTTGTTGCATAACACGGCGAGCACCACCATCTTCAGGGTTCGTTGCGACGTCTTGAATCGATTCCCAGAACTGGTCCATCGTGCTTGCAAGGCCTGAGTCGCTCGGTTCATTCATAATGTCTTCCATACGCTTTAGCGCATCTGCTTTACTTTCATAGTAACCAGCTTGGTTGTTTTCAGCACGGTACTGAAAGTCTAGGAATTGATCACGAATGCGTTCAATTTGGCCTGCCTCAACACCTGTTCCAAGTTGGCCTGCCATTTGTGGTGCGTTTCGGGCAGGCATTGGAAAGGCTTGTGACGCTTCAAAATTAACACGTTGTCTGGAATAGCCTTCTGTATTGGCATTTGATATGTTATGACTTGTTGTATGTAAAGCGGATTGTTGTGTAGCAAGCGCTCTTCTTGCTACTTCTAATCCGTGAAATGTCGATGTCGCCATAGGTATGCTCCTCTCAAGAACTAAGCTTTTGAATCAAATACTGAACGATCTGTAGTTTGGTTCGTTTGTTGTTGTGGCTTACGGTAGTTTAAGTCTTTTTGATAAGTCGGCTTGATTAAATCTAGTGTCAACTCAAGGTATTGTAATGATTGTTGTGTTAGATCACGGTTTAATTGTTCTTGTTGCTTTAAATTAGCTAGTACATAAACTAGCTTTTCATATAAAGTTTCAAGACGCTGTTTGTGTTCACCGTCTTGAATGTGTTCGATCATATTTGTGATGGTCTGCTCTTGGTCACTTAAACCATTTTGTTGGAACCATGCATCTGTTTCTTGAACACGTTTTGCTTCAAGCTGGTCGATTGCTTGGGCATGTTTACGTTCTTTTATTAAAAGCTCATTGAATGCGTCAAGATCATTATTTTTTAGGCGTTCTGTTTTATCTTGAGACAATTGATATAAGCTTTCGTTTAGTTGGTTAATTTTTTCTAACTTCTCAATAATGGACTCGATTAACAACGGAAGTCCTCCTTAGCCACGATAAAATTCTAGTAATTTCTCAGCTGTCTTTTTCAAATCAACATCATATTCTCCATCTTGAACTTGTTGCTTAATCGACTGAACATGGTCTTGGCGTGCCTTTTCGATCGTATTACTTTCCTGCATCGCCTTCGCCTTATTCGAAATCTCAACTTTATCTGATTGTTGGTTAGATTGTTTCATTGGCTGATTTTGCATTTGCTTCTGGTATGGGTTTAAATACGGCTTGTTAGTCGGATTAATTTTCACCCTTCTCACCCCTTTTTCAAACGAACATTCCTTCCTATTATATCGGTTTGTTCGCGAAGATGTTTAGTTTCTCCATTTATTTTCTTGATCAACATTGAAATAAACTTGTTGACGCTTATTTTCGTTTTGTTTTTCAGCAATTGTTTTTACCTCACCTTGCTGTAAATCACTTTTCAAATCACCAGCACAATCTAAACAGAGTTTACCTTCATAAATTTGTGTATCACACCGCTCGCATTGATAAGTTAAGTTTGGAAAAGTGCCAGGCTGAATACGTCTTTGCCTTAACCATTTCTGAATTAATGACTTTTCAACACCTGTTTCATCAGACACTTGACTCATTGTCGCTGTACGGTTTTTCTTTTTTCTTATGAAATTATAGACTTTTTCGAACTTCTCTTCTTCTTCTTGAAAACATGTCTGACATACTGTTTGTGCTCCTTTTACGAAAAGCTCCCCACAGTTTGGGCAATTCGCTAATTCTCCCATCCCGATTCCTCCTCGAACTTCTTCTATCTATTATATCGACAACAATTTTTATTTACAAAGTGATTTAGGAAAATTAGCTTCTAATTAAAGTTAAAGATTCGACTTGTTCGGCACCTTTTTCTTTTAGAAGTGATGCAGCTTGGCGAATGGTTGTGCCAGTCGTGTAAATATCGTCTATTAGTAGGATCGATTTGGGTGGTTTTTGGGTGATTTGAAAAGGGTTGTTCGAGAAAACTCGTTCACGTCTCGATTTTTTCGATTGTTTTTGACCATCTTGACGGGTGAGGATTTGGTGGATTGGTTCGGTTAGTAGGGTTGCAATCGCTTCGGCTTGGTTGAACTGTCTAATGGAGTGGCGGTCTTCGCCGAGTGGGATTGGGACTATTGAAAAGTTTTGGTTTTTGAATTGTTCGTTGAAAGCTGTGCGAACGCTCTTTTTCCAAGCGTTAATTATTTCATAATCGCCGCGGTATTTAAAGCGTGCGATCAAGTCTTTCATGTATTCGTTGTATGTATAAATGGACACATTTCGCTCTAGTGGGTCTTGGCCGAAATGTTGTTCCCAGCGGAGGCAGTCGTTACACTTTTGATCGGTAGTTGGCTTCATACACTTTGGGCAGTGTGGATGGGGGATTTGTTCGAGTTTGTCTTCACAACGGTCGCAAATCGTTCGGTATTGTGGGGTTAGAAAGTTGCTCCAAGTTGTGTCTTCTTTAATCGGTTTTAAACAAAGGTAGCAAATCATACGGTACACCTCTTCGCTTCTTTATTTTTTATAATTGTATAGTTGCGCGCTTGGATCATCGCATTCGTTTTATACTCGTAGAAAAAGGTTACATCGCCTGTCGGGTCATTAGCGCTTCGACCTGCACGGCCAGCAATTTGAATCAGTGCCGCTTCGTCAAACACATGGTGATCCGCTTGTATGACGGCTACATCAATTGATGGGAATGTAACGCCTCGTTCGAGGATTGTTGTCGTGATTAATGATTCGAAATTACGAGCGCGGAACTGTTTAATTAAATACTCACGGTCTGGGCTTTCGGCGTGAACATAGGGCATGTCTAGTTTTTCTGCTAGTGATTCTGCGAGTTGGATTGTCGGTGCGAACAGTAAAAAGCGACGGTTGTTCGTTTGTTTTTCGTTGATCCAGTGAGTAATTTTTGTTGGAATTTTATCCTTTTCTAACGAATCGTTAAGTCTAAGGATTGCTTGGAATGTCGGAGTTGGGATCGGGTGCCCGTGGTAACGGCTAGGAATTGAGACTGTCGGCATTTGCTTCGTTGCGATTTGAACTTTGTGGGACCGTCTTGGGGTAGCGGTTAAGTAGATTTGCGTGCTATTGGGCTTGGACGCGCGAGTGACGGCTTTTGGAAGTGTTTTGTCACGATGATAAGGGAATGCATCGACTTCATCGACGACCATGATGTCGAACGAATTTTCATAGCGTAACAGTTGGTGTGTTGTGGCGATGACGAGGTGGTTGTTTAGATCACGCTCTGTTGACCCGCCGTATAACGCGGCTGAATGAATTGTTGGAAAATCACGGCGTAATCGTGGCGCCAGTTCCCTTACGACATCGGCGCGAGGTGTTGCGATGCAGACGCGTTTGTCTTGCTTGATCGCTTCCTGGATCCCCGCATAAAGCATCTCTGTTTTCCCCGCGCCACAGACAGCATAGATTAATAAGTTCGATTGATTGTTTACGGCTTCAACCATTTTTAGTGACGCTTTTTCTTGTAGTGGTGTTAGAATTCCTCGCCATTTGAGAGGGTTTGCGACGTTGTGGCGCATCGGCATTGGCCCAGTCCATCTGTAGAGCGGTTCCTTTGTACTAACGCGCCCCATTTGGATGCATTTTTTGCAATAGATGATCGGTTTGCTGTTGGGCTGTGGGATTTTACCGAATAAGATTTGATTTTTGTTCAGGCAACGATTGCATTGGTGGAAGTTAAGAGTTGAGCTGATTCCAGGGACACGTTCGATAAGTTGATGAGCGATTAAATATTGGAATCGGTGTTCTGATAGGTTGAGTTCTTGCTTAAGTAATAGTTTAGTAGAAAATCTTCTTGCTAGGTCTTCGATTAGTGGGGGAGTTGTTTTCATAGGGTTGGTCCTTTCTTTTATTTTTGGGTGAGTGGAGGGACTTTTTTGGCGTTTGCGGAAATTATTTGGCGCTCGCTTACTCTATTTTGGCGCTCATCAATTTTATTTGGCGTTCGCACACTCAATTTTGGCGCTCACCAATTTTATTTGGCGTTCGCTTTCACTATTTTGGCGCTCACGAATTTTATTTGGCGCTCGCACAACTCCATTTGGCGCTAACTTATTCCACTTTTTCGGCGCTCAATCTCTTTGTAGTTAAGACAGCGTATACTCTCTAGCTTTAGTCTCTCCAGCATATGAGGAGGAAGTTTTCTTAAGCAATCTTTTGGCTACATGAATTGGTACTTGCAAAAATTCTCTAGCTTCACTGTTCTTAATAGTCTTGCCGAACATTAACCTATACTCCTCCAATGCTTTTAAGTGAGCATTACGATCTTTATGCTTACAGGAAGGGCATTCCCAATTACGGTTTGTGCGTTTCATCATAAACTTTTTACAATTTGTACACCAAACTCCAGCTCTAATATGTTCTCTCTTAATATTACATTCTTCTATAATATTTTCTTCCTTAGGTTTGTGCTTGTTTTTTAACATTTTCCCTATTTTTAGCACTTCATCTCTTGAGAAAATGGGTGTCGAGTACTTCTGCTCTAGCTCCGACACTCTCCACGGGAGGCGTTGGCTGATAATTAGGTCTGGCTGATGTCCTTCAATTTCTAAAACGGCATCTTGGTGGGAAAAGACGACTAACGTATGAATCGGTGGGACATTGAATCCAGATGGTTCGAGGAGTTTCTTTAGTTTAAAACGCTGAATTCTCGCTTGTATAAAAGGATCACCATAATGTTCATAAGTTCCATCACGTTTAATGCACTTAAGCACCCCTGTTTCGGTGTTGTACTTGATGAGGCCAGCATTATTTTTTACTTCAATTATAAGGAAAAGGTTAGGGAATAGTATTAAGTGGTCAATTTGGAAAGTGTATTGCCGCTCTTCAACACGGAGGCCATGTAAATAGATTGCGCTTTGAGGTAAGAAGTTGAAATAATAGTTTAGCGACCGCTCTCCGTCATAGCCTGACTTTTCGCGGAGGTAGCGGTTGCGGACATCTTGATAGACTGGAGAATGTTTCATTAGACGAGGGGTGATGACTTCTAGCCGAGCTAGGCTCGAAGGTTTTTGTTGAGGTAATATAATCATTTCATAGAACACTTCCTTTCTAAAACAATATTATAGTCAATTTTTCTGAAAAAGAGAAGTAGTTTGTTAGTATGTATTTTCGCTCGAGAAATTTATTTGGCATTTGCATATTATAATTTGGCGCTCATGATATTTATTGG
>NZ_BJYA01000025.1 GCF_007991275.1 Alkalibacillus haloalkaliphilus | reverse complement strand
CTTCTTAGTCAATCACTAGAAGAAAACCGAATTGACGACAGGCTATTTTGTTTAGTTTTCAAGGTTCGAAGTTCTATATGGTGGGCCTGAGTGGACTTGAACCACCGACCTCACGCTTATCAGGCGTGCGCTCTAACCGAGCTGAGCTACAGGCCCATATATGGAGCGGGTGATGGGAATCGAACCCACAACATCAGCTTGGAAGGCTGAGGTTTTACCATTAAACTACACCCGCATTTTAATTTGGGATTATTCACTTATAATGGCGCGCCCGAGAGGAGTCGAACCCCTAGCCTCTTGATCCGTAGTCAAACGCTCTATCCAATTGAGCTACGGGCGCTAAATGCGACAAATTCTATATTAACAAATTCTCAATGAAGTTTCAAGTCTTTTTTGAAGTTTTTGGTGCGGCCGAGAGGATTTGAACCTCCACGGGGATCACCCCACTAGGCCCTCAACCTAGCGCGTCTGCCGTTCCGCCACGACCGCAAGTGATGATCCTAAGAGAGTCCAAAAGAACCTCTAGCACTCTCATTAACTTTCCAACATCTATTAAAAGACATAAAAAAAGACTTAAACACAATTATTTAATTTTAAATAAATTGGCTGGGCCATCAGGATTCGAACCTGAGAATCACGGGACCAAAACCCGTTGCCTTACCGCTTGGCTATGGCCCAAGAAAGTAATGGCGGTCCGGACGGGACTCGAACCCGCGACCTCCTGCGTGACAGGCAGGCATTCTAACCAACTGAACTACCGGACCGGATGACCCATAGGGGATTCGAACCCCTGTTACCGCCGTGAAAGGGCGGTGTCTTAACCACTTGACCAATGGGCCGTTTAATTAAAATGGCGGAGAAGGAGGGATTTGAACCCTCGCGCCGCTTACGCGACCTGCACCCTTAGCAGGGGTGTCCCTTCAGCCACTTGGGTACTTCTCCATGGCTCCAGCGGCAGGATTCGAACCTGCGACCAATTGGTTAACAGCCAACTGCTCTACCTCTGAGCTACGCTGGAATATAAAATGAACTTTTTCGTTTGTTAAGGTAATTGCTTACCCCAACGCTAGATAATTATAAGATGTTTTAAGTTCAATGTAAAGTGTTTTTAAGAGAAATTTATTAAGTTCATAAGGTGCCAAAAACGTAACTTCTAGTTTCATAATTACGTTTTAACGTTCTCTAAGTTGTTGCGACATAAAGTATAATATAACAACTTGTTTTTTATGTCAATTACTTAAAAGTAAATAATTTAACGTTTTGTTTATAAGCCGTGAAAGAACCACTCTCTTCGTTACGGCTTTTATAATTTACCATGTGATAAATAGAACAGTCAACACTAGTTTTGTATTTTTAGATCACTAATTGATTGTAACAATTTTCCCTTTACACTTACCGCATCGGTAACGAGATGTTTGGATCCTTCTTTTTCGATTAAACGTTAAACCACACTTTTCACATCTGTACAGATATGTTTCTTTACTCTTTTCAGAAGGAAGTCGTTCACAGTAGCGTGGAGAGCCTGTTTTCTGTAACAGCTCTTTAAACTCTTTGCTTCGATGGTTGTATGGTTTTCCTTCTATATGTAAGTGATAATGACACAACTCATGTTTAATAATGCCAATCAACTCATCTGTCCCTAACTCAAGTAAATACTTTGGGTTTATTTCTATTGTTTGCTTAGCAGGTATATACCTTCCTCCGGTTGTTCTTAGTCGTTTGTTAAAGCAAACATGATGGTTAAAAGGTTTATCAAAGTATTTTCTTGATAATTGGTCTGTTAACTGTTCTAACTCAAACTGTTCCATTTCTCTTCACCCACATTAAAATTGATATACCAAACACGAAAGGGGCGTTTGGTATATCAAGACTTCTTAATAAAATTCGGTAGCAAACAAGCTGTATATGCATATTATAATGACAAAACTTATTTTAAAGGTGATGTCTATGCCTAGCTGGTTACAAAATCAATTTTTAAAAGCTTATGCTTCTAAAGATATACAACAAATTAAGACGTTAAACCAATGTTGGTTCTTTTACTATAAAAAGTTGCTTAATGATTAGCTCGTTACTGGAATCATTGTTAAAGCAATGCGTTGTCTTTTAACGTCTACTTCATCAATCCACACTGTAACAATATCACCAACTGCAACTACATCTAATGGGTTTTTGACAAACCGGTTAGATAATTTGGAGATATGGACAAGGCCATCTTGTTTTACTCCAATATCAACAAAGGCACCGAAATCAACTACATTTCGTACTGTTCCTTGCAACTCCATACCTTGTTCTAAATCCTCCATAGACAATACGTTAGTCTTTAATAGAGGTTTAGGTAACTCGTCACGCGGGTCTCTATTTGGTTTCTTTAAGTCACTTACAATATCTTGTAGCGTTAATTTACCAACATCTAATCCATCCATTAATTGTTCAATAGACTTCTCGCCTAATTTTTGACGAACTTGCTCTGAACCAATGTCTGAAGTTGTAAGCTCTAACTGGTCCAATAAGTCTTTAGCTACTTGGTAACTTTCTGGGTGAATTGAGGTTCTGTCCAGTGGATTCTTTCCATCTAAAATCCTTAAGAAACCGATCGCTTGTTCATATGTTTTGTTACCAAGGCGTGGGACTTTTTTAATTTGTTTACGATCTGTAAACTTCCCATTCTCTTCACGATACTTAACGATATTGTTAGCTACCGTTTTGTTTAAACCGGAAATATACTGTAACAACGACGATGATGCTGTATTAACATTAACACCGACTTGGTTAACCGCTGTTTCAACAACAAAAGACAGTGAGTTGTTTAATTTCTTTTGGCTTACATCATGTTGGTATTGACCTACACCGATCGATTTAGGGTCAATTTTAACTAACTCGCTAAGTGGGTCTTGGACACGTCTAGCGATCGAGACAGCCGAGCGCTCTTCAACTTGTAGATCTGGGAATTCTTCTCTTGCTAATTTAGACGCAGAGTAAACACTAGCGCCTGCTTCATTGACGATTAAATAAGCGACATCAAGGTTATGTTTCTGAATTAAATCAGCAATAAATTGCTCTGTCTCACGTGAAGCCGTACCATTTCCAATTGCGATTAACTCAATCGGATAGTCATTTAGTGCTTTTAGAACTTTCTTTTCAGCACCCGCAACGTCCTTACGGGGCTCAGTTGGGTAAATAACATCTACTGACTTCATTTGGCCTGTCTCATCAACAATCGCCAGTTTACAACCTGTTCTAAAGGCAGGGTCTACTGCCAAAATCGTTTTACCTTTTAATGGCGGCTGAAGTAATAAGTTTCTCAAGTTTTTCGCAAAAATATCAATCGCATGCTCTTCTGCTTCTTCAGTTAAAGATGTGCGAATATCTCTTTCTATCGATGGCTGTATTAATCGTTTATAACTGTCTTCGATCGCCGCATTAATAATAGCTGCTTCTTCAGTTTCTCTATTTTTAATGACTGCTCGCTTAATGTAATCGATAATAGTATCAACAGGTGGTTCGATTGCCACTTTCAACACTTTTTCCTTTTCACCACGATTAACAGCAAGTACACGGTGAGAAGCCATACTTTTCACTGGTTCGCGATACTCATAATACATTTGGAAGATCTCTTTTTCATCTTCTGCGCCTTTTTTCAACTCTGTCGTGATGGCACCTTGTTTAAAAGTATACGAACGTATGTCATCACGGAATGCAGGTTCATCTGAGATCCATTCAGCGATAATATCATTAACCCCTTGTATTACCGCTTCAATATCAGCAAGTTCATGTTCCTCAGAAAGGTATTGCTCTGCTTCTTTCTCAACTTGAATGCCATCTTGCTTCCATACGAGCTGCGCTAACGGTTCCAAACCTTTTTCTTTCGCAATCGTCGCTCTTGTTCGACGCTTTTGCTTATATGGACGGTATAAGTCTTCTACACGCTGAAGTTGAGTAGCGCTTAAAATATCTTTCTTCAACTCATCGGTTAATTTATCTTGCTCATCAATTAACCGAATTACTTCTTCTTTTCGATTATGTAACTGTTGTTGGTAATCATAAGTTTCTTTGATCGATTGGATTTCTGTTTCATCCAACCCTTTCGTTTGTTCTTTACGATATCTTGCTATAAAAGGAACTGTGTTTCCCTCTTCAATCATTTGAATCACGGTTGTAATAATTGCAGGTTGAAAGTTCACTTGTTTAGATACTACTTGTACTAAATCATTTTGTAATTCTGCCAAAGCGTTTCCTCCTAATAAATCAATCTTACGTTAATATTGTAACAAAAAATCAAAAACAATGAATTTCTTGTTTCACAAATAAAAAATGAGAGCGACTAACTCGTCACCCTCATTAATTTACTTGCTATATTTCATAGCTATTAACGTTGTATCATCGTCCATATAATGTTCTTGTTGTAACGTAAACCATTGAATGGTTAAATCCATCGTTTGATGACTATAAAATTCTTTAGTTAATTTACGCTCGTTAACGCCGTCTGAAAACATAAAGAAAACAGCTCCATTTTGCAATTCACCATTATGGACTTTTACGGACTTCTTAACACCTGATAGGTAGCCTGGGACAGGAATGTTTCTTTTTTTCTTACCATAGTGGTCAACTGCAATTACACTAATGTTTCCAATTGATACATAGGAGTATGATTGATCACGATAATTAACGCGCAATATTCCTAATACACAACCGCGCAAATGGTGACCAACTAGAGCCTCGTTCGCTAAGTGTACTAACTCATCTAAAGGTTTAGTGTAGCCAGCTTTAATAACACCTATCACAGCATCTGCTGAGTCTTTAGCCACTTCACCGCTTCCTAAACCATCTGCCAAAGCACAAAGAAAACCATCATCAGTTTCGATATAAAAATAAGAGTCGCCGGAATGATAGTTGCCTTTTTTCGGTTTTTGAAAAGTAGCAACCTCCATGCGGTCTTTCTTATCAATCAAAATAAAACCTCCAGATCTTCTTCACCCAAGGAATCTCTTAACTTCCTTAATGCACGACGTTGTAATCTTGAAACGTGCATTTGGGATAAACCGAGGCGTTCGCCTGTTTCTTTCTGACTTAAGTTCTCAAAGTACGTACACTTCAAAATGTCTTGCTCTCGCTCACTTAGTAAAGGCATAATCTTTTCGATTAATAGCTTATAATCTGTTTGTTCATACCCTTCTTCACGGTCGCCGACTAAATCTAAGATCGTTACTGTACTACCATCTGCATCCGCTTCAATTTGACGATCAGCTGATAGAGCGTTATAACTTTGGCTCATTTCCATCGTTTCTAACACTTCTTCTTCTGAAGCACCTAAATAATCTGCTATTTCAGCCACAGACGGTGATCGTTGATTTTCTGTCGTTAATTCTTCAACTGCTGATTTAATCTTTGGCCCTAATTCCTTTATCCGACGAGGAACATGGACACTCCACGTTTTATCTCTAATAAAACGTTTAATCTCACCAATAATTGTCGGTACAGCAAAAGACTCAAAAGACTTGCCATACGAACCATCATATCGACGAATAGCAGCCATTAAACCTAGCATACCTACTTGGACTAAATCTTCATGAATCTCGCTGTTTTTAGAATACTTTTTTGCTAATGAATGAACCAAGTTTTCGTATTTATAAATAATCTTCTCTTGCGTTTCTTCACTTTCTGGGTGTTCACGTAAATAATCAATTAGTTCGTAAATATCTTCTCCACTATTGTGTTGTTGAGATTTGGTCGTCATTTTGCCCCACCTCATTTTCGTACAAAAACTTTGTCATTAGGACGATTACGCCATGGTTATTATTAATTTCAACTTTGTCCATTAGGGCATCGATTAAGAAGAGACCAAACCCTCCTTCTCTCATATCCTCAATTGACTCTTTTTCATCATACGGACCGATTTGTTCTTTCACTTCTTTCAGATCAAAGCTACCTCCACGGTCAGCAACCATAACTTCTAACCGATCTTCATATAACCCGAATCCAATCGTCACTTCACCGGGTCCTTCATCGAAATAAGCATGGTTTACTGCATTGGTAATAGCTTCAGAAGTTGCTACTTTTAAATCTTCTATTTCTTCATATGAAAAACCCATACGGTTAGCAACTCCAGAAATTGTTAACCGCAAAACACCAACGAATTCAGACTTTGCGGGTAGCTTCATCTCTACGAAATCAAATGCTTGCTTCATGACAATTCACCCTCAATTGTATTTTCAATATTGATGACTTCATTAAGACCTGTAATATTAAATAAACGATAAACGTTTTCTTGTAGGTTAATTAACTTAAAGTTGTGATCTTTTTCTTTTGATAGCTTTAAGGCACTAATAAAAACACCTAACCCAGTACTATCCATATAACTTACTTTTGTTAGATCAACTTCAACACTTTCTTTCTCCTCAACTAAAGTTAAAAGCTTCTCTTTTAATTGAGGTGCTGTATAGGCATCAATTTCACCTGATAGTTTTAATATGCCATATTTGTCTTCTTGATGATCTTCAACATGTAAGTTCATTTTGAATCCCCCATTCTAGTATATACTTTAAAGCATATACCCGCATATCCAAGTCGTTAAACACTTAGGCTAGAATTTCTTTTCATAACAACTAGTGTAAAGTCATCCCTTAGTTGAAAGTCTTGTAAGCGCTCAAAGTATTTAAATACGTGCTCAACAATTTCTTGTGAGTTTAAATGTTCATGTTCCTTAATTATATTTAACACTTCTTCTTGTTCTATGAAGCGCCCATCCACTCGACACTCTGTCACACCATCAGTAAGTAGCACGATTAAGTCTCCTTCATGAATGGAAGTGTTAAGTTGCTCATACTTAACGGCGCTTTCAACACCAAGCAACAAACCTTTTGCATCAATCTCTTCAAATTCTTTCGTCTCATTCCTTAAAATAAAACATGGTTCATGCCCAGCAGATGCATAGTAAAACTGGTGTGTATAGACATCATACAAACCATAAAACATTGTAACAAACATACCTTGTTCAACATTTCGACTAACGACACGGTTTAATGAGTCTAGGATCCATTGTGGGTAAATTTGGTTCTCTGAGAAACTTTCCATTGCAAATTTAATCATCGACATACAAAAAGCTGCAGGAATCCCTTTCCCAATTACATCTGCGACAGCAACCCCGACATTACCTTGTTCATCTTTAATAAAATGATGATAATCACCGTTCATCTCTTTAGCTGGTACAGACTTCACACCTATATCAATGGCATGTGTTTTAGGGACTGATGTTTTAAGTAACGTGTTTTGCATATTAGCTGCCACACCGATCTCAGACTTTAACTCGATTTGTTTTTCACGTAATACTTGATGCTCTTGATAGGCTAAGCCGTACGAAATCATCGTTTCGATTAAAAATTTAAAGGACCCTTCTATTTGTTCGTGAAGGTCCGGGTAGATCTCCTTCAAGGCTTGATAGTGAACATTTACTATTTCATCCGGAGAGATATTTTGTTGAATAGATTGCTTACTAAATTGTTCAGCTTGATAAAGAATTGCTTCATCTTTAGTCTCCAAGTATTTCGATAGTAAGTCTTTATAATCTTGCATATCTGATTGTAACGAACTCAATTAGTACCCCTCCTATGGCCGGGCCCACTTGATGGCGGTCACTTTGGTGCCTTCTTCGTCTGATACTAAATCAAATTCATCCATCAGCCTTTTAACACCTGGTAAACCAGCACCTAAACCACCAGAAGTGGAGTAACCATCTTGCATTACAGCGCTTAGGTCATTAATGCCTGGACCTTTGTCTCTCGCAACTATTTTAAGACCTACTTTAGGTAAGTCATACAACTCTTCAAAGGAAATTTCTCCTTCTTTTGCATACAAGTATATATTGCGGGCCAACTCTGATATAGCAGTAGCAATTCTAGCTTGGTCTACAGAACCAAAGCCAAGTTCTTGAGAGAGTTGCCTTCCCGCTTGTCGCGCACCAACAATATCCCATTCTTTTTTAATAACAACAGAGGATACCGTTTCTTTCATCACTTCTCCTCCAATTCTTGTCTTAACTTAATAATACCTTGCTCTAGATCTAATGCAGTTGGTACCTCCTTTAAATAAATACCGAGTTCAATCAATGTCATCGAAACTGCTGGTTGTATACCAGTGAATACTACCTTTGCTCCCATTAAATCAGCCATTGATACTACATCTCCAAATACTTTAGCAATAAATGAATCGACAACCTCAACTGATGTTAAATCAATAACAACTCCAGTTGCTCCTGTTTCATGAATTTTACTTAGTAAGTCTTCTTGAAATTGCATCGCTGTTTGGTCATCTAACTCTATTTGAATTGAAACTAATAAATAATTATGCAACTTTAAAATTGGTACACGCACGTTCATTACTCCTTCCCAATCGCATCTAAGATTTCTTCAACGTCTTCTTTCTTATCATCGTTTGATACAATTTGCTTATCTGTAATTTCTAAAGCAGTTTCAAAACCTTTCTTAAGTGAGCTCTTAGTAGGGAACTGACTTAAGTCGATTCCTAAGTTAACGATCGTCTGGGCGATTTCTGGACGAATACCAACTAAAATACACGTTGCACCTAGCAATCTAACCGCTTCTGCAGCTTGTATAATGTGATGCGCGACCATTGTATCAACGACAGGGACACCTGTAATATCTATTAAGACAACGTCCGTACGGTTTTTAACGACACCGCTAAGCAAGTTTTCCATAATTAGTTTGGCACGGTCTGTATCAATCGTTCCAACTAATGGCATAACTGTTATTTCATCCATCACTGGAATTAACGGTGCTGACAACTCTTCTAAGGCTAACTTTTGTAAAGAAATAATGTTATTCCAATTTGCTGAGTATTGATTCATAAGCCTCGTTTTTAACGGATCGATCCACTCGTTAATCCCGTCCATTACATATATAAATTCTTCTTTATTTTCCGTTCCTTGTTGGTCTAGAACAAACTTAATACTTTCCGTTCGAAAAATTTGTAGTCCTTCAGTAATATAGCCAAACGGCCACCCAAGGTTAACCACTTTCTCAGCGAAATCATCTAAGTTTTCTAAGTTCGCTCCGCCTTCTTTCAAGCTGGAAATGATAATGTCTGCGAACTCATGGTTCATTTGCTTAATCATATCATTTGATATTGTTGAGCTATAATCTTGTAACGAATGGTTCCCTTGTTTTTCAACCCACCTGCTAACAATCTCATCACTATTTTCTAATACAAGTTCTTTTAGGTTCATACGAATGACGTACCTCCATATTATTATGTTAACTACAATTTACCATTTAATTTGACTAATTTCTACTTAATTTGTCAGAAAACTTTACCATCTTATTCAAGATGGTTTTATTATAGTTTATATTGGGAAAAATATAAAGTATAGAGGAGCATATCCCCTTATTTAAGACGAAAAGACCACCTTTTATCAATATGTATTATACATACTCATAAAAGGTGGCCTCTTTATAATCACTATAAATCTAATAACCCAAGACTAATTTGTAACGCATCGTCTACTTGACCCATTAAGTATTCGTCTAGCGTTGTAATCTTATCAGTTAACCGTTGTTTGTCGATTGTCCGAATCTGTTCTAAAAGAATAACAGAGTCACGCTCAAATTCGTACTTTTCAGCATCAATTTCGACATGTGTCGGTAATTTTGCCTTTTGAATTTGAGCAGTAATAGCAGCAACGATTACTGTTGGGCTAAATCGGTTCCCTATATTATTTTGAATAATAAGAACTGGGCGAACACCGCCTTGTTCAGAGCCTACCACGGGGGTCAGGTCTGCGTAGTAGACGTCGCCTCGTTTAACGTACAAGTTAATTACACCCCACTCACTAAGCGCTCTAGAGTGGTTTCAGCCTCCTCTTCAGCTTGGAAAGCTTCAGATGCGATATCTAAGTTGATATTCCTCATTTCTACATAACCACGGCGCATCTTTTCTTTAATTTTACGTTTCTTTTCTTCTTTCACATAGCTATTAATAGCATGTAGAATGAGCTGCTGACGATCACTTACATCTTCCTCATTCTTAACCAACTCATCGCACTCATTCAGTAAAGACATCGGTAATTGAACAACTACCTCTTTCGAAGACTCTGACATCCTTACACCCCCAACATTTTACGAACAACAAATCTAAAAACATCATAACATCATTCGCTAAGTTTCGTAAAGGAAAATCTTTAGCAGAATATTATTGTGTCGCTATTTCTAGCGTTTGTTAATCAATATAGACCCTCGGAACTCGTTCATTAATCATACAAGGAATCTCATAATTAATCGTTTCAAGGTGAGTTGCGACATCATCTGTCGAAACGGTTTCCCCGCCTTCTTCACCTATGATTGTCACTTTCGTATCGACCGGTTTATGTTGATCTAACTTCACCATAAATTGATCCATACATATTCGACCTACAATAGGGTACTTCTTACCATCGATTAATACATGGAAGCCTTGCAATTTTCTAATCCAGCCGTCCCCATAACCTAAAGGGACTGTACCAATCCATTCATCTTCTTCAGCGGTATATGTTGCCCCATAGCTGATTGTATCACCTTTATTTATTTTCTTAACATGTGTTAATTGACTAATTAGTGAAAACGCTGGTTTTAACGGAATTCCTGTTTCACGTTTAACGAGATCAGAAGGGTATAAACCGTACATGCCAATACCAAACCTTACAGCATCATACATAGAGTTCGGAAATCGCATAGCGCCAGCAGAATTACCTAAGTGTACTTCTACCTTATTCGGAATATTGTCTTGTAGAAGTTTCAAAGACTCTTTGAAACGCTCAAACTGTTTTTCAAGATGAGCTTCGTTATTTTCATCTGCAGTTGCTAAATGTGAATAAACCCCTGTTACTACCATAGTTGTCGATTTTAGCTCTTTTAATACATCATACGCTTCATCTTTCGTTCTTATACCTAAACGATTCATTCCTGTATCAAATTTGAGATGAATATTTAACTTAGTTGTTAACTGTTTGGATGCTTCTACTAACCAATCTTTTTGGAACACTGTAACTGTTAAATTGTGATCAGCTGCTATTTGTGCATCGCTCGGGCGAATCCTCCCCAAAACGAGAATCGGAACATCTGGGAAACTTTCTCGTAATTGTAACGCTTCGTCTAGTAAAGCGACTGCTAGCTTGTTAGCACCCGCTTCTATTGCAGCTTCAGCTACTTGGATATCACCGTGACCGTATGCGTTTGCTTTAACAACTGCATACACTGACTTTGGTGATGGGTATATTTTCTTCATTTGCTTGACGTTATGTTTAATTGCATTTAAATCAACTTCTGCCCACGTATCTCGATAAAATTGTTTCACCATAACTTTGACCTTCTTTTTCCACTTTTTATTGAGCTTACATTATATTATCTATTTCTACCACAAGGCATGTCAAATATCCATTCGACTTGTTATTTACTTATTTGACGCAAACAGAAAATGCCCAAAGATTACTTTGGGCACCTAATGAACACTATTTGAATGTTACTTTTCCTTATTTCATCATTTGAGATTCTACTGATTGTGCGATCTGAACCATTTCATTAACAGTTAACGATTCACTCGCTAGTACAAAGCGCATTCCATCTAACTCCCACTCTAACGAATTGTTCGTTAAGTGACCTACAGCAAAGCCTAAGTCAACCATGTCACCGCCTGCATGGACTGGAACCATTAAGCTTGTAGGGTAAGAGTCGAATTTCTCTTGCACGAGGGTAAATGGCTTTTCACCTTCATATGATAAGATGACCCGCTCGCCATCTTCAAAGTCTACTACCTCTTCGCTAGAAGCCTCTACACCTTCAGGTACAAATGATGGGAAATACACTTCCATATCGCGATCTTCCAACTCAGTCATTGTTGGTACGCTCACTGCACCTTCAGCTAAGTTTTGCTCAGTATCAAACTCTTCGTCACTAATCTCTACATCAAATTCAAAAGAAGTGAAATCTACCTCAACGATCGTCTCACCGTTGTGGTCTTGAACTCTAACTAACGCCGGGTCATAGGATCCTTTGTGGAAGTAAACTTCCTGGAAAGGTAACTGCTGATTACCTTTATAGTTTGTCTTCACTTTAAAGACATAATAGTTATCAGTCATTTGGAACTCTCGTTCACTATCGCTGATAATGTCACTGACAAGCGAGGTGTATAAGTACGGTTGGCTATGTTGTTTCGGCCAGTCATTTTGGAATTTGTAACTCTTATTGATCGAAGGAGTTAAAACAAATACACCTTCATCGTTACGCAAAATGACTTGATTACCTTGTTCATCAGCCATGTTATTCATAACAACTTTGAAATAATCTTCTTTTTTGTGCCAAACATCAATTTGATATTGTTGTGATTCTTCCCCAGTTGTCATTGTCATCTCTGCAGAAGCTTTGAAACTCGACATGTCAGCTACTTGGTCATCAAGTGATTGTAGAACGTCGTCTACAGTCTCTTCTCCACATGCAGTTAAGAGAACAGCGGTTAACATAATGGATAAGAAGAGAAATAATTTTCTTTTCATTTGGACAACTCCTTCGTCTCAATTTTCATTGCTTGTTCACTTTTTGAACAAACGATCTATTCGGTTGCGGTGACAATGTGCACATCGGACCCTTTTTGTTACCCGCAATACACTATATGAGACAAGGAGTATGAATATGCAGACTAGCTATCAAACTTGTTCAATTATTACTTGAGCTATGGCATAAGCTTCACTATGGGAAATTGAAATGTGTGTCCCTAACTGTTTCTCTCCATTTAACTTAACGTGTGGCTGTCCTTTTTCATTCGATAAAACTTCAATAGATTGAAAAGATAACTCTTCACCGATACCACAGCCAACCGCTTTACTATAAGCCTCTTTGGCAGCGTATCGACCAGCTAAAAACTCCATCTTCCTTCGCTCATTTTGATAATTATAATACTTATGTAACTCATGTTCAGTTAATACTCTTTTAGGAAATCGTGGTTGTCTCTCTACTAACTGTTTGATTCGATCAAATTCTGTAATATCGATTCCAGTCCCTGTAATCATGTTATGCCCTTCTTTCTTATTGCAAGTTTTCGCAAAGATTAGTATTCTTAAAGGAAATATGTACATTATAAGTGAGGCGTTTAATTATGTTTTTTATACGCACAGAAAGCTTTAAAGAATACTTACGTTTTTACCCTGTTATTTCAACGATTGCCGTTATACATATCATCATATTTTTACTCGTTAACATTTCAACAGAGCTTCGTGACCTATTAAGTGGTTGGAATTTTGCTATTATTTACTTTGATCAATATTGGCGTTTAATTTCATCGATTTTCGTTCATGTTGAACCAACGCACTTATTATTTAATACGTTTAGTTTAATTTTATTTGGCCCTGCATTAGAAGCGATGCTTGGACGGTTTAAATTTATTTTAGCATATTTAGGCGCGGGAATAATTGCGAACTTCGCAACGTTATTTTTAGCATCTCTTGCAACAGCAAACATTGGTGCTTCTGGTGCCATTTTCGGTTTATTCGGTATATATTTATACTTACTGTTCATGAAACCTGAACTAATAGATTCAAATAGTAGGCAAATCATAATCATTATTGTTATTGTAGGATTATTCCTTACATTCAGACCTAACATTAATATTTTCGGTCACATTTTCGGCCTAATTGGTGGCCTTGCACTAGGACCTATTCTATTTGCGAGATATAAAGGGAAAACTCGAATATAAGAGTAGGAGGGTTAGGAGTGACAGTATGAACAATAAACAACTTGCACCATATATAGCAATTGCCATTGGCGTTGTAGCCGTATCTACTTCAGCGATATTCGTTCGTTTAGCTGATGCTCCTTCATCGATGATCGCTAATTATCGTTTATTATTAGCCGTATTGATCATGCTTCCTTTAATACTTTGGAAACATACAGGCGAGTTTAAACATATATCGCGACGTGACTGGTGGTTTTCCGCTGCTGCTGGTGTATTTTTAGCATTACATTTCATCTTATGGTTCGAATCACTTAACCATACATCAGTCGCAAGTTCAGTTGTGTTAGTCACAACCCAACCTATATTTGCTTTTATAGGTACATACTTATTTTTTAAAGAACGATTTACGAGCGGAGCTGTTTTAAGTATGATCATCGCCTTTACTGGTAGCGTCATCATTAGTTGGGGCGATTTTCAGATTAGCGGAATGGCTCTAGTCGGAAACTTTTTAGCATTAATGGGTGCAATAGCCATTACCGGTTATTTCTTATTTGGACAAAATGTACGAAAACGTGTTTCACTAATGACATATACTTTTGTTGTATATGGCGTTAGTTCCATCACGTTAATCTTATATAATATTGTCTTAGGAACATCTTTTACAGGTTACACAGGAGAAACTTGGATGTACTTTTTAGCGTTAGCTATCATTCCAACCTTCTTTGGCCATACATTATTTAACTGGGCAATTAAGTGGGTAAGTGCATCAACAATTACAATGGGCGTTTTATTTGAACCAATAGGCGCTTCCATTATGGCTTACTTTATTCTAGGAGAGCTTGTTACTTGGTCTCAGTTTTTAGGAGGATCAATTGTTATTATTGGTCTAATGTTATTCATTATTAGTACATCAAAAAAGAGGAAAATCAAAGTTATTAACGAAACATAATTTATAAAATAATTTTATAGAGGTGATGGTATGGGTATTCAATTTATGGTGGATGGTGGAGCAGATTTACCACAAGGGTTTGCAGAGAAGTTTAACATTAAAGAAATTCCTTTGAACATTCATTTTGATGATGGTGTGTACAAAGCTGGAGTCGAACTAACAACAGATCAGTATTACGAGAAGTTTAATGCGATGGAAGACATTCCTAAAACTTCCGCTCCAAGTCCAAATGATTTCTATGAAGCATTTAAAGAAGTAGATGCTAACACACCTATTTTACTTCTTTCTTTAACTAAAAACTTAAGCGCAACTTATCAAAATGCAGTCATTGGAAGAGACATGATTTTAGATGAAGAGCCAGACCGCGAAATAGAAATCATTAATACGAAAACCGCTTCATGTGGTGTTACTCTATTACTCAATGAAGCTATTAAAATGAAGGTTAAAAGTGTAGATTTTCATGAAATTGTTAACCAAACAAAGCAAAACGTTGAGAAGACCGTTACACTGTTCTCTTTAAAAACTGTTGAAAACTTAATTAAAGGCGGTCGTCTTGATAAGTTCCGCGGTACGATTGCTAAAACGTTAAACATTAAATTGTTAATGAAAGCTTCAGATGAAGGGGAAATTGAGGTCACTGAAAAGATACGCGGAGAAAAGAAAGCATTACGCCGCTTAATTGAACAGATTGGTGAATATTCAAAAACACTTGAAGGTAAAACAATTGTTATGTCGCAAGGAAATTGTGAAAGTAGAGCTCAAAAATTAATGAGTCAAATTAAAGAGCAGTATAATCAAGATGAAGATTACACTGTCGAAATGGGACCTTTAGTTGCTAATTACGCTGGTGAAGGCGGCATAGTTATTTCATTTTTAGAAGATGATCAATAAAACGGTAAGGAGCTAAACAAGCTCCTTACCGTTTTTTCTGTTCATTATAATTCGGTGCCGGTGATATAAATGCAAATATGGCAGCTATTAAAGGCAGTAGTAATGACAGTAATAAAATCTCTGAATATCCACCTAACCTATCATAGAAAAAACCAAACGGTAACGGACCTAATGCTGATCCAACTACCATGACAGACTGTGCGATACTTTTAATACTCCCTAAATGCTGTCTTCCAAAATAATTAGGCCATACGATATTGAGCGTAATTCGTTCAAACCCGTGCGCAATGCCCCAGATGACACCATATATAATAAATGCAGTCGCACTTTGTGTTTGCCACAACCAAATAATTGCAACAATATGAATAACAAACGTAATTGAGAGCACGTAATGAACTTTTATTTTGTCTACTAAATATCCAGATATAAACGTAACAGGAAAACCGATGATTGCCATTAAAGATAAAACAATCGCAGCAACTTCAGGTGTTAACCCTTTTCCTTCTGAAATCGATACAAGGTGGAACGTAATTCCTGTATTCGTTAATGCTGGTACACTGACACAAAATAAAATCATCCAAAATGCGCGTGTTTTTGCCGCTTCTTTTAACGTCCAACTAACTTCATCATCGTACTCTTCTTTTTGTTCTTCCTCCCCCACTCGCTCTTTTGTGTGTGAAGGTTGATGAATGTAGCGATTTCTAATTAGTACCATGACACCAATGAAAGATGCTGTAAATATTAAAATACGCCAAAACATAGAAGGAAACCAAGTGAATAATTCATGTAAATACTGATCGATCGTTGGAATCATAGTGACTAAAACTAGTGCTGAAAGACTTGCTGTTACAAACAGAGGAATCCTCGATGGACCTTTTGAACGAACAGGCTTTATTTGTCCATCAATTACTTCGCCTATATCTTCAGGTTTATTACGGACAATTAATATTGCCAATGGTACAAAGATGAAAGCTAAAGCTCCACTCCAAATTAACCAAACTGTTCGCCAGTCAAACATTTGGATCATGTATGTATTTAGTGGAGGAATTAATGCAGCACCTACAAAGCCTCCAATCGCCATAACACTTAATGCTCGTCCACGCTTCCTCATAAACCACTGTGGCACTAATGTATTCGGTAATAATGTCATTGAACCTTGACCGAATAAACGTAACATGAAAAAACCTAAAAACATCATAACCGGACCAACTATGAAGGCATTCCATAAAGCTGCGAAAGCTAAAGAAAGTCCAATTATAACCATCATAAGTCGTTGTCCATATAGATCAGTTAACTTACCAATTGTAAATAATAAAAATCCAGCACATAATGTAGCCGCTGAATATAACCCCGAAACAAGCGTTCTCGAGTAGTCAAAGTCTGCTATGTAATACTCAATAAAAATCGAAATAGCAAATGTTTGTCCAGGTCCAGAGAAAAATACACTTAAAGCCGATACAAATACGACCAACCAACCGTAATAAAAAGGTGTATTAATGACCTTTTCCTTTTGCAACATGAAATTCCTACCTTCATAAAAATTCGAAACCCTAACTATTTTAACATATTGCACTAGCAAATTATGAGACTGTTTTATATTTTTTAAATATTGGTGAAGTGGACAATAAAAAATAGGCTCTAAGATATTTGTTAGATGTACAAAATCTCACAAAAAAGTTGGGTACCTTTTACCGGAACCGTTGGTTTTAGGTGATCCGCTCTCGGTGGACGCTTTCCGCGGGCACGGCTCGAGCCTCCTCGGCCCAAAATGCGGGGCCTGTGGGGTCTCGAGACTCGTGCTGTTCCCGCTGGAGTCGCCACCTTCGCTCCTCACCTGATACCAACTCTGTGCTTTAACCAAGAATATAAAAAAGCATGCTAACTCCTTATTTGTTATCCTTGTTTCATACCACCATAACTCATGCAAATACCGTTAATCTTGTACGTTACATTTATTGGGCATTGGATTGTGTGCGACGTCTTGTTCAGAACATATTTGATGACTATGACCGTAAGAAGTGCAAGCATATGCGTAATGTTTTTATGAAACGAAGCCATACATTAACAATGAAGCAAACGTGGTATCTTCACCATTATTGTGATAAATCACAACTGCTTATATAGGTTTTACGATGCCGTCAAACAATCGAGATACTGAGTTTGAGCAAGCAATTAAGACGCTTCAAAGTTGGCACAAAAAAGGTTGGGACAAAAGGTTTGGAATGTTATGAAAACACGAACAATTAGACTTGTGGATTAATTGAACAGTCGCTTAGCGGAATCAAAATGCGTAGACTCCTGTGGGAGCAAAGGCCTGGGTGAGACCCCACAGTGCGTAGCACGAGGAGGCTCACCAGCCGCCCACGGAAAGCGAAGCATTTTGATGGAGCGGGCCAAAAGTAAAAACCCGAACGAATTTATAAGTGATTTCGTTCGAGTTTTGTGTTTCTACAATTAGTTCTGTCTCAGCCTCTTTCAAATTAAGGCTCTAGGACTCTCATATCTTAATTTATAATTAAGATCCACGAACCATTGAGTTTAAAGTTTTTATTACTGGTGAAACTTGTTGGGTAATTTGAACAACTTGCCCTAACGTCTTAAACACTTTATCCAAATCGACTTCACCATTTTCATCTTGGAAATATTGCAATAACATTTGCTTCTGTGTTGGTGTCATCGCATGTTGACCAGGTATTTGAAACCCCTGATAATCATTCGGGTTCATAAATTGACTGTACATTGGGTTTTCTTGTTCATAAGGCATATTCATGTAACCTTCAAACCCTTGATCATTTTCATAATCTAGATAACTTTGATAACCTTGGTGAGTTTCGTAATCTGGGTAGCTTTGATAATCATGGTAAGATCCGTAATCTGGGTAGCTCTGATAATCTTGATAATTAGGATAAAACTGTTGATAATTTACTGGTATATCAACTGGCGTTTCATAACCGTATGGTGGATACTGGTAATATGGATCATATGGACCGGTAGCCCATGGATAAACACTAGACTCATATCGACACATTTAATACTTACCTCCCTCATCTTCCATATCAATGTGTATTATTTTATGAAACATAAGAGAGGTGTGTGTTTATCACGGTTTATTCAATTTAAATGTGTTTGTATTGTTCAGCTGAACGGCCGAGCTTTTTCACAAGATCAATCGCTTGTGACTTTTCTTCATCTGTCAAACCGTCCATAAACCGTTCAAGCTCTTCCCAGTGTTTTGGAAAAATCTCATTTAACAAATCTCGACCTTGATCCGTTATTTCTGCATAAGTTACACGACGGTCTTGAGGAGATGGAATTCGACTTAACAGCCCTTTTTTCTCTAAATTGTTGACGACATAAGTAATACTGCCACTCGTTAGTAAAATTCGTTCACCGATCTTTTGTAATGGTTGTTTACCACGATGGTACAACAGCTCCAACAAAGCGAACTCTGTCGGATTTAAACCGTACCTTGTCATATCCATCTGTGCTAAATCATTTAATGTTCTAGAAGCTTTCGATAATACGACAAACAATTTTAATGATGGGTCTTGTTTTCTTTTTTGGTATTCTGCTTCATTCACGACAATCATCCTCTTTCATGCTCTTGTATGGTAACGAACGATTTCAGCCTATCTTCAAGATACAATTATTATAGGCTGTTAGCAAACGACCGTCAAAAAGGTTTTAACTTATTTAAACATTTGGCATAATAGTTTTTTAGGAGGGAAATTAATGATTGAAGATACAGGTGAGCGCGTCATACCGAAAATGATGGACCCTATGAATCCATTATTGTTAGAACATATTGCACGCTATCAATTTGCATTACCCTACTTACATGGAAGAGTATTAGATTTATCTTGTGGATCAGGTTATGGCAGTCATATGATTATTAAAAGTCGGAAGCGTGAAGTCGAAGAAGTGGTCGGAATTGACCTTGATCCAAAGGTAATTAATTATGCCAAAGGTGAATATTATCACCCCAAAACACAGTTTATTGAAGCTAACGCCACTGATGCAACGTTAGTCGACCTTATCGGAACATTCGATGCCATCGTAAGTTTTGAAACGATCGAACACATTGCAGAAGAACAAGCTTTATTAAATAACTATTATCGCTTATTAAAACCCGGAGGCACATTAGTTGTCTCAACACCATTTGGACGTGGTCGTGGTCAACCTTGTGGCTCACCATTCCATGTTCACCAATTAACGGAACAAGAGTTTGAAGCACTATTTACAAGTTACAGCACGTCGCAATTTTACTATCAAAACGGTGTTTTAATAGAACCTAAGCGAGAAGGCATTCGTTACCCACTAGGCATTGCTGTTTGTACAAAATAGGTCGAAAAACATATTTATTAGTCGAAAATTCAATTTACTTTCTAAGATATTATTACTATACTAAGGACAAACGAACTAGTTCCTAGGAGTTGTTAAAATGTTTAAACTTCAAAAACAAGCAGAGTCTACTTTAGTAGTGGAATCATTTTTAGATGATGTCACTATTGATACGACCAATCAACCAGACCTTGAAAAGCAATTAAAAATGGTGAACCTAACCGAAGAAGACCTTGCAACATTAATGGCATTAAAACCGATTGTAACTGAGCACATCGAGGAGATCGTTGTTCAATTTTATGCCAACATTGAGCACGAACCTTCTTTAATGAAAATTATCCAACATAATAGCTCAGTTGAACGATTAAAACAAACACTGACTCGTCACATTCAAGAAATGTTTAATGGGGTAATTGATCACGAATTTGTTGACCAACGAAAGTATATCGCCTATGCCCACGTCAAGATCGGGCTAATGCCTAAGTGGTACTTATGTGCATTCCAAGATCTATTAAACTCGTTTCAGCAAATCTATTTTGACCACTTTAGCCATAAAGATGATATTTTCAAAGCGCTATCAGCAACGTCAAAAATCTTAAACATTGAACAGCAGCTCGTGTTAGAAACGTTTGAACAAGAAAATAAGCGTATACGTGAAGAGCAATATGAAAAACAGAATAACTTATTAAATGAAATCAATCGTATGTCAGATGAATTAGTGAAAATTTCTAATCAAACAGATCTTGCTATGAAACAATTACTTGAACATTCAAATGAAATTAGATCTTTCTCTAAAACAACTGTCGACACAGCTTCTACTGTTGAAAATCAATCAAACACAGGTAAAGCTGATTTAGATAACCAGCTACATAAGATGGCGGAAATTGAACAAGAAATGAATTCAATCTATAACGAAATGAATAAACTAGAAGAAGCATCTAGTAAAATTAATGAGATTTTAAACTTCATTACAGATGTCTCGGAACAAACGAATCTATTATCGTTAAATGCATCAATCGAAGCAGCCCGTGCTGGTGAGCTAGGACAAGGCTTTGCTGTTGTAGCTCAAGAGGTTAAGAAATTAGCTGATCAAACGAAAGGCTCGATTGAAAACATTACTGAGTTAATTAACACAACTAACGAACAGATTGATCAAGTATCAAAGGATGTTTCACAAACGACGACTTTAATTAAAGATGGCACTGAAAGCATGAAACGTACGAATACATTTTTTGATGATATTTTAACTAACACACATGAAAGTAAAGCGTTAAATGATGAAATGGAAGCAAAACTAGCGAATGTAAATGACATAGTCGAGCAGTTAAGTGAATCTTATGCTGAAGTTAATGAAGCAGCTGAAAGTCTATCGAACTTAGCTAAAGAACATGAGTAATAAACTAAATCCCTAGAACAGCATTATGTTCTAGGGATTTTTATTTAACTATATTTTATAAACTCAACTCTTACTTGGTAATCTTAGTTCAATGGCAATCCAACTAATAAAGCGATAGATTGGATAAATAAGCACAAGAACTAAAGCAATACCAGGTACTTCAATGAAAGTTAAAAACGCTACAAATAATAACAAGAAAATCACCGTCATAATGTTAGCATATCGGCCATTAAACGGCATTGCATCAAAGAACATTGACGCTCTTTCCTTCTTTTCTTCTACACGTTTTTTAAAGCATTTTTCATGAAACGGTCTGACAGTCATTTTAACGTTACCTGTCATTAAGTCATTTCGGTCAGTAATTTCTTTGTTACAACGATTACAAACTACAGCTTTTTTCCCCATGTTCATTTTCCCTCACTCTTATAGGCATATCAATTGAATTTTAAACGTAAATCTAAAACAATTATAATCATAACTTATTTACAAAAGGGTGTCGAATATGACTATACAATTAAGTGTGCTAGATCAATCTCCATTGTTAAAAAACGAAACACCAAAGCAAGCTCTACAACAAACAATTCAATTAGCTAAACACGTTGATCAATTAGGATATAAGCGTTTTTGGATGAGTGAACACCACAGCACAAAAAGCTTAGCTGGTTCAGCTCCCGAAATGTTAATCCCAGCCATTGCAGCGCAAACAGAACAGATTAAAGTTGGTACTGGTGGAGTACTACTCCCCCACTACAGTCCTTTTAAAGTAGCCGAACAGTTTCGTGTTTTAGAAGCTCTATACCCAAATCGTATTGATCTTGGTATAGGTCGCGCACCTGGTGGCATGCCTGGTGTTAATTATGCTCTAAATCGAGGGAAGTACCCAGATGTTAAAAACTATCCTCAACAAGCTTCATTACTGATCGATTACATATTAGGAAATGACCCAGAAGGCTATCTAGTCCAAGCAACACCAATGAGTGAAACAACTCCACCAGTTTGGATGCTAGGCTCAAGTGGTGCTAGTGCCCACGTAGCAGGTGAATTAGGTACGAGTTACACATTTGCCCAGTTCATCAATGGTGATGGTGGACCAGCAGCTGTTGAACGTTATTATCATAATTTCATCCCTTCCCCTTTGCAACAAGAGCCTGAGGCAAGTATTGCAGTTTTTGTTGTTGTTGGAGATACTGAAGAAGAAGCTGAATATTTAGCTTCAAGTTTAGATGTTGCTTTACTAATGGCTGATCAAGGACAAATTCGTGAGTACTTCCCAGAACCAGAAGAAGCTAGCAGACAAACCTTTAGCCACTTTGAACAACAGCGTATAATAGAAAATAGAAATAGAATGATTGTCGGCAGTGTCGAAAGTGTCAAACAACAACTCGAATATATGTCTAGACAGTTTCAAGTAAATGAAATAATCGTTAATACGATTGTTTCACCATTTGAGAAACGTCTCGAAGCTTATGAAAAGCTAGCTCAAGCTTTTCAATTAAAATAATATTATTAAAGGGGTGTTTTCATGGTTGCTTTTGACCACCTTGTTATCCATTCCTCTGATCCAAAACAACACCAAGAGATGTTTTCAAACTTTCATAACTTAGTCGGCGTTCCTGGTGGGCGGCATGAGCTTTGGGGGACGTATAATTACTTAGCTTTCATGAAGAATAATAGTTACATTGAATGGCTCGGTGTTGAGGATGAGTCTGTTGCCAATCAATCTGATAATCCACTTATCCGCCAAACGGCCAAAGCGAGACATAACAATATTGAAGGCCCGATCCAGTTTGCCTTACGTGTTAGTGATATCGATTATTACATTAATTACTTCAATGAAGAAGGGATTAAATACGAAGGACCGTTTCCAGGTAGTCGACGAAAAACTGACGGTTCGTTGCTAGAGTGGCGAATGCTATTTCCTAACCTTGAAGAGACTAATCAAACTTTACCATTTTTAATCGAGTGGAGCGGTGAAGGAAACATTCCAAATGACGTTGCGCTCATCAATCAAACACCTTTTTCAACGATTGAAGTTAACACTGAAGATGTGGAAACTTATAAAAGATTTTTAACGAATGACTTAAAATTGAAAGAGACTAGTGACAACATCTATCAATTAGAAAATGGCTTACTAAAAGTTCAACAAGGTGAAGGCTTAAAGGCAGAATTTGATCATATTACATTCCAACTAAAATAGAGGTATCTTATGAAATTAACTCGTTTATTAGTTTTAATTGTTTTAATAACAATAGCGGCCTGCTCTGGTTTAAATGAAAGTGAGGTCAATAGCGCTAACGACCACGGAAGTAGCGATCACTTCATATCTGAACGAACATCAATTAACGCATCTTCACGACCAAATATAGACCCTGAACAGTATTCAAGCGAAAGTCACGAGTGGGGTGAATTTGTTACAGGAGTCAAAACACAACTCGATACAGAGGAAGAAGTTATTGCATTAACATTCGATGCTTGTGGAGGACCGTATGGAAGAGGGTATGACGAAGAGTTAATCGACTTTTTAACCGAGCATGAAATCCCAGCTACGCTATTTGTTAACAAAGACTGGATCGAACATAATGAAGAAACCTTTATACAATTAGCTGAAAACCCGTTGTTCCAAATTGAAAATCATGGTACTGACCATTTACCTCTATCAGTAAGTGGTCGTACAGCTTGGGGGATCGATGGCACAAGCAGTCCTGAAGAAGTATATGAAGAGGTTCAAACAAACCAGCAATACATTTATGAGTTAACTGGTGAAACACCTAGCTTTTTCAGGTCTGGGACAGCCTATTATGATGAGATAGCTGTCGAGATGATTCAAGATATGGGGCTTGAAGCTGTTAATTACAACGTCTTAGGGGATGCTGGTGGGACTTATTCTAGTGAACAAGTCGAACAGTCATTACTTCAAGCAGAACCTGGCTCTATTGCTCTTCTACACATGAATCAACCGAGTAGCGGAACGAGAGATGGTGTTATGAACGCTATTCCACAATTAATCGAAGAAGGATATGAGTTTGTTCATTTAGATGATTCTCCCCTCAAGTAAAAAGGAACTTACCAAGTCGTGATTAAATGATCACGACTTTTTTTAATCCCACTGAGCAAATTGAATGAATTTTAATAAATCTTCTGTTACACTTAAAACATAGTAATCTTATAGGAATTAACAACTTTTAAAAAGGAGAGGGAATAGATGTCTGAAGAAAATCAACAGTATCAACTTCCACGTATTGGGGACCCTGCACCTGACTTTGAGGCAAAAACAACACACGGGGTTAAGAAATTAGAGGATTATAAGGGGTCTTGGCTCGTTTTATTTTCACACCCTGCTGATTTTACCCCTGTTTGTACAACTGAATTTGTATCATTTCAAGGAATTTATCCGCAACTAAGAGAATTAAACACAGAATTACTCGGTTTGAGCATCGATAGTGTTCAATCACACATCGCCTGGGCTCGTAACATTGAAGAAAACTTCAATGTAGAGATCGAATTCCCAGTAATAGCAGACTTAGATCAAAAAGTCGCTCAAAAGTATGGGATGATTCACCCGAATGATAGCGGAACTGAAACGAATCGTGCAGTGTTCGTCATTGATGATCAACAAGTTGTAAAATCAATCATCTACTATCCACTAACAACAGGCCGTAACATGGATGAGATCGTCCGACTCGTTAAAGCACTGCAAACAACTGCAGAGCATCAAGTATCGACACCTGCAGACTGGACACCAGGAGATAAAGTAATTGTTCCTCCACCAGCATCTAAACAGGAAGCTGAGGCACGCGCTAAAGATGAAAGTCTAGAAGTTATTGACTGGTACATCGCTAAAAAAGACTTAAAATAAGTTCAATTGAAGCATTGTCGTGTTAAACGGCAATGCTTTAATTTATTTCTTAACACGAAATATTCTTCATTCGAACTACTATTTATGCTATACTATCGTTATACTATTATGAAAATTTAGAATGTAACGGGAGGTTTTTGTATGACTAAAACAAGTTATCCTGTTGTTTGGGACTTAGATGTCTTCTTTAAAGGTGGTAGCGATTCAGAAGAATTACGTCGTCACCTTGATGAGACAAAAGAGCGCCTTGCTACAGTAGCTGAGAAGTTTAACCAATTTGAAACACCAACTTCAGTCAATCAAGCTGAAGAAGTATCTAATTTAATTGAAGAAGGGTCTAGTTTGGCACAACACATTCGCCAGGCGGGTGCTTTCATTTCATGCCTTGAAGCACAAGATATGTCAGACCATAAAGCAAGCACTTTGCGCAGTGAAGTAACTGAGTTATCAGCTACATATGGCGCAGCATTCAATAGTTTCAAACAAAAATTAGCTCAAACTGATGAAAACGTTTGGCAAGAATTTTTAGAGCATGACAAATTAGCTGAGCTTACTTTCGTTTTAAACGAATGGCGTGATGCTGCACAAGAACAACTTTCTGAAGATGAAGAGGCTCTGATTTCCTCCCTATCAGTTGACGGTTACCACGCTTGGGGACAAATGTACAACACCATCATAGGTGGCATGACAGTCAATGTCACAGTTGACGGTGAAGAAAAAGAGTTATCTGTAGGTCAAGCGAATAACTTACTTTCACACGAAAACCCTGAAGTACGCAAACAAGTATTTGAAAAGTTAGAAGCTGCTTGGAAAGAGAAAGAATCATTATTTGCTAATACACTAAACCATTTAGCTGGTTTCCGTTTAAATGTCTATAAAAAGCGCGGTTGGGACAATGTGTTAAAAGAACCGCTTGATATTAACCGCATGCAACAAGACACACTTGATGCGATGTGGGGTGCAATTACGAAGCATAAACAACCATTTGTAGACTTTTTATACCGTAAAGCTGAGTTGTTAGGTAAAGATAAACTTGAATGGTATGACCTAGGTGCACCAACTCAAGAAAATAGTCAAAAGCTTTCTTATGACGAAGGGGCGCAATTTATATTAAAGCATTTTGAAGAGTTTAGCCCTATAATGGCTAAGTTTTCTAAAACTGCTTTTGAAGAAGGTTGGATTGAAGCTGAAGATCGTTCAGGCAAACGCCCTGGTGGGTTCTGTACTGGTTTCCCATTAAGTGAACAGTCTCGTATTTTCATGACATATAGCGGATCAATGTCTAACGTAGCAACGTTAGCTCACGAATTGGGTCACGCTTACCATTCGTATGCATTAAAGCCGGTTCACCCGCTTAACCGTCGATATGCCATGAATGTTGCCGAAACAGCTTCGACTTTTGCAGAGATGATTGTAGCTGACGCAGCTGTTAAAGCAGCAGACACAAAAGAAGATCAAATTGCACTATTAGAAGATAAACTTCAACGTAGTGTGGCGTTCTTTATGAATATTCACTCTCGTTTCTTATTCGAGACACGTTTTTATGAAGAGCGTAAAAACGGATTCGTACCAGCAAGTCGTTTAAATGAATTAACAGATGAAGCTCAACGTGAAGCTTATTGTGATGCGGTAAACTCAACAAGCCCGAGTTACTGGTCGAATAAACTACACTTCCACATTACAGGGGTACCTTTTTATAACTTCCCGTACACGTTTGGTTATTTATTCTCGCTTAGCATTTATGCTAAAGCGCTTGAAGAAGGTACTAACTATGAAGACCAGTACATCGCACTATTACAAGATACGGCGAGAATGTCGGTTGAAGACTTAGCTATGAAGCATTTAGGTGAAGATATTACGAAAGAAGCATTCTGGGAGAAAGGTATTGAACTTTGTAAGAAGGACGTAGCGGAGTATTTAGAGTTAACGAGTCAATAAAAATAATCCCAGTTAAGGTTTATTCCTTAACTGGGATTTTCTTTTCAAAGTAATAAAATGGCTCTGTAAAATCACCGTGACGTTGACGGTCAACAAGTTGATAATCGCCTTTATAAAACAAATTAATCGCTGCTTTATTTTCTCCATTTGTATCAGTTCTAATGTAACAGAACCCTCGCTTTTCAGCTAAGTTTTCTGCAAAACGATAGAAAGCTAAAGCGATCCCTTTATGTCTAGCAGCTGGTTTGACAGCTAGTCTTTTTATACATAAAAACGGAGCTTGCTCAGACCAATTAATCTCTTCGTATTCTTCATGTCCTTCGTCACTAATACAAGCAACCGCTAACACTTCCCCTTGTTCTTCATAAACATATAATTCATCTTTTTCAATGTCTGCCTCATAGTGCTTTCTTAACGGATATGTATCGCCCCACTGCGTCATTCCTGCTTCTTTCATAACGCGTTTTGCTTCAATTACTATTTGTTCGATTTGATTTAAATCGTCATGTGTAGCTTCTCTAATCAAGGAAATCACCTTTTCTTTTTTTCATAGTTTATCACATTTTAAATTATTGCTTAATTTAGTTGCATTGCTTTTGACATTCAAACGTATATTTGAATATAATACATTCAAACGAACATTTGAATGAAAGTAGGAGAATGAATTGAAACTACCTAACTGTACATCTGAAATAAGTGAAGATCAACTTAAAAATATTTATAAATCGGTTAACCAAACATCGATTAAAGCTGTAGCGCAATTGTTCAAAGTGTTAAGTGACCCAACTAGAGTCAAAATCGCTCAAGCTTTAACAATCGAGGAAGAACTTTGTGTCTGTGACCTAGCAGCTATTACAGAAACATCGGTCGCTTCCGCTTCACATCATTTAAGAACGTTAAAAAAACACGGTTTAGCTAAGACTAGGAAACAAGGGAAAAACATTTATTACTCACTTGATGATCACCACGTTCACGACCTCGTTAACATTGCCGTTGAGCACCAGCACGAACTGGAGGAATCGTAATGGCTCAAGAAACCTATTACGTCAAAGGTATGTCTTGTACTTCATGTGCAAAAACATTTGAAAATAACGTTAAAGATATCGAATCGGTTGAAGACGCTCATGTTAATTTTGGCGCTTCAAAAATTACCGTTCAAGGTGATGCTTCTATCCAACAATTAGAACAAGCCGGTGCATTTGAAAGTTTATCTGTATCGAAACAGTACGAAAAACATTCACCACGTCGGTTAAATACGTTGAAGTCGAACTGGCATATTGTCGCATCTTCAATTTTCTTATTAATAGGCATTTACTTATTAGTTCAATTAGGCGAAGAACATCCTGTTACGACATCGGCATTTTTAGCTTCGATTGCTGTTGGTGGCTATCAACTGTTAAGTACAGGCGTGCGACATTTACTTAGACTGCGCTTTGATATGAAAACTTTAATGACAATTGCTGTAATTGGTGCAGCAATCATCGGTGAATGGGTTGAAGGTGCAGTCGTCGTCATCCTATTTGCCATTAGCGAAGCGTTAGAGCGGTTCTCAATTGATCGCGCTCGTTCATCTATTCAGTCGTTAATGGAGTTAGCACCTGACACTGCTAGAGTAAGGCGCAACAATGAGTTAATGGAGCTAAACGTATCTAATATTCAAGTTGGCGATACTGTCATTATTAAACCGGGTGAAAAAATCCCTGTTGATGGTATGGTAACCAAAGGTGAGTCAACGATTAATCAAGCAGCGATCACAGGTGAATCTGTACCTGTATTCAAAGCCGAGAATGAAGAAGTGTTTGCTGGTACTTTAAATGAAGAAGGCTATTTAGAAGTTAATGTCCAAAAGTTAGCTGAAGACTCTACTTTAGCCAAAATTATTCATTTAGTTGAAGAAGCTCAAAACGAAAAAGCACCTGCTCAACAATTTATCGACCGTTTCGCTGCTTACTATACACCTTTAATTATGGTGGTCGCACTTGGTGTCGCTACCGTTCCACCGGTCTTTTTCGGTCTAAGTTTTGAAACTTGGGTGTACCAAGGATTAGCCGTATTAGTTGTCGGTTGTCCTTGCGCTTTAGTCATTTCAACACCTGTAGCCATTGTCACAGCGATCGGAAGTGCAGCACGAAACGGCGTATTAATTAAAGGAGGCGCTTATTTAGAAGCTCTTGGTCAGGTTAAAACAATTGCTTTTGATAAAACAGGCACCATTACACAAGGTAAGCCTGTCGTTCAATCTTATCAATTATTTGATGAAAGCATTTCACCTGAGTACTTTTTCGAAAAAGCATACACATTAGAGGCTCTTTCACAACATCCGCTAGCAAAAGCTATTACTGAATATGCGAATGAACATGTTGGGCATGGACCATTATCGGACGTTACTGACTTTCAATCGATTACTGGAAGAGGTGTAACTGGTGAAATCGACCGTTCACAGTTTAAAATCGGAAGCCCATCAATGTTCGATTTAAATAGTGAGCAACAAACAGCTGTCAATGAAGCTAGACAATCTGGCCATACGGTTATTATAATGAGTGAAAATGAACGTGTTCTTGGCTTAGTGAGTATAGCTGATGCCATTCGTCCAATGGCACAAAACATGATCGCTAAATTAAATAAACTAAACATCAACCGGACTGTATTACTAACTGGTGATCATGAAGTAACAGCTAAATCAATTAGTCACCAAGTTGGCATTAAACAGTACTTGTCTCAATTACTACCGAAAGATAAGCAAGTCAAAGTTAAAGAGTTGCAAGAACAACACGGACAAATTGCGATGGTCGGTGACGGTGTTAATGATGCACCTGCACTAGCTACTGCAAACGTTGGTATTGCGATGGGAGGTGCTGGGACAGATACTGCACTAGAAACGGCTGATATTGCGCTTATGGGCGATGATTTATCAAAACTTCCTTACACGATGAAGTTAAGTCGAAAAGCATTAAACATTATTAAACAAAACATTGTCTTTGCACTGACAACGAAAGCACTTGCGTTATTGTTAGTCATCCCTGGCTGGTTAACGTTATGGATTGCGATACTAGCCGACATGGGAGCAACATTACTTGTAACGCTTAATGCACTAAGATTACTCAAATTAAAGGATTAACTATATTTAAAGCTGGCCAGGGTGCCAGCTTTTTTTGGTGCTATGAGCCTCTTGAATGATTCTATGAGCCTCTCGACCTGTTCTATGAGCTTCTTGAGCTGTTCTATGAGCCTCTTGCTCGATTCTATGAGCCTCTCGGGCTTTTCTATGAGCTTCTAGATCAAGGGTTTGAGCATCTGGACTAAATCTTTGAGCATCTAAATCACTTTTTTGAGCATCTAGCAATCACTGTTTAATAAATTCGAAATCTCATTCAATAAGCGCTCCATCTCTTCATCCGTCCCAATTGATATTCGGACATACCCTCTTACTTCAGGTTTGTCGAAGTAACGAATGTAGAAGCCTCGTTCTTTTAAAGTTAAATACAACCATTCTGCTTCAACGCCGGTCGGTTTTACAAATAAGAAGTTAGCTTTAGAATCTAAAACTTCGAAACCTAATTCTTCAAGTGATTGCTTAAACCAAACTCGAGTGTTGATCACACGTTCCAACGTTTCTCGATAATAGGCGTCATCACTTAACGCCGTTTCAGCCCCTGCTAATGACACACTGTTGATTGTGTACGAATTAAATGAGTTTTTAATCCGCTCGAGTCCTTCAATTAAGTCTTCTTGCCCTATTGCATAACCGACTCTAATGCCTGCAAGAGCATGTGATTTCGATAATGTCTTTGTTACGAGTAAATTTGGGTACTGCTCGACTAGCTCTACAGCTGACTCTGCTCCAAACTCAACATATGCTTCATCTACAATTACGACATTATTTGGATTACCTTGTAAAATTTCTTCAACTTGGTACAAGCGTAAAGCTAACCCTGTTGGGGCATTCGGGTTTGGAAATATGACACCACCAATCGACTGTTTCATTGCTTCAACGTCAATTGTAAAATCATCATTTAACGTCACTGCTTGATACGGAATGCCATACAAGTTCGCATAAACAGGGTAAAAACTATACGTCACGCTCGGAAACTTAATCGCCTCGTTAGCTTCAAAGAACGCTTGAAAGGCGAAAGCTAACACTTCATCAGACCCATTTCCAACAAACACTTGTTCACTATTGACCCCTTCACGATTTGCGATGACACGTTTTAACGAGTCGACTGTTGGCGTTGGGTACTTTCTCAAACCTTCATTTACAACCTCTTTCATCGCTTCTAATGTGTTTGGTGAAGGTGGGTATGGGTTTTCATTCGTATTTAACTTAATAATTTGCGATTCATTCGGTTGTTCCCCAGGAATATAAGGCTTTGCTTCACGTGCTGTTCGGCTCCAAAACTTGCTCATTCTACTCACCCTTCATTCTCTTCGTTAACACTTCTTTCACTTGCTCAACAGACATTTCTTTTTCCACCATTAGTACGAGTAAATGATAAGTTAGATCTGCAATTTCCATCGCTAAATTTTCATCGTCATCATTTTTAGCGCCAATTAAAATTTCACCTGACTCTTCACTTATTTTCTTTAAAATTTTATCAACGCCCTCATCAAATAAGTAATTCGTATAGGACCCTTCTTTACGATTCGTTTTACGTTCTTCAATCGCACTATACAAGTCATCAATAACTGAACGGTTAAACGGAGTTGATTCCCCTAGATCTACTTCGCGATAAAAACAACTTTTTTCCCCTGTATGGCATGCAGCACCCACTTGCTCAACTTGAATAAGTAACGCATCTTCATCACAATCATAGCTTAATTGTTTAACGTTTTGATCATTTCCTGACGTAGCCCCTTTTTGCCAAAGTTCTTGTCGACTTCTGCTGTAAAACCACGTTCGCTTCGTCTCAATCGTCTTATTAAGCGACTCTTCATTCATGTAAGCTAACATGAGCACTTCACCTGTTTTATAATCTTGAATAATTGCGGGCACTAAACCTTTTTCATCAAATTGGACTTCTAACTGCTTCATAACTGTTCACCCTAACCTAATTGGAAGTTGCTGTTCATATAAATATTGCTTTAATGATTGTAAGTCGATCTCACCAAAGTGAAAGACAGATGCGGCCAATGCAGCATCAGCCCGACCTTGTTTTAACACATCACGAAAATGTTCTACTTGACCAGCACCACCTGAAGCTACAATTGGAATGTTCACTTGTTCACTTAACTCAGCCATAACCTCATTGTGATAGCCTTGTTTCACACCATCTGTATCCATAACGTTTAAAACAATCTCACCTGATCCACGACGCTCGCCTTCTTTTGCCCATTCAAATAATGTTTTACCAGTATTTTCGCGTCCACCTTTAACGAAAACAAACCACTCACCATCAACTTCTTTCGCATCAATTGATAAAACGACACATTGGTTACCGAAACGAACAGCCGCTTCATCAATTAATGAAGGCCTAGAAACAGCTGCACTATTAACGGATACTTTATCTGCTCCCGCTTGTAACACAGCTCTAAAATCTTCAACTGACTGTATGCCTCCACCGACAGTAAACGGAATATGAACTTCCTCAGCTACTCGTTCAACGACGTCTAAAAAAATACCTCGCTTTTCATGTGAAGCTGTTATATCGTAAAAGACGAGTTCATCAGCACCTAGTTCACTATACTTTTTTCCAAGTTCGACTGGGTCAGCGACATCTTGTATGTCAGCAAACTTTTTCCCTTTCACAACTCTTCCATCTTGAACGTCTAAACAAGGAATAATTCTTTTCGCTAACATGTCTTAGGCTCCTTCATAATATCTGATAGGTTTACTCGATCTTCATAGAGAGCTTTGCCAACGATCGCACCGTAAAGATTCAATTCACTTAATCTTTGAATATCTGAAAGTGATGAGACCCCTCCAGATGCTATAATCTGTAATTCAGATTGCTCATTCAAGTCCGATAAAGCTTCAAAGTTTGGCCCTTCAAGCATGCCGTCTTTAGAAATATCAGTATAAACAATCGTCTTAACACCAGCAGATTCTAACTGTTTAGCAAACTGACTCGCTTCTATATCTGATGTTTCAATCCAACCGTCAGTAGCTACATAACCATCTCTTGCATCAACTGAGACGACGATTCTTTCTTCACCGAATTGATCGACCGCTGCTTTTACAAAATCAGGATTTTTAACAGCAGCTGTCCCTAAAATGACTCGATTAACGCCGATTTCAATTAATTCTTCAATACGTTCTAAGCTACGCACACCGCCACCAACTTGAACTGGGATCGAGACGGTATCAACAATCTGCCTAATGACATCTAAGTTTTCTGAAGGGTCACCTTTGGCTGCGTCTAAATCGACTAAATGTAAAAAGCTCGCTCCCTCATCTACCCACTCTTGCGCCATTTCAACAGGGTCACCATACGTTGTTTGCTCGTTATAATTACCTTGTTTTAATCGAACACATCTTTGATTTAGAATGTCTATCGCAGGAAAAATTCTCATCTAACCATCTCCCCAAAGTTCTTTAACATTTGCATACCGACTCGCGCACTTTTTTCTGGGTGATATTGCATCCCCATTATGTGATTACGCTTAACAGCCGATGTAAAAGGCTTGCCGTAATCCGTCGCATGTAATATATCTTCTTCGTTTTTCGGTTGAGCAAAGAAAGAATGCACGAAATATACGTAATCGCCATCTTGAACATTTTGATTAATTATTGCATCTTTGTATGGTTTGCTTACTTTCAATTGATTCCAACCCATATGAGGAACTTTTAAATCAAGTTCAAAACGCACAATCTCACCTTCTATTAAACCTATCCCTTCGTGTTCACCATGTTCATAACTCTTCTCAAATAGCAGCTGCATACCGAGACATATACCTAGTAAAGGCTTACCTTTACTCGCTTGACTTTTTATCTCATCTGTAAAACCTGTCTCATTCAAACGATTCATCGCTTCACCAAATGCTCCAACCCCTGGCAAAATGATGCCATCAGCACTTTGGAGATCCGCTGGTTGACCGGTCACCTTACATTCAATGTTTAAGAGACTTAATGCATGCTGAACATTTTTTAAATTACCTGCTCCATAATCAATAATTGCAATCATTTATGATTCCTACCTTTACAACATTCCTTTAGTTGATGGAACTTC
Organism: Alkalibacillus haloalkaliphilus; assembly: GCF_007991275.1. Lineage (GTDB taxonomy): Bacteria > Bacillota > Bacilli > Bacillales > Alkalibacillaceae > Alkalibacillus > Alkalibacillus haloalkaliphilus. The sequence continues at coordinate 4,722 of NZ_BJYA01000025.1, read as the reverse complement.
TCCATTCTCATCTTGTATAGTCAGTGCTTCATTCAATACACGCCCCAAGCCTTTGAAGATCGATTCAATAATGTGGTGATTGTTGTGGCCATGAATGAGCTTCACGTGCAATGTCACACCAGCTTGATTAACGAATGCTCGTAAAAATTCCTCGACTAACTCAGTATCAAACGTACCGACCTTTTCACTTAACCCTTGAACGTCATACACTAAATATGGTCTATTAGAGACATCAACTGATACTAAACTTAACGATTCATCCATCGGTGTGAAGTCAGTTGCATAACGTTTAATTCCTCTCTTATCACCTATTGCTTGTTTAAAGGCTCGCCCTAATACGATCCCAACATCTTCTACTGTATGATGATCATCTACTTGTAAGTCACCATCTGCTTTTACCGTTAAATCAAAAGATCCATGAGCAGAAAATAACGTTAACATATGGTCGAAAAAGCCGACACCTGTTTCAATATCTACTTCTTTCTTTCCGTCAATGACAAGTGATAGATCAATTGTCGTCTCACTTGTTTCTCGATTAATTGTTGCTTGTCGCATAGACGTGTCACCTCTCATTTAGTCAAAACGTATTCGCACGGATTCTTTGTGAGCATCAAGCCCTTCTTCATCAGCAAACTGTTCAATTTGGCTTCGCACACTACTTAAAGCCTGCTCATTGTAATAAATGACGCTTGATTTTTTCATAAAGTCATAAACACCTAATGGCGATGAAAATTTCGCTGTGCCACTCGTTGGCAAAGTATGATTTGGCCCGGCAAAATAATCGCCTAACGGTTCTGGTGAATAATCACCTAAAAAGATTGCACCAGCACTTTTCACTTTCTCTAGTTGTTCAAAAGGATTTCTTACTTGTAACTCAAGGTGCTCAGGTGCTAATTCGTTTACAAACTCAAACGCATCATTTAGATCACTGACGACATAAATTGCGCCTTCATTGTTTATAGACTGTTGTAAAATTTCTTGTCGGTTAAGCTTTTTCATTTGCCGGTCGACTTCACTTTGTATTTCATCTGCTAATTGTTTATTTGTCGTTACTGCTATTGCAGACGCTAGTTCATCATGTTCTGCTTGCGCTAATAGATCAGCAGCAACGAAATTAGCATTCGCCTCGTCGTCCGCTACGACACAAACCTCACTTGGCCCTGCAATTAGATCGATTCCAACATCACCGAATACATATTTCTTAGCACGAGCTACATAGGCGTTACCAGGACCAACTATTTTATGAACTGAAGAGACGTTTTCAGTTCCATATGCTAACGCTGCAATGCCATGCGCCCCACCTATTTTTAATATTTCATCAGCTCCAGCCATGTAAGCAGCTACAATTGTCGTTGGGTTGACTGAACCATCCCGTTGGACAGGCGTGGTTACAATCACTTGTTCAACTCCAGCAACTTTAGCCGGCAAAATATTCATTAAAACGGTCGAGGGGTAGGCTGCTTTTCCTCCTGGTACATAAACACCGACTCGTTCAATCGGTCTTACTTGTTGCCCAAGCCATACGCCTTGTTGATCATTCGTATACCACGACTGTTCTTTTTGTAATTTGTGATAGTTTGCAATGTTTTCTTTTGCCTCTTTCAAAATTTGTACTAACGATTCATCAACTTGAGTAAAGGCATAATCAATCTCTTCTTGTGACACTTTGTAATCGTCTAGCTCTACACCGTCTAATTGTTTTATATATTGATATACAGCTTGATTGCCGTCTTTTCTAACGTTGTTTACAATCGCTTCAACACGTTCATCAATTATTTGGTTGTTTTCTTGATTGCGAGCTAGTCGCTTCTTTACTACTCTTTCAATGTCTTCGCGTGATATTTGTTCAACTTTCATTAGTGACACTTCCTTTTGAATCGACAATCGATTTGACTTGGTCTATTAACGGACGTATTTTCTCATCTTTTGTTTTAAAACTCGCTTTGTTTGTGACAAGTCTAGCACTAATGTCCATCATATTTTCAATAATGACTAGATTGTTCTCTTTAAGTGTTGAGCCAGTCTCGACGATATCAACAACAACATCACTTAAACCGACTAGTGGAGCTAATTCAACTGAACCGTTCAACTTAATAGTCTCGATTTGTTTGCCTTGAGCCTTGAAGTAATCATTTGTAATTTTCGGGTACTTAGTTCCAACCGTTAAATGGTGGTACTGATTCAGACTAACTCCAGGTTCACCCGCTACTGCGAAACGACAACGCCCAAATCCTAAGTCAACTACTTCAAACACATCAACACCAGCTTCTAGTAATGTGTCTTTACCTGCTACGCCGATATCAGCTGCACCATTTTCTACATAAGTGCCAACGTCAGTTGCTTTTACTAAAATAAGCTCGTAGTGACCATCATCACTAGTAAACATTAGTTTGCGAGATTTCTCATGGTAAGAAGTAAACTTAAGTCCAATCTGTTCAAACAACTCAATACTTAAATCAGCGAGTCGCCCTTTAGCTAGTGCTATTTTAATTGTTTCCATTCTTAAAACCTGCCTTCGTGAGGAAATCTTCAACAGTCGTAAAAGTAAATGTTTCACCTTTTATTTCTACTTTTTTCTCAGAAAGGTAAATGACTGGGTCTCCAGTAGTTGAATCATTCTCATAGTGCATATTTACGACTACACCTTTCCCCCTTAACTCTTGAGCGAATTCCATTGCTTTAACGAAATCTTTCTCTTCCGTTACAACATCAACTGTTTCAAGTTGATTAGTTTTAAATGACTGTTGTTTTTTAACAATCGAAATTAGGTCATCTAAATAAATACCAAAACCTATAGCACTTGTTTCTAAATCAAAGTATTTCGTTAGTTGATCGTAACGTCCACCTTGAATGATTGGTTTTCCGTAACCTTCTATATAGCCTTGAAACATCGTTCCTGAGTAATAATTTAAATGGTTCACCAACCCTAAATCGATTGAAATGTAGTGGGCATACCCTAGTTGTTCTAGCTGATTGACTAATTCAACTAATCTTTTAAGCGATTGCTTCATTCCACGATTAACGGCAATTTTTTCAGCTTCTGTAATAACATAGTTAGGTGAGCCGAACAAACTTGGTAGTTGGATTAATTGGTTTTTGATTTGATCGTTTACTTGATACTGTGTTAACAAGCGACTTAGTTCGTATTCGTTCTTCTCATCAACTTTTTGTTGGACGACCAATTGTTGTTCTATCGTTAGTCCCGCTTCTTGTAACAAAGATTGAAAGAAACCCGCTTGACCTAGTTCAAGCTGTATATTTTTTAAGCCTGATTGTTTTAACGATTCGATCGCCATAACAATCATTTCGATATCATTTAACGGATGTGCATCATCAAACCATTCAACACCTACTTGTGAAAATGAACGTGAGGACCGGTCTGATTCACCACTTTCCATTCTAAAAATGTTCGTAACATATAGAAACTTATTATACGTTTCTACTTCTGATTGTGACTGAGCAACCATACGAGCAATTGGGACTGTTGCATCTGGCCTCAAGACTAACACTTTGCCATCACGGTCTATTAATTTAATCATTTGATCCGAATTCATCGTTCCTGGAACATTCATGAACAGATCATAATATTCGAACGTTGGCGTTTGAATGGGTTGATACCCATAGCTACTTATCACATGCTGTAATTGTCCAGTTAATGCTTGCTTCAATTCATAATCATCTGCATATAAATCTGTAACCCCTTGAGGCAACTGCTGACTAAAAGCCATTACGAAACACCCTTTACCACTCTATTTGTTTATCACTTTATCAGAATAAAGATTAATAACATTTTATCCATTGTCTTTTAAACTGTCAACCAGTTAAAATGAGATTAATAGAAAGGATGAGCTAACATGTTTGATAACCATATGCACTCGAACTTTTCAGCAGATTGTGAAGCACCAATGGAAGATATGATTGAAGCAGGAATTAAAAATGATGTAAAAGAATTATCGTTTACAGAACATATTGATTATGATTATCCAGACTCTTCAATTGTATTCGATGTGGACCTCCAGCGTTATGATCAAAAAATTAAAGAAATGCAAGATGTATATAAAAATAAAATCAACATCCGTAAAGGAATTGAACTTGGTCTCCAACCACATTTAACTGAACGGTATAATCAACTGTTAAACGAAGAAAGCTTTGATTTTATTATTGCTTCTATGCATACGACAGATAAGAAAGACTTACATTCAGGAAACTTATTTGAAGGACAATCTTTAAATGAAGCATATGAAAAGTACTATACGGAGCTATATGAATGTTTGAGGGATTTCGATCAGTTTAGTATTTTAGGACACTTAGATTTAGTATCACGCTATAAATATGAGCCAGGTGTTTATCACTTTTTAGATGTCATTGAGGAAATGTTTAAAATTATTATTCCACGTGGCCAAGGAATTGAAATTAATACGTCAGGTTATAAGTACAACATGAACCGATTGTTGCCGAGTCGCAACATACTGCAGTTGTATTATGATATGGGTGGAGAAATAATTACAGTTGGTTCTGATGCTCATAAACCTGAACGTGTCGGCGACCGAATCGATGAAGGGTACCATTTATTAAAAGACATTGGATTTAAATATGTTTCAACATTCCAAAACCGCGAACCACAATTTCATAAGCTGTAAATATTTAAGAGGCTGGGATAAAAGCGGTGAAGTGCAATGAAAACACGAACGTTAATGTTTCAACTTATTTGAGCAGTGCTTA
>NZ_BJYA01000024.1 GCF_007991275.1 Alkalibacillus haloalkaliphilus | reverse complement strand
TCTGTGCTTTAACCAGAAATACAAAAAGCAAGCTAACTCCTTATTTGTTATCCTTGTTTTATACCGCTAGGACAAAGTTGCGTGTGTTCAGAGCATATTTGATGACTATGACGGTCTGAAGCTAACAAAAGTTATTGGCGAGAAGCCTTTGTCTTTCGACGCTTTGATCGATTGTGCCGAAAGGTATTAGAAAACACTGCGACAAGCGACCGTAGGAAGCTTGAGCAGTTGTTGCACTTGTGCCCTGCGGGTAAAAGCGAAGCCTTTTGATGGAGCGATAATTAGAAAAAACGAACGAATTCACAATATGATTTCGTTCGAGTTTTGTGTATATACGCGTAGTTTTGTCCCAGTCTCAACCTCAACATTTGACTTAGAACCTTTTATTTCACGTTTGGAAATCCTTGTTGTCTTAATGCTTCATAAATGATAATTGCTGCTGTATTTGATAAATTTAAAGAACGGACATGTTCTGTCATATGCACTCTTAAGCATTGTTCTTCTTTACCTTTAAGCAACTCTTCTGGAATTCCATCAGTTTCTCTTCCGAAAACGAAAAAGATATCTTCCTCTTGATCACTATAATCATAGTCTGTGTAATGTTTTGTCCCGAAATTCTCAATATAATAAAAAGACCCTTTAGGATAAACTTCATACAGTTCATCTAACGAATCGTAAAATTTAATATTAACGTCGTGCCAATAATCTAGGCCAGCACGTCTTAACATTTTATCATCTGTTGAAAAACCTAAAGGACCAATTAAATGCAGCGTGGCATTTGTTGCCAAAGCGGTACGTGCAATGTTACCTGTATTAGCTGGAATTTCTGGTCGGTATAATACAATGTGTAACCCCAATGTTTCCACCTCTTTATTTGTTAACTGACGGAAGTATTATACCATAAAATATTAGTTTATTTTTAACCATTTTTCATCATTTGTTTCAAGAGTTAGTAAGGCTTTCTTCCGTTCAAGACCACCTTCATACCCTACAAGACTTCCATTGCTACCAATTACGCGATGGCAAGGAATTAAAATTGATACTGGGTTTTTATTAATCGCTCCCCCAACAGCCCTTACTGCTTTAGGGTTATTAATTGCTTTAGCAATTTCTTGGTATTTAACTGTTTGACCGTAAGGAACTTGTATGAGAGCATTCCACACCGACTTTTGAAAATCAGTTCCAACCAGTTCCATTGGTATTTCTTCACTTAATGACTCTTGATTAAAATAACGTTCCAATTGTTCGATCACACTTCCATTAAAGGAACAGCCTTGCACCATTTCGTATTGGTTAAAAGTATTTTTTCTTCTATTGAGCCAATCCGTACTGTTATCGTCTTTCATATGTTCAATGAAATATAAACAATCAAGTCGACTACCAATGATTAAAGCTCCAATTGGTGATTGGTATGTTGTTATTTTCATTTCCCCCATAAAACTCCCCCTTAAATTAATATCTAGAAGGTTGGATCTTTCTTCTTTACGAGCTCATAAAACAAACCTGTGAATGTTAGTACGACAATAAAAATAATAACTGAATAATACAGTTCATAACCATTCTGATAATGAATGACGTTCATAAACTTGTTAACAGCTTCCAAAACCATCCCAATAACTGTCCAACCAAATGTATAGGGTATAAATGTTACTTTATTGATATTGAACTTGACATAAAAATAAATATAGAAATAAGCAAAAGGCGCAAAATTAAAATACGTTAATACATCCGTAAGCTCATATGCATTTGAATCATTTACTTGATAAAAGTTTAACATACCGCCACCAATTGTGAAGTCAAACAAAATTGGAATTGAGAAACCAATTAATAAAAATAGTAACGTAATATGTCTCGGAAATAACTTAGGCATCCAAAAGAATATGGCATATATAATAATTAGCATCGCAATTACAAATATTTCGTTTCGATCAAACTCTTCCCATAACATCATGTTTGCTTCACCGCTTCTTTGTCATAAAGGTTGTGATAAAATTTATAAGTCAGTACAGCAATTAACATTAAAACTGCAAAGTAGATTATATCGTAAATGAAATTCCAATTAACAAATTCAAACACTCCAAAGTATGTCAAAGAATTGTTAACAACAGTTAACAAAACGACAGCTCCAACATAAGAACTAGCTTTAAATACACCGTTTTCGCTTCTAATCATTAAACTCATACCAATCATAACAATTAAAGGAGTAATTACACTGCGATTAAGTAAGTAGCTAATATACTCTTCAGCCTGTTCTGTTACTTGGATCAATTCCATTTCTTCGATTAAAATCCAAGAAATATTTATAGAAGCGACAAGTGTCACTAAAAAGACAACTGTACTTTCCATTAAATTCATTTTATTATTCATGGCAATAAAGCATCCTATTAATAACCATGCCAGTGTAAAATATACGACGATTGACATAAGCTCCTCCTACAATTGGAATGTTTTATACATGTTTATTATTCTTTGTTTAAGTCCGATTAATACATTCAAAAAGTAGACAATTAAAAAAGCTTGGCTATATTCGCCAAGCTTTAAGTCGTTGTATGAACTTTTAGGAAATCCAACCCTTTATCAATTTCTACTAATACATCTTCATCTTGTTCATGAAGTTTTGCTTTTTCAAGCACTTGTTTAGCATCTTCTCTACCAATTTTACCGATTGCCCACGCTGCTGTACCACGTATAACTGGACGAGGGTCTTTTTTCATGAGATGAATAAGCGTATCAACAGATTCGACTTCTTTATAATGAGCTAATGCGATAATCGCATTACGTTGAATCGGCTTTTTACCTCGCCAAGAGCCTGACATGTAACCGAATTGCTCTTTAAACTCTCGATTAGAAATCGTTAATAGAGGTTCGAGTTTAGGCTTTGCCAATTCAGGATCTGGTTCCATCTCAGGGTGTAAGTGAAAGTCTACACCTTTATTTTTAGGGCAAACAACTTGGCACGTGTCACAACCGTAAATACGATTTCCGATCTTCGTACGATATTCATCAGGTAAGAAGTCTTTCGTTAACGTCTGATAGGCAATACAACGGCTAGCGTTCAATTGTCCTCCTTGAACTAATGCACCTGTTGGGCATTTATCAACACAAATGTTGCAATCGCCACAACCTTCTTCAATTGGTTCATCAGGCTCGAAAGGGATATTCGTTATAAGCTCTCCTAAATAAACCCATGAACCATACTCATCCGTTATTAAGTTGCAATTTTTACCGACAAATCCGATTCCTGCTCTTTCTGCAACAGCGCGATCATGCAGCTCACCGGTATCAACCATTGCTTTAAACTGAGCTCCTTCAACTTTCTCTTCAAGAAATTCACCTATTAAATTTAACTTTTCACGTAACACGTCATGATAGTCTTTTCCCCAAGATGCACGGGCAAAAATACCACGTCGGTCCCCTTTTTTACTCTTAGGTGCATCTTTCATTTTTGAAGGGTAAGCAAGAGCAATTGAAATGATCGATTGAGCTTTCGGTAACAATTTAGTAGGGGTTGTGCGCTCTTCAACAGTCCCTTTCTCAAAACCTGATTGGTAGTTAAAGGCTTGCTGTGTAACTAACCGTTGTTTTAACGTATCAAACGTGTCAGTTGAAGCAATCCCAACCTTTTGTACATTAATCTCCTCACAGTAGTCAAACAACTCTTGTTTTAATTGATTGAAATCCATCACAACCCCTCCTTTCTAATAAAACTTTCCGTTACGAATCTATTTTCAACTGACGAATTCGATTAATCGCCGCTGCAATTTCAAATTTTCTAGGTCGCGCAAGGTCCCCAGGATGTTGGTCTTTTTGTCCTTGGGTAAAGCTTAAACCCTGTTCATCTATTCTTCGTTCAAATAAACTGAGCCATTGTGAAACAGTCTTAGGTTCCTCACGACTGAACGCCATATATTTTAACATATTTGCGATCATCCTTGTTTGGGAATCATCGACAATTTGTTCAACTAAGGCTAAATCAATTGCTTGTTTACCGAGCATAATCGTTTTTTGACCTTTAGCTTGTACTTTTGCTTTATGGCCTAACTTTTTCTGAATTGAATTTGTATTAATTTTACGGCTTGTCCAACGACCGAATGTTTCAGACTCATTATATTGAGCTCTCGGGTCATTTTCCGCAATAGATCGAGCTTGTGATGTCACATTAACAGGTACGTACTGGTCCATCTTAATAACGTTATCCGCAATACCAAAATAATCACCTGAGCCGCCCATGACTAGCACAGTCGATATATCAAGTTCATCCCTTAACTGCTTTACTTTTTGTACGAACGGTGTGATTGGTTCTTGGTCTTTAGCTACTAGTTGTTGCATTCGTTCATCTCTAATCATAAAGTTTGTTGCACTCGTGTCTTCATCAATTAGCAACGTTGAACTATTCGCTTCCACCGCTTCCATTACGTTAGCGGCCTGCGATGTACTTCCACTAGCATTTTCTGTTGTAAAAGTCTCTGTATCTGTTCCATTAGGTAAATTGTTAATAAAAGGCGAGATCGTCACATTAGCTATACTGCGTCCATCTTCTGCTCGAATTTTTACTGCATCAGGATCAGTTAAGACGTACTCTCGCCCATCGCCGTAAATATGTTCGTAAACGCCTAACTCTAATGCTTCTAATAAGGTACTTTTACCATGATAGCCACCACCAACAATTAACGTAATCCCTTTCTTTATAGCCATACCGGTAATCGGATCTTGTCGATGAGGAATACTAAATGAAACTTCATCTTCTTTCGGGCTTTGGAATGGAACTGCCTGTTTTAATGGTTTTGAGCTAATACCACTTGAACGCGGTAAAATCGATCCATTAGCAATGAACGCAATCCAACCTTCTTCTTTCATTTTATCTCTTATTGCATCATGTTGATCAGCGAGTTCAAGTGTTTCATTTAACCGTTGTTCGTTTAATGATAGTGCCGAATTTTGTACGATATGCGGTATTGCTTTTAGAAATAATTTCTCTGCTTCCTGCCCACTAATTCTTCTACCATTTGCGGGTAAACCAACTGACAAACAAATCGTTAATCCTGCTTCACTAAGTTCAACAGCGGTACGTTCTATAATTTGTTGGTCTGGAGAATCGATGGCGATCATGCCACTTTTACCGCTTCCTTTAATCGCCATCGACAAATTGTCAACCGTGTGACTAACTTGCCTGGCAATAAAGTCTTCAGCATATACTTTCCTGTTTTTCGATTGAAGCCACTCAGCCGGAACAGATTGAATGTGTTTTGGAATAAACAACCGAATTTTGGACGGCGATGCAAATGGATCGCCTTGAACATAATCTATGTGTAGTGAATACGTCTTAAATTGATATTGACCCTGTATGTCTTTATATGATTTATAACTTTTGCGGTCAATTTTTTGTAACTGTTGTTGTAAGTGTTTCATTCCTGCAATCCTCCATCATTTAATCTGGTTTAAGGTCTTCTATTACACGCATAAACTTGTTGTTCCAAATAAGAGGAATAACAATCACAATAACGAATAACGTAACTGTTCCTATAATCGTCATAACATTACCATCAACTAAGCTGGCACCGACTAAACTATAAACGACTGTACCTGGAATAATACCAACAATTGTAGCTTTTACAAAATCCGCTAACTTTACTTTAGCTAAACCTGCTGTATAACTAATTAAGTCAAAATTAATAACTGGAATTAATCGTAACATCAATATATACAAGAACCCTTTTTCTTCAAACTTCTGTCTGTAGTATTCTGTTTTTCCTTTCTTATGAAAACGAACTGCTTTCTCACCGAAACGATTGGCAACTACAAAGGCCAATATAGCACTTAAAGTCGCACCAATTAAAGCAAAAATAACGCCCAAATAAACACCGAAAGCTAATCCCGCAACAATCGAAAAGATTGAAGCTGGAAAGAGTACTAACGGTCGCAATGCATACAAAAAGATATATACAACAGGCGCTAACCATCCAGCTGTATAGATCAAATTACGAATGTCTTCAGGTGATATATTGAACGCTCGTTGGTTAATCAAAAATACACTGATAACAATCACAACCAATATTGCCCACTTTCCGATCGTTAAACGTTCCAAAACGTTTCACCCTCACCAAGTTTTATTAATCACAATTCCCGTTATAAACCTGTACCAATCCCTTTTTGCGAAACTTATTTTTAATTAGTTTGTAACAAAGTGAATTTAAAACCGTCTACTACAATACTATGTAAATTAATGGGGGGCATTGATTAAATGTTAAAACGTAAGCGGGTTCGGGTTTATTTTATATTTTTATTGTTTATTTTTTTTACAAGTTTGTATGCTTGCTCAAATGACGATAGTTTGAATGAAGAAACCTATCATACTGCTGAAGATGGCGATGTAGGTGTAGTTGAAGAAAGAGAGATGGCTGATCACAGTGAAGAAGCAGAAGAACAGTCGTCAGCTGCTGACTATGACGAGCCAGTTGATCATAACCAAAGTCGAATGGTTATTTATACCGGTAGGCTTTCGGTTGAAGTACCAAACTTCGATGAAGCAGAGAGAAGATTAACAAATCAAATCGAAGGAAGAAACGGTTATATTGTTGAAGCTTCACAATATGAACATGAAGATGACTTTAAGACAGGGTCAATTGTTGCACGCTTACCAGAAGAACAGTTTCATGACTTCATGAACAATATCGAAGGTGAACATACGGTTATTACTGAAAAATCAATCCAAGGGCAAGATGTTACAGAAGAATACGTTGACTTAGAGTCTCGCTTACGTTCTAAAGAGGCGGTTGAGGAAAGGTTACTTAACTTTTTAGATGAAGCAGAAAGTACAGAAGATCTGCTTGCAGTCTCTAACGATTTGTCGCACGTACAAGAAGAAATTGAACAACTAAAAGGACGAATGGATTACTTAGAAAACCATAGTAGCTATTCAACGGTCCACATTAATATTCAAGAACAACGAATAGATATACCAGAAATTCAAGACCAAAATTCTCTAAATACGATTGAACGAGCACAACAATTACTCATGAATACACTTAACGTCTTAATTAATGTATTTTCACAACTATTTGTTTTTACAATTGGACTTTCACCGATATTAATCCCTTTAACTGCGATCGCTCTATTTATTATTCTAAAACGTAAGAAGCAAAACAACACCGAGTGAAGGTTAGCTTTCACTCGGCTCTTCTTCATCAAAGTCAACAATGCTTCGTAGCAATTTCATAATAAAAATACCTATAATAAATCCAACGATATGTGCCAAAATCCCTGTCCAAATCGGCCCTAAAAGCACTCCCATAATTTGAAACGTTGGTGAAACTATAACACCTATTGTTCCTAAAAAAGCCGCAGAAGCAAACGGGATATAGGATAGAGGTTTTTGACCACCACCAGCATCTGTATAAGCATCCCACATGGCGAACATATACAGACACGGATAAAACATAATCCATTGGTAATTAGTTGCTTCAATCGCTACATCAGTGTTCCCTTGAAAGCTCGGAATAATGATGTAATTAAACCGAGCTTGAACATTAATAATAATCTCTAACAAAATGAAGAAAATACCTTTTATATAACTTTTATTGAGCAACTGAGCAAACCCTGGAAGAGCAATACTCCATATAATAGCTTCCACACGTTTATCCTTTTTCATAAAAAAACCTCTACTCGTTTTTTAGTTTGTCCCGCTCTGCAGCTTGTGGTGGCTGCTCTAACCACCCGTGATCAATCATCATGTTTGTGCCGTCTTGAGTATATTGAGCCACTTCAGCCATCAACCTCGTATAATGAACGCCTAAATCATGCCTAGGGCTATTAGCAATGCTTAACCCATAGTATGATAACCCTAATGCATTTAAAGAGGTCGTTTGATATAACATCAACTTATCTGAGAATACGAATGAAGTGCTATCCGTTACTTCTGTATCCCACGTCATCGGCACTGGCAAGTCATTTTCTCGTAGAATTGAACTAAAAATCTCAATATGTTTATTCGCAATATCTTTACCACGTTGAAAATATTGCCTTAAATCCTTAGATTGAGTTGTTTGTGCAAAACCTGCCATTGTAGCGGCTCCTAATGCATTACGTTGAATGTTTGAGAATAAATGAGACACCTCTGGTCCAGTTACAGGGCGTCTATTACCAAACCATCCTTGTAAAAAGCTTTGTTTTTTAACAAAATCAGGTTTTTTTGGAATTGGTAAGATCGGTGGACGCATGTAAGTGCCTTGTCTTAATGACACTTGAACGGCTTGCTCATGCAACTGCTGCGTTTCCTGTAACCCTCGAGCAAAATACTGGTAAACATCTGACCTTGTCGAAAAAGCTACAGCCGAGCTGTAAGCTTTCATTCCAATTTGCCCCATCTCCCTCAAGTACTCGAGCATATAACCATCTGAAAAGATTCGAGGTGAATTAATATCTACATCTTCATTTTCACTAAAAGCGACAGGAATAGGGTAACCTTCGTGGTTGAATATAGCTTCGATCTCTTGTAAATGGTTAAGCGCAGTCGTAAGGCTATTTTCAACTAAAGGTCTAATCTCACCGTCCTCGACCTTATTTAAGAAGTTTTTCATCACACACACCGTAAGTGAATCATTCATATATGCTCCCCAAAGTTCTGATACTTCTGGAGCTGTTAAGCGAATACTATCTGTTGTCATAAGTCGTTCCTCCGTTTTTCAAAGTCTCATACTGTTATACTCTCCTATAACGTGAGGAACATTCATAAAATGGTTTTAATTTACCATATAAAACATTAAGTTTTTTAAAGTTTCATTCATGCTATATTGTGCTATTATTTCTTAAATAAGAAAGAAAAGATAAAATTAGCTTTTGTCAGTTCAACCATAGTATTCAATGTCATTGAACAAGTTTCTTTTAACATGTTATTTATAAAAAATGTGACTGCAATTCCAACTACCAATAATAAAGGCAGGAAATAACCCCCTTTTCATTATTTTGTTTTGCCTTCATATATTTAAACGAAAGGAGGTTATCTTTTGTCTAATTATTTAACTGTTGAAGATTTTGCAAACGAACCTCTTCCGTTTACAGCGAGCCGCGACGATCCAGCTCCATTATTTACAGCTGAAGCGATTGTTAATGGTGAAATACAACAAGTAAATCTCGAAGACTACAGAGGTTCTTGGGTTGTACTCTTTTTTTATGCTAGTGATTTTACATTCGTTTGACCAACTGAATTAGCAGCAGTTGCTGCTATATATCCTGAGTTGCAGGATCTTAACACTGAAATTTTAGCGATTAGTACTGATAGTGTTTACGCGCATAAAATTTTTAAAGAAATTTCACCTTCAGCACGCCAAGTCCAATATCCTTTAGTCAGTGATCGTAACCAATTAATTAGTCGAGCTTACCGCACTCTCGACGAACAAAGTGGTGCTGCATTTCGCACAACTGTACTCGTTGACCCAGAAGGTACAATTGTTTCTAAGATTACTTACCCACGTGAAGTTGGGCGTAACAGTCAAGAGCTGTTACGTCTTATACAAGGAATTCAATTTGGACGTGAGACAGGGTTAGGTGTCCCTGGAGATTGGGTTCCAGGTATGCCAGGTATCCCTAGAAGACCTGAAGATATCGGGAGAATATAAAGTGAAGCCGGATTGCAAAGCAATCCGGCTTTTTACATACTTTTATAAGACCCGATTAACAAACGTTCCTACAACAAATATAATTCCTACCAGGAATATTAGTTTTTGTGAAGGTCATAGCGATTGCCACAGTTTTTTTATCATATCAGTCCCTCCTATTTAGGATTATTTAAATGAACACTAGATACAAAATTTTAAAAAATCACAAAAATTAAACTATTAATTAATTACTTTATTTGGTAAAATAGTAATTAAATTTTCACTATTTCAATATAAAAATTTATTTACAATCTTACCAACCTTCTAAAGGAGTAACAATTATGACTTTTTATTATATAAAACATGAGCTGAAACTATTGTTTAGGAGTAAAAAGAATAACTACTTCATTGCTTTTTTGTTAGCCCTTTCTCTTATCTACAGCTTTTTCATTCTCCCAAACCAAGAAACCATCGAGACTATACATGAACAAGAACTAAAAGAAGAATTGAGTGACCTTGAAACGTTGCAAAGTAATCGACAAAACCGAGGTGCAACAGGTTATAGTCCATTTGCTGGAGAAACTCTATACGCTAAAGACGACTTTTATATTAGAATACATAACCGTATGCTTAATGCTTATGACCAAAACAACTTTATCCGTTTTTCACTTCTTAGGCTTCAAGGTTTGCAAGGAAATAAAATGGATTTCCTTTCAAGGCACCGACACCTTTTTGAAGATTCACCAATCCCAGGAAAAGATACACAACACCTTTATCATCAAACCTTACTGCGTTACCAAGGCTTTGTGGAAGAAGACATAAACGTAACGTACCCAATGATTGAAGAAAAAACAGCTGTACAAGCTGGGAAAAATATTTTGTTAAGCCCTGTAACTTATTTAATTATTTTTATGGCGATTTATTTTAGTAGTGACATCCTTGTAAAAAACCGAGAAAATAAAACATTATTACAAGGCTTACCAATGAATTGGTATAAAATAATAAACGCTAAATCGTTCGCTGCTTTTTTATACAGCATCGTCACGTTCATTTCTATCTTTTCGCTTGGTTTAATCGCCATAGCATTA
Organism: Alkalibacillus haloalkaliphilus; assembly: GCF_007991275.1. Lineage (GTDB taxonomy): Bacteria > Bacillota > Bacilli > Bacillales > Alkalibacillaceae > Alkalibacillus > Alkalibacillus haloalkaliphilus. Next base: position 51,054 of record NZ_BJYA01000024.1, on the reverse strand, counting down.
CAATCTGGATTTGGCTCCTTGCAATTACGTGTACCAATTATGATTGGTCAAAGCAATTTTTTATTAGATGACTATGGCACCATTTCTATGCTTCAATTTTACTTAATGGCACTGAGCCTTATACCAATATTGATGCTGCTTTTTATTCGATTAAACTTATGGTTTAGCTTACTATTCAAAAATTATTGGGTTGTTTTCGCTACAAGCACCTTATTACTGTTTGTGCAATTTACTTACTTTAGCAGAAGTAAGCGTGAGCTATTCGGTTTTGACTTGAGTTACTTTCCGCAAACGTATTTTGAGTTCGGTAAAGTCATCACTGGTGAGATGAACTTCTTAATTAATGTTGAATCCATTACCTATGTAAAAGGAATTATCGTATTAACTATTACATTAGTAATAATTGAATTGATGCTCTGGATTACATCAAAGGTCATTAATAAACGACGGTTTTATTAATTGAATCAGAAAGGGATTTTTCTATGTTTTGGAAATACTTTTCATTCGAAGCTAAATTACTCATTAAAAGTAAAAAGATGTGGCTTGTGTCTTTTTTGTTAATTCTGTTCTTCCCTATATATTTTATGATATATAGCCAAGCAGACACGTATTCATTATATCATGAGAAATATGCAGAAGGTGATATGATGAATTCAATTTTTAATTACATCCAAGAAGACTTAGAGGAAAATAACGAAGAGCTACACCGAAATTTATTAGAGCAAAATTCAATCATTAACTTTCAAAAATATTATTTAGGAGCAGGGTCTGATCATGAGGCCTATGTCGAAAGTATGCCTGAGCTAATTGAACTTAGGTTAGAAATTCATGAGATTGGTTATGATGAAATTCCAGATCACTTAATTGTACCTAGAGAAGAAGTAGAGAAAGATGATGCAATCATTAGCTATATTGATAACAACAATATACCACTTCAAGCTGAAGGAGTTACAACAAATAGTTATATGATAGCTGCATTTACTTTTTTAAGTGGGATCTTTTTCTATTTTATTGTTGTGCTAAGTAGTAGTGACTCACTCATTTACGAAAGACATCACCGTACTGTAATGAATGGCTTTCCAATATCGTTTATGAAAAAAGTATTGAGTAAGGTAACGTTACATTTCTTATTTATCTTTACTTCTTTAACAATTGGTGCTCTTATAGGTTTATTTTATTCATCAAACCATACAGATTTTGGGCACTTCATGTATCCAGTGCTTTTTTATAGTAATGGGGAATTTCATGCAATTGCAACATGGGAATATTTACTATTAATTATAGTAGCCTATGTTGTGATCACCATTTTCACCCTCTTGTTAACCTTATTACTAAACCTAATACTTAAAAACGCTTACGCTACTATTCTAGTTGCGCTTGGTATTTTACTCATTCCAACTTTAATGACGCAGGTTGGTATTGAATCACCATTACAATTATTCATTCAATTTATTGATATTACGAGTGTTATGTCAGGTGAACTTGAAATGACTACTAACTTGAACTACACCCATGCTGTAACGTGGTTAACCATTGGGTCAATCATTTTAACTTTTGCCATTTATATAGTTCATAAACTGAACTACATTAATTTCAATTGGTCATCCCAACAAGAAAGGAGTGCCCGTAGTGATTAAATTAAAAAACATAACGCTATCCTACAAAGATAATAATGTCTTAGATCAATTATCATTCCATGCAGATCCAGGTGAAATTATTGGTGTAGCTGCACCAAACGGAACTGGTAAAACGACAATGTTTAACGTAATGGCTAACTTTTTAAAACCTGATGAAGGCTATGTTGAAATTGACGACCAACATACGTTTAAAACAGAAAAAGATGAAATTGAAATCCACAAACAAATGGCAACTTTCCCCGAACAAAGAGATTTATTTGAAGAGTTGACTGGGGTAGATCATTTAAAGCTTTATGCCAATATGTGGCAAGGTCATACTAAGGATGTAAAACCAATTATTAACCGTTTAAATATGGAAGGTTATGTTAAAAAGAAAGTCAAAACGTATTCTTTAGGAATGAGGCAAAGGTTATGTTTTGCGATGATGGCAGCTGCAGATACTCCCATTATGCTCATGGACGAAGTTATGAATGGACTTGACTTATCTAATGTCTCGTTAATCTCAAATATACTAATGGAGATGAAACAACAAAACAAAGTGATTTTCGTCGCGTCACACTTACTTGAAAACTTAGATCTATATGCGGATCGCGTTATCTTTTTAAAAGACGGAAAAATTGTCCATGAACACCACTTACATTATAATCAAAACGATTATATTAAAATACAAATCCATTCATCATATTACACTGATATGAAAAATCGTTACACATTACCAGATGAACATGAATTCATCGCTAATAATCTACTATGTATACCGATTAATCAATTAGAACAAGATGAACAAACGGCTTGGATTAAACGAGCATTACAATATAAAACATCTGAAATTTCTATAGGTCCACTCGGTACAATTGAATATTATGAGAAGTACTATCATGAAACAATATATTAGTTTCTCCATATTGGGAGGCATGGAACGAATGAAACGAGTTATTCCAATATTAATCGTTGGACTGTTGTTAGCTAGTTGTAATGTTGAATCGGAAACGGAAGTATCTGAAGTGTACACGGACCAACAACAAAAAATCATTGGTGAAGAAAAAAATGAAATGTTAGGTCAAACAGTAGCTCCTTATACAAACCGGGAATTACGTGATGAGCAATATTCACAAGATGAAGTTTTCCTTGATTATGTGCACGGCGACGGTGAAACACTCTCTTTATCACCGGGACGTTATGAAATTACCGGAAGTGTTTCCGGTAATATTAATGTATATAATGATCATGATGATTTAATCTTTCATGACATTTTAGGAAGTGATTATGGTGTTGGGAGTATAACAGTCGATATAGATGAAGACTTCACAATCCATGCAGATGCTGGTTTCAACTCCGTTATGGTTACACCGGCAGAAGAACAGCAGTCAAATAATTTAACAGCTGGACATTGGGAGGTCGGAGTCGACATAGAACCCGGTGATTACCTTATTAGCTCATCATCCAGAATAGGGTATCTCCAAATCCATAGTAATAACAAGGATACTCAAGTATATGAAGTGATGGGTAGTGAGTTTGGAAGTACAGAAAGTGAAGTCACTCTAGAAGAAGGACAAATATTACGCATCACTGAAATTTCATATATTCATTTTGAACCTCAATAGAAACCGAATTAAATCATAATTAAACCCAGGTGCTGCATGAACACCTGGGTTTAATAAATTTGTTGAAACCTAGTTTGAAACAAATCGATATAAAAAGTCATTTAATTTCTCTACATAAACTTCCTCATAAATCGCAAAAGCTTCACCATGCCCTGCATCTTCGAACAATTTAATTTCCGCTTCACTATTAGTTGCTTCATATAACTTTTCTGTCATTGACGTTGGAACAAACGCATCTTTTTTACCGTGAAAATATAAAATTGGGACTTCTGCTTGTTTCACTTGGTCTAATGCTGATGCTTCTTTTAAAGAATAATCTGCTCTTACTTTTGTCACTAGGCTAGTTGTCGGTAAAACTGGAAATGACGGTAGGTTGTACATCCGTTCCATTTGATATTCAAACAAGTCGTATACCCCTGTATATCCGCTGTCTGCTACAATGGCTTTAACTTGGTCAGGCAGCTCTTCACCACTTGCCATGAGTACAGCCGCAGCCCCCATAGATAAGCCGTGTAAAACAATTTCTGTCTCCGGCCCTTGATGTTCAACAACTCGGTTAACCCAGTCAATTAAATCTAATCGATCATGCCAACCAAAGCCAATGTAATCCCCTTCACTATCTCCATGCCCTCTTAAATCAGATAACAACACATTATAACCTAACTCTTCATAATAATACTGTCCGTATAGAGCCATATCTCTTCCTCTGCCAAGATAGCCATGGGCGAAGACAACTGTTTGATCAGTTACTTCTTCAGACTCTAAGTAATAGCCTTTTAACTTTAAGCCATCAAACGACTCTAATTCCCAATGTTCAAATGGTTGCGTATTAACCCATTCACGCCATCCACCTTCTAAAAACACATTCATTGCACTCGCTGAAACGACTAAATCTTCATCTTCGACAAGGAATTCTTTTTCATCACTTTTGATCGCTAAGTTATAAAAGAAATTACTCGCAAATATATTAACGATTAATAATAGTGTTAAAAAACTTGCCCCTATAATGATAATCCATTTTCTCTTTCTCATAGATGCTCTCCCCCTATAAAAAGCGACTATGTATCTAGTATAACAGGGAAGATGTCAGAATGTTTTATCATTTATTGGTAACTAATTTTAAAAAGCGTCTAACGGTTCAATTAGACGCTTACAACTTATAAATCATCTTCATAATCAGGACCATCAGATAAACTAGCAATATTTGTAGATCCGTAAATTAATAGCAATACGAGTATGACGAGCATTATTGCATTCGATAATCCAATCCCATCAAATCCACTCATTATAACCCTTCCTTTTCCAACCTTTTATTTAAAGCCTCAAATATTTCATCCAATGTCAAGTCTCCATTCTCTTCAAGGAACTCTTCTAAAGCATTAATATGTTCTTTTTTAGGCATCATATAACGCCCGAGTAATGTTACTTCAACTGCCGGGTTATTTCGAAATAGTTCAACGGAATCAACTTTTAATTTTCCAGTTAATAATAGTGCAGCTGTAATTAAGTCTAGGTGCTTCCCTCTATACAAGTCAGCTACAGAATAGTCCGTTATTTTAGGGTATTGTTTTGCATAACTTTTACTTGTTCGCTTCCGCTTCGAGTGTCGTTCCACTAAGAAGCACCTCCTCAACACAGTTTATGATTTGTTCATTTAGTGTGTGAGTGTCTAGTTATACATAAAAAAAAGACAGGTCATCCAACCTGCCTAATCAGCTAACATTTTATAACCAACGCCTCTTATCGTTTTAATATAATGTTTATTTAACTTCTCTCGAAGATGTGCAATATGTACATCGACGATACGGGTTTCAATGATATATTCATATCCCCATAAAGCAGTCATTAACTGATCTCGTGATAACGCTTGACCTTGATGTTGTGCTAAATATAATAATAACTCAAACTCTTTAGGAGTAAGAACTAATGGATTACCCTTGAAATAGACTTCATACTCTTTAACATAAATCTCAAGCTCACCAATCGTGATTACTTCCTTGTGAACAGCCTGGTCATTAAATTGGTGCGTTCTTCTCATCAAAGCCTTTACCCTTGCCACTAACTCTTGAGGGCTAAAGGGTTTAGTCATATAATCATCCGCACCAAACTCTAACCCTAATATTTTATTAACTTCATCATCTTTCGCTGTCAGCATTAATATAGGTACGTTATGGTGTTCTATTCTCAGTTCTTTACAAATTTCCATTCCATCTAAGTTAGGTAGCATAACATCTAAAACGACAAGGTCATAGTTGTTAAACCTAATTAAATTTAAAGCTTCTTTACCATCTTGTACTGATTCTACTTTATAACCTAACTGCTCTAAATGGTGCTGTACTAATGCAATGATTGATGCTTCATCGTCGACAACTAACACTTTACCAGTCACATTAACCTCTCCCTCAAGAACAGAATGCCTTCTAATTCCATTCTACATGAGTAATAAATCGAGTAGTGTTAAGAGTTTGTAAATTTATTCACTTAGCCAAAACGACCAGTGACATAATCCTTCGTACGTTGATCTTGAGGATTTGAAAAGATCCGATCTGTTCGATCATACTCAACTAACTCTCCATGTAAGAAAAAAGCAGTGTGATCTGATATTCTAGCTGCCTGTTGCATATTGTGGGTGACAACAACGATGCTATATAATTCTTTCAGTTCTTCTATTAAGTTTTCTACTTTAGCTGAAGAAATTGGGTCAAGAGCACTTGTTGGTTCATCCATTAAAATGACTTCTGGTTCAACTGCTAAACACCTAGCAATACAAAGGCGTTGTTGTTGACCGCCTGATAGGCTTAAAGCACTGTCATTCAAACGATCTTTTACTTCGTCCCATAACCCAACTCGTTTTAAACATAACTCCACAACTTCTTTTAACTTTTTCTTATTTCTAACTCCATGAATTTTCGGTCCAAAAGCAACATTGTCAAAAATCGATTTAGCAAATGGATTTGGCTTTTGAAATACCATGCCAATTGCACTGCGCAACTCAACGAGATTAACTTTCGGATCAAATACGTCTACATCTTGGTAAATAATACTCCCTCTTGTTTGAACATTGGTATTTAACTCAACCATTCGGTTTAAAGTCTTTAAAAATGTTGATTTACCACAACCTGAAGGTCCTATAATCGCTGTAACTTGCTTTTCTTTAACACTAAAACTAATACTATTTAATGCTTGATTTGTCCCATACCAGAGGCTTAGTTCCTCAACTTGAAACACATCTCTTACACTTTCTGATACACGTGCTTCAAATTGTTCTTTAACATTAATCTGTACTGGTTCAACTTCCTTAATCCCCATTTTAACCCTCCTAAAAGTAATGACTTACACTTTCTTTCTATAACCATTCATTTTTGCGGCGATAATAATTACGTATAAAAATTGCAACACTATTAAGTAAAATAACTAATAGGATTAATACTAATGCAGTACCATAAGCAATTGGCCTTACTGTTGCAGTTTCAGAGTGTTGTGTTGCTAAAATATATAAATGATAAGGCAACGCCATAAATTGTTCTTTTATATCATGAGGAATGATTGGTAAATAATAAGCAGCACCCGTAAGTATAATTGGAGCTGTCTCACCCGCTGCACGTGCAAGGCCTAATATCGAGCCGGTTGCCATTCCCGGTATAGCAGATGGCAAAACAAGTTGCCTAATCATTTGCCACCTCGTCGCTCCTAATGCTAAGCCACCTTCTCGAAAAGATCTTGGCACAGCTTTTAGCGCTTCTTCTGCCCCTGTAATCACCCATGGCAACACCATAATCGCTAACGTTAGGGCTGCAGCGATCAAACTACGACCAAAACCGAAAGTCGCAGCAAACAACCCAAGACCAAATAATCCATAAACGATGGAAGGAACACCAGATAAGTTACGAATAGACAAACGAATGAGTCTAACGAGCCGTCCTTGCTTCGCATACTCGTTTAAGTAAATAGCTGCACCAATTCCAAGTGGGACCGAAATTGCTATAGTTAATAAAGAGACATAGACAGTACCTACTAAAGCGGGCCAAATTCCACCTGCTGTCATATTCTGTTCAGGCATTTGTGTTATAAACGACCAACTTATAACTTCAGCTCCACCAACAACAATCCAATAAAACAAGAATAGTAATGTCCCGACTGTAATGGCAGTAAACAGTGAACACACTGTAACCCAGAGCGACTGAGTGTAACGTTTTTTCTTAGTCAAAGCGGCATTAGTCATTACGTAAAGCTCCTCTCTGCCTGTTAATTAATAGATCTGCGATTAAATTAACGATAAATGTAATGACAAATAGAATCATACCGACAACAAACAAAGCACTATAATGCAAGCTTCCCCATGCGACATCAGAGCCTTCAATGGCAATATTCGCTGTTAAAGTTCTTACAGACGTTAAAAAGTCAGGGACTGTAAGACCTAGAAAATGTTGAATTGGCATATCAATTGCATTACCCGCCGCCATTAAAACCGTCATCGTCTCACCAACAGCACGACCGAACCCGAGCATAACCGCTGCAATGATTCCTGATTTAGCTGCAGGTAGCGATATATTTTTAATAACTTCCCATTTCGTTGCACCTAACGCATAGGCTCCTTCTTTAAAATCACTCGGCACACTATTAAGTGAATCTTCTGCGATGCTAATAATGGTTGGCAAAGCCATTACAGATAAAATAACTGCTGCTGTGACAGCTGTTAAACCATTTGATAAACCAAATACATTGGCCACAATAGGAGATATGACGATTAAAGCAATAAAGCCTAAAACGACTGAAGGGAAAATAGCAAAGATCTCGACTACAGGCTTCAACATCTCCTTTAACCGTTTTGGAGCAATCTCTGATATAAAGATGGCTGTAAAGATCCCCCATGGCACTGCTAGTAGCAAAGCACCAACGGTGACCATGACCGAGCTAATTATAAACGGTAACGCACCGTAACGTGGTTCACTTGAAGAAGGGTACCAACTTTGGCCAAAAATAAATTCAGAAATCCCTACCTCTCTTAAAGCGTCACTTCCTTCACGAATTAAAAACCCAACAATTAAAAGTAGAATAAAAATCGCTAATGTCCCTAATAAGAGAAACAATTTTTCCATTAAATAATCGCCTAAGTTTGTTACGAAAGATTTCTGTGTTAATTTCTGCTTTGTTACAACTACTGATTGAGTTGATTCAACATTCGTCTTTAAACTGGGTAACCGCACGACTATTCCCCTTTCAAAATATGTTTACCAAGGAGTTGAGTAACTCCTTGGCAACCTAAGCCATTTAGTACTCCAAATCTAGTTCTTCATACAATTCTTTATTTTGTTCCTCATAGTTTCCTACACCATAAAATCCAGTTGCATTTAATTGTTCTTGCGCTTCATCTGATTTTATTACCCAATTTAAGTAATGTAGCATTAACCCCTCTGGCACACCATTAGTGTAAAAATAGAGTGGTCTAGCAATCGGGTATGATCCATCATTAATGTTGTCTGCTTCTAAAGGTGATACGTAATCGTGATCTTCATCAATAGCTACGTTTGCTACATTTACTGTATCTACGTTATATCCAATACCACTATAGCCAATTCCGCTTAAATCTTGTGATATGCCTTCAACTAGAGCTGCAGAACCTGACATGAACTGTGCTCCTGGTGCCCAATCTTCACCGTCCATAATATTTTCATTAAAATAAACGTAAGTTCCAGAGTTGCTTTGACGTGAGAATACTGAGATTTCTCCTCCTTCATCCCATCCTAGTTCTGACCATTCAGTGATTTCACCTGTAAAAACATCTTTAACTTGTTGTACTGTTAACTCTTCGATAGGGTTATTTTCATTCGTGTAAACTGCAAGACCATCTTGCCCAACAACAAACTGATGAACATCAACGTTATTATTTTTAGCCTCTTCTAACTCTTCGTCTGAAAACGACCTTGATGCTTGTGCGATTTCAACATCATCATTAATTAAAGCAGCAATACCAGTACCACTTCCCCCTCCGGTAACAGCTACACTACCTTGGAATTCGGACATATAAGCTTCAGCAAATGCTTGACCAAGGTTAACCATCGTATCAGATCCTTGAGCTCTTAAATAACCTTCTGGACCTTCTTCTAGAGTTTGATCGTCATCATCACTTTCACTTGCCGATACAACACCTTCAGCTTCTTCAGAAGGCTCAGTCTCATCTTCTTGTGTGCATCCAACGAATAATCCTAATAACACAACAAGCCCAATAAGTAATGTCGCTTTCTTTAATACACTCTTCATTAAAAATCCCCCTCTTTGTTATTTGCCTTACAATTAGAAGAGTACACTCGAACTATTAAGCCTATATTAATGCTTTGTTAATATTTCGTTTAGATTTTCATAAAATAGTTGTTTTGTAGAAACAATAACGTATGGATGATTGTCGTAATCCTTGAAAGGAATGAATCAAATGCATATTAAAAAACCAATTCCAAAAACAGATGGAATTGACCATACTTTAACGCTTATTAAACAAGGGTTTCATTTCTTGCCTCAGACTAGAAAGAAATTAAATTCTGATCTATTCGAAACACGGCTTATGGGGAAGAAAGCAGTCTGTATGGCTGGAAAAGAAGCAGCAGAATTGTTTTATGACAACACGATTTTTAAAAGAAAAGGCGCAGCCCCTCTACCGCTAAAACAAACATTACTCGGACAAGGTGGTGTTCATGGGTTAGACGGGGAGCAACATAAACAACGAAAGCGAATGCATTTATCTCTAATTACACCCGAACGACTCGAAGCAATGAAAAACATCGCCTTACAAGAGTTAGATGCAAAAGCTAAACAATGGGAGAACCAAAAACAAGTCGTGTTGTTCGATGAGTTGAACGAAATCTTAACTAGAACAGGATTAAAATGGGCTGGTGTTCCATTAGAAGAGAAAGATGTCAAAAAGAGGACCGAAGAGTTAACCCATATGGTCGATTCTTTTGGCGGATCGGTGTCGCGTTATCGAAATGGAAAAAGAGCTCGTGACAGTCATGAAAAATGGCTTAAAGAGATCATAAAGAAGATTCGAGCAGGAAAATATCAACCGCCTGCATATACATCGGCCTATATCATTTCAAACCATCGAGAACCTAACGGAAAGTTGTTGGATTTACAAACAGCAGCTGTAGAACTCAATAATACGTACCGCCCGCTTCTCGCAACAGCTTATTGGATTATTTTTGGAGCACTCGCTCTACACCAATACCCAGATACTTATTTCAAAATGAAAAAAGATGAAAACGACTATAGCCATATGTTTGCCCAAGAAGTTAGACGCTTTTACCCCTTTGCTCCAGCAATGGCTGCCAAAGTGAAAAAAAGCTTTTACTGGCAAGACTATCATTTTAAAAAGGATCTTCTCGTCGTTTTAGACTTATATGGGACAAACATGCACGAAGATGATTGGGAGTCACCAAATGAGTTCAAACCTGAGCGTTTTATCAATTGGAAAGGAAGTCCGTTCAGCTTCGTCCCACAAGGCGGAGGCGATCATCACATTGGTCACCGGTGTGCTGGTGAATGGTTAACGGTTATGGTGATGCGGTCCTTTTACAAGTATTTTGTGGATCACTTATCATACGATGTTCCAGACCAAGATTTTAACTACGACTTAAATCGCATACCAACACTTCCGAACAGCCATTTCATCATGAAAAATGTTAAGCGTACTAAAGAATCCATTGAAGATTTGATACTCGACGTTCAAACTCGTCCAGTTATTTAGATTAGTAAAGAAATCGGCGAACACCTATACTTAATGTTCGCCGATTTCTTTACTCTTCCCTAACCTTACCTGAAACAAATTGATGAATTAATATATTCAATTCTTCACTCTTATTAGCTGGAATTTGGTGGCGCCCACCTTTTATAACTTCAATCTGACAATCAGGCATTTTCGTCACAATATTGAAACCATAACGTCCTAAAAGTGGATCGTGCTCGCCATAAACGAGCAAAGTCGGTTGGTCAATTTCAGAAAGATTTCCTGAGTAACTTGTTTTTAAGTAGGCATCATAAAAGGCTGCGGCATCTGTTGGATTCGTCTTAAACGACTCTTTAATTAATGGGAATAAAACGTATGGCTTCTTCGTATTGCTAAGCGCTCCAAACACGGCAATTATATTGGTTATTCCTTGACTCGATACTTTCGCTCCGCCTTTAGCAATTGTCGTTAAAATGGGACTAGCTACTTCATCTACTGCTCCAACTTGGATTAACCCTTTTACATAATTAGGAGCTCTTAACGCTAAATCAAATGCAATTGAACAACCTGCTGAATAGCCACAAACCCATACAGGGCTAATTTTCAAATGGTCCAACAATTCTTTAAGGTCTTCAACAATCGTAACAAAATCCCACTTTTCTTTCGTTGATGTACTTCTTCCGTGCCCTCTTAAGTCGACATTAATAACTTGATAAGATTTTGATAAATTTCGACTCTGAGCTTTCATCACTTGACTAGGAAACAGTGGACAATGAATGAGTAAAATCGGTTCACCACTTCCTTTTACGTTGTAATATAGCTTAACGCCATTAACTTTTACATAAGGCAATTTAAAGACCTCCAAAGCAAAACTAGACTATACTTAACTTGTCTAGAAATAACTAAAGCATGCATAAAAAAAGCAGCAGAGGTTCGCCCTCTACTGCTTCTTTTTTACCCAAGCTCTTTGTCTAAAAATGCGTAAAAATCAACCCATTCATCGATCAATTTTGACGTTGGCTTTCCTAAACCATGCCCTGCCTTTGACTCTAACCGCAGCACAGACGTCGTTTCAGGTGTTTTTTCTTGTAAGGTTGCATGAAACTTCTTCGCGTGTGCTGGCACAACACGATCATCACTTGCTGCTGTCGCAATTAATACGGGTGGATACTTCACGCCTTGTTGAACGTTGTGAAGTGGAGAGTACTCATATAAATACTTAAATTGCTCTGGATTTTCAGCACTTCCGAATTCAGGAATCCAAAACTTACCGATCGTAAACTTATGATAACGAAGCATATCAATAACAGGTACCCGACAAATGACAGCACCAAATAAATCAGGTCGTTGCACCATACAAGCCGCTACTAACAAGCCACCGTTAGAACCACCCATAATTGATAACTTTTCTTTCTTCGTATAATTTTGCTCAATTAAATATTCTCCTGCTGAAATAAAATCATCAAATACGTTTTGCTTATTCTCAAGCATACCTGCTTCATGCCAATTTTCACCGTATTCTGAACCACCACGTAAGTTGGCGACAGCGTATACGCCACCTTTTTCTAACCAACGTAATACAGCTGGGTTAAATGCAGGCGTTAAACTAATATTAAATCCACCGTACCCGAATAAAATGACAGGATTCTCACCGTCTAAAGGCAAGTCTTTTCGCTTCGTAATAAACACCGGCACCCTTGTACCGTCTTTAGATGTGTAAAACTCCTGAACCGTTTCAAACTGAGACGTTTCGATCGCTAGTTCTGATTCAGCATAAGTCGATAACTCATCTTTTTCAATGTCATATCGATAAACAGCTGTTGGACTTAAATATGACGTCATACCGAAATACATTTCAGCTTCATCGTGCTTTCCGGTTAAATCTGTAATCGAACCTAACATCGGCACATCGATTGGATGACTTTTTGAACCGTCTAAATGATAAACGTAAAGTTGGTGATGAGCATCATGTAAAAAAGCAATGACAAATTGACCATTTAAGAAACGAACAGCATGCATCGAATCTTCTTGTTCAGCAATTACTTCTTCCCAGTTTTCACGTTCAGGCTCATTAAGATCAATGGCAATAAGGCGGTTTTTCGGCGCATCTAAATTCGTTAAAAAGTAAAAACGCGCCCCCTCATTATGAACATAAGTATATTGAGCATCTGCATCATCTAACAAACGGTGAAACTCTTCGTCTGTACCATATTTTTTTACGTAGAAACGGTTTTGTGCTGACGTTCCAACATTAACATTTAAAAAGATATAATCGCCTTCATGTGTAATGCTAGGAAAGAACAAGTAATCTTTCGCATCTGGTCGCTCATAAATTAACTCATCTTCACTTTGGTCAGTGCCAATACGATGATAATAAACTTTATGGTGCTGACCTTGCTCTTCTTCACTCACAGTATCAGGATGTGGATAACGGCTATAGAAAAAGCCTGAATCGTCAGGAGCCCACTTAATTGGTGTAAACTTTAACCATTGTAAATGATCATTTAACGTTTCACCCGTTTCAACATCCTTTACATAAACTTCTTGCCAGTCACTACCGTGGGTCGATGTTGCATAGGCGACATAACGTCCATCTGAACTTGCTGTACAATTAGTCATGGCAACTGTTCCATCATCGCTTAATTGATTCGGATCAATGACGACTTTCTCTCCGTTACGATCTTGTACATATAGCACTGCTTGATTTTGTAACCCATCATTTTTTTGATAAAACAACTTGTCCTTCACGCGCTTCGGTACAAAATACTTCGGAAAATTCCATAATTCCGTTAACCTTTCGCGATCTTCTTCTTTCGATTTAGCGTTATGGAAGTAGCTATCACACTGCTTTCCTACCTCTTCAACCCAACTTAACGTATCTTTACTTTTTGGGTCTTCTAACCAACGATACGGGTCTTCAACTTGCGTCCCGTGAAAATCTTCAACGACGTTACTTCTTTTAACAACTGTCATACAACCCCTCCTCTCCTTATATAATTCGTTACACGAAATGAATTTCCTGCTTGCTCAACTAATTTATGATAAATTGATGTATAAAAAAACGCCTAGGACCTGTCCCCAAGCGTTTTACTTTGCAAACTCTACAATTTGCTCATACACTTCTTTCGGCTTTTCATCTGTAATTAGGTGCCCTGCTTTTTCATAAACGACTAATTCAGAATTCGGCAAGTCGTCATTTAACTTTTCCCCTACCTTTAATGGGACGATTTCGTCTTCTTTACCCCAAATCAGCAACGTCGGTGTATTAATTTGCTTTAACTCTTCAGTTGATAAGTCACCTTCTCGATGTCTTAATAACCTTAATAATGACTTATAAAAATCTTGTTCCATTAATGGCCGTTTATACTCTTCCATCATTTCATTAGTAATTAACGAATGATCATACAAGACGCGCTCCATAACTCCGCGTACATCTTTCTTTTGAAAATAGCGATAGGCGTACCAATGAAATAATGGCAAATAAGACCCGTAACGTAAAAAACGGTTAGCCTTTTTTAAATAACCCGAACTACATAACAGAACAATTTTCTTCACACGATCAGGAGCGTATTTTGCCACGTTCAAAGACACTTGACCACCCATTGAATGTCCGACAAAAAAGGCGCTCTCCAGTTTAAAGTGGTCCATAATCGCTAAGATGAGCTTCGTATAATTTTCAAAGGAATAGTTAAACGTTGTCGATTTCTCACTTCGTCCAAACCCAGGCAAATCAACTAATAAAACCGAGTATTGTTTTGATAAGTTTGGCACAATTTGATTATAAGTAAATGTCGAAGCTAAAAATCCGTGAATTAGAATGATTGGTGGCTTTTCACTTATCGAATGTTCGCAATAAACTTCAACGTCCAATATGTTAATCGTTTCTTTTTTAATTGTTTCACCCACGTTGATCGCTTCCTCTTTTATGTTAATCATAAGTAAGTTGTATGTTATATTTTAACCATACTATAAATTTAAAACCGTGACGACAAGGGGATTTTTGTACATGTCTAAAACGTTAATTCTAGCCTCATCCTCACCAAGAAGACAAGAGCTGTTAAACCTTGTTAACCAGCCTTTCACTATCCGTAAACCTGATGTAGATGAATCACAAATCGAAACCGAAGACCCTGTTGAGAAAGTGAAACAGTTAGCAATATTAAAAGGCAGAAATGTACCTATTAATCATGATGATGAAATTATTTTATCAGCTGACACAGTTGTTTCTTATCAAAATTCTATATTTGAGAAGCCGAAAGATCGACACGAAGCGTATAACATGATTAAAGCGTTAAGCGATGATACTCATGAAGTGTATACTGGCTTTATGATTCGAAGTAAGGATGAGGAATTAGTCCATGTTGAAAAGACAGAAGTTCAATTTTGGCCTCTATCTGAAGAAGAAATCGAGCAATATATCGATACTAATGACCCTTATGACAAGGCAGGGGCTTACGGTATTCAAAGCCTAGGTGCTCTATTTGTTAAACAAATCATTGGTGACTACTATAATGTTGTAGGTTTACCGATTTCCCGAGTTATAAAAGAGTTTAAAAAGTTTAAATAAACGCATATTAAAAACCCTCTTCAACTTAATGAAGAGGGTTAGGTTATATTAGTTAATAAATTATAAACCATTCCGCATGATGTCGTAATTCGATTGCCTTTTTAACCCGCATTGGCAGGTGGGTAACCGCATTAAACTTTCCAAAGTCCTGATTAACAGGCGTGTTGTCCAGCTTAAAATTTAAGTTTCCCTTTTAGATCTTATAGGTTTAAGACAAAATGATACTACGAACAACGCAGAATTGGTTGTTAGAGAATAACTTCTCTGTAATTAGTACTATACCAATAATAGTGAATGGTTTCAATGGTAATATAGCCCAATTTCATTAATGAAAGCTTCTTCTTTCATCGTAAGTGTAAACGAATTGATTTTTCTCTACTAAAGTGTTAAAATAGTAATAATGGTCAAATAAATTTGGCTGTACATTCAGGAGGTTTTAGTCATGTTAAACATTGGCGATTTAGTTATCTACTCTAGTCACGGTATCTGTCGGATTGATGGCATCAATAGTATGAAAATTAACGGTGTTACGAAAGATTATTATGTACTACATCCACTAGAGAATGATCAACAACAGCTGACGATCAATGCACCTGTAGATAACGACAAAATCAAGATGAAAGAGTTAATTAAGAAGCCCGAAGCAGAAAAGATCTTGGAGTCATTTTATTTAGATGGTGTTGAATGGATTGATAACCCGAACTTGCGATCCCAAACTTATAAAAAATTAGTAAATAATGGAGATCGTTTTGACATCGCTAAAGTCATTAACACCCTAATTAAGAAAAAACATGAACTTGAAAACAATGGCAAAAAGCTATATGAACAAGACAACAAACATCTAACGACAATCCAAGGTACTCTATTTAAAGAACTGTCCTTAGCATTAGGCCTCTCTGTTAAAGAACTAAATGACAAAATAAACCAAAGACTACTTAAAGCTGTCTAAATATAAATAACGAGTCTACTCAATTTGAGTGGACTCGCTTTCTTATTTAGACACGTAATACTTTAAATTGCCCGCCACCTAATAATGTTTTTGTATAATCAATTTTGGCATTAGTAAAGTAAGATCGATCCTTTTCACTTACTAAAAATTTTACCCCTTCAACCTCAGTTACTTCGTCATCATCATTTGCTGACTCCTCCAGAGCCAGTTGTAATCGTGGGCCACCTCAACCAACCCCCATTGAAAGACGAATGATTGGTATTTCATCTTCATTAACTCTTGATTCAACTTCTTTCTTCACTTGATTCACAGCCGCTTCTGTCACTTTAACCATTTAATACCCTCCCTTACTATAATTTTATTACACAAAAATTAAACAAGCTAAATTAACGCTCAGCTTTATTGAAAGATTTCCTCTTCATTAATCGCTTTAACCTCTTCAGCATTACATTCTTTACAATAAAAATAATGTAAACATTGATGATTTGCCTTCGATTCACGATCACCATCTAACAATTT
The DNA here is from genome assembly GCF_007991275.1 of Alkalibacillus haloalkaliphilus. Classification (GTDB taxonomy): domain Bacteria; phylum Bacillota; class Bacilli; order Bacillales; family Alkalibacillaceae; genus Alkalibacillus; species Alkalibacillus haloalkaliphilus. The sequence goes on along the minus strand of NZ_BJYA01000024.1, from coordinate 34,061 downwards.
CATCGATGCAATATCCATATAAGCACTATAATCATCAAAGTAATCTGTCATTTTGCCTTGATCATCTATTTGAGAATCACACTTTGAGCATGTAAGTGAATGCTGTTCTAAACCATTACACAAAGGACATAAATACATAATTCCAACTCCTTTAATTACTACTTAAATTCCCTCAAGTAAAGCTGTTTATGTACATCAAAATAATATAGGTAGAAACTGTAACACCTGCCTAGGTCAGCGCATACGAATAGGCAAGAATTACTATATTCACGAAAAGGAGTTAAAAGCATGGAGCTGACCTTAGCGCATTGGTTGTATTTAGCTGGGACACTCATCATTATTTTAACGATGTTATTTAGACAAAATGTTGTCGTTCCAGCTTTAGTCATGGTCTTATTTGTAGCTTGGGCTTTTACGGGGTCCTTTCTAGATGGGGTTCAAGCAATTTTCAATGCAAACTTAACAGCCGCCACTCAATTATTTAACATCTTTTTAATTATTGCTGTTATGACGACCTTACTTAAATCAATTCAATCGATCGGCGCAGATGAACAAATGATTAAACCTTTTCAAAAAGTTATGCGAAACGGACCATTAGCTTTCTGGGTACTTGTCATCGTTACGTACTTCTTATCGTTATTTTTCTGGCCTGCACCAGCTGTTCCGTTAATTGGCGCACTCATGATTCCAGTTGCCATTAAAGCAGGGCTCCCACCAATAGGTGCTGCCATTGCAATTTCATTAGCTGGTCACGGAATGGCACTGTCATCAGACTTCATCTTAAAAGTAGCACCTGAATTAACAGCCTCAAGTAGCCCAACAATTTCCTCTGGAGACGTTGGGGAACTGACGTTAATTTTATCGCTAGTCGCTGGAATTGTTTCAATTACAATTGCTTACTTTATGATTCGAAAACATATTAAACAGCCATCACAACAAAACTTAACAGAGTGGGAAGAAAGCGGAGATGATGACTTAAATATTCGCGTTAAAGATACAGAAGTTAAAAAAGGTAAATACAGCCCAATATTTGCAGTAATAGTACCCGTTATCTTTTTAATTATCGTAGCTTATGTAGTGATCGCGACATTCTCGGATTTCATTCCTGCAATTGAAGACGGAGCAGGTTCTTCACTAGTTGGTGGTACAGCATTAATTTTAATTATCATCATGTCACTATTTAGAAATTACAAGAGCACATTACAAGATGTTAGCAAACATATCGTAAGCGGATTTGTTTTCGCCTTTAAAGTGATGGGACTCGTTATTCCAGTTGCAGCCTTCTTCTTTATTGGTAGCGGACAATTAGCTGCAAGCATTTTAGGCACAGACCCGAATACAACACCATCATTCTTATTCGATCTAGTTCAAGCAAGCCAGGCTTATATTCCAGATAACAACTTCTTCACCGCATTAGGAGTACTAATGCTAGGAATGGTTTCTGGTCTTGATGGATCAGGTTTCTCAGCCCTTCCACTAATCGGTTCTTTATCTGAAGCATTAGGCGCAACGACTGGAATGGACGCAACAACACTAGCCTCAATTGGGCAAGTTGGCGCGATCTGGGTAGGTGGCGGAACACTAGTTGCATGGTCACCAATTATTGCAATTGCAGGTTTTGCGAAGATATCAGTTATTGACCTAGTAAGAAAAAGCTTTATCCCAGTAGTCATTGGTTTGATTGTGACAACAGTGTTTGCGGTATTACTATTTTAGATTTGAAAAAGGCCGGCTATTGGCGCCGGCCTTTTTATTGTTAGAGTATGTCGACTATGAGCCTCTGCAGACTTCCAATGAGCTTCTCGGCCTGTTCTATGAGCCTCTGCAGTCTTCCAATGAGCTTCTCGCGCCGTTCTATGAGCCTCTGCAGACTTCCAATGAGCCTCTCGCGCGGTTCTATGAGCCTCTGCAGTCTTCCAATGAGCCTCTCGCGCCATTCTATGAGCCTCTGCAGTTTTCCAATGAGCCTCTCGCGCCATTCTATGAGCCTCTGCAGTCTTCCAATGAGCTTCTTGGGCCGATCTATGAGCTATTTACTCTTCGTCTTCGCCCTCACCTTCTACTTTCTTTAACAACGTTTCTGGAATCATTTCAAATCCTTCAATCACTGTATTTTCTTCTACTTCAATCATCAAACAAAGCTTTCCGCCGAGTTGCGTTTGACGGACATACTTTAAATCTTGTGGACTGACTGAAATATCGGCTACTTTCGTTTTAATTTTGATCGATTTCGAATTATACTTTGGTACGACGTTGCTCGCTTTTAATTCGTATGATTCATCGTCAATTACCGTTTTAAACGCTTCTTGAACTTTTTCTGGCTCGGTATCTTTTACACCGCTACTTTTTAATACTTGTTCAACATCTTTATAATCTAACTTAGGCGGTTCTTCCGCTTCACTTTCTTCAACGACACGATTCACTTCTTCGTAAACGCTTGAAAGTGTCGATGTATTAATTTGATCACCAGCTACTTTTCGAATCACTTCTTCAAACACGATTTTGTCTTCTTGAGCAGTAACCGCTTCTTCAGCATTTAACACCTCTTCGATAAAATGGTAATCGAGCTCATAAGCTTTTCCTGATGAATATAGGATATGGTTCACATCAGACGCATTGTCTGTAATCGCTGGAAACAAAAAACCTGAAATCGGCTTTTGTAAATTAATTACTGGATCAACGACGATATTATATTTAAATTCTTTTTGTACATAATCAAACAACAATTCTTTTTTCGGATCTTGTGTTTGATTCATACTACATAAAATAAATGGATGCGAATAAACCGTATCATGACTGCTTTCATCGGATTCTTCACTACGCTTTTTCGTCGGATTACGGAACTCAGCACGAATAAACGTGACGACGATATCCATTTCATATTGTTTATCTTTCAACATCTTCTCAACGAGCTTAAGCATTTGTTCTTTCCACTCTTCAGTCCCTTGACTGAGCAAGCCTTGATGTAAAATGAGCTGACTGCTATTTTCAACGTCCTTTTGGAATGTTAACTCAAATAACTTTTCATCTAATTGACCGGTTAACACTTTCTTGAAATTGTTCATGAACAACTCTTGTTGCTCTTCTTCTAAAAGGTCAAACGGCATGCTTTGATGATGATAAATCTCACTCGATTCTTTCATAATATAAACGTTAAAGATCTCATGAATATATAATAAATCATTATTGACTTTAAACTGTTTTTTAATGTTAGCTATGTCTTTTTTGTTCAATCTCGTTCCACTCCTATGCCTGAGAATTCATTGTTTCATTCTATCATAGAAATGGAGCTATAAACGAAACTTTAACAAAGAAAAAGCACCCATTTTATAGGGTGCTTTCGAACTTAACTTCTCGTATTACGGGTATTGGACTTGCCTTTTCTTCTTCTTTGTTCATCAGGCGTTTTAGGCTCGTTATTTCGTTTGGCTTTAGGTGCTTTTGAATCTTTAGTCATTTGAATTCCTCCATTGTTTAGAAGTCTTTATTACTTTTCCCACACCTTTAACGTTTGTATGCATTCATGTCAGTTCATAAGTAAAAAGTAGAGGTTTTTGTAAATATTTTGAAGAGTTATATTAAAGTGAAATTATATATTTTTTTTGTTTGTTAGGTATTTCTACATAGCAAAAACACTACATTCTAACCATTTTCTGTATTTTTGAAATATTCCGTAAAATATTGTGTTACTATTTAAACAAAAGAGCAGTTGACAAGCTAAAAGAGCCTTCAACTTACCATGTGCTCCAACTGAATTAGGAGGTAGGTGAAATTATAAGGGAAACTGAACAACCCTCGCATGTGATTTAATTAAAATCTATGAAACTATTAATTAACCTCCCCTTCCAAAACACAACTCCTCAGTCACCATGATAAAGGGATCGAACACTCACTACAATTTAATTATTAGGAGGAGATTCTATGAAAATAGGAAGAATAACAATCAGTCTACTCCTTAGTTTACTACTCATACTTTCATCTACGACTACCTTCACTCTTGCGGAAACTCCAGAGCAAGGAAACTCTAACTCACCAATGGATTTACCTCTAAATGGATTAATTCCAGAAACTAATTCTGAAACAACTGCTATTGAATTAGAAGATGGTAAAACAGCCCCTATATACTCAACAGAGGATGCTATTATAGAGAATTTGTGGATAGAAACAGAAATAGATAGTGATCGCACTGGGGAAAATGACATGGTTTCTATACAAGTTATGAGACCTAATACCGATGAAGACATAAAAATCCCTACCATACTAGAAGTGAGCCCTTACCGCGCTGGACTCAGACCTCTTAACTTTTTTGATGTTGACCATGACTTAACCCCTGTACCGCACAACGGTAATGGTCATGGAAGGACATATGATGGCAAGCCGATGTCCTCTCCTCAAAACCTAGGAAATTTAGGAAATTTCTATGTTCCTAGAGGTTACGCTGTTATTTTAGCAGAGAGTATTGGCAGTGGTTCGTCCACAGGTTGTGCAACAACTGGAGATCCTAATGAAACTTTAGGTGCTAAAGCTATTGTAGATTGGTTAAATGGAGACGCTAAAGCGTTTAATGATGATGGAGATGAGGTTGCTGCTGACTGGTCGACTGGTAACGTAGGAATGACTGGAGCTTCTTATAATGGCACTTTAGCAAATGCTGTAGCAACTACAGGTGTTGAAGGACTTCAAACTATTGTACCTGTTGTAGCCATTAGCAATTGGTATGATTACTTTCGTGCTAATGGTGCAGTTGTCGCACCTGGAGGTTTCCAAGGTGAAGATGCTAGTGTCCTAGCTGATGCTGTTATGACTCGAGATAACGCTGAGGTTTGTGATCCAATTCTTGATGAGATGGTCGAAGATGAGGATCGTATTACGGGTGATTACAACGAATTTTGGGATGAGCGTAACTACTTAAATGATGTAGATCAAGTAGAAGCGAGTGTTCTTGTTGTACACGGCTTAAACGACCTGAATGTTCGTACAAACCAGTTTGCACAATGGTGGGAAGCTCTATCTGATCACAATGTACCAAGAAAAATGTTCTTACACCAAGGTGGTCATAGTGCGCCTGGAACTTCTGAATATCAGGAGACCCTTCATCTTTGGTTTGACTACTGGTTATATGGAATTGACAACGGTATTATGGATGAACCAACTTTAGATATTCAAAGAGAAGATGGTACATGGCATAAAGAAAATAGTTGGCCACATGTAGATGCTAATACTACTAAACTACATTTCCAACCGACAGAAGAAAACTTAGGAAGTCTAAAAGATTCACCTATACCAAACCAGCCCCATGAAACTCACTCATTAGTAGATGCACCAAACACAAACCCAGAAAGTCTCGTTTCGGACCCAGATAATACTCATGATAACAGATTAGTTTACACGTCAGACCCGTTAAGCTCTTCAGTTAGAATGAGTGGTAATGCCGAAGTGAGCATTCGTGCAAACCTTGACCAACCGGTTTCTAACTTAACCGCTTACCTCGTAGATTATAATGAAAATGGATCATTCAATGTTGTTTCAAGAGGTTGGATGGACGCTCAGAACATTCATGGCCCTGAACGTTCTATTAGTCTAGTACCTGGAAGAGACTATACATTCAAGTGGGACATGCAAGCCCATGATTATGTATTTAGTGAAGGATCATCCATTGGAATTGTCATAATGGCTAGTGATCATGACCACACGATTCGACCTATAACAGAGACTGAAGTAACAATAACTCCTACTAGAAGTTACTTAGAGTTACCTTTAGTTGGGGATCTTAATTTCGAGAATTAAACCTATTAAAAAGGAACTCTGTGATCACAGAGTTCCTTTTTATGTGTCAGCTTTATAGTACTAGTTCAACAAAAAATTATCTCTTGTTGACTAGCCGTACAACTCACTAATTGAAATTAAACTGTTAATCCGCTTGCATACCACCATCAACATTATATAATGAACCTGTTACAAATGAAGTTCGATCTGAAGCTAAGAATAAAACAATCTCCGCGACATCTTTAGGCGTACCAAACCTTCCTAGTGGGATCCCTTGCTTGATCGCTTCTCCAGCACCTTCTGGGTCATCAGGGTTAACATTTTGCTGAATACCCGATAACATTTGCGTATCAATGGCTGCTGGTGCTACAGCGTTAACTCGAATGCCACTGTCTGCAACTTCAAGTGCGGCTGTTTTTGTAATTCCGGCTACTGCATGCTTTGATGCAATGTATCCAGCCATGCCTGCAGACCCGATATAAGCTGCATTGGAGGCAGTGTTTATAATACTACCATATCCCTGCTTCTCCATTTGATTGATCACATATTTTAACCCTAAAAACACACCCGTTACATTAATATCCATTATGGTTTCAAACTGCTTTTTCTCTAAATCTTTAATAGGTATGGCTGGTCCTGCAATCGCCGCATTGTTAAAAAACACATCAATAGATCCAAATGTTTCAACTGTTTTCTCTACATAACTTTTAACATCTGATTCTTCAGTAACATCAGCTTGGATTGTTAATACATTGCTTGAGTTATTTAATGATTGTTTTGCTTTCTCTAACGCTTCAGAGCTAATATCAACTAATGCTACATTGGCTCCTTCTTCTAAAAATACCTTAGCCGTTTCTAGCCCAATGCCACCTGCTCCACCTGTGATTAGTACCGTTTTACTCATCATACAACTCTCCCTTTTTAAAAATTCTGATAATAATTGTAAAATATTAAAGGAGCGAGTAAAAACGCTCCCTTATTAGCTTGTAATCGATTACAGTTTCAATTTAACAAACTTACTGTCGATTGTCGACAATTATGCTTGTTTAAAAAGGAAGGTTACCCCTTCCCCTTCTTGAGCGCCTTTGCTACAGCAACTTTTGCTTGATCAAAGTTTGACTCTAATATAGCATTTGCAAAATCATCAAATTCAGGAGCAAAATCTTCCACTGTTTCTTTATCCCATTGCACTTGAGCAAATACATTTAATATTTGGTTAGTTTCTTCATAAAATTTAATTAACGCTTTATTGTCTGTTAAGTAAAGTATAAACCTGAACAATTTTTCAGCATTGTCTTGATATTCAATTACATCTTGCTGCCTGTATTTCTCTTTAGTATCTTGGTACAATACTTTAAATTGCTCTTTATTTTCATCTGTCCACATATTTTGCGAAAGACTAATTCCTTGTTCTATAATCCCGATCATAACTACAAGGTAATCTGAGACATCTTTATCTGTAAATGGTTTCACAATGGTTCCTCGTCTTGGAACACGATCCACTATACCTTTTACTTGTAGTAAATACAATGCCTCTCTAACTGGTGCACGACTTGTATTTAACTCTCTAGCAATGTCTTCTTCTACGATCTTCTCGCCAGCCTTATAATCTTCTCTTAATATCTTCTTCAAAATAAAGTTGCTAATTTGATCTGGTAACGATTTTCCGATTAGTTCTTGTGTGTCTGTTCTATTGTTATACATGCTCAACTCTCCATAAATTCATTTGTTATGCATAGTATAACAAAATGTATAGTTAAACAATTAAACTTATGTTTAGGAGAAGTTAACAAATATAAATCACAAAATTACATAAATTTGGTAAAATAAGTATAGAGTTCTAAGGGGGTATTATAAATGGATTTTGTCGCTTTTTTTGTACTTCTTCTTATTATGTTGTTCTCGATTTTTGTGATTTACAAAAAAACTCAATCAGTTGGCGTTTATAGTTTTAAAGCACTAATTACACCAACATTATTAATCATGATTGGAGTACTTAACACGATCGCTTTATGGAATGATGCATTTGGTTTGATCAGTTGGATGTTGACTTTTGTCCTTCTATTATTTGCTGCATACTTTACTAAGTTTTTAATTAACTAGTTCATCTTCAATAAAATGACTAGAATATTGATCGACGTACTTTAACAAGCGAAAAGGCAAGGCGCTAAAACCTTGCCTTTTATTTTCTCCGTACTATCTTGCCGCTTCTTCCACTTTTACTGGCCACTCTTCTAAATTCTCAGCCATATCCCAGAACATATATTCAAGTAAACTCGTTTTAACGACGATCTCTTCTAATTCCACTAACTCACGCTCTGGCTTACCTGCTGCTAGTTCATTCATCAGTTTCTTACAATCTTCCGCTAGCTCTGTAAATTCATCAGATGAATACATTTCGACCCAGTGACCGTAAAACTCATGGTCTTTAGCTCCTGACCAAGTCGCTATCTCTTTGCCGATAAAATTATAGCTCCATGCACATGCCAAAACAGAGGCCACGACATTCTCAACTCCGCCGCGTTGTGAGACATTCAACATGTAGCTCGTATAAGCGGTTGTCGTTGATGCGGCATCTGTCTTCTCTAATTCTTCAGCTGTGATTCCAAATTTACTCGCATATTGACGGTGAAGGTCCATTTCCATATTTAATGTACCGTGAAGAAGATTAGCAAAAGTCGTCATCGTTTTTAAATCATTAGACTTAGCACTACCTAAAGCCATTAATCTTGAATACTCGACTAAATAGACATAGTCTTGTTTTAACCAATGCTTAAATTTTTCTTGTTCTAACAATCCTTCACCTAATCCTTTAACGAAAGGATGCTCCAAATACGAATTCCAAATTGGCTCTACTCTTTTCCATAATCGATCTGTAAATTGTTCACTCATGTTCATTCCCCTTTCAAATCAAGGAGCACTAAAAAGCCCATCCACTAGCGAGGTAGGGATGGGCAGTAATCGTCAATATAACAATAACTAACCATTCCACTTCCCTACGCTAGTGTTACCTAGATCAGGTTCAAAGGGTCGGTCCAAAGACCTCTCAGCAATACCATGCTCCCCTAGTAGATCGGTTTAATATTTAATTGTAGTTTTAGAAGCTCTCTACTAACTATAACGTTTTACCATTATAAAAGTTTCACTGAATTGTGGCTTTTTTTACAATCTAAACGAAATATACTTCGTCTCTAAATATTCCTCTATTCCTTGATAGCCACCTTCTCGGCCTAAACCACTTTCTTTAAAGCCGCCAAATGGTGCTTGTGTCGTTGAAGGTGCTCCATCGTTAACGCCGACAATACCGAATTCAAGAGATTCACTGATTCTAAACGCTCGACTCATATTTTCCGTAAACACATATGAAGCTAGCCCATAAGGTGAATGGTTCGCTCGCTTAATGACTTCATCCTCATCTGAAAATGTTGAAACAGGTACTAATGGGCCAAAAGTTTCTTCATTCATGCACAGCATGTCGTCATGGACGTTTGATAACACGGTTGGTTGGTAGTAATAACCTTCTCCATCAATGTGCTTTGCCCCACCAACTTCAACGACTGCTCCTTGTTGGACCGCTTCTTTTACATGTTTGTCGACTTTTTCCATAGCACTTTCATCTATTAATGGACCAATGTCTACGCCTTCTTCTAACCCATTACCGACTTTTAGAGTCTTCACCTCTTCATTTAAACGTTGCAAAAACTCTTCCTTAATTGATTCGTGCACATAAATTCGATTAGCACAAATACAAGTTTGCCCAGCATTACGGAATTTCGACTGAATAACACCTTTAACAGCCTTCTTTAAATCAGCATCTTCCATAACGATTACAGGCGCATGACCACCTAATTCGAGTGAGATCTTTTTCATCGTATCCGCTGCATCACGCATTAACACTTTGCCCACTTCAGTTGATCCAGTAAAAGTAAGCTTACGAACACGACTGTCTTCTGACCATGCTTTACCAATTTCACTAGAACTACCGACAACAATATTAATGACACCCTTTGGTATTCCAGCTTCTTCAGCTAGCTTGACTAGTTTAATTGCCGTCAGTGGTGTTTGAGTAGCTGGCTTTAATACGACTGTACAGCCTGCCGCGAGTGCCGGAGCAATTTTTCGTGTAATCATCGCAGCTGGAAAGTTCCACGGTGTGATCGCTGAAACGACACCTACTGGTTGTTTTTGAACAAATATTCTCTTTTTAGGATGAGATGGTGGGATAATATCGCCATAAACACGTTTGCCCTCTTCGGCATACCACTTAATAAAACTATTGGCATAACCTACTTCTCCTACCGCTTCTTTTAACGGTTTACCTTGTTCTTCGGTCATTAACCTTCCAATCGATTCTTTCTCTTGATCAATAAGAGCGTACCATTTCTCTAAATATTGAGCTCTTTTATCTGCTGTTAAAGATGACCAATTCGGTAAAGCCCCACTAGCCGCATCGACAGCTTTCAACGCTTCACCACGACCAACTTTCGGCACTTGAGCAATGACTTCATGGTTAGCTGGATTTACAACATCAATCTTTTCAAAACCTTCACCAATCCACTCTCCATTTATATAGAGCTCATGCAGTTGTGACAACTTCTCCACATTACTTCACCCTTTCTTCAAATTTTTATAACGTTCATGGATGTTATTTTTCTTATACGTTGGATGGGTAAACTCAAACAACTCTAATGAAAACGCCATGTACCGCTTATTAAACAGTTCCTCTAAATCGTTGGTAATCACTTCATACAACTCATCACAAAGGCGCTTCTTCTCTTCATCGGTTCGCCCTTTACCTAACTTTAAAGTCGCATGAACGAAAGCATCATCTTCTTGACCGTCTGCCACGACGTAATCTTTTAGTTCAATCGCTCGTGACCTTAAACCGCCGATTGGAATAATGTCGTCTTGCTTCAATAACGCTTGATTGACACTTCTTAATAGACTTGTAACATCCAAATCACCTTTCAAATTATCGGTGTACTCTAGTATAAAGTGTGGCACTTACTTCACCTCTTTTACTCACTTACAATCGTGTTGGTTAACCGGCCAACGCCTTCAACTTCAGTCATGACTTCATCGCCAACTTTAGTATCAACCGAGCCCTTAGGCGTTCCTGTTAAAATCATATCGCCATCATTTAAAGTCATAAAACTACTTAAATATTCGATTAGCTCTGGAATTCCTAAAATCATATCTTTCGTCGACCCCTCTTGTGTTTTCTCACCATTAACAAACGTTCTAAGCTGTAAGTTCATCGGGTCTTCAATATCCTCTTTTGAAACAAACCAAGGGCCTACTGGCGTACAACCATCTCTATTTTTCACCCTTAAATTAGGACGGAAATAGTTTTCGAGATAATCTCTAAACGCATAATCGTTCGCAACAGTATAGCCTTTCACATAGTCAAGCGCCTCTTCGTTTTTAATATTTTTACCTGACTTACCAATCACCACTGCAAGCTCACACTCGTAATGCATGAACTCAACATCTTCAGGTCTAACCGTCGTACCGCGGTGACCGGTAATTGTATTTTTACCTTTTAAAAAGACAAGTGGTTCTGGTAATGGACTTGTGAAAGATAACTCTTTCGCATGATCTGCGTAGTTTAAACCAAGTGTGAAGATCGTCTCTGTTTCTACGGGTGGCAACCATTCAACTTCGTGTTCTTCTACTAATCTGCCATCTTTTAGTTGTATCCTACCGTCTACTTCAGTTACATGATGTAACGTTGATTCGTATAACACTCTACCTTGCTTCATCAACAGCCACCTCACTTACGAAAACGTCATCTTCATGAACGACTCTGTTATTTAAACGTCCAACTTGTTCAATTTCAATACTAACTTGGTCGCCTTCTTTTGCTAAAGGTTGATTTTCTGGTACACCGATCAATAGGACATCTCCTTCATATAACGTCATAAATTCAGTTACTTCTGAAACGAGTTCAGGAATCGGGCGAATTAAATTGCCGGTGTAATTTTCCTGTTTTACTTCACCATTAACGGAAACTCTTATTGCTAGATTGTGAGGGTCACGGATCTCACCTTGGTTCACAACCCATGGACCTATAGGGCAAAAACCGTCTCTAGCTTTTTGTTTGATGGCTGGACGATAATAGCTTGATATAGGCAAACTAACATCATTCACAATCGTATAGCCTTTAATATAATCATAAGCATCTTCTGCTTTAACTTTCGTTGCTGTTTGGCCAACGACTAATCCTAAGGCTGCTCCAATTTGGACTTGCTCTTCTCCTTCTGGAAGTGGGATCGGGTTATGATGAGTGGAGAACGTATTGATCGGTTTAATGTACAATATAGGGGCTTGAGGTGGTTTTTGATAAGGTTTGTCATTCATTTCTGGTTTGAGTTGCTCATACTCACCTTTATAGTTTAAAAGTGTGCCATACAACGTCCCCGTAATCGGATTATCAAACTTTAATTGATCGACGTTATATTGCTTTTCATCTATTGTGATCTTTTGAAAATCGTCATGTAACGTACCTTCTTTTAGCTGTGAAAAGCCTTGAAGCTTAAAGTTAACGCGCGTCATCTATTTCACCTCTCATACAGATAAGCCGGCTATTAGCTAACCGGCTTCGTATTCGTTAAAAGATTATAATCGATTAAAGTTTGACGGATCACTTTTTGAACATCGTCTGTCGGTAAATCCATTGGCAGTCTTAACACAGGTTCAATTTTATCCATCATGCCTAAAGCTGCTTTAACAGGAGCTGGGTTTGTATCCATAAACAACACATCATTTAGTCGCATCAGTTCAAAGTGTAAGTTTTGTGCTCTTTCAACATCACCTGCAAACCATGCATCATGCATTTCTGCTACTTTTTTTGGCTCAACGTTTGCTGTTGCGCTAATTGAACCTGCACCACCGATCGCTAACATCGGATAGCATAATAGTTCAATTCCTGAGAATAATAGAAAGTCTTTTCCACAGTTTAATAACACACGATTAACGTGCTCGAAGTCTTTATTCGATTCTTTAACACCGATAATATTCGGGCAGTCTTTAGCTAATTGAGCTAGTGTTTCAACTTCTAAGTTTTTCGCTGTACGACCCGGAATGTTGTAAACAATAATTGGAATATCGACGGAATCTGCGACCGTTTTAAAATGTTTATAAAGTGCCTTTTGGTTCGGTTTATTATAGTAAGGAACAATAACCATTGCCGCATCAGCACCGATTTCTTGGGCTTTTTGAGTTAAATAAATCGTCTCATCGTGATTAGTTGAACCCGTACCTGGTGCAAATGGCACGCGGCCGTCGATCGTTCTTGCCGCATTTTCCATCACTTGAACACGCTCTTCAGTTGTCATAGAACTCGGCTCACCAGAAGTCCCTGTTACGGAAATACCATGTGTTCCATTAGCTAACTGAAACTCAATTAACTCAGATTGCTTGACGAAATCTATTTCATGGTCTGAATCAAAAGGGGTAATTACAGGTGTGATCGAACCTCTTAACTTTTGTTTAATTTCTTCGTACTGGTTAGACATTGCCATTCCTCCTATCAATCTTTTAAATCATGAACTGAGGCTTCGTCTTTTTAAGCTTCGGTTCACCTGTTTCAACTGGTTCTCCAGTGTGAACATCTAATACAATCGATGCTTCATCAAACCAACTGTCAGGTGCTTCGTGGCCCCAGAAAGTTTGACGTAATGGATCATTTAAATCCCATTTTACCGGTTTGAAATCAGGGTCACTCGTTAAATAATCACCATTATAAAGTTCAATACGATGACCGTCTGGATCTCTTAAGTATAAGAAGAAAGCATTCGACAAACCGTGTCGACCTGGTCCTCTTTCAATGTTTTTCGCATAACCCATCGACGCTAGTACGTCACAACCATCGATTAAACTCATCGGGTCTTTTAACCAAAAGCCAATATGGTGCAAACGTGGCCCATCACTATTCATAAACGCCACATCATGTACGCTCGGTTTTCGATGGAGCCAAGCTGCCCAAATGTTATCTTTGTCATCGACGGTATACTCTGAACACGCAAAGCCTAATTCGTTAATGTAGTAGTCATAGCTTTGTTGTACATCTTTTACAGCACAGTTAAAGTGGTCGATTCGTTGGACTTTCGCTCCTCTATACAAGTCATAACGTTGCAAGAGTCTATCAACAGAGTCCATCTCAGCATAAAATTCAACCGGTAAACCTTGTGGGTCTTGAATCCGAAACGCTCGCCCTAAAGCATGTTGAGAACCTTTTTCTAACCATTTAACTTTCGTACCTTCACTTTCAAAATGACCGGCCAATTGATCAAGGTCTTCATCTGAGTACACTTTATAACTGATCGCCTCGACGACTGGTTCGTCTTTTTCTTTTAGCAACAAACTATGATGGTTATGCTCTTCAAGCCCTCTTAAATAGACGCAGTCTGAATCAGATTCAGTGATGACAAACCCTAACGCTTCGTAAAACGCTTTAGATCGTTCTAAGTCAGTGACATGTAACACAGCACGACCGCAACGAATAATGTTGAAGTTCATAACGTTCAACTCCTCTCCATTTACTTACCTAACTGTGGAATATAATGATCTTTCATCGCCACGTGAATGATTTGCGTTTCAGTGTAAAATTCAAACGCATAAAATCCACCTTCGCGGCCGATTCCACTATGTTTTGAACCACCAAACGGTGTACGTAAATCGCGAACATTTTGCGAGTTCACCCACAACATGCCAGCATCGATCGCCTGAGCAACACGATGACCACGCTGCATATCTTTCGTCCATACATAACCTGCAAGACCGTAACGCACATCATTCGCTTTTTCGATTACTTCATCCTCATCTTTAAAAGTCATCACTGCGATCACTGGACCGAAAATTTCCTCTTGAACGACTCGCATATGCTGATCAGCATTTAATAACAATGTCGGGGGCACAAAATTACCACGACTATGTTCAGCAGGTACGTGACCACTATAAACTTCACAACCTTCTTGTTCCGCTAACTCTAAATAACCTTTGACATTGTCATAATGATTGCGGTGAACTAACGGACCGACTTGTGTATTTGGATCCATCGGGTCACCAACTCGAATTCGATCGACACGTTCCTTTAATTTCTTAATAAAATCATCAGCAATGTCTTCATGCAGGTAAACTCTCGAGTTAGCAGTACAACGCTCACCATTAAACGAGAATACTCCCCAAGTACACGCATCTAGCGCACGTTCGACATCAGCATCATCAAAAATAATAATTGGCGATTTTCCACCTAGCTCCATCGAGAATTGCTTTAATGCATCTGCACCGTTTTTCATAATTTCTGAACCTGTTGTCGTCTCACCTGTAAAAGAAATGAGTGGAACATCTGGGTGACGCACTAAGGCAGCACCCGCTGTCTCGCCATACCCGTGCACGACGTTAAAAACGCCATCTGGAAGTCCCGCTTCATTAATCACTTCCGCAATACGGTTAGCCGATAAAGGTGACCATTCAGCTGGTTTTAACACAACCGTGTTTCCTGTTGCTAAAGCCGGAGCAATCTTCCACGTTTCTAACATGAAAGGGGCATTCCAAGGTGTAATTAATCCCGCAACACCGACTGGTTTACGAACTGAGTAATTAATAAACTCATCATCAACTTGATACGCTTCACCATACAAATGACTTTTGACCATTTCGGCATAAAACCTAAAGTTTTTCGCAGAACGCGCAATCATTTTCCTCGTCTGACTAATTGGCAAGCCTGTATCATATGACTCTAAAACAGCAATTTCTTCACTATGCTCCTCGATTAAATCACCAATTTTATATACGTAATCAAGGCGTTCGTCTAACTTCATTTTTCCCCATTCACCGTGAAAAGCTCTTTTTGCAGCCGCCACTGCCGCGTCAATATCTGCCGCATCACCTGCAGCAATATGATTAATTGGCTCGTTCGTAAATGGGTTAATGTTTTCAAACGTTTCTTGACTGTTGGACTTAACAAATTCACCGTTAATATACAATGATATATCTTTTAACTTTTTCTGAGATGGCGCTTGAAACTGTGTCACAAGATCCTCTCCTTTTGCTATATTTTTTATGCTTGATAGACTACAATATCAACTTCAAAAAGAGGTGCTTAATAACAACACCTCACACTTTATACAGGTTGATAACTCCCATACTTACCGCCGAAAAAGGCAAGTGGATTGCCGTCAGTTAATTTAATCTCAAGCACTTCCCCAATAAATAACGTATGATCACCAACTTCATAAAATTCGATCACGTTACACACAACCGCCGTTAACGCATCACGAATAACTGGTATTCCACTAACAAAATCAAATTGAACGGCTGCTGGGTTTTCTTTCTGCCCAGCAAAATGCATCGACACATCCATCTGCTCATCAGATAAAATGCTAACTGCAAATTGTTGTGATTGTTTAATCTGGCTATACATTTTAGCGTTATGATCAATTGAGATCGTCACTAACTTAGGGTCTAATGAAACTGACATAAAAGCATTTGCCGTCATACCATGCGTTTCATCATCTACTTGTGTCGTAACAACGGTAACCCCAGTTGCAAACCGTCCCATCGCATCTCGGAAAATTCGACTATCCATATTTCGCCTCCTAACTCATTAAAGTTATACGTTCATCCCACTATTAATAGCACTTGGCTTAGTAATATTTTCTTGTTTTAAAAAGTCTTTCACGACATCTTTATATTTTTCTTTATCATACTGATCAAAGTAAGCCATTCCCATTTTAATCGGGTCTCCGAAGAAGTAATACTCATAGTGCGTTTGGCGACTACCGAAAGCACTCATCGTTAAATCCCAAGCTAAACGGAAAATTTGCACACGTTCAAAACCTTCAACATTCTTACCTTGCATAGCACGGTGCAAAATAGGACCAATCTCATCCGAGGCAAAGTCGTCATAAGATGGAATACCCATCATGCCTGATGCACCTAAAATTCTTAAAATCTCTGCTAAACGTGGATACACTCTTGGATACCAGTTTCTAGCCGCATTAAGTGCTTCAAAGTCTGGTGTCATCATGCCCCATTTGTCTAACTTCGCATTATGCTCTGCACGAAATAAGTGAGACTTCATATTTTCTAACGTCAACATCACTTCAGTTCCTTTGTCCTTAACATGCTGGAACCCGTCAATTCCGATCGAATCCATTAACGTTAGAACGACACCTAATAAAAACTCTGTCTTCGCAATGTCTTTAGCGACAACTTGGTGCGTCATATGAACAACCGCATTCGTCTCCGCAAAAGCTTGGTTACAAATCGTTGAGTTCTCTAAAATAAAGATTCGATCCCACGGCACTAATACGTGATCAAAGGCTACAATCGTATCGCCTTCTTCAAATTTAGAACCTAAAGGATGATCATAACTGTTCATACCATAATCAAATGATTCACGGCTAAGATAACGAAGTCCTGGCGTGTTATTCGGGATGGCAAATGCTAACGAATAGGGATCATCTTTTTCGCCTGCTTTCTTTACCGTTGACGGAAATACCATAATTTCATCAGTAATACCGCCTTGTGTCGCTAATAAGCGAACACCATCTACGATGACACCATCATCATTTTTCTCAACGACATGTAAAGCGACGTTGGCATCTTTTTGTTCTGCTTGGATCTTGGCGCGGTTAACTTGTGGGTGGATTAACGTGTGGGTTAAACTAATATCATTTTCTCTAGCATACTCTGCGTATTTACGAGCGTTTTCGGCAAACAGTGGATTGTCTTGACCGTAGAAATCGTAAGCCGCTTCCATCGTCATAACTTCTGCATTTAAGTAATCTGGAGAGCGTCCCATAACACCTTTCGTAAAGCTTTGCCATTCCATAATCGCTTCACGGCGTTCAATTAACTGATCAATCGTCTTCGGCAACATAAATGTTTTACCGACTTTGTCACCTGTTGTCGGTGAGTCATACAACATTTTCTCTGGCTTCTCATATTGCATGTCATAAAGCTTAGCCATTGATTGAATGACGTTTTTAAACGCTGGGTGTTCTGTCACATCATCAACACGCTCACCCCCAATGTAAACGTTGTTGTTAGCTCTTTTGAGACGTTCAATATACTCTGCACCTGTTTTTGCTGGCATTTTAATATAACCTCCTCAAATTTGTATGTACTTCCAAATCGCGCTTCACTTATTTTTCTTTATATTTTGAATATTAGCACGAATGCTGATACATTAATAATATAAGTTTTGTTATAAGACCATATAAAAAATGTATGGGAGCTGAGCTGATAAATGGACTTTAAACGATTGAAGTATTTTCATACGATCGCAACAGAAGGTCAAATTACGAAAGCAGCGAAAAAACTACACATCCAACAACCTCCCCTCAGTAAAAGCCTCAAAGACTTAGAAACCGAACTCGGTGTTACCCTATTTGACCGTCAATCTAGAAAACTCGTACTGACAGAAGCTGGAGAAGTTTTATATAAAAAAGTAGAATTACTCTTTTCACAAATTGATGATACAGTGACTGAAGTAAAAGATATTGAAGAAGGTTATCGTGGGCAACTTGCTGTTGGCTGTGTGAAAACATGCTTCTCATACATTCCTAAACGACTGAAACAGTTCAGATCGCAATATCCAGACGTTTCATTTCGGTTAAAAGAAGGTGACTCATACGCACTTGCTGAACACCTTCTCAACCACGAACTAGACTTTGCCATCATTCGCCTACCATTAGACTTACAAGCTTTCGAATCACGACCATTACGAGAAGAGAATTACGTCGCTGTTTTACCTCAAGAGTGGGAAGTGCCCAATTCAGAGTCGATTACTATGGAAGAACTATCAAACTTACCTCTCATGTTATTACATCGTATTAGTGGGGTTGGACAATATGAAGTTATTTTGGAGAAATTTAAAAAACATGACCTCACACCTAAGATCATACTAGATTGCCCAGATGTCGATATGATCATAGATTTAGTAAGGTCAGGTATAGGTGGAACCATCATCCCTGAGTCGACTTTTCAACATAAGGATTTAGATGGTGTTAAGATGCTGGCCATTGCTGATGAGAATATATATTCAGAGTCAGCATTAATATGGTTAAAAGACCGTTATTTAACTAAGAGTGCTAGGAGGTTTTTAGAGTTATTTGAGTGATTGCTTACGACTTGTTAGGGATTTTGTGCAATAAACAGTTGGGCGCTGTAATAAGTAGACATAATGTATACGGTTGAATACGTTAACTATCTTATGAATTACCAATAAATTTACGAATTAAACCGCAAAAAACGAGAAGAATTTCTCACCCTTTTACTAGTACACTGAATGCTATGAAAGGTGTGAGACTATGAACAATAAATCGATTGGATTATTTCAAGGGATTGCTTTGTACATTGCAGCTATTCTAGGATCAGGTGTCCTTTTTCTATCGGGAGCAACGGCCTCAATCGCAGGGCCTGCATCAATCGTATCTTGGCTTATCGTTATATTAATTAGTTTTCCGCTTGCTTATTCCTTTGCTAGTTTGGCACGAGAATTTCCTGATGCTGGTGGAACAGCAACCTTTGTTAGACGTTCTTTCGGATATCACCTTGGCAATATCGTTGGGTGGTTTTATTTCGTAACAGCAGCAGTCGGTCAAACAATCGTATCCTTAACCGGCGCTTTTTACGTCAGCCAGGCATTTGGATTCTCACATTTTGAGACAATGATCATTGCTGTCTTTATATTGGTAATTGCAGGTCTTTTCAATTTTTACGCGGTTAAAGTAAGTGGTAAAGTTGCATTAATTTTAAGTACTTTACTACTGATTCTCCTAGTATTAACTATAATTGTGTCACTTCCGAGAATACAGTGGGATCATTTCACACCCTTTGTTCCAAATGGCTGGTTTTCTCTCGGAACAGCAGTCACAATTATCTTTTGGTCTTTTTTCGGTTGGGAGGCAATCTGTAATTTAGCTTTGCAATTCAAAAGGCCAGAAAAGAATATAATCAAAGGGGCTATAGTTAGTGTAGTTGTTATTGGATTATTATTTTTGGCGCTAAGCTTTGTTACGATTGGAACAGCTACATATGGTAGTCAAGAAAGCAACCTATCTCCTATTAGTGTTATAATGGGAGATACACTAGGTATGGGTGCTAAAGCTGTCACGGCTGTCTTAGCTTTAATTATTTGTACAGGAACAGCAAACGCATTTATCGCCAGTCTTACTCAATTAGGATATTCACTAAGTAGGGATGGTGCTTTTCCGGAATTGTTTTCAAACCTACATACAACTACTCAAATTCCAAGACTGATGGTTCTGTTTGTTGTTTGTTTTTCAATAACAGGTGTTTTGGTGACGAAAGCTTTGTCGTTAGCATTCGATGACATTTTGTTTATACCGACTTCATTAGGGATTATAGTTTACCTTCTTTCAATGGCAGCAGGCATAAAATTGTTTAAGAAGAACACAATGGCGTGGTGGACATCACTTACGTCCTTCATTTTGTGTTTACTCGTGCTTCCTTTTTTCAATTTATATATTGTCGTTCCAATGATTGTGTCATCGTTATATATATTTTATATGATTTGGGGAAGAAGTATTTTCTTACAAAGGAGGTTTAAAAAGTCATGAGGGATCAAAATAATCTGTCCCAAAATGTTATGTGGGAAGCAACAATTTCATGTAATCCTGCATATGATGGGTTGTTTTTTTATGCAGTCAAGACGACAGGCATCTTTTGTCGACCTTCTTGTAAATCTAGAATCCCCAATCGTGAGAATGTATCCTTCTTTTCAAATACTGCTAATGCACATAAAGCGGGATATCGTCCATGTAAGAGATGTCGACCTGATTTGAAATCAACAAAAACTTATGACCCTCTTGAAATAGTTATAGAGGAAACGATGCAGATCATAGAAGAAAAGTATGGTCAAAAAATTCTCTTAGATGAATTAGCATCCATGGTAGGAATCAGCCCTTATCATTTAAACCGACTCTTCAAAAACAGAACTGGTAATACTCCTCGTATGCACTTAGAGAAGATTAGAGTTAAGAAAGCAAAAGAACTACTTTTAACGACTAATTTAAATAGTACAGAAATTAGTTTTAAAGTGGGTTATCAAAGTATTTCCAGTTTTTATCATGCCTTTAAACGAGGGACTGGGCTTTCTCCTGGTCAGTTCCAAGCTCAGTATGTTAAAAGATTGGCTAATGAGGATTGATTGGTTTTGTTTCTCTATATAAAAAACATTACCTCCCCCATCAATTAAACAGGGACCGAGCTTTCACCTAGTCAGTTTCAAGCTCAATATGTTAAAAGCTTAGCTTATGAGAATTACTTTAAGACTTATCTTTTCCACTGCTAACTCACTTTTTTGCTAGTTCATCACGGTCATGTGCCCGTGGTGGTTCTTCCATCCAACCATGTTTAATCATGATTTTAGCCCCGTCATCAGCGTATTTTAATATTTCTGATACTAATCTGCTATACATAACACCAATATCTCTTCTTGGACTCATGGACATACTTGCCCCGTAGTACCCTACGCTAAGTGCAATCAAACTTGTTACATAGAACATCATTTTTCTATCAGAAAAAGTGTACTCAGTAGAATCAGTTACCTCAGTACCCCAAGACATAGGACTCGGTAAATCGTTATCTTTTAAATATGAACCAAATATTTCACAATGCTTTTGTGCAATTTCCTTTCCTCTTAAGAGAAAATTTACCACATCTTCATTCTGTGCAACTTGACTATACCCTATCATAGTAGCACTTCCTAATGCATTTCTTTGAAAGTTGGAATATAAGTTGATGATTTCAGTACCTGTTAAAGGTCTTTTATCCCCAAAAAAGCCTGCCAAAAAACTTTTCCGTTTTACAAAATCATACGATTCAGGCTTTGGAAGATATGGTGACCTGATATACAGCCCCTTTGCCAATAATAGATCGTTAGTTTGTTTGATAAGATTATCTGATTCCTTTAAACACTGACTAAAAAAGCTATAAACATCTTCTCTTACCGCTAAAGGTAGAGCTGCGCTATATGCATTCAAACCAATCTTTCCCATATTATTAAGCAAATTTAAACAGTAAGTGTCAGAAAACAATTTTGGCGCATTCACATCAACGTCTTCATGTAATTTAAAGCCATGAGGAATAGGATAATTTTCTTGAGTAAATATCTCGCTTATTGTGTCTACATGTAACTGTGAAATGTCTAATGCATATTGAATAATAGATTTAACTTCCGTATCTTCTACTGTATTTAGGTAATATTTTAAATGGCAAATAGAAGCGCTATCATCCATATACGCAGCCCATAAATTGGTAATTTCACCTGATGTTAATTTAATGTTATTGTGTTGCGAAGAATCCATTTCTCTTCACTCCTTAATAATCACTATGTCTAATTTTCAGTTTAACCATTTTGTACCTCTTATATGTAGAGTGATTTTGATTTATTGGAATGAAAATAGAAAGAATTTTAGAAATAAATTAGAAAGGGACAGGAAGGGAATTATAATATAGAAAATACTTTAACCTTTAATGGGGCTGGTTTAAATAAACACTTTTTTACTCCTCTCCCCAAAATTAAAGATTGAAATTTAGGATTAAAATGATCAAGAGGCAAGAATGAATCTGATAACAAATGGTCAAATAGGCAATATGATTGTGTAAAGAACACTGTTTTTATATTTTTAAATCAATTTCTCAAAATAGAGAAACCTCGTAATCACTGCAATGTGCCGATGCGAGGGTTTCGTATATTTCAAGAATACATCAAAGTAAAACTATCTAAAAATTATCAAAGAATTTACACAGCTTTTATTTTTGATAATTCAACCATGGTTCTCCAACTACTAATAAAAGTAAACGGAAAAACTTAACCTCTGTCAAAGATGCTGTAAATGATAACCAAAAAGGAAAGTGTTTTTACTGTTTTGATGATACTTAATTCATGAGTAAAAAAAGCATCCCAATTCTAAACGTTACTACATACCATAAAATAACCGTATAAATAATTTTTCTACGTTTGGGAGGGCGGTATTTATTTATAAACAACAAGCAAGAATACCAGGGAACTGTCCACAGGGGTTTTCGGGTCGGTATACCGTAGTTCCAGGAGACACGTTTTATACCATTGCGCAGATGTTTAGGGTAAGAATAGAAGCGCTTGCAGTCAACAATCCCCATATTCCAAATCCTAATGTGTTATTTCCCGGGGACATCCTCTGCGTTCCAGGTTTAATCCCATATCCCTGCTGTACGTCTTTACAGCCCCGAATGAGTGTACCATTCGGTACAGGTGGTGTAGCATATGTAAATTTTGGTCCAAGAGGAGGTCAGGCTGTGAGCATTATGGTAACCTTACCACACCCTCGATTTTTCGGTAATTTTGACAAATATGCAGGTGAAATCGTCATTCACGGGACTGGCAGCTTTAGAAACCAGCTAATTGCTACTCCCGAAGACCCACCTACTTGGTCCTCCCGAATAGAACTTCCTACCGCTGCATCCGTTACGCTAAACTCACGTGTGTTAGTACGCCCTTTTAATTCGTTGACCGGCACTTCAGCTGCTCCTGTCTTAGAAGGTAAAATTCTTGTTGGAAAATGTCAATAACATTAATTAAGGCGCAAAAGGAGGAGCTGTACTTCTTCATGTGTCATTGAGAGGCAGCTCCTTGCATTGGTTTTCAGAATGCACCAAGTCTTTCAAAAAAAAGCTTTAGGATCAAAACTCACAGAGAGAATTAAATACGGACACTAACGTTTGAGGCGACTTTGAAGGAATATACCCATGTAGTTAAGGAATTGCGTACAGAAGATGAACTAGGAACTATGAAAAATTCGAGAAATGGCTGTGTAAAATTTGTGTCAAGCAGATTCATTTCAAATCGTTTTCTATCTTGGTCTAAAAAACTCACAAACATTGATTTATCGATGTTTATGAGCTATCTCAAAGTATTGAAATTAACGTAAATTATGTTAAAGATACCGGTGGTCGGGTTCGAACCGACACTCCAGAAGGAACACGATTTTGAGTCGTGCGCGTCTGCCAATTCCGCCACACCGGCATGTAAATAATATATTCATTTTCGCTCGCGAGAACAATTATAAATCAGCGACCATACTCAGGTCAACCTTTTATAGTTACACTATCAGTCATTCCCATTTCCGCTTCCAACCCTCAAAGTCACTTAAATCAATTAATTGCATTTCTCTCCTGTCACCATAAGCCATTTCTTGCACACTTTCCACATCACTTATATATTGCTCAGCTTCTTTACGAATCACTTCTGGTGCACTTTCATCGACATACATACCATTTTTCCCGAATCTTATATAAGGGGAAATCCGATCGTTTGGTGGGTCAATAGATGGCATGCGAATTATCCTCCTCTTGAATTGTATATAACCATTATAAATGATTTGATGAGAAATATTACAAAAATTTGAAACGTATTTTGTTATTAAATCGTTAATATATATTGAAGAGAAATACATAAAAGGGAGATGTTATGATGGATCCAATTTGGTATTTTGCTATTGCTTCGATCATTGCTGTTATTGGAATTGTTATTGTGTTTGGTCAGTTATCGAACAAGTTAGAAGACCAACTGAATCAAGGTGAAGTTTCATCTGATTTCACACAAAGATTAACAACCCAACTTCTTATTAGAGTGACGATTATTGAGATTGTACCGATTCTATTAATTGTTTTTGGCTTTATACAATTAACAGGTACAGAAAGTTCTGTTATCCCACTTGTTTTAACCTTAGTCGTGTTTGCCGTTGGGTTAATCAGATTACTTTCTAAAAGAGATCTACTTAAACACTCGAACATTGACAAACGAACTAAGGTCTTTTACCAATCCACACAAAAGACAGCTATGATGCTTGCCGCTTCATTTCCAATCGTAACGATTGTTGCGTTTATGATGTAAGGTTATGCTTTTGTCGAAATATTTCAATTTATAAGTATTTACTTCTTAATTCAAATTATGTAAAATATTGATAGAATAGTTGGAAGGTGGTGAAATGAATGAGGAAAAAGATATTAACAGGCATTGTTAGTGTGACAGCTTTATCTTTTTTAACTATTGGTAGCGTAGCTGCTAGTAGCGCAATTACAGCTTCGAGTTGTCCACCTGGTCAACCTTCAGAAAACTGCCTAGAACGTCCATAGTACTAGTATTTTTATAAGAAAAGCACCCAACTAAGGGTGCTTTCTCTTACAATTCATCAAACCCATTATCATCCGAAACTTTAGTATACTGCCTCGATTTTTGCTCGAAGAAATCAGACTTTCCTTCATCGACTTCTTTGTAAGCTTTGATCCATTTAAGTGGGTTTTCTGTCACTTCAGGGAACGGAACTGGTGCGCCCATTAATTTACAACGTTTGTTTGCTGTATGTTGGATGTATTGCTCTAGTTCGTCCATGTTGATCCCATCAATTTTGTTACCAATAATATGTTCGCCCCACTTCACTTCAAGTTCTGTCGCTTCTCTAAACGTCTCTGTCACAAACTGAAGGTTTTCCTCTGTATTAAGTTCAGGGTTTTCATTCAACGTTTCTTTGAAAATGTGTGCAAATAAATTAACGTGTAACAGCTCATCACGGTTAATATAATTAATCATCGTGCTCGTTGAAACCATCTTTTGATTGCGGGCTAAGTTGTAGAAGAACGCAAAGCCCGCGTAGAAAAACAGACCTTCTAGCACGACATCATAGACCACAGATTCAATAAAAGCTTGTGGTGATTTTTCTTTAACGAATCGTTCATAACCATCAGCGATAAATTGGTTACGTTCTATTAAAATTTCATCGTGTTTCCAGTACTCAAAAATCTCATCTTGTTCACCCTTTTCAACGAGTGATGATAACACATATGAATAAGACTGATTATGCACAACTTCTTGGAACGACAGCACTTGCATTAACGCAGCCAAACTTGAATCAGTTAAGTAATCAGCCACTTTTGCGGAATAGTCTGTTTGAACTGAATCTAAAAAGGCTAGCAGTCCAATGATTTTCTTAAACGACTCGCGCTCAGCATCTGTTAACTCTGCCCACTGCTTTTGGTCACTCGACATATTGATCTCAAACGGTGTCCAAAAGTTAGCTAGCATGTTTTTATACATCGGATATGCCCATTTAAATCTCACATCATCCCAGTTTAAGACGTTGGAACTTTCTCCGTTAATAATGCCGGTCGATGCGTTCGGGGCATGAATGTCATATAGCTTTCTTTCACGCATTGTTTCGTTCATTTTAATCCTCCTTATGACTCACAGCTTTCACAATCTTCTATGTCAGATGACGTTGACCTCGTATAGTAAGTCGTCTTAAATCCTGACTTCCACGCTGATAAGTGTAAATCCAACAACTCTTTTGCTTTAATCGTGTTTCTGACGTAAAAGTTAAACGAGATCGATTGGTCGATATGTTTCTGGCGTTTTGCATTTTGCTTAATCGTCCACGCATGATCGATGTCATAAGCTGACTTATAATACCAGAACGTCTTAGGACTTAAATCAGGTGCTGTTACTGGAATTTTGTAATCTTTCTTTTCCTCTGAATAAAACTTTTTAAAGATCGGATCAATACTAGCCGTACTTCCAGCAATAATACTTGTGCTTGAGTTTGGTGCTACAGCCATTAAGTATCCATTTCTCAGGCCATGCTCGTGCACGTCCTCTTTCAGTTGATCCCACTTATCACCTTCATACCCTTTTTCATCGAAATAGCTACCATCGTGCCATTTAGAGCCTTTAAACAATGGATAAGGACACTTCTCTTTCGCCAGCTCCATACTCGACTTAATCGTTAAGAAAGCTACTTTTTCATATAGCTGATCAGCAAATTCAACTGCTTCATCTGATTCCCACGCTATTTCTTTAAGTGCAAGTAAATGGTGATAACCAAACGTACCTAACCCGACTGCACGGTATTTTTGATTCGTTAATTGTGCTTGCAGAACCGGAATAGTATTCAGATCGATCACATTATCAAGCATTCTAACTTGAATCGGAATTAAACGTTCTAGAACATCATCTGGCACAGCTTTTCCTAAATTAATACTTGATAGATTACAAACGACGAAGTCACCTGGACTTTTCGTAACGACAATCTTACCATCTTCTGTATACTGCTCTTCTACTGTTGTCGCACTTTGATTTTGCATAATTTCAGTACATAGATTAGAACAGTAGATCATCCCTTGATGTGAATTCGGGTTCTGTCGATTTGCCTCATCACGATAAAACATATAAGGTGTGCCAGTCTCAAGCTGACCAACCATAATCCTTTTCATAATATCAATCGCTGGTACTTTCTCTTTTGATAAATCAGGATTAAGAACACACGCTTCATACTTTTCTCGAAATGATCCTTCACCTTGTTTTTCATCATAATAGTCTTCTAAACTAAAGCCCATCACCTCTCGCACTTCATGAGGGTCAAATAAATACCAGTCTTCACGCGCTTCAACTTTTTCCATAAATAGATCTGGTAGTGATACGCCTGTAAACAAATCGTGAGTGCGTTGGCGTTCATCACCATTGTTCAACTTCGCATCTAAAAACTTAAAAATATCTTGATGCCATACATCTAAATATACGGCAATGGCACCTTGTCTTTGGCCTAGTTGATCGACACTAACTGCTGTATTATTAAGCTGCTTCATCCACGGCATCACACCACTTGAAACACCTTTAAAGCCTTTAATGGAACTGCCATGTGAACGAATTTTCCCTAAATAAACACCAATTCCGCCACCATTTTTCGACAAGTTAGCAATGTCAGTATTCGAATCATAAATGCCTTGTAAACTATCATCCACCGTATCGATAAAACAACTTGATAGCTGGCCGTATGATTTCCCTGCGTTTGATAACGTCGGTGTCGCTACCGTCATATATAGATTACTTAATGCCCAATAAGCTTCTTCTACTAATTGAAGACGTTTTTCTTTCGGTTCATTAACCATTAACATCATCGCAATCGTTAGGAAACGCTCTTGCGGCAGTTCATAGTAATGACCTTCATGATCTTTTGCTAAATAACGATCAGCTAACGTTCTTAAACCAATATAGGTAAAGAAGTGATCGCGCTCTGGCACGATAAAAGATTCCGCTTCATCAATTTCACCTTTAGTATATTGATTTAAAATTTCACCGCTGTAAATGTTTTGTGTAGACAATATATTTAACAATTCATAGTAAGAACCATACTTAGTTGTTCCGACATAACCACGGTTAGTCGCAGCTTCTTTATATAACTTCTTTAAATAAATATTGGCACTAACGTAAGTCCAACCTGGCTCTTGTGGGCTTATATTTTCTAAACCTCTCAATAACAATTCATTCGTAATCTGTTCAGGGGTTAATTCATCTTTACTTTGTACAGCTTTCATAACTTTTTCTTCAAAGTTCGCAACAGTTAAATGCTCGTATCCTTTTGTTACTTCACTAATAAAAGAGCTAAGCCGCTCCTTTGAAAAAGTGTCCTTTCCTCCATCTGTTACAACGAGAGTTACCTGTTCTGTGATCGTCGTCATAAAATCCTCCTTAAAATAAAAAAATTCGCCTCCATCGGGGGAAGCGAATAAAACGACTTATTAATATACGTTGGTTTATACCAATATGTATCACGAGTCGTTTCATTCTCTTATCACCCCGAAGAAAATGTAACTTAGCTCATGTAGACAGGTCTCCTGACTTACGCTTCACCCTACTCTGGACCTTCCCTTATAAGTAGCAAACACTTAGCTTATAAAGTGGTCTTCCATTTCGTCCACGTTTACAGTTGCGGGGGCAGTTTTGGCCTGTTCACCAAATTCCCTTTTAAGCCTTTCAAAAGGCATCCACACAAGCAAAAATACAATATATAGTTTTATGAAATGCAATAACATCAATATATTGATGTTAAATATTAGTATAGAAGATTAATCAATAAAAAACAAGGACTTTCTATTAAACTATTTTTAATGTAACAGAAAATCCTCTGTCTATAAACAGAGGATTCTCAACATAATTATTATCCTTTTATAGCACCTTCAGTCATTCCTTTAGTAATTCGACGTTGGAAAATCGAGTATAAGATAATGACTGGGACAATCGCGAATACTAAGCTGGCAAATAGTACTCCCCAAGCATTCGTGTACTGCGCCTCATTGCTAATGAAGTCGATTGCTAGTGCTAGTGTATAGTTTTCACTAGACTGTAAGAAAATGAGGGCCATAAAATACTCATTCCAAAACTGAATCGCATTCATAATTGTAACGGTAATAATCCCTGACATCGTTAAAGGTGTGACAATCTTCCAAAGCACCCCATATGGAGACATACCATCTATAGCAGCTGACTCTTCTAGTGATTTAGGAATTGTTCCCATAAAGCTCGTTAATACAAAGATTGTAAATGGCAATTGTGAAATGGCATAAACAATGGCTAGACCAAATATATTATCTAGCATATTAAACTGAGCGAGTAAGAAGAAGAGTGGGATCCAGCCTAAAACCATCGGGATCATCATAGCTGAAATGTATAGCGTAAATAATAATTGGCTTCCTTTAAAGCGTATACGTTCTAGCGCATATGCGGTAGGAATCGCAAGAACTAAGCATAAGATTGCACCAACTGCTGTTACTATTAAACTATTAAATACACTCGTATCAATGTTATAATCCGTCCATGCTGTTACGAAATTATCAAAGTTAAACTGTTCAGGGAACCCCCATGGATTGGCATAAATTTCTGCGTTCGTTTTAAATGCTCCTAAAAACATCCAAAAGATTGGATAAAGTACCGCTAAAGTCCATAAAAATAACGGCAACCTAATCCCTGACCTAACGAGCATTTCACCGACTGTTCTTTTCATTGCGACTCCCCCCCTTTAGTACTCAACTTTTTCTCTTCTAAGTAAGAATTGTAATAGGATTACAGTAATTAGAGAGATGACTAGAATCATAACACCAATTGTAGCACCGTAACCGAAGTTATACTGATTGAACGCCTGCTGGTATAAATATGACCCCATGACGTGTGTTGAATTGTTCGGGCCACCACCAGTCATAACTTGAACAATAATAAAGGAACCATTCAATGTCGTAATAACGATATATAAAATGGAGATTTTAATCTGTGGCCAAATTAACGGGAGCGTGACATGCCAAAACTGCTGCCACTCATTTGCTCCATCAATTCTTGCAGCCTCATAGTTACTTTTAGAAATATTAGCTATACCTCCCATTAATAGAAGCATAAATAAGCCAATACCTGCCCAAATGGATGGTAAAACTAAACTCGGTAATGCCCAAGTCTCACTTCCTAGCCAAGGTCTAGTCCAATTCTCTAAACCGACCGCTTCCAACCCTGAGTTCACTAAGCCTAAATTCGGGTTGTAAATAAACGTCCATAAAATACCGATTACGACAACCGACATAATATTAGGAAAGAAGAAGACAATTCTATAAAATGGCGCTTCTTTAATTTTTAACTGAGTTAACGCTACAGCTATAAATAGTGCCATAATCATAATCCCAATAACCTTAGTTATAACTAAAAAGTAGTCATGCCAAATTGTAGCCGGAATTATATCATCGTTAAAAAGTCTAGTATAATTATCAAATCCGACAAACTCTCTCGTTTGAGAAGACCCCGACCATTCAAAAAATGAATAATAAAGTCCACTAAACAACGGATATAATGTAAAAATGCTAAACATAATAAAGGTTGGAATTAGACAAAACGCTAAAAATAAATATTTTTGTTTTTTACTCTGTACCATACAATCACTCTTTTCGTATGTCAGGTTTTTGACCAAGCTTACTTATATGTATTTTTCGGCAAATACTTTATGAGAGAATTTATACGAACTTCAGCATTTAATAAATGTATGGAATGTAGACGTTGCTACATTCCATACACAGCTACTTTTATTCACCGCGGTAATCCGCAGCAGCTTCCTCTGCTTCTTCAATAAATTCTTCAGCTGTTAGATTTCCTAGTAATAATGACACTAATGAATCACTTAAAGGCGTCTCTAGATCTGCACTCATCGGATGAGGCATGTAATAAATTTGTACTTGATCTGGATCATTAATCATGTCGTTAGCTTGAATTAAATATTCAGGAACATTAGGGTTATTAGATAAATCTACATCTTCTAAGTTCATAATCGCACCTGTATGCTCTGAGAAAAGTTCTGCATATTCACGAGAATATACAAACTCAACAAACGCTTTAGCTGCTTCTGGATTCGCTGCTTCCTCAGCAATAGCTAAAGGTCTTAAGTCAGGAACGATTGCCATTGGTTCTCCTTCAGGGTTCATCGGTGAAGGAATAAAACCATATTGGAAGTCTTCTGGTGTGTCACCTGCCATTTCGTTTGGTAACCAGAATCCAACTGGAATAAACGCATTATCATGAAGTAAGAAATTCATTTGAGATTGTGTATGGTTTAAAGCACCTAAACCTGAATCAACATAACCTGCTTCAACCATCTCTTGAACATTTTCCATAATTTCTACAGCTTCATCAGTTTCCCACGCACCGTCTTCACCTTGGATAATGTCAGCTAATAGCTCATTACCACCATGTGCTGCAAATGCAGGGTATAGCATACCTCTAGAGAAGTAATAAGGGTGCTGACCAGTAGTTACGAAAGGTTCAATTCCTTCGTTATCTTGAATATCACCCATTGTACTCATAAAGCTGTTAAAATCAGAAGGTACTTCATAACCATGCTCATCAAAACGAGCCATGTCATACCATGTTCCCCAAGCATCAAATACTAATGGCAAGCTATATAGTTCACCATCATAAGTTGAAGGTTCAGCTATAAAGCTATCTAAAAGCGGAGAACCGTCTTCTAGTTCAACACCTTCTGCCCATTCAGTTAAATTCATTAACTGACCATCTTCTACCATTTGAGTTTCACTTGAACCTGCACCATCGATATAAACTACATCAGGTGGATTTCCTGAAACCCAACGCGATCTCATCTCTTCGTTTATATTCGCACCAGCGTGTTCAACAACTTCTACACCTGGGTATTCAGCTTCAAAGTCTTCAATGACTTCTTTCCACCATGAATCACCATATCCACCAACAAAGTATTGGATTTCTAACTCGCCACTAACTTCACCATCAGTAGCTTCTTCATCACTCGAACCATTGTCATCAGTTGTTTCTTCTTCATCAGGCTCACCATCATCAACAGGAGCTTCGTCTGGAGCACAACCAATGGCAAAGATTATAAACAACACTGTCATTAATACTAATAAGTATTGACCTTTGAACATATTGTTCAATGTTTCCTCCCCCTTTTAAACTTATTATTATATGAATCGCACCAATAGAGATGTAAAGCTATTAATGCGTATTCTACTAATAAAACTAACTTAACTGCTTAGCATAATTAATTGCTTCTCGAACATAACCATTACACTTTAAAATTGACTTCTGTGCCTCTTCATATGTAACACCACTTTTAATCATGACGATCGCTGGCTTAACTTCATTGTTAGTTGCCGCTAGAGCTTGGTCGGCTTCCTCATAAGACACATTTGTTATTTCCATAATAATTCTTCTAGCACGGTTTTTAAGCTTATAATTACTAGCTTGAACATCAACCATTAAGTTTTCATATACTTTTCCTAGTTTGATCATAGTTGTCGTACTAATCATATTCAGTACCATTTTGTGAGCAGTTGCAGCTTTCATTCTCGTTGAACCAGTTAATACTTCAGGTCCTACCACCACTTCTATTGCTTGGTCAGCATATTCACTAATTAATGAATTTTTATTACATGTAAGTGATACTGTATAAGCTTTAGTCTTTCGTGCAGCTTTTAATGCACCAATTGGATACGGTGTACGACCACTAGCGGTTATACCAATCACGACATCATCTTCGTTAACACCTTTTTCCGTAATGTCTTTTATCCCTTGCTCTTCGTTATCTTCAGAACCTTCCACAGCTTGAAAGAATGCATTGATGCCACCAGCCATTAAAGTTTGAACTTTTTCAGGAGGAGTCATGAATGTTGGAGGACATTCTGATGAATCTAAAAACCCTAACCGTCCACTTGTTCCTGCACCAACATACAATAAACGCCCTCCACGAGCGAGACGCTTATATACATTTTCTACAACTTCATTTATGGAAGGAATAACATCACTGACTGCCTTTTCAACTTTTTGATCTTCTCGATGAATCGTTTGCAAAATTTCATAAGTATTAAGCTGATCTAAGTTCATGCTATTTTCATTTCTTTGTTCTGTAAGTAGTTTAGATAAATCCATCAGTTAGATCTCCTTAGCCCTATAGTAAAACGCTTTCAAAAATCTTCAATAAACTTTGCTGAAAATTTATAATAATTATAACTTTATTAATTTTTTATGTCAAACATATCTTTTATTTATAAAATAATATTTCAAAACAGGCATAAAAAAAGTTGATAAACTATTGTTTACCAACTTGAGATTATGTATTTAAGATTTTATGGAGGCGGCAACCGGATTTGAACCGGTGATAAAGGTTTTGCAGACCTCTGCCTTACCACTTGGCTATGCCGCCATCAATATACTGTATGATTGATATACGGTGCATGTGAATGGAGCGGAAGACGGGATTCGAACCCGCGACCCCCACCTTGGCAAGGTGGTGTTCTACCGCTGAACTACTTCCGCATATGGCTGGGCCATCAGGATTCGAACCTGAGAATCACGAGACCAAAACCCGTTGCCTTACCGCTTGGCTATGGCCCAAAAAAAGGGCGACCGGTGGGAATCGAACCCACGAATGCCGGAGCCACAATCCGGTGCGTTAACCCCTTCGCCACGACCGCCATATAAAAATGGCAGGGGTAGTAGGAATCGAACCCACATCAAAGGTTTTGGAGACCTTCGTTTTACCATTAAACTATACCCCTACGTTTTAAATTGTAAAAATGGTGGAGGGGGACGGATTCGAACCGCCGAACCCAAAGGGAGCGGATTTACAGTCCGCCGCGTTTGGCCAACTTCGCTACCCCTCCATTTTGAAAATGGTGGCTCGGGACGGAATCGAACCGCCGACACACGGATTTTCAGTCCGTTGCTCTACCGACTGAGCTACCGAGCCATTAGATAGTAAATATGTATTAATTTGAAATGGCGGTCCGGACGGGACTCGAACCCGCGACCTCCTGCGTGACAGGCAGGCATTCTAACCAACTGAACTACCGGACCTTTTGGTTGCGGGGGCAGGATTTGAACCTACGACCTCCGGGTTATGAGCCCGACGAGCTACCAGACTGCTCCACCCCGCGATGTTGACTGC
>NZ_BJYA01000023.1 GCF_007991275.1 Alkalibacillus haloalkaliphilus | reverse complement strand
GGCCACGCTTTTTGGGCCGAGGAGGCTCGAGCCGTGCCCGCGGAAAGCGAAGCGTTTTGATGTAGCGATAGGAGCTACAATTGTTTTGTTCAAGAGGGTTATAATTGGATGGTGTAATTTTTCCACCAACACATTTTACAAAAAATAATTAAAATTTCAGTCAGAAAATGATAAAATAGAAAACGGTTTCATAGAAATGCACTTACGACTGGGGGAGTAGACATGGAGAAAGTATTACGCCAATTTTTCTTATTTTTATCTAACAATAAATTATTAACAGCGCTTGCGAAGCGTTATGGGTTTAGATTCGGGGCTAGCCGTTTCGTAGCCGGAACGAACATTGGCCATGCAGCTGAAAAGATTCGTGAACTAAATCAAAAAGGAATGTCAGTCACATTAGACCATCTAGGTGAATATGTAACTGATAAGGAAGAAGCCATAGAGCGCACAAAAGAAACGATTAAATCGATTAAAGTAATCGATAAATTAAACTTAGACTCTCAAGTATCAGTCAAAATGACGTCGATGGGTCTTGATATTTCAGATGATCTAGTACTAAATAACATGCGTAGAATTTTAGATGCCGGTAAAGAACATAATGTACTAGTTACAATCGATATGGAAGACTACGAGCGTTGTGAAAAGACGATCACTATTTTCGAAACGTTAAAAGAAGAGTACGATTTATTAAGCACTGTACTACAATCTTATTTATACCGTACAGAAGATGATTTACAACGTTTAAATAAGTACAGCCCTAACATACGATTGGTTAAAGGTGCCTATAAAGAATCAGCAGAGGTTGCTTATCCGGAAAAGAAAGACGTTGATGAGAACTTGAAGAAGCTGATCGCGTTGCACTTAGATAACGGTAACTTCACTGCACTTGGTTCACACGATGACGTGATGATCGAATATACGAAGCAATATGTTGAAGAAAATAATATTCCGAACGATCAATTTGAATTCCAAATGTTATACGGCATGAGAAATGAACTTAAAGAAAATTTAGTTGAACAAGGTTATAATGTAAGGGTTTATGTACCTTATGGCCGCGATTGGTTTGGTTACAACATGCGTCGTTTAGCTGAAAGACCAGCCAATGTTTTATTTGTATTAAGAGGTGTGTTTAAGAAATAAATTTTAATTGTAGATAAATGTTTGCGAAATGTCTGAAAATATTTTATAGTATAAATAGATGAATTTTTTGGATAGCTTGCTATCCAAAATTTTTTAAACAAAAATGAATGAGTATTCATTCAAACTAAATTACGGATAGGGGGAGCATTCATGAACGGAAGAATTAAGCGCGCAGCAGTCCTAGGTTCAGGGGTAATGGGAGCAGGAATTGCAGCGCATTTAGCGAATTTAGGCATTTCTACGTTAATGCTTGATATTGTTCCTAAAGATTTATCAGATGAAGAAAAACAAGATCCACGTGCGCGCAATAAAATTGCGGCAGAAAACAAGAAAAAGTTATTAAAACAAAATCCATCTCCAATTACGACGAAGAAGAGTTTAGATCTAATTTCAGTTGGTAACTTTGAAGACAACATGAAAGATTTAAAAGACGTTGATTGGATTATTGAAGTCGTTGTTGAGAACTTAGAGGTTAAACAAAAGGTTTACGCTCAAGTTGATGAACACCGCTCAGAAGGTAGTATCGTGAGCTCAAATACGTCAGGTATTTCAATTGAAGCAATGGCTGAAGGGCGTTCAGAAGATTTTAAGAAACATTTCTTAGGTACGCACTTCTTTAACCCGCCACGTTACTTAAAGTTATTAGAAGTTATTCCGACAAAAGATACAGACCCAGAAGTGTTAGAGTACATGAAGCACTTTAGCGAAGATGTGCTAGGAAAAGGTGTAGTTGAAGCAAAAGATACACCGAACTTTATCGCAAACCGTATTGGTACATACGGCTTACTCGTCACTGTACAAGAAATGCTAAAAGGTGGCTACAGTGTCGGTGAAGTAGACTCTGTGACAGGACCAATGATTGGCCGTCCAAAGAGTGCGACATTCCGTACACTGGATGTAGTCGGCCTAGATACATTCATCCACGTTGCAAAAAACGTTTATGACAAAGTTGAAGGTGAAGAACAGAAAGTATTCGACGTACCTGATTTCATGAAACAAATGAATGAAAAAGGCATGCTAGGTGCTAAGTCAGGCAAAGGATTCTACCAAAAGCAAAAAGGTGAAAAAGGTAGTGTTATTTACGAACTAAACCCTGAAACACTTGAGTATGATCAAGAACAACAAAAGCTTAAAACACAAGCTTCTGGCGCTGCGAAGCAAGAAAAAGGACCGAAGCGCAAATTGAAAGCGCTTGTATCAGCTAAAGGTGATCGTGCGGGTGATTTAGTGTGGAACATTTCGAAGCCCACACTCATTTACTCAGCAGAGCTTTTAGGTGAAATTGCTGATGATCTCACGCAAATCGATGACGCTATGAAGTGGGGCTTCGGTTGGGAAATCGGCCCATTTGAAATGTGGGATGCGATCGGCGTTGAGAAAGCAGTTAGACGTATGCAAGAAGAAGGTTCTGAAGTCCCAGCATGGGTTACAGACATGTTAGGTAAAGGCTTTGAAACGTTCTACAAGCGTGAAAACGGTAAACTATATTTCTACCATAATGGTGAATATGTAGAGAAAAAAGTAAACGAAAAAGAAATTAACTTAAAGCTTCATAAAGAGGCTAATGGTGTCATTAAGAAAAATAGTGGCGCTAGTTTAATAGACATTGGTGATGATGTTGCATTACTTCAATTTACATCTCCGAATAACTCAATTGGTTTAGATGTTATTCAAATGATTAACCAATCTCTTGAAGAAGTAAACAACAATTATCGTGGCTTAGTAATCGGTAACCAAGGTAAAAACTTCTGTGTTGGTGCAAACTTAGCGATGATTTTAATGGAAGCTCAAGAATTTAATTTCTTTGAGATCGACATCGTAATTAAGCAGTTCCAACAAGCGATGCAAAACATTAAATTTAACGAAAAGCCAGTTGTTGCAGCACCATATGGTATGACGTTAGGTGGCGGTACAGAGATTGTACTTCCAACTGCAGCACAACAAGCTTCACCTGAAACTTATATGGGCTTAGTTGAAGCAGGTGTTGGTCTAATTCCTGGTGGTGGTGGAAACAAAGAATTCTACATTAACCAGTTGAATGGTCTACCTGAAGGTGTTGATTTTGATTTACAAAAAGTTGCAAATGACGTCTTTGAAAAGATTGCAACAGGTAAAGTATCAACGTCTGCAGCTGAAGCGGTTGAGCATGGTTTCCTAAATGGACCAGAATCAATTAGCTTAAACGGCGATCACCAAATCTATGATGCGAAGAACCAAGTACTTGCTTTAGACAAAGGTGGATATCAAGCACCGAAGCACGAAAAAGTGCCAGTTGTTGGTGAAGCAGGTTACGCAACAATGGTATTAGGTGCTAAGCAAATGCAGTTAAGCGGCTATGCTTCAGAACATGATATTAAGATTGCTAAGAAACTAGCAAACGTATTAGCTGGTGGCCAAATTAAGTCTGGAACAAAAGTAGAAGAACAGTACTTACTAGATTTAGAGCGTGAAGCATTCCTAAGTTTAGTCGGTGAACAAAAGACACAAGAACGTATGATTCACATGTTACAAAAAGGTAAGCCTTTACGTAACTAATAAAAATCCAACGTAAGAGGAGGATCAATCGTGAGAGAAGCTGTTATTGTATCAGGTGCAAGAACACCTGTTGGTAAAGCAAATAAAGGAACACTTGCTCATACACGTCCAGACGATTTAGCTGCTTTAACAGTTAAAGAAACGTTAAAGCGCGCTAACAATTATGATGGCAATGTTGATGATGTCATTATTGGATGTGCCATGCCAGAAGCTGAGCAAGGTATGAATATGGCTAGACAAATTGCTGGTTTAGCTGGCTTAGATAATGATGTACCAGGGATTACGATTAACCGTTATTGCTCTTCTGGACTACAAAGTATTGCCTATGCAGCGGAGCGTATTATGCTAGGTTATTCTGACACGATTATTGCTGGTGGAGCAGAATCAATGTCAATGATTCCAATGGGCGGTAACGTCATTAAGCCAAACCCAACTTTAGTTGATGAAGCACCGGAATATTATATGAGTATGGGGCATACAGCTGAAGAAGTAGCCAATCGTTACGGTGTTAGCCGTGAAGATCAAGATGCTTTTGCAGTTCGCAGTCACGAAAGAGCAGCAAAAGCACTTGCTGAAGGCAAATTCGATGACGAAATTGTCCCAGTTGAAGTGACAGATCGTACGATTGGACCAGATAACCAAGTTCAAGAGCGTACAGTAACACTTTCAAAAGACGAAGGTGTGCGTGAAGGTACGAGTATGGAAGGTTTAGCGAAGTTAAAGCCAGCTTTCAATGTGAAAGGTTCTGTTACAGCAGGTAACTCATCACAAATGAGTGATGGTGCTGCATCCGTGTTAGTAATGGACCGCGAAAAAGCTGAAAAAGAAGGACTTCAGCCTATGGCTAAGTTCCGCTCATTTACTGTAGCTGGTGTAGAACCAGAAGTAATGGGTGTCGGTCCAGTTGAAGCTATTCCTAAAGCTGTAGAGCTAGCTGGTCTTTCTTTAGACGACATCGGTTTATTTGAGCTAAATGAAGCATTCGCTTCTCAAGCTTTACAAGTTTGCCGTGAATTAAATTTGAATGAAGACATCGTTAACGTTAACGGTGGTGCAATCGCATTAGGACACCCATTAGGTTGCACAGGTACGAAACTAACGTTATCGCTAGTCCATGAGATGAAACGCCGTGACGTGAAGTATGGTGTCGTTACGATGTGTATCGGTGGCGGTATGGGCGCTGCTGGAGTATTTGAATTACTATAATTTGAACTTATAGGGGGAATTAGAATGATCGAAGAAAAGTTATTAAAAGGTGGCTCATTCTTAGTTGAAGATGTAGATCCAGATGAGGTTTTAACACCTGAGAGTTTCAATGATGAGCATAAAATGATTGCAAAAACGACTGAAGAATATATTAAAAACGACGTATGGCCAGTACTAGAAGACTTAGAAAATCATGAGTTTGATAAGTCAGTAACTCTATTACAAAAAGCTGGTGAACTAGGTTTACTAGGTATTGACGTACCAGAAGAGTATGGAGGCCTAGAGCTTGATAAGATCACATCTTCATTAGTAACTGAGAAAATGGCACTTGCTGGTGGTTTCTCAATTACACACGGGGCTCACGTTGGAATCGGTTCACTTCCAATCGTATTTTTCGGTAACGAAGAACAAAAGCAAAAGTATCTACCTTCTTTAGCAACAGGTGAGAAAATTGCAGCATACGCACTTACTGAGCCAGGTTCAGGTTCAGACGCATTAGGTGCTAAAACAACAGCAGTACTAAATGAAGAAGGTACGCATTATGTGTTAAACGGTGAAAAGCAGTGGATTACAAACTCTGCATTTGCTGATGTTTTCGTAGTGTACGCTAAAATTGATGGAGAGAAATTCTCTGCATTTATCGTAGAGCGTGACTTCCCAGGCGTTTCAACTGGTCCTGAAGAGAAGAAGATGGGTATTAAGTCGTCTTCAACTCGTACATTAGTACTTGAAGACGCTCAAGTTCCAGTAGAAAACGTATTAGGCGAAATTGGCCGCGGTCACGTAATCGCATTCAACATCTTAAACGTAGGTCGTTATAAGTTAGCAATCGGTGGTGTTGGTGGTGCTAAGCGTGCACTAGAATTAGCTGTTCAGTACGCAAATGAGCGTAAACAGTTCCAAACACCAATTTCAAGCTTTTCATTAATTCAAGAGAAGTTAGCGAACATGGCGACACAAACGTACGCTAACGAAAGTGCTGTTTATCGTACAGTAGGTCTATTTGAATCACGTCTAGGTCAGCTTTCTAAAGAAGAGCTAAATGACGGATCTGCTGTTGCAAAAGGTATTGCAGAGTATGCGATTGAGTGTTCAATGAACAAATATACAGCAACTGAATTATTAGACTATGTTGCTGATGAAGCGGTACAGATTCATGGTGGTTACGGCTTTATGGCAGAGTATGAAGTAGAGCGTATTTACCGTGATTCTAGAATTAACCGTATTTTTGAAGGTACGAACGAAATTAATCGCCTACTAGTACCAGGAACGTTCATGAAGAAAGCGATGAAAGGTGAGCTTCCTTTACTTGAGAAAGCAATGGGACTTCAAAACGAACTAATGGCGATGATGCCAGAAACTCCTGGTGACGAAGCATTAGAACAAGAGAAATACCTTGTAGGTAACGCGAAGAAAATTGGCTTACTTGCAGCGGGTATTGCCGCTCAAAAGTACCAGGAGAAATTAGAGCAAGAACAAGAGTTACTATCGAACATTGCTGACATTGCAGCGGACGTTTATAACATGGAATCAGCTGTTTTACGTACTGCAAAAGCTATTGCAAGAGATGGTGAAGAGAAGAGTAGACAGAAGCTTCTTTACACTCAAGTATTCGTAGAAGAGACGTTAAACAACATTGAAGCTCATGCGAAAGAAACGTTAATTGCAGTTGAAGAAGGCGATAACCTACGTATGATGCTATCAGCACTTCGCAAGTTAACGCGTCGCGAGCACATTAACGTCATCGAGAAGAAGCGTGAGATCGCAAGCACGTTAATCGAAGAAGAAAAATATTACGTTTAATATTTAACTAATTAAAGGCACTGACCACTATAGTGGTTAGTGCTTTTGATTTGGTAGAAACTGTTATATCAGCGATTTTGTTGATATTCCGGCGAAAAAAATTATAATTCGGCGAAAATCAAAATAATCCGGCGAAAAATTAAATATATCGGCGAACGCCGAATTATATCAGCGAACGCCGATAAATAGATTAGGAAGACCTATGCTTATCGAGTGAGGGATTCAATCTCTTATGGTAAAATCACAATGAGGAGGTGTCATATATGGCTTTAACCGTTTATCAGTACCCGAAGTGTGGAACGTGTCGCAAAGCTCTTAAATGGCTGGATGAAAATGAAGTTTCATATGAATCTGTACATATTGTGGACAACCCACCTTCGAAAGAAACGTTAGAAGACCTAATTCAAAAGAGTGATTTACCTGTTAAAAAGTTTTTCAACACATCAGGTAAGAAATATCGAGAATTAGGGTTGAAAGACAAGCTTAAAGATATGCCGGAATCAGAGCAAGTTGACCTACTCGCTTCTGATGGTATGTTAATTAAACGCCCAATCACAACAGATGGTGAACAAGTAACGGTAGGTTTTAAAGAAGAGCAATTTGACCAAACTTGGAAATAATAAACTAGAGGTAATGCATTAACGAGTTGTTTGTTGTATGATAAATATGTGATATCGATTTAAATGGAGGGTCAGAAATGAGTTTACCAAAAGACTTACGTTATTCTGAAGAGCACGAATGGGTAAAAGAAGAAGGAGAAAAACTACGTATCGGAATTACAGACTTCGCACAATCAGAGCTTGGCGATATCGTATTTGTTGAGTTGCCAGAAGTTGGTGACGAGATCGAATTGGACGAGCCATTTGGTAGCGTTGAATCTGTAAAGACGGTTTCTGAGCTTTATGCTCCTGTTACAGGTAAAGTAGTTGAAGTTAACGAAGAGCTAGAAGATAGCCCTGAATATGTAAATGAATCTCCATATGAGCAAGCATGGATGGTCGTTGTAGAACCAAGTGACAGATCACAACTTGATGATTTAATGGATGCTGATGCTTATAAAGAAATGACTGAAGACGAATAATACAATGTAAGAAAGGCTGATTCCTCTTAGTAGGATCAGTCTTTTTAATACTTATTACCAAAAGAGTATTTTTCACAGCAATGACAAGTAGGTGTGAAGTTATGGAAGTAGAATCCTTACCACAAGTATTAATCGTAGAAGGTAAGCAAGACAGAAAGAAAATCGAAAAAGTGTTGGCAAATAAAGAAGAAATTATTTGTACTTATGGTACGTTAAGTGCTTTTGCTTTAGATGAATTAATAGACGAATATATGCTGTTTGATCGTGATGTGTTTATTTTTACGGATACAGATGATCCAGGGAAAAAGTTACGAAAGTTATTAAATCAAGAACTTTCCCATGCTGAAAACTTGTTCATTGACCCAAAGTATCGTCAAGTTGAAGATACACCTGAGTACGTGTTAGCATCTATATTGCAATCAGCAAACTTTAACGTGAAGATAGACTATTTGAAAGGGTCAGAACGTGATGCAAGAAATTAATCGAGAGCAAGCCCAGTTCATAATCCGAAAGAAAAGTTATCATATCTTATTTGTTAATAGCCCTTTTTGTGGTACTTGCAAAGTGGCGAAGAGGATGTTGACTTACATTGAGGAAACATTAGAGAAAGAGACGTTCTTTGAATTAAATGCCACATTGGCACCTGATTTTATGCAGCACTTTAATATTAAAAGTGTGCCTTGTTTAATCGTATTTAAAGAAGGTGAGCCAGTGGATAGACTGTACACTTTTAACTCAGTTCCTTATTTACTAAAAGAAATGGGACCTTATTTAATCGAAAATTAGGCTCTGTTAAAGTTCTTAACCTTTAACAGAGCCTTTTTTAGCGGGCTGGAAAGTAATCTCCTACAATCTTAATAACTTCAACAAAATCATCTTGATCTCCGAATTTACCAACAATATTTCCTTCTAAATCAATAACTACAGTAGTTGGAACAGACTCGCATTCAAAGAGGTCATAAACTTCTGTGCCGCGGTCTTTCAAAGTCGGTTGCGTTAAAAATTGATCTTGAAATTTTTCGGCTTCACCTTCATCACGTTCACGCCCTGGCACATTGATCGTTAACATCTCAATGTTATCATGACGCATAGTCTTATAGAACTGTTCTTTTTTCGGCATATCTCTAGAACAGTCAGGACACCAAGATACCCAAAAAGTTAAAATGACCACTTTTTCTCCAATAACGTCCTCTAACTTAAATAATTCATCACGATCTAAATATGGTAGTTCGAATAATGGTGCTTTCATGATTCTCATCCTTTTTTATATTTTCTCTTAATTATAATTTAAACGAATGTTAAAAGAAAAGGTTAATACTTTTTTAGGAAATTTAATTGACGAGATCCATAACCTATGCTAACATACAATTTATCGAAAGTTGAATATATGAATTCTTATCAAGAGTGGTGGAGGGAACAGGCCCTTTGAAGCCCGGCAACCGTTATGTTCCGCATAATAGGTGCTAATTCCTACAATGTTTACACATTGTAAGATAAGATAGAGATTTTACTCTTTCTTGTTCTTACAAGAGAGTTTTTTTATTTATTAACACATTAGTCTAGTAACGTATAAAACTACTAAAATATTAATCTCTTATCAAGAGTGGTGGAGGGACTGGCCCGATGAAGCCCGGCAACCGTTATGCTTTGCATAATAGGTGCTAAATCCTTCAAAGCAAATGCTTTGAAAGATAAGAGAACAAAAAGGTTAGCCATTTCTTAACCTCTCTGTTCTCTTATCGAGCAGAGAGGTTTTCTTATTTTTTGGTTAGAACTAAGACGACTAACTTAGAAAGAGGCCGTTCTAGGAGGGGAATAATTTGATTTCAATAAAAAACCTGTCCAAGGTATTTAAAACGAAAGACCAAACCGTAAATGCTGTAGATGATGTCTCAATCGATATTCCAAAAGGTGAAATCTTCGGTGTCATCGGTTATAGCGGAGCGGGTAAGAGTACGTTCATTCGTTTAATAAATCGTTTAGAAGATCCATCTGAAGGAGAAATCATTTTAGACGATCAAGATATTGCTGCATTAAGGAAAGAACCTTTACGTAAAAAGCGACAAAAAATCGGGATGATTT
This sequence comes from Alkalibacillus haloalkaliphilus, assembly GCF_007991275.1. GTDB lineage: Bacteria > Bacillota > Bacilli > Bacillales > Alkalibacillaceae > Alkalibacillus > Alkalibacillus haloalkaliphilus. The sequence continues at coordinate 30,373 of NZ_BJYA01000023.1, read as the reverse complement.
TCCAACACTTTAACTTGCTTTGGTCACGTACAGTGTTCGAAAATATTGCATTTCCTTTAGAAATTGCTGGCGTTCCGAAAAGGGATCGAGACGAAAAGGTGCAAGAATTAATCGACCTGGTTGGATTAAAAGGTCGTGAAAACTCATATCCATCACAGTTAAGTGGTGGTCAAAAGCAACGTGTTGGAATTGCTCGTGCCTTAGCTAATGATCCAACAGTGCTGCTTTGTGATGAAGCAACATCAGCGTTAGACCCTGAAACGACTGATGACATTTTAGACTTATTAGTTTCAATTAATGAGAAATTGAATTTAACGATTATTTTAATTACACACGAAATGCACGTTATTCAAAAGGTTTGTCATAGAGTTGCTGTAATGGAGCAAGGTCAAGTCGTTGAGCAAGGTGAAGTACTTAATGTATTTGTTAAACCACAATCGAAGACGACGAAACGTTTCGTGCAGCAGTTAAGCCCGCTTGAGCATCAAATCGACCGTCTAGATGAATTTATAACTGATGATCAACAATCAGAAGTCGTTAAATTACACTTCATCGGCAACAATGCGAAGCGAGCGTTAATTAGCGAAGTATCAAAGCAACTAGATGTTGCGATTAATATATTGCAAGGATCGATTTCACCGACGCAAGAAGGTGCTTATGGCACACTTTATGTTGAAATAAAAGGCGAACCGACAGTGATTCAAGAAGCAATTCAATATATCGAAGCTTCTGGTGTGGAAGTAGAGGTGTTAAAGCATGTTTAATGACATATTTCCAAATGTGCAAATGGATCAAATGTGGGTCGCGACTTATGAAACGTTCTACATGACGATCATTTCAATAATTGCCACATTTATTTTTGGAATTATATTAGGACTATTATTGTATTTAACAGATCGTGGGAATTTGTGGGCAAACTCAACACTTAATGGAATTACCGCATCAGTTGTTAACATTTTCCGCGCGATTCCGTTTATTATATTAATTTTATTATTAATCCCATTTACGGATTTCTTAATGGGTACAATCCGCGGGCCAAATGCCGCATTGCCAGCACTTATTATTGGTGCAGCACCATTTTACGCACGACTTGTTGAAATTGCGTTAAAAGAAGTAGATAAAGGTGTTATTGAAGCGGCACAAGCAATGGGAGCAAAAGCCCATACGATCATTTTTAAAGTACTATTACCAGAGTCAATGCCAGCGTTAATTTCAGGTATTACCGTTACAGCGATCGCGCTAATTAGTTATACAGCGATGGCTGGTGTAATCGGAGCAGGCGGTCTAGGTGACTTAGCTTACATGCAAGGATTCCAACGCCGTAACTTTGATGTTGTATTTTTATGTACAGTATTTATCGTTGTCATTGTATTTATCTTTCAGTTTCTTGGAGATTGGTCTTCAAGAAAAGTCGATCACCGTTAATAACAAGCTTGTTATAGCACAAACTTGTCATAATAAAATAATAAAAATTTGAGGGGAGTTTTACAGATGAAAAAATTATATTCAGCACTATTAGTAGCATTTTTAGCTGTTGTATTAGCAGCATGCGGAACAGGTGAAGCAGAAGGAGATGAAGGGCCAGTTGAAATTACAGTTGGTTCGTCAAACGTACCTCACTCTGAAGTTTTAGAAGAGGCTAAACCATTATTAGAAGAAGAAGGAATTGAGTTAGAGGTTGAAGTTTATCAAGATTATGTTTTACCAAATGAAGATTTAGAGAATGGCACATTAGATGCCAACTACTTTCAGCACATTCCTTATTTAGAGGATCAAATTGCTGAAGTAGGTTATGATTTCGTTCATCTTGGTGGAATTCATATTGAACCAATGGGTATTTATTCAAAAAATATTACTGACTTAGATGAAATTGAAGAAGGTACTGAAGTGATTATGAGCCGTTCAGTTGCTGACCATGGTCGTATTTTATCGTTACTACAAGAGAATGGCTTAGTCGAGATTGATCCAGAAGTTGATCCCGTTGCAGCTGAGATTGACGATGTTGTAGAGAACCCATACAATTTAGAGTTTGATCCAAGTATTGAAGCTGGATTACTACCTGAGTTTTATGAGCGTGAAGAAGATGCACTTGTAGCGATTAATACGAACTACGCAATCGAAGCAGGTTTAGTACCAACTGAGGATGCGCTAATTGTAGAAGGATCAGAATCACCATATTCAAACGTTATTGCAACACGTGCAGAAAATGAAGATTTAGAAGCGTTACACACATTAGTGGAAGTACTTCGCTCAGAGGAAATTCAAACATTTATGGAAGAAGAATATGAAGGTGCGATTGTACCTGTAAACGAATAATTTTCCAAATTTAGAGTATTTGCTAATAATTTAGAGCAACTTACATGTATTATGCAAAGAAAGGGTGTGAACATAATCGGATATGTTCACACCCTTCTTCAGCTATAATAATCTGTTTAAATGGCATTTTTAGAATAAACTTGTCACGTGTTATTCTTATAAATGTAAACAAAACGAAAGGATGATTTAGTCATTTTACAGATTGACATGAATTACACAAGTGATATGGAGAAGGCGATGCAACAGTCTCATGGGATTGGGTACCAAGAGTACAGCCGAAAGTTAGATTACAGATTGGCTGTTGAACAACGCAGAGAGCAAGAATACCAAAAATCACAAGTGATGGTTTCAGAAGTTGATCGGATGATTCACCGTTAATACAATATATGATAATATTTTGAAAAAGTTAATTTAGTTGATACCAAAATTTATTTATAGAAAAGACCTTTAGTGAGCGGCCTCGATTTACTCGAGGTCGTGTTTTTTTGATATTGGCTAGCAAGAAAATTTGTGTGTTTAGATGATACTTAGACGCTACATCAAAATATTCTGCTTTCACCCACATTATTTACTAACATTTTTCTTTTTATAATTTTTTAGCTCTGTTAAAGTTTAATGTTGATTATTAAAAGGTTAATCTAAGTTGTTGTATTGTGATGAGCGAAGGTGGCGACTCCAGCGGGAACAGCACGAGCTGAAGATCCACTTGGGAAAGTGCTTTTCTTTCCCAAGTTAGCTGAAGCCGTGCCCGCGGAAAGCGTCCACCGAAAGTGAATCACAATAACAACAACGGACATTAACAGAACCACTATTTAAGAAATTCTCATTTATATAAACTGTTTTGTTGCATTAAAGCGGTTTTCGTTTAAATTCGTCGTATTTTTTACTATAATGGAGAAGGTAGGTAATGGTTGGTTATTCTAAGTGAATAAGTTGAATATACTTTGGAAATGTTTTAAACTAATAATGATAATAATTTGAGAATAACCAGACATTGAATTAATAGAAATTGGAGGTATTCAAATGGCAGGATCAACTTTAGAGATTAAAGATCTGCATGTTGAAATCGAAGGAGAAGAGATTTTAAAAGGTGTTAACCTTACAATTAATGGTGGAGAATTCCACGCGGTAATGGGCCCGAACGGTACAGGTAAATCAACTTTAGCTAGTGCTATTATGGGTCACCCTAAGTATGAAGTAACTAAAGGTCAAGTACTTTTAGATGGTGAAGATGTATTAGAAATGGAAGTTGATGAGCGTGCTCAAGCTGGTCTATTTCTAGCGATGCAATATCCAAGTGAGATCAGTGGTGTAACAAACTCTGATTTCTTACGTTCATCAATTAACGCACAACGCGAAGAAGGCGATGAGATTCCATTAATGCAGTTCATTAAAGAAATGGACGCAACAATGGATTCATTAGAAATCGATAAAAATATGGCACAGCGTTACCTAAACGAAGGTTTCTCTGGTGGTGAGAAGAAGCGTAACGAAATTTTACAGCTTATGATGTTAAAGCCAGCAATCGGAGTTTTAGACGAAATTGACTCTGGTCTAGACATCGACGCGTTAAAAGTAGTATCTCAAGGTATTAACCAAATGCGTGATGACAAATTTGGTTGCTTAATCATTACGCACTATCAGCGTTTACTTGATTACATTACACCAGACCACGTACACGTTATGATGCAAGGTCGCGTTGTTAAATCTGGCGGTCCAGAACTAGCACATCGCTTAGAAGCTGAAGGTTATGACTGGATTAAAGAAGAACTAGGAATTGACGACGAAACAGTAGGCCAAAAAGCATAACACGATAGGAGGGTAACGAATGGCAGTGGAAACACATTTACCTTATGACAAGCAATATGTCACGGAATATTCAGAGAAACGAAACGAACCAGCATGGTTTAAAGATATTCGCTTAAAGGCATTTGATTTAGCTGAAGAGCTGCCAATGCCTAAATTAGAAAAAACGCGCATTCGTAACTGGAATTTTACGAATTTCAAACACGATGTAGCAGGTAATCACATCGAAAGCTTTGATGAACTACCTGAAAAAATTCGTGTACTTCTAGGTGAAGGCGTTGAAGATCGCAACTTAATCGTTGTTCGTAATAGCGATGTTGCTTATGCAAAGTTAAGTGAAAACTTGAAAGGAAAAGGTGTTATATTTGAAGACATCTTTACAGCTATGGAAGAACACAGTGACTTAGTTCAAAAATACTTCATGCAAGATGGTGTTTCTGTTGATGAAAACAAGTTAACAGCACGTCATGCTGCGCTATTAAATAGCGGTGTATTTTTATACGTTCCGAAAAACGTAGTTGTAGATGAGCCAATTCAAGTGGTTTTCTGGCAAGAAGACAATGAAGCGGCGCTTTATAATCACGTATTATTAGTTGCTGATCAGCATAGTCAAGTAACATATGTAGAAAACTATGTTTCAAACAACGAAGAAGAAGAAACTGTAGCTAATACCGTAAGCGAAGTATTTGCTTTAGATGGCGCTAAAGTTTCTTATGGTGCCGTTGATAACTTTGCAAAAGGTACGACTTCTTACGTTAACCGTCGTGGAACAGTTGGCCGTGATGCAACGTTAGAATGGGCATTAGGTCAAATGAATGACGGTAACACAATTTCTGAGAACATTACGAACTTAATGGGTGATAATTCATTATCACACGCTAAAGCTGTAACAGTAGGGCGTGGCAATCAAAGCCAGGACTTCACTGCAAATATCCGTCACTACGGTAAAGCATCTGAAGGTTATATCCTACAACACGGTGTTATGAAAGACCGTGCAGCTTCAATCTTTAACGGAATTGGTAAAGTTGAAAACGGCGCAGCTCAATCTAACGCTGAACAAGAATCTCGTGTACTAATGCTTTCTGATGGTGCACGTGGTGATGCTAACCCAATTCTACTAATCGATGAAGATGATGTAACAGCAGGTCACGCAGCATCTGTTGGTCGTGTTGACCCATTACAACTATTCTATTTAATGAGCCGTGGTATTAGCCGTAAAGAAGCAGAGCGCTTAGTTATTCATGGTTTCTTAGACCCTGTTGTTAGAGAAATTCCAATCGAAACAGTACAAACACAACTTCGTGAAGTGATTGAAGGGAAAGTATACTAATGACAAACTTGGATTATGTTCGTAGCCACTTTCCGATTTTAGATCAGGAAGTCAATGAACATCCGTTAGTCTATTTAGATAGTGCTGCAACGTCTCAAAAACCAAAATCGGTTATTGAGGCGTTAGAAGGCTACTATAATCGTTATAACTCTAATGTTCACCGTGGTGTGCATACACTTGGCTCGCACGCTACAGATGGATATGAGGGTGCTCGTGAAAAAGTTAAAAACTTTATTAATGCTTCGAGTATTAAAGAGACAATTTTTATGCGAGGTACGACAACAGCACTAAATACTGTCGCTTACAGTTATGCTCGTACTAATCTGTCTGAAGGCGATGAGATTGTTTTAACTTTAATGGAACACCATAGTAATATCATCCCTTGGCAACAAGCAGCAAAAGCTACGGGCGCTACGTTGAAGTATTTACCATTACAAGAAGATGGCACAATTTCATTAGATGATGTTCGTGAAATGGTAACAGAAAAGACAAAAATCGTTGCTATGGCACATGTATCTAATGTGTTAGGCACGATTAACCCGATTAAAGAAGTAGCTCAAATAGCACATGAAAATGATGCTGTCATTGTTGTTGATGGGGCACAAAGTGTTCCTCATATGAGTGTTGATGTTCAAGATTTAGATGTAGACTTCTACGCTTTCTCTGCTCATAAAATGTGTGGCCCAACAGGTGTCGGCGTTCTATACGGTAAGCAGTCTCTTTTAGAAGAGATGGAACCAGTTGAATTTGGTGGTGAAATGATTGATTTCGTTGAGCTATATGATTCAACTTGGAAAGAATTACCGTGGAAATTCGAAGGTGGTACACCGATCATTGCTGGTGCAATTGGTTTAGGTGCAGCTATTGATTACTTGAACGAAATTGGCATGGAACAAATTGAAAAACATGAGCATGAACTGGTACAATATGCACTAGAACAGATGAATACAATCGACGGTATTACGATATATGGACCAAATGAGCGTGCAGGGTTAGTGACGTTTAATTTAGATGACGTGCATCCACATGACCTAGCAACAGCTTTAGATTCATTAGGTGTTGCTGTAAGAGCAGGTCATCACTGTGCACAGCCACTAATGAAACATTTACAAGTTGCTGCAACTGCAAGAGCTAGTTTTTACATGTATAATAATAAGCAAGACGTTGATGTATTTGTCGATGGACTTAAGAAAGCGAAGGAGTATTTCGGCGATGTCTTTTAATAACTTAGATACACTTTACAGACAAGTTATTATGGATCACTACAAAAATCCACGTAATCGTGGTCAATTAGAAGGTGACCATATAACAGTCGAACTAAACAATCCCACTTGTGGGGATCGTATAGATTTACAACTAAAAGTAGAAAATGGTGTTGTTAAGGATGCGAAGTTTGAAGGAGAAGGTTGCTCTATTAGCATGTCTTCTGCATCGATGATGACACAAGTTATAATTGATAAACCTATAGAAGACGCTTTGAAAATGTCTGAGATGTTCTCAGATATAATGCTTGGTAAAGAAATGGAAGGTTACGAGTTCGACATTGAGAGCTTAGGTGACATTCAAGCATTACAAGGTGTCTCAAAGTTCCCAGCACGAATTAAATGTGCGACATTAGCTTGGAAAGCAATGGAGCAAGGTGTTGAAAAGGACGACAAGCAAGGATAAGGGTTCTTGCTTACAATCTTTGAAGGAGGGTGAAAGTATGGCTAAGAAAGCACCTGAAGTCGGTGATTACAAGTATGGTTTTAATGATCGTGACGTATCAATTTTCCGTACTGAAAGAGGCCTTACAGAAAATGTTGTGCGTGAAATTTCACGACAAAAGGACGAACCTGAATGGATGTTAGAATTCCGCTTAAAAGCGTTTGAACAGTTCCACAGCATGCCTATGCCGCAATGGGGTGGAGACTTAAACGAATTAGATTTTGATGAAATCACTTATTACGTTAAGCCATCTGAACAAACTGAGCGTTCTTGGGATGAAGTACCTGAAGAGATTAAACAAACGTTTGACCGTTTAGGGATCCCTGAAGCTGAACAGAAGTACTTAGCTGGTGTATCAGCTCAGTACGAATCAGAAGTTGTATATCACAACATGGAGCAAGAGCTTGAAGATATGGGTGTTGTATTTAAAGATACAGACACAGCACTTCAAGAAAACGAAGAACTTTTCCGTGAGTATTTCGGTAAAGTTATTCCACCATCTGATAACAAGTTCTCAGCATTAAACTCTGCAGTATGGTCTGGTGGTTCATTCATCTATGTTCCGAAAAATACAAAAGTAGAAACGCCATTACAGGCTTACTTCCGTATTAACTCAGAGAACATGGGACAGTTTGAGCGTACACTAATTATTGTAGATGAAGGTGCATCAGTACACTATGTTGAAGGTTGTACAGCACCTGTTTATACAACAAACTCACTACACAGTGCAGTTGTTGAAATTTACGTACAAAAAGATGCGTATTGCCGTTACACAACAATCCAAAACTGGGCAAACAACGTTTATAACTTAGTTACGAAGCGAGCTTCAGCTGGAGAAAATGCAACGATGGAATGGGTTGACGGTAACTTAGGTTCAAAACTTACGATGAAGTATCCAGCAGTGCTTCTAAAAGGTGAAGGTGCACGTGGTATGACACTTTCCATTGCATTAGCTGGTAAAGGACAGCACCAAGATGCTGGTGCGAAAATGCACCACTTAGCACCGAATACGTCATCAACGATCGTTTCTAAATCAATCTCTAAACAAGGTGGTAAAGTAACGTATCGTGGTATTGTACACTTCGGTAAGAAAGCAGAAGGTGCACGTTCAAATATCGAATGTGATACGTTAATCTTAGATAACGAATCAACTTCAGATACAATTCCTTACAACGAAGTTCTTAATGAAAACATTTCATTAGAGCACGAAGCGAAGGTTTCTAAAGTATCTGAGGAACAGTTATTCTATCTAATGAGCCGTGGTATTTCAGAAGAAGAAGCAACTGAAATGATCGTAATGGGCTTCATCGAGCCATTTACGAAAGAGTTGCCGATGGAATACGCTGTAGAAATGAACCGCCTAATTAAATTCGAAATGGAAGGTTCAATCGGTTAATATCAAGCAATTGTGAGAGGCGAGCTTTTAAAGTTCGCCTCTTTTTGTAATACTAATTTTTATGCCATATAATTTTGAATTATAGAAAGTATGTAGCTGCGAGGGAGTGGGGAAGGTTGACTGATTGTATAAAAGAAGGTTTAGCTAATTTGTGGAAAGGTCAAGAAGCCGTTGGTGGAAAACTATATTTAACTAATAAAGAGTTGATCCATAAACCGCATAAAGCAAACATTCAAAAAGAAGATGTTTTTATTGATGTTAATCAGATTGTGAAGGTTGAATTTTATGCAAGCAAACTTTTAAAAATTCCCTTTGTAAAAAACGGGTTAAAAATTGTTTTAGATTCTAATGAAACTTTCCACTTTGTCGTCAATAAAAAAAGTGAATGGAAGGAAGCAATTGATCGCTTATTAACTAATGAAGATTAAAATCACTCTAATATAAGGAACCAAAAAATATATTGGTTTATTAAGTTTATAATATGGTATGATAATAGGCGTGAGGTTCACCTCGCGCGATTTTTATTTTAAATGCAGTATCAAGGACTTAAAGTCTTCTTATGTCATCATTGTTAATCTTCAAAGAATGAAGGGATATTATAATGGTCTTTATCATAATGTTTATAATCGGATTATTAAGTGCTTTCGTCGGCAGCATTGCTGGTTTAGGTGGGGGCGTTATTTTTGTTCCGGTTTTATTATTTTTTGCTGAGTTTAATGAAAGCTTCTCTTGGGTTACACCTCAAAATGTAGTTGCCATGTCGTTAATCGTCATGATCTTCACAGGACTATCATCGACTTTAACATTTTTAAAACGCAAACGAGTAGATGTTTATAGTGGGACGTTATTCTTAATTGGAAGTATTCCTGGTGCTTTAACAGGTGTTTATATTAATCAGTTTGTACATATTGATGCTTTTCAATTGTATTTCGGTATGCTCATGCTTGTTGTCGTGAGTATGTTTTTTGTTAAGAAGAAACTAGTGAAAGAGCCAACACTTCCTAATGTAAATCCTGGTCGTTTTCGTGTGACAAGAACGTTTGATTTGTATGGAAAAAGTACTACCTATTCTTATTCCGCTATTTTAGGTATATTTATTGCTTACTTTGTCGGTATGATGTCTGGGTTATTTGGCGTAGGTGGCGGATCACTTATGGTACCAGCTATGATTTTGCTATTTGGTTTCCCAGCACATATTGCAGCGCCAACTTCTATGTTTATGATTTTCTTCTCAAGTGTCGTTTCATCAAGTGCACACATTGCAGCTGGGCATGTCATATGGGCATTTACTTTTGCTGCTATACCTGGAGCATGGATTGGTGGATATTTAGGAGCGGTTGTGAACCAGCGCTTAAATAGTAATGTCATTGAGTGGATTTTAAGAATTGTTATGATTATAATCGGCATAAGATTAATAATACAGTCTTTCTAAATGAAGGAGATTAATCTGAATGAAAGAACAAATCCATCTATATTTTACAAGTGACTTACATAGCCACTTTCAATATTGGCCTCAAATAATGGACTCTATTAATAAAAGAGTAAACGAACATAAAGCTGATGGAGAGTATTACTTATTACTTGATAATGGTGATCATGTGGATCGCGTTCATCCAATTAGTGAAGCAACTTTAGGCCAAGCTAACGTAAAGCTTTTAAATAAAGCTGACTATCATGCTGTTACATTAGGCAATAATGAGGGCATTACGTTACCGAAAGACAATTTGTATCATTTATACGATGATGCACAATTTGATGTGGTTTGTGCTAATTTGAGGCCATCAGATATAACTAGTCCTTATTGGTTAAAGCCTTATAAAATTTACACAACTCCAAATCAAACAAAAGTAGGTGTCATCGGATTAACTGCTCCTTTTAAAAAGTTTTATGAGCAATTGAATTGGGATGTAACAGACCCTTATGTTGAGTTAGATTATTACATTCCATTATTACGAAATGAATGCGATTTAATCGTCGTCTTGTCGCATTTAGGGATGTACGATGATGAAACAATTGCAGAAACATATCCAGTTGATGTCATATTGGGGGGGCATACTCACCACCTTTATGAAGAAGCGAAAGAAGTAAATGGTACACTGATTAATGCAGTCGGTAAGCAGGGGCGCTTTTTTGGTTACGTTAATTTAGTCATTGACCATATTCAATCTCGAATATCAGAAGGGTACGGGGAAGCAATTCCGATTCCAGCAACAACTGATGATGAAACTGTATATTACTTAAATGAATTAGAATCATATGCCAATCAACAGCTTAGTCAAGTGATTACAAACCTTAAAAAACCTTTTGAGATCAGTTGGTTTGAAGAAAGTGAAATAATGAGTAAGTTTGTGAACACACTTAAAGACTGGACTGGTGCAGATGCTGCTGCACTAAATTCAGGAGTACTATTACAAGGCTTTAATGTTGGGGAAGTGACAAAGAAACATGTGCATGAAAGGTGCCCACACCCAATGAATCCTTGTAAAATGGTGTTAACTGGTGAGGAGTTAATTGAGACAATTAAGCTTTTTGAAAGTGAACGTTTTACTAACTTTAAGTTAAAAGGGTTAGGTTTTCGAGGACAAGTAATTGGCAAAATGATTTATTCAAATATCACATTTGATTACAATTATTATTCTAATAAAATACAAAAAGTATATTTAGATGGTGAAATGGTTGATCCAAATAAAAATTATACGTTAGCAACAGCTGACACGTTTTCTTTCCCTTGGCTTATACCTCCGATTTCAAAGGTTAACGAGAAGAAATATTATATGCCAGAATTTCTACGTGATGTATTAGAGGAGTGCTTGTCTAAAAGCTAAAAATAGACAGGCACTTCTTTTTTTCTTCAATCATAACCTATAAGGAGAAGGAGGTTGGTGTCATTGATTCACGTGGAGCCAATATGGATTGAGGATCACGCTTTTACTTTCACTCACGTCGAGTTACCTAAAACAGACTTACTTATTATTTCGAATGACATCGGGTATATTATGTGCGGTGCTTTGGATGTAGATTTGCTAAATGAAAAACTACATGACCGCCAAATTGTCGCAGCGCGTGCTGTAGGAGTTCGTAATCGGGATGAGTTATTATATGCCCCTTTACAAAAGGTCACGAAGTACTCTGAGGAAAAATACGGATGGTATGAAGGAATGATTGGTAAGCAAGCGTTACTTTCTTTAAAATAATTAGTTAGGCCCTCCGACATTTATACATGCCCCCTTAACCTAAAGCATATAGTTTGGGTAGAGGGGGTTTTTACGTGCGTCGATACAAACCGAGAACTTGGAACAGGAGAAAACCAAAGACGTTTAGTCAAATCCTCATGTTGACTTTCATATCATTTATAGTGGCGATCATTTTATCTGTATGGATTATTAATCGTGGTATTGAGCCAACATTAATTGAAATTGCTGAAACAAAAACAAATCAATTCGCACGAGAAGCGATTAACGAAGCAGTTAGTAAACGTATTGCTGATGATTTGACAGCTGATGATCTACTTAATATTGAAACAGATGACAATGGCAATGTTGTTTCAATGAATTGGAACAGTGTCGTTATTAATCGTGTTTTGCGTAATACAACATTTCGTGTACAAAACTTTTTAAAGCGAATTGAACGTGGTGAAATCACGCCAGAAGACACATTAAACTTTGATTTAGATGATGATATTATAATACAGGAAGATACGGTAGAAGAGCATCGCGCTATTGTGAGGATCCCAATCGGTCAAGCGACGAATAATGCTTTACTTGCTAACTTAGGACCACAAGTACCGGTGCACTTTAGAGTAATCGGTGATGTGCAATCTGATGTTGAAAGAAGAGTGACAGAGTATGGGATTAATAACGCTTTAATCGAGTTAGACATTCATATTCAAGCAAACGTCCAAATTGTAATTCCATTTGCAACGCGAACGACAGAAGTGGAAACGAGTGTTCCAGTCTTTGTCGGTGCTATTCAAGGGCAAGTACCTGATTTCTATAATCAAGGAGCTACTGATTCTCCAAATGTTTCTATCCCATTTAGGGATTTACAAGAGTAGTAAGGCATGATATATTATCTCTTGTGTGAAAATCAAATAAACTTATAACCTTATCGATCGATGAGGTAGAGGTGCGCTTATCATGACTAACATGTGTGAGGATGACAACGAAGACCATATGTGAAAGGGGTAAGTGCCGAAGTACTCAATTAGTCAATAGTTGAGTATTGGTGTATTTCTGAACAAGGGGTACACTCTCGCGTGAGAAGCGGGGAGCTACTGATCGAGAAATAACCGACTTTCAAAAGTAATGGTAGATTTCTCTATCATTACTTTTTTTATTGCTCTTAAAAATTAGTATTTGAGCATAGTAAAGAGAAGCGGAATTCTCGGAAAAAACAAAAAGGGAGGAAATAAACATGGAAGGAACAATTTGGTCATTAATTCCCCCATTAGTGATGATCTTACTAGTATTACTTACTCGTAAAGTATTATTGTCATTAGGGGCTGGAATTATTGTTGGAGCTTTAATGGTTGAAAGCTTCAATATTGTAGCTACTGTTGAAAGAATCTGGTTTTCTTTTCAACATTTATTCTTTATGGAAGGTGAATGGGATATTTGGAGTCTCCAATTAGTCGCCTTCTTATTATTACTTGGAATTTTAATAGCATTTTTAACAGCTACTGGAGGCGCACAAGCTTTCGGTAATTGGGCTGTGAAACGTATTACAACTCGTAAAGGCTCTCAATATACAACAGGATTTTTAGGTCTTGGAATATTCATTGATGACTACTTTAATAGTTTAACGATTGGTCAAGTTTCTCGTCCAGTAACGGACCGCAAAAATGTCTCACGCGCAAAATTAGCTTATTTGATTGATTCCACATCAGCACCTGTTACGGTATTAACACCAATCTCAAGTTGGGGTGCTTATATCATTGGAATCATTGCTACAATTATTGCAACACATGAGCTGACGAATATTGGCGCTTTAGAAGCGTTTATTCAAATGATTCCGTATAACTTTTATGCCATTGCAGCGATTGTCTTAGTTTTCTTAGCTATATACTTTAAGTTAGACTTTGGGCCGATGAGAAAGCATGAGGACCGCGCCCAAGAAACAGGTGAACTTATTGACCCGAATAACGCAGATGTACCTGGTGACTTAAAAGGTGGCGTCATTGAAAATATTAATGGAAAAGTATACAACTTAATAATTCCAATTCTCGTTTTACTAGCAACGACTGTGACATCAATGATTGTTACGGGTGTTCAAGCTTCAGAAGAAGAAGTCTCATTAGTTTCGATCTTTGCCAATACAGATGTTAACTTATCACTCGTTCTAGGTGGTACGTTCTCAGTCGTAGTTGTGATGTTATTCTATTTCGCCCAACAAGGAGAGAAGACGAACTTTTTCTTAGTTACTTGGGAAGGTATTAAAGCAATGCTTCCAGCTGTATACATTTTAGTATTAGCGTGGATGATTGTGTCTGTTATAGAAGCAATTGGAACAGATCAGTATTTAGTTTCATTAGTTGAAGAAGCTAACCTGGATGCTGCCTATTTACCATTGATTATTTTCTTAGTTGCTGGTGTTATGGCATTTGCAACTGGAACATCATGGGGAACATTTGGTTTAATGTTACCAATAGCAGGTTCAATGGCTGTTGCGCTTGAGCCAGGGTTACTCATTCCTGCATTAGCAGCTGTGCTAGCAGGTTCTGTATTCGGTGATCACTGCTCACCAATTTCAGATACGTCTGTACTGTCATCAACAGGTGCTGGGTCTAATCACATAGACCACGTGATTACTCAAATTCCTTATGCATTAACTGCAGCTGTTTCAGCAACTATTGGTTATCTAGCATTAGCACTAACTAGTTCTGTTATTGTTGGTTTAGTTACAACATTAGTTTTATTAGTTGCATTTGTTTTATTAATAAAACAATTAATTAAGTAGAAAAGAAAGCACAAAAGGGATCAATCCTTTTGTGCTTTTTTAGTAACAATTAAGATGAGGAACTAAATTATTTAAAAATTTTAAATCACCTGTTGTCATATTATGTCGACTTTTGTTAATATAAATAGCGTTGCTCTCTCAAAGGATTATTAAAATTATGACTTTTTAACTAAGACAATATATTGTTTTCGGAAAAAGCTTGCAAAAAAATTGTCAAAAAATTATAATAAAACAAAATAGTCAATATACTTATCTTGAGAGAGTTGGTACATAAAAGTAAACAAGCAAGATCATGTACCGCTAAAACTAGAAGACGAAAGGGGAATATGTTTATGCAGGGACGTGAACAGTGGGCAACGAAGCTCGGGTTTATTTTAGCAGCTGTTGGTTCAGCAGTTGGTCTAGGTAACATTTGGCGCTTCTCTTATGTACTAGGAGAAGGCGGAGGATTTGCATTTTTAATCGCTTATATTATTTGTATCTTCTTAATCGGTTTACCTGTATTGCTAGCTGAAATTACAGTTGGTCGTAAAGGTCAATCAGATGCGATTGGTTCATTTGAAAAGATTGCTCCAGGAAAGTGGTGGAAAATCGGTGGTGTTTTAGGTGTTTTATCCGGTTCACTAATCTTATCATTCTATGGTGTAATCGCAGGTTGGGTTTTCTATTATGTGTTTAGTTACTTATCTGGTTCTGCTGGTGGCGTCGCAGAAGGTGGCTACGGTGATTACTTTGGAGGATTTATTGGTGGAACTGTTGGCCCAGTATTTTGGCAAGTTCTATTTATGGCAATTGTAGTAGGAGTTGTCTACTTCGGAGTTAAGAAAGGTATTGAGCTTGCAAACCGTATGTTCATGCCGTTATTAGCTTTACTAGTCGTTATTTTAGCAATTTACGGTCTAACAATGGACGGTGCTGGTGAAGCAATGAACTTTATGTTCTCACCGGACTTTGGACAATTAGGTAATATGGAAGTTTGGGGAATGGCTATTGGTCAGGCATTCTTCACATTATCACTAGGTATGGGTGCGATGATTACTTATGCATCTTACTTACCTAAAGAAACTAAGCTGCCAAGTGCAGCAGGTACTGTTGTAACATTGGATACTTTATTTGCAATCTTTGCTGGTCTAATGATCTTCCCGATTGTGTTTACATTCGGCTTAGATCCAGCTGCGGGACCTGAATTAATCTTTATTACACTACCAGAAGCATTTGGTCAATGGGGTACTGGTGGTACTATCTTTGGTATTTTCTTCTTCTTCTTAGTTGGTATTGCCGCACTATCTTCAGCAATCTCACTATTAGAAGTAGGAGTATCTTGGGCGATGCGCAGGCTTGATTGGAGTCGTAAGAAGGCAGCTTTAACAGCTGGTGCGATTATTACGGCATTTGGTATACCTTCAGCACTTTCTCAAGGTGGACCATTAAGTCAACCAATCTTTGGCTACTCGTTCTTAGACCTTATTGATACAATTACTGACCAATACACGTTAGCACTTGGTGGTATGATCACTGCGCTATTTGTAGGTTGGGGTTGGAATAAGATTGAAGTATTACGTGAAACAGGTCTACAAGATACAACGATCGGTGCGATTTGGATTTGGTTCTTAAGAATTGTAGCACCAGTTGGAATCTTCTATATCGTTGCGAACAACTTCTATAATATGTTTATCGCTTCAGAAGAGTCCATGAGCTACTTAATCATCCAAATGATTAATTACTTTCTATAAGGTTTAACATTAAAACATGAGCCTGAACTACAGGCTCATGTTTTTTAATTTCTTTCCCATCTTCTTAATGACTGGTAAGGGTCAAATGCCCATTCATATTTTCCGTTATCACGATACATGCCATAATGTAAATGTGGCGGGAATTTCCCTGAAGTGCCGACAGGTCCATAGCCAGAAGCTCCTACATATCCGATGACATCTCCAGGTTCTACAATCGTACCTTCTTCAATGCCGTCTTCAAAACCATTTAAGTGAGCGTAGTAGTGGTAAATGTTCTGTGTATCACGAATACCTAATCGCCAGCCACCATAACGATTCCAGCCTTTAATTTCAACGATTCCGTAAGAAACAGATCTAACGGGAGTTCCATATGATGCAAAAATGTCTGTCCCTTCATGAATCCGTCTACCTCCATAACCTCTTCCAGCGCCCCAAGTAGAACGATATGAATAGTTATGGTATTTAGGGATCGGGAATGCCCGTTCATGCAAATCAGTTGTATTAAAGTGTTTAAAAACCTTCGCATATTGACTAATTAACGAAGCTGCTTTTTCACGACCGTAAAATAATTCAAAGACTTCATCATATGTTTTACCGTGACCTAGTTTTTCGTAAATGTACATTCCTATTGTGAATAAAGAATCTTCGTCATTGTTGTGGTCTGCATAGCCATTTCCGTTACCGTCTTTTCCGATTCCTTCAAACATTTGAATCGTTGACTCTAAATGTTTTGTTTCAGAATCAAATTTTAATAAACCGTACCATTTTTCTTCAGGGATTTGGATTCCTGTTATTCGTTGCTCGTCGTCTATGTTGTTTACATTCCGTTCGTACTGATCGACAGCCGCTAATATATACCACGGCACATTCGTTAAAGCTTCAGTTTTCTTATACAGTTGAACACGCTCTTCATGAATAGTCACTTCATCTTCTTCTGCATGTATATTTCCATCACTATAAGTCATAATGATTGTCATCAGTAAAGTTGCAATCAAAAGTTTGAATAAATTTCTATGGATCATATATATAAACCCCTTTTGAATCAAGTCTACTGTTTAGTGTGTTCATCTTTTTTAAAAACATGAGAGCGTTATACAATGAATTTATGGTACACTAGATTATGCAGAGGTGATACGAATGGAATTACAAGGACAAACTTATGAACTAATTTATAATTACCGTGATGGCTTTCAAGAAGAAGTGTTGGAAGAACGATTCACAGATATATTAACTAAATATGATTATATTGTTGGTGATTGGGGATTCGGACAACTTAGGCTTAAAGGGTTTTACGATGATCATAATCAGAAAGCTACATATGATACAAAGGTTTCGACGCTAGAAGATTACTTATATGAGTACTGTAATTTTGGATGTGCTTATTTCGTCTTAAAAAGAGTCGAACAATAAATGACCGGAAAACTCAAAACGAGTTCCGGTCATTTTTTGCTTTCGTCATCTAAACCTTCATCATGAGGGAAGTTTTCAGGCTTATGGGCAAAAGGATATTTTCTTGGTAAATCTTCGTGTAATTGTTTATTTTCGTAGTTGAAGTTTGAATAATGTCTTCTTTTAGGATCATGTTCTCTTTCTTGCAAAGGTTGGTCGTTTGGTTGTCCATAGTTACCGTCAGGAAATTCTTCAGGCACTTGATAATTTTGTTGGACTTCGACTGTTGCGAAGTCATCATGCTTTTTTCGTTTTCCCACTGTATAACCTCCTTATTTAGTTAACAGCAGTGGACCCATCATTAAATACATTAGACAAATAACCATGTAACTCTTCTGCTTCATAGTTATTTAAGTGTAAGAAATGGCAAAAGTAATCAATGTCTTCAATTTGAGAGTCGCATACTTCTGTATAACGCGATTTCTGTAGATCAATTATTAGGCTCTTATCATGGTCACGGTCGCTTTTAACTATTGCAATGTCATAACGCCTTGCATCTCCCATGAAACTAACGTAGCGAATTTGCGCTTCGTTTGTCTCATCTGAAAGAGTTCTGTTAAGCATAAGTCTCAGCTCCTGTAATATTCTTCGGTTATAGCATGCCTCGATTTTGAAAAATTATGAGGATACAATTTATAAAGTTAAATGTGGTAAACTAATGGTTGAAAGGACGTGTTTACAATGTATTTTGTAGATCAAGAAAAAATTGATGAAACCTTATCATATATGGATGGACTTTTAAAAACTTATGAACAAAACACTTTCGAAACACTTCAAGATTTTTTAGCACTAGAAAGAATCGTGCATATGACGATTGAATCGATCATTGATGTCGGCAACATGATGATTGATGGTTTTATTATGCGTGATCCCGGTAGTTATGAAGACATTATTGACATTTTAGTTGATGAAGAAGTAATCTCACAACAAGAAGAGAAAGCGTATAAAGATGTGATTGCTTTAAGAAACATGATAGTAAAAGAGTATATTCACATTAATCATACTCAAATTGTAGAAGTGATGAACGGACATATAAACGAGCTAAAAACATTTTCTAATCACGTTTTCACATACTTAGAAAAGGAAATGGGACCAATAACTGCGTTCAAAAAGAGAGAAGGTGAAGTATAACTTGAAAAATTATAAGGCATATTTCATCGATTTAGACGGAACGGTTTATAGAGGTAAAGAGCCTATTCCAGAAGCTAAAATGTTTATTAATGATATACAGGCAAAAGGAATCCCACATTTGTTTGTTACTAACAATTCATCACGTACACAAGCTAAAACGGTTGAAAAGTTAAAAGAGCATGGTATTGAAGCTAAAGAAGAACAAGTGCTTACACCTTCTATTGCTGCAGCTAATTATATTGATCAGCAAAAGAAAAATGCTAAAGTTTTTATGATTGGTGAAGAGGGTGTAAAAGATGCCCTTATAAATAAAGAATTAACTATAACTGAGCATGAGCCGGATTATGTTGTCGTTGGAATTGACCGTCACAACAGTTATCAAAAGATTAAAGAGGTTTGTCTCATGATCCAAAATGGTACTCAATTTGTAGCCACGAACCCTGATATACGTGTACCAACCGAAGAAGGTTTTGTCCCAGGTAATGGGGCTTACGTCAATTTGATCAAGCAAGTAACGCAAAAAGAGCCAATTATTTTAGGGAAGCCAGAGCGTTTAATGATTGACGTTGCACTAAATGAAATTGGGGTAAAACCAGAAGAGGCGGTTATGGTTGGCGATAATTACAATACAGATATTATGGCAGGGATTAACGCTGGTTTAGATACACTTCACGTACAAACGGGGGTGACATCTAAAGAAGACTTAAAAGAAGTAGATATTCAACCAACGTATACTGTAGAAACGCTGGCTGAATGGAAAGTATAGAGGTTTAATCGTCTTCAACACGGTATTCTTGACTATGTGCTAAACGGCTTGAGGCGGCTGCAGCGATAGCACCTACAATGTCATCTAAAAATGTATGACAACCATTTGCTTTATCATTTAGAGCTTCAAGAATACCGGGTTTCACTTTATCGATATAACCATAGTTAGTAAACCCAATGGACCCATAAACATTAATAATCGAAAAAGCAATAATTTCATCAATCCCATATAATCCTTCATCATTTTCAATCATAGTTTGTAGTGGTTCTTTTAATTTATTTTCTTCAGCTAACTGATCAATTTGAATGCCAGTTATAATGGCATTTTGTACTTCTCTTTTTTGCAATACTTTGTCAACATTCACAAGACATTCTTCTTCAGATAAGTACTCATGATACTTAGATTGAAGGAAATGGACGAGGTCAGCAATATCTTTCCTACTAACACCGCGTTCTTCTAATAGTTGTAACGCTTTAGATTCTAGAGTTTCCATAATTTAGTCTAATCCTTTCCCATATCTTTTTTATTATATTTATGCTGTATTTTAGTTAAAAATAATAGTTAGTATTTGTTATATTGTACGTTAACAGTAAAATCATTCAATAAGCATATAAATTATGTGAGGTGAGCCTATGTCAAAGCCATTTGTATATATTACGCGCAAAATTTCAAATGATGTCGTAAAAGATTTAGAGGAGTATTTTACAGTAGAGATGTGGCAGGAAGAAGAGGAAGTTGTTCCTAGAGATGTGTTGTTGAACAAAGCAAAGCAAGCAGACGCTATTCTCTCGATGTTAACCGACTCAATCGATGAAGAGCTATTATCACAATCAAATAACCTTAAAGTTGTGGCGAACATGGCTGTTGGTTATGACAACATTGATGTAGAATCAGCTAAACGTCATCAAGTGACTGTAACTAACACTCCTGATGTATTGACTGACACGACGGCTGATTTAACGTTCACATTATTGATGGCTACAGCTAGAAGGTTGCCTGAAGCGGTTGACTATATTAAAGATGATCTTTGGAAATCGTGGTCACCGTACATGCTAGCCGGATCTGATATTCACCATAAAACGTTAGGAATTGTTGGGTTAGGGAGTATAGGTCAAGCGGTTGCAAAAAGAGCGACAGGGTTTGATATGAACGTTATTTATTACAATCGATCAAGAAAAGAAGAAGTTGAAAGCCAGCTTGGTATTCAATATACTTCTTTTGATGAGTTGTTGGAGCAATCTGATTTTGTCGTCTGTATGACACCTTTAACAACTGAGACAGAAGGGCTGTTTAACGAGGAGACCTTTAACAAGATGAAGAATACGGCTATTTTTATTAATAGTTCAAGGGGTGGCGTTGTGAACGAAGATGACCTTTATCATGCTTTGAAGCAAGGGGATATTAAAGCAGCAGGGTTGGATGTTTTCCAAAATGAACCGATTAGAGCAGACCATCCATTACTTAGCTTAAATGAAGTTGTTGCATTGCCACACATTGGCTCTTCAAGCGTCGAAACTAGAACTGAAATGATGAAATTAGCAGCTCGTAATATTAAAAAAGTATTAAATGGCGAGGAGCCTGTGACACCTGTATAAAAAAAGAGCTGGTTAAAGAACCAGCTCTTTTGCGTATAATGGATTAGAAAATTTGTTCTACTTCTTTTACGCCAGGCACTTCTGCGACTAATGCACGTTCAATACCAGCTTTTAGAGTGATAGCTGAGCTTGGGCAATTTCCACATGCACCTTTCAAACGAAGAAGCACGATGCCTTCATCAACATCTACTAACTCAACGTCGCCACCGTCTCTTAGTAAGAATGGGCGTAATTTACCAATAACCTCTTGAACTTGTTCAAACATCGCTCATCTTCCCCTTTCTTATTTATATTATAATGAATTCAGTTTAAAAAATCTATTCATGAACACTAAAACGATAAAATTATTGAGAACCATTTTCATTGTAACTCGATACAAAAGTTTTGTAAAATATAATTAAGGCAATAGTTCGTTTTTCTGACAAAGGGAGGATCATTATGGAGAAGCAAGTTGAGTTAGTTGTTTATGGGGCGGAAGTATTGTGTCCGAGTTGTGTTAATTTACCGAGTTCTAAGGAACAATATGATTGGTTGCAAGCTGCTATTTCTAGAAAATTCGGTGGAAATGGTGTGACATATAAGTATGTTGATATTTTTAATCCACCTGAAGAAGAACCTTATAAAGATTTCGCAACACGTGTTGTTGATGAAGATATGTTTTATCCAGTTGTATTAGTAGAAGGGGAGGTTGTCGGTGAAGGCAATCCTCGTTTGAAGACAGTTTATAAAGCATTAGAAAAACATGGACTACAACCCGAATAAATAGTAAATAAAGGGTTCAAATCAATATATAGAAACAGACTGAGGAGTGTACGAGACTATGAACCCGTTAGTCGAATTTTGCGTTAATAATTTAGTTAGTGGTTCACAAGAAGCATATGAAAAGTTAAGACAAGATCCAGATTTGGATGTAGTGGAATACGGTTGTACGAGTAACTGTGGTATTTGTGCTATGAGTTTATTTGCCATTGTTGAAGGCAGGAGAATTTTAGCTGATACACCAGATGAATTAGTGGATCGTATTTATGAGTATTTAGACGAAGAAGAGTTAAGTATTTAAAGAAAGATCGTGAGGTTATGGTGAATGAAAGTACCTTTTACTAAAATGCATGGTTTAGGCAATAGTTATATTTATATAGATGGATTTCAGTATAAATTAGAAGAGCAAATGATCCCTAAACTTGCACAAGAAGTATCAAACGTTAATACAGGTATTGGTTCAGACGGATTAATCATCGTTATGCCGTCTGAAGAGGCTGATGTTCGTATGAGAATCTTTAATAAAGATGGTTCAGAGGCGATGAACTGCGGTAATGGTTTACGTTGTGTTGCTAAATTTGCTTTTGAACACGGTTATGTGATGAGTTCGGACTTTAAAATTGAGGCTAAATCAGGTGTTGTCGATGCAACCGTTCATCTAGATAATACTGGAAAATTCGTCAACAGTGTCTCAATTGATATGGGGCCACCGATTTTAGAACGTGAACAGATTCCGATGACAACAGAACATGGTTCATCTACAGACCAAGTGATCGCAGAACCATTTGAAGTTGATGAAGAACAATTAGTTGCGACTGCCGTGTCTATGGGGAATCCTCATGTTATTTTTTATGAAGACAATATAAAAGATGCACCAGTTAGTACATTAGGTCCCAAAGTGACGAGCGACCCACGATTTCCAGAAGGGGTAAATGTTGAGTTTGTAGAAATCGTTAACTCGCGTGAGATCATTTTTAGAGTGTGGGAAAGAGGTTCAGGAATTACGCAAGCATGTGGGACAGGGGCATGCGCTGCTGTCGTTTCATCTGTTTTAAATGGTTTTGTGAAAAAAGGTGAAGAAGTCACAGTACATTTAGATGGTGGCGATTTATGGATCTCATGGCTACACAATCATCATGTCCTAATGAGAGGGCCAGCAGAGACAGTAGTTGAAGGTGTTTTCTTTTCTGAACTCACTTAATTGAATGACGTCCGTTTACCTAGTATACTAAGAGTAGGGGAGGTATTATGATGACAATTAATTTAACAGAACCAGCAACTTTACAAGTTAAAGAAATGTTAAAAGACGAAACTGCTGAAGAAGTTTTCTTACGCTTTGGCGTTAAAGGTGGCGGTTGCAGTGGCTTGTCATATAAATTAGGTTTCGATTATGAGAAGAAAGATACTGACCGTGAATTAGAAATTAGTGGTATTCCAGTATTAATCGCTGAAATGGATGCACCAATTATAGAAGGAACGACAATCGATTTTAAACAAAATATGATGGGCGGCGGATTTACAATTGAAAATCCAAATGCAATTGTATCGTGTGGTTGCGGTTCTTCATTTAAAGCACCAGGGGTTGAAGGACAGCCTGGAAATTGCTAATAAGCTAATATTAAAAGGAGCTACGCTATTTCAGCGTAGCTCCTTTATAATTTAATCATTAAACATGTGTGTAGAATGTTTCGGTTGAAGGCGAGCATTAGGGTCCATTCTTGCCATCGCATTGTTTACAGCAGTTGGCCCTTCGCCAAAGCCAGCAGCAATTAATTTAACTTTACCTGGATAAGTAATTATATCTCCAGCTCCATAAATACCTTCAATGTTTGTTTCCATTCTCGTATTAACGACGATATCATTTTTCTCTAACTCTAAGCCCCATTCTTTAATAGGTCCAAGTTGTGAAATAAAACCGTAATTAACAATTAAATCATCAATTTCAACTTCAATTGTTTCATCTGATTTAGTTTTTTGTAATTTCACTTTCTCGATTGCTTCTTCACCTTCAAGCTCATAAGGCATGTAAGGTGTTAGAAGTTCAACAGAAGATTGCTTTAACTGTGCAACACTATGCTCATGGGCACGGAATTGATCTCGTCTATGCACTAAACTCACTTTGTTCGCAATCGGTTCAAGCATTAATGCCCAGTCAACGGCTGAGTCGCCGCCACCACAAATCATGACATTTCGATCACGGAAAGCTTCGATATTTGTAATGTAGTAGTGTAAGTTATGGTTTTCATATTGATCAACATTATCAATTTTTAATTTTCGTGGTTCAAAAGCACCGTTTCCTGCGGTTATTATAACGGATTTTGCATAAAATACTTCTTGATCAGTTGTTATTTTAAATAAATTCTCTTCTAATTTCTCAATCGATTGTACAGCATGATCAAGCGTTATAGTAGGGTTAAACGGTTTAGCTTGTTCATATAACTGATCAACTAATTCTTGTGCTGTTACTTTTGGAAAGCCAGCGACATCGTAAATATATTTTTCAGGATATAATGCAGAAAGTTGTCCACCAATATGTGGCAAGCTTTCGATCACTTGTACATCAGCCTGGCGTAACCCACCGTAGAAGGCTGTGAATAAACCAACAGGACCAGCGCCAATAATAGCTATATCTCTAACGTGTTCGTTCATATCTATTCCTCCAACTCCATAAAAAATCGTATAAGCACCATGAAACATTATAACATCAGATGTATTGATTGATAAATGTTTTGCAAACTAATAAATAACTATATAATAGGCAAATTATCAGAAACATTAGAAATCTAAGAAAGGGTTGAAAAACAGGTAAAAAAGTTCTATGATTATTTTTAGGTGAGTATTACGTTTTTAGACAAAATGTTACGTACTACGTGAAGTAATTCACAAAGAACTTATTTTATTTTTATTTAAACTCTTACAAAATTTTTGGATGGATGTGATGTAAATGAACAAACCGAGCATTGTTGTATTAGGTGCTGGATATGGCGGAATCATGACAACAATCAAGTTACAGAAGATTATTGGTGACAATGAAGCCGACATTACATTAGTAAACAAGCATGATTACCACTACCAGACGACTTGGTTACACGAAAACGCTGCAGGAACGTTACACCATGACCGTACACGTATCCCGATTAAAGACGTTGTTGATTTTAACCGTGTAAACTTCGTACAAGACACTGTTGAGTCAATTGACCCAGACAACAAAAAAGTAGTCTTAGAAGATGGCGAGCTTACATATGATTACCTTGTCATCGGTTTAGGGTTCGAATCAGCTACATTTGGTATTGAAGGACTAAAAGAACATGCCTTCTCAATTAACAACATTAACAGTGCCCGTTTAATTCGTGACCATATTGAGTATAACTTTGCTCAATATAACAACGAAGAAGGGGACCGCCAAGATTTAGTTACGATCGTAGTTGGTGGTGCAGGGTTTACAGGTATCGAATTTGTCGGTGAAGTTGTAAACCGTGTCCCTGAGCTTTGCCAAGAGTATGACGTTGATCCTAGTAAAGTTCGCGTAATTAATGTTGAGGCAGGACCAACTGCTTTAGCTGGTTTTGATGAAGAGCTTGTTGAGTATGCTATGAATCGTTTAGAAGAAAAAGGTGTTGAATTCCGTCTAGGAACAATGCTTAAGAAGTGTACAGAAGACGGTATTATCGTAGAAAAAGACGATGAACAAGAAGAGATTAAGACAAAGAATATCGTATGGGCAGCAGGTGTGCGCGGTAACTCAATCGTTGAAGAATCAGGGTTTGAAGTTAGTCGTGGCCGTGTACCGGTACGTGATGATCTACGCACTCCGGACTATGATGATGTATTTGTTGCTGGTGACTGTGCAGTGCTGTTCAATAAAGAAACAGACAAACCATATCCACCAACAGCACAAATCGCGATGCAAATGGCGGATACAATTGGTCATAACTTAAAGCAGTTAATTAACGGTGGAGAAGAATTCGAATCATTTACACCTGATATTAAAGGTACAGTAGCTTCGTTAGGTCACACAGATGCAATCGGTGTTGTATTTGATGACAAGAAGTTATATGGCCGCTCAGCTTCAATTATGAAGAAAGTAATCGACAACCGTTACCTTGTGAAGCTTGGTGGAGTTGGATTACTACTGAAAAAAGGTAAGTTAGATATGTATCGCTAATATAAATGATTAGCAAAGGTAGTGGCGACCACTACCTTTGTTTTTTGTTCTAAAATATGAAAAAAGTGTGTCCCCTAAGCGTTCGCATTTTTTATGTTCTTTAATTGTGATAAAATTAGTTTAGTTTTGTAATTGTCTAGGAGGATCTTAAGCAAATGGGGATTATACAAGTATTTGTTTTATCTGTATTGTTTTTTATATTGTTTTTCGGTATTGCATTTATTTTAAATATGTTACTACGTTCAACATGGGTTATGGCAATTGTTTTTCCAATTGTTGTTGTGTTCATAGTGGATGATGTACCATTTACATCTTATTTCACACAGCCAGGCGAAGCTTTCCCTGCTTTGTGGGACGACTTAATTAGCTTGCAGGCGGTTGATATGTTTATATTATTAACTGGATTTGCAGGTACGATCGTATCAGGGATCGTTATTAAAATCTTACGTAAAAACGGTTATCAAATGTTTTAAAAATTCAAAAAAATATACGGTAAATGTATAAAAGTTTCTAATATTGGTTACGCTTTGTGGCAAAGAGGTGTTCACAAATGAGTAATCGAATTAGAAACTTTTCTATTTTAATAGTAGGTGTCATCATTACATTTTTCATGGCTTCCTACTTCGTAACGAGCTCAGTACACAGTGAAGAAAATCGTGAATCTAAGGAATTCAAAGTTAAAAGTTCTACAGAGTTAAGTCATAAATCGTTTGCTAGTTCAGAAGAGGAGGAAACTAACCAACTTGAGGAAGTGGAGCTAGCCTCTTTAGACGAAGAGGTAGCCACAGAAGTTGCTTTTAGACATTTTCCTACTCGAACTGTTGTAGCTACTGGTTATACAGCTGGATATGAGTCGACAGGAAAAACAGAAGGCCATCCTTTGTATGGTATAACTTATTCTGGGCTAACTGTTCAACGAGACACGATCTCAACGATTGCTGCTGATTTAAATGTTTTTCCGTTAGGGACAGTTCTATATATCCCGGACTATGGATATGGAATTGTGACGGATATCGGTGGTGCTATTAAAGGTAATAAAATTGATTTATATTACGATACAGTAGATGAAGTGTTTAATAAATGGGGTAAACGTGAAGTAGAAGTTTACGTCATTGAAGAAGGGGACGGACAAGTTACGGAGTCTGATTTGTACTACTGGGAAGAAGCGATCCAATCTGAGACAGTCCCTGTTATTGGAGGACAATATTATTAAATTATTAGAAAAGGCCCGTTTGTTGAAGGGCCTTTTAATGTTTCATAATTAAAAAATACTATAAGTTATAATGGCTAATAAGATACCGGTTAATGCACCGAAAAATACTTCAATCGGCTGATGACCTAACAATTCCTTAAGTTCTTTTTGTTTTTCAGCTTCTTCTTTTTGATCCCAATGTTTAGCATCCTCGACAATTCGCTGAAAATCTTTGACGAGTTGATTTAAAATTGTCGCGTGTTGACCTGCATGGCGTCTAATTCCAGTGGCGTCATACATAACGATAATACTTAATACGCAAGCTATAGCGAAATACGGTGATTCAAATCCGTGTTCAATTGCGATTGCTGTTGTTAAAGCCGATACGGCAGCAGAATGACTACTTGGCATTCCACCAGTACTGAAAGCTAATCCTAAATTAATTTCTTTTGTTGCAATGAATTGAATCGGTATTTTGACAAGTTGAGCAAAGATTACTGCAAATAAAGCGATCAATAAAGGTGTGTTGTACAAAATTTCCATCTATAAAGCCGTCCTTTCTCTATATTTATCATCATACCCTAAATTGATGTCGTAAAAAACGGTTTTATGAAAATATTTATTTCGAATTTTGAATTATTTTGTTATGATAAATTATAATCATAAATCGGAGGGCTGATATATGTTTAAAGTCATTAATGAAAATTTAGAAAACCACCAAACAGATGCTTTAATTATTGGTTTGTTTGAGGAAAACAAAGAAAGTCAAAGTTATTATCAACTTTTAAATGACAAGTTCAATGGTCATTTAGATGAGTTAGTCCAATCAGGAGATATCTCAAATAAGGAAGGATCTGTCTCTAAAGTACATACATTAGGTTTAATTGAAGCTAAAAGACTATACTTCGTAGGACTAGGAAAAAGAGATGCCAAGACAGTTCATACTGTTCGAAACACTTTCGGAAAAGTTTTTAAGCAACTAGCTGAAAGTGGAGTTGCTCAAGCATCGATCCAATTAAATAGTATTGTATCAGGTGAAGACCAAGCCGATTACGTTGAGGCGATTGCTGAAGCGATGGCTATGGCTCCGCACCAGCTACAAACTTATCATACAGATCGTGCAGAAGAGTCAGTTGACTTAGCCAATGTAAAGTTTTTAACAGATCAAAGTCAAGGTGTTGTTGAAGCTGCTAATACAGGCTATGCTTTAGGTAATGGAGCGAATATCGCGCGTCATTTAGTTAACTTACCAGGAAATTTATTAACAGCATCAGACTTGGCTGCCTTTGCTGAAAACATTGCCAGTAAACATGATATTGAGATTGAAGTGTTTGATCATGAAAAGATTAAAGCATACGGCATGGGTGCGTTATTGGCTGTTAATCAAGGCTCAGATGAACCGCCACGTTTTATCGTTATGAAGTACCAAGGTAAAGATACTTGGGAGGATCCTGTCGCGATTGTCGGTAAAGGTATTACGTTTGATACAGGTGGTTATTCATTAAAGCCAAAAGACGGTATTATTGGTATGAAGATGGACATGGGTGGAGCTGCTTCAGTAATTGGTGCCATGGACGCTATCTGTCATATTAAGCCAAAAGAGAACATTATGGCGTTGATCCCAGCGACGGATAATATGATTAGTCATACAGCTTATAAACCTGATGATGTTATTGTTACGATGAGTGGGAAAACGGTAGAAGTTCGCAATACGGATGCAGAAGGCCGTTTAGCAATGGCAGACGCAGTTACTTATGCTAGACAAAACGGTGCTGCTAAAATTGTTGATGTTGCAACCTTAACAGGTGGTGTCGTCGTTGCGTTAGGTGATCAAGTAACAGGTGCGATGACGAACAATGAAAAATGGCTTGGTGAAATCCAAGAAGCATCAGAGCAAGTTAATGAGCCAATTTGGCAATTGCCTTATTTAGATGTTTATAAGAAACAAGTAAGAAAGAGTCATATAGCCGATTTAAACAATTCACCAGGTCGTAAAGCACACGCCGTAATGGCAGGCGCTTTCGTTGGCGCTTTTGCTGAAGATACACCGTGGGTTCACTTGGACATTGCGGGTACAGCGATGGCAGAAGGTGAGCACGATTTAGGTCCAAAAGGGCCAACAGGTGTTATGGCGAGAACATTAGCTAAAACGATGATGAATGTAAAATAAATAAAAAGCGCTAAGGGATGATTACCTTAGCGCTTTTTGCATATTTATTGAGACGTATTGTGAGTCGGTATTGAAGAGTTAACAACTGATAGCCGCCCTAATATTTTCGGAAGCAGAATGGCTGCTCCCATTGTAATCACGAAGTCTTTTATAAAGAAAGGCAGCATAGCAATCGCCCCTTGTGTTAACGTTAATGGTACTTCGAATACAAGGTTAGTTGAAGCGACCATAAAAGGTGTACCAATCAAATAGTTGGCCATTAAGCCAGCGAAGGTAGCTGCGAGATAGACTTTTATATTAGGGTTTTGACTTTTCTCAACTATATACCCAGTCACCCAAGCTACGGCAATAAAGGAGAATAAAAAGCCTCCAGTAGGATAAATGAACGTTTGTAAACCAGAACTCATCTCAGCAAACACAGGCACTCCTGCCGCACCGATTAATAAATAGACAATAACAGTAAAACTTCCTAACTTTCTTCCTAAAATAATACCAGCTAAAATTGCAAAAAATGTTTGTAATGAAAGCGGAACTGAACCAGCACCATATGTAATTTTTAGAAATGGAAACCAAATCGCAATGTTCGCGCCGATCATTAGTAATACAACAAATACAGAACCTAATGTTAATTCACTCGGACTAAACTTTCTCTTCATTTTCTAATTCCCCCTTTCGCTGATCATAATATATCGAAAGGTGAAGGGATTGTCAACTTTATTTTTTTGCGGGTGAACAATAGGGGGTGGTGTGTTTGATTGCAGGGGGGAGACTATTTGGCGCTCACGGGGTATTTTATCGGTGCCCGCGATTATTTATCAGCGCTCACAGGAATTTATCAGCGCTTGCGAAGTGTTTATCAGCGCTCACAGGAATTTATCAGCGCTTGCGAAGTGTTTATCAGCG
>NZ_BJYA01000022.1 GCF_007991275.1 Alkalibacillus haloalkaliphilus | reverse complement strand
CGAAGGGTTTATCAGCGTTTACGGAAATTTATCAGCACTCACGAAAAACTCTCTTATGAACTAATCATAAGAGAGTTGGGATAAGGCTTATTTAATTGCTGCATCTAGTGCAACTTCGATCATGTCGTTAAACGTAGTTTGGCGTTCTTGAGCTGTCGTTTCTTCACCAGTAATGATATGGTCACTTACTGTTAAAACAGCTAGTGCTTCACGGTTGTATTTAGCAGCGATTGTGTATAGAGCTGTTGCTTCCATTTCAACGGCTAATACGTTATATTCAGCTAACTTATTGAAAAGCTCCATTGCGTTATCACGGTAGAAGCTATCACTTGTGAAGACGTTTCCTACACGTAAGTTAAGGCCGCGCTCTTCACCTACGTCATAAGCATTTTTAAGTAAACCGAAATCAGCAGCAGGAGCGTAATCTACACCACCGAATACCATACGGTTCATTTGAGAATCTGTTGTAGCTGTTTGAGCTAAGATTACATCACGTACTTTAACGTCTTCTGTAAGAGCTCCACAAGAGCCTACGCGGATTAACTTTTGTACGTCGTATTCTTGGATTAGTTCGTTTACGTAGATTGCAATACTTGGTACACCCATACCTGTACCTTGTACTGAAATACGCTCACCCTTATATGTACCTGTGTAACCGTACATACCACGTACTTCATTGTAGCAAGTAACATCCTCTAAAAATGTTTCTGCGATATACTTAGCACGAAGCGGGTCTCCTGGTAGTAAAATCTTATCAGCGATATCGCCTTTGTTAGCACCAATATGTGTACTCATAATTAAATTTCCTCCTTAAGTGTTCTTACTTAATTAAGCTACCATAAAAGAAAAGCGCAAACAATTTATAAAGCACGCTTTAACCTTATTCATTATTTTCAATCAATTCTACTGATTAGTAGCTATACTACAATAAATATTTCTTTCCTTATTCCAACTTATTTATGTAAGCAAAAAATTAACGAGTCGAACAAAACTTGTCCGACTCGTTAAACCTTACATGACTTCTTCTAATATTTTAGTTTCTTCATGATCTAGTAAGTTTTTATTTACTTTATTTTCAATTGGCTTATTCATATTTTTCTCAAGCTCGTCTACTTCATCAGAACTGCCAATTAAGTGAATTTCATCCCAATCATTTTGTTTAGCTAGCTGGTCAATTTTAGGTGCGATTGATTTATACCAGCGTGAACGATTCTCCTCAAAACGGTCAGCAATTTCATCTTTTTTAGCTGACTTAGCACCGCCTGACCCTAAGTTTGAGTCAGCGTGGTGTGGTCCGACGTGTTGTTTCCAATCCTCTGTATTTAAATCAAGTTCATATAACATTGTGTCTTTAATTGAGCCTAGCTCCGCATCTATTAATTTGATGTGATCTTTTTGGGTTAACACAATTCCTGTTTTAGGGAATTGTTCATTTAATGATTTTAATTGATCTAATACGGGCGCATCTTCCCAATAAAATTCTGTTTGAACTGGCATTTGGAATGTGTCAGCAAACCATATATCACCTTCACCTGTTGCGAAGATTATAACACTTTTCTTCAAGTCTTTTTGATGTTCTTCCATAAATTTCTCAACTTTTTCTTTAACAGCCCAAAAGTTTCGCTTTTCATCTGAGTCGCCATCTTCTTGTAAATAGTTCTCAAAGTTATTTAATCCGTTTTTAAGGTGAATCTTCCATTCACCACCTTGTTGATCTTGATCAGCAAGGTCTGTATTTAAATACATGGTAAATACACGGTTCGGTTTTTCACTCTGATAATGTTCTAGTTGGTTTAATACTTTTCTTAGATCCATCTTAAATCCACTCCTTTTCGTGTATTTATTTGTTTCATTCCCACGGAAATTTTGTTTTAAACATCTTAGTTCAAAAAATGAAACAGGATGATAGCATAATCAATATATGTAGTTTATAATAAAAATTATAATATAAGTTTTTTGTCATTTTTAGACACAATTGCAAAAGACACAGTAGGAATTTAATGTATTCAGTCATCTAGATTGAGTATTGATTCTTCGGGGCAGGGTGAAAATCCCGACCGGCGGTGTTGAACTATACAAAGTTCTCAGTCCGTGACCCGTATTCGTTACGGTGGATCCCAGTGTGAATCTGGAGCCGACAGTTAAAGTCTGGATGGGAGAAGGATCAGATCGTGACCCGGTTTACAAAAGGGGGTT
This sequence comes from Alkalibacillus haloalkaliphilus, assembly GCF_007991275.1. GTDB lineage: Bacteria > Bacillota > Bacilli > Bacillales > Alkalibacillaceae > Alkalibacillus > Alkalibacillus haloalkaliphilus. Next base: position 27,356 of record NZ_BJYA01000022.1, on the reverse strand, counting down.
AACGATTGAAAGATGAACAATTTTATATGCAACATGCCATTGATTTAGCTAAGTTAACTGTTGGGCAAACGAGACCGAATCCGTCAGTTGGGGCGGTTGTCGTAAAAGATGGGGTTGTGATCGGTACAGGTACTCACTTACAACCAGGGCAACCACACGCTGAAGTATATGCCCTACAGCAAGCACAAGAACAGGCGAGCGGAGCGACGATGTTTGTTACGTTAGAGCCGTGTTCTCATTATGGTAAAACACCACCTTGTGCTAAAGCAGTTATTGATTCAGGAATTAAAAAGGTCTATGTCTCAACATTAGACCCAAACCCTAAAGTAGCTGGAAAAGGCATTCAATGGCTAAAAGATGAAGGTATAGAAGTAGAAGTCGGCTTGTTAGAAGAGCAAGCTCAAGACATAAATCAAAAATTCTTCCACTTTATGAAACATAAAAGACCATTTGTCACGCTGAAAACAGCTGTTTCTATGGATGGAAAAACGACTGCCAACAGCGGCGACAGCAAATGGATCACAAGTATTGAATCAAGACATGATGTTCATGTATATCGTCATCAACATGAGTCGATTTTAGTTGGAAGTAAAACCGTTTTACGAGATGATCCTCAATTAACCACCCGTCTGCCCCACGGAGGTTTAAATCCTACACGTATCGTCCTTGATACGAATTTATCAATTCCAATAGATGCAAATTTATTAACAAATGATCAAGCAGAAACAATAGTCGTCTGTGCTAAACAAGCTGATTATAAAAAAGAGGAAAAAATCAGTTCAATCGACCATGTTAAAGTGTGGCGAATGGATACAGAACGAATCGATTTAGTAGAGCTATTACATAGACTAAAAGAAGACAAAATAATGAGTGTTTATGTAGAAGGTGGCTCAACAATTCATTCAGAGTTTATCCAAAAAGAGCTATTCGATGAAATTCATTTATATATGGCACCGAAACTAATTGGCGGTGAATTTAGCAAAGCTTTTTATAATCAATTAGGTTTCGATCAAGTAGAAGATTCTGTCCAAGTCGACTTTAAAAATGTCGAAATGCTTGGACCAGACCTTAAGATTACAGCTAGACCTCAACAGAAGGAGGTAGACTAATGTTTACAGGTATTGTTGAAGAAGTAGGAACGATTCAAAATATAAAACAAGGTTCTGAGTCTTTACAATTAACGGTTTCAGTTAATGAAATTACAAAAGACGTTAAACTCGGTGATAGTATTTCCGTTAACGGCGTATGTTTAACGGTTACTGAGTTTTCAACGACATCATTTAATACCGATATTATGCCAGAGACATTTCACCATACCGCACTAAAAAGCTTAACAGTTGGTTCAAAGGTAAATTTAGAGCGCGCGATGCCAGGTGATGGTCGTTTTGGAGGACACTTTGTCTCAGGTCATGTCGATGGTCTTGGTAAAATTGTTAATCGTGAGACGAAAGATAACGCCGAGTATTTCCATATAGAAGTAGACCCAGACCTGGCTAAGTACATGATGTTAAAAGGTTCGGTCAGTGTGGATGGGACATCGTTAACGATTTTCGGTTTAGAAGGAAATACGTTTACGATCTCACTTATTCCTCATACACAAGACGCGACAATTTTAACGACAAAGTATACGGGTGATCTCGTCAACATTGAATGCGATATGTTGTTAAAATACGTTTATCAATTAATGAACCCGAATCAAGAGGAGAAAAAACAAGGGTTATCGATGGAAGCTTTGCGTGAAGCAGGTTTTCTAAACCAATAGGAGGGGCATTATGTTTGATTCAATACATGAGGCAATTGAAGATTTAAAACAGGGGAAAGTCGTCATCGTTGTTGATGATGAAAATCGTGAAAATGAAGGTGACTTTGTCGCCTTAGCTGAACATACAACACCAGAAGTAGTCAATTTTATGGTTAAGGAAGGGCGCGGACTAGTATGTGCCCCGATTACGCAAGATAAAGCTGATCAATTACAACTAGAGTTAATGGCTGATGTTAATACAGACAGTCATGGAACTGCATTTACTGTAAGCATTGACCATGTTGAAACGACAACAGGTATTAGTGCAGCTGAGCGTTCACACTCGATTATGCGGTTGGTAGAAAATGATGTAGTACCAACAGAGTTTAAACGTCCAGGTCACATCTTCCCGTTGATCGCTAAAGATGGTGGCGTTTTGCGTCGTGCTGGACACACAGAAGCGGCGGTTGATTTAGCTGTATTAGCTGGTGGGAAGCCAGCAGGTACAATTTGTGAGATTATGAATGAAGATGGAACGATGGCAAGAGTACCTGAATTACGCAAAATTGCTGATGAACATGATTTAAAATTAATTACGATTGAAGATTTAATTAAATATCGTCGAATGCACGAAAAGCTAGTTGATCGTGCTGTTGAAATTAACTTACCAACTTCTTACGGTGACTTTAGAGCGGTTGCTTATACGAACATCATTGATGGTCGTGAACATGTTGCATTAGTGAAAGGTGATATTACACCGACTGAACCGACTCTCGTTCGCGTGCATAGTGAATGTTTAACGGGTGACGTATTTGGCTCAAACCGCTGTGATTGTGGACCACAACTTGATGCAGCACTTGCTCAAATTGAAGAAGAGGGTAAAGGTGTTCTTCTTTATATGCGCCAAGAAGGTCGTGGCATTGGCTTGTTAAATAAATTAAAAGCATATAAACTGCAAGAGGAAGGGTATGACACAGTAGAAGCTAACGAGAAGTTAGGATACCCAGCAGATTTACGAGACTATGGAATTGGTGCACAAATATTAGAAGATATCGGCGTTCGTAAAATGCGCTTATTAACGAACAACCCACGTAAAATTAAAGGCCTTTACGGCTATGATTTAGAAATTGTTGAGCGTGTTGGCTTGAAAATGGAAGCAAACAAAGATAACGAAAAGTATTTAGCTACTAAACGAGATAAATTAGGACACTTATTCTAGGAGGATGAACAATGAAAACATATGAAGCAAATTTAGTCGCACAAGATTTAAAGGTCGGAATCGTCGTAGGTCGATTTAATGCATTTATTACAGAAAAATTATTAGATGGTGCTTTAGATGGACTAAAGCGCCATGGGTTAAGCGAAGATAACATTGAAGTCGCTTGGGTACCAGGCGCATATGAAATTCCTTTAGCAACAAAGAAAATGATCGAGCATGGTGATTATGATGCCGTCATTACATTAGGTACTGTTATTCGTGGTGCAACACCACACTTTGATTTCGTCAGTGGTGAAGTTGCAAAAGGAACTTCTTCAGTAAGTTTAGATACAGGTGTACCTGTTATCTTTGGCGTCCTGACAACTGATACTATTGAGCAAGCAGTTGAACGTGCTGGTACAAAAGCTGGTAATAAAGGCTATGAAGCGGCAGTTAGCGCTATTGAGATGGCGAATTTAGTAACGGAATTCAAAAAATAGATTGTCATAAAGATGAAACATTCACGTATGACTGACTACACGACTTCTGTTACAATGACAGTAATAGTGACTAGAAGTAGGTGTATGCTTTATGATGGAATTTTTATATTTTCCAGAGGATAAGACATTATATATCCCAGCTGTAATAACGCTAATCATCTTTATGGTTTTAGCTTTTATGTTTTATAGATGGATGGTAAAAGTCTCTAATAAAGAAGAGCAAGCTTTTAACGAAAGATTCCCTAATCAAAATGAACATGATCAGCAAAATCATAATGTTGATTCAAAAGAACAGTGAGTAAAAAGGTGAGCGACTAGCTCACCTTTTTTTACGTTCCTAAAGTTTAAATCCATTTTATTCTAGCCATAATATAGAAGAGGTGATGAGAATGAAGTGGGTTTACTTAGTTGGAGTTATTTTCTTATTATCAGCTTGTCAAGCGGAGACACAAGTGACATCAGCAGATATTATTAACACGGACTATGATGTGATTGGTGAGATTACATTGACTGAGGATGCTGAAGGTGTCGAAGTTGAAGTTGAAGTGGTTGGCTTAACACCAGGTTTCAAAGGGATTCATATTCATGAAATCCCGGAATGTGAAGCTCCTACTTTTGAGTCAGCGGGTGGCCATTGGTCGATAGATGAAGAAGCTGAACATGGGTTGATGCACCCAGATGGTCATCATATTGGTGATATGCCAAATATATTAGTAGAAGATGATGGTTCTGCGACATATGAATATGTGATTGAGGATGCAACGTTGCTTGATGGACAAGGTTCCTTTTTTAATGAAGATGGTGGAAAGTCTCTTATCATTCATGAAGGACCAGATGACGGGATTAGTCAGCCAGCAGGTGATGCAGGTGATCGGGTAGCTTGTGCTGAAATTACTAAAGATGATGACGATGAAGAAACAGATAACCCAGCTGAAGGTGAGGAAGACGAAGAAGAGGAAGAGTAATTAATTATAGAATCCACTAAATTTGCGCTCTAGTAGATTTAGTGGTTTTTTCTTAGTTTCTGGATATTTATGTTAACATGGGAGCAAAGGTAAGAGGAGAGATCATGTGTATAGGTTGTTATTATTTTTAATTATGATTACATTATTATTAGTTGCCTGTAGTGAAGGTTTAGAGGAGAATACGATCAAAAACGTTAAGTTATCTGATTTAGATCGATCAATTTCAAAAGTCAGTTCAGATCAAATGAGTGTTCATGAATTTAATGTTAGTGAAGAGTATAATTGGCTAGAAGTGTGGGTTGAAAAGTATGTCGATGGTGAATTAGTAGAAGATGATTTCAAGTTTTCAAAGGGAGTTGAAAGTGAAGGACACATCATCTTTTCTACCGATCGAGATGACAATTTTTCATTTAATATCGGAATTACGAACAATGGATCAGTCGGGACGAGCCATGGTCATGATCCCATTTCAGAAGACCGAGAAGTTACATCGTTTGGTTGGACTATAAACGATGAAATGGTGGTTAGTGAAGAGGAGCTACCGTTAGCTGGAAAATTCTATATCAATGAAGAACGAAGAATGGGCTTTTCAGGTAATACGTTAGAAGAGTGGGATGACTATAAAGACGATTATGATCTTGCATATATAGTTAAAGCCCGATTTACAAATGAAAATTAATGCAAAATAATGAGGTTGGGACAAAAGGTTTGGAGTGTGATGAAAACACGAACGATTGGCTAATTAGCTTAGTTTAGCAGTCTCTTAGCGGAATCAAAATGCGTAGACTCCTGGTCGGCTAAAAACGGTCACGTCCTGCGCCTGCGGTTACTCGGCGCAAATTAAAGCGCTGAAGCCTTTGAAACCTGCATTTGTGACCAACGCCGACATTAGACCGTCCAGGTCGTCATGGGAGCAAAGGCCAGGATGAGACCCCGGGATGCACCTGCGTCTTCTAGTTAAGCTTCGAAGTAGGCTTCCTCGGTGCAAAGCGCAAGGGAGTCACTCGAAGTAGTAGCTTGGCTCACAGCCGTCCCTGCATAGAAAACACTGCGACAAACGACCGTAGGGAGTTTGAGCAGATGTTGCACTTGTGCCCTGTGGGTAAAAGCGAAGCATTTTGATGGAGCGGTGATACAAGATAAACCCGAACGAATTCAAAGTATGATTTCGTTCGGGTTTTGTATATTAACAATTATTTCTGTCTCGACCTCATTTGTATTTATTCACCAAATGCTTCAACTAATCGTTTTGTTGCTTCTTTTACCGTTTCAGTTGGTGCTGCGATGTTAATACGCATAAACTGGTCACCAACATCTTTACCAAACGTCACACCGTCATTTAAACCGACCTTTGCTTCTTCATTCAGCTTGGATTTGATCTCTTTATGAGAATAGCCAGTTTGAGTGAAATCTAGCCAAATTAAATAAGTTCCCTCAGGCTTAATCGGTTTAATTTTAGTGCGATTGTTTAATTCGCTTTCTAAATATTTATAGTTCTCTTCTAAAAGTGGAATTAGCTCCTCTAACCATGCATCACCGTGCTGGAATGTAGCCTCCATTGCTACATAGGCAAACGTATTAAGTAAGCCAAATCCTTGTTGACTCAATTGTTTCTCTAATTGTTTTTTAAGCTCATTGTTAGGGCTAATGACGAAAGAGCCTTGTAACCCTGCAACGTTAAAGGTTTTAGACGGTGCCATTAACGTAAATGTGATCGCTGAGATTTGTTCATTCAGTTTAGCAATAGGTGTATGCTTGTAGCCGTTAAAAACAATGTCAGCGTGAATCTCATCTGAGAATAAATACACATTATATTTAACACATAAATCAGCGAGTTGTTGAAGTTCTTCTTCTGTCCAAACACGACTAACAGGATTGTGAGGACTACATAAAATGAAAGCTTTAGCCCCATTTTTAAACTGTTGTTCAAGGTCCTCAAAGTTCATTTTATACTGACCATTTTGCAGTTGTAGAGGGCTTTCTACAAGTTCTCGGTTATGATTTTTAACAACAGAAAAAAACGGAGGATAAACAGGAGGCTGTATAACAATTTTGTCTCCTACCTCTGTAAATGATTGAACGAGCGCGTGTAAAGCAGGAATAACCCCTGGTGTAAAGGTAATTTGGCTTGAATCCACCTCATAATCATGCCTTCTTTTAAGCCATGATTGAATAATTTTTAGTAAGTGATCGTCATGATTCGTGTATCCGTATATATTATGTTCGGCACGTTTTATAATAGCATCTTGTAATGCTTTTGGGGCAGGTAAGTCCATGTCTGCAACCCACATTGGAAGAATGTCATCACTTCCAAATAGCTTTTCTCTAAAGTCATATTTTGCTGCACGTGTATTTTCTCGATTAATGGTTTGTTCGGATAATTTCATCTCATATCCCCTCCATAATCTTATCGTACACTTAAAAAAGGGCAAAAAAAAGGGCAAAGTGTTCAGCACTTTGCCAAAGGGGGAATACGAGAAAGTATTACACTAATAGTAATAACCATTTTAAAATTTTATAAACGTGTTTTAAAATATTTTTTGAAATTAAGGTCAAAATGTAATTGTGTAGCGTTCAAATGCAAATTTCTAGTCTGAACTGCTTTTGAATAAAGAAAACCGATATGTTAAAATACGTAACGGTATAACAGAATACTAGTGGGAGTTGGATAAAATGACTAACGTAATTGAACAAGGACAAGTTGTTGAAGGAAAAGTAACTGGAATTAAACCTTATGGTGCTTTTGTAGAGATTGGTGAAAACCTACAAGGTTTAGTGCATATTTCTGAAATTACTCATGGATATGTTAAAGATATTAATGATCACCTAACTGTTGGTGATGAAGTTAAAGTTAAGATTATTAATGTGGAAGAAGATCGTGGTAAGTATTCTTTATCTATTCGTGCGACAGAGAAGAAGCCTGAGGTCCAATCAAAACCTAAACAGCCCCAGCAACAACAAGCTCAACAAGATAGTGATAGCAATGGCTTCAATGTTTTAAAAGACAAGCTTGAAGATTGGATTGAACAATCTAAAGACCGTGAAACTTATCGTAATTAATGTAAAGTGACCTCCTATATGAATGGAGGTCATTTTTTTACTCAAGTATTTCTTTTGCGAATTAAAATATGTTCCGACATAATAATAGGAGAGGTAAGAAAGGAGCATTCAAATGGAGAATTTTATTTTTCATAACCCGACAAAGTTAGTGTTCGGTAGAGGACAGTTAGAACAGTTACCATCATTAATTCCAGGCGGTGTTGAGCGTGTATTAGTGACGTATGGTGGAGGTAGTATTAAACGTAATGGTATTTATACGAATATCATGAAAAAGTTAACAGACAATGGTTATGAACCGTTTGAATTAGGAGGAGTAGAGCCTAATCCACGATTAACTACAGTTAATCAAGGTGCTGACCTATGTAAAGAAAATGATATAGACTTTATATTAGCTGTTGGTGGAGGTAGTGTCATCGATGCTGCTAAAACGATCGCATCAGCAGCTAAGTATGATGGAGATGCATGGGACTTAGTAACAAAGAAGGCACAACCTGAAGATGCGCTTCCGTTAGGCACAGTGTTGACATTAGCTGCGACAGGTTCAGAGATGAATGCAGGAGCAGTTATTACAAATTGGGAGACTAATGAGAAATATGGTTGGGGTTCTCCGTTTTCATACCCAGTCTTTTCAATTCTAGACCCGGTTCATACTTATTCAGTGCCAAAGGATCAAACTGTTTATGGCATTGTTGATATGATGAGTCACGTTTTAGAACAATATTTCCACACGCCAACTAATTCACCTGTCCAAGATCGTATGGCTGAAGGTATATTGCGCTCAATCATTGAGGCGGCACCCAAGCTATTAAATAACTTAGAGTCATACGAGCATAGGGAAACGATTATGTATGCCGGTACAATGGCCTTTAATGGCATTTTACAAATGGGTTATCGCGGTGATTTCGCGACACATAATATCGAACATGCTGTTTCAGCTGTGTATGATATCCCTCATGCTGGTGGACTATCAATCCTCTTCCCGAACTGGATGAAGCACAATTTAAGTGTTGATGTATCTCGCTTTAAACAAATGGCAACACGTGTCTTTGGTGTGGATCCTACAGGTAAGTCTGATGAAGAAACAGCTTTAGAGGGAATTGACCGTCTAAGTCAATTTTGGAGTTCATTAGGTGCTCCTACTCGTTTAGCTGAATATGATATTATTGATACTAAGTTAGAATTAATGGTTGACCGAGCAATGAAGCGCGGCCCATTTGGTAACTTTACTAAATTGCATGAAGATGACGTGCGCAAGATTTTACAAATGTCACTATAATTAAGCTAAACCTGCCTAAGTATTAACTGGGCAGGTTTTTTACGTTTATAGCCATTACCATTTCTTTTTTTAATTAAATCGAAAAAAAGCGTACACACTATGAGCAACAAAAAATTATAAAAAGATGGTGATAAAGTTATGATTACACTTAATTCAGGAATTGAAAATCAAGCTTACTCATTTGAAGACATAGAAAATATATTAAGCCGATTTGACTTTATGGTTGGTGGTAACTGGGAATACGACCATGCTTACTTTGACCATAAATTGGAGCAAACTGATGAGGCTTATGCTTTCATTCGAATCCCTGTTACAACTGAAATTGGTACAATTGGTGAGAAAAATGCACATGTTAGAGTAGGTAAACCATTTGTATTAGTTCATAAATATGAAGCAGGTATTGATCATCAAGGAGACTCTGGCAACATTCAAGCTACTTTTAACCAATTCCAAGCTCCAGAAGACCCTGATGCTGAAGTTGATGACCAATATGTGAAACAAGCAGAAGAAGTGATGTTAAAAGTCGAAAGAGCTCTATTGCAATAGCTCTTTCGTTACAATAATACGATCGTCTGCTTTAAATTTATCTTCTGAAGGTGGGTTGATAATCACTTCATCATTACGAATGTAACCAATTAATAATTTGCCGTTTTCTTTTGCCTGATGTGTTAATTGTAAAACGGTTTTATCAACCCAATCTTCTTCAACTTTATGGACAATGAACTGTTGCTGTGACAAGAGTGACATGACGTAATCAAATGCTTTTACATATTCATGTCCTGTTAGCTCATGGTAAAACAACGTACTAGTTGATTCGTTCGTACAAATAACCTCAGTTGCTCCTGCTCTTTCAGCATTCATCTTTTGATTCTCTGTTAATATTTCCACTAAAATAGGAATTCTATGGTTTAACCCACGTGCAGTAATGACGACTAAAATCGTATGAATGTCAGCTTCTTTTTCTACTTTTGATTGATCAGCTGTCACAATTATTTTCTTTGCTTTTTGTAAGTTAGCTTTTTCCCAAGTTTTATCAACAGATGGGTCACCATGTACAAAATGCACATTAGAATCGTTAACAGGATCTGATTGTAATGTTTCATCAATTAGTACAATGTCTACTTGATTTTTATATTGAGAATCAATTAAATGGATAAGCTTGCGTGTCCTTTCGTTCCAACCGACAATAATAAAATGTTCTTCACCGTGAAAGGCTACTTGTCCACTTTTATAGTCATCTTCTCTTTTGATTGCACCACTCGATAAAGTAACCATATAGAATGTTAATAAACCTCCCCCTGCTAAGATAAGCAAGATGGTCATAATTTTTCCTATTGTAGATTGAGGAACAAAATCGCCATAACCAACTGTAGCACCTGTAATAAAAGCAAACCAAATTCCTTCAAAGGCTGTTCTAAACTCATTTGGTTCAATTAAATGCATGATGTAGCCGAAGATCACCATGATTGTAAGAACGGTAAGTAGTAGTCTTAAAAAAATTGGTATTTGAAAGTATAATCGTAAAAAACGATAAACCACATAGTTCACCTCAAGTCTCTATCTAGCTACATTATTTCCTTTCATTAACAATTTTATTAATATGTTAGAGAATAAAAAAACACGTGAAAATTCACGTGTTCTTTTAAAGATCAGTTTAAAGCTTATATCGGGCTGTTGGCATTGCTTCTAAACGTTCAAATGGTATAGCTTCACCCGTTTTTTCACAAACGCCGTAAGTCCCATCTTCCATTTTGGCTAAAGCATGATCAATTTCTTTAAGTTGTTCTTTGGCGCGGTAATAAAAAGTAGTGTCTTTTTGTCGTTCGTACAATTCCGTTGCTGAATCACCTGGATGTTGGTCGTCCACGGAATTCAATTCGCCTACAGACTCTTCAAACAAAGCCGGAGAATCTTCAAATTCCTCAATTTGGTCGACTAACTGTTCACGTTCTTCAAGCATTTCTGCTCGTAATAGACTCCATTGTTGCTGGTCTGACATGATGCCACCTCACTATTTTGTTCGTTCAACGACACCAATTGTACACCGTGAAGTGGAGATTAACTGTTCATTTTCATCGGTAATGTTAATTTCCCAAACCATCGTCATTTTACCGATATGGACAGGGTTTGCAGTTGCATATACGATCCCATCTCGTTTACTTTTGACGTGGTTCGCATTAATTTCAATGCCGAACACGTTATATTTCTCTGGGTCAACGTTAAGAAAAGCGCCTAAACTAGCTGCAGATTCAGCTAGTGCAACAGAAGCTCCACCGTGTAAGAATCCCATAGGTTGGTGTACAGTTTCATTAACAGGCATCGTTAAAACGACTTGTTCTTTCGTTTGTTCTTTTACTTCAATATTTAATGTACTGAAAAGAGTGTTATTTAGATCCATCATGATCCTCCTTTATAATTTGTACAACAAACAATGGAGATATTCTTTATTAAATAAACCAAGTAAATAAATGTTCTAGTAGGAAACTCAAACCGTATAAAAGACCGAACTGCGTATTCATTTGTGCTGTGAATTTCATGCCAGGCATCATTTCTAGAGGTGTGCTGTTTTGCCTAAACATCTTATAAGCATTAATGGCTTTCGTTGCACTTAACAGCGTGATCACTGCCCATATCGGAATTAAATCAATTATAATAAAAACCGCTGTTAGCACATAAGCACTAATGAAAAAGAAAGCTAAAACACGGATCGCATTGTCTCTTCCAACTAAAATAGCTAACGTTTTTCTCCCGCTTTCTTTGTCGTTATCTAAATCACGAATGTTGTTAGAAAGTAGAATTGCTCCAATTAAGATCGCTGGTGGGATTGATAATAAAATAATTCCAGTCGTAACGGCTTCAGTTTGGATATAATAACTAATACCGATAATCACTGTACCCATAAAAAAGCCTGCAAACAGTTCACCAAAAGGCGAATAAGCAATTGGGTATGGCCCGCCTGTATATAAATAACCGAATAACATAGAAATCAGTCCGATTACTGCAATCCAGAACGTTGTTTCAATACAAATATAAAAACCTAATAAGACAGCAACGCCATAGAATATAAAGGCAAGGTTACGGACTTGAATTGGTGGAATGCCATCTCTTACGATTGTTCCACCAATGCCGACTGAATCTTCGGTATCGAGACCTTTAACATAATCATAATACTCATTAAACATATTAGTAGCCGCTTGAATTAGCATAGAAGCAATTAACATCGCTAGAAACAAGCCGACATGAATGGATGTATACATACTAGCAGCTACAGTACCAATGAATACTGGGACAAAAGAAGCTGTTAGTGTGTGTGGCCTTAACATACGCCACCATACTTGAAAGCCCGGCTTTTCCCCTAGGGCTTCTTGAACTGATTGATCTTTACTCATTCTGTCATCCCTCTCTGTTTTAACGTAACTAAAATAAGTTTAGATAAAGGCCTGACTTGTGTCAATGAGAGTATTTTGTGTTATTCTTGTCGTTTCGTAAAAAAAGTCATAAAATGAAAGGTAGACATTTTATACAGGTGGCTGAAGACGTTTTTTTATTTCCTGCTTTATATAATAGTTAAAGACGTTTTCTCATTGGAGGATAAAGCATGCTTACAATAGAAAGACTTTCGATTAATGAAAAACTTAACGAAGCTTTAAGTCATATAGATGAACAAGGTCGATTTTTATCGCTTACAATTGACGTGCATTCGATTAACTCAATTGATTATTTTGCGAGCAGAACCGACTTGAAAGGTGAGCGCTTTTATTGGTCGAGTGCAAATGGTGAAATAACTTTTGTTGGTCTAGGTTATGCTAATCAGTTTTATTCAACTGACTCTGCTGAACGATACCAAACAATCGAACAAGCACTAGAGGATCAGAAGCAACAAATGGTTCACCTTCAAGACGAGCAAATTACGGGTACGGGGGCTGTATACTTTGGTGGTTTTTCATTCTTCAATGAACGACATCACTCAGAGTGGCATGACTTTCCAGTAAACCAGTTTGTACTTCCTAAGCGACTTCTTACGGTTAAAAATGATGAGCAGTATTTATCACTGAATTTATGGATAGAGCCATCTGATTCTTTAGATGATGTATCAACTATGATTCAAGCCGAGTTAGATCAAATAAATGCAGTTCAACCGATCGAAAAAAACACAATGAACTTTACACAAATTAATGATGAATTAACATATGACCAGTGGGAGTCTTTAATTAATAATGCGGTTGAAGAAATTACTGATGGCAAGCTTGATAAAGTAGTTTTAGCGCGTGAAGTGGAAGCACTCTTTGAAGAACAGATTCCAGTTGAACAAGTGTTAAACGCTCTGTTAGAACAACAAGAACGTAGTTACATTTTCGTTATGGAAAATAATAACCAAGCTTTTATTGGCGCAACACCCGAACGATTAGTGGAAGTTAATAGGGGTGAGCTTCAGTCAGCTTGTTTAGCTGGTACGACATCACGTGGACAAACAGTTGATGAAGATGAGTGGAAAGCTTTAGAACTGCTGAAAGATGATAAAAACTTAGAAGAACACCAATATGTCGTTAAGATGATTAAAGATTCTGTTTCACCTTTATGCGATACGCTGTCTATTCCAAGTCAACCGATGATCAGGAAGTTAAGCAAAATCCAACACCTATTTACACCAGTTTCAGGATCACTAAAAGAAAGTGTTACGATTTTTGACGCATTAAAAGCATTACATCCAACACCTGCCTTAGGTGGTGAACCGCGTCAAGAAGCAATGAACTTTATTCAACGGAATGAACCTTTGGAGCGTGGGTGGTATGCAGCACCAATCGGATGGATTGATGAAGAATTGAACGGTGAGTTTGCTGTTGCCATAAGGTCTGCATTATTAACAGGACATAAGGCACGACTATTTGCTGGATGTGGTATTGTTTCTGATTCAGATCCTAAAGCAGAGTATGACGAAACAAACTTAAAGTTTTCACCAATGTTAGGAGCTTTAGGGGGTTACATCGATGATCATGAATGAACAAACGTACTATTTATCTTATTTTATAGACGAACTTTTTCAAAATGGTATGGAAGACGTTGTAATTTCACCAGGGTCTAGGTCAACACCATTAGCGATGTTATTCTCAGAGCATCCTCACCTTAATGACTGGCTTCATTTTGATGAGCGCTCTGCTGCATTTTTTGCTTTAGGGATTGCGCAAACAAAGCAAAAGCCTGTTGCGTTAGTATGTACTTCAGGTACAGCGGCAGCCAACTATTACCCGGCAATAATTGAAGCTTACTACAGTCGTGTACCATTGATTATTTTAACAGCAGATCGTCCACATGAATTACGTGACAATGGTGCTCCACAAGCGATTGACCAAATTAAAATGTACGGTGATTATGTAAAACATTATCACGAAATGGCGTTGCCTGAAGCAACAGAACCTATGTTGATCTATAGCCGTAGACAAGCGAGTCGAGCCTTTACGATTTCAAACAGTCGAAACAAAGGTGTCGTACAATACAACTTTCCATTTAAAGATCCATTAGTTCCTAATTTACAATTAGAGGATCTATGGGGGCAGTTTAAGTCGCCATATTTAAAATCGTCAGGTGGGTTTGAGACGATTGATGACTTTGAAGCGGAAGATATTTTAAATGCTATCTCTAATTACAACCGTGGATTAATTGTTTGTGGCGAACTAACTCGTGAGGAAGAGATTACTTCAGTTTTAAAACTTGCAAAAGAATGGAAGATACCAGTTCTAGCTGACACGCTAAGTCAGTTAAGACAGTATGAAGAGACTCATGAGTATGTCATTTCTACATATGATGCATTGCTAAAGCATGATGATTTTCGTGAAAACTACCAACCAGAGTTCATCATCCGATTTGGCTCAATGCCAGTTTCTAAACCATATTTTCAGTGGCTCATAAGTCATGAACCTCACTTACACATCGTCGTTGATGAACAAGCGGGATACCGAGAACCTTCAAATGCCAAGACATGGATGGTATATAGTAGTGTTGATCATTTTATTGATCAATTGTTAAGCAGTAACAGCTCTTACGTTTGTGACTCAACATGGACTGGAGAATGGCAAGCCATTGATGAGGCAACGAAAGCGCTGTTAAGAGAAATAACTGAGCATGACTTAACTGAAGGGTCTGTTGTTTCAACTTTATCGGATCACCTACCCAATCGCCATACAGTATTTGTTGGTAGTAGTATGCCGATCCGAGATATGGACACTTTTTTCCTACCGGCTCAAAAACATGTAATTGTTAGAGCAAATAGAGGGGCAAACGGTATTGATGGCGTTGTTTCATCAGCTTTTGGAGCTGCAGCAACAGGAGAAGAGGTGACATTATTAATTGGCGACTTATCTTTTTTACATGATTATACGTCATTGTTGCTCGGCATAAAAAATGGACTGAAATTACGAATTGTCGTCATTAATAATAATGGTGGTGGAATCTTTTCATTTCTTCCACAATATGAACATAAACAACATTTTGAGAAATTGTTTGGCACACCGTTTAATCCGCCAATTAAAGAAATGGTGGAGTCACTCAACGTTCGTTATCATCTCGCCCAGTCCAATGAACAATTAGCTAACTTAGTGCGTGAGCCTGTTACTGGAATTGAAGTAATTGAAGTCCAAACAGATCGTGACGAGAACTTTAAATGGCATCAAGATATTAGAGGACATGTCCGTCAGATTATTAATAATTATAAAGGTGAACGTTAATATGCATTATACGATTAATGACAATACGTATTATGTAAAGACGATTGGCGAAGGTGAACCTTTAGTGTTATTACACGGATTTACTGGATCCTCAACGACATGGCGTGATGTCGTTGAATATTTAGGAGAATACAAACTTGTACTAGTCGACTTACCTGGACATGGGCAAACAGAGGTCAGCCGATTAACAGATATGAGACAAGCTTGTGTTGAACTAAACCAACTTTTCCTTAAAATGGGTCTTACTCATTTTAGTTTGTTAGGTTATTCAATGGGAGGGCGTACGGCGTTAGTTTATACAACAATGTTCCCTGAAACAGTAAATCGATTGATCTTAGTCGGTTCTTCACCAGGTTTACAAAAAGAAGCTCGTACTCAACGACAAGAGCAAGACGAAAAGTTGGCTAAGTATATATTAGAATCAGGAATAGAGTCATTTGTCGATTATTGGGAATCGATTCCGTTATTTAATACACAACTTACACTTTCATTACAAAAACGAAATGAAATAAGACAAGAGCGATTATCACATCACGCTGAAGGCTTGGCGCTGTCTTTAAGGACGATGGGAACAGGCAGCCAACCTAACCTTTGGCCTGATTTAGTGAAAATAAATCAACCTGTTTTACTAATTGTAGGTGAATTCGACGAAAAATTTGTTAAAATAAATGAAGAAATGGTGAAAAGCTTACCAAATGCTAAAATGGATATAGTGGATGAAACTGGACATGCTGTTCATGTAGAAAGTCCGCGAATTTTTGGTAAAATAGTAAGTAGGTTTTTTAACCATACATAACTTTGAAGGGGGTAAAACAATGGCAATCGAGTGGGTAGCTGAAAGAGAATATGAAGAAATTAAGTACGAAACGCATAATGGTATTGCCAAAATTACTATTAATCGTCCGGAAAAGCGTAATGCTTTTACGCCTTTAACGGTACAAGAATTAATCGATGCTTTTGCATATGCACGTGATGACTCCAAAATTGGAGTAATCGTTTTAGCTGGTGAAGGGGACAAAGCATTTTGTTCAGGTGGAGACCAGTCAGTACGTGGACATGGTGGCTATGTAGGAACTGACCATATACCACGTCTTAACGTATTAGACTTACAACGTTTAATCCGTACAACTCCTAAACCAGTAGTCGCTATGGTGTCAGGTTATGCAATTGGTGGTGGACACGTACTACACGTTGTATGTGACTTAACCATTGCAGGTGACAATGCAATCTTTGGCCAAACAGGTCCTAAAGTAGGTAGCTTTGACGCTGGATACGGTGCTGGATATTTAGCGCGTATTGTTGGTCATAAGAAAGCACGTGAAATTTGGTACTTATGCCGTCAATACAATGCTGATGAAGCAAAAGAAATGGGACTTGTTAACACAGTCGTTCCAGTTGATCAGTTAGAAGAAGAAACTGTTCAATGGTGTAACGAAATGTTAGAAAAATCACCAACAGCACTACGTTTCTTAAAAGCTTCGTTCAACGCGGATACTGATGGTTTAGCTGGTCTACAACAAATGGGTGGCGACGCAACATTGCTTTATTACACAACAGATGAAGCAAAAGAAGGTCGCGATGCATTTAAAGAAAAGCGCAAACCAGACTTTGATCAATTCCCACGTTTCCCATAAAAATATTTTAATCGCACCAAGCTTTGGTGCGATTTTTCCATACATATAAAGTTAGACTTGAAAGGAACGTCAGTAATATGGCAGAGATGTTAAATTGGCTAACTAAAAGAGCGGAATTATCTCCCAATAAACAAGCCGTTGTTTTTAAAGACGGTACAGCTTATACATTTTCAGATTTGAAAAATAACGCAAAAAGTGTAGCAAGCTACTTAACTCATATAGGAGTCAAACAAGGCGATCACGTTGCAGTACTATCTAAAAACAGCTATGATTTTCTAGTTACCATCCATGCTTTGAATTATATTGGTGTAACGAGCTTTTTAATTAATACACGTTTAACCGCACAAGAAATCAATTATCAATTAGAAGATGGTCAAGTTCGATACTTGCTATATGATGACGGTTTGTCAGAACTAGCCGAGCAAGCCTCAACACAAGTTGTTAAAACAGTGAGTATGCAACAATGTCCAAAAAATAGTCAGTCTAGCGACACAATTTCCAATGAATTTAACTTGAAATCAACATCACATATTTTATATACGTCAGGGACGACAGGAAATCCTAAAGGTGTGCAATTAACTTATGAAAACCATTGGTGGAGTGCGACAGCTTCAGCACTGAACTTAGGGTTACATGATTATGATCGTTGGTTATTAAGCTTACCGATGTTTCACGTTGGAGGTCTATCAATCGTTTATCGTAGTGTAATCTACGGTATTCCGATACACCTTCATGATACGTTTGATGTAGAAGCGGTTCACGAAGATTTGATGAAAAATGGTGTAACGATTGTATCAGTCGTTAGTGTTATGTTGGAGCAATTATTGGATCGTTTAGGTGATGATTATTATCCAGAGCAGTTTCGATGTATGTTATTAGGTGGAGGACCAGCTCCTAAAGGTCTATTACAGCAAGCAAAAGAACAACATGTCCCTGTTTTTCAAACATATGGTATGACTGAAACGGCTTCACAATTTTGTACGTTAGATGATGAAAATGCTTTAACAAAGCTAGGCTCAGCTGGGAAGCCACTTTTTCCGAATCAATTAAAGATTATTCAAAATGAACAAGAACAGCCTATCAACGAGGTAGGAGAAATTGTCGTTAAAGGGCCTACTGTAACTCAAGGTTACTATAACCGAGATGAAGCTAACCGCGAAACGATTCATAATGGCTGGTTGAAAACGGGTGATCTCGGCTATTTTGATGCAGAGGGTTTTCTATACGTTGTAGACCGCCGTAAAGATTTGATTATTTCTGGTGGTGAAAATGTATATCCAGCTGAAATAGAAAGTGTATTAAAAATGCATCCTAAAGTGAAAGATGCTGGTGTCGTCGGACAAGAAGATGACCGATGGGGACAAGTGCCTGCAGCATTTATCGTCTTTGAGGAAGCGATTGATTTTGCTGAACTCGAGCAGTTTTGTATAGAGCATTTAGCGAAATATAAATGTCCAAAAAAGTGGATGTCAATTGATGAATTACCACGCAATGCTTCTAAAAAGTTGTTACGTCATCAATTACAAAAGCAGTTAAAGGAGTGAGAGGATGGACTTAAAGGAAGTCATCGTGAGACAAGTCGGAATGAAATTAAAAAAACCTTTTCAAACGGTTAATGGCTTAGTAGTTATGCGTGATACACTTATTATAGAAGCACATGATCAAAATGGTCATGTAGGCTATGGTGAGTGTGTTGCTTTTGCAGACCCTTTCTATACACCAGAGACGACAACGACAGCTTGGGATATGTTGAGGTATTTTTTATTACCGGTTTTGAAGAAAAGCAAAATAGAACACCCTAACCAAGTTCATGAAACATTGAGTGGTGTTCAAGGTCATCAAATGGCTAAAGCTGGAATTGAAACAGCGTTATGGGATCTATATGCTAAACAACAAAAGAAAAGTTTGAAAGAATTAATCGGCGGTCAGTACGATGAAGTTGCAAGTGGAGTCGTTCTTTCACTGACAGATGATTTAAAAGAACAAGCGAAGGAATTTACTAAAAAAGGCTACAAACGCTTCAAGTTAAAAGTGCAAAAAGGCAAAGAACGAGAAACGATTGAAAAAGCGAAACAATATATCGGTGATGTGCCGATTATGTTTGATGGTAATGGTGGGTACAGTCCTGAAGATATGTTGCATTTAAAAAACTTAGATGATTTAAACTTACATATGATTGAACAACCATTTAGACAAGATGATTTTTATTACCATCACCAATTAAAAAAAGAGTTGAATACGTTAATTTGTCTCGATGAAACCGTTAAATCTGAACATGATGCTTTTCAAGCTATAGAACTAGATGCAGCCGGTTGTATTAATGTGAAGTTAGGACGAGTAGGTGGTTATCAAGTCGCTTTGAACATCCATAATTATGCTAAAGTAGCAGACATGCCATTATGGTGTGGTGGTATGTTAGAAACAGGAATAGGGCGAGCTCACAACATCATATTAGCTTCACTAGAACAGTTTAAATTACCTGGTGATTTATCTGAGTCTCAACGTTATTGGGAAGAAGATATTATTGAGAAGCCATTTAAAGTTAAGGACGGTAAAGTTAAAGTACCTACGAAACCGGGTATTGGTGTAAAGGTGCATGAAAAAAGATTAAATGAGCGTACTGTTCGTCAGTTTGAATTTGAAATGACAAGTTAATGCATAATTCAAAACGACCTATGGCACATTAAGTGTAGAGGTGGGACGAATGGATAATGAAAAAAGAAAATTTTATGTAAGCATTGAATCAGGTGAGATCTCGGAATATAAAGCCGGAAATAATGATGATTTTATCATTTATGGAGATCCTGAAGAAATTATTGCACTAAGAGAGCTTTTCGATGATTTAAAAGGTGCAGAAGGTGCTACGGGCTTTCGTGCTACGATCCCTTTTAAAGAATATCACAATGATGATGAAAATGATTCATATGATTATCATTTTATGAAATGTTACAAAATGATACACAATTTAGGAGATGAAGCAACGAAACAACATATAGAAACAATGCCGTTCTACAATCAATTTGATAAAATTTCAGATGAACAATAACCTTGGTCCATTTCTGGATCAAGGTTTTTTTGCCTCTTATAAATTCTATTATTTTAATGTTTAAGTAAGGTCTAATAGAGGAATAGTAGTCATATAGATACTAAATAAGACTGCTAGATTTAAATTACGAGAGGTGGAAATGATGAAACAATTAATGTTTTTATCAATTATTGCATTACTAGTTATAACTATACCGTTTTCATATAATCAATTAAATGCCGAACACGGGTCATTAGTTGTTTCTGATCAACATGGCCACTTTGATTTAACCGAAAATAAAAGCCAAATGAGTGTAACTGCTGAAACGGAGCATGAATTGACTCATGAAGACATCGTTTCAGTCATGGATCAATTTATGGATCAGTTAGTTCAAGATACAGCAGAAGACTATCGTGTATTAAATTATGACACAATGGAACAATTGAAAGAGAGCTTTTCAAATTTTGCCTCAAGTGATGTAACTAATCAGTTCGTCGATTATTATTATGAAGAACAAAATGATGGTCTATATATTATTCCAACTGCAACACCACCATGGTTTATAGATGGTGTAGATTATGAAAAGGTAGAAGTTGAACCAGGACACTATTTAATCAAGCAAAATAATGAAACAGAATTCGATGGCGAATATACAATTGTTATTGAACTACAATTGAAGGATGGAGGGCAACCGTATATAATGGATATACAATACGAATAGACAAAAATATAATAAAGGAACGTGTTCTAGTGGAAGTATTTAAGGACTACTACCGAAATACAGTAAAATTCGTGAAAAATGAGATGTACTTTTCAAATCAACCTAAACATGTCTGGGTTATTACTAAACATAAAGGTCAATGGCTGTTAACGAAGCATAAAAACAGAGGGATTGAGTTTCCTGGTGGAAAAGTAGAGCAAGGCGAAAGTGCTGATCAAGCTGCTAGACGAGAAGTGTACGAAGAAACTGGTGGCATTGTGAAGGAGTTACATTTCGTAGGACAATACTATGTTGATGGTAAAGGTGGAGACATTGTTAAAAACGTATACTTTGCGCAAGTTGATGAGCTTGAAGAACGTCCCCATTATTACGAAACAGAAGGGCCTATGCTGTTAGACGACATACCGAAAAATGTCAAAAAGGACAATCGGTTTAGTTTTATGATGAAAGACGAAGTGTTACAAATAGCAATTAAAGAAGTTAAACGTTTATAATAACGAAAAATAAAACCGTCTCGTGATGATCACGAGACGGTTTGTTTATGATTAACTTTTATAAGTGGGGCCTGCTTGGCTAATGTCTGTTGGAACGTAATCGAACTTACTGAAGTTGTTGTGGAACTTACGCGCTAATTCTTTTGCTTTTTCATCATAAGCATTAGCATCGCTCCAAGTTTTCTTAGGACTTAACACATCACTTGGTACTCCCGGGCAAGTCGTTGGCATATGAAGACCGAAAATTTCATCTTGGTTATAGTCGACATTATTTAATTCACCTTCTAAAGCAGCGTGAACCATAGACCTTGTATGACTTAGCTTCATTCGAGATCCTTCACCATAACTTCCACCAGTCCAACCTGTGTTGACTAAAAATACTTGAACATCATGTTGATCAATTTTCTCACCTAACATTTTAGCATACGTTGCAGCTGGTAAAGGTAAGAATGGTGAACCAAAGCATGCCGAAAATGTTGCTTCTGGCTCTGTTACGCCACGCTCAGTACCAGCTAACTTACTTGTGTAACCACTTAAGAAATGATACATTGCTTGTTCTTTTGTTAATTTACTAATTGGAGGTAATACTCCAAAAGCATCTGCTGTTAAAAAGATAATAGTATTTGGATGGCCTGCTATGCTTGGTTTTATTATATTATCAATATGTTCAATTGCATAAGCAGCTCTCGTGTTCTCTGTTAAGCTCGTATCATCGTAATCTGGAAGTCTCGAATCTTCATCAACTACAACATTCTCTAATACTGATCCAAAACGGATTGCGTTATAAATTTGTGGTTCTTTTTCTTCTGATAAATTAACACATTTTGCGTAGCAACCACCTTCGATATTAAAGACACCATTTTGTGACCAACCGTGCTCATCATCACCGATCAAGCGACGATTTTCATCAGCAGATAACGTTGTTTTGCCAGTGCCTGATAAACCGAAGAATAAAGCAACGTCACCTTCTTCACCAACGTTAGCTGAACAGTGCATTGATAGAACATCACTTTTCTGTGGAAGCATATAGTTCATAACAGAGAAAATCGACTTTTTAATTTCACCAGCATATTCTGTACCGCCAATTAACACAATACGGTGTTTAAATGATACAATGATAAAAGTTTCTGAATTTGTGCCATCTACTTCAGGGTCTGCTTTGAAGTGAGGGGCAGAAATAACAGTGAAATCTGTATTATGGTTTTTAAGCTCTTCATCTGTTGGGCGAATAAACAGTTGATTAGCAAATAGGTTATGCCATGCAAATTGTGTAACGACTTTAATTGATAAACGGTGTTTTTCATCAGCACCAGCAAATCCACGGAAGGAATATAATTCGTCTTGTTCAGATAAGTAGTCCGTTACTTTTTGAAGTAAGTTATTAAACTTATCTTCGCTAATAGGTTGGTTTACTTCTCCCCATTCAACATGGTCTTTCGTTTCTTCATCTTCAACGATGAATTTATCTTTAGGGGAACGACCGGTATATAACCCTGTTGTCGCTCTAACTGCACCTGTTGATGTTAGAATTCCTTCTTCTCTAGATAAGATCTTCTCGACGAGTTCAGCAATAGATAAGTTCTGTTGCAACGCGTCATCGTTAGCTAATTTGGAGACAAGTGTGTCCGCATTTATTGTCTTCATATTTAGATCACCCTTTACATTTGTATGTATAAATATTCTTTTTTTATAAACTTCGTTAATAGTATAACACATTTACATAAATAAACCACACTATTAATGAAATTTTCACAAATTCTAATAAAAATGGGTGTTTACCTATTTAATCTTATAGTGTTTAAATAATTGGAAAAAATAGTCGTTAGTTGACACGATTTGCGCTTCACGTTATTATAATGCAGAAACGGTATTTCTCTTATCCAGAGTAGTGGAGGGAACAGGCCCTATGAAGCTCGGCAACCATCATTTTATGTGACAGGTGCTTACCCTGATGCAAGGTACTCCTTGGACGATAAGAGTGAAAGGCAGCGATCACCTTTCCCTTGTCAAAGCAGGGGAAAGGTTTTTTATTGCATGTGAAGTTAATGTAAGTCAGTTAAAATACGTTTATAAAATATAAAGTTAGTGAACGCTTTTCACTAGGGTATGAGATCCGTTCAATTAATTATTTGGGGAGGATATTTGTTTATGACGAATCAACGTCGGTTGTTTACTTCTGAATCAGTAACAGAAGGACATCCAGATAAAATTTGTGACCAAATCTCTGATGCTATTTTAGATGAAATTTTAACGCGTGATCCGAATGCTCGTGTAGCATGTGAGACGACTATAACGACTGGTTTAGTACTCGTATCAGGTGAAATCTCGACTTCAACTTATGTTGATATCCCAACGATTATTCGTGATACTGTAAAAGAGATTGGCTATACGCGTGCTAAGTTCGGCTTCGATTATGAGACGTGTGCTGTTTTAACATCAATAGATGAACAATCACCTGACATTGCTCAAGGTGTAAATGAAGCCTTTGAAAAGCGTGAAGGACAAATGTCAGATGATGAGATTGAAGCGATTGGTGCTGGTGACCAAGGCTTAATGTTTGGTTATGCGAGTAATGAGACTGAAGAATTAATGCCTCTTCCAATATCTTTATCACATAAATTGTCTAAACGTTTAGCTGATGTTCGTAAGACAGAAATGGTACCTTACTTACGTCCAGATGGTAAGACTCAAGTAACTGTTGAGTATGACGATGAAGGTCAACCAGAGCGAGTAGATACGATCGTTATTTCAACACAACATCATCCTGAGATTGATTTAGAACAAATTAAATCAGACTTAATGAAACACGTCATTCGTCCGGTTGTACCTGAAGAGTTAATCGATGAAAAGACCAAATTCTTTATTAATCCTACAGGCCGCTTTGTAATCGGTGGCCCACAAGGTGATGCCGGCTTAACAGGTCGTAAAATTATTGTAGACACGTATGGTGGTTATGCTCGTCACGGTGGTGGCGCCTTTAGTGGTAAAGACGCGACAAAAGTTGACCGCTCAGCTGCATATGCAGCAAGGTATGTTGCTAAAAATATTGTCGCAGCAGGGTTAGCTGACCAATGTGAAGTGCAGTTAGCATATGCGATTGGTGTTGCTCAACCAGTATCAATTTCAGTTAATACATTTGGTACAGGTGTAGTTTCAGAAGAGCGTTTAGTTGAGGCTGTTCGTGAAACGTTTGATTTACGTCCAGCTGGAATTATTAAAATGCTAGACTTAAGACGCCCAATTTATAAGAAAACAGCTGCATACGGTCACTTCGGTCGTTCGGATGAAGAGTTTACTTGGGAAAGAACGGACCGTGTTGAACAATTAAAACAGAAAATATAAATTAAGTAATTTAATAAAAGCTATGAGCGTTAATTAGACACTCATAGCTTTTTAGTTTATTTATTGCGATTTTGTTGTTCTTCTTTGTAAACTTGTCCCTTATCGATATAAGTTTGACGAATTCGGTTCATTTCCTTAAGGTCATCTTCAGTGATGTCCCGGACGACTTTAGCTGGTCTACCGAAAGCTAAAGTATTAGCGGGGATCTTCTTTCCAGGTGGTACTAGACTACCTGCTCCAATAAAGGCATTTTCGCCAATCTCAGCTCCATCAAGAACGGTTGCTCCCATGCCAATTAATGCATTCTCTCTTAAAATACATGAATGTAACATCACTTGGTGTCCAACTGTTACACCATCTTCTATTATTAATGGTTGGTTCGGGCTTTGGTGTAACAAGCTTTGGTCTTGGATGTTTACATTATTACCTATTTTAGTCGGTGAAACATCACCTCTTATTACAGTCTTAAACCAAATGCTACTATGTGCTCCAATCGTCACATCACCTGTAATGACGACGTCTTCAGATATGTAAGCAGAAGGATCAATTGTTGGATATTGTCCTTTGTATGGTAATATCATTTTTAACCTCCTAAATGAATAATATGGTAAGATAATTATAACAAAATTTATGCACGTTTTGTTACGGGAGGGGAAAGTGGATGTTAGTTCGTGAAAGTGAAAACCCTAAAGCGGTCATTGTGTTAATTCATGGAGCTTTTGAACATTCAGGACGTTATGAGTGGTTAGTTAATCAATTAAATCATAATGGCTATCATGTTGTTTATGGTGATTTACCAGGACAAGGTACGAATAAAGGTAAAAAAGGTTTTATCAAATCATTCGATGATTATATTGTCACGGCCGAAAAATGGATTAATCACGCGTTAACTTATGAATTGCCAGTGTTTATGCTAGGTCATAGCATGGGTGGTTTAACGACCATTCGCGCGCTTCAAGAAAAACAATATCCAATTAAAGGGGTTATACTATCTTCTCCAGCATTAGGCATTCATAACGTACCAGAGAAGCCGCTTTATCTCATTTCAAAAATGCTAAATTATATATTACCGACTATTTTATTTAAGACGAACATCCACTCAGAAATGGCAACACGCAATGACGCATTTTATGCTAGGGATTTATCAGATCCACTTTATTTACGCAAAGTTTCGGTAAGGTGGTATCACGAGTTTGAGAATGCTATTAATGAGGCATTTGACAAAATAAACGACTACCCAGAAGTCCCGACATTAATTTTACAAGCAGGTGAAGACTTATTAGTACCTGTAGAAAATGTGGAGTCATGGTATGAAAAGTTAAGCATTCAAGATAAAGAGATCAAGATTTGGGAAAACTTATATCATGAAGTATTTAATGAACCCGAACGTGACGAAGTGTTAAGTCAAGCTTTACACTTTTTAAATACTCATTTAGTTGAAGAAAAGCAGGAGGGCTAATGCTTTTATGAAGATTCCAAACTCTCTATCTCAAGTTTTAACGACTTGTTATAAAGATCTATTTCCACAAGTTAACGAAAAACTCGAGCAATTGAAAGAACAAGCTAATCGCATTCCTAATGAAGAGTTAAGAACGCAGGCTTTAGCAAGTATTGAATCAAAAACTTTTCATTGTGAAGGTGGCTCAATTTATGCCACTTTAGCGCGCGATCATTGGAAAAAAGCGATTGAGTTTATTGTAGCCTATCAAACAATTAGCGATTACCTTGATAACTTGTGTGATCGAAGTAAGTCACTAGACCCTGAGGATTTTAGACAGTTACACGAAGCACAGTTGGATGCGATTCGAATAAATCCAGATTTAGATGGGGTAAATTATTATCAACTTCGTGAAGACCAAGATGATGCCGGTTATTTATTACAGTTAGTCGAAGAGTGCCAGCGAATTATTAAGCAAATACCTCAGTATGATTTGATCCAACCGTATATTGAGCGGTTAGCTTCATTATATGTCGACTTACAAGTTCATAAGCATGTCGTTGACCATGAACGTGTCCCGCGATTAACGACTTGGTTTGAACAGGAAAATGACGACGATGATTTATATTGGTTCGAATTTTCAGCAGCAACAGGCTCTACTTTAGGTATTTTTTGCTTAATTTCTTATGGACTAGCTAATGAACGACATGGCCGTATAATGCTAGAATCCTTCTTCCCGTCATTACAAGGCTTACATATATTATTAGACTATTTTATAGACCAACATGAAGATAAAGTTGAAGGGGATTTAAACTTCGTTAATTATTATGAAGATGAATCAGAAAAGGTAGCTAGAATCGGACATATGATTAAACGAGCAAGAAATGAGTTAAGTGATATCCCAGATCAACAATTTCATCAGTTAATTATTGATGGGTTAGTCGGGTTATATTTGTCAGACCCTAAAGTAAAAGAGATTAATGGCGCTGGTGAAGCTGTTAAACAACTGTTACAAGATGCTGGTTGGCGAGCTAAGATTGTGTATTGGAACGGGAAAGCTTATCGCAAGTTAAAAGGAAGAAAGTCAGCTTAATATATTGAGCACGGAAAAACCCGCTAGGATTTAGTGAAGCTAAATCTAGCGGGTTTTTATCAGCGCTCAGGAATTTTTATCAGCGCTCAGGAATTTTTATCAGCGCTCAGGAATTTTTATCAGCGCTCAGGAATTTTTATCAGCGCT
>NZ_BJYA01000021.1 GCF_007991275.1 Alkalibacillus haloalkaliphilus | reverse complement strand
CAGCGCTCAGGAATTTTTATCAGCGCTCAGGAATTTTTATCAGCGCTCAGGAATTTTTATCAGCGCTCAGGAATTTTTATCAGCGCTCATCAAAAATTTTTTCAGCGCACAATCATCACTTCTTATATAGAGCAACAACAAAAGGTGCTTTGGGACTTCGATTAACCATTTGGTATTTTGCGATATCAACTTCTTTAGCCGGTTTAGTTGCTAAATATTCAAGTAGTTCGTTTTTTTCAATCTCACCTGTTTCGTGACCAGGGTAGATGACAATTACGATATAGCGTTCTGGCTTCAACAGCTTTAGAATGCCTTCAATTGCTTCAATTGTCGTGTTGGCATTCGTCGTAATAGATTGATCGCTACCTGGTAAAAAGCCTAAATTAAAGATTGCACCATCGACCTCATTAACACTTCTTTTATTTAACTCTTCATAGACATGTTCATGGCCGCGTAAGATGGGGGTGATTTGTTTAACATGATGATCATTAAACATTTGTTGTGACTGATCTATTGCTTCTTGTTGAATGTCGAATGAATAGACATGGCCATTTTCACCCACTAATTGACTAAGCATTAAACTATCATGTCCATTACCTAAAGTCGCATCAACGACTACGTCACCTTGTTGAAGAGTATCAATGAATAGCTGGTGTGCAAATGGGATAATTTGTTTCATGAATGTGTCATCTCCAATGGTTGATAATGTTTACCTTGCCAACTGAAGCGGCGTTTGAATTCAGCATCGATTTCATTAAGCACATTAAACTTGTCCATACTCCACATTGGGCCAACCATTAACTCTATTGGACCATCACCGGTAATTCTATGAATGATCATTTCAGGTGGTAATACTTCAAGTTGATCGACAACGAGTTGAACATATTCATCTCGTGATAAAAACTTAACTAATCCTTTTTCATATTGTTTAATCATAGGCGTGTTTTTTAATAAGTGAAGTAGATGGATTTTGATGCCTTGAATGTCTAGCTGAGATACGATCTTTGCTGTTTCTAGCATCATGTCATAATCTTCGCCAGGTAAACCATTAATAATATGAGAGCAAACGCGAATATTATGTTTGCGTAACTTATTAACCCCTTCGATATAACAATCTAAATCGTGAGCTCGATTGATCAGCTCACTCGTTTCTTCATGAGCTGTTTGTAAACCAAGTTCAACCCATAAGTAAGTTCGTTCATTTAATTCAGCTAAATATTCGACGACGTCATCTGGTAAGCAATCAGGTCTTGTTCCAATCGATAATCCAATGACGTCATCTTGTTTCAACACTTTCTCAAACTTCTCTCTTAACTCATCAACAGGTGCGTGAGTATTGGTGTAAGCTTGAAAGTATGCCATATACTTGCCGTTTTTCCATTTGTCGTGCATATTGTCTTTTACTTTATGGAATTGAACTTCTAGATCCTCTGCACGGTCACCGGCGAAGTCACCACTACCAGCAGCTGAACAAAAAGTACACCCTCCATGAGCTACAGTCCCGTCACGATTTGGACAGTCAAACCCTCCATCTAACGGCACCTTAAACACTTTATGACCAAACGTTTGCTTTAAATGATAATTCCATGAATGATATCGTTTATGATCCAACGAATAAGGAAACGGATTTTGCATAATATAACTCCTTAATACTTTAATTCTGAACCTATCTTAACACGTGAGAAGGTTGGTTTGTCACACTGAAGCTGTTATTAACATATTTAAACAGTATGAAGCTTGACATTTATAACTCGGTTGATTAAACTTTATATACAAATATTCTACTATAATTGTATAGCTTAAAAGCAATTATAAAGGAGTAGTAAGAACTTCGACAAACTCAGAGAGGTAACGGTTGGTGAAAGTTACTTTTGTCACTTCTGAACTCGCCTTTTAGTTATGTGTATGAAACAAGTAGTACACATCGTTTTTCCGCGTTAAGGAACTCGAGTGAGCCACGTACATAAGTGTTGGCTAATTTGGGTGGTACCACGGGTAATACTCTCGTCCCAACTTTTTGGGGCGGGAGTTTTTTATGTTTAACCAAAGTTTTACAAAAAATGAAATGAAATAAAGGAGGAATTAATCGTGGCTTTTAACCATCGACAGATCGAAGCCAAATGGCAACAATATTGGGAAGAAAATAAAACGTTCGAAGCGAACACTGATTCAGAAAAGCCAAAGTTTTATGCGCTTGATATGTTTCCATACCCATCTGGTGCAGGCCTTCACGTTGGTCACCCTGAAGGATATACGGCAACAGATATTTTATCTCGTATGAAACGTATGCAAGGATTTGAAGTGCTACATCCAATGGGGTGGGACGCTTTTGGTTTACCTGCAGAACAATACGCGATTGATACAGGTAATGACCCAGCAGTATTCACTCAACAAAACATTGAAATTTTTAAACGTCAGATTAAGTCTCTAGGTTTTTCTTATGATTGGGACCGTGAGATTAATACGACAGATCCCAACTATTACAAATGGACACAATGGATCTTTGTTAAGTTATATGAAAAAGGTTTAGCTTACATCGATGAAGTACCAGTTAACTGGTGCCCAGCTTTAGGAACAGTCTTAGCTAATGAAGAAGTAATTGACGGTGTCAGTGAGCGTGGAGGTCATCCAGTAATTCGTAAACCAATGCGTCAATGGATGCTGAAAATTACAGAATATGCTGACCGCCTATTAGAAGATTTAGATGAACTTGACTGGCCTGAAAGCTTAAAAGATATGCAACGTAATTGGATTGGTAAATCTGAAGGTGCTGAAATTACTTTTGATATTGATGGAACAAACTCTAATTTTAAAGCTTTCACAACTCGTCCTGACACAATTTTCGGTGCAACATACGCTGTCTTATCTCCAGAGCATCCGTTAGTTAATCAAATTACGACTGACGAACAGCGTGACAGTGTTAAGACGTATATTGATGAAGTTGAAAAGAAAAGCGATTTAGAAAGAACGGATTTAGCAAAAGATAAAACAGGTGTTTTCACTGGTGCTTATGCCGTTAATCCAGTAAGTGGAGAAAAGATGCCAATATGGATTGCGGACTATGTTCTAATGTCATATGGTACAGGTGCCATTATGGCTGTACCAGCACACGATGAACGTGACTATGAATTTGCTAAAAAGTTTGACCTACCAATTGTTGAAGTCGTCTCTGGTGGCAACATTGATGAAGCGGCATACACTGAGGATGGTGAACATATTAATTCAGACTTTTTAAATGGACTAAAAACGGATGAAGCTATACAAAAAGCGATTGATTGGTTAGAAGAAAACGGTCGCGGTACGAGACAAACGACATACCGTCTACGTGATTGGTTATTTAGCCGTCAACGTTATTGGGGTGAACCAATTCCTATTATTCATTGGGAAGATGGTACGATGTCAGCTGTTGACGAAGAAGATCTACCACTAGAACTTCCGAAAACGACTGAAATTAAACCATCAGGAACAGGTGAATCTCCATTAGCGAATATTACAGAGTGGGTTGAAGTAACAGATCCTGAATCAGGTAAAAAAGGTAAAATAGAAACAAATACAATGCCACAGTGGGCAGGAAGCTGCTGGTATTACTTACGTTATATCGATCCGCATAATGATGAAATGATTGCTGACCCTGATAAATTAAACAAATGGCTACCCGTTGATATTTACATCGGTGGTGCTGAACACGCTGTACTCCATTTACTATACGCTCGTTTCTGGCATAAAGTGCTGTATGACCTAGGTGTTGTACCAACAAAAGAGCCTTTCCAAAAGTTATTTAACCAAGGGATGATCTTAGGTGAAGGTAACGAAAAGATGAGTAAGTCAAAAGGGAACGTTGTAAACCCAGATGACATCGTAAACTCTCATGGTGCTGACACGCTAAGATTATATGAAATGTTTATGGGGCCTTTAGAAGCTTCAGTTGCATGGAGTACAAATGGCTTAGACGGAGCACGTCGTTTCTTAGATCGTGTATGGCGTTTATTCGTTGATGATGAAGGGAAATTATCAAGTATAGTATCAAAAGATGAAAACCCTGATTTAGAAAAGGTTTATCATGAAACGGTCAAAAAGGTAACAGAATACTACGATGAATTAAGATTTAATACAGCAATTTCACAAATGATGGTGTTTATTAATGAATGTTATAAAACAGATTCAGTACCTCGTGAGTACGCAGAAGGCTTTGTTAAGTTAATAGCACCGATTGCGCCTCATATCGGAGAAGAAATATGGTCTAAGTTAGGTTATGAAGGAACTGTAACTTATGAGCAATGGCCAGCTTATGATGAAGCAAAACTAGTAGAAGATACTGTAGAAATCGTGCTACAAGTAATGGGTAAAGTTAGAGCTAAAGAAAGCGTGCCAAAAGAGGCAACTCAAGAAGAATTAGAAGAAATCGCTCTAAATAATGAAATAATTCAAGAGTGGATTGAGGGTAAAACGGTACGTAAAGTAATTGCAGTTCCAGGAAAACTAGTAAATATAGTAGCTAATTAATGTATTTGGAGGGGTGACCCTCCTTCTACAATTATAAGAAGTGGAGGGGTTAATATGAGTGAGGAAGTAAAAGAAATCTTACCAGAAGAATTAGAGAAAGATATTGAGAATGGTTCAAAATATACTGTAATAGATGTTCGAGAAGATGAAGAGGTTGCGACTGGTATGGTTCCAGGAGCAAAACACATTGCATTACAAACTATACCTGATCGATTAAATGAATTACCGAAAGACAATGAATATGTAATGGTCTGTCGCTCAGGTAGAAGAAGTCATAATGCCTGCATGTTCTTAAATGAAAGAGGATATAAAACGGTTAATTTAAAAGGTGGCATGCTAGAATGGACAGGTGAAAAAGTCTTTTAAGATTTATTATTGACTTTTAAATTTCAACCTGGTTATAATTGTCCCTGTCGCCAAAAAAGATAACAAATTCTTAAATAGCGACAGGGTAATAATTTCCATCTATGAATAATTGACATTATTAGATGAGATACGCTATAATTCTTATTACAACAAATCAATAGAGATGAGTTGTTGATTAATAAAACATCGAACCCAAAAAGTCATTGACACTTATTTTGGTAGATGTTAAATTAATTAAGTCGCCTTTTGAAAAGGCACAAAATAAAATATAAAAAGTTGTTGACTTACAAATCTCAACTTGTTATATTTGTTAAGTCGCTTTTTGAAGCGGCCGA
>NZ_BJYA01000020.1 GCF_007991275.1 Alkalibacillus haloalkaliphilus | reverse complement strand
AACAAGTTGTTTAATTGGTGTCAACAACTTTGTTAATTATTTTTTTGTCTTGCGCTTTTCAAAAAAGCGACTTTAATAATTTAGCATTTATCAAATGAAGTGTCAATAACTATTATTAAAAGTTTAAGACGTTTGTTTACGCTTTTTGTCGTGTCTTTTGACGACGAAAATAAATATACCATATGCCTTATAGGTTCATCAATACCTTTTTATAATTTTTTATTTAACATAAACAAGTTTTTATGTGGGGTATACTTTAGGCACTCTTTTTTACTTGCGAACCGTTTATATATATTAAATAGAAGCGCGTAACGTTCCTTAATAGCTTGTTGTACTTGTGGGTCAAGATCGTGATGACTGAAATCGTATAGTAATTCATCCATTTCTCTTTTTAACAAATACTCGAGCTCCTTCTGCTCTTGATCATTAACCATTAAACCAATCATTTCATTCACTTCCATTTCTCAACTTTTATATTTTTAATTTTTACCAATTAACTTTGCTTTATGTATAATCACCATTCTAAAACTATGCAATTAATCATATATATATTTCAGAAATCTAAACTTCTAATAAAGGTTGGGTAAACAATGTTCTTTGCTCTAAATTGGACAAGTTGGAAGAAGTGGATGTTAGCTGTCATTTTAATTTTACTTACAATTACATCTGTACATTTCTCTACAACATATGTATTAAATGTTGGATCTCCTGATGCAACTCCATCTGGTGCTATTACTAAAAGCTTGAAAGGTGAACCTGAAATTGCATTAACGTTTAATGTTAAATGGGGCGACGATGTCATCATTGATATTCTTGATGTTTTACAACAACAGGATGTACAAGCTACATTTTTCATTAATGGTGAATGGGCTTTAAGAAATGAGGATTTAGCTGAGCTTATTATTGAAGAAAATCACGAAGTTGGGTTATTAGGGTTTTATGATGATCCCTATAAAGAAAAATCCGCTACATATATCGAAGAAGATATAGAGAATGGTACTACAGTGCTCACAAACTTAGGGTATGAACCTCTAACATATGTTAGACCACCCGAAAATGAATATGATCAATTTGTAATCGACACGATTCATCAGTTAGGTTATGAATCAGTTTTTTGGAGTATTTATGCAAATGTTAAACATAATAGTGAAGCTGAAGAGGTAAGCCAGCATTTAAGCGACCAAGTTGATGAAGGGGACATTATGCTGTTCTTTGCTCAAGACAACTTAACAGTTACACCAGATGTAATTGAGAACTTAATTGAAAATAAAAAAGAAGAGGGGTATCAGTTTTTAACAGTTACAGAACTTCTGTCACCTGCAAACGTTGATATTACCCCTCTTGATTAATTACTTTTTCTTTTTGCCATTTTGATTTGGTTTTGTATTAGTTTGTTGACTTTTCTTAGCTTCAGTGTCTTCTGGGTTGTTGAACCCTACGATGCGGTGAAGCTTTAATAATTGGTATGTGTTACATGCTAATAAAGGAACAACCATTAGC
Organism: Alkalibacillus haloalkaliphilus; assembly: GCF_007991275.1. Lineage (GTDB taxonomy): Bacteria > Bacillota > Bacilli > Bacillales > Alkalibacillaceae > Alkalibacillus > Alkalibacillus haloalkaliphilus. Next base: position 80,517 of record NZ_BJYA01000020.1, on the reverse strand, counting down.
ATAATCCACTCCGGATCACCAGTCTGTAAAGCTGGAATCCATTCAATGGTCGTTACAACGATCATAAAGAATAGAGCCGGTAGAAACGCACGCGGGTGTGTTTCTTTCGCTTTTAATTTCGCAACTGCATAACCATAAATTGCAATCATCGCAGCGACTACTATATAAGGAAATAGACCTTCTGGACCTGCGTCTTGGTGATACCTCAGATAAACTAACTCAAAAAGAACAAAACCGATCATAATAACTTGGGCATGTGTCCAAAAGCGCCCGAAAAAGCCTTTACCGAATTGGTGCAATGTTAGGTATGCGAAAAAGCCCATTTGAGCAATTACACTAAATACTAAGCCATAGCCTGAATACCATAAGAGTGCTCCAAAGATTTCCCATGGATCAAATGGATTTAGATATGGTTCATAAGCATGTGTAGAAACAAAAAAGCTTGTAATAACTGTAGATATTGCACCGATCGCTAATAGCATTATAAAGAATTTTAACCATACACGGATCGTCACTATGCTTCCCCCTATTTACTCATAATCTTGTCCACTCGTATTTTATCATGGTTTGGAGAATTTTGCTTTCTGTAAATATGTATATTTTTTCACATCCATCTAATATTAAAAGTACTAAGAGACACAATCATGGGGAGCATCTAAGATGGCAAAACACACATTATTGCTAGTATTAACCATATGTATATTTTTAACCGCATGTAATGGGGAAGACCAACAATCATCTCCCGATTATGAAGCAACTAAACGTATGGTTGTAGATATACTAAAAACAGATGATGGAAAAGAAGCTTTAAAAGAAGCTCTATCTGATGAAGAACTCGAACAAAAGCTAGTACTGCAATCAGACACGGTAAATCAAGCAATCGAACAAACAATTTCTAGTGAAGAAGGAAAAGAGTTTTGGATCAGCCTTTTTGACGACCCATCATTCGTCCAAGCCTATATCCAAGCCACAAGAGAACACGATAAAGAGATCATTAAAGGACTAATGAGTGATTCTAACTATCAAGATCAAATGATTAGTTTATTTCATGAAGATGAAGTTCGAGAGATGATTACTCAAATTTTAAGAAGCCAAGAATACAAAGAACACTTAGAACAATCAATTCAAGAGACTTTACAAAGCCCTCTTTTTAGAGCACAAATGGTTGAAGAGCTATTAAAAGCTGCACAAGAGATGGAAGGTTCTAACGGGGGAGCTACAGATGAACAAGATTCTAACCAAGAAAGTACTAATGATTCAGGAGGCGAGGAAACTGAAGGGGAAAGTATGGAAGGTGAAGGCGGAGACCTTCTAGAGTAAAAAAGGTTTAGGCTGAGTAAGCCTAAACCTTTATCTTTTTATTTAGCTCTTTTAATCACTTGATTCGCAATAGATAAGAAAACTTTTCCTGTTGGATGATCTTCTTGATATACGCCAGGTGCAAACGTATCTTCTTCGTCGTAAGGTTGCTGTAATGGTAGACGACCTAATACATCTGTATTTAATACTTCAGCTAACTTATCGCCGCCACCTTCACCAAAGACATATTCTTTTTGGCCTGTAATGTTACTTTCAAAGTATGCCATGTTTTCAACAATACCTAAGATTTCATGATCTGCTTTTAAGGCCATTTGACCAGCACGTGCAGCTACGAATGCTGCTGTTGGGTGTGGAGTTGATACAATAAGCTGTTTAGATGATGGTAGTAACTCTTGGACATCTAAAGCGATATCACCTGTTCCTGGTGGCAAGTCTAATAGTAAGTAGTCTAAGTCTCCCCACTCTACTTCTTTAAAGAAGCTTGTCAACATTTTACCAAGCATAGGGCCACGCCAAATGATTGGTGAGTTATCTTCTACAAAGAACCCCATAGAAATCATTTGCACACCGAAACGCTCAACAGGGATAATCTTTTCACCTCTTACTTGAGGACGATTTTCGACTCCCATCATATCCGGTACACTGAATCCGTAGATGTCAGCATCTACAATACCGACTTTCTTTCCTAAGCGTTCTAAAGCAATTGCTAAGTTCACAGTAACCGTCGACTTACCAACGCCACCTTTACCACTTGCAACAGAGATAAATGTTGTGCCTTTTTGACCAATTAAGTTAGCTTCTTGCTCTTCGTTTGCTTCTGACATGTAAGCTTCACGCTTTTCTTCAGGGAGCTCAGTGAAACGAAGTCCTACAGTAGTAGCTCCTTCTTTTTTCAACATACCTACAATTTCTTGTTGTAACTGTAGTTGCTCTCCAGAATTAGGATCAGCTAATGCAACTTTTACACTAACGTGACCTTTATCCTCTTTAATCTTAACGCTCTCAATTGCATCGGTTTCCTCGAACGTTTTATGTATATGTGGATCTTGAACTGGCTTTAATAGTTCTCTAACGCGCTCTTCTGTAATCAAGTAGGACACCTTCCTTTTGTCGTGTTCAATTTAATGCCACAGCTAGTATAACATAAATTTTAAATTCACTCAGTGATTTGGCTTGATTGATTTTCATCGTTTTGTAGACCTACCACGTATTCAACAATACCTTCGTACATTGCTGACGCTAAACGCCTTTGGTACTCCTCTGTCACTAATAAAGCTCTCTCTTCAGGGTGCGATAAGAAACCAGCCTCTACTAAAGCTGATGTTGTATTAGCATGTTTTAAAATATATATTTGATTAATTCCTAGCGCCTGACGATTTGTATTTACTGATTCTTGCAGTCTTGCTTGAATCGATTGTGCTAATGCTTTATTTTCGTCATCTTCAGGATAGTAAAATGTTTGTGCACCACTCCAGCTCTCATTTAACACCGAGTTCAAGTGTATGCTTATAAATATATCCGCTTCATGATCTTGGATAAATGAAACACGCTCGCGAATATCATGGGCTTTCCTTTTTGAGTATCCTTGCATACCTTCAGGCGCTAAATCTACATCTTCTTCTCTTGTTAGGTAAACTAACGCACCTGCTTCTTGCAAATAATCTCGCAAGTAAAAAGATGTCTGAAGTGTGATCGTTTTCTCTTGAAGATCACCGTAATCTGCTCCGCCATCCACCCCACCATGACCAGGATCAATAACAATAACCTGTCCAGCCAATGGTGATGTCACACTTGCAGGCTGTAACAACGTTGGAACAGGTACTTTCAATAAATATATAAGTAATATAAGACCTAAAACCCACAAAATAATAAAAAATAATCGTTTCATTAAACAAACCTCCTCACCAAAATATATGGACGAGGAGGTTTGTTCATGCCATTTATTTGATTAATATAACACTGCAAAACACAGTTCTTAACTCAACTTTTTAAAAAATACGCTTCTGTAATGAATACCAATCAGCGATTCGTTTTGCCTGTTCATAATCTAACTCTCGCACACCAGCATGTCGGCCCGCAAAGTTATTCAAAATCGACGACTGGACTGTAGCTATTTGTTGCTTTCGATGTAGCAACGTCTGTCTAAGTTGAATTGATTGAACACGATTGTGCTTCATCATAATGGTATCTTTACTAAAATCACGACTCCTAAAAATGAGATGTTCCCGATCAATATAATAACCAGCTGTCTTCATTCGCAACCAACCTAATGACATAGCTATCAAAATAAATACAAACGGAACGTACCAAAAATCTATAGCAAAAATTAACGTAACGACTAACACAACAACCGGTAAAAAACTTGCTCTAACCATATAATAAGGCGCAGCTCTATTTGGAACTCCTATAAATTCATTAGATAATGATTGGTACTCTGGTAAGATCTTTTCTAAGAAAGGCTTAACTTCACTTCTTTTTAATAACGGAAAAATAAACGTTCGAGCATTTTGCCCGCCTTCTCCTCCAGCAATTTCAACATATAAAGTGGCAAACCCTAAAGGTTGTCTAACTATACTTTCTTTTATACCAAGCGCCTGGATCCGTTTTAAAGGAATCGTCACTTGTTTCTTCTCTAATAGACCTCTTGTTATATACAGTTCATCTTCATAACGCGTAACTTCAAAGTTACCGTATTTAATAACCGTACCTAATATACCTAAAACCCATAAAAAAATTAAAACAATTAAAGCGAGCACAATGAGAACGCTAATTGTTTGGGTTAGAAACCAACTCATCGCATCGTCGTACACATGGGTTGGAATAAACCGTTCGACTTCACTAAACAGAACAATAAACAACCCTAATATGACTCCGATACTTCCTGATGTCGAACCTGCAATAACTAACCGCTTCGTGCTTATTGTTTCTTTTGTGTATTGTTCTTCTTCATCTTGCTCTATTTCATCTACATACTCAGACTCTACCGCTTCACCGTTGTGGTACTTCAGCTCTTTACGCAAAGCCTGTCCTTCTTCTAGCGTCACTGCACTTAATGAAGCATCTGTACTTAGATCACTACCAGCTGTTTCAATTTGAACTTTCGTTAAGTTAAATAATCGATGAATAACACTTTGAGTTAAATCAATGGATTGAATGCGGTTTTTAGATATATAACGCTTCTTTCGCACAATTAACCCTTGCTCGATCCTTAACTCATCACCAACAACAGCATAACGAAACCTTAACCATTCAATGACACTTGTAATGATAAAAAAGGCAATTAGACCAACGATACCTAAAACAATGTAATTAAAAAAGTCATTACCCATCGTTACGATTACCGTTGCACCAATGGCAAATATTAAACTTCTTACAATACTTATAACCCTAAAAATCATCGCCGCTGGGTGAAGTCGCTTCGGATTAGACATCATCTTCATCCACCCTAGCTAATTCTGAGATTTGATCACGTAAGTCTGCTGCTTCTTTTTCTGGCAAAGCCGGAATTTCATGAACGGTTGCCGCTGTTGAAATCGTTAAATTAGATAAACGGTATCGCTTTAAAATAGGACCTTGCTTCGTATCGACATGTTGTACTCGAATCATCGGCACTAACGTACGTGACACAACAAGAATACCATGTTGAATATATATTTCTTGCTCAAACAATTCATAACGCCAACGACGCCAACGAATTTTCGGCACAAATACGACCACGAGATACGTAACGACGATTAATAAGGCCACTGCACTAGTAGAATACCAATAGGTAACTTCTATAAAATGCACTAGAAAAAAACTCGCAATGGCTAATGCCCAAGGAACAAGCATGACCAAAGCAGCTGAAAGACGCCATGCTTTAATGGCATCTTTCGCGATTCTATTCTTGGGCGCTTCCCTCATATATGACTCCCCCTAATATTTCTAAGACTTAAGCGACCATTCATGGATCACACGAGTGTCACCGATCATATCATGGATGCCTTGTTTTTGAGAATCAAAGGCAATAACTAAGTAAAGTATGTTTGTAAACCATAGTACGCGGTAGAAAAAACGTCCGACTACTTCACGAAAGATTAAGTCACTCCACTGTAATGGTTCAAAGTCTTTTCTTATAACACGTATACCAAACACTTTTTTACCAATCGTTTGCCCAAGGTATTTCGTTAATAAAACAAAGTAAGCATACAGCACTGCAGTACTAATAATCGTTGCCACAGTCCAAAACCCAACTTCTAAAACTTCGCCACCAGTTATTAAACGGTATGGTGCCAAAATGATCCCATTTATACTAAACACAATCACTAAATCAAAAAGGTACGCCCAAAAACGCATCCAAAAACCAGCAAATCGAACTTGCTTTAAAGGGGATTCAGACTCTTGTTCTTGATTAGTTTCAACATTATACGTCTCACTCATTTAGGCACCTCCTATTCTGTATATAAATACATCGCTCTTGGAGCACTTGATTTACGAATCATCTCTTCTAATTGCGAAAATCGGAACTCGTCTGACACTAAGCGTTGAGCTGTCCCACCTAGAAAGGCGTTAAAACCTAACTGATATTCATACTCGACCACTTGAGCATTTTGCAAGTTGTGATCTTCTTTTAACTGAGAGATCGCATCATCTAAAGAACCTAAACTATCAACTAGACCATTTTCTTCAGCTTGTGAGCCAGTGTAGATTCGCCCGTCACCTAAATCACGAACTGTCGACTCATCCATATCACGACCATTTGCAATGACTTGGACAAATTCATCATACATTTCATCAATCATTGACTGAAGAATTGACTCTTCATCATCTGTCATCGGTCTGAATGAAGACATAATATCTTTATATTCACCACTTGTAATCGTATTAAATTCAACCCCGAGATCATCTGCAAGTTCAGCGAAATTAATAGCCTCCATAATGACACCGATTGAACCTGTTAATGTAGCAGGGTGAGCGACGATATGGTCAGCTGGTGCTGATACGTAATAACCACCTGAAGCCGCCATGTTACCCATTGATACATAGACCGGCTTGTCCTCTTCTTGTAAATCTAGAATTTTACTATGCACTTCTTCACTTTCAACGACACCACCACCTGGTGTATTAACACGTAACACAACGGCTTCGACATCATCATCTTCTTTAGCAAAATCAAGCATATCTAACAACATTTTGTGATTGTATGTACTTGTATTTAACAAACCACCAACATCACTACTTTGAATAACTCCTTCTAAATGGATGACCGCGACCTTATCAAATGGGTCTCCATCTTCCCTAACCTCTTCTGAGAAATCACGGTCTGATTCGAACATCTCATTCCAATTAGTCGTAGCAACCGTTGTTGAGACTTGCGCAATAATTGAAACGATGAACAAACCGACCGCAATCCCTAATGCAATCCATCGTTTTTTATCCATTTTCTAACCCCTCACTTCCTTAATCTTAACCATATGAATGGCTGCCTCATTAAGAGACAGCCATATTACTAGCTTACCTTTAACTCCGCCTTTTATCACGATAGACAACTCGTGTTTTACAAATCATGTCATGTAGTGCTTTTTTGTCTTTATTCCACCCAGCAATCATGAAACCAATTAAAAGCGGTATAGCCGATAAAATATAAGCAAAAAAGCGTCCAATTGACTTCCAAATACTAATTTTACTCATGTCAGGATTAACAACTTGAATACGGCAAATCAATTTACCAGGTGAACCTTTTAACTGACTCGCTGTAAAACCAATAATAAAGATAATATTATAAATGAGATTCGCTGCTGTTTCTGATGTAGTCATTAACTGTTCAGCCATAGTGGCTTGCATCTCTTCGAAATAAGCTTCATCACCAATTAATACAGCTATTACCCATGTTAATGCTAACATTATAATACCATCGATTATCCACGCTAAGAAACGCATCCAAAACCCAGCAGGTTTCAACTGTGTGAAGTTAAGTGCCAACTTTGCTCCTCCCTCCTCATCAATTAACATACCTTGTTCGTATGTACCATTATAGCATTTTTCATTATTTTTCCAAAACACTAAAATGGTCGAACTTACGCGAATACCTAATACAGTAAGTTGTTTAAGACTTATCATTTATTAAACCAATAAAAAAGTTGGCACTTTCAAAAGTGCCAACCTCTAATTTTAAGCTGAAACAGGTTCATAATTTTGCTTATCGTCTGGACGACGTGTTTGTAAATACCAAACTAAAGCAATCATTAAAATACCTGCAAGATCAATATAAATATTAGGTGTAATTAACATTAGACCAGCCGCTATTAAAACGAATCGTTCCCATACGTAACATTTTCGTTGGAAATAGCCCATAACTGAACTACTAACCCCCATCATACCGAGCAATGCCGTAACTACAGCCAATATTAGCATAATGATGGAGTGGTCTCCAGCTTGAACTAATATCGGATTATAGACGAATATATACGGTATGATAAAGGCGGCTATGGCCAGTTTAACGGCGGTCAACCCACTCTTAAACGGATTCGATTTGGCTATACCTGAACCAGCATAGGCTGCTAAGCAAACCGGTGGCGTAATGTCAGCAACAATACCGAAGTAGAATACGAACAAGTGTGCCGCTAACACTTCTACACCGAAGCCATTAATTAATGCTGGTGCAGCAATAGTTGCCGTAACAACATAGTTTGCTGTTGTCGGTAATCCCATACCTAAAATAATACACGCAATCATTGTAAAGATTAACGCTAACAGCTGAATGTCATTAGAAAGTGCAATAATTCCTGCCGCCACTTTACCACCTAAACCAGTCATACCAACAACACCAGCAATAATTCCTGCTGTTGCTACGGCTGCAATTACTGGTAAAGCAACACGTGCACCTTGTTCAAGTACAAAGAAAATCTTTCTAACAGACATTCTCGTCTCTTTACTTATTAAACTGACACCAAACGCAACTAAAATACCCATTAATGCTGCACGCTGTGGTGTGAAGCCCATAAATAGTGTTGAGACAATTGCAATCAATGGCAATAGCATGTAACCTTTTGTCTTTAGTAATTGCCAAGTATTCGGAAGCATCTCTTTAGGCGCTCCAAAGATCCCTTGCTTCTTCGCCTCATAGTGAGCTCCCATGAAAATACCAGCGAAATAAAGCATAGCTGGAATTAAGGCCGCTAACATAATCGTTGCATAATCAGTATTCGTATACTCGATCATAATAAAGGCAGCTGCACCCATAATTGGCGGCATTAACTGACCACCTGTTGATGCTGAAGCTTCTGCCGCTGCTGCAAACTCTGGTCTAAAACGGGCTCTTTTCATCATCGGAATTGTAAATGAACCAGATGATACTGTGTTAGCAATCGAGCTACCAGACACCATACCTTGCATCGCACTAGCTGATACAGCTGCTTTTGCAGTACCACCAGTAAAGCGACCTGTTAAAGCGAATGCTAAATCATTGAAGAACTTACCGATTCCTGAATGTACGAGAATGACACCGAACAATAGGAATAAGAAAATAAAGCGAGAGGATACTTGAACTGGTATACCAAAGATCGCATTTTCTCGATACCATAAGTCAGTCATAACACGTTCAAACGAGAATCCACTATGTGACATCATTTGAGTCGGAATAAAATTTCCATATAAGGCATACAAAATTACAGCACCCGCAACAATTACAATCGGTATACCAACCGCACGTCTCGTTGCCTCTAATAGTAATACAACACCTAAAATAGCAACTAAGACATCTAAAGTTTCGTATCCATGTATACGAGCATTCAATATCTCATCAAAGAAAATGATCTTATAATACCCGACAAAAATAGCTGTAAAAGCTAAAATAACATCATACCAAGGTATACCACGATCATGCAGTCCTTTTTTAGCAGGATAAAGTAAGTAAATGAGTCCTAAAGCTGTACCGACGTGAACGGCACCTTGTATTTGAGATTGCAATGTACCATAGTACCCGGTATATAGATGGAATAGCGTTAAGTAGATTGCTAGAAAGGTAACAACCCAAGCCCACTTTCCTATATTTGATCTCGTGTTACTTTCGCGGTCATACTTCCTCAATAACTCTTTCTCACTCACCTTCTCACCGTTGTCATGCGTGTCTGGTGATGTGTTATTCAGTTGTTCATTATTCTGGTTGTTTTCGTTATTCTCTTTTCTAGACACACCTTTCACCACCTTGTAATAGGTTAAACCTAACAGCCTAATAAATTGGCACAAAAGGGACCGGCACACTGTGTCGGTCCCTTTTGCGATTTAATAACTAAATATTAATCGTTAATTATTTTAAGTCTTCTAAGCTTTCGATTTCTGTTGCTTCACGCGTAATGATCTGCATTACTTCTGGGTAAATGTGACCGATAAATGCAAAGTTCTCAACTGCTGCACCGTCAAAGTCTTCTTCACCATTAAATGCGTTTAATGCAGGTACGTGAACTGTCATACCTAAGTCCTGTTCGTCTCTACCGATTGAAGCTAAGTTCTCAACAGAAGCTCCAGTTTCAGTAGAAGTTACGTTTACACCATCAATATGGTTGTTCCAAACAGTAGCCATCTCACCACCTAGAGGGTAGTAAGTACCACCAGAACTACCAGTACCAAGAATTAGCTCATCTGGACGATCCGCTTCAGAAGCAGCTACATCAGCTACGTCTCCAGATACGTCTAAGCCTTGCTCTTCATAGTACTCAGCAGCACCAGGATGGATTGGTAGACCTTCTGCTCCACTTAGTGCATTTTCTAGAGTCATATGATCTGATTGTGCGTGAGTATTTTCATCTGCATGTTCAACTGATACACGAGCTAACTCATACCCTAACTCATGATCGATTGTATTCGTATTACCTACTAAGATCGCGTATGCTGTTACCGTTTGCACATCTTCTTCTAAGAAGTCATAAGAATCAGCAGGAATTGTGTATGGTAAGTAACCTAACTCATCTTGTGCGTATTGAATCTCATCTTCAGTTAAACTAATTAATTTCGCATCACCAGTGTTTGCCTGTAAGTCATTAACACTACCAGCTGGTAAACCTAGTAAACCAAATGATACGTCAATGTTACCATCTTGCAAACCGTCACGCGCATTACCGAAGCCTTCTTCATAAGCATCGTAATCGCCTTCTTCAATTCCAGCTCCTTCAAGAATTACAGTAGCTGCAGCTTGTGTACCACTACCTGCAGGACCAATAGCAACTCTAGAGTCGCCACCGCCACCACATGCTGCTAAAATCATTGTTGCTAAAAAGCCAATTGACATTAAAAATACAATGGATTTTTTCATGTGAAGCTTCCCCCTAATTTTTTAATTTTTTTAGAAAACTAGAACCCTAATTAAAGTTTATTATATTAGGAAATCTAGTATTCCTTCAATAAAAAAATAAATCTAGTATGTAGTTTACCCTAATTTTTACAAAAAATCTATTATAAAGAACAAATTAGGCTACAAAACATACTATACCACGTTTATTGACGGATTGCATCTATTAAGCTATAGTAAATAGTATCAAGGGGAGTAGCGACCGTATAGCGCGGTTGATGAGTCGTCAATCCCGGTGACCTTGTCACCCGGTTCATCAAATGATACGCAAGACCTTGGCCTTATATACATGAGGCCAAGGTCTTTTTTTGTTTAATGAACTAAAGTGTCTATGGAGGAGTCTGTCATGTTTGTATACATTAGTTTCACATTAGCTGCTATTTTTGTAGTGTTTGCAGCGATCAAACTTAATAAGTATGGTGATCAAATTAGTCGACAAACAGCGATGAGTGGAGCAATGGTTGGTGGTCTTTTAATCGCAGGCGCAACTTCCTTGCCTGAGCTTACAACAAGCGTTACCGCTGTCTATATCGACAATGTCGATATCGCAGTCGGTAATATGCTAGGAAGCAATGTCTTTAACTTACTTATACTAGCTGCGGTCGATTTATATTACCGGAAACATAAAGCTTTTAACACCGTTGAACCTAGCAATTATTTTCCATCGATTATGTTCGGAGTTATATTAACAACGACTGTGATCATTGCAATGGTGCTTAATTTAGGCTTTTCAATTTACAATATCGGTTTTGAAATGTACATTTTAGTTGCTTTATACATTGTTAGCGTTAAGCTATTTGAAAGCGAGGAACCAGAGGAACAAGTCGAGCAAGAAGCTGGCGTTACCCCTATTCATAAAGTTATTCGCTATTTTATCTTTTCAGCCATTGCCGTGTTATTGGCGGGTAGTGTGCTTTCTATCTCCGGTGACTTGTTAGCTGCACAAACTGGTATTAATTCAAGTTTCGTTGGAAGTGTATTAATTGCTGCATCTACTTCACTTCCAGAGCTCGTTGCTGTTATTGCTGCTTACAAAATTGGAAACTACGCGATTGCAATTGGGTCGATTTTAGGAAGTAATTTATTTAACTTATTACTCCTTGCATTTACAGATGCCTTCTATCAGCAAGGACCCATTTTACAAGGTGTAAGTTACTCAATGATTGTCATTGCTACATTAAGTTTAGTCATGATGTTAGTGACACTTTATATGTTAATGCGCAGTCCAACTCAAGCTACAATTAAGTATATAATCCCTTCAACGGCTATAATCGCACTTTACTTAGTCGTTTCCTATATAATGTTTTAAAGCACAGGTAAGCGCACCTGTGCTTTTCTTATAAGCTAACAATTTGACGAAATGCTTCATCCGGGTTCTTGTTGGTTTCAGTTAACTCCTCGTAAGACCCTGCAAAAGCAACGTTTCCGTTATGAAGTAAAAAGATATGACAATTAACATGCTCAAGTTCCTGCAAAGTGTGCGTCGACATGACGACATATCGGTTTAGATTAAGTGCAACTGACTCTAACTTATGTAATACGTTCAACCGAGATTCTGGGTCAACTCCTGAAGTTGGCTCATCGAATATGTAAAGCTTTCGATTCAATTCAGACATCGCCATAACCATTAACCATCTTCGTTCCCCTAAAGACATTTGTCCAAGTGGCAACTCCCATAGGCGTTCAGCTAACAACCGCTCTCTTTCAGTCATCTCTTCTGAAAACTTGGTGTTTTGAGGATCAAATGGTTGAGATGCCGTCCTTAAAAAGAGCCGAACTAAGTCTTTTCCTTTTAACTGGTTAAGGAAAGGGACACCTTGCACTTGGTATGCTATTTGGTCATGTGAAACAGCTTCTTTAATCATACCTGATGTTGGTTTAAAAGACCCTGACATAATATTAAACAGCGTCGTTTTCCCCGCTCCATTTAATCCAAGCACGACATTCAGTTGGTCACGTTTTAGCTTCAAATCGAGTTGGTTTAATACTTGTCGATTACTTTTCTTATATTGATAAGATACATCTATTAACTCCATCGTACCCCTCCTAGTTTCGACTAGCTTTCGACTCAAGATTAATAAATTTAAACGTTAATAAACCGACCACGATATAAAGACAAGCTGTGACACTTAGCACGCTTAAATTAGCATAGGTAAAAGCTTCGGATGAAGTCACTACTAAATCAGCCACACGGATCATAAATTCTGCTGGGTTAATTAATAAAATATATGAGTCAAAGCCAGTTGTTCTACTCGTCAAATAAATTAATAAAATCGTTAGCAAACTAAACGCCGGAACGATTGATTCTGCTTTAAACGGTAAGGCAATAATCCACGAAAAGAAAAATGCCGCTGGGATATATGTTAAAAACACTAGTAGTAAACCCATCCCAATCAATGTAAGTGGATTTAATTGAAATAAAAGAGCAATGATTGCATTAAACAACACCATCGAAATGATGAGCAATGAAAAGTTAGCTAAACCTTTTCCGAATATAATGGAACTTTTAGAACCAGCAATAAAGCTAAACATTTTAAAAAAGCCGCGATCACGCATTGTGAAAAGTTCTACCGCTGTATTAACAACTGCGGATATTAAAATCATGAAGACCCAAAACAGAGAAAGTTGTAGGTAAGCTTGGTGTTGTTCTGGTGGGTTAGTAAACCAATTACTATGGTTGATCAAAAAGAAGATTAACGGAATGAAAACGACCCAAAATATGGCCATTTTGTTGTAGTAGTTTTCTTTAATAAATATAAGGAAAAATTCATAACTCTTTCGCATACATACCACTCCCCACACAGTGCTTAGGTGGATGTTAGGTCATAGAGGAATTTCTAATTAGCACTTCGTTACTCAAAACTATATTACCACTACTTTTTTACAAATTCTATGCATTCTCCCAAATCCTTGCTACCCTTAACCATAAAAAACCTCCCTGCCATAAATGACAGAGAGGTTTGACCTTTGTATATAAGGTATATTAACGCTTTGAGAACTGTGGTGCACGACGAGCGCCTTTAAGACCGTATTTCTTACGTTCTTTCGTACGAGCGTCACGCGTTAGTAGGCCAGCGCGCTTTAGAGGTGTGCGGTACTCAGGGTCCGCTTCTAATAGTGCGCGTGCAACGCCTAGACGGATTGCACCAGCTTGACCTGTAAATCCACCACCATCAACATTTACGTGAATGTCATAGTTACCAGTGTTCTCAGTAATGTCTAATGGTTGGTTAATTACACGACGTAATGTTTCGTGTGGGAAGTAGTCTTCTGCGTCTACTTTATTTACAACGACTTTACCGTTACCAGGTACTAGTCGTACACGTGCTACAGAGCTTTTGCGACGGCCTGTGCCGTAATATTGTACTTGTGCCACTTAGATTACCCTCCTTAATTATCCACGAAGCTCGTAAACTTCTGGTTTTTGTGCATGATGCTTGTGATCAGCGCCACGGTATACGTGTAGCTTTGTGCCCATCTTACGACCTAATTTATTTTTAGGTAGCATACCTTTTACTGCTTGCTCAAGCATTTTTTCTGGATAATTCGTACGCATTTCTTCTGCTGTACGCTCCTTCAAACCACCTGGGTAGTTTGAGTGACGGTAATACATTTTATCTGTTAACTTTTTACCAGTTAATTCAATCTTTTCTGCATTAATAATGATGACATTGTCACCTGTATCAACGTGTGGTGTGTAGCTCGGCTTATGCTTACCACGAAGTAATGTCGCAACTTCAGTAGCTAGGCGACCAAGAGTTTGGCCTTCTGCGTCCACTACATACCATTTACGTTCAACGTTACTTTCGTTTGCCATAAATGTTTGGCGCATTGCGTTTCCCTCCTAAGAAATCCGTTTCGTATCGTTTTATCTCATCACGAATAGTTTCCGGGGCTATTACGTGGTAATGATAAAATGCCATAGAATATATTATAATATCTATGGCATTGATGTCAAGCTAAATTGCGTTTTTTATTACAAAATCAGTCATTTTTTAAGTATGACTAACTTCTCGCATCATCGCTTTTTGTTGTGCGGCTAAAACGGTGTTCCGAAGTAGCGTCGCAATCGTGACTGGTCCGACACCACCAGGTACTGGCGTAATCGCACTTGCTCGATTATAACACGTTTCGTAGTCACAGTCACCAATATTCCCTTTGTTATATCCGGCATCTAACACAACCGCTCCTTCTTTTAACCATTCACCTTTAACAAACTTAGGTTTTCCGACCGCTGCGACAACTATATCTGCTTGACTTACCATTTGTTCTAAGTTTTCGGTTCTTGAATGGCTAATTGTAACAGTTGCATTACGGTTTAAAAGCATCATGGAAACGGGTTTACCTAAAATAGGACTACGACCGATCACAACAGCATGTTTACCTTCGACATCAATATTATAAAAATCAATCATTTCCATAATCGCTGCTGGAGTACAGCACGGGTAAGCATTCAGTTGAAATGCTGTTGAACCAAAACCATGACTCGTTACACCGTCTACGTCTTTTTCTAGCGCGATGGTATCAAAGGCTTGTCGTTCATCGATATGACTCGGCACCGGGTGTTGTAACAAAATACCGTGTACTGTCTCATCTTCATTTAGTTGCCTAATCGTTTGTAACAATTCTTCAGTCGTCGTTTCTGTCGGTAAAAAGATTCGTTCAGACTCCATTCCAATTTTACTGCAAGCATTCGCCTTCATTTGAACATACGTGTGAGACGATGGGTTATCACCAACTAGAATGGTCACTAACTTAGGAACAATTCCTTCCTTAGTTAATGAATCAATTGTTCCTTTTAACTGTCCTTTAATCGACTTTGACACTTCTCTTCCGTCTAAAAGCAATGGCTCTTTCACGTTATAACCTCCTGAAAGTTTGGGAGAAAATTCTCCTGCCCAGACGACCGACAAAAGTTACATGTAGCTCCCTTATGGTTATTTCCATTTACGTCGTCAGTTACTACATGCGTGATTATTTTTATAACACTTGCAATGCATTATTAGCAATATCTTTACGATAAAACACATCTTTTGAATCTAACTTATCCATCTCTTCATAAACTCGATCTTTCGCTTGAGCGATTGTATTCCCTTTTGCACTTACTAATAGCACTCGACCGCCATTCGTTTGCCAATATTTATCTTCGTATTTCGAACCGGCATGAAAAGTTAATGCTTGAGGGCTCAATTCATCTAACCCTTTAATAGGTTTACCTTTTTCATAAGAACCTGGGTAGCCTTCTGAAGCTAACACAACACCTACTACTGAATCTTGAGACCAATTTAATTCTACTGGTTTTTCATTTAACACATTTTCTATAACTTCTACTAAGTCTGATTGTAAGCGTGGTAGTATGACTTGTGCTTCTGGATCTCCAAAACGCGCGTTAAACTCGATCACCTTTGGCCCATCTATTGTGGCAATTAGGCCTGCGTATAAAATGCCCGTAAATGATCGGTTATGGTCAACTAACGCTTGAGCGGTTGGCTTTAGTATTTCTTGAATTGCCTGTTCATACACAGATTGACTAATTTGTGGTACTGGCGAGTATGCTCCCATACCGCCTGTGTTTGGACCTTGGTCTTGATCAAATGCCCTCTTATGGTCTTGTGAGCTCACCATCGGGTATACGTTAGGACCATTTACAAATGCCATTAATGAAAACTCCTCGCCTTCAAGGAATTCCTCAATAACGACACGACTTCCCGCTTCACCAAACTGTGCATCTTCTAACATTAAATCAACGGCTCGCTCAGCTTCTTCTACACTCATGGCGACGGTAACACCTTTTCCAGCGGCTAACCCATCTGCTTTAATAACTATTGGTGCACCTTGCTGTTGAATATAAGCTTTTGCTGCTTGAGGGTCTTCAAACGTTTTGTGTTTTGCTGTTGGAATGTTGTAATCTTGCATAATCGTTTTTGCAAAGTCTTTACTTCCTTCAATAAACGCCGCTTCTTCTGTCGGGCCGAATACTTTTTGACCTTCTTCTTGAAACTTATTGACGATTCCGTCCATGAGAGGTGCTTCTGGCCCTACAATTGTTAAGTCTATGTGATTTGTTTTTGCAAATTCGATTAACTGCTCATGCTGATGCTCTTCGATCGGTTCAACATGTGCTACATCCGTCATTCCATCATTCCCTGGTGCAACGACTACTTGCTCTACACGCTCACTTTGATTTAATTTCCATGCTAAAACGTGCTCACGACCTCCACGACCAACGACTAACACTTTCATTTTGACACCCCATTTTTACCGCCAAAAATTGTTAATTCGGCGATTTTGAGATTTTTCCGGCGAAATTTTTATTTTTCCGGCGAAAATTAAAATAATCCGGCGAATTCACATCATATTCCGGCGAACGCCGGAAAAATGCTTAATGTTTAAAGTGACGCACTCCGGTAAATACCATCGCAATGCCATACTCGTTACATTTCTTAATTGAATCAGCATCACGCTTTGAGCCACCTGGTTGAATAATCGCTCTGATGCCTGCTTGGTGTGCGGCTTCTACCGTATCATCCATTGGGAAAAACGCATCTGATGCCATGACCGCACCTTTTGCTTTTTCACCTGCTTGCTCAATAGCAATATTAGCAGCTCCAACACGATTCATTTGACCGGCACCAACACCTATTGTCTGCTTTTCAGTAGCAAGTAAAATAGCATTCGACTTCACATGCTTCATCACTTTCCAAGCAAACTTCATATTCGTCCATTCTTCATCAGAAGGCTCGCGATCTGTTACGACGTCATACTGCATTTCACTTTCTACGTATCTGTCTTCATCTTGAATGAGTAAACCACCTGATACAGTGCTTAGCTTCTCTTGAGGTTCTCCTTGATCAACTGGGACTTCTAAAAGTCTAATGTTTTTCTTTTGCGTCAAAATGTTCAAAGCTTCTTCTGTAAAACTTGGTGCGATTACAATCTCTAAAAAAATTTGACTTAAGTCTTGAGCGACAACCTCATCGACTTCTCGATTAAATGCGACGATTCCACCGAAAATCGAAACGGGGTCAGCATTATAAGCACGATCATATGCTTCTTTTAATGTATGACCAATTCCAACACCACACGGATTTGTATGTTTGACAGCAACAGCTGCCGGCTCTTCAAATTCTTTTACGATCGTTAGAGCACTATCAGCATCTTGAATGTTGTTGTAGGAAAGCTCTTTGCCATGTAGTTGCTTAGCGTTAACGAGTGAAGAGTTTTCTGCAAACGGATGTTTATAAAAAGCCGCTGATTGGTGAGGATTTTCACCATAGCGTAACGTTTGCTGACGCTCGTATGTCACCGTCTTTGTTTCAGGGAACTTTTCTTCCGCTTCCTCCGTTAAATAATTAGCGACTAGTGCATCATATTGAGCGGTATGTCTGTAAACTTTCGCGGCTAGTTTACGATTTAATTCTTTTAAAGAACTAGAATCTTTTAAGTGATCAACTACGGTGCCGTAATCCGCTGGGTCGACAACAACTGTAACGTCTTGATGGTTTTTAGCTGCTGCGCGCAACATGGCTGGACCACCGATATCAATGTTTTCAATCGCATCTTCAAACGACACACCTTCTTGCGCAATCGTTTCTTTAAATGGGTATAAGTTTACGACAACAAGGTCAATGGTCTCAATCGCTTGCTCCTTCAACGCGGCCATATGGTGATTGTCATCACGTTTAGCTAATAATCCAGCGTGAACATTTGGGTGTAACGTCTTAACTCGACCATCTAATATTTCCGGGAAATGAGTGATTTCTGAAATACTTATGACGTTTAACCCCGCTTCTTCTAAAGCTTTTTTTGTTCCACCGGTCGAGATGACGTCATAGCCTAATTCTGTTAACTGCTTTGCAAAATTGATTACACCTGTTTTATTAGAAACACTAATTAATGCGCGTTTATTTCCCAACTAGCTCATCCTCTCGTATGATTTTCGTTAATGTTTTCGGATAAAGTTCATGTTCAACTTGCCTAATCTTCTGTTGCAGTGTTTCATATGTATCTCTCTCTCCTACTTTTACAGCCTGTTGAGAAATGATCGGACCTGTGTCGACTCCTTCATCAATGTAATGAACGGTCACACCCGTTTCTGCCACTTCAGCTTCTAACGCTTGAGCAATGGCGTCTTTTCCAGGATATTTAGGCAATAATGAAGGGTGAACGTTTACGATACGACCTTCATAAGGCTTTAAAAGGGTTGGACCGACAATACGCATATAACCAGCTAAAGCAATCCAATCAATACTATGATTTCGAATGACATCCAATACAGCTTGCTCATAAGATGCTTTATCTTCAAAGCTTTTTGGCGAAATACTTTGAGTCGGTATACCTAACCTTTCAGCTCGTTGTAGTGCGTAGGCATCGTCACGGTCTGTCATTAATAAAACGACTTCATATGCTCCTGTTGACTGATTAACAATCGCTTCAAAATTCGATCCACTACCTGAAGCTAATACAGCAAGCTTCTTCATCATTTTGCCTCCCCTGTTAGTAACAGTTCACCAGTTTCATTAATTGAGCCAATGACGTAAGCTTCTTCACCCAATTCTTTAATGCGTAGCAATGCTTCGTCTAGATCACGTCTATTAATAGCAACAACCATCCCAATTCCCATATTAAAAATATTGTACATTTCACGTCGTGCAACATTGCTATGCTCTTCAATAAATGTAAATATATCAGGCTTAGGAAAGGTTGTTAAATCGATCGTTGCTCCTAAATGATCAGGTAACATACGAGGGATATTTTCATCGAAGCCACCACCTGTAATATGAGCGATACCTTTTACATCGACGTGTTCAATTAATGCTAGAATTTGCTTTACGTAGATGCTAGTTGGTGTAAGCAAAACATCCTTTAATGGTGAAGTGAATGGCGGATAAACCGTGTTTAAATCCAAGTCCTGTTCTTCTAACAAAGCTTTTCTTACGAGTGAAAAGCCATTACTATGGATCCCACTCGAAGGAAGTCCTATTAAAATATCACCTGATTTGATTCCTTCACCTGTAATGAGTTTACGCTTTTCAGCCGCTCCAACGACAAACCCAGCTACATCATACTCCTCAGGATCATATAGGCCTGGCATTTCAGCAGTTTCGCCACCAATTAAAGCACAACCAGATTGTTCACAACCATCTGCAATTCCTTTTACAATTTGCTCGATTTTCTCTGGATCTGCTTCACCTAAAGCTAAATAGTCTAGAAAATATAATGGCTCTGCACCTTGTGCGACAATATCATTCACACACATCGCAACAGCATCCACCCCGATTGTATCGTGTTGGTCAGTCATAAAGGCGAGCTTTAATTTCGTTCCTACCCCGTCAGTTCCTGAAACTAATACAGGCTCTTCATAATTCAGTTGTGATAAGTCAAAGAGGCCACCAAAACCACCTAATGCACCGACGACACCTTTTCGCTTCGTTCGCTCAACATGTGACTTCATTCTATCAACTGCTTCATAGCCTGCTTCAATATGAACACCTGCTTGACGGTATGCTTCTGACATTAGTAATTCGCCCCTTGATTAACGACTTCTTTAACTAATTGGTCTTTTTCATGCGGTAACACTGAATTTTCATAAATGTCTGTCGGATAGTTTCCTGTGAAACATGCTAGACAGTGCCCACAATTTGGACTAGAATCATCACGACCAATCGCATCGACCATTTCATCAGTTGGTAAAAAGCTTATTGAATCAGCACCAATCTCTTCTCGAATTTCTTCAATTGAATTATTCGCTGCGATTAATTCAGATGACGTTGACGTATCAATTCCATAAAAACATGGATGTTTAATCGGTGGAGAGCTAATTCTGACATGGACTTCTTTCGCTCCAGCTTCTTTAAGCATTGAAACAATTCTTCTTGATGTCGTACCACGAACAATTGAATCATCGACCATGACGACGCGTTTACCTTCTACAATTTTGCGTACTGGTGATAACTTCATCCTCACACCACGTTCACGCATTTCTTGTGATGGTTGAATAAACGTACGACCGACATAACGGTTTTTTATAAGACCAAGCTCATACGGAATATTAGCCTGCTCTGCATAACCGATTGCTGCAGAAATGCTAGAGTCTGGGACACCTGTTACAACATCCGCTTCAACAGGTGCAATGTCAGCTAATTTCTTTCCAAGTCGTTTTCTCGAACTATGAATGTTTTCACCGTCAACTTGACTATCAGGTCTTGCGAAATAAACGTATTCCATCGTACAGATTGAGCGGTCCTGTTTGTCAGCAAATGTACTTGAATGTAGTCCGTCTTGATCAATAACTAAATACTCACCAGGCTGAATTTCACGAACATATTCTGCACCAACGACATCAAAAGCGCATGTTTCTGATGCAACGACGTAAGAATCACCTACTTTACCTAAAGATAAAGGACGCATCCCTCTAGAATCTAAAGCTGCAATTAACTGATCTTCAAGTAACATAACAATCGCAAATGCACCTTCAAGCTGTTTTAGCGAAGCTTTAATTCGTTCATGACGTGGTTTTTTGCCGCCTTTGCGAATTAAATGAGCAATCACTTCTGTATCTGATGTCGTTTGAAAAATACTTCCCTCATCTTCTAGTTCAGACCTTAGCTTTGTCGCATTCACTAAATTGCCGTTATGGGCAACAGATAATGAACCTGTGTGAGAGTGAAAAAGTAGAGGTTGAATGTTTTCATACGATTTCTCTCCAGCTGTCGAATACCTAACATGACCGATTGCACTACCGCCCGGTAACTGAGCTAAACGATCTTCATCAAACACTTCAGTGACTAACCCATGACCTTTTGACTGTTCTAACGTTTGGCCATCAGAAACGACGATTCCTGCTCCTTCTTGACCACGGTGTTGTAAACTATGCAAGCCGTAATACGTCATGTGAGCCGCTTGAGTATGATTATATACACCGAATATTCCGCACTCTTCGTTTAGCCCTTTGATTTCACCAAGCATGGAATAGCTCCTTTCCAATGGTCTGTTAATGAATCGACGTTTTGATTAATTACGCTTTGCTCATTCCATTTAATATTTAACTTAGCATCTTCTGTCACTGCGCCTACTAAATTACAATCAGAGACAACCTGTTCAAATTGTTCTTGATTCCCTTTAGCAACGGTTACGATAAAACGCGATTGCGTTTCGCTAAATAAATCTAGTAAATGCTCACCTTGAAGTGCGACATTTAAACCATATGAAGTGCCCATTACTTTCTCTGCAAGTGCAACAGCTAAGCCACCTTCTGATACGTCGTGCGCTGATTGCACTAAACCTTGTTGAATAGACTTTAATAATAGTTCTTGGCGCTCTTTTTCAACTTGTAAGTCGATCTTCGGTGTAGCTCCTTCATAATGGCCGAATAGATGCTTTTGAACTTCACTCCCACCGATTTCTAGTGTTGTCTCACCAATGACGTAAACTAAGTCGCCTGCACGCTGAACTTGTTGTTTCGTAATATGGTCAATATCGTGAATTAAACCGACCATACCAACAACAGGTGTAGGGTAAACACTTGTGCCGTTTGTTTCGTTGTAAAGTGATACGTTTCCACTAATGACTGGCGTGCTTAACTGACTTGCTGCTTCTGCCATTCCGTCAGTCGCTTTTTCCATCATCCAGAAATTTTCTTCTTTTTCTGGGTTTCCGAAATTCAAGCAGTCGGTTAAAGCTAATGGCTCTGCACCTGAACAAATGATATTACGAGCCGCTTCAGCAACTGCAATTTCACCACCTGTTTTCGGGTCCAAGTGTAAATAACGGGAGTTACAATCTGTTGTCATCGCTAACGCTTTATTCGTTCCTTTAATTCGAATGACAGCCGAATCTGACCCAGGTGCGAGCACCGTATTCGTTTGTACCATGTAATCGTATTGGTCATACACCCACTCTTTATTTGCAATCGTAGGTGCTTTCAATAGGTTAATTAATAACTCATTTGCATCCTTCACTTCTGGAAGTTCTAGATTCATAGATTGATTACGTTTAAAAGCCTCAGGTTCTTTTGAAGGTAAATGATAGACTGGTGCTTCTTCAGCTAGTGCATCGACTGGCATATTACCAACAACTTCATTTTGGAACGTTAAACGAAGTCTCTTATCATCCGTAACTTTTCCAACTTCAACAGCTTCAATACCATACTTCGATACGATATCTTTAATCTCTTGCTCACGGCCTTTCTCAATAACGACAAGCATACGCTCTTG
Source organism: Alkalibacillus haloalkaliphilus (assembly GCF_007991275.1). Classification (GTDB taxonomy): domain Bacteria; phylum Bacillota; class Bacilli; order Bacillales; family Alkalibacillaceae; genus Alkalibacillus; species Alkalibacillus haloalkaliphilus. Next base: position 57,657 of record NZ_BJYA01000020.1, on the reverse strand, counting down.
TGATTCAGATAACATCATTTCATATGGCGTCATGTCTTGCTCACGTTGTGGAACTAAGTCTAAATTCATTTCAATTCCAGTACCTGCTTTACTAGCCATTTCACTTGCTGATGACGTCAAGCCAGCAGCACCCATGTCTTGGATCCCGACTAATGCATCAGACTCGACTAAATCTAAACAAGCTTCGATTAATAGCTTCTCCATAAATGGATCGCCAACTTGAACAGCTGGGCGGTCTTCTTGTGAATCATCTGTTAATTCTTCAGAGGCAAAAGTCGCACCATGAATACCATCACGCCCTGTTTTTGAACCGATATACATCACCGTATTGCCGATCCCTTTTGCCTGACCGACTTGTAAACGATCATGATCAATTAATCCAACACACATCGCATTAACGAGTGGATTCCCTTTATAACAATCATCAAACTGGATTTCACCACCAACTGTTGGAACACCGACACAATTCCCATAGCCAGCAATACCAGCCACAACTTCTTCAAACAAATACTTCGTACGAGGCTGATCAAGTTCACCGAAACGAAGTGAGTTTAATAAAGCTACTGGACGCGCTCCCATCGAAAAGACGTCACGGATAATCCCACCAACACCTGTTGCGGCACCTTGATATGGCTCAATCGCAGACGGGTGATTATGACTTTCGATTTTAAAAACAGCCGCTTGCCCGTCGCCAATATCAACAACACCTGCACCTTCGCCAGGACCTTGTAAAACGTGGCGACCTGTAGTTGGGAATTTCTTTAACAGTGGGCGAGACTTTTTATAACTACAATGCTCACTCCACATAACCGAGAAAATACCTGTTTCTGTATAATTCGGCAAACGTCCTAAAATACGTTCAACGAGCTTAAACTCTTCATCTGTTAACCCCATCTCACGATAAAGCTTCTTTTCCTTAACCTCTTCTGTATTTGGCTCAAGAAGTAATGGCATGGTGTTCCCTCCAATTCGCTAACATTGACTGAAATAATTTCAAACCATCAGCACTACCTAGTAACTCATCAACTGCTCTTTCTGGATGTGGCATCATCCCTAACACGTTACCTCGTTCATTAACAATTCCAGCAATATCACTTACTGATCCGTTCGGGTTGTTCACATATCTAAAAACAATTTGATTGTTCTGTTCAAGGTCTTTTAATGTCTCTTCATCACACTCGTAATTACCTTCAGCATGAGCGATTGGTACATTGATTTTTTCATGTAGACCATAGTTTGTTGTAAAGATAGATTTGTTGTTTTCAACCGTTAACTCAACAGGACGGCAAATAAACTTAAGCGCCTCATTCCGCTTCATAGCCCCTGGTAGTAACCCTGCCTCTAGCAAGACTTGAAACCCGTTGCAAATCCCTAATACAGGCTTTCCAGACTCCGCAAATTGTTTGACCGACTCCATTACATTAGAAAAACTTGCGATTGCACCTGAACGTAAGTAATCACCATATGAAAATCCACCTGGCAATAGGATTGCATCATAGTTTTCTAGATTAGTTTCTGTATGAAAGACGTAATCAACTTCTTCTCCTAACCCTGTTTCAATGGCATGAAACAGATCCATATCGCAGTTAGAACCTGGAAACACTATGACAGCAAACTTCATGGCGTAATAACCTCCTCTGTTTCATAACGGTAATCTTCAATAACTGGGTTAGATAAAAGTTGCTCACACATGTGTGTTACTTGTTCATCAACTGATTGACCTTTTTCTGGTTCAAGGTGAAACTCCATATACTTACCAACACGCATACCTTCTACATTGTTAACGTCCATCGCTTCTAGCGCCTGTTCAATCGCTTTACCTTGAGGGTCAAGTACTCCTGCTTTCAACGTTACGTATACTTTTACTTTAATCACCATTCAGCACCCCTTATTTTAGTCAGTTACAATCGCGCCTTTTAAGCGCTTTAAGATCGTTTCATAAGCTTGATCAATTTGCCCGATTCCTTCTCGAAAAACATCTTTATCTAGCTTTTCGTTCGTATGAACGTCCCATAGTCGACACGTATCTGGAGATATTTCGTCTGATAAAATTAACTTGCCTTCTTCGTCAAACCCAAACTCTAGTTTAAAATCTACTAGTTTGACGTCACACACTTTAAAGTGGTCTGTTAAATAACCATTCACTTTTAGTGCCATTTCTTTCATTTCATTTAGTTGATTCATAGATACTAAGTCTAAAAGTTGAATATGATCTTCATTAATTAAAGGGTCACCCAAATCATCATCTTTGTAGTAATACTCGACGATTGTAGTGTTTAATGGCACCCCTTCTTCTAAGCCAAGCCTTCTTGATAGACTACCTGCTGCAACATTGCGAACGACTACTTCAATTGGAATGATCGATGTCTTTTTAACGAGCTGTTCTGTTTCAGAAAGGCGTTTAACAAAATGATTTGCAATACCTGCTGTTGAAAGTTGGTGAAATAAAATGGATGATATTTCGTTGTTTAACCGCCCTTTGCCTTTTGCTCGTTCTTTCTTTTCCCCATTAAATGCCGTCAAAGCATCTTTATATTGAACCCAAAGAATGTTGGGATCATTTGTCTCAAATAGTTGTTTTGCTTTCCCTTCATACAACAATGCTCGCTTTTCCAAAGAGATGCCTCCTTTTTCCTACTCGGTTACTTAAGTCCTAAACGCTCAAAAATCATATCAACATTTTTTAAATGATACGTTGGATCAAAACATGCTTCTAAGTCTTCTTCGTTAATTGAGCTTGTAATTTCGTCCGTTGAGCGAATAAGGTCTGGGAACGAAACGCCTTCTTCCCATGCTTGCATTGCTAACGGCTGCACGAGATCGTAAGCACGCTCACGCGAGAAACCTTGATCAATTAACGTAAGTAAAACACGTTGAGAGTAGATTAAGCCGTATGTACGGTCCATATTAGCTTTCATGTTGTCCTCAAACACGGTTAATTTCTCAACGATACTTGAAAAACGACTAAGCATATAATCTAACGCAATCGTAGCGTCTGGAATAATGACACGTTCAGCCGATGAATGTGAAATATCACGTTCATGCCATAATGCGACGTTTTCGTAAGCGGTCGTCATATAGCCTCGAATTACACGTGCCATCCCGGTCATATTTTCAGAACCAATTGGATTACGTTTATGAGGCATAGCAGATGAACCTTTTTGACCTTTTGCGAAAAACTCTTCAACTTCACGCGTTTCACTCTTTTGTAGACCACGAATTTCAACTGCCATTTTCTCAATAGAAGATGCGATTAACGCTAACGTTGACATGTAATCAGCGTGACGGTCTCTTTGAAGCGTTTGTGTCGAGATTGGTGATGGTGTTAAACCAAGATTTTCACAAACATATTTTTCAACGAAGGGGTCGATATTGGCATATGTACCAACAGCACCTGATAATTTTCCTACTTCAATTCCTTTAGCCGCTGCATCAAAACGCTCAATGTTGCGCTTCATCTCTTCATACCATAACGCAAGCTTCAGTCCGAATGTTGTCGGCTCAGCATGAACACCGTGGGTACGCCCCATCATAATCGTATATTTATGCTCTTCAGCTTTTGCTTTAATGACTGATAAAAAACGTTCTAAGTCTTGACGAATAATATCGTTTGACTGTTTAATTAAATACGATAAAGCTGTATCAACGACATCTGTTGACGTTAAGCCGTAATGGACCCACTTCTTCTCCTCACCTAAAGTTTCTGATACAGCGCGCGTAAATGCGACGACGTCATGGCGTGTTTCTTGTTCGATCTCATGAATCCGATTCACATCAAAAGACGCCTTCTCACGGATCTTCTGAACATCCTCTTTCGGAATGTCACCTAACTCAGCCCAAGCTTCACAAGCTAGAATTTCAACTTCTAACCATGCTTGAAACCTGTTTTCTTCTGTCCAAATATTGCCCATTTCTTCACGTGTATAACGCTCGATCATGTTGTTCCCTCCAAATGTTTAATTGTTTGATCTGTTTTAACATATCATTAACATCGTTTCCGACAAAGTTTATATGACCCATTTTTCGATTTTGTTTAGCTTCAGCTTTTCCATACAAGTGAAGTTTAGCCTGTGGCAATTTTATAACCTGTTGATTGACTTCCTCTAAATGTTGACCTAATACATTAGTCATGACGACAGGACTCATTAGCTTTCCATTACCTAACGCCCAACCACAAATCGCTCTTACATGTTGTTCGAACTGTGATGTGATACAAGCATCCATCGTATAATGTCCTGAATTGTGTGGCCTTGGAGCTACTTCGTTAACATAGATCGTGTCATCTTCACCTAAAAATAATTCAACACCTAAAGCACCAATAACACCAAGCGTTTCAGCGACAGCAATAGCGACTTTTTTTGCTTGGCTTTCAACTTGCTCAGACACTCGCGCTGGCACAATGGATTGATGCAAAATATGATTCACGTGAATGTTTTCTGAAACTGGATAAGTCATAACTTCACCTGTAGTACTTCTAACGACCATCACTGATAATTCTTGGTTAAAATTAATTTTTTCTTCTAATATACACGGACCTTGTTCTAATAACTGGCTTGCTTCATTTAGATTGTCATTAGTTTCGATCACGACTTGACCTTTACCGTCATAACCGAACCGCCTCGTCTTAAGAATGGAAGGAAGGCCAATTTCGTTGACAGCTTCTAGTAAATCACTATTATTATCGACTAGTTTATAAGACGCCACTTTTGCTCCGCTTTTTTCTATCGCTTCTTTTTCAAAAGCACGATCTTGTGTCGTTTGAATTAATTGACTTCCTTGTGGTAAGTACGCTTCTTGCTCTAAATATTCCAACACTTTCACGTCGACATTTTCGAACTCGTATGTAATGACATCAGCAACATCTCTTAACTGTTTAGCCGCTTCTAAACTTGAATATGGAGCAATTATTTGTTCATCTGCTACTTGCGCAGTCGGTGAGTTAGGCGTAGGGTCTAAAACGGCGGTTTTAAAGCCCATTGCTTTTGCTGATAAAGCCATCATTTGTCCAAGTTGTCCTCCACCAATAATTCCTATAGTTGACCCTGGCCTGATTATACGTTCCATGACTGAAGCTCCTCATTACTAGATTCCACTTTATCTTTCATTGTTTCACGATACTTTTTAAGTTTTTCATAAATTGATGAGTCAAATGCTGCTAACTGCTGAGTGGCTAATAAGCCTGCGTTCTTTGCTCCAGCTTTACCGATCGCCACAGTTGCAACTGGCACACCTGCTGGCATTTGTACAATCGATAACAATGAATCCAAACCGTTTAAAGCTTTCGATTGAACAGGTACGCCGATTACCGGTAATACCGTTTTAGCAGCAACCATGCCTGGTAAGTGAGCGGCACCACCTGCACCTGCTATAATCACTTTTAACCCTCGTTCGTAAGCTTGCTCTGCATATGTAAACATTTTTTCAGGCGTACGATGAGCAGATACAACTTCTTTTTCATACGGAATCTCTAATTCTTCTAACACTTCACACGTATACTTCATCGTTTCCCAATCTGACGTACTTCCCATAATGACACCGACAACTGTTTCCACTTAAGTCATCCTCTCCTTGAGAAAAAATAAAAGCAGACTACTCTCCCGTATGAGGAAAGCAATCTGCATAAACGTTCAAAAACTATATACTACACCCTTGTAGCCAGATTACTCCCCATAGTCCAGTCGTTTACGGCAACCGGGTAGAGACTTTTGGGCCATATTCCCAATATTATATGAGGGTATGTAGTTGTTAAATTTCGTATTTACATATATTATAACATGGTTCATGTAACAATCAATGGCATTTTCATTAAAAACCGAAAAAAATATCTGTTTTAAAACTTAATGTTCGGTTTTTAGTAGATAACTTTCCATAAACATAACCCGTGACTAGGTGCTGTTAAACCGAGCACTTGGCGATTTAACGTTTCTAACGCTTGTGTAATACAGGTTTCATCTTTTTTCCCTAACCCAATCTCAACTAACGTGCCAACGATAATACGCACCATGTGAGTTAAAAAACCGTTCCCTCGCACTTCAAATATAATGCGTCCATCTCCCTCTTCCCATATATCAATCGACTTAATTGTCCGCTTCTTATCACCTTTTACGTTTGATTTAGAAGCAGAAAAAGCTGTAAAGTCATGTGTTCCTTCTATTAACTTTGCCGCTGATCTCATTCTCTCCATGCTAAGCGGCTTAATTACATGCCATTCATACAACCTTTTAAACACATCATATTCTCGTTGATTAATGATTTGGTAGCGATAGACTTTCTCTTTTGCACTTTTTCGAGCATCAAAGGATTCATCTACTTTTTCGACATGCATAATTTTTACATCTTTTGGGAGCAAAGTTTGTAACGCATTACGCCATGACGAACAGTCCAAAGTCATCGGTGAGTTAAAATGAAGGACTTGGTCATTAGCATGAACACCAGAGTCCGTGCGACCAGATGTATACACTTTCATTTCTTGTCGGTGCATCTTCGATAACGCTCGTTCAACAACTAGTTGAACTGTGCGTTGATTATGTTGTACTTGATACCCTGCAAAATTCGTTCCATCATAGGCTATATGAAGCTTTATTCGTTCCATGATTCTACTCCTTACACTCTAATCATATAAAAGCTTACAAGAAATACAATTAAACTTATAATGACAATATAATCAATTTTACTAAATGATAATTGGCGTAGTTTCGTCCGCCCTTCTTCCCCTTGATAACCCCGTGCTTCCATTGCTAAAGCTAAGTCTTCCGCTCGTTTAAATGAGCTGATGAGTAATGGGATGAGTAAAGGCAACAACGCTTTAAAACGATCTTTAAGTTTACCTTTAGTATAATCTAATCCCCGAGCTGCTTGCGCTTTTGAAATTTTGTCCATTTCTTGCATAAAGGTTGGTATGAACCTTAGCGAGATCGACATCATTAAGGCTATTTCATGAACAGGAAAGCGTACCTTCTTTAACGGTTTTAACAGCGCCTCTACTGCATCTGTAACAGCAATAGGTGTTGTTGATAACGTTAATAGCGTAGCTAATATGATTAATAAAAAGAATCGCGTAGCAATGCTAGCACCTTGAAATACACCTTGTTCATAAACGTTTATTCCTAAAAAGCTAACTATAACGTTTCCTCCACTATTAATAAATAAGTGAAACATAAAGGTTATAATGATAATCCACCAAACTGGCTTCAATCCTTTAAAAATATAAGCCACAGGTATACGAGATAGCGCCACACTTGCAAAGACAAAAAAGTATAAAGACACATAACTCCAAATGTTGTTTGCCATAAAAACAGCAATCACAAAAATAAAAATAATGATTAACTTAAGCCTTGGGTCGATTTTATGGACGACTGATTCTCCTGGCACATATTGACCAATAATTAATGATTGATTCAAGACGTCGCACCACCCTTTAAATGCTTAACTAACGTGCGACTAATCGTTTGTTCATTTATATCCTCTTCTTCCCACAACACTCCAAGACGAGCTTTCATATACTCAACAAACTCTACAGGCTCAGGTACATCAAGCCCTATTGCCTTTAAACGATCACGCTCATGTATCAATTCACTTGGACTTTTGACACATTCTACTGTCCCTTGATTTAAAACGATGACCTTCTCAGCGTACCTCATCGCATCATCCATATTATGTGTTACTAAAACAACGGTATGTTGCTTATTTTCATGTAACGACTTAAATAGCTGCATCATCTTTTTTTGACCTAGTGGGTCTAACCCTGCCGTTGGTTCATCTAACACTAGCACTTGAGGTTTCGCTAATAACATACTAGCTAGCGCAACTCGCTTCATTTGGCCACCACTTAATTCAAAAGGGGACCGATCAAGAACTGACTCTTCTAGCCCTACTTCTTGTAGTGAATCATTTAATTCTGTTTCAACTTGTTTTAGATCAAAGCCAAAGTTTTTAGGGCCAAATAGCAGCTCTTTTTTTACTGTTTCTTCAAACAATTGATGTTCTGGATATTGAAATAAAAGACCTACTCTTTGTCTAATACTTTTTATTTGTTCATGATGTGCACCTGGTAATTCAACATTACCCAAAACTAAACGACCACTTGTTGGCTGTAATAACGCATTTAAATGTTGCAACAAAGTCGACTTGCCTGAGCCAGTATGACCGACGACCGCAACGAATGAACCTGATTTTATTTCTAAGGAAATGTCTTTCAACGCTTGGTGACTAAATGGTGTATTCGGTTGATATGTATAATTTACGTTTTCAAATATAATGTCCATAGTTCGTCCACCAGTTCCTTAAAATGTATTGGCTCTTCTTTAATATGAAAAGATTCTCGTTTTAACGACTGATACACTTTCGTGACCAACGTTGGCTCTAAGCCGACTTCTTTCAACTTTTCACCGTATTGAAAGAGGTTACGTGGTGTGCCTTGTAACCAGACTCTCCCTTTATGTAGCGTAATAACGTGATCAGAATAAGCCGCTTCATTTAAATCGTGTGTAATCATAATAACCGTCAACTTATAGTGTTTATGTAAGTATTGCATCGTTTCGATTATCTCTTTTTTACCTACTGGGTCTAACATAGATGTAGCTTCATCAAACACGATAATCTTTGGTTTCATAGCTAACACACTAGCAATCGCAACTCTCTGCTTTTGCCCACCGGATAGCCGGGTTGGTTCATGGTTTTTATAATCAAGCATACCGACTTGTTTTAGGCTTTCATCAATTCTGTCGATCATTTCTTCACGAGGAACGCCGATATTCTCTAATCCAAATGCTACATCATCTAAAACAGTAGTGCCGACAAACTGGTTTTCTGGATTTTGAAAAACCATTCCTACATGTCTACGAACTTGGTAAACTGTTTCATCAGTTATTTCGGTATCATCGATTAATACTCGACCTTCTATTGGACGTAACAAGCCGTTAATTAACTTTGCTGCTGTCGACTTACCTGAACCGTTCTGTCCGAGAATGGATACCCATTCACCTTCGCTAACAGTTAGATTAATGTCATTCAGTACATAGGGTGTATTTGGTTTATATTGAAAAGACACTTGATCGAACTGAATCAATAACAGCACCCCTCTAATAACTTTTTATCAATTGTATCATATAATTATAATTGTTGAACTAGAGTGAAATAGTAGTCTTTAATCATAAAAAAAGGGCCCAGCTCCCATTTTTACATGGAATCTGAACACCCCTCTTTCTTCAATCATTCAATTAGTCAACTAATTCAATAATCACTGTTCTTGCTCCGTCACCTTTACGCTCACCTAGTTTAAGAATACGAGTGTATCCACCTTGGCGGTCTTCAAAACGTGGAGCAATGTCAGAGAATAGCTTTTGTAATGCGTTAGTACCTTCTTCGTCAGTTTCTACTTTACGTAGATATGACTCTGCCTGTCTACGAGCATGAAGGTCGCCACGCTTACCTAATGTAATCATTTTTTCAACAACTGGCTTTAGCTCTTTAGCTTTAGTTTCTGTCGTTTCAATACGTTCATGAACGATTAAATCAGTAGCTAAATTACGTAGAAGAGCTAAACGTTGATCAGTCGTACGACCTAATTTCGCTTTTGCCATCCTTTAAACCTCCTTTGTTTAGGAATTCACTGATGCTTATACTAATCTTCTTTACGTAAGCCTAAGTTCAGGGCATCAAGTTTGTTTTTAACTTCGTCTAAGGATTTACGTCCTAAGTTACGTACTTTCATCATGTCTTCTTCGGATTTTTGTGTTAGTTCTTGTACCGTATTAATACCTGCACGTTTTAAGCAATTGTAAGAACGAACTGATAAGTCTAGTTCTTCAATTGTCATTTCTAACACTTTTTCTTTTTGGTCTTCTTCTTTCTCAACCATAATCTCCGCATTTTGCGCTTCATCAGTTAAGCCAACAAATACATTTAAGTGTTCAGTAAACACTTTAGCACCTAGAGAAATAGCTTCCTCTGGGCGAATGCTTCCATCAGTCCATACGTCTAATGTCAGCTTATCGAAATTTGCAACTTGACCTACACGCGTGTTTTCGACTTGGTACGTTACACGTTCAACTGGTGTGAAGATTGAATCAACTGGAATGACACCGATCGGTTGCTCATCTCTTTTATTTTCTTCAGCTGGGCGATAACCTCTACCCTTCGCTGCGAAAATTCTCATGTTAAGCTTACCGTTACCAGTGATTGTAGCAATCTTTAATTCAGGGTTAAGCACTTCAACATCACTGTCATGTTTAATGTCTGCTGCCGTTACTTCCCCTTCTCCCTGAACATCAATTTCTAGCGTTTTTTCATCATCTGAGTAAATCTTTAAAGCTAACTTTTTAAGATTTAAGATAATCGTTGTTACATCTTCTACAACATAATCTAATGTTGTAAATTCATGTAACGCGCCTTCAATTTGAACAGACGTTACTGCCGCTCCTGGAAGTGAGGATAGCAAGATACGACGCAAGGAGTTACCCATTGTTGTACCATACCCACGCTCCAATGGTTCAATAACAAATTTACCGAACTTAGCATTCTCGCTAACTTCAATCGTTTCAACTTTCGGTTTTTCAATTTCAATCATTCACAAAACCCTCCTTCAAAACGTCGAAACAACGATGATCGTTTTCATCGATATTCCAAAAAACGGGTAGGTTCCACGCAGGAAAACGCGGAACTAAACCCCATATAACCGTGCAAAGCTTTTTAAAGCCATCATATCCCATTATAGACGGGTTGACAAATTATATACTTCCAATTAAACACGACGACGTTTTGGTGGGCGGCAACCATTGTGAGGTACCGGTGTAACATCAACAATTGCAGTAATTTCTAGGCCTGCAGCTTGTAATGAACGAATAGCTGCTTCACGACCTGCACCTGGGCCTTTTACAGCCACTTCTATAGTTTTCATGCCGTTTTCTTGAGCTGCCTTTGCCGCTACTTCCGATGCCATCTGTGCTGCGAATGGAGTAGATTTACGAGAACCTTTAAAACCTAAAGATCCAGCACTGCTCCACGCAATAGCATTTCCGCTATCATCTGTAATTGTCACAATCGTATTGTTAAACGTTGAACGAATGTGAGCAACACCAGACTCTATATTCTTTTTCACACGACGCTTTCTACGTGTAGTTGTTTTATTACCCTTACGAGCCATGACTAGCATACCTCCTTTGTTCAATTATTTTTTCTTATTCGCTACTGTACGGCGTGGACCTTTACGTGTGCGGGAATTGTTCTTAGTCTTCTGACCACGTGTTGGTAGACCACGACGATGACGGATACCACGATAAGAGCCGATCTCGATTAAACGCTTAATGTTAAGAGACGTTTCACGACGAAGGTCACCTTCAACCGTGTACTGATCCATTTCTTTACGAATGTTCGATAATTCTTCTTCTGTTAAGTCACGTACGCGAGTTGTTGCATCAACACCTGCAGCTTCTACAACTTTGCTTGCCGTTGTATGACCAACACCAAAAATGTACGTTAGCGCGATAACAATACGCTTTTCACGCGGTATATCTACACCTGAAATACGAGCCATGCGTGCATTGCACCTCCTTAAAAATTATCCTTGTTTTTGTTTGTGTTTAGGATTTTCGCAAATTACCATTACTTTACCCTTACGGCGGATAACTTTACATTTTTCACAAATAGGTTTTACTGACGGTCTTACCTTCATTTTCCTACCTCCTTTTAGATCGGAGTATTCTCGTTATTTATAACGATATGTGATTCGACCTCTTGATAAATCATAAGGTGACATCTCTACCGTAACTTTATCTCCTGGTAAAATACGGATGAAGTGCATTCGAATTTTACCTGATACGTGTGCAAGGATTTCGTGTCCATTTTCTAACTCTACTTTAAACATTGCGTTAGGTAAAGTCTCAAGGACTGTTCCTTCCATCTCAATTACATCGTCTTTCGCCATCGAGAGAATCTCCCTTCTTCCAACCTGTCATCGATTCGTTGACAAATTTTGATATTGCGAAGCGAAGTTTTCCGTTTGTGACTCGACCAGTTTCCTCTAAGCTGCGTGCTACTTCTGGAGAAACATAATCGATTAATTCGACATGATGAAGGTTTTTGCGCTTCGGCCGATCGAACTTACGTTTTTCGCCATCTGCTAGCTTAACAAACTTCCGATCATCAAAGTCAATAATTATTGCATATTGTTCTGATTCACGACCTCGTTTAATCCTCACTAACTGTCCTAATTTAGGACAACCCGAATCTCCTTCGTTCAACCGTCATCACCTTCACTTAAGCTTTCGTTAAAATCTCATAACCATCTTCTGTTACAGCGATTGTATGCTCAAAGTGAGCACAAAACTTCTTGTCTGCTGTCACAACTGTCCAGTCATCATCTAATGTTCGGACGTAACGTTCGCCTAGATTAACCATTGGCTCAATCGCTAATACCATTCCTTTTTTCAAACGCGGACCTTTATTGGGTGGTCCAAAGTTTGAAATATGAGGGTCTTCATGAATGTTTTGGCCAATGCCATGGCCGCCATATTCTTGAACAATCGTATAACCATATGGTTCAACATAACTTTGAATTGCATGCGAAATATCTGTTAAACGATTGCCTGGTTTAATTTGTTCTAAACCTTTAAATAAAGACTCCTCTGTAACATCAAGCAATTCTTGCGTATCGTCATCAATGTCACCAACAGCGTAAGTCCATGCTGAGTCGCCATGATAGCCATTGTAATTAGCACCAATATCGATACTAATAATGTCACCATCATTTAGCTCGCGATCACTTGGAATTCCGTGTACAAGCTCTTCATTGACAGATACACAAATGCTACCACTGAAACCGTTATAACCTTTAAAAGAAGGTGTTGCATCATGACTACGAATAAACTTTTCGGCTATTTCATCCAGTTCATTTGTCGTTACACCTGGCTTGATATGTTTAGCTAATTCTTGGTGAGTTAAAGCTACAATCTTACCAGCTTGACGCATAATCTCAATTTCCCGTGGTGTTTTTCGAATGATCATTTAGCTAAGCCTCCGATTTTCTCATCGATTTGTACGAACACATCATCAATATGCTGGTCGCCATTAACATCGACAAGGTAGCCTTTATCGCCATAGTAATCTAATAATGGTTGTGTTTGTTCCATATTTACCTTCAGGCGATTTTTAACAGTTTCAGGTTGATCATCTTCACGTTGCATTAATGTTGCACCGTCAACGTCACACTTTCCATCTTCCTTAGGAGGGTTGAACTCAACGTGATAAGTTGCTCCACACTCAGGGCAGATGCGGCGACCAGTTAGACGATCGACTAATTTATTTTCTGGAACTTGAACATGTAATACATAATCAAGTTTAGTGTTTAATTCACTTAAAAGGTTTTCTAGAGCTTCTGCTTGAGCTACTGTTCTAGGAAAACCATCTAATAAAAAGCCTTTTTCACAGTCTGGTTTGCTTAAACGTTCTTTAACAATACCCACTGTTACTTCATCAGGGACCAAGTCACCTTGATCCATATAAGACTTTGCTTCTTTTCCTAATGGCGTTCCTTCTTTGATCGCAGAACGGAACATATCTCCAGTTGAGATATGAGGGATGTTATATTTTTCTACGATTTTTTCTGCTTGTGTACCTTTACCAGCACCTGGCAGTCCCATCAAAATAAGATTCATATCTTTCCCCTCGCTCTCATTAATCCAAAGCAATCGAGCATACTATTTAATAAAGCCACGATAGTGACGTTTTACTAATTGACTCTCTAACTGCTTCATAGTATTAAGCGCTACACCTACAACGATCAGTAGACTTGTTCCACCGATTTGAACCGCTGCTGGTAAGTTCGCTATACTTCCTAACATAATAGGGAAGATTGCTACTACAGCTAAGAACAACGCTCCAACAAACGTTAAACGATACATAACACGTGTCAAATACGTTTCTGTATTTTGACCCGGACGAATTCCTGGAACATAACCGCCTTGTTTCTGTAGGTTTTCTGCCATTTGTTCAGGGTTAACTTGAACAAACGTGTAGAAATACGTAAATGCTATGATTAAAGCAAAGTAAATTGCCATTCCAACTGGCTCTGTGTAATCAAATACCCAAGCCATCGTTTGTGCAAATTCGTTACCTTCAAAGAAGCCTGAAATTGTCTGAGGTGCGATGATAAACGAAATAGCAAAAATGATTGGAATAACTCCCGCTGCATTTACCTTTAATGGTAGATGTGTTGACTGTCCCCCAACTGGAGAACGGTTAACTGTTCTCTTTGCATACTGAATTGGAATCTTACGTAGTGCTTGCTGAATGAAGATTACACCAACAATTACAGCGATCACGACTAAAGTGATGATTCCTAAAACAGCTAAATTAATAAATAATTGATCTCCAGCTCCTGAGATATATTGCTCGTAAAGCTGGTTTAAGCCTGTTGGTATCCCTGCAACGATACCTGCAAAGATTAGAATTGATATTCCGTTACCTACGCCATATTCTGTAATTTGCTCACCAAGCCACATTAAGAATGTTGTACCACCTGTTAATACAACAGCAATTGTTAAATACGTAACAGGAGTTGGGTTTGTAATTAAAGAACCTTCTGTAAGGTGGTTAAACCCGACTGACATTCCAATTGCTTGAATAAAAGCCAAAACGACAGTGAAATAACGTGTGAATTGCGCTAGCTTACGACGTCCCATTTCACCTTGTTTACGCCACTCTGTAAACTTCGGAACAACGTCCATTTGAAGTAACTGCATAATAATAGCAGCCGTAATGTATGGGAAAACTCCCATAGCAAAAACAGAGAACTGACTCAATGCTCCTCCTCCGAATGTATCAATGAATCCGAAAGCATTAACTTCATTCATCATTGTTAGAGCATCGCTATCAGCAAATGGAACCGGAATGAATGTACCGATTCTAAAGACGATTAAAATTGCAAGGGTAAAAAGGATCTTCTGTCTAATGTCAGCTACGCGAAATAAATTGGAAAATGTGCGGAACATTAAATCACCTCAGTTTGACCGCCTGCCGCTTCAATAGCTTCTTTAGCAGAAGCAGAGAACTTATCAGCTTTAACAGTCAGATTTTTATCTAGGCTACCATTACCTAGTACTTTAACTCCTGCTTTAATCTTGCTGATCGCACCAGTTTCTAATAGAAGTTCTGGCGTTACTTCAGTTCCTTCTTCAAAACGATTAAGAGTGTCTAAATTGACAATTGTATATTCTTTTCGGTTAATGTTCGTAAAACCACGTTTTGGTAGGCGCTGGTATAAAGGCATTTGACCACCTTCGAAACCAGGACGTACGTTACCGCCTGAACGTGCTTTTTGTCCTTTATGACCACGGCCTGATGTTTTACCATTGCCTGTAGACATTCCACGACCTACACGATTACGTTTTTTACGAGAGCCTTCAGCTCTTTTTAACTCATGAAGTTTCATCCGTCGAGCACCTCCTCTTTACGATAATCGTTACTTACGCTTCTTTTACTTCAACTAAGTGAGACACTTTGTTAATCATGCCACGAATAGCATCTGTATCGTCATGAACGACTGTTTGGCTAATTTTATTTAAGCCTAGAGCTTTTACTGTATCACGTTGATCTTGTTTACGACCGATCACGCTGCGTGTGAGGGTAATTTCTACTTTATTTGCCATGGTTATCCCTCCTTATCCTAACAGTTCCTCAACTGATTTACCGCGTAGTTTTGCTACGTCTTCAGCAGACTTAAGTTCGCTTAAGCCTTGGATTGTAGCACGTACCATGTTGATTGGAGTGTTTGAACCTAATGATTTTGATAAGATGTCTTGAACACCTGCTAGTTCTAACACTGCACGAACCGGACCACCTGCGATAACTCCAGTACCTTCTGAAGCTGGCTTCAATAAGATGTTTCCAGCGCCAAACTGACCATGGATTTGATGTGGAATTGTCGTACCAACGATAGGTACACGCACTAAGTTCTTCTTACCGTCTTCAATTGCTTTACGAATTGCTTCTGGTACCTCATGTGCTTTACCAGTACCGAAACCAACGTGACCATTCTTGTCACCAACAACAACTAGTGCTGTGAAACGGAAACGGCGACCACCCTTCACAACTTTAGATACACGATTTACAGTAACTACACGCTCTTCTATATCAAGCTTGCTTGGATCGATTTGTTTATTCATGCCTTTCCCTCCTTTACGACTTGATTAAAATTCTAATCCTGCTTCACGAGCAGCTTCAGCTAGTGCTTCTACACGTCCATGGTATAAGTAACCACCGCGATCAAAGACAACTGATTTAAAACCTTTTTCTACAGCACGCTTAGCGACTAACTCGCCAACTTGTTTCGCAGCATCAACATTACCTGTTGATTCACCTTTAAATTCTTTATCAACTGTAGATGCGCTTGCAACAGTTACACCAGCAAGATCATCAATCAATTGTGCATAAATGTGCTTATTTGAACGGTAAACATTTAAGCGAGGACGCTCAGATGTACCGGTTAAATGACGACGAACACGGCTATGACGCTTCTTACGAGTAGCGTTTTTATCTTGCTTCGTAATCATCTAGGTCACTCCTTTCTGTCTTTTAACGGAAATTATTTAGCAGTCTTACCTTCTTTAATACGTACACGCTCATTTTCGTAACGAATACCTTTACCTTTATAAGGCTCTGGCGTACGGATTGCGCGGATATTTGCTGCAACCGCACCAACTAGTTCCTTATCGATTCCTTTTACAAGGATACGAGTGTTAGATGGGCACTCAATATCAATACCTTCTACAGGTTCAATCTCTACTGGGTGAGAGTAACCAGCGTTAACAACTAGCTTCTGACCTTGTAATTGTGCACGGTAACCAACACCTTGGATTTCTAAAGCTTTTTCGAAACCTTTAGATACACCTTCGATCATGTTTGCGATGTTACTACGCGTTGTACCGTGAACTGAACGGTGCTTTTTGTTTTCGCTTGGACGCTCAACAGTTAAAACATTGCCGTCAATGTTAACTTTCATATCTTCATGAATTGAACGTGATAGTTCACCTTTAGGACCTTTAACAGAAACTAAAGTACCATCTACGTTTACTTCTACATCGTTTGGAATTTCTACTGGTTTTAATCCTACACGAGACATTCCTTTACACCTCCTGACTGTTCAATAGTGATTACCAAACGTAAGCTAGCACTTCGCCGCCTACCGCTTGTTGACGAGCTTCTTTATCCGTTAAAACACCTTTACTAGTTGAAATAACAGCGATACCTAGACCGTTTAATACACGAGGTAGCTCTTCAGCTTTCGCGTAAACACGTAGCCCTGGCTTACTAATCTTCTTAATTCCTGTAATAACACGCTCATCACTTGAACCGTATTTTAGGAAAAGACGTAGTACGCCTTGCTTGTTGTCTTCAATATATTCGTAGTCACGAATGAAACCTTCACGCTTTAAGATTTCAACGATCTCTTGCTTCAATTTCGAAGCAGGTACTTCCAATTGTTCATGACGTACCATGTTTGCATTACGAATTCTTGTTAATAGATCTGCAATTGGATCTGTCATTGCCATTTCTCATTACCTCCTTCCCTGCTATGGGCTTACCAGCTTGCTTTTTTAACGCCTGGAATTTGACCTTCGTATGCTAACTCACGGAAACAAATTCGGCATAATTTGAATTTACGAATGACCGAGTGTGGACGTCCACAACGTTCACAACGTGTATATTCACGTACTTTAAACTTTTGATTACGCTTTTGCTTAGCGATCATTGATTTCTTAGCCACAATTTTCCCTCCTTTTAGGTCAAGGTTACTGTCTGAAAGGCATTCCGAACTGAGTTAATAATTCACTAGCTTCTTCGTCCGTATCAGCAGTTGTAACAATTACGATATCCATACCGCGTATTTTGTTAACTCTATCGTAATTAATTTCCGGGAAAATCAATTGCTCTTTTACACCTAAAGTGTAGTTTCCACGGCCGTCAAATGCTTTGCTTGAGATTCCGCGGAAGTCACGTACACGAGGTAAAGAAACTGAGATAAGCTTGTGTAGGAATTCGTACATACGCTCACCACGTAGTGTTACTTTAGCACCGATTGGGTTACCTTCACGCAGACGGAAACCAGCGATTGATTTTTTAGCTTTTGTAATCATTGGCTTTTGTCCGGAAATTAACTCTAACTCTTCTACAGCGTTATCTAACGCTTTTGAGTTTTGTACAGCGTCACCAACACCCATGTTGATTACGATCTTTTCAACTTTTGGTGCTTGCATCACTGAATCATAATTAAACTTTTCCATTAAGCTTGGAATAACTTCATCTTTATATTGTTTTTTTAATGCGTTCATCAAGTAGACCTCCTTTCATCACGAGAACTATTTATCTAAAGGTTCACCAGACTTCTTAGCTATGCGAACTTTGTTACCGTCACGAACTTCATAACCAACACGAGTCGGTTCATTAGTGTTTGGATCAATAGGCATAACGTTAGAAACATGAATTGGTGCTTCTTGGTTTAAAATTCCGCCTTGTGGGTTTTCTTGAGAAGGCTGTGTGTGCTTTTTCATATAGTTAACACCTTCTACCACAATACGATCCTTCTTAGGAAATGCTTCTAGAATTGTGCCTTCTTTCCCTTTATCTTTACCGGAAATAACTCTTACTTTATCGCCTTTTTTTACATGCATGAATCGTGCACCTCCTTACAAGGCTTTTTTTCTCTATTATAAAACTTCTGGAGCTAGGGAAACGATCTTCATAAACTTGTTTTCACGTAGTTCACGTGCAACAGGTCCGAAGATACGAGTTCCGCGTGGGCTTTTATCTTCACGTACGATAACAGCCGCATTTTCGTCGAAACGAATGTATGAACCATCTTTACGACGAGCACCACTCTTTGAACGTACAATTACAGCTCTAACAATTTCGCCTTTTTTAACAACGCCGCCTGGTGTTGCTTGTTTCACTGAACAAACAATTACATCACCAATGTTAGCTGTTTTACGTCCAGAGCCACCTAGTACTTTGATCGTTTGTACTTCACGAGCACCAGAATTGTCAGCAACTTTTAAACGACTTTCTTGTTGAATCATACAAATACAACCTCCCTTCGGAACTATTCCGAGCGATCATTTATTAAATAACAACAGCTTCTTCTACGATTTCGACTAAGCGGAAACGTTTACTTGCTGATAATGGACGAGTTTCCATAATGCTTACAACGTCACCTTTTTTAGCTTGATTGTTTTCATCATGAGCTTTAAATTTCTTTGAGTATTTAACACGCTTACCATATAGTGGGTGGAATTTATACGTTTCAACTAAAACAGTAATTGTTTTATCCATCTTATCTGAAACAACACGACCACTATACACCTTACGAGAATTACGATCAGCCATTGAGGTAACCTCCTCTCAATTATCGATTATTAGCGCCGATTTCTCTTTCACGAACAACTGTTTTCATACGAGCAATTGACTTACGAACTTCACGGATACGAGCAGTGTTTTCTAACTGACCCGTAGCAAGTTGGAAACGTAGGTTAAACAGTTCTTCTTTTAGTGATTTAACTTTTTGTTCGATTTCGGCAGTGGTTAGTTCTCTAATTTCGTTAGCCTTCATTGCTATCACCACCAATTTCTTCACGTTTTACGAACTTCGTTTTTACTGGAAGTTTGTGAGCTGCAAGACGTAATGCTTCACGAGCTACTTCTTCACTTACACCTGCTACTTCAAACATAACTTTTCCTGGTTTTACTACAGCTACCCATCCTTCAGGAGCACCTTTACCAGAACCCATACGGACTTCTAGTGGTTTAGCTGTTTTTGGCTTATCTGGGAAGATTTTGATCCAGACTTTACCGCCACGTTTCATATAACGAGTCATTGCAATACGAGCAGCCTCAATTTGACGACTTGTAATCCATTCACCTTCAATTGCTTGTAAGCCGAACTCACCGAATGAAACTTCTGTTCCACCTCTTGCCTTACCTTTAAGGCTCGTACGGTGTTGCTTACGATATTTAACGCGTTTAGGCATTAACATATTGCTGATCCCCCTTCCTTATTCATTAGTTTTTGTTGGAAGGACTTCACCACGATAGATCCACACTTTAACACCTAACTTACCGTAAGTAGTGTCAGCTTCTGCAGTACCATAGTCGATGTCTGCACGAAGTGTGTGAAGTGGTACAGTTCCTTCGTTGTATTGTTCAGCACGTGCAATGTCCGCTCCGCCTAGACGACCTGAAACTTGTGTTTTAACACCTTTAGCTCCTGAACGCATAGCGCGTTGGATTGCTTGTTTCTGTACACGACGGAAAGATACACGATTTTCTAATTGACGAGCAATATTGTCAGCAACTAGAGTTGCATCTAATTCTGGCTTCTTAACTTCAACGATATTAATATGAACACGTTTACCAGTTAAATGGTTTAGTTGGTTACGTAGGTTTTCAACTTCTGAACCACCTTTACCAATAACCATACCTGGCTTAGCAGTGTGAACCGAAATGTTAACACGGTTAGCTGCGCGCTCGATATCAACTTTTGAAACCGCTGAGTCTTTTAGACGATCTTGAATATATTCACGAATTTTAATGTCTTCATGTAATAGTTCAGCATAATCGTTTTCAGCGTACCATTTTGATTCCCAGTCACGAATTACGCCAACACGAAGACCTTTAGGGTTGATTTTTTGACCCACTACTTATCCCTCCTTCTTTTCTGATACCACAACTGTAATGTGGCTTGTGCGCTTGTTAATTGCGCTCGCACGACCTTGTGCACGTGGGCGGAACCTCTTAAGTGTTACACCTTCATTTACATATGCTTCAGAAACAACTAAGTTATCAATATCTAATTCATAGTTGTGCTCTGCGTTTGCGATAGCAGAGTTTAAAACTTTTTCAATGTCTGGTGATGCTGCACGGTTTGTGTGCTTAAGTGTTGCGATAGCTTCGCCTACATCTTTTCCTCGAATTAAATCGATAACTAAACGAGCTTTACGAGGAGCGATACGAACCGTTTTAGCTACAGCTTTAGCTTGTTGCATCATGCAAACCTCCTCTCATCTAGCGTTTTGTTTTCTTATCGTCACCAGAGTGACCTTTGAAAGTACGTGTTGGAGCGAACTCTCCAAGTTTGTGTCCAACCATATCTTCTGTTACATATACAGGTACATGTTTACGACCATCATATACAGCAATTGTGTGTCCTACGAACTGTGGAAAGACTGTAGAACGACGAGACCAAGTTTTAATAACTTGCGAATCCTTAGTTTCATTTAACTTCTCGATCTTCTTCATCAGATGATCATCCGCGAAAGGTCCTTTTTTCAAACTACGACCCATCAATAAACCTCCCTTCGAGTTTAAGCAACTTGTTTGGGTTGCTTACCACCATTACTTCTTACGACGACGTACAATATATTTATCTGAACTCTTGTTACGCTTACGTGTCTTATATCCAAGCGTAGGTTTACCCCATGGAGTAACTGGAGACGGCATACCGATTGGAGCGCGTCCTTCACCACCACCGTGTGGGTGATCACTAGGGTTCATAACAGAACCACGTACTGTTGGGCGAACACCTTTCCAACGACTACGACCTGCTTTACCTACTTTTACAAGTTCATGTTCATTGTTACCTACTTGACCGATTGTCGCACGGCAAGTTGAAAGAATGCGACGAGTCTCACCTGAAGCAAGACGTACTAATACGTACTTCTCTTCGCGTCCTAACACTTGTGCTTGTGAACCAGCTGAACGTACTAACTGTCCACCACGACCTGGTTTTAGCTCGATGTTATGGACTGTTGAACCTACTGGAATGTTTTTAAGTGGTAATGCATTACCTAATTGGATATCTGCATTTTCACCTGACATAATTTCTTGGTCTACTTTTAGACCTTTAGGTGCAAGAATATAGCGCTTTTCACCGTCTGCATAGTGAACTAATGCGATGTTCGCTGAACGGTTTGGATCGTATTCGATAGTAGCAACGCGTCCTGGTATACCATCTTTCTCACGCTTGAAATCGATAATACGATATTTACGCTTATGGCCTCCACCTTGATGACGAACTGAAATTCTCCCTTGGTTATTACGACCTGCACGTTTCTTGATTGGTGCAAGTAGGGATTTTTCCGGTGTAGACGTCGTGATTTCATCATTTGTTAATGTTGTCATAAAACGACGTCCGTTTGTGGTTGGTTTATACTTTTTAATCGCCATCTTTTTTTCCCTCCTTTTAAAAGTTTATTATTTATACTGTTTCGAAAAAGTCTAGGTCTTCACTGTCTTGAGCAAGTTGAACGATAGCTTTTTTACGGTCAGGACGGTATCCACCGTAACGGCCCATTCTTCTAAACTTACCTTTTAAGTTTAACGTGTTAACTTTTTCTACTTTTACGTTAAAGATCTCTTCTACAGCACTTTTGATCTCAGTCTTGTTAGCTTTAGTAGATACTTCAAACGTATATTTCTTCTCAGCCATTAAATCCGCAGAGTGTTCTGTAATTACTGGGCGCTTAATGATATCTCTTGGTTCTTTCATTATGCAAGCACCTCCCCTGCTTGATCAGCTGCTTCCTTAGTAATAAGCAGCGTGTCATGCTTCACTAAATCTAATACGTTGATCTCATCAACTGATAATACATCTACTCCATGAATGTTGTTAACTGAACGTTCAACATTCTCGTTTTGATTTGCTGTTACAATTAAAGTTTTACCTTCTAAGTTGAAGTTGTTTAGCATTGTAACAATCTCTTTTGTTTTTGGTGCGTCGATGTTTAGTTCATCTAACACGTAAATGTCGTCTGTTTTAACTTTCGTTGCTAATGCAGATACTAAAGCTAAACGACGAACCTTTTTAGGTAGCTTGTAGCTGTAGCTACGAGGCGTTGGACCAAATACTGTTCCACCACCAACCCACTGAGGTGAGCGGATTGACCCTTGACGTGCACGGCCTGTACCTTTCTGGCGCCACGGCTTACGTCCTCCACCATTAACTTCAGAGCGACCTTTTACTTTATGAGTTCCTTGACGCTGGCTTGCTTTCTGCATAATAACAGCATCATGTAAAACATTCTCGTTAGGCTCAATACCAAACACGCTTTCTACAAGTTCAGCATCTCCAACTTGTGAACCTGATTGGTTATATAGTGCTACTTTAGGCATGACATATCCTCCCTTCGTTAGTTAATTGTTACGCCTTAACCGCACTTTCGATTTTTACGTAAGATTTTTTCGGGCCTGGTACATTTCCTTTAATTAGGATTAGGTCGTTTTCAGCATCAACTTTAACCACTTCTAGGTTTTGGATTGTTACTGTTTCTCCACCCATTTGTCCAGCGCCTTTCATACCTTTAAATACGCGCGCTGCTCCCATTACACCAATTGAACCTGGTGAGCGATGGAAGTGTGAACCGTGCGTCTCATGTCCACGTCCTTGGTTATGGCGCTTAATTGCACCTTGATAACCTTTACCTTTTGAAGTACCTGTAACATCAACGTACTGTCCAGCTTCAAAAAGATCAACGCTTAACTCTTGACCAACTTCATATTCGTCAAGCTCTGCGTCACGGACTTCGCGAACGAAGCGCTTAGGTTCAGCTCCTGCTTTCTCAGCATGACCTTTTTCTGCTTTCTTCACGTTATTTTTCTTTTGGTTAGCAAAACCGATCTGAACTGCTTCATAGCCGTCGTTTTCATCTGTTTTCTTCTGAAGAACTGTGTTGCCTTCAGCTTGAATTACTGTTACTGGTACTAGCTCTCCATTATCAGAGAAAAGCTGTGTCATACCGATTTTACGTCCTAAGATTCCTTTCGCCATCCGTTACACCTCCTAGAAAATTTATAATTTAATTTCGATATCTACGCCAGACGGTAAATCTAAACGCATTAAAGAATCCACTGTTTGTGGAGTTGGGCTCAAAATATCAATCAAACGCTTGTGTGTACGCATTTCAAACTGCTCACGAGCATCTTTGTACTTATGCGTCGCACGTAAGATTGTATAAATAGAGCGCTCTGTTGGCAATGGGATTGGGCCAGAAACATCTGCTCCCGCACGCTTCGCCGTGTCTACGATTTTTTCAGCTGACTGATCTAAAATCTTGTGATCATAAGCTTTTAATCTGATACGAATCTTTTCATTTGCCATTATTTTCCCTCCTTTTTCGCCTATCTTTTCAACAGACATTCTCCGCGGAAATTTCCCCACACCTTGCCATGGCAAAGGGGCCGGGTGTGTCAGCAACCTTCCACTTCATCGCCTTGTTTGACCGCAACATTACTTATTATAGTAAATCACACACGAAATTTCAAGTGTCATCACTACATTTCTGTCACCGCCACTCAAATTATTATACAAACCCTATCTAATTATTTCAACCTTCACAGTAATATTCAGAATTTATGATATTTTATTGGTTGAAAGTATGGCTTGAGCGCTGACAAAAATACGCTAGCTTCCAGCGAATTTTGTCTAAAGTTATTCAACAGATGAGTAAGCCTAGCCAAACTTCAGATCCATAAAGAAAAAAACTGCCGAGATTAACTCGGCAGTTTTATAGGTTAAACGTTATTATTCAACGATTGTTGCAACAACGCCCGCACCTACTGTACGGCCACCTTCACGGATTGAGAACTTAGTTCCTTCTTCAATCGCGATTGGTGCAATTAGGTCAACGTCCATTTCAACGTTGTCACCAGGCATTACCATTTCAACACCCTCAGGTAATTGAATAACGCCAGTAACGTCAGTTGTACGGAAGTAGAACTGTGGGCGGTAGTTAGAGAAGAATGGAGTGTGACGTCCACCTTCTTCTTTTGATAGTACATAAACTTCTGCTTTGAACTTAGTGTGTGGAGTGATTGTACCAGGCTTAGCTAATACTTGTCCACGGCTAATGTCATCACGAGAAACACCACGTAGTAGTGCACCAATGTTGTCACCAGCTTCAGCATAGTCTAGTAACTTACGGAACATTTCAACACCAGTTACTGTAGTCTTACCTGTATCTTCAGCCATACCGATGATGTCCACTTCGTCACCAACTGATACTTGACCACGCTCAACACGACCTGTAGCTACTGTACCACGACCAGTGATTGAGAATACGTCCTCAACTGGCATCATGAATGGCTTGTCAGTGTCGCGGTCTGGGTTTGGAATGTACTCATCAACAGCTTCCATTAATTCTAGGATCGCTTTTTCGTACTCTTCGTCACCTTCGATTGCTTTTAGAGCTGAACCTTTTACTACTGGGATGTCATCGCCAGGGAAGTCGTATTCGCCTAGTAGGTCACGTACTTCCATTTCAACTAATTCTAATAGCTCTTCGTCGTCTACCATGTCGCACTTGTTTAGGAATACAACAATTGCAGGTACACCAACCTGACGAGATAGTAGGATGTGCTCACGAGTCTGTGGCATTGGGCCATCAGCTGCAGATACAACTAGAATCGCACCGTCCATTTGAGCTGCACCAGTGATCATGTTTTTAACATAGTCAGCGTGACCTGGGCAGTCAACGTGTGCATAGTGACGGTTTTCAGTTTCGTACTCAACGTGTGCAGTTGAGATTGTGATACCACGTTCTTTCTCTTCTGGAGCACCGTCGATCTGGTCATAAGCCATAGCTTCACCTGAACCAGAGTTTTTGTGTAATACTGTAGTGATTGCTGCTGTTAAAGTCGTCTTACCATGGTCTACGTGTCCGATTGTCCCGATGTTTACGTGGGACTTGGAACGGTCAAATTTTTCTTTAGCCATTTATATTTCCTCCTTAAAAATGTTTTTAATGTATTTATATTGTTAGGTTATCTTTCGAGTAAACCCGAAAGATAACTTCTTACAATACCCTTTATACGAAATTTGAGCGAAAAAATCAATTATTGACCACTATTTTTCTTAATAATCTCTTCTGAAATTGATTTTGGTACTTCTTCATAGTGGCTGAAGTGCATTGTGTAAGTTCCGCGACCTTGCGTGTTCGAACGTAATGATGTAGCGTAACCGAACATTTCAGATAGTGGAACGAATGCGTCTACTACAGATGCGGTACCACGTGTACCCATACCTTCTACGCGTCCACGACGTGAAGTAACGTCACCCATAATATCGCCCATGTACTCTTCAGGGACAACGATTTCTACTTTCATCATTGGCTCTAGAAGTACTGGCTTACACTTGTTTTTCGCTTCTTTAAGTGCCATTGATGCAGCTACTTTGAACGCTGTTTCGTTCGAGTCTACATCGTGGTATGAACCATCAAATAAAGTTGCTTTGATGTCGATTAATGGATAACCAGCAACTACACCAGTTTCCATTGTTTCTTCAATTCCTTTACCTACAGAAGGAATGTATTCGCGTGGTACAACACCACCAACGATTTTATCGTGGAATTCGAATCCAGCACCTTCTTCGTTAGGCTCGAACTTAACCCAAACGTGACCGTATTGACCACGACCACCAGATTGACGTACGAACTTTCCTTCTACTTCTGCAGAAGCACGGAATGTTTCACGGTAAGCAACTTGTGGAGCACCAACGTTAGCTTCTACCCTAAACTCACGCTTTAAACGGTCAACGATAATGTCTAGGTGAAGTTCACCCATACCATGAATGATCGTCTGACCAGTCTCTTCGTTAGTTTCAGTTTTGAATGTTGGATCTTCCTCAGCAAGCTTACCTAAAGCCACTGCCATTTTATCTTGGTCAGCTTTTGATTTTGGTTCAATTGCTACCGCAATAACTGGGTCAGGGAATTCCATAGACTCAAGGATTACTAAGTCCTTCTCGTCACATAGAGTGTCACCTGTAGCTGTGTCTTTTAGACCAACACCACCAGCAATGTCACCAGCGAACACTTCTGATACTTCTTCACGGTGATTAGCGTGCATCTGTAAGATACGACCAACACGCTCACGCTTGTTCTTAGTCGCGTTCTTAACATATGAACCGCTCTTTAGCGTTCCTGAGTAAACACGGAAGAATGTTAACTTACCAACGTAAGGGTCTGTCATAACTTTGAATGCTAGAGCTGAGAATGGCTCGTTATCATCAGACTTACGGATGATTTCTTCGTCCGTGTCAGGTCTATGACCTTCGATTGCAGGTACGTCTAATGGAGAAGGTAGGTAATCAATTACCGCATTTAGAAGTAGTTGAACACCTTTGTTCTTGAACGCTGAACCTACTAATACTGGGTAGAACTCAACGTCACAAGTTGCACGACGAATCGCTGTCTTTAATTCATCGTTTGTGAACTCTTCACCTTCTAAATACTTTTCCATTAGATCTTCGTCTAATTCAGCGATTGCTTCAACTAAACGAGTGCGGTACTCTTCAGCTTGATCTTTGTAGTCATCAGGGATATCCTCAGTAGTAATTTTGTTACCTAAATCATCTCCATAGAAGTAAGCTTTCATTTCTACTAAGTCGATGATTCCTTCGAAGTCATCTTCAGCACCAATTGGTAACTGAATTGGGTGCGCGTTAGCACCTAGACGGTCTTCTAAAGTACCTACAGAGTATAGATAGTCAGCTCCCATTTTGTCCATCTTATTGATGAATACAACACGGGGAACTCCATAGGTAGTAGCTTGTCGCCAAACAGTTTCTGTTTGTGGTTCAACTCCTGACTGAGCGTCAAGTAATGCTACAGAACCGTCTAGTACACGTAACGAACGCTCAACCTCTACTGTGAAGTCTACGTGTCCTGGCGTATCGATAATATTAATACGATGGTCATTCCATTGGGCTGTTGTTGCAGCAGAAGTGATCGTGATACCACGCTCTTGCTCCTGATCCATCCAGTCCATTTGGGATGCACCTTCGTGAGTCTCTCCCAGCTTATGAATACGACCTGTATAGAACAGAATACGTTCAGTAGCTGTTGTTTTACCGGCATCGATGTGTGCCATGATCCCGATATTTCGATACTTGTCTAAGGAGAACTCTCTTGGCATAACAATTTCTCCTTCCTCTATTTGGAATTAAGTTAAAATGATTACCAGCGATAGTGAGCGAATGCTTTGTTCGCTTCTGCCATCTTGTGCATTTCTTCACGGCGTCTAACCGCTGCACCTGTATTATTTGCAGCATCTAGAATTTCATTAGCAAGACGTTCTTCCATAGTCTTCTCACCACGAAGTCTAGCATAGTTTACGATGAAACGTAGACCTAGTGCTTGACGACGCTCTGGGCGTACTTCAACTGGTACTTGGTAGTTTGAACCACCAACACGTCTAGCTCTTACCTCTAGTACAGGCATTACATTTTTCATAGCCTCTTCAAATACATCCATAGCGTTTTGACCGCTGCGCTCTTGCACTAAATCAAAAGCTTTGTATAAAATCTTTTGCGCTGTACCTTTCTTACCGTTGATCATGATTTGGTTGATCAAACGAGTAACTAGCTTTGAGTTGTGAATCGGATCTGGTAGTACATCTCTCTTTGGTACTGCTCCTTTACGTGGCATGGGTTATCCTCCCTTCACTTGTTGTTTGATTAAAATTATTTCTTTGACTTTGTTCGCTTAGTTCCGTACTTAGAACGACCTTGCTTACGTCCTTCAACGCCTGCAGTGTCTAATGCACCACGAACGATGTGATAACGCACACCTGGTAAGTCCTTAACACGTCCACCGCGGATTAGTACAACACTGTGCTCTTGTAGGTTGTGACCAATACCAGGGATATATGCTGTAACCTCAATTTGGTTAGATAGACGTACACGTGCATATTTACGAAGTGCTGAGTTTGGCTTCTTCGGTGTCATTGTTGCAACACGAGTACATACACCACGCTTTTGAGGCGCAGGGTTATCAGTTTGACGCTTTCTTTGAGAGTCATAACCTTTATTTAATGCTGGAGCATCTGAACCTGCTCTTTTAGTTTTACGTCCTTTACGAACTAATTGGTTAATAGTAGGCATTTCATTATCCTCCCTTCAATTTTGTAATACCACACATCCAGGTGGTTCATGAATAGGCAAAAAAGAAACTTTATATGCATGGTGCACATAAGGCTACTTTGTAATTGCCACTGTTGCTGCGCCAACATCTATTCCGCTTACTTGACCTAACTCGATCATCGAGTCGACTTCAGTGACAGGGACATTGTGTTGTTCAGCTAAATTAACTATTTTATCTGTTACATGCCGTTCTGCATTAGCTGCAATAACGACTTCTAGTACTTCTCCATTTTTAATGGATTTAAGCACTTGCTTTGCTCCAATTCTCAATCGCTTTTGTGCCTGTGCTACTTTTTCATAAGACATTTCTTCATCCTCCAAAGTAACAAGGTTAAATGAAGCACCTTTGATATATTATCACTGAGAATAATTTATGTCAACGAATATTGTAATAAAAACTGTGATATTTTGTACAATCATTGGTGCGATCAACCTGTTTAATAAATAAATTAAAAAGAGGTTGAGCACTGCCTAAAGACAGTGCTCAAGGTATTACAACTCAGTCGCAACCTCTTCTGTTCCTTCTTCTGCTTCAACTTCTTCTATTTCTTGTTCTTCTTTTTCTGGTTGTAAATTGCGGTAACGATTTAAACCAGTACCAGCTGGAACAAGCTTACCGATAATAACATTCTCTTTTAGACCCATTAATTCATCGTACTTACCTTTAATTGCAGCATCAGTTAAGACTCTAGTTGTCTCCTGGAATGATGCAGCTGATAAGAATGAGTCAGTTTCAAGAGACGCTTTAGTGATACCTAAGATAATTGGCTTACCTACTGCCGGTTGACCACCTTGTACTAATACATCGTGGTTTGCATCCTTGAACTGTTGGAAGTCCATAAGTGAACCAGGTAGTAAGTTTGTATCACCAGCTTCAATGACGCGCACTTTACGAAGCATTTGTCGAACCATAACTTCTACGTGCTTATCACTGATTTCAACACCTTGCATACGATATACTTTTTGTACTTCTCTTAGCAAGTACTCTTGAACACCTTGCAAGCCTTGAACGTTAATTAATTCTTTCGGATCAATTGAACCTTCGACTAATGGTTGCCCTGGAGCAACAACGTCTCCTTCTTGAACTTTCATACGCGCATTATATAACGCTGTATAAGTTCTCGACTCAACATTACCTTGAATAACAATTTCTTTCTTATCTTTAAATTCATTAATTTCTTTAACAGTACCGTGAATCTCACTGATTGACGCTTGACCTTTAGGGTTACGCGCCTCAAATACTTCTTGGATACGCGGTAGACCTTGTGTAATGTCATCACCTGCAACACCACCAGTGTGGAATGTACGCATCGTTAGCTGTGTACCTGGCTCACCGATTGACTGTGCTGCGATAATTCCTACTGCTTCACCAACATCTACTTGTTCACCTGTTGCCATGTTACGTCCGTAACACTTCTTACAAGCACCGTGATGTGTATTACATGTGAATACAGAGCGGATCACTACTTCTTCTACACCAGACTCTACAATTGCTTTAGCGATATCTTCAGTAATTAACTCGTTACGCTGAATTAATGTTTCATTAGTTTCAGGGTGATTTACTGACCTAAATGCTGTACGACCAACTAAACGGTCAAATAATGGAACAATAATCTCATTGCCTTCACGTAACGTTGCAACTTCCATACCACGGTCAGTTCCACAATCTTCTTCACGGATAATCACGTCTTGTGCTACGTCTACTAGACGACGCGTTAAGTAACCTGAGTCAGCTGTCTTAAGCGCTGTATCGGCTAGACCTTTACGCGCACCGTGAGTTGAGATGAAGTACTCAAGTACTGTTAAACCTTCACGGAAGCTTGATTTGATTGGTAGTTCAATGATCTTACCAGACGGGTTAGCCATTAAACCACGCATACCTGCAAGCTGAGTGAAGTTTGATGCGTTACCACGTGCACCTGAATCACTCATCATAAAGATTGGATTCAAGGTATCTAGTGAATGCATTAACTTATTTTGAATGACATCTTTCGCATCAGTCCAAATAGCAATAACACGGTCATAACGTTCACCTTCTGTTATTAAACCTCTGCGATATTGTTTTAAGACTTTATCAACCTTCGTTTGGGCTTCTTCAAGCACAACTTCTTTATCGCCTAATACAACGATGTCAGAAACACCAATTGTAATACCTGCTTTAGTTGAGTACTTGAAACCTAAATCTTTCATACGGTCAAGCATCTTAGATGTCTCTGAAAGCTTATAATACTTAAAGACTTCAGAAATGATGTCACCTAAAATACCTTTCTTAAATGGTTGCACTAACTCACGAGATTTAAGAGCTTCCTTTACATCTTCTGTAGGCTCAACAAAATACTGATCAGGTGTTTCAACCTCTAAGTTAGATGATGTTGGCTCATTAATGTAAGGGAACGAGCTTGGTAGAATTTCATTAAAGATGATCTTACCGACAGTTGTAAGTAAAATCTTCTTATTTTGTTCTTCTGTGAACCTCGGATTTTGTAAAGAACTCGCTTGTAAGCCAATTCTACTGTGTAAGTGTACATAGCCATTTTCATAAGCTGTTAACGCTTCAGCTGTATTAGTGAAAACTCTACCTTCACCAAGAGCTGCGTTACGCTCAAGTGTTAAGTAATAGTTACCTAATACCATGTCCTGTGAAGGTGTAACAACTGGCTTACCATCTTTAGGGTTTAAGATGTTTTGAGCTGCTAACATTAACACTCTAGCTTCTGCTTGAGCTTCAGGTGATAACGGTACGTGTACTGCCATTTGGTCACCGTCAAAGTCTGCGTTGTACGCTGTACACACTAGTGGGTGAAGGCGAATCGCACGACCTTCTACTAATACAGGCTCAAATGATTGAATACCTAGACGGTGTAATGTTGGTGCACGGTTCAGTAACACTGGGTGTTCTTTAATAACATCCTCTAATACATCCCAAATCTCTGGTCTTAAACGTTCAATGTTACGTTTAGCCGACTTAATGTTGTGAGCTAAACCACGTTCAACAAGTTCACGCATAACAAACGGCTTGAACAGTTCAATTGCCATTTCTTTCGGTAAACCACACTGATACATCTTCAAGTTTGGTCCTACAACAATTACCGAACGACCTGAATAGTCAACACGTTTACCTAGTAAGTTTTGACGGAAGCGTCCTTGCTTACCTTTCAACATGTGAGATAACGACTTCAACGGACGGTTGCCTGGTCCAGTAACTGGGCGTCCACGACGTCCATTATCAATTAATGCGTCAACTGATTCTTGAAGCATACGCTTTTCGTTTTGAACGATAATTGTTGGCGCACCTAAATCAAGTAAACGTTTTAGACGGTTATTACGATTAATAACACGACGGTATAAATCGTTTAGATCAGATGTCGCGAAACGACCACCATCTAATTGAACCATTGGCCTTAGTTCTGGTGGGATGATCGGAAGTACATCTAAAATCATCCATGACGGATCGTTTCCTGAGTTACGGAACGATTCTAATACTTCTAAACGTTTAATTGCTCTAGTACGACGTTGACCTTGAGCTGTTTTTAGCTCTTCTTTAAGTTCTGCAACTTCACCCTCTAAGTCGACATCTTGTAGAAGTTTGCGGATTGCTTCAGCGCCCATTTGAGCTTGGAATGATTTACCGTATTTATCGTAATAAGCACGGTATTCTTTCTCAGATAACAATTGCTTTTTCTCTAGCGGCGTATCGCCAGGTTCAGTTACGACGTATGCCGCAAAGTAAATAATCTCTTCTAGCGCACGAGGAGATAAATCAAGTACAAGCCCCATACGACTTGGAATACCTTTAAAATACCAAATGTGAGAAATTGGGGCAGCTAACTCAATGTGCCCCATACGCTCACGACGAACTTTTGCTTTTGTTACTTCTACACCACAGCGATCACAAACAATGCCTTTGTAACGAACTCGTTTGTATTTACCACAATGGCACTCCCAGTCTTTTGTTGGTCCAAAAATTCGTTCACAGAAAAGCCCATCTTTTTCGGGTTTCAACGTACGATAGTTAATAGTTTCAGGCTTTTTAACCTCACCATAAGACCACGCACGTATTTTCTCCGATGCAGCCAATCCAATTTTCATATACTCAAATCTATTTACATCGATCAAGGAGCCTACCTCCCTTATTTTTTCCAACAATAATTGTAAAAGTGTTAATTACTCAGTTGATTCTTCAGGTTCATTTTTTTCAATACTAACGTTTAATTGATCGGAAGATTGCTCATCTTCTTCTAAATCACGCATGTCGATCTCTGTTTCATCATCAGTTAACATCTTAACGTCCATGCCGAGACTTTGGAGCTCTTTAATCAGTACGCGGAACGACTCTGGAACACCAGGTTCAGGTAAATTCTCACCTTTAACAATGGCTTCATAAGTCTTCACACGACCAACTACGTCGTCAGATTTAACTGTTAATAGCTCTTGTAACGTATAAGCGGCACCATATGCTTCAAGAGCCCATACTTCCATTTCACCGAAACGCTGACCACCGAATTGAGCTTTACCACCCAACGGTTGTTGTGTAACAAGTGAATATGGTCCAGTTGAACGAGCGTGTAACTTATCGTCTACCATGTGCTCAAGTTTGATCATGTACATAACACCAACTGATACACGGTTATCGAATGCGTCACCTGTACGTCCATCGTAAAGTACTGTTTTTCCGTCTCGCGGTAAGCCAGCCTCTTCAATTGTTTCCCAAACATCTTCTTCATTTGCACCGTCAAATACAGGTGTAGCTACTTTAATACCTAATTCACGTGCAGCCATACCTAAGTGTAATTCTAGTACCTGACCAATGTTCATACGAGACGGTACACCTAACGGGTTAAGCATAACGTCTACAGGTGTTCCATCTGGTAAGAATGGCATATCTTCTTCAGGTAAAATACGTGAAATAACACCTTTGTTACCGTGACGACCTGCCATCTTGTCACCTTCAGAAATACGACGCTTTTGCACGATATAAACACGGACTAGTTTGTTAACACCTGGAGATAACTCGTCGCCATCTACACGGTTGAACACTTTCACATCGTGAACGATACCGCCACCACCATGTGGTACACGCAATGAAGTATCTCTTACTTCACGAGCTTTTTCACCGAAGATTGCATGTAATAGGCGTTCTTCTGCAGAAAGCTCCGTCATACCCTTAGGCGTAACTTTACCAACTAAAATGTCACCGTCAGTTACTTCTGCACCTACACGAATAATTCCGTTTTCATCTAGGTTTTTTAGCGCGTCCTCACCAACGTTTGGAATGTCACGCGTAATTTCTTCTGGTCCTAACTTTGTATCTCTAGCTTCTGATTCAAATTCTTCAATATGAATAGAAGTGAATACGTCATCTTTTACAAGGCGGTCACTCATGATGACAGCGTCCTCGTAGTTGTAACCATCCCATGTCATGAAAGCGACTAATGCATTTCGACCTAATGCTAGTTCACCATTATCCATTGATGGTCCGTCAGCAATAACCTCACCTTTCTTCAGGCGGTCGCCTTTAGATATGATCGGCTTTTGGTTATAACAAGAACCTTGGTTTGAACGGATGAATTTCTGGAAGCGATAGCGATCTAAGTCACCTTCTACTTCTTTACCGTCTACTACTTCAATTCTTCTAACATGAACTTCTTTTGCTTCTACTTTTTCAACAATACCTTCATGTTGACATACGATTGCTGCACCAGAGTCCTTACCTGATACATATTCCATGCCAGTACCGACAGTTGGTGCTTCTGGCTCAATTAAAGGCACCGCCTGACGCTGCATGTTCGCACCCATAAGTGCACGGTTAGAGTCATCGTTCTCTAAGAATGGGATACATGCTGTCGCAGCTGATACAACTTGCTTCGGTGATACGTCCATGTAATCAATTTGATCACGGGAAACGACGGTGTTTTCACCACGGAAACGAGCAATAACTTCTTCTTCAGCAAACGTACCATCTTCGTTTAACTGTGCGTTAGCCTGAGCAACGATATAGTTATCCTCTTCATCTGCTGTTAAGTAATCTGTCTGTTCAGTTACTTGACCTGTTTCATGATCCACTTTACGATATGGCGTCTCAATGAAACCAAACGGATTTACTTTCGCATAAGATGAAAGTGAGTTAATTAAACCGATGTTTGGTCCTTCTGGTGTTTCGATCGGACACATACGACCATAGTGGGAATAGTGTACGTCACGCACTTCCATACCAGCACGTTCACGCGTTAAACCACCAGGTCCTAATGCAGATAGACGACGCTTGTGCGTCAACTCTGCTAACGGGTTTGTTTGATACATAAACTGCGATAATTGCGAGCTACCAAAGAACTCTTTAATTGATGCAATAACCGGTCTAATATTAATTAATTGTTGCGGTGTGATTGACTCAGTGTCTTGAATTGACATGCGTTCACGAATCACACGCTCCATACGGGATAAACCGATACGGAATTGGTTTTGTAATAGTTCACCAACTGAACGTAGACGACGATTACCTAAGTGGTCAATGTCATCTGTATTTCCGACAGTGTGTAAAATGTTAAAGAAGTAACTAATTGATGCGATAATGTCAGCATAAGTAATATGCTTAACTTCTTCATCAACATTACCGTTACCAATAACATTTAACGTCTTTTCACCATCAGGGTCAGTAGGGTCTACAATTTTAACTGATTGGATTTTTACAGGGTCATCTAAAACGCCGTCTTGAGGCTCAATAATCTTTTCGCCCACAGCATCTTGTTCTTGCTCTAAGTAAGGTATTAACTTATCTAACAAGCGACGGTTTAGTTTATCGCCTTTACGAGCGATTACCTCTCCTGTTTCTTCATCTGCAATCGTTTCTGCTAACGTTTGGTTAAACAGACGATCTTTAATATGAAGCTTTTTATTCATTTTATAACGACCTACACGAGCAAGGTCATAACGCTTCGGATCAAAGAAGCGTGAATATAATAAGCTTTTGGCGTTCTCGGCCGTAGGTGGCTCACCAGGGCGCAAGCGCTCATAAATTTCGATTAACGCTTTTTCGCTATCCTCAGTGTTGTCTTTCTCCAAGGAATTACGTATATACTCATTGTCGCCTAATAGGTCTATAATTTCATCATCTGAACTAAAACCTAATGCACGCAACAACACCGTAATCGGTAATTTACGAGTACGGTCAATTCTTACATGTACGACGTCTTTAGCATCCGTTTCGAACTCTAACCAAGCACCACGACTTGGAATTACAGTTGATGTGAAACCATGCTTTCCGTTCTTATCGATCTTTTCATTAAAATAAACACTTGGAGAACGAACAAGTTGTGATACGATTACACGTTCGGCACCATTAATAATGAAAGTACCTGTATCTGTCATCAACGGGAAGTCACCCATGAAGACTTCTTGCTCTTTCACTTCTCCTGTTTCCTTGTTTAGAAGACGAACTTTAACACGTAGAGGTGCATTATGCGTCACGTCACGTTCCTTCGCTTCATCCACAGGATATTTAGGTTCTCCTAATGAATAGTCTACGAATTCTAAAGAAAGATTCCCTGTGAAATCTTCTACTGGAGAAATGTCAGCAAACATCTCTCTTAAACCTTCATCTAAGAACCATTGATAAGATGCAGTTTGAATTTCGATTAAATTCGGTAATTCCTGCACTTCGCTAATTCGAGCGTAACTTCTACGCTGGCGGTGTCGACCATATTGAACTAGTTGACCTGTCAACTGCTTCACCCCTCAAACAACCAAATATTTATATAAAGAAAACTTAGATTATCACCAGCTACTTATGATGAAAGCCTAAGTTACCCTTATGGAGTACTGAAAGAGATCTAACTCTCTCAACTACTAAAAACGGTTCGACACAAAGGCATGCCGAACTTGCTTGATCCACAACGTTTCACAAGCTTATATAGAACATCTGCCTCACTGACAAATGTAATATCAAACTATAAATCAAAGGATATACAATTTATTGAAAAGATGATAAACTATATATCTATAAATACCCAATGTTTACATTATTGGTTTAAAAACAACAAGATATACGTTTTAAAACTTTCTAAAAAAAGAACTTGACAACAAAACGTATCTATTGGCATTTTTTAATATTATCACACAGAAAATAGCTAGTCAATTTTTTTGGATCTCAATACATAGTATCCTTTATCACGTTTAATGACTTCTGCATTTCCAAAAACTTCTTCCATCTTCTTCTTCAAGGAAGGCGCTCCTTGTTTCTTTTGTGCAACGAGCCAAAAGTCTCCACCTTTTTGGAGCTTTACGCGACTTCCTTCGATCATGTTAATTACAACATCCTTACCAGCTCGAAACGGAGGATTAGTCACAATAGATGCTAAACCTTCTTGTTTAACTCCAGAAAATCCGTCACTCACATAGGCGAATGCGTTTTTAACTTTATTCATAGCGATGTTTTGATTCGATAAATGAACCGCTCGTTCATTTATATCAACCATGACTACTTTTCGATTTTCGAAACGTTTAGCTAACACAATTCCAATCGGACCGTAACCACACCCAACATCTAAAAGGTCACCATCAATCTCCGGTGGATCAAAATGCTCTAATAACACACGTGTACCATAATCAATTTGCTTTTTCGAAAACACACCGTCATCTGTTTGGAAATTCAAGTTGTAAGAATTAATTGTAGTCTGAAAATGAAATGGATTACTTTCTTTTTGAGGATTATTAGTATAATAGTGATCACTCATGAGCATTCACCTTCTTGAAGAAAAGTCTAATCAGATAAGACATTTACATTTGATTTTGTAAATATTCTTACAATAAACATAAGCTCGCTGAAAAGATCAGCGAGCTTATTTAACTTATTCATAAACTTATTTTAATTCGATTTTCGCGCCAGTTTCTTCTAGCTGTTCTTTCATTTGGTCAGCTTCTTCTTTAGCAACGCCTTCTTTGATTGTTCCAGGAGCGTTGTCAACTAGCTCTTTTGCATCTTTTAAGCCTAGGCCAGTGATTTCGCGAACTGCTTTAACAACCTTGATCTTAGAAGCACCTGCGTCTTCTAATACAACGTCAAATTCTGTTTGCTCTTCCTCAGCTTCAGCACCTGCTGCTGCACCTGCTGCTGCTACTGGAGCTGCTGCAGAAACACCAAACTCCTCTTCGATTGCTTTAACTAATTCATTTAATTCTAAAACTGACATTTCTTTAACCGCGTCAATGATTTGCTCTTTAGTCATGATTAAGTTCCTCCTTAAGTTTTTTTATTTATTAATCTCGACTAGGCTGCTATATTAAGCGCCTTCTTCTTCGTCCTTCTGGTCCGCAATTGCTTGTGTAGCATATGCGAAGTTACGAACTGGAGCTTGTAATACGCTAAGTAGCATAGATACAAGACCTTCGTGTGATGGTAGCTCAGAAAGTTCTTTCAACTGATCAACAGTTGCAATTTGACCTTCGATTACGCCACCTTTAATTTCAAGTGCTTCGTTTTCTTTAGCGAATTGTCCAAGCACTTTCGCTGGCGCCACTGCATCATCTTCACAGAATGCGATTGCAGTTGGACCAACTAACGCATCGTTTAACTCTTCAAAACCAACTTGCTCAACAGCACGGCGTGTCATTGTGTTTTTGTATACACGGAAATCTACACCTGCTTCACGTAGTTGTTGGCGAAGTTCGCCTACTTGATCAACGTTTAGGCCACGGTAATCAACAAGTACGGATGTTTTACTGTTTTGAAAACCTTCAGCGATCATCTCAACTTGTTGCTTTTTGTGTTCTAGTACTTGACCTTTGCTCATCGTTCCACCCCCTAGTTATTTATCATCATACCGATTAGGTGTTTTCGCCCTACAAAAAATGCCTCCATGTAGACATGGAGGCATGGTTAGACATAATTGCACAATCCGAACTTGTACAAAATATACGTTAACACACCTCGGCAGGAATATTTAAGCGGAATCCGCTCCTACTGTCTACGGTATAATTATCATTAAGTTTTACAACAAAACTATTATAAAACATAAACAATACTAAAGTCAATTATTTTTTAGCGTAACTTGAAACATCAACACGGATTCCAGGACCCATAGTAGATGAGACAGAAGCGTTACGCATATAAGTGCCTTTAGATGTTTGTGGTTTTGCTTTTACTAAAGTTTCTGTAATAGCTACGTAGTTTTCAACTAACTTTTGGTCATCGAAAGAAACTTTACCGATTGGCACATGAATGTTACCTGCTTTATCAACACGGTACTCAACTTTACCAGCCTTAATTTCTTGAACAGCTTTTTCGATTTCAAAAGTTACAGTTCCTGTTTTAGGGTTAGGCATTAAGCCTTTAGGCCCTAATACACGACCTAGTTTACCAACTTCAGCCATCATGTCAGGCGTTGCTACAACTACGTCGAACTCGAACCAACCTTTGTTGATTTGATCAATGTATTCTTGATCGCCTACGTAATCTGCACCTGCAGCTTCAGCTTCTTTAGCTTTATCGCCTTTAGCAATTACTAAAACGCGTTGTGTTTTACCAGTACCATGTGGTAAAACCATCGCTCCACGAATTTGTTGGTCAGCTTTCTTAGGGTCAACCCCTAGACGGAAAGCCGCTTCAACTGTTTCATCAAAATTAGCAACTGTAGTCTTTTTCACTAACTCAATTGCTTCGTTAACATCATATGCTTGCGTACGATCAACAAGCTTTAAAGCCTCTTGATACTTTTTACCTCTTTTAGCCATTTTAACTTCCTCCTCAATGTGGTTTTAACGGTTGAACCTCCCACTAAAGTCAACTCGTTCATGACGAGCCTTTAGGCGAAGACAGTGTGTGTATTGGCTTTTACACCTCACTGAACGTCTTATCGCTTTTAGGCGTAATAAAGGTTGCGAAAATACATTCGCAACCCAATTTCGCATCAATGAACTGACTAGGTATTAGTCTTCTACAGTAATACCCATGCTACGTGCAGTACCTTCAACCATGCGTACTGCCGCATCAACGTCAGCAGCGTTTAAATCAGGCATTTTTGTTTCCGCGATCTCACGTACTTGATCACTCTTAACAGTAGCCACCTTGTTACGGTTAGGCTCACCAGAACCTGATTCGATACCAGCTGCTTTTTTCAGAAGAACTGCAGCCGGTGGCGTTTTGGTTACGAATGTAAATGAACGGTCTTCATAAACCGAAATTTCAACCGGAATAATCATACCAGCTTGATCTTGTGTTTGTGCGTTAAATTCCTTACAGAATCCCATGATATTAATACCAGCTTGACCTAATGCAGGACCTACTGGCGGAGCAGGGTTAGCTTTACCTGCAGGAATTTGCAATTTCACAACGTTTACTACTTTTTTAGCCACGAGACACACCTCCTTAAAGTCCGTGATGTGGTAACTGGGGTCATGTGTGATGCCCCTCCCACTCATTATTTACAACAGCTTTTTTCAAGCCATACGAAACATAAAAATTTTAGCATCTTTCCTCAGAATATGCAAGTGATTGATTATAATTTTTCAATCTGGGTGAAATCAAGCTCTACTGGTGTTTCACGCCCGAACATATTAACATGCACTTTAATTTTTTGTTTGTCTAGATCAATATTTTCTATTGTTCCTGTAAAGTTAGCGAACGGTCCATCGACCACTTTAACCGTTTCCTTCAGTTCAAAATCAATTTCCTGAGCATTATCTTGAACGCCCATACGTTTCAAGATATAGGTCGCTTCTTCTGGTAGAAGTGGTGTTGGCTTAGACCCTGAACCAGTTGAACCAACAAATCCAGTTACTCCAGGCGTGTTACGAACAACAAACCAAGAGTCATCTGTCATCACCATTTCCGTTAATACATAGCCTGGAAACACTTTTTTCATTGATGTTTTCTTTTTACCATTCTTCACTTCTGTTTCTTCTTCTTCTGGCACGATCACGCGGAATATTTTATCTTCCATTCCCATCGATTCAATTCGCTTCTCTAAATTCAATCTAACTTTGTTCTCATAACCAGAGTACGTGTGTACAACATACCAATTTTTCTCCATTTAATATGGCTTTATGCCTTCCCTCCTATTACTTCCACTCTCATTTTTATATAAAAGGTCTTAAAACAAAACCATTTTTAAACCAATATAAAAAACCCGACCATGCGGGTTTTTCTTTTTAACATTATATCACATTATGATACTTTTCAATCGTCAAACTCTTAGAAAAGCTCTAAAATCTGTGTTATTCCTAAATCAACAATAGTGAAGTAAATAGTAACAAATATAACCGTCATAATAACAATGATTGTATATTTAGTTAACTCATTACCTTTAGGCCAACTAACCTTTCGCATCTCACGGCTGACATCTTTTAAGAAGCTAATCATGTTTTTCCCCCCTAACACCAATACCGACACTACTTCGTTTCACGGTGAAGCGTGTGCCGACCACACCTTTTACAAAACTTTTTAATCTCTATTCGTTCAGAGGTTTGAGCTGTTTTCTCTGTTGTATAGTTACGTTGATTACATTCTGTACATGCTAATGCGACCTTTTTACGCATAGTCCTACCTCTTCTTATCACCTATTTTATCACTTTTAATAATCTACCACGCTAGTATGATTATGTCAAATTAGGATAGAGGCTTATAATGAGATCTCTCCAACTGATAAATAACGCTCTAACTTCCTTTTTACTCGTTGTAAAGCATTATCGATTGATTTTACATGACGGTCCAATAACACTGAGATTTCCTGATATGTACGGCCGTCAAGATATAAGTGTAATACTTCTCGTTCTAGGTCACTTAACAATTCTCTCATTTTGATTTCCATGTCACCGTATTTCTCTCGGTTAATGAGCAATTGTTCAGGGTCGGACATTTCATCTTCTGCGATAATATCGATTAATGTACGGTCAGAATCTTCCTCATAGACTGGCTTGTCCAATGATACGTAGGAGTTTAAAGGAATGTGCTTCTGCCTCGTCGCTGTTTTAATCGCTGTTATGATTTGGCGTGTTACACAAAGCTCAGCGAACATCTTAAATGAAGATTGCTTGTCATTTTGAAAATCCCTTATCGCTTTATATAACCCGATCATTCCTTCTTGTACAATATCTTCACGATCCGCCCCAATTAAGAAGTACGTTCTCGCCTTCGCTCTAACAAAACTTCTGTACTTATTAATTAGGTACTCTAAAGCTTGTACTTCGCCTTCTTGAACAAACTCAACTACCCTTTCATCTTCGTACTGAGAATAATTAGGATGGTTCTTCGTTTCTTGTTTGTTACTCACACAGATTCCTCCCGTAATGAACCAGACCTATCGTACATCAGCAAGTCATGAGGTTAAACGCCCCTCATAATTCTATTAAAACTGAGGTCTTATATTACTAATAGTGTAAATATAAGGTTATTATACAGGAGTTGCGAATTTTCAGTCAACTAAATCTCGCTATTTATTGCCTCTTCGCCAATTTTCGAAGGTTTTCAACACGTCTTCACTTAATGGGATTTTTGCTTTCGGTTGAAATTCTGCTTGTTTTTCAAGGTCTTTTTTTATATCGACATCAATTGCTTGAATTTCGATTAACAATTCTCGCGCTGACTTTCTTAATGCTCCGCGGGAAAAGATTGTCCACTGTTCAGCATAGTCGGATGTAGCGACATACACCTTTGTTTTCACATTCATAATTTCTTTTACAAGCTTTTCGATCTTCTCATCTGCTGTTTCTTTCTCTTTCGTGTAGATCACTTCAACTTGTAATTGATCATAATGGCGCTCGACATCTCTTACAGTGTAAGCATCGAACACGACAACAACTCGATGACCAATATACGCTTGATACTCAGCAAGCATTTCTATTAAACGATTTCTTGCCGCTTCAAGGTCATGATCACGCAATCTTTTTAATTCAGGCCAGTCACCGATCATGTTGTAACCATCCACAACTAGTACAATCATAGTGGTTACTCCCCTATCGGATAACGTTTGCGGTATACTTCATACATAAGAATTCCTGCTGAAACAGAAGCATTTAAAGATGTTACTTCACCTTTCATCGGCATATGGACAAGCCAATCGCAATTTTTGGCAACGAGACGACTTATGCCGCTACCTTCACTACCAATCACTAATGCAATTGGCATATCATATTCAGACTGTCGATAATCTTGCTTACCTTTCGCATCCGTTCCTACAATCCACACTCCACGTGCTTTAAGTTCTTCTATCGTTTGGTTCATATTCGTAACTCTTACGGCAGGAATATGTTCAATAGCACCTGTCGAGGCTTTTGCTACTGTTTGTGTTAGTTGTACAGAACGGTGCTTCGGAATAATGATACCATGTGCACCAACAGCATCAGCTGTTCGCATAATAGAACCAAGGTTGTGTGGGTCTTCTAATTCATCTAATAAAAGAAAGAAAGGAGCTTCTTGTCTTTTTTCAGCTATATGAAATAGATCATCCAACGAAGCATAGTCATAAGCCGCTACAGAGGCTGCTACACCTTGGTGGTGTTCTCCTATTGAGTCTAGCTTTTGCTTAGGCACTTTTTGTACGTATACACCTTGTTGTTTGGCAATGTTAAAAATTTGCTTTTGCACTTGGGGTTTCATCGACTCCAGCACAAGCACTCTATTAACCGAACGTCCTGACTTCAACGTTTCTATAACAGGGTTTTTACCAGTAATCCATTCTTCACTCACAACTCTCATCTCCTTTCTTCAATATCCATAATTGCTTGAAATACAAGGTGATCTAACCGTTCAAACTCTTCGTTAAAATACAAATATCCCATCAATGCTTCAAACGCAGTGCTGTATCGATACGTTTGTGGGTCTGTGTTTTTAGGGACATTAGACTTGGCGTTTCGACCTCTTCGAACTATCGTTTCTTCTTGTTCGGTTAACATGCCATCTTCTATCCAACGAAGTAGCACATATGACTGTGCCTTTGCTGATACAAAAGACACAGCCAACGTGTGCAATGCTTGCGGCTTTACTTCGCCTTTTTGAATAATATATTCTCGTACATATTTTTCATATACGACATCTCCCATGTAAGCTAGCGTCAAACTCTTCATAAGATGCGGTTTTAAATCTTGACTCATTGCCTTTTCCATCTCGTTCCTTGAGGTGTATCCTCTAAAATAATTCCTCTATTCGCCAAGTCGTCGC
This sequence comes from Alkalibacillus haloalkaliphilus, assembly GCF_007991275.1. Taxonomy (GTDB): domain Bacteria; phylum Bacillota; class Bacilli; order Bacillales; family Alkalibacillaceae; genus Alkalibacillus; species Alkalibacillus haloalkaliphilus. The sequence continues at coordinate 13,549 of NZ_BJYA01000020.1, read as the reverse complement.
GAATTTCGTCAGCTCGACTAAAGTTACGGTCTTTTCTCGCTTGTATACGCTCTTCTATTAAAGCTTCAATATCTTCATCTAACAGCTCTTCGGTTGCTAATTCAAACCCTAATACAGACGTTAGTTCGTCAAAAGTACTCATAAAATAATCAATTACTTCTGTTGATGTCTGCTTTTGGTCAATGTAAATGTTAGCTTCTTTAGCAAGCTCAAACAGTACAGAGATAGCATTAGCTGTATTGAAGTCATCATTCATTTCACGTTTAAATGTTTCGACATGTTGGTTAATTTTTTCTTTCCATTGCTCTGTATCATTAGTTAGGTTCATGCTCGCTTCACGACGGTGTTGTAAGTTGTCATATGCCGTCTTAATACGTTCGTAGCTATTTTTCGCACTCGCTAGTAATTCACCATTGAAGTTAATAGGGTTGCGGTAATGAACACTTAACATGAAGAAGCGAACGACGTTAGGATTATGGTTACGAACTAGGTCATGGACTAAAATAAAGTTACCTAGTGACTTTGACATTTTTTCGTTATCGATTTGGATATAACCGTTGTGTAACCAATAATTCGCAAACGTTTGATCATTCATGCACTCAGATTGGGCAATTTCGTTTTCATGATGTGGGAAAGATAAGTCTTGACCACCAGCGTGAATATCAATTGTTTCACCTAAATATTTTTTCGCCATAGCCGAGCACTCAATATGCCAGCCCGGACGACCTCTTCCCCAAGGACTATCCCAAGCAATCTCGTCCTCTTTCGCTTGCTTCCACAGTGCAAAGTCTAATGGGTCATTTTTCTTTTCTCCCACTTGAATACGTGCACCAGAACGCAAGTCATCGATTGATTGATGCGATAATTTTCCGTACTCATCGAACGCACGTGTTTTAAAATAAACATCGCCATCCGCTTCATAGGCATACCCTTTATCAATTAATCCTTCAATAAATTGCAGGATCTCATCCATCGTTTCAGTTACTCTCGGGTGATGAACCGCTTCTTTTACATGAAGAGCACCAACATCTTCTTTATACGCATTAATAAAACGGTCAGCAATCTCGGGCACTTCTTCTCCCATTTCTTCTGCTGCTTTAATTAACTTATCGTCGACATCTGTGAAATTCAATACGTATTCAACATCATAACCGACATACTCAAAGTAACGGCGAATCGTATCAAAGACAATAGCTGGTCTGGCGTTACCTACGTGAATGTAGTTATATACTGTTGGACCGCAGACGTACATCTTCACTTTTCCTTCTTCAATTGGTTTAAACGTTTCTTTTGAGCGTGTTAAAGAGTTATATAATTTAACTGTCATGACGGTCAGCTCCTTTCAATTCCTTAACTTCAGCTTGTAGTTCGGCAATTTTTTGTTCTAACAGATCACACTTCTCTGAAACAGGATCAGGTAGTTTATGGTGGTCTAAGTTCTTTTTCACTTTAACTCCATTTTTAACGACGATGTTACCAGGTATTCCAACAACCGTTGAATATTTCGGAACATCCTTTAAGACGACAGAACCTGCTCCGATTTTGGAATGTTCATCAATCGTAATTGAACCTAACACTTTCGCACCTGTTGCGACTAAAACATTATCCTTTAATGTCGGGTGACGTTTTCCGCCTTCTTTTCCTGTTCCACCTAGCGTCACACCTTGATAAATAGTGACATTATCACCGATCTCACAAGTTTCACCGACTACAACCCCCATACCGTGGTCGATGAAGAATCGACGACCTATTTGTGCACCTGGGTGAATTTCAATACCTGTGAAAAATCGGCTAATTTGGGAAATCGCCCGGGCAATAAAGAACATTTTACGTTTATGGAATCCATGAGCAACACGGTGTGACCAAACCGCATGAACTCCAGCATATGTTAAGATGACCTCGATTCTACTTCTTGCAGCAGGGTCTTGGTCAAATACAACATCGACATCATCTTTAAGCAATTTGAAAAACTTGAACATACAATCCCTCCTTTGTTTATGTTTTTCTACGATGCAAAGCCATGAAGTTGGAGGCGACTTATGAATATAAGTGAATGACAATATAAAAGCGCCTCTGTCTATATGGAATAGACAGAGACGCTTAATTAACGCGGTTCCACTCTGTTTAGAGGTATCCCTCTCAACTTTCGAAGTGTTTAACGGTACTTAACCGCTTCACTCTACTTCAATTCAAGTGAAGGCTCTGAGGTGCATTTCAAACGTCAAACTAAAAGCTACTCTCAGCGAATGTAGCCTTCTCTGTATTTAGCTTGATCCGTTTTACTTCTCCTCATCAACGCTTTGTATATTATATTAACGACTTTGAAACATGTTATGCCGAATAGTTTAATTTATTAATTAATTGTTCCAGACGATGTAAAACAGTTTCTTTACCTAATAAAGTAATGGCATTAGGCAACTCTGGCCCGTGTGTTTGCGCAGTTGTTGCGACACGAATTGGCATAAAAAGTTTCTTACCTTTATTACCTGTTGCTTTTTGTGTAGCTTTCGTTGCAGCTTTTACATCATCAGGAGTTAGTTCATCTAATTGCTCTAACTCTGACTTAAAGTGTTCAAGCATACTAGGAACATGCTCTTGATTTAACACATCCATACACTCTTCATTATAGTTGATTTCTTTACGGAAAAACAACTCAGTCAACTCAACAATTTCCGCACCGTAATTTAATTGGTTATGGTAAAGAGAAATTAACTCTTCTACCCACTGACGAGTTGACTCATTCATACCTTCATCAACTTTGCCCGCTTCAATTAAATGTGGGAGCGTTAAGTCAACAACGCGTTCTAATGAACTTTCTTTAATGTACTGGTTGTTCATCCACTTTAATTTATGTGGGTCGAACACAGCTGGAGAAGTCGATAACCGTTCAGGGTCAAAGATCTCCGTTAACTGCTCTCTTGTAAATAGCTCTTCTTCCCCTTGAGGAGACCAACCTAATAACGTAATAAAGTTAAATAACGCTTCAGGTAAATAACCTAAGTCTGCGTACTGTTCAATAAACTGAATAATGCTTTCATCACGCTTACTTAACTTTTTACGTTCTTCATTTACGATTAACGTCATATGAGCAAACGTTGGAACTTCCCAACCGAAAGCACGATAAACCATCATCTGTTTAGGCGTGTTTGAAATGTGATCTTCACCACGTAAAACGTGAGTAATCTTCATTAAGTAATCGTCAATCGCACACGCAAAGTTATAAGTTGGTGTTCCGTCTTTTTTCATAATAACCCAATCACCAAAATCACTTGATTCAAACGTGATCTTTTCTTTTACGATATCTTTAAACGCATATGTTTCGTTTGCTGGAACACGAATACGAAGGCTTGGTTGACGACCTTCTGCTTCATACTGTTCAATTTGCTCTTGCGTCAAATCGCGATGAGCACCTGAATACATTGGCACTTTACCTTGAGCACGTTGTTCTTCGCGTTCTTGCTCAAGTTCATCTTCTGTCATATAGCATTTGTAAGCTAGACCTTTTTCTAATAGTTCATCGGCATACTTTTTATAAATATGCAGACGGTCCATTTGACGATATGGTGCATAATCGCCACCTAAATCAACACTCTCGTCCCAGTCGATCCCTAACCATTTTAAGTATTTTAATTGACCAATGTCTCCACCTTCAACATTTCGTTTTTGGTCTGTATCTTCAATACGGATGACAAATTCGCCACCAGTACTTCTTGCAAATAAATAATTAAATAAAGCCGTCCTTGCGTTTCCGATATGCAAATGCCCAGTCGGACTAGGGGCATAACGTACTCTTACTTTTTCCGTCATGAGTCGTTCTCCTTTCTATATCTACCTATCAATATTGTACAAAACTTAAGCTCTTTGTTGTAATAAAATGACCGCTTGTGATGCAATTCCTTCTTTACGTCCTGTGAAGCCTAACTTCTCAGTCGTTGTCGCCTTAACATTGACTTGGTTTAGGTCAGCTTGTAACAGGTTAGCAATTGTACTTCTCATCTCTTCTATATATGGGGCCATCTTCGGAGCTTGTGCCATAATGGTACAGTCTACATTAACTAACGTGTAGCCTGACTGTTCAACTTTATCCCAAACCTCTTGTAATAACTCTTTAGAGTCCAACCCTTCGTATTGTGGGTCAGTGTCTGGAAAATGCTTTCCGATATCACCCTCACCGATCGCTCCTAATGCAGCATCAGCAATTGTATGTAATAAAACATCGGCGTCTGAATGGCCTAACAAGCCTTTTTCATAAGGAATTGTTACACCACCGATGATACACGGCCTTCCCTCTACTAATTGGTGAACATCAAAACCTTGTCCTATTCGAAACAATGAAGGGTCCTCCTTATAGTTTCCTTGACTATTTATTTTTAGCATATTTTCTGCCTTTTGTATATCTTCTGGTGTCGTCAATTTAAAATTATGATAGCTTCCTTCAACGACAGCGGCATTTTTATTAATCAACTCTAAAAGTGCCACATCATCAGTTGCTATCATTTCCTTTGTTGCTGCGTAATCATGTGCTTCTGTTAGCCATTTATAAGTAAAAGCTTGTGGTGTTTGAGCTTGGTAAAGTTTACTTCGGTCTAACGTCTTCACTTCATGGCCTTCAACTTGTTTAATAGTATCTGTCACACGTGTTGCTAAAAATGCAGCTCCATGTGAAACCGTCGCTTCATACAACTTATGTAATTCACCTTCTGAAACAAATGGTCTTGCACCATCATGAACAAAAGTGACGAGATCCTGACTCAATGTGTCGACGGCATTTTTTACACTGTGCTGCCTTTCAAGTCCACCATTTACGAACTTAACAACTTTAGAAAAACCGTACTCTGTCACAACATCCTTCATAACGTTATGTTCATCTGGATGAACAACGAGGTAAATTGCTGAACACCATGGGTCACCTTCGAACACTTGAAGGGTATGTGCAATTAATGGACGATCCCCTAGAGCGATCAACTGTTTATTATGACCGACGCCCATTCGCTTCCCCTGACCAGCTGCTAATACAATCGCTTGATAGTTCTCCATATATATTCCCTTTCTTCTTGCAAAACTTTCTTAATGTACCACCTATTTTACACTAATTTAACAATATAAACACATAATCTCGGCTTCAAATATAAATAAGAAAGGACTGACAAGACCATTTAAAAGTTGAATGGCGTCAGCCCTTTAAAAGTATATTATTGCGCTTTTTCCATCGCTTTCGGTTTGGCGAAAATCATACGCCCCGCTGATGTTTGCAATACACTCGTTACAATAACATCAAGTGCATCACCAATGAACGACTTACCATCTTCAACGACAATCATCGTTCCGTCGTCTAAGTAAGCAACACCTTGCTTATCTTCTTTACCAGCTTTTATGACATGAACATTCATTTCTTCACCTGGTAAAACAACTGGCTTTACTGCATTTGCTAAATCATTAATGTTCAATACGGTTACATTCTGAAACTCAGAAACTTTGTTTAAGTTAAAATCATTGGTTACTAGTACACCGTCTAACAGTTTCGTTAACTTCACTAACTTACTATCCACTTCTTGAATTTCTTCAAAGTCACCTTCATAGATCTGAACATCAACAGGCACTTCTTTTTGCAATCGATTGAGTATATCTAGTCCTCTGCGACCTCTATTACGTTTAAGCACATCTGATGAATCTGCAATATGTTGTAATTCTTCTAATACAAAATGCGGAATGATGATTGAGCCTTCTAAAAAGTGGGTTTCACAAATATCTGCAATTCTACCATCAATGATAACACTAGTATCTAATATCTTCGGTCGTACGCTTCCATCTTCTGAAGCATCACCCATCATTGCAGCTTCTTTCTCTTTATTACGACCTTTTGTAATAAGGCCAATAAACTCATTTCGTCGTTTAAAACCGACTTGAAACCCTAAGTAACCTAAAATAACTGTTACGAAGATCGGTAAAATCTCTGAAACAAGCGGAATACCAAACCCTTGTAAATAAATATTAACTAAAAATGCGGTAACTAACCCGACAATGAGTCCCAAACTTCCAAACAATAAATCTCCAACTGGTGCTTTAACAAGTTTTTCTTCAATAATTTTAAGAAAATCAACAACATAATCAACAACCCAAAACGTTAGTATAAATAATATGATTGCACCTAACACTAATCCCATGTACGGAATAAGCCAACTTGGCTCTTCAAAACCTGCTAAAGACGCTAGATCGGGAAAATATACATACCCTATCGTACCACCAGCTACTACTATAAATAGCTGAATAATTCTTTTTAACACGCTATGCACCTCCTGTTTACTAGTTTCGCCAAAAAAAGCGGTGAGCATAAGTCAATTAGCGATTTTAACTATAATTGTAAATTATACCATGCTCACCGAAAATACGTCAAAATAAAATAGCAATTATTATATCACTTCTCAAGATTGTATGTCAATTGTGTTACAAATATTTTTGTTTTGTAACACTATTCACCTAAACCTTCTTTCAATGCTTCCTGAACAGAATCAACACCGACTAATTCAACACCATCTGGCGCTGTAAAACTACCAAGATTTTTTCGTGGTAAAATGATTCGTTTAAATCCTAACTTTGATGCCTCTTGAACGCGTTGTTCTATTCGTGCTACTCTTCTTACTTCTCCTGTTAACCCTACCTCACCGATAAACACATCATCAGGTCTAGTCGGGTGATCACGGAAGCTTGAAGCAACACTAATTGCAACAGCTAAGTCAATGGCAGGTTCATCTAACTTAACTCCTCCTGCTACTTTTACATATGCGTCTTGGTTTTGTAATAGAAGCCCTGCTCTTTTTTCTAACACTGCCATAAGTAAAGGAACTCGGTTATGATCTAGCCCTGTAGCCATTCTTCTTGAATGTCCGAACTGTGTCGGTGAAATTAACGCTTGAATTTCAACTAACATCGGTCTAGTACCTTCTAAAGATGCAACAACCGTTGAGCCTGCAACACCTTGTGAACGTTCTTCTAGAAAGATTTCTGATGGGTTATTAACCTCAACTAAGCCTTCTTCTTTCATTTCAAAGATACCCATTTCATGCGTACTACCAAAACGGTTTTTAACACTTCTTAAAATTCTAAATGTATGATGACGTTCCCCTTCAAAATATAAAACGGTATCCACCATATGTTCTAACAATCTAGGGCCAGCAATAGCACCTTCTTTAGTCACATGTCCAACTATAAATATCGGAATTCCTTTTGACTTAGCCACTTTCATAAGCGCGCTTGTACATTCTCTTACTTGCGAAACAGAACCTGGCGCTGACGTTACAGCATCATGATATACTGTTTGGATCGAGTCAATGACGACAAATGAAGGGTTCATTTCATCAATTGCATCAATCACATACTCTAAATTCGTCTCTGCCATAATAAATAAGTCATTTTCACTAACCTCAAGCCGCTCTGCTCTAAGCTTTGTTTGCTTTTCCGATTCTTCACCTGATATGTATAAAACATTCATATTTAAGTTAGCCACTTGAGAAGATAGTTGTAGAAGTAAAGTTGACTTACCGATTCCTGGGTCGCCACCAATTAACACGAGTGACCCTGGAACAATCCCGCCACCTAATACACGGTTTAATTCTTCCATGTTTGTCGTTACACGTGATTCTTCTTTTGATGAAACTTCCTTAAGTGATTGTGGCTTTTTACGTTTTCTCGTTTGGTTACTTCCCACTTCATGTCGCTCAGATTTCTTAGAAACTTTTTCTTCTACTAATGTATTCCATTGATGACATGCTGGACACTTTCCCATCCATTTTGGTGATTCGTAACCACATTCTTGGCAGAAAAATATTACTTTAGCTTTAGCCATGATGGTTGTCTCCCTTTCTAAATACAAATTAATGGTTGATTAAACATTCACAATATGGAAAACAGCCGGATTAGTTAGGTCAATCCGGCTGTTTAACACTATGACTGTTTGCTTGTTTCTTTTTCTAGAGGTTTTGTAGATTCAATGTAAAACTCACCTTCATCGTTAACATCAATTCTAACTTCTTGACCTGTACTAATTGTACCACTTAGTAGTTCTTCAGATAAGAAGTCTTCTACGTTCTTTTGGATTGAACGGCGTAGTGGTCTTGCACCGTACTCTAAATCCATACCCTCATCTGCAATTTGTTTAATTGCTTTTTCGGTCAACGTAAAGTTAATGTCACTATCTGTTAAGCGGTCTTGTAGTTGCTTAACCATTAGTTGCACGATTTCTTGAATATGCTTCTCTTCAAGTGAATGGAAGACAATCGTTTCATCCACACGGTTTAAAAACTCTGGACGGAACGCTTTCTTCAATTCATCCATTACTTTAGATTTCATCTGTTTATGATCTTGTTGATTGTCATTTACGCTAAAGCCAACGTATTTTTGACGTTTTAACTCATGAGCACCAACGTTAGATGTCATAATTAATACCGTATTACGGAAGTCAACTACACGGCCTTTAGAGTCTGTTAAGCGACCATCTTCTAATACTTGTAGTAGGATATTAAACACTTCAGGGTGCGCCTTTTCAATCTCATCTAGTAAAATTACTGAGTATGGCTTTGTACGAACCTTCTCAGTTAATTGGCCACCTTCTTCATAACCGACATAGCCTGGAGGTGAACCTACTAAACGAGACGTCGCGTGTTTCTCCATATATTCAGACATGTCGATCCGAATCATTGCATCTTCATCTTCGAACATTGAAGAAGCTAGTGCTCTAGCAAGCTCAGTTTTACCAACACCTGTTGGCCCTAAGAAGATAAATGAACCTATCGGACGTTTCGGATCTTTTAACCCAGCACGTGCACGTCTAACTGCTTTTGAAACAGCCTTAACCGCTTCATCCTGACCGATGACACGACCGTGTAATGTTTCTTCTAAGTTAAGCAGCTTTTCTTTATCATCTTTAGCTAGTTTAGATACAGGTACTCCAGTCCAAGTTGAAACGACGTGTGCAATATCATCTAACGTCACTTCAGAACTTTCTTTCCCTTGTTTTTCTTTCCATTCATCTTTCGTCTTAGCAAGCTCATCTTTTAACTTTTGCTCTTTATCTCTTAATGACGCTGCTTTTTCAAATTCTTGGCTTTGAACAGCTGCATCTTTTTCTTTCTTCACTTCTTCTAGTTTTTGCTCTAGTTCTTTTAAGTTTGGTGGAGCTGTATAACTTCTTAACCTTACACGTGAAGCTGCCTCATCAATTAAATCAATCGCTTTATCTGGTAAGAAACGATCTGTAATATAACGGTCAGATAGGCGGACAGCACTTTCAATAGCATCATCTGAAATCGTTACACGGTGGTGTGCTTCATAACGATCTCTTAATCCTTCTAATATTTGTTGTGATTCTTCAGGAGTTGGTTCATCAACTTGAATTGGTTGGAAACGACGCTCAAGTGCTGCATCTTTTTCAATATACTTACGATACTCATCTAACGTCGTTGCACCGATACATTGTAAGTCACCACGTGCTAAGGCTGGTTTTAAAATGTTAGATGCATCAATAGCACCTTCTGCACCACCTGCACCAATTAATGTGTGCAACTCGTCGATGAATAGAATAATATTTCTAGCTTGGCGAATCTCTTCCATAACCTTTTTCAAACGGTCTTCAAACTCACCACGATATTTCGTACCTGCAACAACTGTACCCATATCAAGTGTCATAACGCGCTTGTCACGGAGGATCTCTGGTACTTCGTTATTTACAATTTGTTGGGCTAAACCTTCAGCAATTGCTGTCTTACCTACACCTGGTTCACCGATTAACACTGGGTTGTTTTTACGACGACGACTTAACACTTGAATTACACGTTCAATTTCTTTCCCACGGCCAATGACAGGGTCAATGCCACCTTCACGTGCAACTGTCGTTAAGTCTCGAGCCAATGAATCTAGCGTTGGTGTATTGGCACTGTTAGATTGCTTCTGTTGACGTTGGTTAGATGTTGATTCGTTACTACCTAGTAGTTGTAACACTTGTTGACGTGCTTTATTTAAGCTGACTCCTAAGTTGTTAAATACACGAGCGGCAACACCTTCACCTTCACGAATTAAACCTAACAAAATGTGCTCAGTTCCAACATACGAATGATTTAATTTACGCGCCTCATCCATAGATAGCTCAATGACTTTTTTCGCCCTTGGCGTATAATGGATCGTCTGTTGGTTACTTTGGCCTGTGCCTATTAACTGTTCAACTTCTTCTTGGATTTGTTCAGCTGTTACATTTAAAGATTTTAAAGCTTTAGCAGCGATCCCGTCGCCTTCTTTAATTAAACCTAATAAGATGTGTTCTGTACCTATATTATTATGCCCTAATCGAACGGCTTCTTCTTGAGATAACGCAAGAACCTTTTGTGCGCGTTCTGTAAATCGTCCAAACATCATATTTGATGACCTCCTTCTAATTCTTATACTGCTCTAATTGTAATCTTTCACGAATTAAGTTAGCTCTAAACCAGTCCCGTTCATTTGGGTGTAACGATTTCTTAGCGTAATGTTGTAAAAACCCTGGTTGAGTTAACACCATAAGCTCATTTAAGATATTTTTTGATACGTTTTTAATCAAACCAATATCAATACCTAAACGAACATCGGATAAACATTTTGCAGCTTCTTTAGATTCAATAATTCTACTATGAGCTAAAACTCCATATGAACGGAAGATTCGGTCTTCTAACTGTATACCCGATTGTTGCATAATCCATTCGCGTGCTTTTCGCTCACTTTCGATAACTTGCTTAACAACACTCTTTAAATCTTCAACGATATCCTCTTCTGACTTACCTAAAGTCATTTGGTTAGAAATTTGATACAGCTGACCTAAAGCCTCGCTCCCTTCACCATATATACCGCGAACGACTAACCCTAACTTGTTAATCTCAGGAACGATCTGGTTCATTTGATTAGTAATTGTTAATGCCGGTAAATGCATCATGATTGAAGCTCTAAGACCAGTACCAACATTAGTTGGGCAACTCGTTAAATACCCTTTATGCTCATCAAAAGCATAACGCGTGCGTTCCTCAAACCAGTCATCTAATTTTTGTGCTTGTTGTAAAGCTTCAGATAACTCAAAGCCTGGATAATAAAGTTGAATTCGCAGATGATCTTCTTCATTAACCATAATCGATGCTTGTTCATTCTCAGAAATAAGCACCGCGCCTGTCTCAGTGTTTTCTGCTAAGTTAGGACTTATGAGATGCTTTTCAACTAATACTCTCTTTTCTATAGGTTCTAACTCACCTATTTTGACAAGCTGAAACTGTTTAAATGACTCATAGCTTTGTTCGTTAAACTCTTGTTCAACGTGCTGTAACACCTTCTGTTGTGACTCTTGATCTTGACTTGTTGGAAAAGGTACTTGTTCTAAGTTACGCGCTAATCGTATACGTGTACTTAACACAATATCAGAATCATTACCTTCATTATTCATCCAAGGGCTGATTGCATCGTTAATAAAATCTTGTAATGACATTAAGCATCACCACCCTTATTTGACTCATCTATTTCTTGATTTAGCGTTCTAATCCGATCTCGTATATGAGCTGCTTCTTCAAAGTTCTCGTCTTCGATTAGTTGCTGTAACTCTTTCTTTAGTTGATCAATTTCTTTACGTTTATGAAGTTGACCACCGATTCGTTTTGGTATTTTACCAACATGTTCAGTATTACCACTATGAACACGTTTAAAAATTGGATTTAAATATGAATCAAACGTTTCATAACATTGACTACAGCCAAACTTACCTTTCCTTCTAAATTGGGCATAAGTTAAGCCACAACCTTCACATGTCATCACTTGATTCCGCTGTACTTGTTCTTTAGGTTGTTGGTTAACCGCCTGGTCGAAAGGAAACATGTTTGTAAGAAAATGATGAAGTGACAAACTTTCATTAGTAAAATTCATATAACCTTCTTCATGAGCACATTGTTCACACAAATGCACTTCTTTTTTTTGACCATTGACTACTTGAGTGTAATGAACTGCTGCCTCATGATCATGGCATTTTTGGCATTGCATCATAGACCCTCCAATCAACCATACATTTTTATCGTTGTTAGCAACTCTTTAAATATTTTAGAGCGAACTTGGTCGCGTTTTGGTAAAGGTATATCCAATATGTCACGATGTAAAACCTTGAACATAAGTCGCTTCTCTCGTTCTGTTATTAAGTTTTCCTCTTTTAAACGTTCTACTAAGTCAAATGCTGCTTGCTGAGGTAAGGGATGCTCAGCAACTAAATCCATCTCTTTAATTAACTCTTGATTAGATTTAGGTTTTAATCGGATAATTCTTATATATCCGCCACCACCACGTTTACTTTCAACTAAATAACCTTTTTCTAAAGTAAAACGGGTGTTAATAACATAATTAATTTGGGAAGGGACACACTCAAAACGGTCAGCAATTTCACTACGCTTTAGTTCAACGACATCACTATTACTCGATTCAATCACCTTTTTTAAGTAATTTTCAATAACGTCTGAAATATTTCTCACCGCTTACCCTCCTTCAAAACAGTTATAAAAAAGACAAAGATCAAAGAACAATTAGTTTGACTTTGACTATCTTTGACTATACTTTTATTATACCCACAATTTATTATGATGCAAACATTTTGATTTAAACTTATTAACATTAATTTAAGACAAAAACACCCCTCACATAATTATGCGTAAGGGGCGTCACTAGTTAATTTCGCTCAAATATATACGTTACATTTTCAATTTTGCTCACACGGTCTAAAAGGTCATTTTTATTGAAATTTTGGTTCTTTTCAAGTTCTATATAGACATTTCTTTGAAGTATATCTTCACTTTCAATTTCCATTCGCTTAATAAGAAGATCAAATTCATCAAATATATTAAGTACTTCACCTAAATGAACTTCTTGAGTCACTTGCAAATGCACCCAATTAGCCGTCTTCTGTTTAGTAAACAATTTTTCAAAGGAGTTCAGGAAGATTAAGCTTAACAGTACAACTGATGTTGCAAGTATAGCTAGCGCATACATGCCTGCACCAATTACTAGACCTAAACCGGCCACAGTCCAGATCGATGCTGCTGTTGTTAAACCTCTAATTGTCATACCATGAACTAAAATAGTTCCAGCACCTAAAAACCCAATTCCGCTTATAACATATGAGGGGATACGAGCTGGGTCGAAACGGATTGTATAATGATCAGTAATGTACGGCTGGAAACCGTAAACCGATAACAGCATCATGACACAAGCACCTACACCTACTAATATATGTGTTCTGAACCCTGCAGAGTGTTTCTTTAACTCACGTTCAAAACCAATCAACCCACACAATATAGTAGCTAATATAACGCGGTACACCATTACATCAAAATTCTCTCCCAAAAAAGCTGTCCAGTCGATCAACCCATCTCCCCCTTTCTGAACTTTTTTACTACATTTTACTTATATATGAAATTCTCTTCATTTATATTCAAGTTATTATTACAATCATATACAAAAAAAGCTAAGAAGACAATAACTTCTTAGCTTAAAAATCGCCCGGCGG
>NZ_BJYA01000019.1 GCF_007991275.1 Alkalibacillus haloalkaliphilus | reverse complement strand
TTTATTTCCATCGCCGCTGTATCAGGTGGTGGTAAAACGACGATTACGAACCAATTGCTAGAGAATTTGCCGGAATCAGAAGCGTTATATTTTGATGATTATGATTTTGAAGGCGCTCCTAGCAATCTAGTTAATTGGGTCCACGACGGTGCTAATTATAATGTATGGAATTTAACTCCCTTAGCCCAAAGTATCCAGGCGATTATAGAAAAAGGACAAGTTAAATATCTCATATTAGATTATCCTTTCGCCTATTTAAATGAACAAATGAAAAACTATATTGACTTTGCTATTTATATAGACACACCACTTGATGTGGCGCTGGCACGGCGGATGATTAGGGATTTTGAAGGTCAAGCAGTTTCGAAGGTTATGGGGGATCTAAAGTTTTATTTAAAATATGGTCGAGAAGCATTTTTGGCAATGGAGTATGTTAAGGGAAACTCAGATATGATTATCGATGGAACAAATCCTTTAGAAGAAGTAGTTAATGTCATTTTGGAGAAATTAGAAAGCAAGGTGAGTACAGTTTGAATCAATTAACCTTTAGAGAGCTTAAGTCAAAAGAGGACATATTAGAAGCTTTTCCGATAATGAAACAGTTAAGAACCCACTTAGATGAGCTTACATATTTGGATTTAGTAGAGGATGCACAACAAAATGATCAATACAACATGGCTGCATTATATGACGGTGACCAAATGGTAGCTGTTATAGGATTCAAACCGATGATCACCCTTTACTATGGGCGATTTGTTTGGGTATGCGACTTAGTAACTGATACTAATGAACGCTCAAAAGGGTATGGAGAGAAGTTGCTAGACTATGTTCAAAATTGGGCTGAGGAACATGGGTTTAAAAGTGTCGCTCTGTCTTCTGGATTAAATCGAACAGATGCGCACCGTTTTTATGAAGAGAAGATGGATTACGATAAAGTGAGTTACGTGTTTAAAAGAGATTTATAACTTACTTTACCGTAAACTTATTTTGTCATAGATTCATAGTCTTCTTTTAAAATGGCATACATTTTTAAGTCTTTATAATGACCTTTAACGAACATACTTTTCCTTAATGTTCCTTCATAAGTCATACCAACCTTTTGCATGACGCGTTCGGACCCTTTGTTTTCGGCAAAACACCTAGCTTCAATACGCACGAGGTCCATGTTCTCAAACCCAAACTTGATCAGCTCTTGAACTGCTTCAGTCATAATCCCGTTACTCCAATACTGATCCGAAAGAACGTAACCAATTTCAGCTTTTTGATGTGCTGGCTTCCACCAAATATAGTCGACTGTTCCGATGATTTTCCCAGTTTCTTTAAGTTCAATTCCAAAAGGTGCAACGTCGTGTTTTTGATATTGGTCCAAAGCAAACTGAACGAAATCTTTCGTATCATCGAGGGATTGGTGCGTGTTCCAACTAACATACTGAGATACTTCATCTTTAGAAGTGTACTTATTGATGTCTTCAACATCATCCATTGTTAGCTTTCTAATTTTTAAACGGTCGGTTTCTAGTGTGGGGAAGTCACTATAAACATCTTCAATCTTCATGAACTCATCTCCCGAAAGGTATTTCTAATTATTATACATAAACTTTTAGGAATTTACAGTAAATTCCTAATAAAAATCAAAAAAGGTGGTTACTTATGGAAAAGTTACAAGAACTTTTCGTAAAGAGTGTAAATCATTATTTCCCTGATGAAGGTGAAGCATGGCTAAGTAAGTTGCCTGATTTAATTTACTATTGTGAGCAGAAGTGGTCAATTACGGTTAAAAAACCATATTCATTATCCATAAACTATGTTGCCCCTGCGGTAACTAGAATGGGAGAAGAACTCGTAGTAAAGATTTGTATACCTGGCGAAGGGTTTATGAATGAGTTGGAAGCACTTCAATTGTTTGAAGGAAAGGGAATGGTTCAATTAGTTGACTGGGATGAAGATTATGGCTTATTCCTCTTAGAAAAAATAAATCCTGGGACTTATTTGGCAGATGTATTAGAAGATGAAGAAGCTTGTGAAATTGCTGCAGATGTTATTAACAAATTACATAAAGAACGACCAAAACAAACACGATTCATACCTACTGTGATATCAAGAGAGCAAAATTTTAAAAGAATTGTAGAAAAGAATCCTAATGGTTTGGGACCTATTTCAAGAGATGAATTGAGTTTGGCTTTAACGATCTTCACTTATCTAAACAAAACAACGAAAAAGCAGTATTTGTTACATGGCGACTTCCATCACTATAATGTTTTAGAAAGTGGGGAGGGCAACTGGATTGCTATTGACCCAAAAGGATTAATCGGGGAGAGAGAATATGATTTGATTCAATATATGTTGAACAAGCTTCCTGAGCAAGGAGCATATGATGTTATCCGAAAAAGAACTGAAATTTTTATGTCAAAATTAGATATTAGCTATGAACGATTACTTTTATGGGGATATAGTCATGCCGTGTTGGCAACTTCTTGGAGTGTTGATGGAGAAAACTATGATGAGCGCTTTTTAAACGGTATCTCCATCTTCAAGTCTCTTTGTGAGTCAAGTGCTGGTGCTAAGTTAGAGGAGGTTTACTTAAATGATTAGAAAAGCAGAAGGTGCAATTGTTTATAAAGGAAATGAGTTTTTATTAGTGCATAAAGTTAAAGTCAGTGCTCTTGAAAAGGGTAGCTTAATGGAAGGTGAATGGGATTTCCCAAAAGGTGGTGTCGAGCAAAATGACCTTAGTTTAGAACACGCTATATTGAGGGAGTTGGAAGAAGAGACTGGTTCAACTCAGTATAGGGTTATTAAACAATTTGATGATAAAATTTGCTTTTCGTTTGGAAAAAGTTTTCAAGAGCAAACAGGGTGGAAAAAGCAAGAGACAACCATATTTCTTGTTGAATATTTTGGTGATGACTCAGATTTAGTACCAAAAGACCGTGAAATTGCAGAAGTAAACTTTTTACCATATGAAGAGGTTTATGAACGATTAACCCATAAAGATACTAAACAATATTTTAAGTCATTCTTTAATGAAAAACTTCATGATTGTGTTCTTTGTTACCCTGACTTAGAACCAGAACAACAAGTTGTTTTCGCTAATGATCATTGTATGTTTTTACAGTTAAATCAATCAAAGGAAAAAGGAGTGCAATTAGAGGGATCAGGTCTGATTGTTCCTAGAAAACATAGGGAAACAGCGTTTGATTTAACACGTGAAGAATGGGAAGCAACATATGACTTGTTACATAAGGTTAAAGAGCACATAGATCAGCACCACCATCCACAAGGTTACAATGTAGGTTGGAATTGTGGAGAAGTTGGGGGACAGCATATTTTTCACGCTCATTTGCATGTTTTGCCTCGTTATGAAAGTGAACCACTGTCAGGTAAAGGGATTCGTTATTTGTTTAAAAGTAAGGAGAATAAACGCGCATAAAAAGGAGAGGGTCACCCCTCTCCTTCAGGTAAGTTACGGTACCCAAATTCTGTTCACTTTTGTTCGTTTTCCATCAAGTGTTAACAAATGGACGTCGGGATTTGTTAACCTGTGGAAACGAGAGCCGGAATAATAGTGATCTAATATTAACGGAATGACACCACCATGGGAGATGATAACGGTGTTTTCTTCGTCACGGCTTTCGATATCTTGAATAGCTTGAACGGCTCGAGTCCTTTTATCTTCTGATGAAATCCGATCGATTGGATTTAAATCAGCTAGTGGAAATTGACTTTCCAACTGATCCATCCATGAAGATAAAAGTTGTTTACTCATTAGACGTTCAGCAATTCGCCTGTCGATTTCAATTGGCATGTTATACTTCTGGGCGTAAGGTTCAATCGTTCCTACTGCTCGAATATATGGGCTAGAAACGATTCGATCGATTTGATAGTCCTTAAAGAACTCGACAAGTTCACGCGCTTGCATTTCACCTAATGTTGTTAATTGTGCCTGCGGTTCTTGACCTTCAGCTTTGCAATGTCTAACGATGTATATGTTTTTAGTCATGAAAATCACCTCGGGTCCTAGTACGTGTTTTGCTACTTCTAGTATTAACTTATTAAATCTATTAATTATTGACCAATTGTTTCGCCCGTTTTCTATTAAAAAGTTATTAAATTTCCGTCCATTTATAGATTAGTAAGTCTAATTCCTTCTCTTGAATAGTAATCGTCTTCGCTTCATGATGGACTGCTCCGAAAGCTTCGTAGAAAAATTTCGTTTCATTACTCTTTAAAACTTCTACGAAAATCGTATTATAACCAACTTCTTTAAAGTAGGCGAACATATCTTTCATTAGCTGTGTACCAACACCTTGTCCTTGAAATTCTTCAAGAATGTAAATGGATGTTAAATCACCAGCATTCTTATGTACATTAGTTTCCCTTTTACCCCCACTAGCGAAACCTACAATTTGACCAGTCTCGTTTTCCGCAACGATAATATATTGATCTTGGGCTGAAATATTATTAATCCAAAGTTTTTCTCTTTTTTCGTAAGTTAAGTTATTTAAGAATTCGTCTGGAACAATCCCTTTATACGTTGTCCTCCAACTATTAACATGCACTTTACCAATTCCACTTGCATCTGAAAGCTTAGCTTCACGTATTTTCATCATATCCCACCTTTATAAGTACTATTCGTGATAGAAGCTATTAACCCTTTTCCCCCTTAAAAAGTTTGTTGATATGATAGTCATTGTGTCAAAATATACTTAGCAATGAAAAAGGTGTGGTGACATGTTAACTTGGAAGGAAAAAAGACGAATTCCTACTAATATTGAGACTGTGTGGGCATTATTTCAGCCTGATCAATTACAACGTATTATGCCAAAAGTCGTTGAACATGAGTTGATCGAAGGAGAACAAGGTCAAGTAGGATCTAAGCATAAACAATCTTACCAAGAAGGTGAACGTGTTGAGACATATATCGTCGAAACATTAGCCTATGAAGACAAAGAGGACTATAAACATTTAACGATGACCTTTAATATTGGTAAAGCATTCAAAATTGAAAGGTCTTATACGATTATTACAAAAGGGAGTCAGGAATCGTTATTGACCTATGAAGGCGCTAATCGTGGAACGAATTGGTTTGGTAAGTTATTTTTGAAATTGGCTCCTTCTAGCAAAAACGATCAAGTTGTCCAAGAGTTTTTAGACAGAGTTGTTGAGGAAGCTGAAAAAGAACAAACAGGCTCTTGAGATGAAATCAAGAGCCTAACAGTTTATTGAATGATTTTCGCTACATATTTTCTTTGTCTTGGTCCATCAAACTCACAGAAATATAACCCTTGCCAAGTACCGAGGGCGAGTCTTCCATTTTCAATAATTAACGTTTGCGAATGGCCAACAGTACTCGTTTTCATATGGGCAGCTGTGTTGCCTTCCATATGTCGATCTTGTGGGTCATCCCATGGATAGGCCTCACGGAAACGCCTTAGCATGTCAGTTTTAACGTCAGGGTCAGCATTTTCATTAACCGTAAACCCAGCTGTTGTATGAAGAGAAGAGACGACAATTAAGCCTTCTTTAATGCCTTCTTCACGAATCCAACCTTCAACTTCATTCGTAACATCAATCATTTGGTCATGATGACTAGTGTTTAAATGAAATGTTTTTAACATGTACATCTCCCCTTGTGAAAGCTTTTCTCCATCTTAAATAAAGTAAAAACCGATTGCAATGATGATGTAAGCACACATAAGTGTCAAACCTTCAAACCAGTTTGTGTCACCGTCATTCATAATAAAAGTTGCTAAGAAAACTGAGAGCAACATCGAGATTAAAGCTTCTGTTGGAAACACGAGTGGCATTGGTGTAGCGAACATAAAGGATAACAATACTAAAATAGGTGTAACGAACATAGCAATTTGTAATGTCGACCCGACTGCAATTTCTACTGACACATTAATTTTATTTTGTAATGCCATATAGATTGCGGCAATATTTTCAGCGAAGTTACCAATGATGGCAACGATAATGATTCCGATAAATACTTCACTCCAACCGAAGGACTCCGCCACATCTTCAAACGTATCAACTAATTGGTCACTAACAAGGGCAACGGTAATCGCAGATGCAGCTAATATAATAATCGATTTCCATTTGCCCCATTCAGGTGTT
Organism: Alkalibacillus haloalkaliphilus; assembly: GCF_007991275.1. Lineage (GTDB taxonomy): Bacteria > Bacillota > Bacilli > Bacillales > Alkalibacillaceae > Alkalibacillus > Alkalibacillus haloalkaliphilus. The sequence continues at coordinate 75,996 of NZ_BJYA01000019.1, read as the reverse complement.
TCTTGTTCTTGCCCTGAATCTTCCTTTTCTGCGTAAACCCCTCTATGAGTCACAAGTCTAAAAAATAATGCAGAAAAGTATAAGAGGAGCATGATGATCGCAATTCCACCACTTAGCCACAATATTTCATCATCACTAATCTTTCCGGAGAAGATAAAAGGGAAAACAAAAGAAACGACGACAGAAAACATGAGTAAGCCAATATTGTGTCTCGCATCATAAATGTTAAATTGTTGGCGTTTATACTTAATTCCGCCTATAAAGAAAGACGTACCTGCAACAAGTAATAAGTTACTAATAACGGCACCGGTTAAAGAGGCTAAAACAATATGTAAATAACCAGCCATTAATGCAAATATAGAGATGGTTAATTCAACAGCATTACCAAACGTCACGCTTAAAAGTCCGCCAATTCTTGGTCCAGCAATGACTGATAAGCTGTCGGTTGAACGCCCGATGTAAGATGCTAATCCTAAAATAGTAATACTATATACGCCGAACATCCAAGTCGGATCCCAGCCAAGTATAGATCCAGCAGCTGATGAAGGAACGCCAATTAACACGATGAGGAAAAATACTTTGTTCATAGAGTTCAACCTTTCAAATGGTCTCTCTTATAGACTTGGCGTTTTTGAGAAAATCATACAGAACATAGAATGAATCGATAGCATTTTAGTTTATTAATTGATTAAATGAATAAAACAGAAAATTTAAAGAGGTGTTAATAGTGGCAAATCCAAAATTATCTCAGTTATTTCAAAGAATTAAAGAGTCCTCAATTGATCAAATACAAGAGATGCTTTCAAAGGGGGATTTAACATCACGCGAGCTTGTACTAATGTATTTTGAAAGAGTTGCCAAGCATGACCAATCTGGTGAAAACATTAACGCATTGGCAGAACTTAACCCAGATGCTTTACTTATTGCAGAATCATTAGATGAAGAACGATTAAGTAAGGGTGTTAGAGGGCCACTTCACGGAATCCCAGTCGTTGTAAAGGATAATATCGATACAGGAGACAAAATGCACACAACAGCTGGTTCACTCGCACTGCAAGATCATGTGGCAAAAAACGATGCTTTTCTTGTGAAGCAATTACGTCAAGCAGGTGCCATCATTTTAGGTAAAGCTAATTTAACTGAATGGGCGAACTTTATGACTGTTGGAATGCCAAATGGTTATAGTTCAAGAGGTGGACAAGTGTTGAATCCTTATGGCCCAGGACAATTGGATACAGGTGGTTCAAGTGCTGGCTCTGCTGCAGCAGTGGCTGCTAATTTTGTGACGGGTGCGATTGGAACTGAAACGTCTGGATCAATTTTAAGCCCTTCTAGTCAGCATGCATTGGTTGGCATTAAGCCAACAGTTGGAACGGTTAGTCGAAGTGGTATTATTCCTATCTCACATACTCAAGATACGGCAGGGCCGATTGCTAAGTCTGTCTCAGATGCAGTTTATATTTTTCAATCAATTATTGGGCAGGATGTCGATGATGAAGCTACTGGAAGTGCAAAACAATTAAGCCAAATTGATTTAACGCGTTCACTTAATATAAATGGTCTGAAAGGAAAGCGCATCGGAATTGCGAGAGATCATTACTTTGAATCCATAAGTGAAGAGAAACAACAATTTATGGATAAGGCGATCAATCAGTTAAGAGCGAGTGGCGCTGAGGTAATTGATCGCGTTGAAATTCCGACGACTAAACACAACTGGGGATTAGGCGTAATGATTCATGAATTTAAAAATGGCTTGAACCATTATTTAAAAACTGTTTCGAATGATTTACCAGTTCAATCATTTGATGATATTATTCAGTACAATCTTAAACATAAAGACGAAATGTTACTATATGGTCAGAAGTGGTTTGATGAAGCGTCTAAAACATCTGGGCTTTTAACCGAACCAGATTATTTAAATGAGTTATTGGAAGATCAGTACTTAACTAAGGAAGAAGGTATTGATTTTACACTGAATGAACATAACCTTGATGCCATAGTCACGCCTAATAATTTAGGAGCAGCTATTCCTGCTAAAGCAGGTTACCCGTCCATTACTGTCCCGGCTGGTTTTACGAATGAAGGGGAACCTGTAGGTATTACTTTTACAGGAACGGCCTTTTCAGAGCCGCAATTAATTGAAATCGCATATAGCTATGAACAAGCAACACGAGAGAGAAGAGAGCCTAAGTTAGAATCGTAGGATCTAAATGGTGTGCTAGCTAAGGGGGTATTCGGTGGATATCTTCGCTTTATACTTAGTCATAGCTATTTTTTTTGCATTCGTTTTATTACTGTATTTTACGCCAACATTGATGGCCATTAAGCATCAGCATCAATACAAGATGTGGATTATGACTTTAAATTTAATAGTAGGATGGACGTTATTAGGTTGGCTATTTGTTTTAATATGGTCAACACGGAGGCAGCACTACTTGGATTAAATTAACAAAGTGATGAAACCTTTTGTGTCAGAAGGGGTTTGGCTTTTTGCTCCGTTTGTAATTAATTAGTAATGTGAATGTAATTGAGGTTAAAGAAAGTTCGAACCATAATGTGAGTTGGGGGTCAATAACATAGGAGGGTAATTCAAATATGTTAAGACCAGTATTATTGACATTAGCAGCAATTGTTGTATCTGCAGTGTTAGTTGTTGGACCTGTACAAGCAGATGAAAGTACAAGTCCTTACGAAATCACTTATGAAGTTAAAAGTCAAAGTAACCAACAATCTCTAGGGTTTAATATTCAAGAGATTAATAGCTTCTTTGATCAATTAGAGTGGGACATTAACTGGAACCAGCAACCGACAGAGCAAGAGGAAGTAAATGAACCGACAGAACCGGTTGAAGAGCCTCAAGAACCAACAGAGGATGCTAATGAACCAGAACAAGAAACAGAAAATAACGAATCAAATCAAGAAGAAAGCACAAATGATGATTCGTCAAATAATGATGTTCATGAATTTGAACAACAAGTTGTAAATCTAGTGAATGAAGAGAGAGAACAAAGAGGTTTACAACCGTTAGAGTTATCAGGGGAACTAAGTGATGTTGCGCGTGCGAAGTCACAAGACATGGCTGATCAAAACTATTTCAGTCACCAATCACCGACTTATGGTTCTCCATTTGATATGATGGACCATTATGGTGTTGATTATCGCACAGCAGGTGAAAACATTGCGATGGGTCAACGTTCACCTGAGGCAGTGATGCAAGGGTGGATGAACAGCGATGGTCACCGTGAGAACATCTTGAGTGATCAGTTCACACACATTGGTGTTGGGTATGTTGAAGGAAATGGTTCAACGTATTGGACACAAATGTTTAAAGCACAATAAGCTCTATATAGAAAGGCAGCCATGCATTTGGCTGCCTTTTTCCATATTAAGAGTTAAACCATACTCTCACTTGCACTAAATCTTGTATTGATCCATCTTGAGCACTACGAGAGTAGACTTGTAATTCACCTAAAGGACTAGTAGGTTCTCTGTCAAATTCGATTTGATCTAGAAACTGACTATATGAAGGTGCCCCATATCTAGTAGTTGTAAAGGATTCCTCGGTGACAACGGTATTATTCGCATCAACGAGACGGTACAACACATTTCCTTCAAAAGTTCGTGCAAACCCTTCTAGAGTCGCACCATCATGAATTTCTGTACCAGGAAGAGGGAGTAGCACGACAATATTTTCGGAGTTTGGCAACGGAATGATGATTTGTATCCCCTCATAAATAACATCTTCAGAAATGGCCGGTCGATTGAAATTAGCTCGTAAAATCGTTTCAATAGGTATACCAGTTCTTTGAGATATATTAGCTAACGTATCGCCACGCTCTACTTCATAGATGAAAGACGGTAGCAGAATCTGCTGATTAGCATCTAAATAATCAGGGTTGTGTATCGTTCGGTTTATACCACTTAATAGTTCGGGTTCAACATTGAAACGATTTGCTAATTGTCCAATGGTGTCTCCATACTGAACTACATAATAGTTTTCAATTTCAGTAGCTATGGTCTTTGGAATAACAAGTACTTGACCAGGTTCTAGCATATACAATTCATTGAATGGTGGGTATAGCCCATTAGCTTCGACTATAGCATCAATCTCACTATCGTATCGTTGCGCTAAATAAAATACTGAATCACCAGGTCGTACAGTATGTATAATATGTGTCCCTCGCCTAATGGTCATAAGATCACTCCTTATCTCATGACCATTTTATGTTTTGCTAAATGCAAGTATGATTGGCGATCTAACAAAATACCACCAAAGCATGAAATCCTTGGTGGTGTGAAAGCTATGAGTCATTGTCGTCTTTCTTTTTCTTATGATGTTTGTGGTCCATTTTTGGAATGAAGTCATTTTCCTTTAGTTTTTCAAATCGTTCATCTAAGTAAGACTTCATTTTCTCGCCTTTCTCATCAGTGAAAACACCATACTCTACATACTTCTCAATAATAACTTTGTGCTGGTCAAAAGCATTGTGGTGTAGAGCTTCCATTTCTGCTCGTTGTTCCTCAGTTAGTTCAACATCCTCGTTAACTTCAGATTCTTCTGCTCCTGCTTGTGTCGTCAGCAGTCCAACTGTCATTAGAAGTACAACAAGTGCTGAACCAATTAGAAGGCTAACCCTCTTTGTCATAATCATCACCTCATTGAAATTTTTGTCATATATTAACGTGTGCTACTTTTTGAAATTAATACTCGTTATATGACAAGCCTTTTGTTACATATTTTTTAAGAAGGGTATGAGAAGTGTATGGGAGGGTTCATATGCTTAAAGATGTCGATTGGACTTTATTATCATTCGTAAGTGTTACGATGGTTAAAGAATATTGGATTTACTATCGATTACCACATGTTCAGTATTGGAGTATGCAGCATGAACAAGAAGAGAAGGGTGATTAAAATCTTCTTTAGATTTAAAAAATAATTATGATATAATGTTTTCGTAATTATTTTGAAAGGGGCATTAGCTCAGCTGGGAGAGCGTCGTGCTGGCAGCGCGAAGGTCGTCGGTTCGAGCCCGACATGCTCCATTATTGATTAATTCAAGCAAAAAGCTGGACCTTATGATGAGAATAAGGTCCAGCTTTTTTTGTCTAATTCCATTGATCCTTTACGCTGTTAATTTATTAGTTTCTTTTAACTCATGCCAAACTAACTATGTTAATATATATGTAATAGTTGGAATTTTTTGAAAAAATGAGGTGGAACAGATGAATAAAAAAGGTGGTAGAAAAACTAGACATGCTTTAGCACAACTGTCCAAAAGAGAAATGTAGGTTTGGGGAGCTGGTAGTTCACCTGGAATTATTTATAGTGGAATGAGCTTGACAAGGAGGATTACATGATACGCAAGATAAACTTTTTAAATGTAGAAAAGGTGTACAGGGGAGATGGAGTACAAACTTCGGCACTAAATGAAAACAATTTATCGTTTGATATCGGCGAATTCACATCTATTATTGGACCCTCTGGATCAGGTAAGTCGACCTTGCTGAGTTTGTTGGGGACGTTGGATCAACCGACAAACGGCAAAATTACCTATGATGGTGAAGAGATTTTAAAGAAACGCAAAAATAAAATCGCCGATTTCCGCTTTGGAGAAATCGGATTTATCTTTCAGCAGTTTCATTTGCTTCCTACACTCACGGCTATTGAAAATGTGTTAACTCCGTTGTTCTCAAGAAAAGTACCCTATAACAAGCAACAGCGGGCAAAAGAAGTGTTAGCACAAGTGGGATTAGAGGATAAGGTGAATTCGCTGCCCTCACAATTATCTGGTGGTCAACAACAACGAGTAGCGATTGCTCGTGCGATTGTGCACAAACCGAGCTGGCTACTGGCGGACGAACCAACTGGGAACCTCGACTCTGAAACTGGGGAACTCATCTTTGAGTTATTGAAGCAGTTGAATCAGGAGGAAGGGTGTGGGGTGATTTTTGTCACGCATGATGCAGCTCTAGCATCTAAAGCCAACCGAATCATTACAATGAAAGATGGATCCGTTCAATCGGATCAAGTGGGTGTTTCCTTATGATGCGATTTATTTGGCAGAATTGGTGGCGGAAGAAAGAACGACTGATTTTGTTATTAATTGGTGCGTTCATCATCAGTGCTGGGTTAACTTACTTAATTGGTCTTTCGGATTCGAATAGAGGAACCATCGTTGATTCCTTACAAAATCAGTGGAGTGCCTCTTATGATATTGTTGTTCGGCCAGAAGGTTCCCGTAGTGTAACGGAAGAAAAAGAATTGTTGGAACCCAACTATTTGAGCGGGCTAAATGGCGGAATCAGCGTGGATCAATATGAAGCGATCAAAGAAATATCTGGCATTGAGGTGGCAGCACCAATCGCCGTGATTGGGTATGCTGACTATGAAACAGATTTCGGGTCTGTCGAATTAGAGGAAGAAGGCATTTATCGAAAAACTCAAACGGTTTCAGTCAATAATGGAATAGGAATTGAAGAAGAAATTAGCAGATACTACTTCCCTTATAATGTGTGGGACATTTTAGACAAGGGCTCTGAGTATGGCGTAGGCGCACCTAATTTCGACCTGAGCGTACATAATTTATCATTACTAGCAGGAATCGATCCAGAACAGGAAGCGAAATTGATTGGTCTTGATGAAGCCATCTTAGATCGGGGGTCAAGTCGGTTTTTTAAAGACACAGATGGTTACTATTTTAATGAAAATAAAGGGTATCACGAATTTCCTATTATCGTGAATAACCATGCGTTTGTCGATAAAACAGTTGATATCACATACGAACGACTGGATTTACCCATCAACGATCAGAACGCTGATGAATTGATGGAAGAGGTGAAAAACAGTGGCGGACAGGACTATTTACACACAGTAGATGGTTCTGAGCATCATCGATCCACCTATACCGGTGAGGAAGCGTTTCATGCTTTCATAAGTGAGATGACAGGGGTCGATTGGGAAACGGGTAATGTGATTGAACACGAAGAACCATCTGAAGATGAGGCTGATGAAGCACAAACACAAGCCCAACAAGAAGGGGTCACAGGGATTGTGTTTCAATCCAGCCAGTTGAATTACGAGGAAATCCGAAGCCCTTATGCGAACCGTTGGCCTTATAGCTATCAGCTTAAACCAGTTCAAAACAGTGAGGATGTCATGGGAGCATACGCGAATCAGGAATCATTCCGGGAACCCGGTTTAGTAGCAGAAACGTATACAGAACTCCCTAGAATTAAGCCTGATTGGATCGGATTCTATGACTCCAGCCAGTTAACTATTTCACAGGATCCAACGAGTGAATTACCAATGGAAACATATCGACCTGCCTCGGCAGAATTGGTGATGGATGGTGACGGCCAACCTGTGAATCCCCCACAACAATTGAAGCCAAACGGGGATCCCTATAGCTTTTTAACGGATCCACCAGGTATGTTAACCACGATTGAAGCGGCTGAAGAGCTGATTGGTCATGACGAACCGATATCAGCTATTCGAGTGAAAGTCACAGGTGTGACGGATATGGGTGAAGAGAGCCAAGAAATCTTAGAACAAGTCGCATCTGAGATTGAAAATCAAACCGGGTTAATCACTGACATTACATTAGGATCCTCTCCTCAACTGGCGCTCACATATGTGCCCGAAGTGAATGATCAAGAAGCACTTGGCTGGCTCCAACAGCCCTGGGTCAATATTGGTTCATCCATTTCGATATTCCGCGAAACGAAGATGAGTTTCACAAGCATATTGGCCAGTGTAATGATTGTCGCGGTCGTATATGTATGGTCATCAGGGATCGTCTCCCTGTTAAACCGGCGAAAGGAGTTTGCAGTTCTACTATCGATTGGCTGGCGGCCCTCGCAAATAAGTAAGTTATTATTGTTCGAATCCATCATTGTCGGTCTGTTTGTCGCACTCACGTCCTGGATGATGCTCGGATTTGTATACATGAATAGCGCCTCTAGCATCTCGATCGATCGGTTTGTGATGACCGGGTTATTCGGGTTCCTGATTTATCTGTTAGGAGCTGCCGTGCCGATTTGGATGACCAAACGCATTCGCCCGTATGAAGCCATCCAAAGTGGGGAGATCAGTAAAACAAGTAAACGAATGTTTCGAACCAGAGGCCTTCTTACCATGGCATGGAGCCACTTTGTTGGGAAATGGAAGCGTAGTTTACTGTCCATTATTTCGATTGCATTACCGACTGCATTATTAGGACTGTTCCTATACATTACCTTTCAATTGAGGGGAGTCATGTATACCTCCTTATTGGGAGAATATGTCGCGCTGGAAGTCGGTCCGACCCATTATGTGGCGATTGTCATTTCTTTGATTATCGCGATTTTAACCACCGCTGAAATTATTTGGCAAAATGTCTCGGAACGGAGTGAAGAAATCTCGCTTTTACAAGCGATTGGCTGGAGGAGTAGTCGCATCCGAGGATTAATATTAGCAGAAGGCATGTATAGCGGGTTTTTTGCATCGATTGTAAGTATGGTCGGTGTGGTCCTCACGATCTATTGGATCTATGGTGAATTTCCTGTTGGAGAGCTTGGGTTCATCACATTAACCGGCTTGATACCAGTAGTAGTTGGGTTGATCGGAACCATTATACCGGCGGAGCGGGCAGTTCGTATTCTTCCGAATCAGGGCATACAAGGAAGTGTCTCGAATCGAAAAGTCATAGAAAAACGGATGAAATGGGGTCTTGGGGCAACGGCTATTGCTTTACTTGGCACATTCTTATTTGCGATGGTTCAAGTCGCTCCAAATATAGAAACCACCAGTAACGATCAAACGGATCACGAATCAGAATATTCCCCTACGGTGGGAGAAGTAAGCGAAAGGGAAGAGGAGAATGAGAGTAACGAGAGTGATGAGGTAACAGAGACGAAAAGTGAGACTGTGAGCTCACAACAAGAAGACTATCATTTAGTTTTGGAAGAGGGGCAAAACAGTCGGGAAGTAGGATATGGTGTACTCTCCTATTCCGTAGAGAGAACACACGAAGATACTATCGAAGGAACTGATATGAAAAAAGTGATCATTGATTTTGAATTTGAGATTCTAGATAATAACATGGTTAAACTTAGGCCAAAGAGGGATTTCTATCTAATGAATTCTGAAGAGAGATATCGACCGACAGAAGTTAATATAACAGAAGTAACCGGTTGGGAAGAGGAAGAGTGGTTGAAAGGCATACGTGATGGAAAAATGGTAGGGACATTAACATTCGAAGTTCCTGCCAATACAGACGAAAACGGGTTATTATTTTTGAATTATAGTGATTATGGAAGAGGGATTTTTGTAGAATTTAATTAATGATAGAGGAGAAAGTAATAACCACCTTTGTCCCCATGCCTTGCTTTGGTTAGGAATAGTTATTTGAATCTTATTAAGAACCGATACTGTCCTTTTAGAAAGATGAAAGGAAAGGTAAGTGTTTTCTTAAAGAAAAATAATGTTTGAAAGTTGCTTGAGAAAATATAATATATTGATTGTAACTTATAACAAAGTTCTATTAAAAAAAGTAACGTTTGACTAAAATAACCTCTTCGGACTTCAGTTCAAGTTCCTGGGAGGTTATTTTTGTTAAAAGATAAATTATTAGATAAAAAAATCATGGTTAAAGAATGTCAATTTGATACAAAATTTAAACCCACTCACTCATGACTTAATAACTATGATAGTATATATTTAATAGTTAGAATTTTTAGACAAAAGAGATGAGGTGAAAGTAGTGAGTGAAGAGGGAGTGAAAAATGACCAAGCTTTAAAACAACCACCAAAAAAAGAAATGTGGGCTTGGGGTGTTGGAAGTTTTGGTACGTTTACGATTTGGACATTAATTGGTTCTTTTTTAACGTATTATTATACAGATGTAGCCGGTTTAGCTGCGGGTGCAGTTGGGACGTTAATGTTAGTAGCTAGATTAATGGATGGTGTAACGGATTTAGGAATGGGCTCCTTTGTTGATAAGACAAGGTCGAAGCATGGAAGTGCCAGACCATGGCTTCTATGGATGGGTGTGCCGTTAGGTGTGGCTACCGTTCTATTGTTTTCTGTACCTGATTTAGGGGATACAGGTAAACTTGTTTACGCTTATGTGACTTATATTTTATTTATATTAGTTTATACATCTGTTACCATCCCTCATAAAACCTTAATGGGCGTTATGACACAAGATCAACATAGTCGTTCGTTGACGAACATTTATGCCCAAATCTTAATCCTTTCTGGTACGTTGTTAACGATGGTTATATCTGAGCCTTTAGCACAAATCGTTGGGTGGACCGCTGTTGCTTCAATTTATGGTGTAATTGTCGTCATAGCCTTACTTATAACTTTTAAGAATGTTAAGGAACGGACAGAGTTGTCAACGTTAAGTGGTGAAGATGGAGTTGCAGCAAAAGAAGGTTTTAAAGCACTTTTGAAAAATAAATATTGGATTATTGTTACTTTATTTTGTGTTGTTTCTTATGCCATTATGGCCTTAATCCAAGGGGCAGGTATTTATTACGCTAGATGGATTATTGGAGATAGTACAGTGTTCTCATTAATTGGAGCAGCGTTGATTTTGCCGATGGTTTTAGGTTTATTATTCCTTGGTCCACTAGTTAAAAAGTATGGTAAGAAAAACATCATTATTGTTGGTTCGTCAATTTTAATAATTGGACAGTTAGTAAGAATGATTGAACCAGAAAACTTAACGATCTTTTTAATCGGAACAGCGATTGTAGGAATTGGCTATATGCCAACAATTGCTTTTGTCTTTGCTTTAACTAATGAAACAATTGAGTATGGTCAATATAAAACAGGCATTCGCTCTCCTGGCATTATTAATAGTGGAACAAGTTTTGGGATGAAAGTTGGAACAGGTATTGGAATGGCGTTGATTGGTTGGTTACTTGGCATGAGTGGCTACATTGGAACTGCAGATACTCAACCACAGATTGCTCTAAATATGATTCTGGCTTTAAATATATATATTCCACTTTTATTAGCGATTGTTCAAATAGTATTAATGTTATTTTATCGCCTAGATCGTGAGTACCCTAAAGTCATAGAGGAGTTAAAGAAGTAGTTTGTAAGTGTCACATAAATTGAATACGATTAGAAATTTGAAACGATCCTTACATCAAGGGTCGTTTTTAATTGATAAATTTTTAATTGATTAATTATATTGACCGTTACAACTTTAGCTAAGTTGCATTGAATAATATAGTAAGAAGAATAGTTTTAAGTTATGAGAGTCAATGAAAAGGGTGGAAATAGAATGAGTTCAGGAAATTGTTGTCCGAACCCTCAAGGTATGGGGAATGGGAATGGTGATATTACCATTGCAGGTGTTGGTCCTGCAGTAAACTCACAGTTTGATGAATTAAAAGTGTCAGAACGTACACCTATTTTTGAAATTTCATCAACTTATGGGATTTCTGCATTGAGAGACGTAATTTCAACAACTGGTACAGGAACTGTGACAAATAATACAGTAGTATATGAAGTGGCGACTGGTACTGGTTCAGCGGGTGCAGCTTCATTAGAGACTGCCCAACGTGGAAGGTACCAACCTGGTTATGCTGCTGAGGCAGGAATTGCTGTCAGAGTCCCGCAATTACCTACAGGTTCTCAAATCGGTCGGTGGGGATTATTTGGAATAGAGAACGGTTTGTTTTTTGGAGTAAGTGGTAATGAAGGGGTATTTGTTGGCGTAAGAAGGGACGGTGTAGAGACAAGAATTCAACAAAATGATTGGAATATCGATCCACTTAATGGGACTGGACCAAGTGGCCTAACGTTGGATCTTAATGATGGCAATATATTTCAAATTGATTTTACGTGGTACGGCTTCGGTGTGATCGAATGGAGTGTCGTCATGCAAAACCAACAAACATTAGCCCAAGAAGTTGTCACAGTCCACCGGTATAAGCCGATTAGTTTTACAAGTTTAGAAGACCCTAACTTACCTGTTAAAGCTGAGGTGCAAAATAATGGAGAGACAACATCTTTCTTAATTCGAGTGGCTGGTCGGCAATATAGTATATTAGGGGAAAATGTTCCTTCTTTTCGAGTGACTTCAGCCAGACGCACTGTAACAGCAACTACAACATTGACGCCTTTACTAAGTTTTCAACGGAAAGCTGAATTTCCTGCAGGATCAGGCAGGCCGAATTCCATCAATGTTACGTTGGAAGGATTAGATTTAGTAACGGGTGCAGATATATTCTACCAAATTGTATTAGGTGGAACGCTCAATACCGCATTCTCCGATTTTCCAACAGCTAATACAAATATTCCGGCAACAGAAACAGCACTTAGAGTAAATAATACAGCGACATCGTTTTCGACTCCTGGTCAAGTCGTATTTCAAGGGTTAGCGGTTGGTGGGCAAGGGAACCAGACTAATTTAACTGAGGGTAATTTACTAGACATCGTTCTACCATCTACATCAATTATAACACTTGCCGTAGGGACGTTCTCTGGTAGTACTACTGTTCAAGGCGTATTTAGAGCATCAGAGGAGTGGTAGACGATGAGTAGTTCATGTAGTAAGAGGGGTAACTTTAATTTAGAACCGTTTATTATTGAGTCATCTTTTTGTGGTAATTGGTCCTATCCTTGTACTGAAGCAGAGACGAGAAGGTTGCTTTGGGAAAATGGTAATGAAAGTGGGACGCCGTCTAGTAATAATTCAGTCGAGCAAGTGGGTGGGACAATCACAGTCAATTATATTAGTGGTTGTGCGAACAGTTTAATAGTGATCGTAACGGATTCAGATGAGCAAGAGCACACTTTTGAAATCTCAGCTCCCGTAGGTCCATCTGTAACGAATCAGACGGGTAATGCTGTTAGTAAAACATTCGCTAGTGTTGAACGAGTTGAAATTGTTTGTCAGGATGAGAGCCTGAGTGGTTCGTGTTATGGGAAGTATTGTATTGATGTGAACTATTTAAGGGTATGGGATTCTTTTGACTAAGAAAGGTCCTAAATATTGCTAACTGTTTACGAAGTCGATTTTTTGTTCATTATGGTAGTATCCGTACTATAATAAGAGTAGTAGAAGTTCATCAAGGAAGGAACGAGCTATATGATTAGAGCGATTTTACTCGTGGCGATTATTTTCGGTGCACTATATTTGTTCCCTGTAGGCGAATTTTTCAGCCAAGAGTCTACTGATGAAGAACAAGTAGGTGAGGGTATAACATTAGAAGATGTCGTCGATGATTTTAAAGTTAGAATGTCAGAAGCTGATTTTCAAGAGATGATTGGTTCAGTTGTTGAAACGTTTGATCACATTGCAGTTACACTTTCGCAAATTAGCCAAGGTGATCAGGAAGCATCTCCTGTATTTAACCCAAGTCAATTAGATGGCTATCAACCGGAAAGTCAAGTTGATACAGAAGACTTTACACCGCAAGAGTTTGAAAAGGAAGTGCACGCATTAGTTAATGAAGAGCGTGAAAAAGAAGGCCTTGAACCTGTCGATTTTTCCGAAGAGGCGAGTGTTGTTGCGCGTGAGAAATCGCGTGATATGGCAGTTAACAACTACTTTGACCACCAATCACCCACTTATGGCTCTCCTTTTGAAATGATGGATGAATACGGTCTGCATTATATGGCAGCAGGTGAAAATATCGCAATGGGCCAACGCTCACCAGAACAAGTGATGGACGGTTGGATGAACAGTGATGGCCACAGAGCTAATATATTAAGCGATTCGTTTACTCATCTTGGTGTTGGGTATGTTCAAGATGGGCATCAAACGTATTGGACACAAATGTTTATAGGTAAGTAAAAAGAGATACGAGTATATGTATCTCTTTTTTTGGTTCAATTATTCCTTAGGTGGGAGTCGATAGGTTACATTCCCCTTTTCATCGAGGAATTCAATTTTAGGAACGTCATGCTCGTCAACGACCATTCTAATGCGCTGGTTCCCTTTGCTGTCCATTAATTTAACTGAAACATCGCCTTTTGTGCTTTTACCCATTTGTGCACGGGGTACATTACCTTCAAAAAGTTGTTTAGTAGCTTCATCTTTTTCATCATCAGAAAGGTTGGATTTTTTAATTTCCTCTTGTTTTTCGATTGTCTCTTTTAGGCCTTGTTCTGGTCGGTCATATACAGAAAAGCCGTAACTTCGTTCACCATTACGGTCATTATAACTCATTTGGACCACTTGATCTTGTTTATATTGGTCGAAAGTCAATGAGGCACCAGCTTCGTAACTACCATCTTCTTTAATTTCATTTCCATAAATTAAACCACCACATTCATCACCGTCTGAGTTGTAAAACATTAACCCAGAGATTGGATCATTTTGTCGATGACCTGGTAAAATATCGACGCCATCCATAATAGCTGGTGGGATATGGTCTTGGTTGAATAAAGAGAGCTTCACTTTTCCGTTTTTGTCGACAATATTTAATTGTTCTGCCTCGATTTTATTGAACTTTTTTGGTTCTTCGTTTTGAGACATATTAATTCCCCCTAGATTTAGTATGTGTGTCCATTTTAACATAATTATCCAAATTGAGAGTGGGAAATTAAAAGCACTCGGAAGATCCGAGTGCTTTTTTCGTTATGAATCAATAATAGGTAACAGGACGTGAGAAGGGTAGTCTTTATTATGATAGATCGTTTGATTTGCAACGGTTGTCTCTGTAGTGTTTTTTAGACTATTGCCTGTATTAGGGTTTACATCATACATCGGAAAATTACTAGATGAGATTTGAATTCGAATTCGGTGTCCTTGTAAAAACTCAATACTAGTTGCCCAAAGATCGATCTCAAATAAGGTAACGTCATCAGGTTTAAAATTCGGGTGTTGATGTTTCGCTCTAACAATACCTTCAGTTACGTTAATTGAAGTTCCGTCTGGTTGTACGTCAGTTAGTTTAACAGTGAAATCTGTATTAACGGCGTCAGAGCTGGCATAAACATAGGCTTTTACGGGACCTGTTACCTCGACTGGCTGCTCTAGTGGTTCTGTTGTATAGATGAGAACATCATCTCTAGTTTCAATTTCATTTTGGGCTAATGGGCCGGTGTTGATTCCATGAATGAAAAGTGATGGCCCTCCTTTAGTTGGTACAGGTTGGTTAGGGTCATACTCAAATTGGTTGTAACTTTTATTTTCAGAAGGCTGATTAAAAGAGAGTCTGTTGTCTTTTTGTAAATATAATGGTGTGTAATTCGTTCTTGCTAATGGCCATTCGTACTCAGACCGCCACTTATTACTTCCCATGACAAATAGTTTAATAGGAGCCTCTTCAATTACATTAGAACTTTTTCCTTTTAACCAATAATCAAACCATTTGATGTGTAAGGAAGTGATATCGTCTTTACCTTCAATGCATTCTCCTGACCCGTGCAAACCAAAATATCTGTCACCAAAGTATGGTGAAAACACACCGTGTCCCCAAGGCCCAATGATCAACTTTTGATTGGAGTTATTTTGAACGGTTTTAGTATAGTTATTAATTGTTGCGTTTAAGAAGCAGTCGTACCAACCTGCCATGTGGTAACCTGGTGTTTGAACTGCATTGATGTCAGTGTGTTTTAGCGCATCACTAAATAGCTCATTGTTAATATAGTTAGTGTAAAGTTGTTGTATAGGTTCATGTTTCATGATTGGAGGCAATTCTGCATATGGGGTATAAGCATGCCAATCAAGAATATGGTCTAAGTCTTCGATCAATAGTTTTTCTGTGTCTTTAAATTGCTCTGCGGTTTGTTTTCTTCTTAAGTAGTCAGGAGCAATGGAATCTAACATCCATGTCTGTAGTTTAGCTAGTTCCACAGCGCCTTGACGTTCTGAGAATTCTTCAGCAATATTATGTCCTGTAAAAGCAGGGAAAATTGCCTTTAGTGACGGTGGTTGACTCATCGCGGCGAACATTTGGGTAAACCCGTAATAAGACAAACCAAATAAACCAACGTGACTATTACTAAAATCTAACGATGCTGCCCACTCGACGCTATCATAACCGTCATTAAATTCTTGATTAAACGGTTGGAATTCTCCTTCAGAAGCAAACCGGCCACGAACATCTTGTATGATGACTACGTATCCTTGTTCTACTAATCGAAGCGGATCGATGTAGCGATGTGAGAAGTTTGGTAAGTTTTTATTATAAGGCAGACGACTAAGTAAAGTTGGAAATTGTCCAGGTTGATTGGGACGATATATATTGGCATATAGTGTTACACCATCTCTTAACTTGCAAGGAATATCCTTTTCAATGATGACTTGAGACATACATAACACACCTTTCCTAAAATTATTTATAGAAAAGGCCTGCCTTTAGTAGGCAGACCTTTTTATATTAATGGGGGATTAATTTTCTAGCATTTCATCAATGTGGTCTTGATTGTTTTCGATCCATTCTTGTGCAACTTCTTCTTCATCTGCACCATCTTCAATCTCAACAATCATAGCCTCTACATCATCAATTGGAATGCTCCAATTTGATAGAAACTCATATACTTCTGGATGATCATTAGCTAGTTCACCATTAGTTACAACGTGAACAGAAGACTGCTCAAAGAAATCTCCTGCTGGCTCTTCAACAATTTTAAGATCAAATTCATTAAACATAGTGTGTGGTCTCCAACCGTAGAAAATGACTGGCTCTTCATTATTCATCATGCGCTGCGCTTGTGCAATCATTCCACCTTCAGATGAATTAACTTGTTCAAAATCTAGGTCATAAGCTTCGATGAAATCATCGATCATTTCTGTTGCACTAGCTCCGTCTTCAATCCCGTAAATTTCGTTTCCGAACATTTCTTCGTTACCTTTTAAATCTTCAACAGTTTCAATATCATCTACGTACGTTGGAACAACTAAACCTGCATCTGCATTGTCATAGCTTGTGGCAACATTTTCAACAGAGTCTTCATACTCATCAAAGTAGATCTCGTGAACTGGCATCCAAGAATCCATGAAAATATCAATGTCTCCACGTGATAAGCCCATGAAAGTTGAGCTTACGTCTGCTTGTGTCTCTTCAATCTCATAACCCATATCTTCAAGTACTAGTTTTGCTACTTTTGTTGGAGGAACTGTACTTGTCCAAGGTGTTACACCAAATGTTAGTGTGCCTTTTTCTTCAACTTCTGCTGAATCTCCGTTACTGTCTTGATCTTCACCATTCCCGCATGCTGCTAACGCAACAAGTGCAAGAGCAGTTAGTGTAATAAATAATTTCTTCATGAATAACTCTCCTTTAAATAGATTGATTAAGATTTATTATTTTGACCTTGTCCAATTCCTTGTGTGATACGGTCTAAAATAATCGCTAATACAACAATTCCTAAACCACCGACTAAACCGAGTCCAATATTCACTCGAGAAATCGCCTGTAATACTGTAGCACCTAAACCTGGTGCACCGATCATCGATGCGATTACGGCCATCGATAGTGATAGCATGATGGTTTGGTTTACACCAGCCATAATACTTGGTACTGCTAGTGGTAATTGAACTTTAAAAAGTAATTGTTTCGAAGTAGAACCAAAAGCTCTTGATGCTTCGATGACTTCTTTAGGTACATGTCGAATACCTAAGTTCGTCATTCTTACAGCTGGTGGCGCTGCGAAAATAAACGTTGCAATTACTGCAGAAACCCCACCTAGGCCGAATAGCAATACGGCTGGTATTAAGTAAACAAAGCTTGGTAGAGTCTGCATAAAGTCTAAAGTCGGTCGTACGACACTTTGCACCCGATTATTCATAGCACTTAATATACCAACTGGAATACCAACAAGTAATGAGACGAATGTTGATACAATAACAATTGATAACGTGTGCATAGACTCTTCCCATATGTCAACAGAGCCAATAAACAACATACCTAAAAAGGTGAAAATAGCTAGCCCTTTTCCACCTACGCGCCAAGAGAGTATGACTAGTAATAGTGTAAATAGCTCTGGCGGTACAAATAGTAAGACATCAGTGACGAGATCGACAAAGGCGTTTAGCACTGCTCCAATTGAGTCGAATGCATTTCCGAACGTTGGTAAAAACCAATCGTCTACAAAGGTATTAGTCCATTGTTCTAATGGTAGTTCAAAATAATTCATTAGTTAGTCACCTCGTCTTTCTCTTTACCAAGAACAAGTCCTGATAGAATGGATACACGAGAAATAATGCCTAATAGTTTTTGTTCTTCATCTAAGACGACAATTGGATACTTCGTGTCTGCCGCAACACCAATAAGATCGCTTAACGGTGTTGTCGGTGTCGTTGTGTGAACGTCTTGATTTAATACTTCTTCCATAGGAATTTCTTCTTTATAGGCACGAATTGCATCGTCAATCGTTAATAGCCCTTGGAATTGGTCATCGCGATCAACGACGAAAATGCTTGATGCACCGACATCTTCCATTTTCTTAATGGCTGTTCTCGGACCACCTTTATAAGTTGTTAAAACTTCCGGACGACGCATAACTTGTTCAGCATCTAATACTTTTGAACGGTCAACGTCTTTAACGAAATTACTAACATATTCGTTAGCAGGGTTTTCTAAAATTTCTTCAGAAGAACCGATTTGTACAATTTGACCGTCTTTCATAATCGCAATACGATCACCGAGCTTCAATGCTTCGTCCAAATCGTGTGTAATGAATAAAACTGTTTTGCCTAATTTTTTCTGTAATTTTAATAGTTCATCTTGCATGTCTTTACGAATTAGTGGGTCAAGAGCGCTAAACGCTTCATCCATTAATAAAATATCTGTATCGTTCGCAAGTGCTCGGGCAAGGCCAACACGCTGCTGCATTCCGCCACTTAATTCGTTTGGGGAGCTAGATTCATATCCTTTTAAGCCAACGTCTTCGATTGCTTTTTGAGCTTTTTGTTCACGCTCTTGTTTCTCAACGCCTTGGATTTCAAGTCCGTAAGCAACGTTGCCTACTACATTTCGATGTGGGAAAAGACCAAAGTTTTGAAAAACCATTCCTAATTTTTTACGGCGAGCTTCAATGAGCTCATTTTTATTCATACTCGTTATATCCTCATCATCAATGTATACATGGCCGGATGTCGGCTCAATGAGTCGATTGACGAGGCGGATCAAGGTTGATTTACCACTGCCTGATAAACCCATAATGACGAAAAACTCTCCTGGTTTTACGTCAAAGGAAGCCTGGTTAACGCCTACCGTGTTACCGGTATCTGCTAATATTTGATCCTTCGATGCCCCTTTATTTAACCGTTCTAAACTTTGTTTAGGATTAGGGCCGAATATTTTAGTTAACTCTGAAACTTTTATTTTACTCATAAAGATTCTCCTTTATTTGTAAGAGAAGACGTGGGATTAGATTATTTCTTTCTGATCCCAATCGTTCTTCCAACTTGTTTCGGTTGCTCTAAATGTTCATGTTTTGACCAAATTGTATTTATTTTTTCTTGTACATTTGTTATAAATGGAGCGGGTTTACCTTGGTTAGTATCCATGCCCATTAACATTTGTTCACTCGTTGCAACGAGTTCTTGTTGTTCGTTAAACATTGAAAATATAACGTGAAGACGCTTTGGATCATGATCTATAATTTGAACTGTAACTGAAAGCTTTTCACCTTCATGCGCTTCTTTTAAATAACAAAGATGTGTTTCAAGTGTAAAAATGGTGTAAGCTTCTTCTGCAATTACTTCTTGTGTTAACCCAATTTCACCCATAAACGCATCAACAGCGTGGCTGAATACTTTAGCATACTCAGCATCATTCATGTGACCGTTGTAATCGACCCATTCTGGATGAACATAATCTTCATATTTAAATTCAGTAGTCATTCATAACACCTCTTTATGGCCAATATTCTTCAACTAAGTCCATTAGCTTTACTAGAAATTCGTTACGCCTTCTTTCTAATTCAGCGACAGAGCGTTCACCAGCGTGTGATTCACAGCCTGTAATGACGCGCTCTTTTAATTCATCTGTTAGTTCAGGTGCTTCTAACTTAGTCCAAGGTAACTTCAGGGCTGGACCAAATTGTTCTAGCATATGGCGCATACCTTGTTCACCACCAGCTAAATGGAAAGTCATAAATGGCCCCATTTGCGCCCAGCGTAGGCCAGCCCCGTAAGTGATCGCTTTATCGACTTCTTCTGTAGTAGCAATTCCATCGTTTACTAAGTGTAGGGCCTCTCGCCATAGTGCTTCCATAAGTCGATCAGCAACAAAACCTTCAATTTCTTTGTCGATGATCATCGGCTTCATATTTGCCTTTTCATAAAATTGGTATGCTAGATTAATATTCTCTTGATTAGTAGACTCACCGCCAACAATTTCAACGAGTGGTAATAAGTACACTGGGTTGAAAGGATGGGCTACGACTAATCGTTCAGGGTTTTTCATTTGTACTTGTAATTCTGTCGGTTTAATACCTGATGTGCTTGAGCCGATTATGGCATCACCTTTAGCGTGTGAATCTATATCAGCTAGAACTTGTTGTTTGAGCACAACACGTTCAGGCACATTTTCTTGAATTAAATCAGCGTCTTTAACTGCTTCTTCCATAGTCGATACGAAAGTTAGTCGGTTTTGATCGGCTTCTGGGTGTAATCCTAGTTCTTTAACCGATTCCCATGCGTTTTTAATGACTTGTTTTGTCTTTTCTTCAGCACCTTCTGCTGGGTCAAAAGCGACAACGTCAAAGCCATTGGCAAGAAAACGAATAATCCAACCATTTCCGATCACACCAGTACCAATAATCGCTACTTTCTTTGGTGTTTGCTCTGTTAATGTCATAAATTACTTTCCTCCGTTAAGTTGTAACAAGTTGTATTGTTCACGCGCTTCTTGTGGTGTCATGACTTCAATATTGTTGCTGTGCAGTTGTTTAACTGCTTGGTCAACAAGTTGTTCGTTTGTAGCTGGAACACCTTTTTTAAGGTAAATGTTATCTTCTAGTCCAACACGAACGTTTCCGCCTAATAGAGCTGTTTGTGTCACCATAGGCAGTTGCATACGACCAATGCCGAATGCTGACCAGTGTGCATTCTCTGGGATACGACCCTTCATATATGAAATGGTTTCTACATCAGCTTCAGCTCCCCAAGGAATGCCTAGGCAGAACTGATACATAGGGTCTTCAGCGACTAATCCTTCAGCAACTAACTGGTTAGCGAAACGTAAATGCCCTGTGTCGAAACACTCTAGTTCTGGTTTTACACCACTATCTTTTACTAGTTGCGCCTGTTCTCTTAACCAATCTGTCGGGCTCATGTAGATCATGTTTCCGAAGTTTGTACTACCACAATCTAATGTGCACATTTCAGGAAGTAGTTCTCCTACGGGCTTGTGGCGCTCTTGAGGTGTTTGGATATCTGTTCCTTCACCACCTGCAGCTGGAGTATCCAAGCTAGGGATGAAGTCACCTCCACCACCTGATGTAATATTAATGACAACATCTGTATCTGCTTCACGAATGCGGTCAACAATTTCGCGATAATGATCAACATCGTGACTAATGCCACTAGTTTTTGGGTCACGTGCATGGACGTGAGCAACTGTAGCTCCGGCTTTTGCCGATTCAATTGCAGACTCTGCAATCTCCTTCGGTGTTACAGGAACGTTAGGGTTCTTTTCTGTAGTTTCGCCAGCACCTGTAACGGCTGCTGTTAACATAACTTTTTGTGCCATAAGTTAAATCCTCCTTAAATTTAATAAGCAATATATAAATTTACTGTACCATCTGGACGGTTTGAAATCCTGTTAAGTACTGTACCATCTGGACGGTTTTTTATCAACAGCTATTTTAAAGATTTTTGATTGAATAAGAACTAAAAGAAAGGAGTCATCGTTGAGTTGTAGAGGGATAGACGTTGGTTGAAAAAATCTATAAAAAATAAGTTTTTTGACGTAAAAAAACTCCACTACAATTTAGTAGTGGAGTAATTGAAAGAGGGAGTTAATCTTTCTTTTCTGATTTAATGTACATATCTTGAACCCATTCATGAAGACGTTTATAGACGTGCTTTTTTTGTTCGGGTTCAATTTGATAAATCTCGAACAGCTCTGATAGCCATATACCGTCTGTTGCTAATCTAATAATTGTAGCATCAACAGGGTCTAAACCGTCATTTTCTATATTAGCTTGCCACTCTTCATAGGCGTTATGAAGAGGTTCTAGAAGCTCAGGTTTTACAGCTTTGGCTGCTAATAGTCCTGAGTGCATATCTTTATTAGGGTAGCCTTGGTTAAACGTGACATTTAAGAAGGCACGTGTCCATTTTCCTTTATCTAGTGGATCATTATCTACGTTGTTAGCAATCTTTGCACGGTAGTTATGAGCAAGGTGTTCAACCATACCTTCTACAAGTGCTTCTTTAGAAGGGAAGTGGTAGAGGAGTCCGCCTTTACTAATTCCTGCTTCTTTGGCTACAGCTTCGAGAGTGAGGTTAAAGATCCCTTTGTCACTAACGATTTTAGAAGCAGCATTTAAAATTTCGATTCTTCTTGAATTTTTGCTCATGATCATCCCTCTTTTAATCTAGAATAGAATTATCTATGTAGATACTATACTACCTGGACGGTTTAGTTTCAATTATCATTTCAATTTTTTTCTTCACAAATCCACTTAACTGCTTCGGGTAAATCTTTAAAAGAGAATTTAGCTTGTGATGATTCGTTACCAACCATAAGGCTTGTAACTTGTGCTGCATAGCCAGCTTCGATATCAACCTCACGATCACCAATCATAAAACTTTGTCTTCTGTCTATGTTATGTTTTTCGATTAAAGTGTTTAACATTCCTGGTTTTGGCTTACGACATTCACAATCTTCATGTGGTTTATGGGTGCAAGCTTTTACTTCTTTTATATATGCACCCGCTTTTTCGAACTCTTCGACCATATGTCGGTGGATCTCTTTAAGCATAGATTCCGTCATATAACCTAATCCTACTCCGCCTTGGTTAGTGACAACGAAAATATCGTAACCACATTCATGAAGCTTGGCGACAGCTTCTTTAACACCAGGGAGGAAGTGAAAGTCTCTCGGCTTATTAACAAACTTAACACGGCTTGTTTTAACTTCATTAATAACTCCATCACGATCAAGAAAAACGGCTTTGTTCATGTGTATGCTCCTTTAAATGGTCTTCGTCATCATCATTATTCTCTTCGATTCGTCTGAATTTAAACAGATAAACGAGAAATACGGTGTGAGTGATGAGTGCCATTAATCCGAAACTTACAATCATCATGTTAAAAGTGTGAGATTGGATGTTTATAGATACCGACATTAAAGCAATAACAATAGTGTTTAAGGCAGCTGTAAAACCTAGTAGCATGTTTATTGCTCTCGTATGATTTGGATTGAATGTTTCGCTTAACTGTCTCATGATGAACAAACAATAAATGACTAATACAAACTGTAAAATGGTTAATGTGAGGGCATAATAATATTCAAATGTTGGTGTAACTGCCGTGTTAAACTCCACTTCAGTTATAAAGATATTAGGAATGGATACAACAGCTAATATAGAAGCAATGAACATCGCCGTTTTAGCATAATTTGAGTATGTTTGAAGCTTTGATAACCCAACAGCAACGATGATATAACCGACCACGTCCACAATGATATTAAAACCGTTAAATTCTATATCGAAAAACACGATTAGAAATCCCGCTAAGATTAGAGTGAAAGCTTCTCTCATTTTTGATTACCGCCTTTTGTTTCGATGAATTCATTCATCTCATTTTCTGTTATGTTAGGTGTGTGTTGGTGTTGGAATTGAATTGATCTTGAAATATTAGAACTGGATTCATCAGCTTCAATTAATTTAAGAGGGGCATTAACAGCTAAAAAAGGATCACCGTTATAAGAAATATCGAATTCAAATTCCTCGCCTCTTGCTAAGTCAGTAGGTAGTTGTTGGTCGTATTCGATTGTGAAGTTGTCTTCGATATAATTATCCATTTTGATTTCTTTTAGTGTTAAGTCATTATTTACTTGGAAGTGCGCTGTCCTTGATGTTGTAATATTGACATATGTGCTTGAGATAGTTGGTTGCGCACGTTGCACATCACCTAGGTTCGTTAATGTTAGATTAATAGGTTTTGTTTGAACTGTGCCATCAGAAAAATAAATGTCGATTGAATCAGTACTAAATGTTTCTGTATCTGAAAATAAATCATCTATATGGCTTTGATTTTTCAAAGTAAGACTCGCTCTATGTAAGTCATAATGGTTAAAAGATTCGTACGCTAATGAATGGGCTGGGTTATTGTTATAATGAGATGGATTTGAACTTGGAACGAAAGTGATTTCATTACCTAGATCAACGTGTGATATCGATTGGTTCGAATTTTTATGAGTAACATAATATAAGTCAAATTCGTCGGTATGATGCTCAACTTCCATATGAATATAGTGGTCTAAAACAATAGGCTCATCTATTATGTTAGTGTAGTAATTAACAACATTAAATATAGTCCACAGTATTGCTAAACTAACACTAGATAAAATTAACTTCCCATTAATAAGCTTCATTATTTCTCTCTCCCTCCCTATGAAAGGCTCTTTCATACCAAACTACCATCTTTCAATTTACTTTTCTAGGAAAAATTAAATTTTTATGAATATAGCATAGGCACCTGTTTTTCAATGAGGGCATACATTGTTGTATGACTGATTTTGAATGGAAGGAGTGCTTGAAACGTGTCATTTAATGAACACCATCATTATGATGATGAAAGACAATGGTTTGGTTTTCCGTTTATAGGTGGAGGGATGTTTGGACCAACTCCAGGCCCACCAGGTGGCGGGAAAGGGCCAGGGTTTCAACCAGGACCGGGACCAGGACCAGGGCCGGGGCCACAACCAGGTCCAGGACCAAGCCCGCAACCCGGACCAGGTGCAGGAGGACCACCATCTTCACCACCGCCATCATTTACACCGCAACAACCACAGTTTGGTGTGCAAGCGGTTGACCCAGGAGCAATTCGTGGCTGTTTATACCGTTACACATATATTTGGTTAAATAATAGGCAGCGTTTCTGGTTTTACCCAACTTATGTAGGGAGAAGGTCAGTCTCAGGTTACCGATGGACTGGGTTCTTCTGGGTTTATTACGGAGTTGATTTAGAAAGAATAGATTCTTTCCAATGTTATTAATAAGAAAAGAGCTTGGGCGAACCAAGCTCTTTTAAATTTATGGGAAATCAGTGAAAAAATTGATATTCCGGCGAAAATTAAAATTATCCGGCGAAACCACCCTGTATTCCGGCGAACGCCGAAATATATCAGCGAACGCCGAAAAAATTAATAACCTGATTCATCATCTTTCAGAATATCAAGCATTCTAAAATCATAATTCTTCAGATCTTTTTCAGCAGGTCCTTCTATGACTTCACCTTTATAGGAATAGCGCGAACCGTGACAAGGGCAGTCCCACGTATTTTCTGCGTCATTCCAGTTCACTTCACATCCAGCATGTGTACAAGTTGTATCTACAATGTAGACTGTTTCATCGTCATGCTTATAAGCACCTTTTCGTTGACCATTCATTAGGAATGTAGTTGCTTCGCCTTGTTTCAAGTCTTCAACTTCATTTTTCGGAAACTCAATTTTTCCTTTTATTAAATGTTTCGTTAGGTCAAAGTTCTCTGAGAAGAATTTTTTCAAGCTTGGATCAGCATTAAAACGAGAAGGTTTGTATACTTCTTCGTAAGGATTTGAATTACCGAGAACTTTGTCCACCATAAGCTTGGCTGCAGCAGTACTATTTGTCATACCCCATTTTCGGTAACCTGTTGCAATTAAAACACGAGGTTCATCTTTTGTAACAGGACCTACGTAAGGCAGTTTATCTAGTGTTACTAAATCTTGTGTTGACCACCGGTATTCAATCGGGACTTTGCCAAAGATCTCTTCTGCTGATCGTTTTAAGTTCAAGTAGTGTTTATGCAAGTCTTTTCCTTGTCCTACTTTATGGCTTTCACCACCAAACAAAATGTAGTCTTGGTTATTGATCGTTGCATGTCTAATCGATCGACTCGGCTCGTCTGCACTTAAATACATACCGCCTGGATACGGGTTTTGATTTGGAAAAGCAATAACATAAGAGCGTTGAGCATGTATTTTTCCTGAGTACAGTCCTTTCCCTTCATAAAAAGGGAAGTGGGTACAAGATAAAACATATTTTCCTTCAACTTTATGACCGTCACGGGTAATTACAGTTGCTGATTGCTCGGTAGATTCTACATTTACAGCAACAGTGTTTTCGTAAAGCTTTACCCCTTTGTCTTGAATGATTTGAATAAGTTGATTTAGGTATTTAGTCGGATTAAATTGGTATTGATCTTTCATGTATAGAGCGTTTTCAATTTCAATGTTAAACGGAATAGAATCTGTAATCTTTCCGTTAATGTTTAAGTTTTGATAAGCCTTGTACTCATCTTCAAGCTTTTTCCCATATTCACCTGATGTAGAGTATAGGTAGGCGTCATGTGTTTCCCAGTCACATTCAATTTGTTCATCTTGAATGATTTGTTCAAATAAGTTCATAGCATCTTTGTTGGCCTCGTAGTAACCCCGTGCAACCTGATAATTAAAGTGAGTTAAAAGCTCATCATAAATAAGGTTGTGTTGGGCAGTGACTTTTGCAGTTGTATGTAAAGTTGTCCCTTGCACGAGATGTCCAGCGTCAATAAGTGTGATCTCTTTTCCAGATTTGGCGAGCAAATAAGCTGCAGTAATTCCAGTGATTCCACCCCCTACAATGACAATGTCAGTTTTATGGTCGCCTTGTAATGTCTCAAGTTGGTACTTTTCCATTGATTCTTTCCATACAGGTACTGACTCTTCTGGTAAACCATCTATATTCATAATGAAACCACCTTCCTAAAGTTTTCTTATACAGTTTTTGTTAAAAAACGATACGTATGCATGTGATATAATTAAGATGGAAAAGATTGTAGAAATATGTCTTCTGTTGTAGGTAAAAAGTATGGTTTATTGGTAGATTTTTCTTTAAGAGTATCGTAAAATAGAATGTAGTAACTAAATAGGGGATATCTGAACGTTTTGGGGGCTTAAATTATGTTGAATAATCAGTTGTTGAACCAGGTCTTAATGAATGGTTTTGATAGCATGGTGTTCGTAATGAGGGTTGAGGGAGAAGAACGCTTTGTCTATGAATTAATGAATGAATCAGCAATGAGACGAACTGGGTTAACTGAAAATGTAATTGGTAAAGATTTATTTGATGCCTTACCAGTAGAACAAGCCGAATTTTTAATGAACAAATACAAGCAATCAGCTCAAGGTCAGGAAAAACTTTTATATGAAGACACTTTTCATTCAAATAACGAAGAGAAATACATAAGTGAAACAAAGTTAACACCGCTTTTGAACGAACACGGAGAGTGTACTCATATTGTTGCAGTTGTAAGGGACATTACTGAATTTAAAGAGGCTGAGCTTGCTAGAGAAGATTCTAAACGTCGGTTAGAATTAAGTAAGCAACGCTATAAGTCACTTTTCTTAGATAATACAGATGCTATTTTTTCTATTGACTATAATGGTAAGTTAGTTGAATTAAACAATGCATTTGAAGAGTTATCTGGATATCCAAAAGATGAATTGTTAGGTCAATCTGCTTTTAAGTTTGTTGATCTAAGTATAAAACGGCAGTTGAAGAAATGTTTCGTTCAAACTTTACGAAAAAACCCGCAAAACTTCGAGGTAAATACATATAATGCAAGAGGAATGCAACTCGATTTAGATATAACGATGACACCAGTTGTAGTGGAAGGTCAAGTTACCGGTGTTTACGTCGTTATAAAAGATATAACTGTGCAGCGTTATGCTGAGAGAACGCTTTCTAAAAATGAAGAACGCTTCCGTATGATTGCTGAAAGCTCACACGATCTAATTACATTAGTTGACGGTGAAGGGATGATCACTTACGCTTCGCCTTCATATGGTAACGTTTTAGGTTATAGCCCTGAACATTACGTTGGCCGATCGTTGTTACACAATTTACATGAAGAAGACTTTAAAGGCGTATTACACTCATTTGATCATGCACAAGAAACAGGCGATCCTATATCGTTAGAGTTCAGACAATACCATCAAGAAAAAGGTTGGTTGTGGTTTGAATTGCAAGGGAAGCCGATTTATGACGATAATGGCCATTTTCATCAGATGGTCGTTGTAACGCGTAACATTTCCGAGCGAAAGGCTTATGAGGAACAGTTAAAAATGTTCGCTTATCATGATCCTTTAACAGAGTTGCCTAACCGAAGATTATTTCAGTCAAATTTATCTGATCATCTAGATGAGTATCAAAAGAGTGGAAAAGGTTTTGCAGTGATGATGCTTGATATTGATAATTTCAAAACTATTAATGATGAGCATGGTCATGATATTGGCGATGAAGTCATTAAGGAGTTTGGAAAGCGCATTCAAAGTAGTTTGAGAGAATCAGACTTCATTGCCAGAATGGGCGGAGATGAGTTCATCGCTTTATTGACGAATATAACTTCAAAGAAAGATGCTTTAGAAGTTGTTCATCGCGTAAGAAGAGTTGTTGAGCAAGAGTGGGATGTTAGCGGTGAGGAATTTGCAGTTACAACAAGTATCGGCGTTGCGCTTCCTGACTCTGAACAAGTGACAAATGATGAATTAATTAAATTTGCTGATAGCGCATTGTATGATGCAAAATCTTTAGGTAAAGACACGTATCAATTGACAACAATCGTATAATCATAGGATTATTAAAGTGGGACGGTTCATTTACGAACCGTCTTTCACTATGTAAGGAGGGCAATGGAAATGGAAATGCTTACGATTCTATTAATTGTTATTGGTTTATTATTTGTTATAGCTTTAACGATCACCTTGAACATTGCTAAAAATCATGATCGACAAATTAAAGAGTATGAAAACAGAGGGGCGACACCTGATGAGGAGTTAGAGCGTTCACACCATTATGAACAAGAATCATTACGTCGAAATATACCTAATTTAGTTTTAATTTATGTTGGTTTGTTTGTTTTAGTTTTTATTGGCTCAATTATCATTCTAACTATTTTGTAAACTGTAACATTTGTAATAAACAATTAACTCGACCGTAACTTCATTACTAAGGTATTTGTGTTATCTTATACTTAAGAGCTCGTAAATATCTCCCTATAAATATAAAAGAAGGGCCAAGCGATTATTTCGCTTGGTCCTTCTTTTTGTTTAATACTTTCATTAATTGTGAGTGATATTTCTTGGAAACGAGGATGTATAGAAAATCGCCTTCTTTAATTTCTGTATCTCCATATGGTGTAACTAACTCATCACCTCTAACGATCGCAGCGATTGATGACTTCGTAGGGAATTCGATTTCATGTAGCTTCATTCCAACAACATAATTATCTCTGTTTGTCTGGAACTGAACAACTTCTGCATTTGCTTTAGCGATCGAAATTAATTCGATTGAGTGGTGCGGTGTGTCTTTAACAGGACCCATTAAACCAAGTCGGCTCGCTACATTTGAAATAGTAGCACCTTGGATGAGCGCAGATGTTAACACAACGAAGAAAATAATGTTAAAGAACTCTTCAGCACCCTCAATTCCTGCAACAATAGGGAAAGTTGCAAGGACGATCGGAACGGCCCCACGTAAACCAGCCCATGAAATGAATAATTTCTCCTTAAATGTATATTTCATTCTTATAGTTGATAAGAAGACAGCAATTGGTCTTGCAATGAAAATTAACACTAGAGAGATTAATAATCCTGCAACAATATTAGATAATTGGAAAACTTGTTCAGGAAAAGCTAATAAACCTAAGATGATAAACATCATAATTTGAGCTGTCCAAGCAACACCTTCGTTAAATTGGAAAATGGAATAACGGTAAGTTAATTCAGAGTTACCAATTACTAAGGCTGCTACATATACAGCAAGAAAACCGCTAGCATCAATGAACGACGCAGCACTATATGTAACAAACGCGAACGATATAGCTAGTATTGGATAAAGTCCACTTGATTCAAGGTTAATTTTATTAATTGCCTTATAAGCTAATTTACCAATAGCTAAACCAAGTACTAACCCAACTCCCATTTGCCAAAAGAATGAAGGGATTAACATCCATAGACTGGAATCATCACTAATAATTAACTCAATAAACATAATAGTTAAGAAGACAGCCATCGGGTCGTTTGTACCTGACTCTGCTTCTAACGTTGCACCCATTTTCGCTTTAATATTACGTTCTTTTAATGTTGCGAATACGGCAGCAGCATCAGTTGAACCTACAATTGCTCCAAATAATAACGCCTCTAACCACGTGACATCGAGAATTAAATAGACTGCTGACCCTGTAATAAGTGCGGTAAAAAACACACCTGCTGTAGCAAGTGAAATTGAAGGTGCTGCGACAGACCGGATCGTCTTCCACTTCGCTTGTAGACCACCTTCAAATAATATAATAATTAATGCAAGAATACCGATAAGTTGAGCAATCTCAACATTATCAAAATATATAATTCCTAACCCATCACTACCAACTGCCATACCGACAGCTATAAAGAGTACAAGTGAAGGGAGGCCTAATCGGCTTGAAAATTTTGCGGCGATGATTCCGCATAATAATAAGAAAGCAATTAAAAAGATCAATCCATCGTTTCCAAACGATTCAACAAGCATTCTGTTCCCCCTTCTAAAATAAAAAATATTTCTAGTTTTTATTTTATCATAAATATTATAGAGCAGTTATTAATTTGATTTTATGGATATGAAAAAAGTGTGAAACTTTTCAGCCTTTAGACGGATGGAAAAAGGTTCCTAAGTACGTTTTGTCAAATATATACAAAGTGGTTCAATGTATATAGAGAGTAGGAGGGGGATTCAATGGAACAAAAACGTGTAGTTCAAGTTAATGGTTTATCTAAGTTATATCAAAAACGAAAAACTAAGGAGATTGTAAAAGCGATCGAAGGTGTAACCTTTGATGTTTATGAAGGGGAGATCTTAGGTTTATTAGGTCCAAATGGCGCAGGTAAAACGACAACAATTAAGTGCATGTGTGGGCTGTTAAAACCAGATGAAGGGAGTGTACAAATAAAAGGTACTAATGTAGAGAAGTCTCGTCTTAAAGCCTTAAATCATATTAGTGCTGTATTAGAAGGTAATCGAAACCTTTATTGGCGTTTAACAGTAAGGGAGAACCTTGAATATTTCGCAGGTAATAGAGGTGCTAGAAGGAAGGATGTGCAAACAAGAATTGATCACTTATTAGATCAATTTAACTTAAAACATAAAGAAAATGAGTTAGTTAGTAGTTTATCAAGAGGGATGCAACAAAAGCTCGCAATAGCTGTAGCACTTCTTGCTAATACTGAAGTTATACTTTTAGATGAACCAACTTTAGGAATCGATGTGGAAACAGGTTATGAAATTCGAGAGCTACTGAAGGAAATAGTAAAAAAAGAAAACAAGACGATTATTATAAGTTCACATGATATGCCTGTCGTTCAGGACTTGTGTGAGAGAACAGTCATTATTAACCATGGCAAAGTTATTACTAATGAAAAGGTAGATAATTTAATTGATTTGTTTGAGACAAAGGCATACTGTTTATCTTTAGGCGAAGAGTTAAACGAAAAGCAGCTGCAACAAATTGAAACTCATTTTCCAATCTATGAATATAGTAATCAAAAGTTAGAAGTGACACTAGAAAACGACGGTGACATTTACTACTTAATGGACATTTTAAAAAGTGCATCAACTATAATTGAGAAGATTGACCGGACGACGATCGATTTTGAACAAGTGTTTATGAACTTGATTAGTAGGGAGGAAAATGAGTATGTCGTTAGTTCATCTAATTAGTGCGAATACGAGAATGGAATTTATTGAATTAAAACGTTACTTACCTAATACGATTGCTATGTTTTTGACGTTTTATATTATTTTCTTAGCGATGTTTTTTGGAATTAATGTTATAGGAGACCCTCAACATGCTGAGACTAATATTCAATACGGTATTGTTAATATGGTTTTTTGGTTTTTAACGATGATGACATTGTCGAACATTGGTTTCACAATTACTCTTGAAGCAACAAGAGGTACTCTAGAGCAATTATACATGTCGCCTTACGGTGTTTGGAGGATCTTGTTAGCGAGGTTTATTGGTTATTTAATGATTAATAGTGTCATAGTTGTTCTATTACTTGCAGCAACAATGTTAACGGCTAATCAGTGGCTAAACCTACAGCCACACATTGTCATTCCGTTATTATTTTTAACGATCATTGGCATTATCGGAATTGGGTTTATGATTGCAGGAATGACGGTTATCTTTAAACAGATGAGTGCTTTTTTACAAATACTGCAATTCATTTTGATGGGTTTAGCGTTTGTGCCATTGTCTATAGCACCATTTTTAGTGTTAGCACCATTTGTTAAAGGGTTCGACATGGTGCGTGAAGTCATGATTCACGGTTTTACATGGAGTCATTTCACAGCCGCTGATTTGTCAATTTTGATCGTAAACTCTTTAGTATATTTAATTATTGGAGTGTTAGTCTATTTAAAATGTGAAAAAGTCGCTATGACGAAAGGTTTAATCGGAAACTATTAACCTTGTATAAATGTTAATTCATGCTAAGATAGCGTAAGGGTGGTGAAGAAATGGTACGTTCTTACGTATTCTTAATGATTACAGTGATTATATTCTCTGGGAACTTACTAGTTGGTAAAGCAATTAGCGATTTGCCGCCAATTACAATCACTTTCTTCCGCTGTCTTATAGCCTTATTAATAGTTATTCCTTTTGCGTGGAAGCAGTTGAAATGGCAGAATCACGTTTTGTTTGAAAATTGGAAGCCTTTATTAGGGTTTGCTTTAACAGGAATTGTTACTTTTAACGTTTTAGTTTATTTAGCGTTAAATTATACATCAGCAATTAATGCTGGAATTGTTGAAGCGTCAACACCAATGTTTGCTGTGATTTTAGGCTTTTTTATTCTAAAAGAACGCTTGAATAAGAGGCAGTTATTCGGGATAGGATTGTCTTTTGTCGGTGCTGTTTGGGTGTTGTCCAACGGTTCGATCAACATGTTGCTATCAATGCAATTTAATCCAGGCGACTTAATCATGCTGTTAGCCATTTTAGTTTGGGCTGTTTATTCATTGGTTAAGCAGCATAACCATAAGTTTCCCATTTATAGTAGTATAGTTGCGATGTTGAGTATAGCTGTAGTCTTTTTAATACCGATGATGTTAGTCGAGTGGTATATTGTTGGCTATCCATTTGTGCAAACTGACATAAATCATTGGTTAGGACTTATTTATTTAGGGATTTTTCCATCTTTTATTGCATTAATGCTTTGGAATTTAGCAGTTGCTGATATTGGACCATCACTTTCAAGTGTGTTTTTAAATTTACTACCGGTTTTCACAACTATTGGAGCGGTTTTATTTTTAAACGAAACGTTATTGTTGGCGCATGTATTGGGTGGTTTATTAGTTATTGTAGGTGTGCTATTAGTAAACTTGAACTTAAGTAATATAAAATTCTTTAGAAAACATAAAGCTTGGTAATAGAAAAAGGTGACCTCAAATAGGTCACCTTAATTTTTATTTTGATGCTTTTTGAAGTTTGTGAATCATTTGAAGTGATTTTCCAGTACCGATTGCTACACATTCAAGTGGGTTTTCCGCAATATGAACTGGTACATCTACTTCACCAGTAAGCCAATCAGACATACCTTTTAGTAGTGCGCCACCACCTGTAACTGTAATACCTTGGTCTACGATATCACCGCTTAGTTCTGGTGGACAGTTTTCTAAAGTGGATTTAATTGCTTCTAGAATGTTTTCTAGTGGTTCACGAATCGCTTCTTGGATCTCTTTAGAATCAAGTGTAATCGTTTTTGGTAAGCCTGCAACTAAGTCGCGTCCACGAACTTCGATAATAACAGGTTCGTGTTCAACTAAGGCATAACCAATTTCCATTTTAATTGTTTCAGCTGTACGTTCACCGATTAGTACGTTGTAATTTTTACGAACATATTGAATAATTGCTGCATCAATGTGGTCACCACCAACTCGTACAGATTGAGCTGATACGACACCACCGAATGAAATGATGGCTACTTCACTAGTTCCTCCACCGATATCGACTACAACGTTTGAGACAGGCTCATCAACTGGTAAGCCAGCACCAATAGCAGCTGCTAATGGCTCTTCAATAATGTGAACATGTTTAGCACCATATTCTTTAACAGCATTTTCAATCGCACGACGCTCTACAGATGTAGAACCTGTTGGCGCACAAATTATTACATTAGGTTTACGCATGGAAACACCGACACGCTTGCTAACTTTCTTTAGCATTTCGCTTAACATTTGTGATGTTACTTCATAATCTGCAATAACACCGTCTTTTAACGGACGGATAGATGTAATATTAGCAGGAGTCTTACCGATCATTTCTTTAGCCTCATGACCAACTGCTAGTACATTTCCTGATTTCGAATCAACTGCAACAACAGAAGGCTCGTTAAATACGACGCCTTTACTTTTACTATATATTAATAAGTTTGCAGTACCTAAGTCTATTCCAATTTCTGCATTTGCAAACATTGAGATGCCCCCATATCTTTTGTGTCTGTTTATATTATCTATACAATTCGTAAGTTTATCACGATTTTTGAACTATTGACGTTAAGAATTTTTGACAAAAAAATTACAGAGGGTTTAACCTCTGTAATAATGCTGGTTATTTTTGCTTACTTTCTAATAAGTTAGCAAGAGTCGATGCATCATATTTCTCTATTTTACGACCTTCGTAATTGTTAATGCCGATTTTCTTTAGCTCAGATACGTACCAACCTTTAGTACCTACGTACATGAATAGCCCTCCTTTAGTTTTACCCTAAAAAGTATGCAAAAAGTATTTTACCATCAAACCTTTACATAAAAAAGAGTAAAGCATAGAATTTATTAGGAATTTTATTGATGAATTAGATATAATGGAGTACAGTTAGCTCCAAAAGTAATCATAACATTTGATTTATAAAAAGAAAATAATTAATTATAGAAAGGTTTTGACTATGTCATATAAGCCACTTGAAGAGGTGAAACAACGGTTAGATAGGCTCGGGACGTATGAGCTAAATGAAGAAAAATTTGTAGAAGTTGCAGATTATGCTTTACAAGAAGAAAAGCCAATAGATCGTTTAATAGAAGGGTACCATCAGTTGTTAGGTGAAGTTTCTAATGAAATGAAACAAATGGATGATCATATGGGGATGACCCCTACATGTCAGATGGGGTGTGCATTTTGTTGTTATTTCCCTATTATCATTACAAGACTAGAAGCTAAAATGATTATTCGGTCGATTGAATCGATGAATGATGAACGAAGGCAAAGTATAAAGACACATTTAAAAGAGTACTTTGAAGCAAACAAAGACAAAGTAGAGTATTGCACAACGTTAGATTTTCAGAACAGGGATGTAAAATTTGATTACATGAAAGCACAATTACCGTGTCCGCTCTTAAATACTGAAACGAATACTTGTATGGCATATGAGTCTCGTCCATTACCTTGCCGTACTTATGTTAACTATATGGACCCGAAAATATGCGCTGACAATTTAGTACCTGAAGAAACGGTAAGCTTTGAGTTTTTATACGAAGATTATATGGGGAATTTAAATGAAATTGCTCAAGAAGTAGCAGATGAAGATGATTCGGTTGAATACCCAGAAGATCTATTTGAGTATAATTATTTGCCAGTATTTCTAAAAGAGTGGATTCAAAGGGGAGAGCAAAGTGTTTAAAAGAATTGGTTTTATCTCAGTCATTGTCGGTTTATTAATTTTTTTCATTTTTATTGAATTGCAAAAGTATCAAACGTTTGATGAGGCAATGGAAGAAAGATTAGCCGGCGAGACTACTATAGAGTATGTAACGGTTGATTCATATTCGTCATATCCAACAAGAGAGGCACAATCTGAACCGATTGAAAGTGAGATAAACGATCTATTTCGAGAATTAGGGCAAGTTGATGTAAAAGAGTCTACTGATATCCATTTAGATGATATTCAATACCATCTAAGTGTGTCTACTACAACTGAAGAAGATGAGGGTTACACGAAACACAATAGTTTTATCATTCGTTTGGGAGAAGACGGTTTTCAAGCGAATGGCAAACGTTATGAAGTTAGAGACGATTCCAATCCTGTTGAAATATTGGAAGGGTGGCTTAGCGAAAACGAAATAGAATTAAAACCGTTTGAAGAATAAATAAGGTTAGAACAAAAGGGGATGGAGTGTGTCGTGAAAAGACGAATATCTGATCTTTAACCTTAGTTTAGCAGTTACTTAGCGGAATCAAAGTGCGTAGACTCCAGCGGGAACAGCACGAGTCTCGAGACCCCACAGGCCCCGTTCTTTGGGCCGAGGAGGCTTGAGCCGTGCCCGCGGAAAGCGAAGCATTTTGATGGAGCGATAATCAGAAAGTCAACCCCGAACGAATTCAGGTTATGATTTCGTTCGGGGTTTGTGTATTAATCAGTTCTGTCTTAGACCCTTTTTATTGATCACTAAGTGTTTCAACTAATACGAGACGGTCGTCATCAACTGGTTTTACTTTTGCATCAGTCAACCACATCGCTGACATTCCTAACTGTAAAGCAGGTGCAATTTCATTCATAAAGTTATCACCGACAGAAAGTACACGCTCTGGCTTAATATTATGACGATCCAAAACGTCTTCAAAATGTTGTTTCGTGTAGACTGGTTTGCGAGCCCAAGAAATCAATTCTACAAAATATTTGTCTAGCTCAAGAAACTCAAGCAATCGTTTTGCGTCTTCTTCATCGCTGTTGGTGCATACAATCAATGTATGATCTTTATAAATAGATTCTAAATACTCTTTTAAACCAGGTGTTTGGTTTAAGAAACCATCAAGTTCAGCCATTTGTTCTTTCGTCTTGTTATAAGATGCCTGGATTGTATCAACTGTAATTCCAAAGTGCCTTGCAATCGCATATGGTGGCCACCACCCGTCACCAATTGGTACCCAATTAACAAAGTCGAAGTCACTTGCTTTAATTTTGCTTGGTGCATCATCAATTTTAACAACGTCATTGTTCCAATCTCTAGCTTCAGTTAATTCTTCTGTAAAAGGGTCCCAAGTCCAAATAAGATCACGTTTGCCATCATAAATTTTCCCGATTTGAACAGGGTGATTACCTGCTAAAATAGCATTATAATGTTCGTCAAACTGCTGTTGCTCCTCAGCAGATAGATTTCCTTTTAAATTTTCAGTATGTAACTTAAAATGTTCTGTTCCCTCATATAAAGTACCGTCTAAATCAAAGATCATTAAGTCATGTTGCTCTAAAAACTGTTTGTCCATACCTTCCACCCTTCCTTTTCCCTTATCTTTCTAATATAAGCTCGAAATAGTGTGAATCGATGTTTGACGCTAAAGCTTTAGTTAAAGTTATTTTACCATAATTATGTTTTTACATTAAGAAAGTCATGACTTAAAACTACTATTTTTCGCTAGTTTCATGTAAAATATACATGAAATCAACAAGTGAAAGGGAGTCATCATGCGAACGGTATGGACATTCACCTACGCCATTAGTTTTTTATTTTATGCATCAAGAAAATTAAAACAAGTAAAGAAAACGACGACATTCGAACAACAAGAAACGATTCACCAAGTGCCGAAATTCTTCGGTAAACAAGTTGTTAAAAGGTCAGGTTCAGAGGTAATAGTAACAGGGGAAGAGAATATCCCTGATGGGTCTTTCTTAATCGTGAGCAATCATCAAGGTAATTTTGATATTTTTACGTTATTAGGTTATTTCAAGAAGCCTTTTGGGTTTATTGCCAAAATTGAATTAAGTCGCATACCAGTTGCGAAGCCGTGGATGGATTATATGGGTTGCTTATTTTTAGACCGTAATAATCGCAGGCAATCAGTCGAAACGTTTAAACAAGGCATTAAAATGTTACAGCAAGGTTATAATTTAGCTATCTTTCCAGAAGGGACGAGGACGAAGAGTAGTGAGATGGGGGAGTTTAAATCAGGTAGTTTCTCATTAGCGAAGAAATCAAATGTCCCTGTTTTACCTGTTATGATTAACGGAACATATAAATCTATGGAAGCAAATAAAAATCGAATTAAACCTGGAACTTTTTATTTAACGATTTGTGAACCAATAATGCCTGAGACGTATGAAAACATGAGTTTGCAGGAGTTATCTGATGAAACGCAAAGAAGAATTCAATTAGAGTTAGACCGAAAAGAAGGTTTAACATACGAAGAAGAACAGCTTGCGTAGTGTTTAATTAAGCTAAAAAAAGGATATAGTTAATAAGTGCGAATATCAATGTGAAGGTGATTAAAAAATGGTTAAAGTTTTATTTGTATGTTTAGGGAACATTTGTCGCTCTCCTATGGCAGAAGCGGTTTTTCAAGATTTAGTTAGCCAAAAAGGGTTAGAAGATCAGTTTGTAGTTGATTCAGCGGGTACTGGCGATTATCATATCGGCTCGTCCCCTCATCAAGGAACATTAGAACAATTAAAAGAAAACGGGATTAATGGTAGTGGCTTAACGGCTAGACAAATAAATGAAGACGATTTTGTGCATTTTGATTATATTATAGCGATGGAAGATGATAATATTAGAAATATACGCCAAATCGAAGTTGATGGACATCAAGCTGTTGTAAAGAAGCTATTAGATTATATTCCAAATTCAGCAGTCAAAAATGTGCCAGACCCTTATTTTACAGGGAACTTTGATGAAACATATGACCTAGTATCTACAGCTTGTAAATATTTACTTGATGATATTAGGAGTGAAAAAGATCTGTAAAACTGGAGGTAATACAATGCGCTTATGGCAAAAAGGGATAGTGTTTGGTGCGTTATTTGGTTTTTTAATAACACTATTTAAACGTGAAGAAAGGCAGTATGTTTTGACTCAGTCAAAACAGGCAGTTGGTCAGGTGAAGTACATCTATCAACATCCTTCTCAGTCAGTTCACCAGCTACGAGTTAAATTAAATGACGTCATGTCAGGTGTTGACCAATTTATCTATCAATTAGACCAAATTGAAAAGAAGATGAATGAGAAAGCGAAAAAACTCGATCAGTAGGTGAGTATTTGTGATTTTTGAGAAGAAGTTTTGGAAAGAGTTGTTTCATCGCTTCTCTGCTGATGAAGTACCAGCTTTATCAGCCAGCTTAGCCTATTTCTTTCTATTATCATTACTCCCATTTATGATTTTCTTGTTAACGTTAGTTGGCTTTTTACCAATTAACGAAAACCAAGTGTTTCGGTTAGTGGATGGCTATTTTCCACCTGATACAATGGGGCTTGTTCGAGATAACATTGACCATTTAATGGCGCAACGTAACGGGGGGTTATTATCTCTCGGTTTAATTGGTACGATATGGGCTGCCTCAATTGGAGTTAATGGGTTAATTCGCGCATTTAATCGCGCATATGATATTAACGAAGAACGACCATTTTTTGTGACGCGTGGTTTAGCAATTGCCTTAACGGTCTTAATGGTATTGGTGATTGCTGTTGCTTTAGTACTTCCTGTCTTCGGAAGATTACTTGGGGAGTTTTTCTTTTCGTTCTTCGGTGTTACAGAAGAATTCCTTGCAATATGGGAGTCCATGCGGTGGATCGTTTCTGCTTTTGTCATGATTTTTGTTTTAACTGTATTGTATATCGCAGCACCGAGTAAGAAAATTAAGTTTGCTCATGCCATCCCTGGAGCGGCAATTGCGACAATTGGTTGGCAAGTGTTATCGATTGGTTTTGCTTTTTATGTAGAGAACTTTGGGCAATATTCAGCTACTTATGGAAGTTTAGCTGGTGTCATTGTACTCATGATTTGGTTATTCTTATCTGGAATGATGATTATTATTGGCGGTGAAATAAACGCAATT
The DNA here is from genome assembly GCF_007991275.1 of Alkalibacillus haloalkaliphilus. Taxonomy (GTDB): domain Bacteria; phylum Bacillota; class Bacilli; order Bacillales; family Alkalibacillaceae; genus Alkalibacillus; species Alkalibacillus haloalkaliphilus. Next base: position 36,045 of record NZ_BJYA01000019.1, on the reverse strand, counting down.
CTTCACAAATATAAAGGACGGTTAATTTCAAAGTAAAAGAACTAGAGAGCGATATGTCTCTCTAGTTCTTTTTTAGTTGATCGGCTTAGGTCTCTTTATAATCATTAATATTAAGACGGCTGATATAAATCCGATGATGATATAGAAGAATGAAACGTTAGGGAATAGGTCAATAAAACTACCACCAAGTAATGGCCCAGCTATACTCCCTAAACTAAACATAACTCCACACAATATGTTACCCGCTGGAAGAAGAGATTTAGGCAGTAAGTCAGTCATGAATGAAACCCCTAATGAGTAAAGAGAACCAACAAGCATGCCAGCGATTGCAAACGTGACCATTAATCCTATGATTGATTGTTCGAAAAATGTAGTAATCCAGAAAGTGATTGTACCCCCTAACAGTACAAAGATCAGCACTTTATGGCGTCCAACTCGGTCACTTAACATCCCTAATGGAATTTGCGAAATTAAGCTACCTGCAGCAAAGAATGGAATGATAAATGAAATCATCGTGACTTCATGACCTAGTCTCATAGCGTAAACTGGAAAATTACTATGTAAAGCCGTTTCTAGAAAACCGTATGTGAATGGAGCAAGAAGAGCAATCCAAGAATATTTAAAAGCTCCTTTAAAACGAGTCGTCGTCTTTGTCGTTGTAACTTGTACTTCTTCTTCAGAAACAGGAAAATCATTTCTAACAAAGAAGATTAAAGACCAAACGAGTAGACAAAGAACCGAACTTAAAATAAATGGTAAAGCTTGATTAATTTCGGCTAATGGTGTCATTAATGGGCCGACAGTGAAACCAAGACCGAAAGATAACCCATAAATAGCAACTGAGCGACCTCTTTTAAATTCAGGCGTTGTCGTTGTGATCCAAGTTTGCGTTCCGAAATGAAGAATGTTATCTCCAATGCCTATTAAAAGACGTAAAATGAACCAAAACCAAATCGACTCCCATAAAGTAAAAAAGAAAAGTGAAGAAAAAACAATGACGCCACCAAATAATATAATTGGCTTATAACCATATTTGCGTAAAGGTGGTTCTAAAAAAGGAGATACAATTAATATTCCTATATATAATGCAGTTGCATGTAACCCGTTTATTGTACTTGAGACACCTTGTTCTTCTAACAAGACGGCGATTAAAGGCAAGAGCATGCCTTGTGAAAATCCTGAAATGCCAACAAGGGCCACTAAGATAGCGAATCTTCCGCGTGCATGAACGATCAGAACCCCTCCAATCGAGTTAAGATGGTGTTATTGTATCGTAATTTCGTGTTAAAATAAATCTAATACAAACAATATAAAAGGAGCGCTTGAAATGAAATTTAACGTAACAGACCAACATGTCACAACAGATTTAGAATATGACCAGTTAGTCATTTCAGGTGATGAATCAGAAGGGTTTAGACCTTTCCAACTAATGATGTCATCACTTGCAGGGTGTAGCGTTTTAGTATATAAGCGTATTTTACAAAAGCAGAAAATTGAATATGATGAAATGACAGTTGAAGCAGAAGTTCAAAGAAGTGATGATGCTGTGAATAAAATTGAAAAGGTTAATTTACACTTTAAAGTAACAGGTCATAATTTAAACGAAGAGAAATTACAAAAAAGCTTAAATACAGCTTCGAAAAACTGTTCAATGGTCCAGTCGGTTGTGCCGACAATTGAAGTTGAGGAAACAGTAGAAGCAATCAACAAGGAGTAATCACATGTCAGATGAAAAGAACCTAGAGTCAGTAAGATCAAGGCTAGCTAACCTATTAGAGCAGATTGAGTCAGTTGATCCTGAGAAGTTAACAGTAGACGATATTGATCGTTACATTAGCTTATTAAATGAAATGGAAGAAAAATTAAGTCAATAATTTGGACAACCCCCGCATAAGATTTTTATGAAAGGGGGTTGAATTTTTTGATGAAAGATTTTATTATGATAAAGTGTTAACGTGATAATGAGATAATGAAATGAAATAAATAAACAAAAAGGGAGAAAGTTATATGGCTTCAATTGTTATTATATCTGTTTTATTAATGGTTATTTTAAGTTTGTTTAGAGTAAACGTGCTATTAGCTATAGTCGTTTCAGCAATGACAGCTGGTTTAATGGCCGGGTTGTCATTTGGAGATTTAGTTGATATTTTCACTACTAGTATGGCAGGTGGTGCTAATACAGCACTTAGTTATATTTTGTTGGGTGGATTTGCAATCGCAATTGCCTTAACTGGTATTACAAAAGGATTCGTGCAGTTTTTAAGACGAGCTATTAAAGGTAGAAGAGGGGTAATGTTAGGTGTAATTGTTGTGATCGCCTCGCTATCCCAAAACGTCATTCCAGTTCACATTGCGTTTATACCGGTTTTAATTCCACCATTAATTGCTTTGTTTGATCGAATTCAAATCGACCGACGAGCTGTCGCAACAGCTTTAACTTTTGGTCTTAAAGCGCCTTATGTCATGGTTCCTTTAGGATTTGGATTAATCTTCCAAGGTTTGATCCAAGAACATATGGAGGAAAATGGAGTAGTGCTACCTTTAGCTGATGTGACTTTTGCCATGCTTGCACCAGGCCTTGGGATGGTGTTTGGTTTAATTATTGCTTTAACGATCACTTACCGTAAAAAACGTGATTACAGTCAAATTGAACCAGAAAGTGAGCCGAGTACAGTTGAAGAAATAGATGATGCGCCATTCGTATTTGAACGCAAGCACACGATGACTATTATTGCTATTGTTGCAGCATTAGTTGTCCAAATTGTAACTGAGGAAATGGTACTTGGTGCTTTAACCGGTTTAGTTTTAATGTTCTTACTAGTAGCTGTTCCATATCGTCAAATTGAAGATGTTATGAGTCGTGGTATTAGTATGATGGGGATGATTGCCTTTATTATGCTAACTGCATCAGGTTTTGCGGGTATCTTACAAGAAACGGGTTCAGTTGAAGCATTAGTTAACGCTTCTTCAGGTCTGTTAGAAGGAAATCAACTATTTATTGCGTTTATTTTATTATTAGTTGGTTTAGTCATTACAATGGGTATTGGTACATCGTTTGGTACCATTCCAATTTTAGCCGTTTTATATGTTCCAATCGCTACAGCGGCAGGGTTTTCACCGATGGCAATTGCGGTACTAATCGGTACTGCTGGTGCTTTAGGTGATGCTGGTAGCCCAGCTTCAGATAGCACACTTGGACCAACAGCAGGTTTGAATGTTGATGGTAAACATAACCACATTTGGGATACGTGTGTACCGACGTTCTTACACTTCAATATTCCGATCTTCATCTTCGGATTAATTGGAGCTGTCTTACTATAATTGTTTAACCCTCTTCATAAAAATTGGAGAGGGCTTTTTCTTACCCAATGCCTTCCATTCATAATTTTACTATGCATGAATCATATTAAGGTTATAGGTCTTAAAATGGGAGGTTTGTTATGAAGAAGCTAACGTTTTTAACGATCGTCGTGTTATTAATTTTTAGTGTGCCAGTCAACGCAGTTTCTAATGAGTCATACGGGTATGGATATAAGAAACAATACAATGAAATGCCTCCTGACTTAGGGTTTTATGGCCCATTAATTGAAAAGTACAATGGTCTGTATTTAGGTGATGAAGAAAATCGCATGGTTTATTTAACATTTGATAGTGGCTATGAGCAAGGTTATACAGAACAAATACTTGATGTGTTAAATGAAAAAGATGTGCCAGCGACTTTCTTTTTAACCGGGCATTATGTCGATGATCAACCAGAGCTTGTAAAACGTAAAGTGGAAGAGGGGCATATCATTGGCAATCACTCAAATGATCATTTGGATTATACTAAAGTAAGTGATGATAAGGTAAAAGAAGACTTAAAAGTTTTAGATGAGAAAATTATAAATACAACTGATCAAGAAGTAGTGAAGTTTTTCCGTCCAGCAAAAGGGATCTTTAGTGAAAGAACGTTGAAATTGACTGATGAGCTAGGCTATACGAATATATTTTGGACAGTAGCTTTAGTTGATTGGAATCGCGATGAAAATAAAGGGTGGAAACATGCGTTTGATGAAGTGTTAAGGCAAGTTCACCCAGGAGCTATTATATTGTTACATGCTGTGACAGAAGATAATGCCGAAGCACTCGGTTATTTAATTGATGAGTTAAGAGATCAAGATTATGAATTTGGTTCTTTAGATGATTTAGTGTGGCACCATTCAGTACCGGTTGGTTAAAAGTTTTTGCTAAAAGTCCTGCAAAAGTTGTAAACTAAAAGAAACATTCTAGGTTGCTCAAAATAAGGGAGAGGAAAGTATGTGGAAAGAGTATTACCATGCAGCAGGCATTTATGACTTTGATTATACATTACAACGATTAGATATGGATCCGTTAATTAACGTAAACATGAAGGAACGTTGGGTAGACGTGCCTGTTCGTATAGATCAAGACAACAAATGTGTTGTAAGGGTTAAAGGGGAAGGAACAACGGAAAAACCGGTTTTTTCAGTTATGTCTGATTATGATGAAGACCAAGACGTTGTATTTGAGCATATTCGCAACTTGTTCCAATGGGATCGTGATTTGCAAGATGTTGAAGACTTCTTTGAAGAGTCAGATTTAGCAAGATTGTTTTTTACGTATGCAGGCACTCCGATTGTTAAAGATTTTCACTTGTACGATTCATTGATGAAAGTTATCATTCATCAACAATTGAACATGAAATTTGCCTATACGTTATCGACTCGATTTGTCCAGAAGTTTGGAGAACAAGTTGACGGTTCATGGTTTTATCCAAAACCAGAAGTCGTTGCAAAGCTAGATTATCAAGACCTAAAAGACTTACAGTTTAGTCAGCGTAAAGCTGAATACGTCATTGATACATCGAGGTTGATCGCAAATGGTGAGTTGGAGTTAGGAGCATTTGCGAAAAAGTCGAATGAAGAAGTCATGAAAGAATTAGGCAAAGTACGCGGGGTTGGCCCTTGGACAGTGCAAAATTGGCTTATGTTCGGTCTAGGTCGAGAAGATTTATTCCCTGCAGCAGATGTAGGTATACAAAATGCATTAAAGAAAGAATGGCGAATGGAAGAGAAACCGAAAAAAGATGTCATTGAAAAAGCAGCACAAAAGTGGTCTCCATATCGAAGTTATGCTGCCTTAACGTTGTGGCGAAGTATCGAAGGATAGAATCAAGTTTAAGCAAAACATCCCCTCTCATACATTGAGAAGGGATGTTTTTTAGTATTGGATATCATCTAAGATTACTTCAAAATCGTCTTCGTCACCGAAGCTAGGAATTGTAACGTCATCGCACTCTGGAAATGTAGGTGGTTCAGCCTCATAAGTGACGGAACTACTTTCAGGGTTAAGCGCTTCATCGCCATCTGCATTTAAGATTATTAAGTCACCGTCGGACATAGTGATGTCGCCTTGGATATTGGCCAAATAATTGGCAGCATCAAGCTGTTCGTTATGTTCAATAATTAAGTCCCCGCCCGCATGTAAGCTTGCATTAGATAACTCTAATCCATTAAGTAGAAGTGTGTCACCACCAAACTGAACACTCCCGTTATCCAAGCTGAATGTGTTGTCTGAAATCGTGTGCATATTGACTTTGAATTCACCCCGATATTCCACACCATCATGAAAACGTGAATTACCACAAGATAAATACTCACTGTTCGGGTTGTTTTCACTTGATAAAACTGAAGTGAAATGTGCATGCCCATGAATGAACAGTTGTGAAAGTCCACTAATATCAACGTCATCAAACGTGGCATTTCCTGTGACAGTAAGTGAGTTGCTACTCGATATATCGAAGTCTCCTTCAACATATAAGTCTTGTGTCGTCATATTACATTGAATGCTACCCCCATCTTTTAAGTAAACCGAAGAGTCAGATAGGTCCTCACAATTGTTATTTTTCCAAGTTTGTTGTTCGTCGTATTCTTCATCAGCATCTTCTGGAGGTGGCGGTGGGCTACTACTTACATCTTCCCATTTATCCGAACGATCACTACTACCACCTATAGTAAAAGTTAATGTTAAGTCTTGTTCATAATTAGAGTCATAGCCTGTTAGAACTATCATGATACGGCTAAAATTTTCATTGTGTTCGTACTCAAATGCTTCACTAATTTCAAAAGTTGTATTAGGATAATCTGGGTCTATTTCTACTTTATCAACTTTCTCATTAATGGTCGACTCTAACTCCTGTAAGTAGGAATCACTAGTTTCAAAACCATTTTCACCAAAATAGTCCGCAAGAGTATGTTGTACGAATGTTGCTCCCATTTCTACAACATGTGTAGCTCGGTAATTCGCTTCGATCACTTCATTTTGTTTAGCGGTTGTCATAACACTATTCATCATAACGGTTGAAAATAGCATGATCAAAACAACTGTCAATAAGACGATTATTAAAACAGCTCCATGATTATTATTAATCTTGTTAAAGTTCATTCGTTTTCACCGCTTCCTGCAGGTGTGATTCGTGAAATGTTTGTCGTGATTTCTAAGGAGTTAAATCTTGGGTTGTCTGGTTGAGTTACTGTAACTGATAAAGAATAAGAAGGCTTTTCTTGAAAGTATAATGCTATAGGTTCACTGATTGAGACGTTTGAACCGTCAATGGTTAGCTCATATTTAAAAGGGTGTCCGTTAAATTCATATGTTGTCGTTTCATCTCGTTCTATTGTAACAGTAAGAGAAGATTCTGTTGATTGTTCAATCGTATACACTTGAGAAGATTGATGAATGTTCGTCAAATTATAAATAAGTCGATTGACATCTGTTTGAGCTTTTGAACGTAACTCTGATTGTTGGTAGTTTTCAATTGATTGTATGAGGATAGAGAAGACTAAACTTCCAACAATGAACGTTAGAACGATCGCACCAAGTAGTTCAATAAGTGTTATCCCTTTTGAGTTATTCATCTTCTGCCACCTCAATATAAGTGTAAGTGTGAGCCAAATTTCTACCATCACTGTTTACAACGTGAAGTGTAGCTTTTAGTAATTGCTCTGAATGTTCTTCATTAGATAATGTCAGTCTCAAAAGATAGTCCTCATTAGTGACAAAGGCTCCCGATTGTTGAACAGATGGAATCGTAGGTAAACCACTTTGGTTAAATTCTTCATATGTACCAAAAGTACTAGTACTTAGTTCTGTAGATTGCACATCTTCTAATGCTACTTTAATTAGATTAGTCGCGACTACTTCTTCTTCAGTAACATTTTGCATGGAGGCTACTTGAGTAAACATGGAGAAAAATCCGATTAGAATAATTGATAATATAACGAGTGCCCCAAGTATTTCTATTAAAGATACACCTTTATTGTTTTTAAGTATTTTCATTAACAATACAATCAACCCTCGATTTTTTAGTCAAAAAGTCTTATAATAAAAATGATAGTATAAAATTTGTCTAATTAATAGCTATTATATCATTCGGTGTAAGATTTTTAGAGATTGATAGAAAGGAAGTCTAATTTTGGCTCGAAAAATAAAACTGCGTTTAGGTGAGCTTCTAGTTCAAGAAAACCTAATAACTGTAATGCAATTAGAACAAGCATTAAAAGAAAAAGAGTCGAACCAAAAGCTCGGAGATAAATTAATTGAAGAAGGACATATAACTGAAATCCAATTAGTAGAAGTGCTACAGCAACAGTTAGGAATTGAACATGAACGCTTACATAATTATGCTTTCGATCAATCCGTTCTCAATCTTGTACCAAAACAGTTTGCAATAGAAAATAATGTAATTCCTTTAAAGCGTGAACAAAATAAACTGTTTGTCGCAACAGCAGACCCGCTCGATTACTTCGTATTAAACAACTTAAGACTTCAGACGGGGTTTAAAATAGAACCTGTCATTGCCATAAAAGATGAAATCCGACAAAGTATCATGAAGCTTTACGAACGAGAAGATTTGACTGAGGAGTTTGAAGACATTCAACCAGATCAGCAAACAGAAGACTTGTCTCTTGAAGAAGAAGCGTCTCCTGTCGTTAAGTTAATGAATCAGTTAATTCAACAGGCTGTCGTTGAAAAAGCAAGTGATATCCATATAGATCCTCAGGAATATCAAGTACTTATTCGCCTACGTGTTGATGGCGCTTTAAGAAATGAACAAACGTTAGCTAGAAGTGTTCAATCTTCATTAACGACACGAATAAAAATTATGGCTAATTTAGATATTACACAACAGAGAATCCCACAAGATGGACGAATCAAACGAGTCGTTGAAGGACGAAATGTTGATTTAAGAGTAAGCACATTGCCGACTATTTTCGGTGAGAAAATTGTCATTCGTGTATTAGATACGATGACGGTATCAAATAGACTTGGTGATATAGGGTTTGAGCAAGACAATCTTCAAAAATTTAAACAAATGATTGAGAAACCGTATGGCATCGTGTTGTTAACTGGTCCGACGGGGTCAGGTAAAACGTCTACGATGTATGCAGCATTAACTCATTTAAATGGTGAGCAATCTAACTTAATTACAGTGGAAGACCCTGTAGAGTATGAGCTAGAAGGAGTTAATCAAATTCAAGTTAACCCACAAGTAGGTCTAACTTTTTCTTCAGGCTTAAAGTCGATATTAAGACAAGATCCAGATATTATTATGGTTGGTGAAATACGTGATGGTGAAACAGCAAATATGGCTGTGCGCGCTTCGATTACCGGCCACCTTGTTTTGAGTACATTGCATACAAATGATTCAACTGGTGCAATAAATCGGTTAGTTAATATGGATGTTGAAATGTTTTTAGTCGGCTCTTCACTTAACGGTGTTGTTGCTCAACGTTTAGTTCGTACCATTTGCCGCGACTGTAGTGAGAAGCGTAACTTAACAGAATTAGAACGCAAAGTGTTTGAAAGACATAGCGTTCACATTCATCAAGTTGCTACAGGAACAGGCTGTCCGACATGTAACAACACAGGATATCGGGGCCGAACAGCGATTCATGAAGTGCTTTACATCGACGATCCAATTAGAGAGGCAATTTTAAATGGTAAGACAAAAGTAGAAATAGAAAAAATCGCTAAACAACAAGGTTTTACGCCTCTATTTGAAGATGGATTGCGTAAAGTTGAACAAGGTGTTACGACTTTAGAAGAAGTATATAGAGTCGCTACAGAGTGATTGAATTGTTGGAGGTAGAAGTATGGCTTCTTTTAAATATATAGCCGCTGATTATAACGGCAATGAAAAGCAAGGTAAGCTAGAAGCCTATAATATTGATTTAGCAAAAGCTAGATTAAGAGATGAAGGATTGAAAATTGAATCGATTGAAGAAGTAAAGCAATCGATTTGGACGAAGGATATTCATTTCGGTAATCCTGTGAAGAACCGTGATTTTGTCGTATTTCTCCAACAATTTGCCGCACTATTAAAAGCGGGACTTACAATAGTTGATTCATTAAATGTTTTGCGAGAACAAACGAAGCAAAAGCAATTAAAATCCGCCTTGTATTACGTAGAAATTGATATGAGACAAGGTAGTTCGTTAACAAACGCGTTAAAAAAGCACCCAGAAATCTTCTCAAACATTTTCGTTAACATGGTCCATAGTGGTGAAAGAAGTGGATCATTAGAAGAAACACTATCTAAACTAGCTGATTATTACCATAAGCATTATAAAACATCACAAAAAGTGAAATCTACTTTCGCTTATCCAGTAACTGTAGGTCTAGTCGCAATTGGTGTTGTAATCTTTCTAATGATGTATGTCGTACCAGAATTTATTGATATGTTTAGTCAGTTTGATGCTAGTTTACCTATAGTTACACAGGTTGTCTTAGGGATTAGTGGTTTATTGACTAGTTATTGGTACTTATTTGGCTTAATTGCTCTATTATTTAGTTTAATACTGATTATGGTTTTACAACGAGATCATTTACGTAAGAAAGTAGATTATTATTTATTGAAGTCACCAGGGTTTGGTTCATTAATCTTAAAATCGAATATGGCTTCAATGACAAGAACATTAAGTTCTTTGCTATACAACAATGTACCAATCATTCAAGCATTACAGCTAACAGAGCAAACATTAAAAAACAAAGTTATAAAACAAACGTTACAAGATGCTGAGTCGTCTTTAAAGCAAGGGGAGTCATTAGTTAAGCCATTACGTCAACATTGGGCTTACCCATACCTTGTAACACAAATGATTGAAGTAGGGGAGAAAACGAATTCTTTACCAGAAATGCTTGGGCAAGTAGCAACATTCTATGAAGACGATGTCGACACAGCAACGGATCAACTAAAATCTTTATTAGAGCCTTTATTAATTATTACGTTGTCTGTAATTGTTGGTACGATTGTGCTCGCCATTGTTATTCCAATGTTTGAGCTATTTAATCAAATAAATTAATTAAATTAAGGGGAGAGGTAAGTAATGTTAAAAAGAATGATGAAGAATCAGAAGGGTATTACTCTAGTTGAATTACTAGCTGTAATCGTTATTTTAGGAATTATTGCATTAATCGCTGTTCCTGCGATTGCGAGTGTTATTGATGATTCTCGTTATGATAGTGCTAAGGCAACAGCAATAAATATTATTGAAGCAGCAGAGCTTTATTCAGTTACAAATGATCTAGGAGATGGTGATACAGTTACTGCTGCAACGTTAGCTAGTGATGGCTATTTAGAAGGGTTTAACGAAGATAATTGGACGAATAATGAGCCTGAAGTGACAATAAATACAGGAAGCCCTAATACTTTGACTGGGGATTATAATGATGAAAATATAGAAATTAGTTTTGATGGCGATTCAATAGAAGCTATCACAGAAATGAATCAATAGTTTCAAAAATAAGCGCGGTAATCCGCGCTTGTTTTTAACCAATAAATAACTATAGGATTTGATAAGATTGATGTTACTAATTTATATATACATATTTATTCTAGGTTTAGTGTTAGGTTCTTTTTACAATGTTGTTGGGTTAAGAGTAGCAGATAAACAATCAATCATAACCCCGCGATCACATTGTCCTACATGCTCAAAGACATTGAAATGGTATGAACTACTACCTGTATTATCATTCATAATCCAAAAAGGACAATGTCGTCATTGTGGAAATAAAGTTTCACCAATCTATCCTTTTTTTGAACTATTAACAGGATTATTATTTGTCTTTTCTTTTTACAAAATAGGTTTTCAATTAGAGCTATTCATTGCTTGGTTGTTAGTAAGTTTGTTAGTAATGATTACTGTTAGTGATTTATACAAACAAATCATTCCAGACTACATTTTACTTTTTTTCCTAGTGTCTATTATATTAATGCGAATATGGATTCCAACTGATCCATGGTATGATGCTTATTTAGCAGCTATCATAGGTTTTGTATTGTTACTTGTTATTGCCATTGTTAGTAAAGGTGGAATGGGTGGTGGCGATATAAAACTGTTTGGTGTTTTAGGCTTGTTTTTAGGGGTTCAAGGAACATTGATGACGCTGTTTTTATCGTCGTTAATTGGTGCAGTAGTTGGAGTAATTCTAATGATGTTTGGCAAGGTGAAAAGGGGCGTGCCGATCCCATTTGGTCCTTTTATTGCAGTATCGGCTCTTATTGCTTACTTTTATTCAAAAGAATTGATCGATTGGTATTTAAGATTAATGATGTAGGTGGCTGTTCATAATGTCGAATAAAAAAGTTGTTAATTTAGAAATAAAAGATTACGTCATTCGCTATACAGAGAACAAAAGAGGTTCATCCTCAGTAGAAAGAATGGGAGAACACTTCTTACCGACTGGTATCGTTAAAGACGGAGTCATTGAAGACCATGGTCAGTTTGAAAGGATTTTAAAGACAGTAATTAAGAAATGGCGGTTGAAGCGGAAAAAGGTCCGTCTAATAATGCCTGATTCACTTGTGTTTATTCGACGAGAAACAGTTCCGTTAGATGTTCCTAAAGACGAAGTGAAAAAACATATTAACTTCAATCTTGGTGAGACGATTCATTTACCATTCAATTCATCAGTTGTTGAGGTCATATATATACAACAACTTGAAGAGCACCATGAAGTGAGTATTATTTCAACAGACAAGGCTGTTGCTAGTCAGTTTGTTTCAAATTTAGAAGATTTAAGTTTAATTGTTGAAGCAATTGATATTTCACCATTATGCTATTACCGTTTAATGCATTTCAAACAATTGGTCACAGAAGATGAGCAACTACTCGTAGTGCAATACGGAATCGATCGTGTAACGTTTAGTGCTTTTATTCAAAACACACCAATTTTTCTTCAGGAATTTGACCTAGAGTCAAGTGAAACAATTAATAGCCAACTTGGGCCAACATTGTCAAAAGAAGACTTTAATAAACAAACGGTGATGGAAGAGTTAGAGGATATGAGTATTGAAATTGAGAGGGTCGAACGATTTTATCAGTTTATGATGAGTAATCAAGATCATCAGTTTACCAGTATAGCTGTAGTTGGAGATCACCCCTATTTAGAAGAAATAATTACAGCGATGAAAGAATCGTACGAAACTCCAATCATTCAACTTACTGAAAATGATGTTAAAGGTCCTAAAGAGGTAGGCATTGAGCCTAAATTTCATGGTGTTTATGGCTTAGCATTAAAGGGTGTGCATTAATGTTAGTTGATATTAATTTATTACCGAAAAAAGAATATAAAAGTAGAAAACCATTTATAATATTTGGTCTGTTATTTTTGTTAACGATCACGCTAACTGTCGGCTTTGGCTTATGGAACTATTACTTGAATGATCAAATAGAACGTTTGAATAATGATTTACATCAACAGCAAATAGCCAATGCTGAGTTACAATCTGAAATTGATGGTGATGAGGAATATCAAGCAGCTCAACAGTTAAGCGACTTAACAAATGAACTGGAGAATCATTTATCGAGTACTAGTGAAATTGTAAATGAATTAGATGCGACTATTCCATCTAACGCTAGTTTAACTTCATTTAACTTTCGTAATGACTCAATAGAACTAATTGTTGAAACGGCTACAAATGAGCATGCTGTGACGTTCTATCAAGATTTACAAACGATTGAACAATTCAACGAAGTTTCTATTCACACGATAAATTATATAGAGTCAGATGATTATTATACGACTCGTTATACGGTTAGCCTCCAGCAGGAAGAGGAGGTTGAGAGTAGTGAGTAAGTCTAATAAACGTATTTTGATTGTATGGGTTGTTTTAATTGTTTTAATTGGTGGCGGCTTTTACCTATTTAATATCCATAGTTTAAAACAAAGTGTGGATCAATTAGAAGATGATTTGTCTTTCGAGGAAAGAAAGCAAACAGCATTATTAGAAACAATAAATCAGATAGACCATGATAGTGCCGCAATTGAGGAGTTGCGTGCACAAATTCCTGAGCAACTTGAAGAGGACAACGTCATACGGATGATTAACAATGCGTCATCATCTACTAATTCGGTTATTCAATCTTATAGTTATGACGATCAACAAACTATGTCAATTAATGAGATGTTTGAACAATCGAGTTTTACTGAAGAGTTAGAAGTGTTAACAATGCAAATAAACGGATATACTCAATCTGAGGGTCAGTTAGAAAGTTTTGTTAATGAATTAGAGAGTAGTGAAAGATTGTTACAAGTTACACAACTTCAATACCAACAAAATGATGACGGTGATGTAAACTTTCAATTAAGTTTTTCTGTTTTTGTCTATCCAATGTAAAAAGAGGTGCCAAGACCGACACCTCTTTAATACTATTAATCAATTGCTTTATTTTTAAGTGTAATTGTCGCAATGATTAAGGAAATAACGGTAATTGCAACGGCTGCAACTGAGCTGAACCAGATCTCTGTTTCTAATTGCCCAGAGTAGAAGTAAACGTTAATATAGTCACTAATTAGCGTCGGACTCCATGTGATCACATGGCTGTAGATGCTTGATACAACATTCAATGCAACTACTGTAATGATTGATAAAAACGCGACTAACCCTTGAGATTTTAAGAAACTATTGAATAACATAACAATCCCTAAGATCATCATGAAATAGACGATAAAGAATAATATACTAACGACAATTTGAATGAAGCTAATAGTACCGAATAAAATATTGACGTAATACCAACTGACGAGTAAAGAGGCAGCTAGTGAAAAGGCGATTAGCATTAGTATAGCAACATATTTAGCTGTAATATAATTTGTGAAGCTTACAGGCTTGGATAAGACAAGTTCGTAAACACCACTTTTAACTTCCTTTGAAACTAATCCCATCGACACGACGACTGCAATTAAAACCCCTAACAATCCTAATTGGCTAAAGCTCATAATCATTGCTTCAGCTACAGATGGAGTAGGGAAATCCATTGTTGCTCCTTCTGGTACGTTACCGACAGTATCCATTATAATTGGAAAGTAATACATCGTTAGCGGATCCATAATAGCAAATATAATAAAAACGATTGGAACCCATATCCACTTAAAGCTTCGCCAATGTTCAGTTAGTTCTTTTTTGAATATCGTTTGCCATTGCATTATTCTGTCACCGCCTTCATGAAAATATCCTCGAGTGAAGTCTTGCCTATCTCAAATCTCGTTAACTCCCATTCTTCTTGCTGAATTAAATCAAGTAACTGACTACGTGCAATATTAATATCATGAACGGTTACGATGAATCCATCTTCTTCTCTATTAACGTTAAATACAGAGTCTATCTCTTTTAATCGTTCTTCGATAAACTTAGGCTCATCTCCAAATGATAAATGAATCGATGTTGTCCCTTGAGTTTCACTTACATCTGATATAGCACCTTGCTTAATCATTTTCCCTTTATGCATGAGCAAAATTTCTTCACTTACTTCTTCAGCATCGTTAAGGATATGAGTCGAGAATAAAATGGTGGCATCTTTTTTTAACTCTCTAATTAAATTTAAAACTTCACGTCGACCGATTGGGTCTAATGAAGAAACTGGCTCGTCTAGAATGATGAGTTTAGGGTCGTGAATTAATGCTTGAGCAATTCCTAGTCGCTGTTTCATACCACCTGAGTACTTTGAGATTCTTTGCTTTTTAGCGTCACTTAAATTGACTAAGTCTAGTAATTCTGCTGCTTTTGCTTTCGCTTCGTGTTTCGTTAAATAAGCAAGTTGACCAACATAAGTTAGAAACTCTTCTCCTGACATCCAATTATGAAAAACAGGGTACTGTGGTAAGTAACCTACATAGTGACGGACATCACGGCTAAACCTTTCTTCATTAAAAACAATTTCACCTTTAGTTGGCTTAATAAACCCGGCTAACATTCTAAGTGTTGTTGTCTTACCAGCGCCATTTGGTCCTAAAAGGGCAACACACTTACCTGGTTCTAACGAAAAAGTCAATTCGTCTACAACATTGGTTGACTGATATGTTTTAGTCAGTTGTTCGACAGACATTAAAGTCATTTGTTACATCCTCCTTCCAAGAATGAAATATAAGACCGGTCCGATAAAGTTGAAGAATATAATGATCAGTACCCACATCCATTTTGGACCATTTGTTTCATCAATTTTCCGTAAATCAATTAAAGCAATAATAATGAGTATTAATTGAAGTACACCTAAAGGGAGAAGTAGTTGTATCACCGTTGTATCCATACCATTCACTCCTTTACTACCAGTATAGCCAAAAATTATCTAAAAACTTTCAAAAATTATGAAAAAAGTTTTTTAGTAAAAGTTATTAATTTAAGTGTACTATATGGTGTAGTACACTTACAACAGTTTTTTCCCATAAAAAAAGTCCAACAGATGGTATTCCACCTATTGGACGGTTCTTTCAAGCTTCAAGTTCATCGACCTCTTCATCATCACTTTCATGCATATAGAAGATGAAGGCGTCTTTATAGATCGCAAACAGGTCATATTCTTTGTCACCTTGATTAATTTGTTCGTAAACATTTGGATAAGTTTCATTAGCTTCAACAGCGTAAGATAACTTATTGACTGCTCTTAAAGAGCGGTTATTTAATTTATTTACCTTTAAAAAGACAACTTCAATGTCTTGTTCCATAAATAATTCCCACAAGAAAAGTTCTTTAGCATACTGGTTATAGCCTTGACCAAAGTATGGCTTGCCTAACCAAGTAGCTAAGAAGCCTTTTTGTTCATCAATATCATAAAGGGTGATCGCACCGACTGGATTTTCCATCTCATCTAAAATCGTTCTTGAGATGAGTTCGCCATTTTCTTCTTGTTGATTCATCATGTTTGTGAAGAAGTAGTAAGCTTCCATCGTATCAGCTTTTTCACGTACGAATGGCTTAACTGCTTCATCACTTAATAGTGGGAATAACGCAGGGACATCTTGTAATTCTCTTCTTTTAAGCATAAAAAAACCCTCCTTCAACATAATTGTTTCGTGAGGGTGACGCTTACTGAAGACGTAGGCGACGGGTGCGATCACCCTCGAATTTTTATCAATTGCACATCTAAAAAAGAATATTGCATACAATGCACATAACAAAAATCCGGGGTGGGAATCGAACCCACTAGAACCACTTCTAGCCGAAGCGGTGGCGCACCATTTGCCTTCCCTTGAATTTGACTAAATGAATTCTACAACATGATAGTCTATTTGAAAATAGGTTTTTAAAAGTTTTTAATTACCAATTTAAAACACGTAATTTTCTCACAAATTCATCGCTCGTATAAGTCGTGAAAAGCGGTTTGAAGCGTAGCAAATTGAAATGTATAACCCGAGTTTTCTAAAGCTTTTGGATAAACATATTGACCGCTTAATAATAATAGACTCATTTCTCCTAAGATTGTCTTAATCGCAAATGAAGGTGCCGGGAGCCAATGAGGTCTTTTAATCGTATTACTTAACTCTTTGCCAAAATCTTTATTACGTTTGGGGTCAGGGGCCGTAATGTTTACAGACCCACTAACTTGTTTATTATTAATAATCCAATCGATCATCTTAACTACGTCATAAATGTGAACCCATGACATCCATTGTTCACCACTACCTAAACGTCCACCTGCGAACAATTTATAAGGCAGAGCTATTTTAGGTAAGGCACCATTGTATTTATCTAATATTAATCCGAAACGTGTTTTTACTGTACGAATGTCCAACTTATTAGCTTCATCTGCTTCTTGTTCCCAAATGTTGCACACCTCAGCCAAGAAGTCACTACCTGGGTTCACTGTTTGTTCTGTAAAGATCTCTGTATCAGAAGTTCCATAAAAGCCTATTGCTGAAGCGTTTATGAACGTGTGAGGTGGATTTGTCATTGCATTCATAATACGAATAAGTTCTCGCGTTGTTGTAATACGACTTTCTAGTATTCTTTTCTTTCGTTCGTCATTCCATCTTCCACCATTTAATGACTCACCAGCTAAGTTAATGAAGACATCTGCACTATTAACGTGTAGTTCAGGTTGAGAATCCCCATTAAGCCACTCAACGTAAGTGACATTGTCTTCACTACTATTTTTCCTAGGGTTACGTGTTAGAATAATAACTTGGTCATCTTTTGACGTATAATAATCGACTAAATGTTGCCCTACAAAACCTGTTCCACCTGCAATAACTATTTTCAAACAGATGTACCTCCTTTTTTATATGTACTATAATGAAATTATGACACTAACAGGAGTGTATTTTTATGAAGAAAATTAGCAAGATTACAAAGCAAAAAAAGAATCAACAACGATATAACGTATTTTATGAGAAGCAAGGTCAAGATGAGTTTGCTTTTGGCATCCACGAAGATCTATTAGTTCGATTTGGATTGCGTAAAGGATTAGAGTTATCTAGTGAGGAAGTTCAAAACATTGAGCAACAAGATGCCATGTATAGATACTATACCCTTACTTTAAACTATTTAAGCTATCGAATGCGAGCGAAATCTGAAATTATAGAATATTTACAGAAAAAAGAAGCGACAGAACAAGACATTGCTTACGTCATTGAACGACTTCAAGCTGAAAAACTATTAGATGATGTAGCGTTTGCCGAGGCTTACGTTAGAACGAAGATGAACACTTCTACGAATGGACCAAATAAAATTAGACAAGAGCTTTATCAAAAAAAGCTAACAGAACAAGAAGTTGAACAAGGACTAAGTCATTATACGAAAGAAATCGAAATAGATAAGCTTGTGAAGTTAATTGATAAGAAAGTTAACGCAAGCCGTAAAAAGTCATTCAAAGAACATTTGAATAGTCTAAAACAATCATTAATTCAAAAAGGATTTACGCATGATGCGATCGAAATCGCCCTGCAGTCGATTGAGTTATCGGTCGATGAAGATGAAGAATACGAGGCTTTAAAGTATCAAGGGGAAAAGGCGTGGCGTAAGTTTGAAAGAAAGCATGAAGGTTTTCAGTTACAGCAGAAAGTAAAAGCTTCTTTATTTCAAAAAGCTTTTCCAGCCGAACTAATCGAACAATTTATCAATGAAAAAAGCATGGAAGAGGAGGTTTAACCTTTTCCATGCTTTAAGTTTACTTCACATGAATTTCATGACGACCGTCATCTTGTGCGACAATTTGTTTGGCATAATCTTGTGGTGAAGGTAAAAATGATGGGTCTTTAACGAAATCACTGCCTTCCCAAAATGGTGTGTTCATTCCACCCATGTAAACAGCTGATACTTCAACGTTTTCTTCAGCTAGTTCTTTTTGCAGACTTTCAGTAAAGCCACGTTGTGCAAATTTACTTGCACAGTATGCTGATTCTTGCACTTTCCCTTTTAAGCCAGCAGTTGAAATAATGTTTAACATACGACCATTTGATGAACGTAGATTGTTTAAGAAATGTTTCGTGACATAAATCATACCGTTCACGTTTACATTAACCATCGTATCAATTTCGTGCTTTTCAAGGTCTTCAAGTGTATTAAAATAGCCAATTCCAGCATTGTTAATGAGTAGGTCAACTTGGTCAATTTGTTTTGCTAAGTTGCTAACAGCGTCCCAATCAGTAATGTCACAAGTGAATATTTTGGCTTGTCCACCAGACTGTTCAATTAAATCTTTTGAAGTGTTCAGCTTCTCTTCATTGCGGCCGACTAGATAAATGGTATAGTCTTGATTAGCGTATTCTAAAGCTAATGCTTGTCCTAAACCTGAACCGGCTCCAGTAATTAGTGCTGTTTTCATGTTGTAGCCTCCAAACTTTTAGATAAACTATTTTTATTATGACTTGAATTTGGTACGATGTAAAATGGAGTATGAAAGGAGAATACGAAATGCAACGTCGTTATAGTCAATATACAGTAGAACAGCTGCAGCAAGAAGTTGCTGAGTTAACAGAGAAAGCACAAAAAGCTGAACAAATGGGAATGGTTAATGAATACGCTGTCCACCAGCGTAAAATCGTTATGGCAAAATCATATATGAAAAATCCAAGAGAGTATAGACGTGGACAAGTTTATGAAATAGACGGTTCACCAAGTGAATTGTTTGAAATTGATTATATGAATGGTGTCTTTGCTTGGGGAACACGTAAGTCGAAACAAGGTGAAGTCGTTAATGATGAAGAAGCTTTACCAATCGCGTTATTAACTGAACGAGTAGAATAAATTATTTAAAACCAGTTGAGAAGGGCTTACTCTCTCAACTGGTTTTTATTATGCTATGACAATGGTTCTAGCTTTTTTTGAAGCTTTTCTTCGGAATATACCCAACCTGTATAAGAAGTTAGGACGTTATAAAATTTATCTAAAGTTACAACAGCTACAAACGGGTAGTGCCCTTTAGAACGGTACCGTAAATCAATGAATCGAATTTCTACATAATCATCAAAACGGTCGATTTCGTAACGGTAGATGGGTGAGAAATCAATAAAAGCTTTGACGTTTTCATCTTGAAATGCAGCATTCATCTCAGTTGTCTCAGGTAATTTATTTTTCTTAAACGTATCTTTAATGTCGATATGACCGTGATCACTATCTGCTACGAAATAATAATCTGGTGTTTCAATGACGACACGCCAAGTATTGTGATGAATCGTAGGTTGTGTAATAATTTTTGTTGCGTTAGGAAAATGTTTTTGTAAAATATCGGTTATTTCTTTTTTGTCAAAAAATCGTTTAATATAGTATAAGAATACAACGAAGAAAACGATTAAATAAGTCATACTTGGGTCTGCACCTAATATCCATGCAAAAGCCCCAATTAAAAATAGACCAAAGATATAAGGGTCAAACGTATTAATCCACCCTAATGCAATCCATTTGTTAACAAAAGGTTTCAATGCTTGGGTACCATAAGCATTAAATATATCAACAAGAACGTGTAACGCAACTGATAATAGTACCCAGAACCATAAGTTGAGCCACGGGATGTCTATATAAAAAGCGTAGATCGAGAATGTTACTAATAAACTCCATAGCAATACTGCTAATGGTGAGTGAGACGTACCACGATGGTGTCTAATGTATGTGGCGTTATCTTTAAATTTAAAAAATGTATCAAAGTCTGGAGCGTGTGAACCGATAATTGCACCGATTAGAACGGCATGAAATAGGTCAGTGTTTTGTTGAACTGCTGGGTCTAATGTGGCTAACCCACCGATTGCAACTCCCATTGTTATATGGGTAGCAGTATCCAATGGTCCATACCTCCTTATCGAATAGGTGATTATATGACAAAGTCTACTTCTATATCTATACCCATTTTATTTAATCGTGAAGCATTCCAGCAAGATTTAATTAATTGGTATAGCAATATTAAACGCGATTTGCCTTGGCGAGAAAACCAAGATCCTTATCGTATATGGGTCTCTGAAATTATGCTTCAACAAACACAAGTCGATACAGTTATCCCTTATTTTGAACAATTTATGGAACGTTATCCGACTGTTTATGACTTAGCCAAAGCTGATCAACAAGATGTATTAAAATCTTGGGAAGGATTAGGGTATTATTCAAGAGCTCGAAACCTGCATGAGGCAGTGAAGGAAGTTGTTACATCTTATGATGGGTTAGTTCCGAATAATAAAAAAGAGTTAAAGAAACTTAAAGGAATTGGTTCCTATACACAAGGAGCTATTTTAAGTATTGCTTTTGATCAAGCTGAACCTGCTGTCGATGGTAATGTTATGCGCGTTATGTCTAGGGTGCTCCATATTGAAGAAGATATTTCTAGGCCGAAAACGAAAACGATGTTTGAAGATGTTGTCACTAACGTGATGTCTCAAGAGGATCCTTCTTCTTTTAATCAAGGTTTAATGGAGTTAGGAGCATTAATTTGCCAACCGAAAAAGCCGAAGTGTGAGCAATGTCCTGTGCAACAACATTGTTTAGCGTATGAGCGTGGAACCCAAAGAAAATTACCAGTTAAAACGAAGGCGAAAAAACAGAAGAGGGAAGCATTTTTTACTTTAATTTTAAAAAATGAAAACAATCAATACTTTATTGAACAAAGACCTGAAGAAGGATTGTTGGCAAGCTTGTGGCAATTTCCGATGTTCTCTCAATCAGAATTTGTTGAAGAAGATTTTATTAAATGGTTTGAGCTAGAACATGATGTAAAGTTGAATGTTCGTGCGGATTTTGATCAAGTGCGGCATGTGTTTTCACACGTTATATGGGAGTTAGACTTAATAGTTGCTGAATTAAACCCCCATGACTCAATAAACCTTAAAGGGAATTGGGTTGAGAGTAATGAGCTTAAAGCATATCCATTTCCAAACGTTCAACAAAAAGTAATGAATGAACTAGGTTTAAATTAGATATTTTTGGTAGTAGGATTTAAATTTTATTTTGGATAACATCTTCGCTTTTTGGATAGATTAACTGTTGCGGAGGTGATATCAGATGGCTAAAAAGAACCAACGTCAGCAACAGCAACAACAACAAAACCAAACTGCTGCTGGTACTAACGCTGAAGAAGTAAAGCGTCAAAACCAACAAGGTCAGCATCAACAGGAGTTTGCAGCTGAGACTAATCCTCAAGAAGTAAAGCGTCAAAACCAACAGTCTCAACAGCAAAGACAACAACAGAATCAACAACAGAATCAGCAACAACAGAAGAATCAGCGCTAATAACAATTAGTAAAACGTTGTTATTAACGGCTATAGGGAAGAAGCACTCCAAACTAGTGGGAGTGCTTCTTTTCACATACATAAGCATCATCATAATCGAATTAGGTCAGCTTGTATGGTACAATATCGTTATCAATTAATTTAAGAAGGGCCATAAGATATTGTGTTAGAAAGAAGGGTAAAATATGATTATTCCTAAAGACGGAGATAAAATAAAAATTCAAAGCTATAAACATAATGGTATGCTACACCGTGTTTGGGAAGAAACGACTGTATTGAAGAGTCAATCAAATTTACTTATTGGTGGAAATGATCGTGTAAGAGTATGTGAAAGTGACGGTCGGACGTGGAGGACACGAGAGCCTGCCATAACTTATTTTACGAGCAATTATTGGTTTAATATTATTACGATGATGCGTAATGATGGTGTTTATTATTACTGTAATATAAGCTCGCCTTTCATAGTCGATGATGAAGCATTAAAGTATATTGATTACGATTTGGATATTAAAGTTTTTCCTGACGGTACTTATAAGATCTTAGATGAAGATGAATTTGACATACACAGAAGACAAATGAATTATCCAGAAGTGCTACAAAAGATCTTATATAAACAATTAAGAACTTTAGAGCAGTGGGTTCAGCAAGGGAAAGGGCCGTTTAACCCTGAGTTTCCTGAAAAGTGGTATGAATATTACTTAGCTTATTCAAAATGACGCCTGTTGTATTAGCAACAGGTTTGTTTCACTTTTTACGCCATAACTTGGTGAAAACCAAGTTTTTTGTTTGTTAGGGGACTTTTTTGTAAACAGGAAGTTGGTGAAATATGTACAGTATAAAGCGCTATTTACAGTTTGTTAAACCGTATAAATGGAAGATTGCCTTGACGATTGTAATTGGTTTATTTAAGTTCAGCATTCCGCTTATTTTGCCGTTAATTACGATGTATGTCATTGACGATATTTTACTACCAGACGATTTGACGACAGATGAAAGAGTAGAAAGTCTCCTTTGGGTTATGGCAATAGCGTTTTTCGTCTTTTTAGTTTTACGTCCACCAATTGAGTATTACAGACAATATTTAGCTCAATATGTGAGTAGTAAAATCTTATATGATATTAGACAGAAATTATTCGATCATATTCAACGCTTAAGTTTGAAGTATTATTCGAAAACTAAAACAGGTGAGATTATTTCACGGGTAATACATGATGTTGAACAGACAAAAACATTTGTTGTAACAGGCTTGATGAATGTTTGGCTTGATATGGCGACTATCCTAATTGCTATTGCAATCATGTTAACTATTGACCCTGTTTTAACTTTAATTGCAATCGTTCTATTTCCTGTATATGGTTTTTCAGTTCGTTACTTTTACTCAAGGTTACGTAGTTTAACAAGAGAGAGGTCACAAGCATTAGCAGAGGTGCAGGGGCATTTACATGAGCGAGTTCAAGGGATGCCAGTTATTAGAGGTTTTGCTTTAGAGGATCACGCACAAGGTGAGTTTGATCAACATAACGGTAAATATTTAGATCGAGCGCTTCGTTTTACGAACTGGAACGCTAAATCTTATGCTGTCACCCATACAATTACAGATATTGCGCCATTGTTAGTCTTAGCTGTTGGTGGTTATTTTGTTATTGGGGATATTGTTACAATTGGTGCAATGATGGCGTTTGTTCAGTATATGGAGCGAGTATACAACCCATTACGTCGACTAGTAAATAGTATGACGCAATTAACACAAGCGCACGCTTCGATGGACCGTGTCTTTGAGTTTATGGATGAACAGTATGATATTGTAGACGAACCAAATGCTAAGAAGTTAAATCAAGTACATGGAGATGTTACGTTTGAAAACGTTTCATTTAAGTACGATGAAGAAGATCAACATGTACTAAAGAACATTAACTTACCGATTCCAAAAGGTGAGACAGTAGCACTTGTCGGTATGAGTGGTGGGGGTAAGTCGACGTTAGTAAGCTTAATTCCACGCTTTTATGATGTAACGAGTGGCGCCGTTAAAATTGATGGAATCGATGTACGGGATGTTGAGGCGCGAACATTGCGTAATCAGATTGGTATGGTATTGCAAGATAATATTTTGTTTAGTGATTCTGTCGCAATGAACATACGAATGGGTAATCCCGAGGCAACGAATGAAGAAGTAGTCGCAGCTGCAAAGGCGGCTAATGCTCATGAGTTTATTATGGATTTCCCGAACGGTTATGAAACACTCGTCGGCGAACGCGGTGTTAAGCTTTCAGGAGGGCAAAAACAAAGAATAGCGATTGCTAGAGTGTTCTTAAAGAACCCACCTTTATTAATTTTAGATGAAGCAACTTCAGCTTTAGACCTTGAAAGTGAGCAGCTCATACAAGAAGCTATGAATAAGTTAGCTCACAACCGTACAACGTTTATCGTTGCTCACCGTTTATCAACGATTACACATGCTGATCGGATTGTTCTAATTAATAACGGTGAAATTAAAGAACAAGGAACTCACGATGAACTCATGCGACAAAAAGGCTTATACTACGATCTATTCCAAGTACAGGAATTAGATCAGAAGAAACCGAAAAATAAATTATCTAACCTTTAAAAAATAACCGTCGATTAAAGTGGTCGACGGTTATTTTTTATATAGACTATCATTAATTGTTATTTTATGTTATTTTTGTAGTAAAATAAATCTGAAAAATGTGACATTTAGTAGAATTTTGGGAGGGGACTTTAGTGACGATACAATCAAACGTAGTAAAGATGAAAGAACAAATTGGTAAAGTAATCATGGGGAAAGGCGAAACTATTGAACTTTTAATGAATGCATTTATAAACCAGGGCCATGTGTTATTAGAAAGTGTTCCTGGAACAGGGAAGACAATGTTGGCTAAAGCCGTTGCGAAATCGGTAGAAGGTGACTTTCAACGTATTCAATTTACACCAGACGTTTTACCATCTGACGTGTCTGGTATTCAATATTTTAATCCGAAAGACCAGCAGTTTGAATTGCGAGTAGGACCTGTATTAACAAACGTTTTATTAGCAGATGAAATTAACCGTGCAACTCCACGTACACAGTCATCTTTACTTGAAGTTATGGAAGAAAAGCAAGTAACGATTGATGGTGAGACGGTCAATATTCCGCAACCATTTATTGTTATCGCTACACAAAACCCAGTTGAATCACAGCAAGGGACATTTGACCTTCCAGAAGCTCAAATGGATCGTTTCTTTATGAAGCTTGATTTAGGGTATCCATCATATGCAGATGAAAAAACGATGATGCAAAGCCACCGTGAAAACGAGCCACTCGAACAGTTAACTTCAATCTTCTCAAAAGAAGATTTAGTTGGATTCCAAGAAGAAGTTAAAAAAGTAAAAGTGACTGAAGTGGTAGAAGAATATATTTTAGACATTGTACAAGCAACGCGTCATCACCAGCATGTTGATGTAGGTGTTAG
The DNA here is from genome assembly GCF_007991275.1 of Alkalibacillus haloalkaliphilus. Taxonomy (GTDB): domain Bacteria; phylum Bacillota; class Bacilli; order Bacillales; family Alkalibacillaceae; genus Alkalibacillus; species Alkalibacillus haloalkaliphilus. Next base: position 10,587 of record NZ_BJYA01000019.1, on the reverse strand, counting down.
CCCACGTGGTACTTTAGCTTTCATGCGTTCAGCGCAAGGGAGTGCTGCCATTAAAGGTCGTGATTATGTGACACCAGAAGATGTTAAGGAAATGGCACCGTATGTATTACCACACCGTTTAGTACTAAGTTTAGATGGTTCTACAATTAAATCACAAGATGATGTATTAATTGAAGCACTAGAGGAAGTGGAAGTACCAGCAGAGTATGGAGTTGCGAAGTAATGAAGTTTCAAAAATATGTTCAAGAAAATAAAACGTTTCCAGTCTTCGTCTTAGTGGGGACAATTTTACTCATGGCGGGACTGTTTATCGATTTTTATAGTATGCATATGTTAATTTTTATATCGATTTTCCTGATCATTTTATATGGTTTAGGAGTCTTTTATGAACGCCATATCGATGATTATTTAACTTTCACTTTTACTGAAGTACCAAACAGGCATTACAAAGGTGATGAAGGTTATATTGAAGTTGAAATTGAACAGAAAGGAATCTTACCTTTATTAAACGCTGAAGTTGTAATTGAAATGGATGATGTCATCGAGTTTAAAGGTGGTAAAACTATAGCACGCCGTTACATGACAACATTCAGTAAGAACTTTAATTTAATGTTTTGGGAAAAACGTAAAATTAAAATTCCATACGAAACGAAAAAAAGGGGAGTAGCTAAAGTTCAAAACATTGAACTAGTCGTCCCGAACATTTTCGGTTTCAGTAAAGTTTTTATGAAAGCTCGTAAAAGGTTTAACAAAGAAGTCATTGTTTACCCGAATAAAACCGTCGTGCCTAACATTGATTTAATGTCACCTAAAAATATGGGTTTCCATCGAGCAACACACTCTTTATTTGATGAACACACATTACCTGTAGGAACCCGTGATTATGAACAAGGGGACGCTTTTAATAAAATTCATTGGAAAGCAAGTGCCAAAGAAGGGGCTTTACAAACAAAGGTTTTCGAGAAAGCAAGCCAAATATCTTGGTGTTTCTTGTTAAATGTAAGATCTGAACAAGGGCTGTCAGTAGCAGAGAACGTCGAAACATTATTGGAACAGATTGCTTATATGACAGAATATGCAACGAAAAATCAAATTCCGTATCGTATTTTCGTTAACATTTCAGCTTTGGACCAGATCCCTTTTATTCACCAGTTAGAAGGTGAAGGTCACTTTCATTATCGTAAGACGTTAGAGTTGCTGGCTAGAATGAAGTTTCTAACTTTTAATACGCCATATGAGAGAGTATTGCATTTCGTATGGAAACACGAATCGAATCCTGCTTATGTCATTCAAGTTGGATCTGTTACAGATCGCCAAATGCAGTATTTGAAGCTAATTGAGAGAAAAGGCTCAAAGCTTGCTTTCTTAAATGGGGGCAGTCTAACAACTGGTCCGTCAGAAGGGAAGGTGAAGCAAAGTGGATAGTTTATCCCTTCGTTATTTAAGGTGGTATCAGTATGTTTTAGAGCTTTTCCCGTTGTTAATATTTATATCATTTGATTATGTAGGCTCAAATCAATGGCCACCTTTAACAGAGTTTATAATTTTGACGTTGGTAATAGCACCGATTACATCAATGGTACTTTATCGGATTGGCGGACGTGTTGCAGTCTATGCGGCTATTCCTGTTGTGTTTTTAGCAGCTGTATTGTTAGGCTTTAGTTTAATTTATGGAGCAATCATAGCGATACTTACAGTTGTTCGAATAGAAAACCGCTATATTAAAACAGATGAAGATGTAGAAGCGATCGTATTACTAATTACGTTCTTTGCCTCTATTATCGCCTTTTTATTTTTGTATACGACAGTAGGCGATTTTGCGAGTTATTTCATTTTCGTATTCGCTGTCCAAATTATTACTTGGTTAGTAGGGCGGTTAACTTATTATTTTATTCGCGATGAGAAAGCTGCTAATGATTCATTGTCCAAAAAAGCATATGTAATTTTGTCTAGTGTAGGGGTTATAACGATCGTTTCATACCTTCTTTACGTTTTATTTCCTTACATTAAATTTGGTTTTGCTTATTTACTTCATTTTGGCTTACTTATTTTTGCATGGTTGATGAGCCCGATCTTTAATATGGCTGAGAACTTTGAAGCAAATCCCCCTGTGTTGGATGAAGAAGAAGATGATGATGAGTTTGGTTTTGGACAGAGCACTGTTGACGAGAGGGTGGAGAGCACATCTAACCTTTTGGACAATGTAGGGTTAATCATTATTATAGCGATTGTAACTGTTTTAGTAATACTATATATTAAGTACCGCAATAGGTTGAAGTTGCACAAGGAAGAAGTGAGAGAAGGGTATGAAAAAGTAGAGAAAGAGAAAACGGCAGGTCGAATGTTTTTCAAAAGACGTAGTAAAGCAAAAAGGCCAAGCCACCGTGTTCGTAGAGCTTATTTTGACTTAGAGAAGTGGGCTGCGAAACATGATGTCGGTCGTAAGGAGCATGAAACGATCGATGAGTGGGTGAATCGATTAGGTTTATACGAGGAAGTTGACTCTTCTATTTTAGAAGTTTATAAAACAGTTAGATATAAACAAGATGAAGACTTGGACTTTAACGAATCTCAGTATTTAAAAGCGATACAAACGATTAAGAGTACATTAAAGCAAAAAGCAGATGAGCAGAAGAAGGAGAAAGAAGAGTGAATTTAAAGAGGCTGGGACAGAACTAATTCTTAATAGACAAAACCCGAACGAAATCAGACTGTGAATTCGTTCGGGTTTTTCTGATTATCGCTCCATCAAAATGCTTCGCTTTTACCCACAGGGCACAAGTGCAACATCTGCTCATGCTCCCTACGGTCGCTTGTCGCAGTGTTTTCTTTGCCGGGGCACGGCTCGAGCCTCCTCGGCCCAAAGAACGGGGCCTGTGGGGTCTCGAGACTCGTGCTGTTCCCGCAGGAGTCTACGCATTTTGATTCCGCTGAGTGACTGCTAAACTAAGCTGATTGGCAATTGTTCGTGCTTTCATTACACTATAAACCTTTTGTCCCATTCTTTTTTTCATTAATTATGAGAACTATTTTGATAGCTTCTTAGTAATTTCTTTAAATGAACTAATTCGTTATGGTAATCCATTAGTGTTGATGCTAACGGTAATAATTTGAGTCGATCTTGGTCGTCCTCTTCATAAACTTTTAATAATTGATCAACTAGTTTAGGAATGTCAGGTTCGTGGATCTTCTCTAGTGGATCAACTTCTTTTTTACGAATACGCCCTAAATACATTAAAATTAACTTCTCGTGTGTGTGTAACGTCTTATCGACTTCTTCAATAATTTGCTTATTAATGTCTCGTGGTATGTTTTCAATATCATCATCCATTCGGTGCAACGTATTTAATACGAGGAATGATTTATTTGATGTATGAATAAGTTGACGGAACAATACAAGCTTCCTAGCTCGTTCATAACCCTTCTTACGCGAATAAGTACGTTCTTCTGAAAACAAGTGATACGTTTGGTCAACTTTAGATAAGTCAGCGCTAAGTCGGTCGATCTCCTTTTTCAATGCTGGCTGGTCTGATAAGTGTCTCGTTGTAACACGAATCCATTGTAAAATATCTGATGTCGTACGGTTAATATCTTCAAACAATTTCGTTTCGTATTTCGGTGGTAAAAAGGCTAAGTTAACGACAAAAGCTGAAACAATGCCGATAAAGATCGAACTGAAGCGGATGCCGGCAAATTCTAAAAAGGGCATTTCAGTTGTATCCATGATCGCAATGACTGCAATAATTGCGATGAAAGTCGTATCCTCTTTCATTTTTAAAATCATACAAATAGCTATAACCGTAACAATGCCAAACCCGATGATGAACGGTTCATTACCGACAGATAATACTAAGACTATGGCTAAAATAGCTCCGATTATATTAGCTTGCACTTGCTCTACAATTGTTTGAACAGACCGATAAATTGATGGTTGTATAGAAGATACTGCTGCAATAGCGGCAGCAAATACCCCAGCTTCAAAACCGAATCCACTTGCCACGTATAAGGCCACGACAGTAGCAAGGCCTGTCTTAAATGCGCGTGCACCGACTTTCATTAAAATACCTTCCTCTCACGATCAATCATTTCTTACCATTATATTCATATATACACTATATCAGAAATATTATAACTGTAATTGTATGAACTGTTTATGTATTCAGTTCCACTAAACGCATCATTATAACCTAAAAATGACCAAAAAAAGAGACTTTCGCATAATAGCGAAAGCCTTAGTTCTGGTAAAACCAGAAAGGAAGGGAGTTTCATAACATCATGTTCCTTCGATAAGGGGTAATCCAAAAATTCTGAATTATCTATATTTTAGCACAGTATTTTGAAAATTCAACCTTTTTTAATAGTTTTTTTATAATTTTATAGTTGGCTGAATGCTGCTTCAACAGCCTTTAATGTCTGATCGATATCCTCTTCAGTGTGTGCAGTCGTTAAAAACCATGCTTCGTATTTTGAAGGTGCTAAGTTGATCCCTTGATCTAACATGAGTTTGAAGAAGCGACCAAACATTTCACCATCTGTATTTTCAGCTTGTTCATAGTTTGTGATCTCTTCATCAGTGAAGAAAACGGTAAGCATCCCTTTTAAACGATTAATTTTTACCGGTAAATTATATTTGTGAGCATGTTGTAAAATTCCTTGTTCAAGTTTTTCACCTAGTTGGTCCATTTCATCATAAATGCCTTCTTGTTGTAACACTTCTAAACATGCGATCCCTGCTGCCATTGATGCAGGGTTACCTGACATCGTTCCGGCTTGATAAGCTGGTCCAAGTGGGGCAACTTGTTCCATAATGTCAACGCGACCTCCATATGCTCCAATTGGTAATCCACCACCGATAATTTTACCCATTGCCGTCATATCGGCTTGAACATTTGTAATCTCTTGTGCGCTACCATAATGGAAGCGGAATGCCGAAATCACCTCATCAAAAATTAAAAGACTGTTATTTTCATGTGTTAGCTGTTTTACTTCTTCTAAAAAGCCTGGTTTAGGTTCAACTAGACCGAAATTACCTACGATTGGTTCAACTAGAACAGCTGCAATATCATCCCCGAACTTACTTAACGCTTCTTTAAGTGGTTCAATGTCGTTAAAAGGAACTGTTATAACTTCTTGTGCAATACTAGTTGGGACACCTGCTGAATCTGGGCTGCCTAAAGTTGATGGGCCTGATCCTGCTGCTACTAAAACTAAATCGGAGTGACCATGATAACATCCAGCGAATTTAATAACTTTCGTTCGGTTCGTATAAGCTCTAGCCACACGTATTGTTGTCATTACAGCTTCTGTACCAGAGTTAACGAAGCGAACTTTCTCAAGTGAAGGTATTGCATCCGTTAGCATTTTAGCAAACTGATTTTCTAGTTTAGTTGGTGTACCGTAAAGAACACCATTTTCTGCTGCGCTTTTGATCGCTTCAGTAATGTGTGGGTGAGCATGACCTGTAATGATCGGTCCATAAGCCCCTAGGTAGTCAATGTATTGATTACCATCAACATCGTAAAAGTGAGCGCCTTCTCCTTTTTCCATAAAGACAGGAGTACCTCCGCCGACACCTTTAAAAGCTCTTGATGGTGAATTCACGCCACCTACGATTAAGTCTTCAGCTTCTTTATATAAGATTTCAGATGTTTGTCTATTCATCATTTCATTCCTCCATATGTATGCATTCTATTTTTATATTCTATCATAGAAGGCTTTCATGCTTCAGTCTTTGTCGTCATAGGTTATAGTAATGAATTAATGTAAAGTAGGGATGCTAAATGGAAGTCCACTTTCTATCGTTATTTTTTGTTATGGTCGTGCTTTCTGGAAGTTTATATATTTTTTCCCGTAATTATAGTGAAGTAAGGGGCTCTTTTTCGAAAGAATTGTTCAGTGCGTTTATAGCAATTTATTTTATACTAATGTTAGGCTTTGCATTAATTTACTTTATATTAGCTGAGATGGGATATGTTTTGCTTCAAGGGGAATTACTTCAAACCGGTACATCAGTCGAACGGTTTTTGCATGCTATATATTTTAGTGGTGTGACGTTAATGACGATTGGTTACGGTGATATTACGCCTGTTGGGATCGGACGAGCAGTTGCGTTAATTGAAGCATTCATTGGATTTTTATTACCTGCAGCTTTTTTCTATAAGCTATTTAAATAATAAGATTTGTCAGATGCAAGAATGTTCGGTAATCTTATTATAAAAGTAGTATATAGGAGGAATTAAAAATGACAGTAGAAGTAGGAAAACAAGCACCTGATTTTACATTACCAGCAAGTAACGGAGAAGATGTATCTTTATCAGATTATAAAGGGAAGTACGTCGTTTTATATTTCTATCCGAAAGATATGACACCTGGTTGTACTACACAGGCATGTGATTTTAGAGACAATCACGAAAGTTTTAAAGATTTAGATGCCGTTATTTTAGGTGTTAGTCCAGATCCAGTTAAGCGTCATGAGAAGTTTATTGAAAAACATGACCTTCCATTCTTACTTTTAGCAGATGAGGATCATAAAGTCGCTGAAGATTATGATGTATGGAAATTTAAGAAAAACTTTGGTAAAGAGTATTATGGAATTGAGCGCTCAACATTTATTATTGACCCAGATGGAAACTTAGTGAAAGAGTGGCGCAAAGTCAAGGTTAAAGACCACGTAGAAGAAGCGCTAAATTATATTAAGGAAAGTTTATAAGCAACGAAAGATTAAGGAACGGCTTTTAATAAGCTGTTCCTTCTATACATAAGGAGAGATAAAGTGAAAATCATAACAACTTGCCGCGTAAAAGATTCTATTAAAGATCAACTTGTAAAACGTTTTAAAGATGTAAGCTTTGTGTGGCACGAATCGATTAATGAAGCAGAAAAAGATTTAAACCAAGCTGAAGTTTTAATTACTTACGGTGAAGATTTAGAAGACCATCATATTGAAGCAGCTCATCATTTAAAGTGGATTATGGTTATTTCAGCGGGATTAGATGAGATGCCGTTTAGTAAAATTGAAGAAAAAGGTATTCTCGTTACTAATGTTAGAGGCATTCATGCAATTCCAATGGCTGAATATGTTATTGCAATGATCTTACAAGTAAGTAGACAGACGAAGACATTAATTGAGAATGAAAGTCAGCACAAGTGGGACCGTAAAGTGAAGATGGAAGAAATAACAGGAAAGACGATGCTAGTTGCGGGTACTGGTGCAATTGGTCAGGAAGTCGCTCGCTTAGCTAAGGCGTTCCGCATAGAGACAATTGGTGTATCTCAAAGCGGAAAACTGAAAGAACACTTTGATCGTTGTTATAAAAATGAAGAGTTAAATTCGTTACTAGGTGAAGCGGATTTTGTAATTGGTGTGTTACCTGCAACTGATGAAACTGAACATTTCTTCTCAAAAGAACAATTTCATCAAATGAAAGAAAGTGCCATATTTTTAAATATGGGGCGTGGTAAAACAGTTGATGAAGTGGCAATCATTGAAGCTTTAAAAGAAAAACAATTTCAACATGCCGTATTGGATGTGTTTGAAGAAGAACCATTAGATGAAGAAAGTCCGTTATGGGATTTAAATAACTGTACTATTACACCACACTTATCTGGTATATCTAGACATTACCAGCCGAGAGCTTTTGAAATTTTTGAAGAAAATCTAGAAGTGTATATAAAAGAAGGAAAGTTAGTTAAAAATATAATTGACCCAAAGAGGGGGTATTAAAGTTGCGTATTTACACACGCTCAGGCGATAAAGGGGAAACATCATTAATATTTGGTAAGAGAGTTAAAAAGAGCGACCTTAGAGTAGAAGCTTACGGAACTTGTGATGAAGCAAATTCTATGATCGGATTAGGAAGAAGTCATTTAACAAATGAAGAATTTGAAGGGAAACAACAAGTGGTTGAAGCTTTGCATCAAGTGCAGACAATCTTATTCCATGTCGGAGCTGAATTAGCAACGCCTCAAGATAAGGAAGTAGCGTGGAAATTGAAAAAAGAACATATAGAAGCGTTGGAACAACAAATTGACAAGTGGGATCAATCATTGCAGCCTCTCAATAATTTCATTTTACCTTCAGGGCATCCTAGCGCAGCTGCACTTCATTCAGCTAGAACAATCGTTAGAAGAGCTGAAAGAGTTGCGGTAGCATTAGAAGATGAAGTTGAAAATGATTTAGTTGTTTCTTATTTAAACCGTTTATCAGACTTCTTATTTGTTGCAGCTCGCTATGTAAATCAATCTGTAGGCGGTGAAGAACTGCCGTTAAACACAGATGTATAAAAAGGTTACCAATCACATATAAATTGACAAATCATCTTGAGAACATTTACACTATTTATAAAGATTATTAAGTAATAATATTATTGAGTTGGAAAGTGAGGTGCATGACGGTGTCTGAAGAAAGAATGCAAAAAGCGTTAGCAACTTTGAAGTCGTCAGGTGTTCGAATTACACCGCAACGTCATGCAGTGCTTGAATATCTCATGCATTCGATGAACCATCCAACTGCGGATGAGATTTATAAAGCACTTGAAGGTAAATTCCCAAACATGAGTGTCGCAACAGTATATAACAACTTACGTGTCTTTTTAGATATTGGATTAGTTAGAGAATTAACTTATGGTGATTCATCAAGTCGCTTTGACTGTAATACGACTGAACACTACCATGTTATATGTAACTCATGTGGGAAAATTGTAGACTTTCATTATCCAGCATTGGATGAAGTTGAACAATTAGCTGAGCAAGTTACTGGCTTTAATGTGAGCCATCACCGCATGGAAGTATACGGAACGTGTACAGACTGTCAAGAAAATAAAAGCCACTAACAATTAGAGCTGATCATTTAGGTCAGCTCCTTTTTATGACATATTATAATAATTAAATTAACAAAAAAAGAAAGCTAGACTACGAAAGTCAGCTTTCTTTTTGTTCTTCATTCGTATACTTTTTAGAGTTGTATTTTTCATCAAACTCTTTACCTTCTAGATCTCTATCTAGAGTTAACGGTTGCTTACAAAACATACATGCATCAACTCGTCCGAGCATTTTTGTTTGCTTACCACATTCTGGGCATTCAACAGGAACAGCTTTTGTTGAGAGCATTCCAATCCAAAAGTAAATGACAGTACTTAAGCCAATTGCAACAATGCCAAGAAACATAAAGATTAACATTAACCATTCAGTTTCACGAAAGAACAGGCCAATATACATAATGATCATACCTGCGAATATTAAGCCTAATGCAACTGAGCGGATTTTATTAATTTTGTTACTGTATTTTAAGGCCATTAATTGGGTACCTCCCTTATATAACTCTTAAATATATTATTGCCTTGATTTTCTCTATAGACAACAGAAGTATAGCACATTTTTTGTGACATGTATGTGAAGAAAGAGGAAATCCAAAAGATTTGTCGAAATGTATGTTCAGAGCGAAATTAGGAGGAAATGAAGATGGAAGATGTGTTACGTCCAATATACCAAGAGAGAGCGAGCAGTTCGAACACACTAGGGATCTTAATGTTAGAAAGAGTAGAAAGCCATAAATCTGTAACGGATCAATTTGACTGTATATTACTCGTTATAGTTAATGAATCAGAAGAAGATTGGTATGTAAAACATTATGAATTTAATAATAAGAAAGCAGCCATGCATATTGTGACAGAGAAACTACTTAAAGAATGGATCAATACTAGTGGCTATCGGAAAGTAGTAGATTGGTTAACGCGAGGGACTATCATCTTTGACCGAAATGAATATTTAGCTCAACTAAAAGCAAGATTACGAGATTTCCCTGAAAGTACAAGACAATTAAGGAAAGCTATTGAGTTTGCTAAGCTAGTTCGATCTTATCGAGAGTGCAAAGAGCTATTTGAGTCGAAGCATTACTTAGATGCTAACAGTTTAATGATTCGATCGCTCCATTACTTAGCGAGACTAGCTGTGTTAGAAAAAGGATTCCACCCAGAAATTATTGTATGGCACCAAGTAAAACGTATAGACCCTGAAGTTTACAAGTTATATCATGAATTAATTGAAAGTGAAGAACCAGTCGAAAAACGAATTCAACTAATGATGCTCGCAAGTGATTTTGCGATTCATTCTAGAGCTGAACAAGGATCTGCTCACTTATTAGATATAATGAGACAACAAGAAGAACCATGGACTTTCGGAGACTTGAAAGTGCACCCGGAGATTAAACATTACACATTAGACTTATCAATATTACTGGAGTACTTAGTGGAACGGGATATTGTAGAAACGAAGCTAATCGAAACAAAAGGGAAGAATGTTTATCATCGTTGTTACCAAGTTAAATAGATATACATAGAGAAGTTCATTTGAAACAGTGGGCTTCTCTTTTTTATGGATTCTAATCTAAATAGGAAAATAAAGCCATTCAACTTCTATTTAAAAAGTTGTTGACGGTTAAAAAGCTATCGTGCTATATTTATAAACGTCGCATTGAGAGACGAACTTACAACTAAGTGAAAGTTGAAACGAAGTTCTCAAATGAAAACAAAAAGTTATTGACTTGCCTTTTAATATTTGATATATTTAAAGGGTCGCTTTTTGAACGGC
>NZ_BJYA01000018.1 GCF_007991275.1 Alkalibacillus haloalkaliphilus | reverse complement strand
CCCTCGCGAAAATAATCTGGCGCTCGCATGATTGAATTTGGCGCTCCACGGGAATAATCTGGCGCTCGCATGATAGGATTTGGCACTCACGGGAATAATCTGGCGTTCGTATGATGGAATTTGGCGCTCGCGAGAATAATCTGGCGCTCACACATAATTTATCAACCCTCACAAAAAACATATTCTTTGCATTATAAGTCGTGAAAAAATATTCTTTTACTAGGGCATCCTAACATTTGTGCAAACAAACGTTCGTGTGTGTTATACTGACTAAAGAAACTCGATATGGGGATGATGTTGTGGAACACAAATTTCAATTACAATCGGAATTCGAACCTCAAGGTGATCAACCGCAGGCTATTAAAGAGTTAGTCGCAGGTATCGAAAATAATAAAAAGCATCAAACGTTACTCGGTGCTACGGGTACTGGTAAAACATTTACTGTATCAAACGTCATAACTGAAATTAATCGACCGACACTCGTCATTGCACATAACAAGACGTTGGCCGGTCAGCTTTATAGTGAGTTTAAAGAGTTTTTCCCTAATAATGCTGTTGAGTATTTCGTCAGTTATTATGATTATTATCAGCCAGAAGCTTATGTGCCGCATTCGGATACATATATCGAAAAAGATGCGAGCATTAATGATGAAATTGATAAATTGAGGCACTCTGCGACATCGTCATTGTTTGAACGGAATGATGTATTAATTGTTGCGAGTGTTTCATGTATATATGGTTTAGGTTCACCAGAAGACTATAAAGACTTAGTGCTGTCTTTAAGAGTTGGTATGGAAAAGGAGCGCAATCAAGTGTTGCGTGAGCTTGTTGATATTCAATATGCGAGAAATGATATCGACTTTCAGCGTGGTACGTTCCGTGTGCGTGGTGATTCAGTTGAAATTATCCCAGCGTCACGTGAGGAACACTGCATTCGAGTTGAATTTTTCGGTGATGAGATCGACCGTATTCGCGAAGTCGATGCGTTAACAGGTGAAATTTTAGGGGATCGTGACCATGTAGCGATTTTCCCAGCTTCACACTTCGTTACGCGTGAAGAGAAGATGAAGCGCGCGATTAAAAATATCGAAAAAGAGCTTGAAGAGCAACTAGAAAAATTCCACGAAGAAGGAAAACTGCTTGAAGCTCAACGTTTAGAACAGCGCACGAATTATGATTTAGAAATGATGCGCGAGATGGGCTTTTGTTCAGGAATTGAGAACTATTCAAGACATTTAACATTCCGTGAGCCAGGTTCAACGCCTTATACGTTACTTGACTACTTTCCAGACGATTCATTAATGGTTATTGATGAATCACACGTGACGTTGCCGCAAGTTAGAGGGATGTTTAACGGTGACCAAGCGCGTAAACAGACGTTAGTTGATCACGGTTTCCGTCTGCCATCTGCTATGGACAATCGTCCGTTAACATTTGAAGAGTTCGAAAAACATGTTGACCACGCTTTATACGTTTCAGCTACACCTGGTCCTTATGAAAGAGAACATACACCAAAAATGGTAGAACAAATCATTCGTCCGACTGGATTGTTAGACCCAGAAATTGACGTTCGTCCAATAAAAGGTCAGATTGATGATCTCATTGGTGAAATTAATAAACGAATCAAACGCAATGAACGTGTGTTAGTGACGACACTAACGATAAAAATGTCTGAGGATTTAACGAATTATTTACAAGAGATGGGGATTAAAGTAGCTTATCTTCACTCTGAAATTAAGACGTTAGATCGTATACAAATTATTCGCGACCTTCGACTAGGAAAGTATGATGCGCTTGTTGGTATTAACTTGTTGCGTGAAGGACTGGACTTACCAGAAGTGTCGCTTGTAGCCATTTTAGATGCTGACAAAGAAGGTTTCTTACGTTCAGAGCGTTCCTTAATTCAAACAACAGGACGTGCTGCTCGTAACTCAGAAGGGCGCGTCATTATGTATGCGGATAAAATGACCGATTCAATGAAAGTCGCTATTGAAGAGACGAACCGACGTCGTGAAATACAAATGGCCTACAACGAAAAACACGGCATTACGCCAACGACGATTAAGAAAGAAATTCGTGATGTCATTCGAGCGACTTATGAATCCGATGAAGAAACGGATAATCAAGTATCACAATATAAAAACTTATCAAAAGATGAAAAAGCTGAGCTCATTGATCAGTTAGAAACAGAAATGAAACAAGCCGCTAAAGATCTCGACTTTGAAAAAGCAATGGAACTTCGTGATGCGATGCTTGAGTTGAAAGCGGAAGGGTGAAAATAGATGAAGTCAATTACGGTACAAGGAGCTAGAGCACATAATTTAAAAGATATAGATATTAGGGTTCCGAAAAATAAATTAGTCGTTATGACAGGTTTATCTGGCTCAGGTAAATCGTCATTAGCTTTCGATACAATTTATGCTGAGGGGCAAAGACGATACGTTGAGTCGCTATCAGCATACGCTCGCCAATTTTTAGGACAAATGGATAAGCCTGACGTTGATGCGATTGAAGGGCTGTCACCAGCGATTTCAATTGATCAAAAGACGACGAGTAAAAACCCGCGTTCAACTGTTGGAACAGTAACCGAGATTTATGACTATTTGCGTCTATTATTCGCGCGTGTCGGTCGTCCGATTTGTCCGGTTCACGGTGAAGAGATTTCTGCTCAAACGGTTGAACAAATGGTCGATCGCGTCATGGAATTAGAAGAACGCACGAAGTTACAAGTGCTAGCGCCAGTTATTTCAGACCGAAAAGGCGAACATAAAAAGGTCATGGAAAACTTGAAAAAAGAAGGATACGTACGCCTTCGTGTTAATGGTGAAATGCGTGAAGTATCTGAAGACATTGAGCTTCACAAAAATCAGAAGCATACGATCGAAGTCGTCGTCGACCGCATTATCGTTAAAGAAGGGGTTGAAGGTCGATTAAGCGACTCGATCGAAACGGCGTTAAAAATTAGTGATGGTAAAGTCATTATGGACCTAATTGATGGTGATGAAATGTTGTTTAATGAACATCACGCATGTCCGCAATGTGGTTTTACCATTACAGAGCTTGAGCCACGACTGTTTTCTTTTAACAGCCCTTTAGGCGCTTGTAAGACGTGTGATGGGCTAGGCTCCAATTTAGAAGTAGATGTCGATTTAGTGATTCCTGACCGTTCACTAACGCTCAATCAACATGCGATTGCTCCGTGGCAGCCGATTAGTTCTCAATATTACCCACAACTACTTAAAAGTGTGTGTAACCATTACAACATTGACATGGATACACCGGTTAAAGATTTGCCAGAAGAGCAATTAAGTAAAGTGCTGCACGGCAGTGGCGATGAGAAAATCTTATTTAGTTACGAGAATGAACGTGGCCAATTAAGAGAAAACGAGATCTTCTTTGAAGGTGTGTTAAATAACGTTTCGCGCCGTTATCATGAAACGTCATCTAGTTTCATTCGTGAACAGATGGAAAAATATATGGCTCAATCAGCTTGTCCAACTTGTGATGGCTATCGTTTAACAGGTGAAGCGCTTGCCGTTAAAGTTGATGGTAAACATATTAGTCAGGTGACAGAGCTTTCTGTTTCTAATGGGTTAAGTTGGATTAGACAAGTTTCACTGTCTGAAAAAGAAGCAAAGATCGCGACTATGATCGTTAAAGAAATAGAAGACCGTTTAACGTTTTTACAAAATGTTGGTTTAGATTATTTGAATTTATCCCGTTCGGCTGGAACATTATCAGGCGGTGAAGCCCAGAGAATTCGTTTAGCGACTCAAATTGGTTCAGCCCTGACAGGGGTTTTATACGTTTTAGATGAGCCTTCAATTGGTCTGCATCAACGAGACAATGATCGGTTAATTCAAACGTTAAAACGTATGCGTGATCTAGATAATACGTTAATTGTCGTAGAGCATGATGAAGATACGATGTTAGCAGCTGATTGGCTAATTGATATTGGTCCTGGTGCAGGTGCGCAAGGTGGCGAAATTGCAGCTAGTGGCACACCTCAACAAGTGATGGAGCAAGATGATTCATTAACAGGCAAGTACTTAAGTGGAAAGCAGTTCATTCCATTACCTGCAGAGAGAAGGCCAACTCAACCTGACCGTGAACTAGTAATCCGTAAAGCGGAAGAAAACAACTTAAAACAAGTCGACGTTTCCTTACCGCTTGGTGTTATGTCAGTTATTACAGGTGTATCTGGTTCAGGTAAAAGTACATTAATTAACGATATTTTATACAAAACTTTATCGCAAAAATTACACCGTGGAAAAGTAAAACCTGGTCAACACGAAACGGTTGAAGGAATTGATCAGTTAGAAAAAGTGATTGATATTGATCAATCACCAATCGGCCGTACACCTAGGTCGAACCCAGCGACATATACAGGTGTGTTTGATGATATTCGTGACGTATTTGCGCAAACGAGTGAAGCGAAAATGCGTGGTTATAAAAAAGGACGCTTCAGCTTTAACGTGAAAGGCGGTCGCTGTGAAGCTTGCCGTGGTGATGGGATCATTAAAATAGAAATGCACTTCTTACCTGACGTTTACGTGCCTTGCGAAGTTTGTCACGGCAAACGTTATAATCGTGAGACGTTAGAAGTGAAATATAAAGGTAAAAGCATTGCAGAAGTGTTAGAGATGCGCATTGAAGAAGCATTAGACTTTTTCGAAAACATCCCGAAAATTAAACGTAAACTTCAAACCGTTGAAGATGTTGGTTTAGGCTATATTCGGTTAGGGCAACCAGCTACAACATTGTCTGGTGGTGAAGCGCAACGTGTTAAATTAGCCAGTGAACTACACCGTCGTTCTAACGGAAAGTCATTATACATTTTAGATGAACCGACAACAGGCTTGCACGTCGATGATATCGCAAGGTTACTAAAAGTATTACAGCGGTTAGTCGAAAACGGTGATACGGTTTTAATTATTGAACACAACTTAGATGTTATTAAGACAGCTGATTACATTATTGACCTAGGTCCAGAAGGTGGAGAAGGTGGCGGTGAAATTGTCGCTACTGGTACACCAGAGGAAGTTTCTGAAATAGACCAATCATTCACTGGTCAATATTTAAAGCCAATTTTAGAACGCGATCGTAATCGTATGAAGCAACGGCTAGCGACATGAAGGGGGAAGAATAATGAAAGCAATTAAAATGGAAGAAGTTCAACAGCATTTAGATGAATTTGCCAATGAGCCAGTATATATCCATTTAGAGACGACAAATGGTGCTTATGCGAAGCACTTTGATTCAAATGCACATAATGTTGGTGCTTATATTCGTAACGCTCAAATTCAATATGAACGTGGTAAAATAGTCGAATCTGATGGGACTTACCGCGTCGGTTTAAAGACAGATGGATGGGTTTACGCTGAGGGTCTAACCGATTATGAATTAAATGAAGATGGCCAACTTTTATTAGCTGGACACGATCAAGTCGGCCGTCTAATGGTTGCTTTACAAATTAGTCGTAAACCATTCCAAATGTAGGAGGGGAATTAACTATGGTTGATTATTCAAAACATGAACAAGTTGTCGTGATCTATCCGCATCCTGATGATGAGTCGTTCGGAACATCAGGGACAATTATAAATTTTCGCGAAGCAGAAGTTCCCGTCACATACTTGTGTGGCACATTAGGTGAGATGGGCCGTAATATGGGGAGTCCATTTTTCGCAAACCGTGAAACGTTACCGAAAATTCGTAAACAAGAACTCATTGATGCATGCCAAGTGTTAGATATGGACTTAGTCATGCTCGGTTATCGTGATAAAACGTTAGAGTTTGAAGCAAAGGATGAGGTTGCAGACCATTTAAAGAAACATATTGAAAAGTTAGGTGCAACACTCGTTATTACTTTTTACCCACCTTATGCGGTTCACCCAGACCATGATGCAATGGGTGCAGCTGCGTTTGAAGCGGTTCGCAAAATGGATGCAGACAAGCGTCCTGAAGTATGGGCGACGGCTATTTCTAACAAT
Source organism: Alkalibacillus haloalkaliphilus (assembly GCF_007991275.1). Taxonomy (GTDB): domain Bacteria; phylum Bacillota; class Bacilli; order Bacillales; family Alkalibacillaceae; genus Alkalibacillus; species Alkalibacillus haloalkaliphilus. The sequence continues at coordinate 99,920 of NZ_BJYA01000018.1, read as the reverse complement.
CGTGATGAAATGTTAGGCAAACCTGATATTGTCGTAGACACAGAGCCAGTTTTTGATCGCAAACTTGAAGCGATTAAATCTCACCGCTCTCAAGCAGAAGGTATGTTGAGTAAAATGCGCGAAAGCTCTGATTTTATCGGCGAATACGATAGCGCACTGCAACGCCTACAATACGAAGCCTTTTATAAAGTGGATGTCGATCAAGTGAATTCTTAATAGGTCAGTCTCTAGTAGGAGAACAAAAACGTCTATTTTCGGTCGACTGGTTGATTTCACATTTGATATCTTGGCGTATAATAGCTTTAGGAAACAAATTAGGGGGAAAGCCAATGAGTGAAAAAAGGCGTAAAATACTAAACCTATTAGAAGAAGGTCATATTACAGCAGAAGAGGCTGATGAATTGTTAGAAGCACTTAATTATGAAGAAGAGCATAAAACGAAAGAAAAGTCGACAGAACACAATGATGACAACCCGTTCGCACAAGGGTTAAAAAGTGTCACAGACGGCATTGCTAACTTCATAGATGAGACGGTTAATATGGTAAAGGAAGGTCCGTTTGAGTTTTCGTTTAAACATTCTAATGTGAAGCGGACTTATCACTTTAACGGTGATGCAGTAGAAAGCTTGAGGCTAAACAATAAAAATGGTGCCGTTGAATTTTTAAGATCAAATGATGACAACATTCGAATAGAAGTACGAGGTAAAGTATTTAAAGAAACGGATATTAAGCGGGCTGAGGCTCTATATGATGAAGCGATTGAAACATCGATTAGCGACAATACTTTATCTATTGAACAATTAAGAAAAGATGTAACCGCGAACTTCACCGTCTACTTACCGAAGAAAAAGTATGACCAAGTGACGGTTGAAACGTTTAATGGATCTATTAAAGTCTATACAATGTTTTGTAACTCATCTCATTTATCAACGGTCAACGGTTCAGTCACGTTATTAGATTATCGAGCTGAAACGCTAAGTGTAAGTACACGACACGGTTCGATTAAACTCGATGATGTCGCTATTCGTAAAGCGAAGTTGAAAACAACGACTGGCTCGGTCCACTATGACGGGACAGTTGAACAAATTAATATTGATGTTACGACAGGTAGCGTTCGTACTTATGTCCGCAATTACGACGCGAAGCAAGCTGACTTATCAGTTTCAACTGGTTCCTTGCAGTTATATGTCCCGAAAAGAATGCACATTAACGGAACAGCTAATACTAAAATTAGCTCTGTGAAAGTAGATTTAGTTGACACAAGTGTTGAGCCGTTAGACGATCATGGCTCTAGCAAGTCAATCCAATTTTACAACGTTGAAGAAGGAGATTCGTATTTTGATGTTGATTTATCAACTAAAACGGGTAGTGTAAGAGTAAACAATATTTCATAGAAATCGAGTTAGGAGTTTTATTATGCTAAAAAATTGGTTAATCGCCATAGTCGTAAATGCTGTAGCCATTCTAGCTGTCGCGGCACTATTTGACTCGTTTTACGTAGAAGGTGTCGGTATTGCTATTTTAGCCAGTTTCAAACTATCTATTTTAAATGTGATTGTACGACCGATTCTCGTCTTCTTCACACTCCCGATCACGTTTCTAACGCTAGGGTTGTTCCTATTCGTCATCAACGCGATCACATTAATGATTGCACAATGGATGATTGGCGACGCATTCGTCATCGATGGATTCGGCTGGGCAATCATCGCAGCGATTATAATTTCAATATTAAACGGCTTGCTGCAAAGTTTATTAAAGCAAGTCGTCAAATAAGAGCTTGGGCTAAGCGCCCGGGCTTTTTTTATGCTAATGGCTCATAGAATTGTGAGAATAGCGCATAGAACGGCGATAATGGCTCATAGAGTTGTGAAAACGCCACATAGAACGACAATAATAGCTCATAGAAACTCCTATAAAGCTCATAGAGTACAAAATTCGACAATAATTTCTAACAGAACTTTCAAGCATTTATTAAATCTAATCTTAGTGAGTATGCTAAACTTGTGATATAGTTGACTGTATAATTGTGACATAGGAGGAGATACGGGTGGTGAAAGTCCGTACACAAGACTTAATCGATCGGTTTGAATTGGAACTAGTAGGTGGAAAAGATGGTGTCCACCGAGAAATTGTAACGAGTGATATCTCTAGACCTGGCATGGAAATGGCGGGCTATTTCACGCATTATCCGAAAGAGCGTCTTCAGCTAATGGGACGTACAGAATTATCATTTTTATATGACTTAACTGAACCAGAAGTACGTGACCGTATGGAAAATTTATGTACTGATGTAACACCAGGGATCGTTATTACGAGGGGAATGGAAGTTCCAGCTGCCTTAATTGAAGCAGCAGATGAAGCGGGTGTTCCTGTCATGCGCTCACCTTATAAGACGACACGTGTGATCAGTCGTTTAACTACTTTCTTAGAAACAAAATTTGCCCCGACAACTGCTGTCCACGGTGTTTTAGTTGATATATATGGCGTAGGTGTCTTAATTACAGGTAAAAGCGGGATCGGTAAAAGTGAGACCGCGTTAGAATTGGTCAAGCGTGGTCATCGTTTAGTTGCTGATGATAACGTTGAAATTCGCCAAGAAGACTATGATACTTTAATAGGAAACCCACCTAACTTAATTGAACATTTGTTAGAAATTAGAGGACTAGGCATAATTAATGTCATGACTTTATTCGGTGCAGGTGCTGTTCGTAACTTTAAACGTATTTCACTAGTGGCCCACCTTGAGTCGTGGGACGGTGAAAAGCAGTATGACCGTTTAGGCCTTGATGAAGAAACGATGAAAATTATAGATGTCCATTTACCGAAAGCGACGATCCCAGTAAGACCAGGACGTAACTTATCGGTTATTATCGAAGTGGCAGCAATGAACTTCAGATTAAAGCGTATGGGTGTTAATACTGCAGAAGAATTTTCTGAAAGATTAAATTCAGTAATTGATGTTGATAATACAGAAATAGAATAAGGGGAGTTGAATATGTATCAAGCTTGTGCTTATGAGCCTTATAATCGCGTCTTTATCGAACTAGGTCCATTCCCTGTATATTGGTACGGTTTCCTAATCATGTTAGGAGCACTAATCGGTCTACTTGTTGCGGTCAGAGAAAGTAAAAGGCTGAACTTACATAAAGATTTTTTTACAGACTTATTAGTGTTTGCTCTTCCAGCAGCGATTGTTGGTGCGCGATTGTACTATGTTATTTTCCAATGGGAAAACTACAATTCTTTTATGGATATTATAGACATACGAGAAGGTGGTTTAGCGATCCACGGTGGTTTAATAGCCGCCTTAACAGTTGCTTACTTTTATGCTAAAGCTAAAAAAGTTTCATTTTGGAAAGTGGCTGATATTGCAGCGCCAAGTATTTTAATCGGTCAAATGCTCGGGCGTTGGGGTAACTTCATGAACCAAGAAGCTTATGGCGGACCGATCACTCAATCGATTTACGAAAGTTTTCACCAATATTTACCTAATTGGATTATGCAAAACATGTGTGTCGACGGTGTTATGCACCATCCGACGTTCTTATACGAATCAATGTGGAGTTTACTTGGAATCGCGGTCCTATTATACTTACGCTATAAGGTCAATCCACGTCGCGGTGTCATTTTCTTCAGTTATGTCATTTGGTATTCGTTTGGCCGAATCTTTATTGAAGCTTTACGTACAGATAGCCTATACCTATTCGGTGAAATTCGCGTCGCACAACTGATTTCGATCTTACTAATTGCTGGTGCGTTATTCCTAATGTACTACCGTAAGAAAAACGGTTACGCTGAAGTCCTATATGATGGCACTTCATTAAATAAAGGTAAGTCTAAGAAGAATAATAGTAAAAAGAAGAAGAAGAAAAAGAAATAGAGAGTGAGCGCTGATAAAGTGGATGCGAACGCTGATAAAATGGTCTGAGCGCTGATAAAGTGGTTGCGAACGCTGATAAAGTGGTCTGAGCGCTGATAAAGTGGTTGCGAGCGCTGATAAAATTAGGTGAACGCTGATAAAGTGAATGTGAGCGCTGATAAAATAGGCAGAGCGCTGATAAAGTGGTTGCGAACGCCAATAAAAATACGCGAGCGCCAAAAAAGTGAATGCGAACGCCAATAAAATCACGTGAGCGCCAAAAAGTCACACGCAAACGCCAATAAAATCACGTGTGCGCCAATAAAAATGCGTGAGCGCCAAAAAAAGTGCACCCAAGCGCCAAAAAATCACACGCAAACGCCAAAAAGCGCACCACCCAATCAATCAAACAAAGAAAAAACAAAAAGGGAGTTTTATAATTGGCATCTACTCTGAAAAATGGTCTCCTAAGTGGTCTGTCTGTCACTTGGGCGTTAAGTAAAATCATTTTTCCGATCACTGTCATTGTGATGATGCTTCGTTATACGCCTGTTTTTCCAATCTTCATTAGTTGGTTGGAACCATTTATGAGTTTTCTAGGATTACCAGGGGAAGCGGCTGTACCGCTCGTCCTTGGTAATCTTCTTAACTTATATGCAGGTATTGGAGCTATTGTCAGTTTCGATTTTACAGTGAAGGAAGTTTTCATTTTAGCAATTATGCTATCTTTCTCTCACAACTTAATTATAGAATCAGCTGTAGCTGCCAAAGTTGGAGTGAACTTTTGGATTATTATGGCTGTGCGTGTCTTTCTAGCTATTTTTGCTGCTATGATGATTAATATTTTCTGGCAAGGTGGCGGCGAAATGGCACAGTATGGCTTGATTTCTAATGAAGGGCCTGCGCCTGAAGGATGGTTAGACATTAGCTTAGCAGCAGTCCAAACAGCGTTCTTAAGCATTCTACAGCTAGCGGCAATCGTGATTCCGTTAATGGTTGGAATTCAATGGATGCGTGATAAGAAATGGTTAGATTGGATGTCTAACAAGCTAGCGCCAATGACTAAAGTGATTGGTGTTGAGAAAAACGCATCAATGACATTAGTGGCTGGTTTAACGATTGGTCTTGCTTACGGTGCGGGTCTTATGATTCAAGCTGTTAAAGAAGACGGTGTGTCGAAAAAAGATATGTATCTCGTTCTCATATTTTTAGTAACCTGTCACGCCGTAATTGAAGACACACTCGTCTTTATCCCGCTAGGCATTCCAGTCTGGCCGCTGTTACTCATTCGACTCGTTTCAGCCATACTACTAACCGCACTCGTTGCTTATATTTGGAACCGAATCGAGAAGAATAAAAAACTAGAAGCAGAAAGAGAGGATGTACCGACATGACGATCAAAACATTGTTATTTGATTTAGACGGCACATTAATTGATTCAAATGAATTAATCGTTGCCTCATTTCAACATACGTTTAAAGAACACCTTGGAAAAGACTACACGAAAGAAGAGATTTTACCTTTTATCGGACCACCGCTACAAGATACGATGAACAAGCTTGACGAAGAGCAGACCGAACAAATGATGAAAACGTACCGTGAACACAATGCACTTCATCATGATGCTTACATCGAAATGTATGATGGTGTTTATGAAACGATTAAATCATTGCATGAATCTGGCTATCCTATGGCGATTGTTACGACAAAAATTGAACAAACTGCTCGTAAAGGGTTAGAACTGACGGGGCTAGATGAGTTTTTCGATGTTGTCATTGGTTTAGACCATGTGAGCCAAGCAAAACCGGACCCAGAGCCTGTTCTTAAAGGTATGCATGCATTAAATGGTACACTTGAAACAACTCTTATGGTCGGCGACAATTCTCATGACATTCATGCTGGTCAAAATGCCGGGACGAAAACGGCAGCAGTTGGTTGGTCGGCAAAAGGTAGAGATTATATGGAGTCGTTAAATCCAGACTATGTATTAAACCATATGTCTGACTTAATTGATATTATTAAGGAGTGATCGGATGCGGAAAACGACGCGTTACCCGGTTACAAAATCAAATTCGCTCTGGCAAATTTATAAAACCGTACCGTTATTAAAAGTGTGTAAAAATTTCATCGTCATTCAGTTAGGCCGTTATTCACCTTCACTGAAGTTGAAAAATTGGCTTTATCGCACATTTTTAAAAATGAAAATCGATGACGAAACAGCACTAGCGCTCATGGTCATGCCTGATGTCATGTTCCCTGAGAAAATATCAATCGGTAAAAATAGTATCGTGGGCTATAATACGACGCTTTTAGCCCACGAATATTTAATCGAAGAGTATCGCTTAGGTGATGTGATCATTGGTGATGAAGTCATGATCGGTGCGAATACGACGATTTTACCTGGTGTAACCATTGGTGATGGTGCGATTGTTTCAGCAGCAACGTTAGTCCATGAAGATGTGCCAGCAGGAGCTTTCGTTGGTGGTAATCCGATGCGCGTAATTTATACGAAAGAAGAACGCGAAGGAAAAATGCGTACACAATCTCGCCTTGAATCAGAAGGGAGCAACCGAGATGTTACATAACCAACGCATTTTACCAGCTGTTAAACAAATGAAAGACTATGATAAGTTGTTAGAAAGTGATACAGAAGTCATCGTCCTACTAGAAACGAGAATTTCGTCGTTAAAATCAATGGTGAAGTACGCTAAACGCGCTAATAAAAAAGTGATCGTTCACGCTGATCTAATTCAAGGATTAAAAACAGATAACTACGGAATGGAATATCTCGGACAAGATGTGAAACCAGATGGGATTATTTCAACACGCACGAACGTTATTCAACTAGCTAAAAAGTATAAATTAACAGCGATCCAACGAATGTTTTTAATTGATAGTCAAGCCATTGAACACAATTTGAATTTAATTGAACAAACAAAGCCAGACTTTGTAGAAGTGTTACCTGGTGTTATGCCTCATGTCATCTCAGATATTAAATCAACTCTCGATGAACATAACATTAAAATTATTGCCGGTGGCTTAATTCGAACGCAGCAAGATGTCGATGAGGCGATTCAGGCTGGAGCGACAGCAATTTCAACTTCACTAAAAGAGCTTTGGGATTTCAACTTAGCTTAATTCATTGACAGCGTTTACAGCATTTGATAAATTTATAGACAAGTTAATAGTGTCGTGGCGGAGTTTAGGAGATCCACATGTGTTTAAACTACAAACCTTTTTGGGTGTAGTTTAAGTACGTGTGGATTTTTTTATGTTTTAAGCTCCCCACTGTCTATGTTTCAAATTTTTGTAATAAAGGAATAACATCAGGAGGAGAAACGATGACAGAATTTATGGGTGAAGTGATTGGCACGATGATTTTGATCATTTTCGGTGCCGGTGTCGTTGGTGGCGTCGTATTGAAAAAGTCAAAGGCAGAAGGCTCCGGCTGGGTTGTCATTACAATTGCTTGGGGAATTGCTGTTACGATGGGTGTTTATGCTGTTGGTCAAATTAGTGACGCTCACTTAAATCCTGCAGTAACTTTAGGGCTTGCAACAGCAGGAGATTTCCCATGGAATGAAGTACCTTTATACATAGTGGCGCAAATGATTGGAGCGATTATTGGAGCAATCGTCGTCTTCTTCCATTACCTCCCACATTGGGGTGCAACTGACGACCAAGGAGCAAAGCTAGCTGTTTTTGCGACAGATCCAGCCATACGCAGTCCTTTGTCAAATTTAGTAAGTGAAATGATTGGTACATTCATGCTCGTTATGGGATTATTGTTTATAGGAGCAAACGAATTTACAGAAGGGTTAAACCCCGTTATTGTCGGACTACTAATCGTTGTAATTGGTATGTCACTTGGTGGAACGACGGGTTATGCGATTAACCCAGCACGTGACCTTGGACCGAGATTGGCGCATACTTTCTTGCCGATTCCTAAGAAAGGCTCATCTGACTGGGGCTATGCTTGGGTTCCGTTGTTTGGGCCGCTTTTAGGTGGAGCCTATGGTGGAGCTTTTTACATGGCGATTTTTAAAGAACAGTTTTCATTAACATTTTGGTTACTATCATTGTTAATCATCGCAATTTTTTATTCAGCAGCGAAAATTGAGGTTAAAAAAGCTCAATTAGAATACTAATTTAACAAGTCTTTTTTTAGGGGGAACTGGAAAATGGAAAAATACGTACTATCTCTAGATCAAGGAACGACGAGCTCTCGAGCGATTCTATTCAACCATAGTGGGGAAATTGTCGAGGTGGCACAGCAAGAATTCAAACAATACTTCCCAGAACCAGGTTCAGTGGAGCATGATGCGAATGAGATTTGGACATCTGTACAACATTGTATGACAGAGGTGTTGCGCAAAGCAGATGTTGAAGCTTCACAAGTCGTGAGCATCGGAATTACGAACCAGCGCGAAACGACTGTCGTTTGGGATCGTGCAACAGGTAAACCTGTATATAAAGCGATTGTGTGGCAATCACGTCAGACAGAAGATATTTGCCACGAGTTAAAACAACAAGGGCTAGAAGAGACATTTAGACAAAAGACAGGACTGCTTTTAGATCCATATTTCTCAGGGACGAAAGTGAAATGGATTTTAGATCATGTAGAAGGTGTCCGTGAGCGTGCTGAAAATGGTGAGTTAATGTTTGGCACAATCGATACTTGGTTAATTTATAAATTAACAGGTGGTGACGTTCATGTTACAGATTACTCCAATGCGTCACGCACGTTAATGTACAACATTCACGAACTGAAGTGGGATGATGAACTATTAGACTACTTAACTGTTCCAAAAGCAATGTTACCCGAAGTAAGAGACTCTTCAGAAGTGTACGGCCATACAGTTGATTACCACTTCCAAGGGGAAAATGTGCCGATCGGTGGAGCATGTGGCGACCAACAAGCTGCATTATTCGGTCAAGCTTGTTTTGAAAAAGGCATGGCGAAAAATACATACGGCACAGGTTGCTTTATGTTAATGAATACTGGTGATGAAGCGGTTGCTTCAGAACACGGCTTACTAACGACGCTAGCATGGGGTGTTGATGGTAAAGTTCACTATGCACTTGAAGGTAGCATTTTCGTTGCTGGTTCAGCGATTCAATGGTTGCGTGATGGACTACATTTAATCGAAACAGCAGCAGAAACTGAAGATCTTGCACTACAAGTCAATACGACAGACGGAGTATATGTTGTACCAGCATTCGTTGGCTTAGGTACACCCTATTGGGATAGCCAAGCTCGCGGTGCCGTATTCGGATTAACGCGCGGTTCTGAAAAAGAACATCTCGTACGCGCAACTTTAGAATCTTTAGCTTATCAGACGAAAGATGTTGTCCATGCAATGGTAGAAGATGCAGGACTAGAACTTAAAAAATTACGCGTTGACGGTGGCGCGGTGAGAAATAACTTCTTAATGCAATTCCAAAGCGACATGCTTGATGTCGAAGTCGAACGCCCAGTAGTGAACGAAACGACAGCTTTAGGAGCGGCTTATTTAGCTGGTTTAGCAGTAGGTTTTTGGAATAGTAAAAATGATATAGCTAATCAATGGAATGTCGAGACAACATTCCAACCAGAAATGGATGAAGAACAACGCAACAATCAATATGATGGATGGAAACGAGCTGTAAAGGCAACACAAGCTTTTACATCGTAAGGATTAGAAAGGATGTTTTAAATGAGCACATTTACAAACAAACAACGCCAAGAAAGTAAACAAGTATTGAAAGACCAATTTGATGTGCTTGTCATCGGTGGCGGTATAACTGGAGCAGGAATAGCTTTAGATGCTGCTACACGAGGCTATAAAGTGGCTGTATTAGAAATGCAAGACTTCGCAGCAGGAACGTCAAGCCGCTCAACGAAGCTCGTCCACGGCGGCCTACGTTACTTGAAAAATTTCGAAATTAAACTCGTCGCTGAAGTCGGAAAAGAACGTGAGATTGTATATGAAAACGGTCCACACATTACAACACCAGAATGGATGATGCTCCCGTTTTATAAAGGCGGAAATTTTGGTCCTTTATCGACTAGTGTCGGCCTTCGTGTCTATGACTTTTTAGCCGGTGTTAAAAAGACTGAACGTCGTAAAATGCTATCAAAAGACGTAACACTAGATCGTGAACCGCTACTTAAAGAAGAAGGGTTAAAAGGAAGCGGCTACTATGTTGAATATAAAACGGATGATGCGAGATTAACGATCGAAGTCATGAAGAAAGCTGTTGAAAACGGTGCTCATGCTTTTAACTATATGAAAGTTGAACAACTGCTTTACAACGACGGTAAAGTTTATGGTGTTAAAGTGAAAGACTTAACTGACGGTCAACAGCATGACATTCATGGTTTCCACGTCATTAATGCTGCAGGCCCTTGGGTTGATGAAGTTCGTACGATGGACCAATCGAAAAAAGGTAAACAACTTTTCCACACAAAAGGTGTTCATTTAGTTTTTGATCAAGAGAAGTTCCCATTAAGCCAAGCAGTCTATTTTGATACACCAGATGACAGAATGGTCTTTGCGATTCCGCGAGATGGTAAAACTTACGTAGGAACAACGGACACACATTATGAAGAAGACTTAGTAAACCCTATCGCGACAGACGAAGACCGCGACTATATTATGGACGCAATAGAATTCATGTTCCCAAGCGTTGCATTAACCCATGATGATATAGAGTCTTCTTGGGCTGGCATTCGCCCGCTCATTCATGAAGAAGGAAAAGACCCTTCTGAAATTTCACGTAAAGATGAAGTGCTTGAGTCAGATTCAGGCTTGCTATCCATTGCAGGCGGTAAATTGACTGGCTATCGTAAAATGGCTGAACACGTCATCGACCTTGTAGCCAAGCGTCTAAATTCAGAGCTAGGCTACACGTATGAAAAAAGTAAAACAAAACACTTACCATTAGCAGGCGGTGAAGTCGGAGGATCAGTCGGATTTTCGAAATTCATTCAAGAAATGATTAGTGAGGCCGAACAAAACGAACTTGATAAAAAGATGGTCTTACCCTGGGTGAATCGCTATGGCGGAAATACACGCCAAGTGTTAGACAATTACTACGCATTAACTGATGATCATGACTTACCGAAAGAAGTTTTAGCCGAGTTAAACTACTGTCTCGATCAAGAGATGGTCTACAAACCAACAGACTTCTTAATTAGAAGAACGAGCGGATTATTCTTCGACATTGATTGGGTCGAAACATATAAAGAAGCGATTATGAAGGAAATGGCCCGTTACTTCGAATGGTCAGATGAACAATACGAGCAATATAAAGCTGAGTTAAATAAAACAATCGAAGAAACCCGTTTGGAGATGTAGTGGAAAAGTCGCCCCGGCGACTTTTCTTTTTTATAGAGGAGTGAAGCGCTGATAAAACTCCGCGAACGCTGATAAATGGAGTGTGAACGCTGATAAAGTTCCGCAAACGCTGATAAATGGTATACGAGCGCTGATAAAACTTCGTGAACGCCGATAAAGATGCGAACGCCAAATTATTTTCATGAGCGCCAGAATATCTACGCAAGCGCCAAATTATTCTCATGAGCGCCAGAAAAGTATGACCGAACGCCAAATAAATATCACTAGCGCCAAAAAGTTCCCATCAAGCGCCAGAATAATTTCGCGAACGCCAAATAATCCTTCCAAGCGCCAAAAAGCCTCCACCGTGCGCCAAATAAATTTCAAACTTCCAGATCGCTATTTCAAAACAATGTCAAATTGTTGTTCGATTTGTCGGATTATAGTGTGTTATACTTAGCACATCAGAACTGTAGGAGGCTTTTATGCATACAACACATCATCGACAAAATGAAATGCCAAACAACATAGCGACTTTTCGTCATGATGGTGACTTTTACTTTACATATGGCGTAAAAGCATTTAAACGAAAAGACTTTGAAAAAGCTGAGAAGTGGTTTAATAAAGCGTTAGAAGTCGAACCTGACAATACACTTTATTTATGCCAACTATCAGTATTATATACAGAACTTCATCAGTATCATCGTTCCAATGACTTTTTACAGCAAGTGCTAAAGAGTGATCAACCATACGTCGACACGTATTATTTACTAGCTAATAACTATGCTCATCTTGGGCTTTTTTATGAAGCTAAGAAAAATGCAGAAAAGTATCTTGAAGAGGACCCAGAAGGTGATTTCGTTACTGAAACGAATGAACTGCTTAAGTTATTAGAACAAGTAATGGTTGAACAAGCGGAAGATGATGACTTAGAGTTTGACGAAGAAGATGAGTTGATGCTTTATCAAGAGACGGCTTTTTATCACTTGGAACATGAAGAGTGGGCTGAAGCACTTCAAACGTTAGAAGAGATGACGGTTTACTATCCAGAATATTTGCCAGCAAAACATGAATATGCGTACGCACTATTTCAGCTTGGACACGCTGAAGAAGCAGTAGCTTTAGAAGAGGCTTGGTTAAAGCAAGATGACTTGTCTTTAAACAGTCGTATGAATTTAACCTACTTCAGTTATCACATGGGCAATACGGAGGCGTTTGAAGCTTATTTAAATCAGCTTCTTAATATTTATCCAACGTATAATGAGAAAAAGTTAAAGCTTGCTGTTACGCTTGCTCAAGTGGATGTTTATGACGAAGCGATCGAACGTTTTAAAAAATTGAACAAAGAGCAAATGACTAATTATGTTAGCTACTACTTATGGTACGGGTACGCGTTAAATTGCATAAATAAAACTAAACAGGCCTCTTATATATGGGAAGAAGCTAAAGAGCATCACCCTTCATTTGACGAGCTTTTAAAAGCACACGGTTGGGTATAAGCAACTCTTTTCAGAAGACAATATCATGTAAGCAGAAAAGTTGTCGTACGAACATGAATTTAATATGATATATAAGGGGAAAAAGAGATAGAGACTTTAAGGAGTTGAGAGTAATGTCAGAAGAGAAAATTTATGATGTAATTATTGCAGGAGCTGGACCAGCGGGGATGACAGCTGCCGTTTATACATCTCGTGCTAACTTAGATACGTTAATGTTAGAACGCGGTATGCCAGGTGGACAAATGGCAAATACAGAAGATGTAGAAAACTTCCCTGGCTTTAATCATATATTAGGACCAGATTTATCAACTAAAATGTTCCAACATTCACAAAAATTCGGTGCAGAATATGCATACGGTGACATTAAACAAATTATTGACGGTAAAGAATATAAAACAGTCATCGCCGGAGAGAAAGAATATAAAGCACGCTCAGTCATCATTACGACTGGTGCACAGTACAAAAAGATAGGCGTTCCTGGTGAAGCGGAATACAGTGGACGTGGTGTGTCTTACTGTGCTGTATGTGACGGTGCATTCTTTAAAGAAAAAGAACTATTCGTCATTGGTGGGGGAGACTCTGCTGTTGAAGAAGGAATTTATTTAACCCGTTTTGCGGAAAAAGTTACAATCGTTCACCGTCGTGATGAACTACGTGCGCAAAAGATTCTACAAGATCGTGCTTTTGATAATGAGAAGATCGACTTTTATTGGAACACAGAATTAAAAGAAATTAAAGAAAAAGACGGCAAAGTCGGAAGTGCTGTTCTTTATAATAACCAAACAGGTGAAGAACGTGAGGAAGAAATCGAAGGCGTATTTATTTACATCGGTATGTTGCCATTAAATGATGCGTTCACTGACCTTGGTATTACGAATGAAGAAGGCTGGGTTCAAACAGATGAACTTATGAAAACTTCAGTACCTGGAATCTTTGCAGCTGGTGACATTCGTGACAAAGAATTACGCCAAATTGTAACAGCTACAGGTGATGGAAGTATCGCTGCACAATCAGCACAGCACTACATTGAAGACCTATTAGAAGAGCTAGAAATTAAACAATAATAAACCGTAACTCCATTTTAATGGTGCTGTAATACGGATGAAACATTGAGTTGTTATAATGGGTTTAAATAATTGACCCCCTTTATTCTATATAGAGCTTCTGTGGCACAGGTAGATTTTCTGCCTGTGTTTTTTCTGTGCTTCTTTAAAAATTTCTACCAAATACCAACACTGTTCAATATCCATTCATAGTCATGACCTGCTTTTCAATGTATAATGATAAGAAGAACTTATTTCGAACGTAAGGGTGATGGTCATGGGGAACGGTAACAAAGTCGAATTAGTTATAATTACAGGCATGTCTGGTGCTGGAAAAACTGTGGCAGTTCAAAGCTTAGAAGACCTAGGTTACTTTTGTGTCGATAACTTACCACCTACATTGCTTCCAAAGTTTCTTGAACTCATGAAAGAAAACAAAGAGAACAAAAAACTCGCAGTCGTTATGGACTTAAGAGGGCGAGAGTTTTTCGATACGTTATATGACAATTTAAATCAGTTCACAACTGATGAAGACATTGCAGAACACATATTGTTTTTAGATGCAAACAAAGAAACACTCGTTAAACGTTACAAAGAATCAAGACGATCTCACCCGTTAGCGCCAAATGGGTTACCATTAGATGGGATCAACCAAGAGCGCGACATATTAGATGAGTTAAAAGGGCGAGCGCAGACGATTATTGATACGTCTGAATTAACGGCGCGACAATTACGTGAACAAATTATCGGTCAATATAAAGAACAAAAACAACACGTCTTTTCAGTTCAATTAGTCTCATTTGGCTATAAACATGGTGTTCCAATTGATGCTGATTTAATTTTTGACGTTCGTTTCCTACCAAACCCGCATTATGTCGAATCAATGCGCGATTTAACCGGACAAAATCAAGAAGTCTCTTCATACGTAATGAAGTGGAAAGAAACACGCACCTTTTTAAGAAAGCTAACAGACTTGTTAGAGTTTATGCTGCCGCAATATCAAAGGGAAGGTAAAAGCCAACTAGTGATCGGTATTGGATGTACAGGTGGTCAACATCGTTCAGTTGCCTTAGCGCATAAAATCTCAGAAATAGTCCAAAAAGATTTTACATCACACGTTTATCACCGAGATATTGGGAAAGGTAAGGTTAAGAAATCATGACAGATGTGAACGGACCTAAAGTAGTTGTGATCGGTGGGGGTACAGGAATGCCTGTACTGCTTCGTGGTTTAAGGAAATTTCCGATCAACTTATCAGCAATTGTTACAGTATCAGATGACGGCGGTAGCTCAGGGCGCCTTCGCGAAGACTTAGACATTCCAGCGCCAGGAGATATCCGAAAAGTCATCGCCTCAATGTCTGATGTTGAGCCGACTTTATTAAAGTTATTCCAACACCGCTTTGATAGTGGTGATGGGCTGTCAGGTCATGCATTAGGCAATCTGATTTTAGCAGGAATGACGTCAATTACAGGCGATTTTTATAAAGGCATTAAAGAGATCTCACGCGTATTTAACGTAAAAGGACGTATCTATCCAATCGCGAATGAGAACATGTATCTAAAGGCTGAATTCGAAGATGGAACCGTCGTCCGTGGAGAATCTAATATTCCTAAAGTGAATAAAAAAATTAAGCACGTCTTCTATGACCCACCGAAAGTTCAACCATTACCAGAAGCGGTAAAGGCGATTGAGCAGGCCGAACTTATTGTCATAGCACCGGGAAGTTTGTATACGAGTATTGTCCCAAATTTGATTTCCGAGGAAATAAAAGACGCATTAAGTCAAACAAACGCGAAATCTGTCTATGTGTGTAATGTGATGACTCAGTACGGTGAAACACGAGGGTATACAGCTTCAGAGCACGTTGAAGCACTACATCGCCATGTCGGAAGTTCATTTGTAGACGGGATCATAGTTCACGGACAAAAGATTGAGCGTACTATTAAACAAGAGTACGAAAAAGAATTGGCAGAACCAGTTGTATGTGATTACGAACAATTAAACGATATGAAAGTGCAAGTCATTGAAGGAGATATAGCCGATTTACACTCAGATGGTACGTTAAAACACCATGAGCATAAAATCGCTAAACTTCTCTATAACTTGTTATAATAAAAGTAAGTTTGATCGATTGAAGGGGAATTACTATGTCATTTGCTTCTGAAACTAAAAAAGAACTAACAGGTATTCAGACAGACGACTGCTGTAAACAGTCTGAACTGTCTGCACTTATTCGTATGAATGGTTCTCTGTCATTTTCAAACCGCTTATACGTTTTAGACGTTCAAACAGAAAATGCAGCGATTGCAAGGCGAATTTATACGTTAATTAAGAACTTATATAACATACCTGTCGAATTACTAGTGCGTAAAAAAATGCGCCTTAAGAAAAACAATATATATATCGTGCGAATGAATGAAGGGGCTAAAAACGTTTTAACTGAACTCGGTATATTAGAAGAACCCTTCACATTTAAACGTGAAATATCAGAACAGTATTTACAAAATGAATGCTGCAAAAAGTCTTATTTAAGAGGAGCATTTTTAGCTGGAGGTTCAGTTAACAACCCTGAAACGTCTTCTTATCATTTAGAGATCTTCACACTTTACGAAGAGCATAACGAAGCAATCGTTGACTTAATGAATGACTTCACTTTACATGCTAAAACACATGAGCGTAAAAAAGGCTTTATTACTTATTTAAAAGAAGCCGAAAAAATTACTGAGTTTCTTATTTTAATTGGCGCACACCAAGCTTTACTTAAGTTTGAAGACGTCAGAATTATGCGCGATATGCGTAACTCTGTTAACCGACTAGTCAACTGTGAAACAGCTAATTTAAATAAAACAATCGGTGCAGCATTTAGGCAAGTGGAGAACATTCGATACATCGATGCTGTCGTTGGAATCGAGTCATTACCTGAGAAATTACGAGAAGCAGCAGAGCTAAGAATGAAGCACCAAGAAGTATCATTGAAAGAATTAGTTGATTTAGCGGAGTCAGGTACGATCAGTAAATCCGGCTTGAACCACCGCTTCCGCAAAATCGATGAATATGCCGAAAAACTAAGGAAAGGCGAACTCCTTGAAAAATAGGTGTTCGTTGTACCAAAATTTACATTTATGCTATAATACATTTTAATCATTTGTCATCATAACATGAATTTATAACCGAACGATTAGTAATAGAGAGGAGAGTCAGTATGGTTGAGAAAAAAGTGACTGTCAATTTAGAAACTGGCTTACAAGCTAGACCAGCTGCAAAATTTGTTCAAGAAGCTAACCGCTTCTCATCAGAAGTGTTTTTAGAAAAAGGAAGCAAACGCGTAAATGCGAAAAGTATTATGGGTGTCATGAGCTTAGCAATTGGTACAAATGAAGAAGTAACCCTACAAGCAGAAGGTGCCGATCAAGATCAAGCTATCACCACATTAGCTTCATTAATGGAATCTGAAGAGTAAAATGAAAACGAGCGTTCATTGCCATACGCAATAAACGCTCGTTTTTTGTTTTTATGATGTGAGCGCTGATAAATACTCGTGAGCGCTGATAAAATCATCCCGAGCTCCGATAAATTTCCGTGAGTGCCGATAAAATCATCCCGAACGCTGATAAAATTCCGTGAGCGCCAAATAAAATCTGTGAACGCCAAATTAATTTCCCGAGCGCCAAAATACCAATCCCGAGCGCCAAATAATTTTCCTGAACGCCAAAATACCAATCGCGAGCGCCAAATAATCTTCCTGAACGCCAAAATACCAATCGCGAGCGCCAAATAATTTCCCTGAGCGCCAAAATACCAATCCCGAGCGCCAGATAATTTTCCTGAACGCCAAAATACTAAACACGAACGCCAAATAATCCTCGCCAACGCCAAAAAGTCACCCTCGAACGCCAAAACATAACCCAACTCAAATCGTCGTTAATAACAATCGCTTTAAAATATAAGAAAAGGAATCAGGTAGCTCCACGAGATCCGGTATAAGCATATGCTCGCGACCATAAATGTTACGCATTAGCATTGCTTCGTGTTCTTTAATTTCCCCTTCACCTAAGAAGATCCCAACGACATCGACATTTTGCTTCCGAGTTTCTAACACAGCTTCATGTGTATCAATTATCCCGTTTTCGCTATAGTTAAACGCGGAAGGTTCTCCATCGGAAAAGACGAGTAAAAATCGGTCTTTTTCTTGTCTAGCAAGTAATTCTTCAGTCGCCACACGGATTGCATAGCCATCACGGTTATCTTCTTCAGGCTCAAGCTGTAAAATTTCCGCGCCTGCATGGGCTTGAAGTGATTCATCATAAGTGATGACGCGATGAAAGTAGTTAGGTTGTTCATCGTCTTTCGCATCAAATCCATCTTCCCAAAAACCAATCACATTATGTTTGATCTTGAGCTCTTTTAACACTTCATGAAAGAGGATCGCTGCTTTTTTCGTTTCATCCATTTTGTTAAACATAGATGCTGAGCAGTCAATTAATAACGTAAAGACCGCATCAAACTCATGACTCTCTAGGTCATTTTTATAAAAGACTCTCGGTTCATTATCGATTACAAGGGGAAGTAACTGCTTTTTAGATAGCCTGCCTGTAATTAAGTTTTGCCTTGTTGCATTTTGTTTATGCTCTAAAGCACGATCAATAGTTTGCGAAAGTTTTCTTCTAATAGGGTCAATTATCTTCGTCAGTTCATGATATTGAGTTTGATCCTTTTGACTCGGTTTTGAAGGATAACGATTCAGCTTGATCGTATTTCGATTTTCTTTACCGTATTGCTCACTTTCGTTAGCTTCTTTATTTTTCTGTTCATCAAGGCTTTCTAAATGCTCGTACTCACTTTGGTCCGTTTGAGCTGACATGCCTTGAACACTCGCCATCGCTTGGTCGCCTTCTTCAGTTTGACGCGCGCCATCACCGATTAAATTCGTTTTCGTTCCTTGCTCAAGTTCAAACTGCATAAAACTTTGATTCCGGTCACTATTTTCATTTTCACGATGCCACGTAGAAAACGTCTCGCTAATGACTTCATCGTCATCACTAATATCTTCTTCGTCATCATTATTTAATGGATCAACACGCTTCAGCTCATCGACGACCAGTTCTTCCGTCACCTCCGTTTGATGTTGAATCGGATAAACGAAATAACGGTTGATCATATCAGAATAGTCTTCTTCTAAAGCCTCTTTTACATCAAGCGTCAAGTTCACAACATCTTTAGTCGATCGCGCTTCATAAACCGACTCAAGTAAAGGTTGTAGTCGCTTCAACGTTTCACGCTGCTGCACATTTGCCTGTTCAAACGTTATAAAAGGCGATTCAGACGTGACCGTAAGAAAAATCATGCAAAATAGCTCATCAAGCGTATAACTACGGGTAATATTCGTATTTAGCTGAGTTTCGAAATAATGGCGGTAAGTGTTTAACCTTTGTCTAAACCAGTTAATCGTGCCACGACGTTCGCTACGAATGATCTCTTCTAACCGAACATCTTCTAAAATCGTAAACAACTGTTCGCAAAAGTAGGGAAGAGAACTTTGCCCAACTTCACGCTTTAACTTTTGCCATTCAGAAACAGAGGTGTAGTGCATCGTGCCAATTGACCTTAATAAAATATCCGTCTTATAACCAATCGAGCGCACTTGTTCATCACGATGGTCCCAAAAATGACTAGCCGTAATTTGCCGATTATCAATATGAATCGTCGCACCAAAATGATAATCGAATTCTAAATCCTCTTGTTTGGATAATACCGTCACGAAATCTCTTAGCTCAGCTAAAAGTTGTGTATCTATGACTTTGTCGTTAAATTTCACGTAAGACACCTCATTCAAACAACGTGCTAGCTAAATTGTGAACGACTTCTTTTTCACGTTCATCTTCTAATTTATCGGCAATAGATCGAGTGATCGCTCTCTTAGCTGGAATAAATGTAGCTAAGTCACAAGCATCAAGCAAAGCACGAATACTAGCAGCGTCTTCCGAAATTTTCCCTTGTTCTGCTGCTTCAATCAAATCGGCTGATAGTTGAATAAACTGCTTAATCAGCTGTTCGTCTTCTAAATTTGTATTGTTTTCAATTAAGTATCGAAGTTGTTGACCTTCAATGTAAGAAACATCAAATACGATGAAGCGATTTTTCAACGCTTCGTTCAAACGTGTCGTGCCGATATAACCTTCGTTGATTGCGGCAATAACAGTGAACCCTTCATTTGCTTGAATCAACGCGTTCGTCAGTGGATTCGTAACCGTTCGACGATAGTCTAGCGCGCCATTAATTAAAGGTAACGTTTCTGGTTTTGCCATATTGACTTCATCAATATAAAGAAAATGGCCATGTTCCATCGACTGAACAAGTGGTCCTGGTACAAAATCAATCTGTTGTTTCCCATTCTCATCATAGTCTAACGTTTTAAATCCGAGAAAACTTTCAGCATCTAGGTCGACTGAACAGTTGACGCTGAACATCGGTTGGTTAAATAAATTCGCTAACGTTTCAGCAAGCTTTGTTTTACCCGAACCTGTTGGACCTTTTAGTAAAATGTTCTTACCTTGTGCTAAAGCGACAACCGCATCTGTTAAAAGATCCTTGTCATATGGAATATAACCGCTTTCTGGTTTTAAATGGTCAAATGGCGTTTCACCTTCATTTTGATACTGTGTAATCATTTTTTGTATATCGTTAGGTAGGTTTGTTTCGATGTTGTTCAATGCGTTCACTCCTTTAGTTCATCTACCCATAGTATCATGTAATATTGAAAGATTAAACTCACATAAAAACTCCCCCATGCATGAACATGAGGGAGTTAAATGGTTAATATTTATTTTTGCATAATGTCATCGACTAAGCCGTAATTTTTCGCTTCTTCAGCAGACATGAAGTTGTCACGGTCTGTGTCGCGCTCAACGACTTCGTACGGCTGACCAGTACGCTCTGATAAAACTTTGTTTAGCTTCTCACGCATTTCAACGATACGCTTAGCGTGAATTTGAATGTCAGAAGCCTGACCTTGAGTACCGCCTAATGGTTGGTGGATCATCACTTCACTGTTTGGTAATGCGTAACGCTTACCAGGCTCACCAGCTGCAAGTAGGAATGCTCCCATTGAAGCCGCCATACCAACACAAATTGTTGAAACGTTTGGCTTAATGAATTGCATCGTATCATAGATTGCCATACCAGCTGTAATTGAACCACCTGGTGAGTTAATGTATAATGAAATATCCTTATCTGGATCTTCTGCAGCTAAGAATAACATTTGCGCAACGATTGAGTTTGCGATGTTATCATCAACTGGCCCACCTAGCATGATAATACGGTCTTTTAATAGACGAGAGTAAATATCATAAGCACGTTCACCGCGATTAGTTTGTTCAATAACTGTAGGAATTAAGTTCATTTCACGTCACTCCTTATTACTTGTAATATTTTTTCTAATTTAATGATACATCTTTGGTCAAGAAAGGTCAAACGAAAAACACCATCCTTTTACCATTTCCACTCTTCCCATTCAAATGGAGATTTAAACATGTCATAACGCCTTTTAAAATGTTGAAATTTACAAAGGTAAACAGTATAATGACTAATGCGTCGCACTTGATCACATGCCCTCGTGGTGTAACGGATAACACACAAGATTCCGGTTCTTGCGATAGGGGTTCGATTCCCTTCGAGGGCGTTTTGAGTATTATATTGTATAAGAATGAACATGACTGAAAATTACTTAGGACATTGGTGTGAGTGGGTTCAGTCATTTTTGTTTATGTTAAAGAAAATTGTTCAAATTGATTGATTTTTATTCTGTTTTACACTTTTTTTACACTGAATTTATTGTATGTTGAGTTTTAAAACAATTTTTTGTGCACTGTTTTGAAGGTAAATACTGCTTTTATGCTAAAATAAGTTAAGAAGGACTATTTGGGTAACGAAATAGTAATTAAAAATATGGAAATTTCTTTTACAATAATGCGCAGTAGACATATACTACGCAACAATAATATTTAAGCTAACTCACTATCATTAAAGATTAAAAGTGGAAAATATTATGGTAAATAATCGAATATAAAAATAGCCAAAATTTAATTTTTGGCTATTTTAAGCGTACTAAAAATTCTTTTTTATAAAACTGCTCAACTGTTAAATCTATCTGTCTAAGACTTATTTCATCCAACTCTTTGTTAAAGAGTGATAAAGCATCCTCAACGTATTTGTACAAACTTAGACCATTTATTTTTTCTAAATATTCATTGTAGGAAATTTCAGAAACTAAATTATAATCAAAGACTCTCTCAAAAAAGTAGCTAATACTAGTCCGGACTATTTGAATATCTAAATTTAAATTCAAATTTTCTTTGAGGCTGGTATATAGAATTGTTAGATACCTAAACGGTATAGTCCCACGTACATAAGGGACAAAATTAAGTTCCATCATAGTAAATAAAATATTCATTGACTGTGATATATAACCTATCTGTGAAAAGAAAAATATTTCACCAGCTGTACTATTTTTGTTTCCTATATATTCTGCCTTTACAAAATCATCAAATCTCTCTTTTAAACTGCCATTGTGATACCCATCATCATCCCAACCAAATAATATCCATGTCTTTACTACATCTTTTAAATTCTGTTCAATATCATTGAAAGTTTTGATCTTTTTAAAATAATCTTCAGTATCTGATATATCATTAAAAAGTGATACAAAAAATTGTTTTGAAGCTTTATTAATTAAATCATTTGGTATTATTGTTCGAATAGGTAAAATAAAAAAGTCATTAGGGCAATTTTCGATTAACTTTAAAGATTCATTTATATTAGCTTGAGCAACAGATGCAAGTTTTTCTCTCATTCTTTTAGGTATTTCTCGATTCAAAAGATTTAAATAACTAATTAAGGGATCGTCTATCAAACAAACACTTCCTGTTATTTTCATCGAATAATGCTGCATATATTCTAGATCAATCTTTGTAACTGCTGTAAGGAAAACTGTATCTATTTGAGGAAATTCATATTCATAGATATTTAACAATACAGGCTCATTTTGTTTCCAAAAGAGGTTTACTTCTTCAATAAATTCAACAAAATATACGTCTTCCCATTCATTTAGTCCCCTTTCTAATAAAGTTTTATATTCATTTTGAATATGTATAAGTTCTTCTTGAAATTTAGTCTTTGTCATTTATTTTTCACCTCTATATGAGGTGGGAAACCGTATTGTTCCTTTAATATATTTAGTGTTTTTTGCATTAGTAGTTGGCAATCATGCCATACACTTTTTAGTTGCTGCTGATTTTCTATATCTGGAACGCAATGAAACTGGTGACTAGCTGTATTACATTTTAATAAACTACTCTCTCTAATAGCTCCCCATAAGCCGTGTTCATAAATGGAATCGTAATCATATAAATGCTTATATAAATTGGATTCACCAACCATTTCAGCTTTAGTTTTTATATTATGGCGATCAAAATAATTCAAATCCATATCAACAAAATCTTTCATTTTGTATTCTTCCACAAGTAGACTTAGATATTTATATTCAACATGACTATTTGGAAATATATCTCCAGTATCCTCATATCGCTCAGTAATAAGCTTGAATTGACCTAAACCATAATATTGATATTCTTCCCATATATTCGGCTTTTCTGACTCCCTTAAGATCAAATATTTCATCATAATATAATTCTCAATTAGGGATCTAATAGTACTTCGACCAGTAATTGTATTGTAAAGATCATGCTCAACTAATTCTAAAAAGCGTTTATAGGAAAATGTTGTTATCCCTAATAAAACCAACATTTTTTGATCTAAAGGAGAAACTGTATGAAATTGGTCAGTAAAATATTTCAACTCCCTATAACAATTTTCTAAAGCTGTTTGTTTATCTGAAACGTCTTCTATTTCAAATTGAACACTAAATAATTCACAATCCGTCAATTCACTCATCCTCTCCCAAAATAGTTCTAAATACATTATATTAGGATTGTCCTCAAAATTTGAGGACATCATTTCTAAGTTCCTTACCATTGGTCTAATTAATGGCATTAAATGATTATCGTGAGTTATATCTGGATATTGATTGATTAATTCACTTTGATCCTCGGACATAATTATTTTATTTCTTAACTGAATAAAAAAGAAAACTAGATATCTAATGTCCGTTGTCTGTTCTGAATGTTGACTTGAAAACGTCTGTAATATAGATTCTAATTTATATATTTTTTCTTCTATACTTTCATCCTTATTTGAAAAGTACTTTGAAAAAGGGCGGCTAATAGAATAAGAAATAATTATGGTCAGAGGACTTAAAACGCTTTTATCTATTTTACTTAATAAGTATTTATAGAAATCTTGTTGTCTTTCTTCACTTAATTGAAGAATATATGAAACTCTAGGTTGCATAACTTTATCAGGTAAAATTTTATTCAATTCTTGTAAGATATCTTGAATTAAAATAATTGCTTTTTCTCGAGGATGGGAATGAAAAATTAAAGCTAACCACATATACTCAGGTAATCTTCCTAAGTACCATTGTTCCTCTCTACCTAATTGTGTTAATAACTCATTAAATGGAGTAACAAATTTACCACTTTTAAATTTATGTCCTTTATATTCTTTAACCATAGACATCCCTCCATAAAATAATCTTAAATAAAATATAGCAAATATATTAGGTTAATTTTATAATAAATGAGAAAAAAAGTATATTCATGGAATGCTGTACTGAATAA
Organism: Alkalibacillus haloalkaliphilus; assembly: GCF_007991275.1. Classification (GTDB taxonomy): domain Bacteria; phylum Bacillota; class Bacilli; order Bacillales; family Alkalibacillaceae; genus Alkalibacillus; species Alkalibacillus haloalkaliphilus. Next base: position 75,464 of record NZ_BJYA01000018.1, on the reverse strand, counting down.
TATTGTTTATTAGATATCTCATTGTGCTTATTTTGAAGAGGAAACAACTAACAAAAAAAGGCATCTGCTGAACAGTACAACCATACTATTCAGCTGGAAAAAGGTGACCCCTAGTCATTGACCTTACTAGACTATAAGGGGGGTGGTTTAATAACATTTAGCATTTTCCGACAAGGAATCTGCTTTTTTTATTTTATAAAATAGATTGTTTTTTGCTCATGGATTTGAAGTATTGATTATAGAATTTGCAAATTGAGGATTTACTAATAGTTGAACTGTTCACCAAAATGTGAACACTTAATATAGTGAATTTATTACTTCGAGAGTTTCTTTGTTATCAATTTCTCTAAGTTCCTTTATGACGTGTGAATATGTATCGCTTGTTGTAATTGTACTTCTATGTCCAAGGCGTTCGGATACATAGATTATTGATCTTCTTTTATATAATAAGAGGCTTGCGTGGGTATGTCTTAGGGCATGAAAAGTAATGATTTGTAAGTCTAGTTTAGATAAAAAATGCCTGAGTCTTTTATTTGCAGAAGCATTTGTATAAAGAAATTCATTCGGTTTATTAGATTCAAATAAGAGTTTAGAATCATTGGCTGAATTGTTCATTTTTAAATAGGCTTTTAATATTTCAGTTGTGTTTTGATCAATTTTAATTGTTCTAGTCATTTTACCTTTTGTCTCGCCAAAATCCTTCTCTTTTTCCTTCCATGCCCTTTCAACATATATATACCCTTCTCTTAGGTTTAAGTCAGAGTGTCTGAGTGCAGCAATCTCACCATATCTCATTCCCGTTGTAATTCCGATTAATATCATGAGTGAGCCTAAATTAGGCTTTTTTGATTGGCTTAAGCATTGATTGATATCTTTAACAATTTCCCGAGTGAGTAGCTGTGTCTCAGAGAAGCTTAAATGCTTCTCTGATGATTTTTTTGCTTCCTTCGTAAAGTGAATATGAACTTTTCTAGTGAAATCAATATCGATTAGACCTTCATCTATTGCATCCTTAACACATGATCGTACGTGTTTGTTTAACTTGTTGACTGTTTCAAAGCTTCTTCCTTCACCGTACCAGTCAATGAACTTCTGGTAGTCTCTTTTATTTATTTCTCTTAAAGGTGTATTTTTAAAGTGATTCCGTACCCCGTTCAAATTATTTATATATCTAAGAAATGTAGCATTAGATACTTTATCTTTTTTGTAAGTATTAATCCATTCTTCAAAGTAGTTACTTATGGATATACTATTAAATTGAGGTGTTTTTCCACGTCTCATTTTATGTTCTATTTCTTCAGCAGCTAATTTAGCTTCTTTTTTAGTTCTGAACCCTCCTTTTCTTAAAGGGGAGGGTTTGCCATCAATCATTCGGGAAATGGTGTATTGCCACTTTCCATTTTTCCTTTGTTGATAACTCGCCATTCTAACATCTCCTGAACCTACAAGTTTAAAAAATTAACACGGTAATCCACAATTTGTTCTATTTCATAGTATAAATAAGGTTTTAAATATTCTTTTATATATTCTTGAATGTAATAAGGATATTTTAATTCGTTTAATTTTTCATAAGTTTCATCATAAAAATCTGGAATTTCAATATCAATATGATCTGGATTCCTATAATCAAAACCTACTTCGACTATTAACTCCAGAATGTTTTTTTCCCCTTCGTACAAAATCTCTGCCTCAATTATCCACCTTGCTACATCATTAGTAATTCGGCCATTACCATCATTCAAAATATCTTCACAATCTGTCCAAATATCTATTACTTTATAATCAATTTGGATTTCTTCATAAGACAAAATGTCTTCTGGTCTACAATTTAATAGCTTACATAATTCTTCTAAAGTATCGAACTGAATCCCGTTAGATTTATTATGGTATAACTTGCTTATTGTGGTGCGTGAAATGTCAGTTTTTGATTTTAGTTTAGCCATTGACATTCCTTGTTCAGCTAATATTAGTCTTAACTTTGAAAATATCTTATGAATAATAACCACCTCTTTAAAGTTCTTTATTAGTTCCTTTATATTATCATTATAACCAAAAAGTACAACATTGTATACTTTTTGTGTTGACAAAGGACCAAAATGAACGTATTATGATTATAACAAAACGTACATTTTGGTGTACTTTTTGTTCACTTTAGTATTCTTTTGTGGAGGGAGGTATTTTTATGCAAAGGTTTGCGATTGAAGTACAAGTTCCAATTCCCGAAGATAAAGTTTTGCTATCCAGAGCAGACTTTGAGGAATTGAAGGGGAAGGAATTGTCTGGTGTCTATTGGTCAATGAAAGACTTGGAAGCAAGAACCAACAAAAAAAGTGAGTGGATCAAAGAGAACATTCTTTACCCTTCTGAATTTAAGGGGATTTTGGATGTGGAGAACGGAGGGTTTGTATACTACCCAAAAGTGAAAGGGGAGAAATGGGTCTTTCATGCTCAGAAAATGGCTGACTTTTTAGATGAATACTTTCATCAAATTTTTAATAATTAGTGCCAAAACTACGACTTATTTGACTTACTCACTATTTTTCCCACGTCAGAAGTGGTCTCTATGTAAGTCATTAGAAAACTTATATTGAATTAGGAGGAATGCGGATGCGAACAAACTGGGAAGAACCAATTCCTGTTCAGGTTAATAAATTGCCGGAGTTTCCAGTTGAAGTATTACCTGATTGGATTCAGTCTTTTGTCACTGAGATATCTGACAGCCTTAATGTGAAGACTGATATTGTATCATCTGTTGTTCTTGGAGCATTAGCAACTTGTCTGACAAGAAAGTACACGTTTTATTACCCAAAATCTAATTGGAAATTGGATTTAAATTTGTATACTTTATCACTAGCGCCTCCAGGAACTAAGAAGGATGCAGTTCATCAATACGCTTTTGACCCACTATATAAACAGCAAATCTATAAGTTGAATTATAATGATGAACAAGAAAACAAACTTAAAGTTGATATGGAGTTAAAAATAAGCCAGTACGAAAAGTTAATCAAAAGCAGTAAAGATGATGCGAAGGAACAGGCAACTGAACTATTGGACGAGGTTAAGAAGTTAGAGAGAAAATTGAATGAAGAGAAATTTTTAATCTCTGGTGATATTACCAATGAAAAAACAATTGAGATGATGCAATATAACGGAGAGACTTTAACTATTGCAACACCAGAGGCATCTGAATTAGTTGATCACTTTTTTGGGAGATATACAAAAAGTGGTGGAAGCCTAGATTTCTTTTTGAAAGCATGGTCGGGGTCATATTATTCAAAATCAAGATTAACAAGAAGTGACATTATAGTTCATAACCCATTGATCACTTTAAATTTGCTAACCCAACCAACAGAAGTGTTTAGGTTTAATAAAACTGCACACAGAGGTTTGTTACAGAGGTTTCTCGTTGTATACCCTGATAAATATCCACTTAAGGATTTTCAATTAAGCACAATTGAACAACGTGTTGTAGAAACATATAACGAGAATATAGAAAAACTTTTTCGTTTAAATCCGAGTGACAGAAATAAATTTATTGGTGTTGAAGAATCTGCAACAGACGCATTTGAAAATTTTTACATGAAGGTAACGACTGAATCTTACAAGGATGTAAGTAAATTGACAGAGGAATGGCTTTCAAAAGCTACTTCAAACCTTATTAGAGTAGTTTGCTTATTAAAGGCCTCAGAGAGAGAGAATTTGGATAGTGGGAAACAAGTAGTTTTATCATGTGACGACATTAATAAGATGGAAGTATTATTTCATTATTACTATGGACACTTTAAAAATGTGAACGATATGATTCAGTGTAATAAGGAATCAGGTGAGAGTGGTCTTTCCTTTTTCTTTAGACGACTATTAGAACTGAATGAATCACTTGGAAGCAGAGGGGAAATTCCAGGAGCAAAGATTAATAATCACATTAAGAAGTTTAATAGTAATGAACGGCTGATAATGTATGAGCTTCTTGAGGAACATAATCTTATAAAGTTTGTAAGGAAAGGTAGTTCAATTACTGTCTTTCTAAATCCTAAACTAAAAAAAATGTCTTTGAATGAAGCACTAGGCTACATCAAAGACAACAAGCAATACTTTAGATAATTAAATTATAACACTTTTAAACAGAAGTGTAAACACTATTGACCTGTCTGGATTGCTGTTGTATCAATGGTTTAACGTCTTTTAGAATTCTAAATGTTTACAAACCTTAGTTTTGAACATAAGTGGTATGAGTTTGACTGTTTGTAAACATTTTTTAATCAAATCATTGGTATGACGGCAACTTCTAGACATTAAAGTGTATACAATTAAACAAGTAACTAAATGGAAGAGGTAATTATATGAATGAAACATCTATAAAAGAATACTCTTTCATTGCGACATTTCTTGTAGGTAATATTTTCACAGTTGAACTTCCTATTCGATCACTTTTAGCAACAGATGAAGACGATGCAAAACAACAAGCAATAGCGTTCTTTTTAGATTGTAAAATGGGGAAGTTAGTATACAGCCTAAAACAAGATAAGATGATTTATATTGACGGGTTTAACAATGCTCGTATGATTTCGAGGATGGATGGTTTGTCACTCAACACGATTGAAGAAGAGAGTCAAGAGAATTTAACTTACCATGAATGGAAAAAACGTATATTAAATGAGCTACATGAAGATGTTATGGAACGCAATTTAATATTTGAAGTAATTAATTTTAGAATTGAACAAGTGAATGAATAATAAGCCAATTAAAGCTAGTAATCTATGTTTCACTAAGCAATTAACTTACTCCTTAACACATACCTTAAAAGTTATGGTCGCATGAGAAAGAATTTTAAGGATACTTTAATAGACAATTTTAAGGAATTTAAAGATGTTTAAACCGTTGGTGTGACAACATTTCAAGTACTATAAACAGGATATGAATATAAGGGGATTTTACTAAGAAGTGAAGAGGTAGGTTGTAGCGAAACCCCTTGTGCGAAAACTACCTCTGAACAGTCATTTTGATAATCAAAACTTGTAATGGAGGGTTAAGTATTGTTTGACCTAGTACCTGATTATTACGAAAAGTTAGATGATAAACGCATAGAAATAATGGATGATTTAACTAGATTTCGAGCTTTAACGAAAGAACAAATTCATCGAAAGCACTTTGATGGAAAAGGATATCATGTAAACAACATACTGAGTGAATTACGAAAGAAGGGATATGTTAAGTCTGATACTCTTAAAGGGAGTCGAGTTGGAAAGAGGGGTTATTCATACTATAAGATAACGGATAAAGGTATTGACCTACTTTATGCCTATGGTAAAGAATACTTAACTGAAGTGAAAGAACCTTATCTTAGGAATAACCAGTTAAAATACATTCTATCTGCAAATGAAGTACTTTTACATTTAGAAGAAGCAGGTTGGCAGGCTCTAGATAGTCGAGCTGTAAAGTCTAAATATGAACTTGATCGTAGGGATAATATTCTAGGAGAGTTAGTTACACCAAATGAAGAAAATTACGGTATATATATACTAGAACAGAATTCAGATATTCGTACTATTGGTCGAATTCAAAGTGAAATTGTTGCCAATTCTAATAATATATCTAATTACATGATTTTTGTAAAAGGGGAACAGTCATATAATAAATTTATTGATTCAGGTGTAAGAACTCAGTTACACACTGCATATAAAGTTAAATTAATTCCATATAAAGTGGGAGTTCAGATAATGAGCGCCTTTCCGAATGAGGAAGAATGGGTTAAAACATTAGGAGAGAAGTTTAACTTTGATGTATTAACCACGAAACGACAAGAAAATGGGTCAACCAGTCAGTCATTTCCTTATTTGATACGCCACAACGGTCAAGAAAAATATCTTGTAGATATGAGCTTTAGTGATCTGTCTCTTTCGCATAAAGTAAATGCCTATGTTGAATCAGAATATCGCTGGGAGAAACGGCCACTCTTTATTACTTATATGATGGAGCAGTCAATTTATATGATTGGTAACAAAGCACAACAAATAACAGAAAAGCAACAAATATCAATTGAAGATTACAGCAACATTATTGGTGAAAACAAACCTAACGTAATACAGGTTTGAAAAATAAATGTAAAGGTATAATTTGATGGTGTTATTTGTGTGAAGGCGAACCATATCATCGTTAATGGTAAACCATGCTGTTAAAACTACACTTAAGTAAGAGTAAATTTGTCGAGTATTAGAGAATAAGGGAGTGAGGTACACTTACTTCACTCTCCCTTCATTCTCTGCGTCAATCCTACGAGAAACATCAAGTTGGAGCTCGCTTTATAATAGGTTTGGTTTCCTCAGTCAAAATAATATCTTCACCGTTTACACTGACAACGGTTAATGCATCTTCATCATAACCAATTTCTTTAAGTATCCCTCCAAAATATTTAAGGCATGTATGAACTCGAATGACATCCCCTGTGGTAAAGGATCAATCTTACGACTCAGCACATTAGTAAGGGTGCGATAAAACAAATTACAGATACTTTTAGGATAGACCTTTGGTAAAACTCTTTGTTAAAAAATCAGTTTACCTATTGGTATTCTGGTATCACCTCATAGTGAGAGGTATCCGACAGAAGGCCTATAGAATTTATATACTATTTTTTCCTTTTCTATTGTTTTACTTCAGTACTATCTATAAAATAAAAATTAAGTATAAAAAAAGTAAGAGTAGGTGACTTCAACGTGGAAGTTAAACTGTTTCAGAGAACACAACGAGATTTAGCAGATTCTATTAATCAAGTAATCGATAAATATTGGGAAGATTCTATTAGCGAACATGAAATGGTCGTTATGATTAAGAAATTACATGTCAATAATGAAAAGAAGCTCATAAAAGATGGCAGGTACACAACGGTTATTCGTCAACAGTGTGGTAAGAGAAGATTAGAGGTTGTTACCAATGTACTGCAATCAAGTGAGCATTACTCTATTTAAGATGTATTGAGGGAGTGAATGCTGTGAGAGAAGAGTTAATTGAAATGGTTGAAAAAGAGACTGAAAGTATTAAGCTCAAAAGACATCAATTAATCTATATTGTTCAACCTTCGTTGAAGAAAGATTTACGGGTTGTTTCACAAAAATTAAATGTACCTTACATAAATCTAAACCTTGAACTAAGCAAAGAATTAATGGATGTTCCACTAATTAAAAGGCCTAGAAAAGTGAATCAACTTGTGAAACAAATTGTTAAGGATCACGAAGCAAGAACATTGGTTTTAGATCATATTGAAATATTATTTGACCAAAACTTACAACAAAATCCCGGTATCTTATTAGAAGATGTCAGTAGGAATGTTACATTGATTGTAGGTTGGAAAGGTAGTAGTCAACATCACAAACTCATATATGGTGAACCTGGTCACAATGAATATTTTACGTATGACAATCCAGAAGGAATTATTATAAACGATAATTAAGAGGAGGAAATTATTCATGAAATACAATGATTTACTACATTTTGAACCGATAGAATCTGTTGTACAGTTAACAGATGCCGATGAAAAAGAAAGTGCTTTTAATTTGCTAGATACATATGTCATTTCAGAGCGTATGGCTGAAACTTTAGAAGAATTAGTAGTGGAACAGTTACAATTTAACCGTCCTGCAGATAATAAGGGTATGTTAATAGTGGGTAATTACGGGACAGGTAAGTCTCACTTAATGAGTGTGATCTCAACTATTGCTGAATTAGATGGTGCTAGTGAAAGAATTCAAAATGAAAAAGTAGCTCAAAAGTCAAAAGAAATTGAAGGTAAGTTTAAAGTTATCAGAACAGAGATCGGAAGCGTTCAAACTTCCTTTAGAGATATTATTTGTGGTGCTATCGAAGATGGTTTAGAAGAAATAGGGGTAGATTATACTTTTCCGGAAGCAGACGAAATTATAAACAATAAAGATGCTCTAATAGAGATGATGGCTGCATTTCATGAGGTTTATCCAGACCAAGGTTTACTTTTAGTTGTTGACGAACTATTAGATTACTTAAGGGGAAGAAAAGAGCAAGAATTATATCTTGACTTAGGGTTTTTAAGAGAACTAGGTGAAATATGTAGTAAAACTAAATTCCGTTTTATAGCGGGCGTACAGGAAATGCTATTTGATAACCCAAAATTCCAATTTGTGGCTGAACAACTTCGTCGTGTAAGAGAAAGGTTTGAACAAATTAGTATTGTACGAGAAGATATTTCTTTTGTTGTATCACAACGTCTACTGAGAAAGGATGATAAGCAAAAGGCCTTAATTCGTGAGCACCTACAAAAATTTACCAACCTATATGATCGCTTAGGTGAAGAGCTCGATCAGTATGTTAATTTATTTCCTATACACCCTTCATACTTATCAACCTTTGAAAAAGTAACTGTAGCAGAAAAACGAGAGATACTAAAAACATTAAGTCATGAAATTAGAAAAATTATGGATGAAGAAGTGCCAGAAGATCAACCTGGTTTGATTGCATTTGATAGTTACTGGCCATATATTGAGTCGAATTCATCATTGAAGAGCGATCCAGACATAAAAGAAGTTATGACTAAGACGAAAATCTTACAAGATAAAGTAGAAAATGCTTTTACGAAACCTATCTATAAACCGATGGCCAGAAGAATTGTCCGTGCACTAGCGGTGTTTAGGTTAACAACTGATGACATCTATGCTCAGTTAGGTCTTACACCAGAAGAGTTAAGAGATAATTTATTCTTACACATTGATTTGTTAGATGATGACGATGCGGCTGATTTCCTAAAGACAACTGTAGAATCTGTTTTGAAAGAAATTCAAAAAACTGTTAGTTATCAGTATATTTCTGCAAACGAATCAAATGGGCAATACTTCTTAGATATAAAGAAAGATGTAGCCGTCGATGATTTAATTGAACAAAAAGCTGAAGGATTGGTTGATGACCAGTTAGATCGTTATTATTTTGAAGCATTAAAATTAGCCACTCAGGTCGCTGATTCAACATACGTAACTAACTATAGAATATGGTTACATGAATTAGCTTGGCCTGTTCGTAAAGTAACAAGACAAGGATATATGTTTTTTGGAGCACCAAATGAGCGCTCAACAGCACAACCACCGAGGGATTTTTATATTTACCTATTACAGCCTTTTGCTCCACCAAAATTTAAAGATGAGCAAAAATCAGATGAAGTATTCTTTAAACTTGTCGATAAAGATGAAACGTTCATGCGTGCTTTAAAACTTTATTCTGGGGCAAAGGAGATGGCTACAACTGCAGCAAGTAGCACAAAGAAACTTTATGAATCTAAAGCGGGTACTTATCTAAAGGAACTTGGTACTTGGCTAAGGGAGAATTTGACCACAGCTTTTGAGATAACTTATAAAGGTAAAACTGATCGAGTAGCAGAATATGGTATGTTTATTCCAGTTGGGGCAAGTGTACGCGAAGTGATTGATTCAGTTGCTTCGGAATGTCTAAGTCAGCATTTTGATTCAAAGTATCCTGATTACCCTTCGTTTGGTAAATTGCAAAGCCCAATGACTAAGGAAAGTTTATCCACTTATGTACAAGATGCTCTAAAAAATTTGAATGGTGCTAATACAAGACAAGGTTATGCTATTTTAAATGGGCTCGTGTTATTGGATGAAAAAGATAAGATTAACCCTCGACAATCCGGTTATGCGAAATGGGTAATAGATAAACTAGACCATAAAGCACAAGGTCAAGTTATAAACCATTCTGAGTTCATAGAAGATGTGTATACGAGCCAAGGTACAGAGGATATAAAGCAAACAATCGAATTCAACATGGAACCTGAGTTGTTTTCAGTTATTCTAGCTGCTTTAGTTAAGAACGGAGATATCGTCATTACAATTGATGGTAAAAGTTATGATGCTATGAATTTTGATGAGTTAGTTAAAGTTCCACTAAAAGGTTTTACTAATTTCAGTCACATTAAAAAACCTAGTGGCTTACCAATGCCAGCTATTCGAGCAATCTTTAACCTATTAGACATTGACGAAGCTTTAACTCGTGAACAAGCACTTCAAATGGGAATTGCACAGATGGTAAGTGAGTCACGAAAATTAGTAGAAGATGTTGCAAAAATGCTGAATGATCTAAAAGGCGGCTTCCCTATATGGGAAGGAAATGTCTTATCTGATACTGAGATTCAAAATTATAGAGAGCAATTAGAAACATTAAAAGATTTCTTAGAAAAACTTCAAGCTTATAATACAAAAGCAAAACTACAGAACCTAAAATATTCTGTTGAAGATATTGAAGGATATGAAAAATCATTAAAACTTCTAAATGAACTTAAAGCTCTAAGAGAGAAAACTACTGAATATGGACAGGAAATAACTTATCTTCAAACTGCTCAACATCAGTTACCGCAAGGTTATGATTGGCATGAAAAATTAGAAAATACAATTGAAGATCTAATCCATGCTCTAAAGGAAAGTGGAAAGACACAAAAAGAGTACCAGACCATTCAAGAATTAAAGCAAAAGTATATTGAATTGTATATGGAATTGCATAATCAATTCCGTATTAACGCTACTGAAGATAATGAAAAAAGTAAATTGCTAAATGACAAGAGGCATCAAGCGTTAAAAGATTTATCGAATATTGATATATTACCATCTCAAGTATTACAGGATTGGCAAGAAAGATTAAATTCATTAAAGCCATGTTGGAGTTTAACAAGAGAAGATTTACAGCAGAACACAGTTTGTCCACATTGTCGTTTTAGACCTAAGGATGAAAATACGCAAAAAGTAGATGGTTTAGAGACATTCGATGAAGAGTTAGATGACATTTTAGAAAATTGGACAGAATCGTTACTTACGAATTTAAAAGACAGTGAAGTCAGTAGAAGTATTGAACTATTAAATAACGATGAAAAGCAGGTTGTGAATGCATTTCTTAATCAAGCTAACTTATCATTACCAATTGATGTTAAACTAATTCAGACTATCAAAGAGTTATTCCAAGGTATTGAGAAAGTTGAAGTATCAATAGATGAACTCAAGGAAGCATTTGCTAATGGTTCACCATTAACAGTTGTTGAAGTCAGGAACCGTTTTGAAGCAATGTTAAGAGAACAAGTTGGAAATTCCCCATCCGAACGAGTAAGAGTTATGTTGAAACAATAAATAATGGAGGTACTAATTATGTCTAATGATAATGAACAATTATCAATGTTTAACAAACATAAGGATGAGCAAAAAAATAACCATGTAACCGTACTAGGAATGACTTTTAAAAATGATCAAGAAAGAAGGGAGTATTTTACTGAAGAATTAAGAAAAAAACTACCTGAGTTAAAGAATATTGAAGGTTTCCCGGTAGGTGAGGATGAAGATATCCTTGCCTTATCCGATCCACCTTATTATACTGCGTGTCCTAACCCTTGGATTAACGATTTTATAAAAAAATGGGTTACTGAAAAGAGCGAATTAGACAGTACTCTCCAAATGAAAAAAAAACCGCCATTTACGGCTGATATAAGTGAAGGGAAAAGTCATCCTATATATATGGCACATAGTTACCATACGAAGGTACCTCATAGGGCGATTATAAGATACTTATTACATTATACACAGCCTGGAGATATAATATTTGATGGTTTTGCGGGAACTGGTATGACAGGGATAGCTAGCACTCTATGTGATGATGAAGAAGAATTAAAGGCGTTAGGATATAATGTAATTGGCGATGAGATTTATGATGATATGAATAAGTTAGTATCTAAAAAAGGTAGGAGATATTCCATATTAAACGATTTATCTCCCATCGCTACTTTTATATCCAAAAATTTTAATAATGAGTTGGACAAAGATACATTTGAAAAGGAAATTTATCAAATTTTAACAGAATTAAAAAATGAATTTGGATGGATGTTTACAACATTTCATAATGATAAAGAGGCTGAAGTGAACAATATAATATGGAGTGATGTTTTTACTTGTCCCAATTGTACACAAGAACTTATTTATTGGGATATTGCTATTGATATTGAAAAAAACAATATGAATTCCACATTTATTTGTACTAATTGCGCGTCTGAATTAAATAAGAAAAAACTAGAAAGAAAATATGAAACAGTTTATGATATTGACTTAGGGAAAACTGTTGAAAAAGCTAAAATGACACCTGTTCAAATAAATTATACTTTTAATGGCGTTAATTTAAGTAAGACACCGGATAAAACAGATTTATATAAATTAAAAAAAATTAATGATTTAGAAGTTAATTGTAATTTGCCCTTTTACAAGTTACCTAATGGTATAAACACTTCACAACCTATAAAAAGTCACGGTTTCACTCATGTTCACCATTTTTTTACTAGAAGAAATAATATTATTTTAGGTCAATTTTATAAGAAAATTAAAAACTTACCTTTTAGAGACACAGCATTATTTTTATTAACATCATCTTTAACTAACTTGTCTTATTTATATAGATGGAGAGCTAATGGCAAAGGCGGGGCAACTTCGGGGACTTTATATGTATGTTCAACGCCTCAAGAAAACAATCCATTTAAACAGTTAAATAGAAAATTAAATGATATATTAAAAATCCTAAACCAAGAGCAAAGTGCAGCTATAACCACTCAGTCTTTAACAAATCTAGAAATAGAAGAAGAATCTATAGATTATGTTTTCACTGATCCTCCATTTGGTTCTAATTTAATGTATTCAGAACTGAACTTATTATGGGAAGCGTGGTTAAAAGTTTTATCAGACAATACAAATGAAGCTATAATTAATAAGGTACAAAGAAAAAGGTTACCAGAATATCAAAAATTAATGGAAACTTGTTTTAAAAATTATTATAAAGTATTAAAACCAGGTAAATGGATGACAGTTGAATTTAGTAACTCTCAATCTAGTGTATGGAACGCTATACAAGAAGCGATTCAAAGGTCTGGATTTATTATTGCAAATGTGTCGACACTAGATAAAAAACAAGGTAGTTTTAAAGCCGTTACTTCTACAACAGCTGTTAAACAAGATTTAATTATTTCTGCTTATAAGCCAAATAAGGAAATGATTTCCAATATGAGTAGTTACCATAAAACACAAAAGTCTGCTTGGGCATTTGTTAAACAACACTTAGAAAAATTACCAGTATTCATTGGTAAAAAAGGAGACGCAGATATAATAATCGAGCGTACGCCAAGAGTCCTTTTTGATAGAATGGTAGCTTATCATGTTCAAAATGGATTTCAAGTACCTTTGTCATCTGCTGAATTCCAAGAAGGGATTTCTCAACACTTTCCGATGAGAGATGGTATGGCTTTTCTAGAAAATCAAGTTGCTGAATATGATAAGAAAAGAATTTTAGTAAAAGAATTCACACAAACTAGTTTATTTGTTTCAGATGAAAACAGTGCGATTGAATGGATTCGTCAACAATTAATGCAAAAGCCTCAAACTAGACAAGATTTACACCCTAGTTTTATGAAAGAAATACAACATATTGATAAACATGAATTGCTTCCTGAACTAGATCAGTTATTAGAACAGAATTTCTTGCAATACGATGGAGGCAGTGCTGTTCCGGATCAAGTAGCGAGTTACCTTAAGCAAAATTATAAGGATCTACGTGGTACGGATAATAACAATACTGAAATGAAAAACAAAGCCATGAACCGTTGGTATGTACCTAATCCTAATAAACAAGCAGACCTTGAAAAATTACGTGAGAAATCTCTATTACGTGAATTTGAAGCTTATGTTGAAGAAGTTAGTAACAGTCGTAAGAAATTAAAACAATTCCGCACAGAGGCTATACGTGCAGGATTTAAGAAAGCTTGGAGCGACAAGGATTATCAAAAAATTGTAGATGTGGGTGAACGTTTACCTGAAAAAGTTATACAAGAAGATGACAAACTGTTGATGTATTTTGATAATGCTCAAATCAGGTTAGGCTTATAATAGAAAGTTTGGTGTTATATATGGTTAGTTGGAGAGATGAAGTTATAGAGGTATTTAGTAATCAGGTTCCTACTTTATATTTGGTTTCTGATCCAGATGGCTTGTTGTATGACGAGTTAGTTCTAAAAGAACTGAAAGATAGAAAAATTGAGATGGTTGATATTAAGGATAATATAAATTTTAGGTATATTTTCGAATCAAAATATCGAAGTGCTGTTGTTAATAAACTATTAACGTTAGTCATTAGAACTGATTCAACAGACTATAATGAACTGCCATATGATTTATTGAATATGGGAATCCAACATAAATTATCTTTATCAAACATTTTTCCTCAAATGTCTTATCCAACTATAAAACAATTAAGTACTACAGACTTAGATGTCTTGTATACTGTTTATAAGCAGTATCAAGGCTCTTCGTCTAAAATTGAAACAATTAGATTTTTATTAAATAAGGTTTATAGAATTTACCCAGAACTAATAGAGACAACATCAGACCTAATGAAATTTTTACTTTCACACCATTATCAAAAGGTTCATCTACCAGAAGAGTTAGAAACATATATAATAGAGACTTTAAAACAAAATGTTATGCTTAAACCGTTCCCTGTAGAGGAAATGGTAAGATCAAGAAGTTACTTTTATTCATATCTTCAAAATGAATGGGATGAATATGTATCTCAGTTAGTAAATGAAAGTGAACAGGTAAATGACCCAGTCAATTCTCAATCCTATTATCATACTGAACATTCATTTTCTCACCCGGATGTTAGAAGACTGATGAATGATCTTTTTTATGAGAATAAATTGCAACCTATAAAAGGATATCATAAAGAAAAATTGCCATCTTGGACTCATCCTGGCATTGTTACTGATACAAATGATGATTTAAAAGAAAGATTATATAAATTGAATGATATCATTTCAGAGAAATTAGAACATGGTTTATCTTATAAAAGCTGGATAGAAATTGCTTCCTTATATGGTGAATGCGGTTATCTGTTTTATCAGATGCAATCTAGTGATGAAGAAATAAGGTCGAAGTACAATGATTTATCAAACCGGGTAAATGAACAGTTTGAGATATGGATGTTTGAGAATTATGGGACATTGTATAATATCCCTTACTATCCAACACCTGTGATGGTTGATAAAATTCCTCATTATTTAGAAAGTTTAAAGAGGGACAAAGTAGCTTTAGTTGTACTTGATGGGATGAACTTTATGCAATGGAGTCAAATCAAACAATATCTATCTAACAATAATATCAAGGTTCAAGAAAGTGGAACTTTTGCATGGGTACCTACGTTAACATCTATATCTAGACAAGCTATTTTTTCAGGTAAATTGCCTATGATGTTCTCAGATAGTATTCATACTACAAATAAGGAAGAAAAACTCTGGAAAACATTCTGGGAAAATAGTGGTATTTCTAGGCAGAAAGTATCCTATCAAAGATCTCTAGGACAAGG
Organism: Alkalibacillus haloalkaliphilus; assembly: GCF_007991275.1. GTDB lineage: Bacteria > Bacillota > Bacilli > Bacillales > Alkalibacillaceae > Alkalibacillus > Alkalibacillus haloalkaliphilus. The sequence continues at coordinate 60,059 of NZ_BJYA01000018.1, read as the reverse complement.
TTCGTTTAAAGATACACAAATTGAAGCGCTTAATAAAAAGAATATAAACGTAGCTGGATTAGTAGTTGATACGATTGATGAATTAACACACGGAGCTATTCAGGGACACAAAGGCATGAATGCAGAAATAGATATCTGGCTTAAAGACAATTATTTGCTAGAATTAATTACAAGATTAAGCAAAGCTGGGTATTCGGTTTTCCTTACTTCAGACCATGGAAATACTGAATGTGTTGGTATTGGTAGATTATCTGATGGTGTATTAGTTCATTCTAAAGGTGAGAGAGTAAGAATCTATAATGACCAAGTAACAAGAGATGAAAGGATGAAAGAATATTCACTAACCAATTGGCCTAAAATCGCTATACCCGAAAATATGCATGTACTATTAGCAAATGATAATAAAGCTTTTATACCTAAAGGACAGCATGCAGTTAGTCATGGGTCTATTAGTTTGAGTGAAGTAATCGTTCCGTTTGTTGAAGTTAAACTATAATGATAATGAGGGATGAACATGTCAAAATCAGTAGGGTTCGACCAGAAGATTTTATTACATCAATTAAATTTTACTTTAAGCGAAGCTAGAAGAACGGAAAGAAAAGGTATGTACGAGAAACTTGATGAATTCCTTATTGATGACATTAAAGGTGTTAAGTCAAGAAAGAACGCTGCTACAATGCTGATGAAGATTTGGTATTTAGTCAGTGATGATTATAAAAACCTACAAAGTAAGGCGTTTGAATTATACCCTGATTTAAGTAGTCAAGAACGATTGGCGCTTCATTATGGTATGACTATACTAGCTTATCCGTTCGTTAAAGATTTAGTTCGAGAAATGGGAAAGTTATTTAAATTACAGGATGAAGTCCCGGCTCACCAGGTTGGACGTATTATGAAAAACTTTTATGGTGACAGAAGAAGAGTAGAAGTTGCTACAAGCGCTGTATTAATGAGTTTAAAATCTTGGGGGATTATTCAACCTAGTGAAAAAAGACATATATATAAATTAAATGAGAAAGTATCACTAGAATCAAATGAGATGAAAAAGTGGTTAGCAGAAGTTATTATTCGTGCTTCGGAAGGCAAAGCAATAACGCTGGATGAAATAAACACCAATTCGTTAGTTTTCCCATTTGATTATTCTATTTCTTCGTCAGAGTTAAGTGATGAAGGTTTTGAAGTTAACAGACAAGGATTAGACATGATAATGGTAGGAGTTAAATAGCCCTTATTCGGATGAATAAGGGTCATTTATTATCGCTTACGGGGGTGAAAGACATGTTAGAAGAGGGATCTATAGTGAAGGGTTCACAATTTCCGGAAACTGTCACAGTAAAAAAATGTGAACAACTAGATCACCAGTTTTATGTTATTGAAGCGATTGGTAGAGATACCAATAAGTACTATGAATTAATGTTAGAGGAGACAGAAATAGATGCATTGGAAATGCTTAACCAAAACAATGAATATCAAAATTTATCGGCAGAAACCATCCAACATTTCCTACAATACTATACCATTTTAAATGAGTGTCATTATAAACAATCAAGAGCGTTAGGTAATAATAATGTTATACCATTACCTCACCAAATTGAAGCTGTATATAGCCGAATGTTACAGTCGCCAAAAGTACGCTACTTGTTAGCTGATGACCCTGGTGCAGGTAAAACCATTATGTCAGGAATGCTCATTAAGGAACTAAAAGCAAGACAGAGTATTGATAGAATATTAATCTTAGTTCCACCACTTGTATTAAGACAATGGCAAGAGGAACTAGAAGTGAAATTTAACGAATCGTATACTATCATTAACAGACACACTCTTAAAGGAAATGGTAATAAAAATCCTTTCGTTGCAAATGATTACTGTTTAGCTTCTATGTATTGGGCGTCAAGAGATGATATCAAAAGTTTAATTAATGAAGCGGATTTTGATTTAGTGATCGTTGATGAAGCTCATAAGATGGCTGCATATACTTATGGTGTACATAAAAAAAGAACCAAGCGAACACGTTTATATCAATTGGGAGAATCGTTATTAAATAAAACTGAACATACTGTTTTGCTGACAGCAACACCTCATAAAGGTGACATGGAAAATTTCCGTCATTTAATGAGGCTATTAGACAATGATATTTTTTCATCCATTTCAGCTAATGAAAGCTTAAAAGAAAAAAGCAATCCATTTATTATTCGTCGATTAAAAGAGAGCATGACGAATTTTGATGGGACACCAATATTCCCGAAAAGAACAACAAAAACTATTAACTATCAATTATCCGATGAAGAATTGAAGCTATATGATTTAGTGACAGAATATGTACGAGAACATTTCAATAGGGCAGTCAATAATGGAAGTAATAGTACGGCTTTTGCGATGATGTTATTACAACGTCGTTTAAGCTCTTCTATTGAAGCAATACACCTTTCATTGAAGCGGAGAAAGAAACGTCTAGAAAAGTTGTTGGATGTAACCTTAAAAGAAAGAAAAAAGTATCTCGCTAAATTGAAACAGGTAGAACTCGATGACTATGATGAGGAATCATCTGAAATAATTGAAGATATTGAGAAAAAATTACTATACTCCATCGACGATATAGATCCTGAAGAATTAAAAGTTGAAATTAGAGAACTTGAAAAATTAATCAATCAATCAACTTATGTTAGAAATAATTTCGTAGAACGAAAATATAAAGAACTTGAAGAAACTTTATTTGGTGTTAATGGATTACTAAATAAAAATGAAAAAATATTAATCTTCACTGAATCAAAAGATACACTTAAATACCTTGAAAAACAATTATTAAACAGAGTACCATCTGTAGCTAAAATTGTTGGTGATTTCCCAATGGAAGAAAGAAGAAAACAAGTTGAATTGTTTAAGAATGAAGCCCAAATAATGCTAGCAACAGATGCCGGTGGTGAATCGATAAATTTACAATTTTGTAATCAAATGATCAATTATGATATACCATGGAATCCAAATAGATTAGAACAGAGAATGGGGCGTATTCATCGAATAGGACAAAAGAATGAAGTTTTTGCATTTAATCTAGTAGCAGGAAATACTAGAGAAGGTAATGTTATGGTTCGCTTAATCGAAAAAATGGAACGTATGAGATCAGATTTAGGGACGGATTCTGTTTATGACTTTATAGGGGATGTCTTAGAAGATCGCTATGATAGTTTAGCTAACTTAATGCAAGAGGCTATTATTAACCGCGAGAAACTAAATGAAATCATTGAAAATATGGAAAAATCGCTATCAGAAGAACACCAAGATTTACTAAAACAACTAAAAGAAGAAAAGTTAGATGAAGATACTATTAATTTACCTGAACTAAGAAAAGAACAAAATGATATTGCTATCAACCAATTGCCAGCAAGAGAGTATAGTGATTTTATAACACGCATATTTAAGGATAAAAATATAAGAGTGTATGAATCTAATGAGGGTTATGTAAAACGGATAGAGCGTTTACCAAAATCGATCCGTGACTTAGTAGCAAAACAAAATATACCTTTAGACATATCTGAAACAATCCGTTATACAGGTTATCATGAGTATGAAAATAATAATACAATCATAGTTGATGTCGATTCACTATTGTTAAAGTTAGCACTTATTTTAACTGAAAATGAACTCGACCAATATGCTCTAGGTAGGTATATGGTATCGTATCCAATTTCCGAGCCATTATCTATAGAATTTTATTTGATCGAAATCCAGGATGGAACAGGCGAATTACTTAAAAAGGAGTATATCTTTTTAGCTAAACGAGAAAATGGGGAAATTATTCACATTGATCCTTATTGGCTTTATCAAAGTAAATTAACTGGTGAAGGTGTACAACTAAATGAAAACATGAGTGCACTGAAAAATGAAGTATTAAGGAAATCGATAAAAATTAGGGATGAAATCAAGGAGAAACGAGAAAATCAGTTAAATAAAATGAAATCATTTTTAGAAAAGACTTATAGAGCTCAATATGAAGATACGTTTAAAAAGTTAGAAGAATATCAACAAGATAACATTGATAATAAAAATAGCGCTTTAATTAACCAAATGAATGCAAAGTTAATTGACATTGAGCACAAAAAGGAAGAACGGATGAGTTTGATAGAAAGGCAAACGAACATCGGACTGACTCCGCCGAAACAGCTTATTCAATTGGAAGTAACACCAAATGGAAGTATAGGCAGGTTAATATCAACGGACTATAAAGATATTATTGAAAACTATGAAAAACAAAACGACAGGCGTGATATAAAGACTTATAACCCATTGTCATTAGTAGATTTTTATAGTGAAAAAATCAACGGTGAATCAAGATTTATTATTTTAACTGAGTCAGCAGATTACTTCCCAGATGAAGGTTACTTAGAAGATTTAAAAGATATTTTAGAAAATGTATTTATTTATGTAGTTCAGGATAGTGAAGTAGTTGAAGAGAGGAAAATTACTGAAGAAATTATAAATATTTAAAGAATGATACTACTGAAATACCTGGAGATGTTTTTTTACTTTAAAAGTAATAACTTAGCTTAATTTAATTAACGAGGTGAGAAGGTTGGAAGACTATCTTGTGCGAAGGTTTGATTTTTATAAGTATGAAAATTTATTAAAAGATAAGACGGAGTTTATTGAAAGCCTTTCACAAACTTTAAAGCAATCAGGTGTAGATGGTGGATTAGACTTTATAAAGTCCTCTGGAATCTGTGTGGATATTTTTGGGTCAAATAAGTATGAAAAACTTTTAAATGAATCTATAGAAATTATACGTGAACATGGTGGGATTGATGCAGAAGAAAGCATAGAGGCTTTATTAGAAGATAAGAGGTTAGCTGAAAGTATTATAAATATGTTTAACCATACTAGAGCGTCTTATTTTCTAGAGAATGAAGAAGTAGAAGACGATTATAAAGTAGCATCTTTTCTTTTAGCACTTGAAGTCTATTTGAGACAATGCTCTGAAAATAATATTAAACTGGATTATGAATCACTTTCTTCATTACTCCCTAATAATGAAGAGCTAAACGGTTTACCAAAGAAAGAAAGAATTGTACTTAAAGCAAACATGTTTGATGCAGCAGCTGAGTCAACTGGGATGATCTTAAAGTTTTTTTCGTATAATAAATACAAATTTAAAGGAGTTAAAAGAAATATTTCTCCGAAAAATATTAAAACTTCATCAGCACACTTATTATTTAGTGAGGTTTGGCTTCAATTAAATGAAGCAATAGATAATTGGAAGTATTCAGAAGGTACATTTAAAGTGAAAGGTGATACAGTTGAAGTAAAATTAGATAAAGTATTACAGCTTAATAATTATATCTCAAATGAAAGGTTCCAAAATCTTAGAGATGGTTGGCATATGAGTTTCATCGGTGAGTTGAAAAGCAAAGGCATTATAGAGAACGAGGAGTCTCTTCTTGATTCGATACATAAAAATAAGCTGGATAGATTATTCATGTTTATCTATTTTGGTTCTGCTGAATTAAAGGAAGAAATAGAAAGTATATCTCTAGAAGATTGGCTTAGTGCGTATAATATACTTATTAAAGAATCCAGACGATTTTTAAGAAGACAGAAAAAGATTAAAGCTACTAACTTAAATAAAATTTGTTTGTGTAAAAAAAGGGTGGATTGGGTAAGAATATTTAATCAAAATGGTTTTAGTGTTGCCGATGCAAATATAATTATTGACATTTTCACTTTTTCTAAAAGTTCAGAGGATTTATTTGATTGTCCAATGGTAGAAATTGATGACGAATTTCTAGTCGTTGTCCCCTCGGTTACAGCTAATTCAGATCCAACTAGAGCACTTGCTTCTAATTTTGTAAATAAGAATTATAATTTGAATTTTAAGGGTTATGGTTTTGAGGAGAGAACTAAACAAGTGTTAAATCAAGCCGGAATAACTTGTGAAAGCTTATATAGGAAAGATAATGGAACTGAATATGAATGTGATGTTGCATTTGTTAAAGATGATGAACTGTTTTTTGTAGAATGTAAAGCCAATATTCAGCCGTACACAACTAGACAGCACTGTAACCAGCTGAAGAAAATGCATGAGGATACACAGCAGTTAAATCGAATAGTAGATTATTTTTCTAAGAATATTGGTATAGTTAATGACAGGTTAGGCTTACCTGAGGATTTTAGGCCAACCAAAATTAACAAAATTGTACTAACTACATCTATGGTCGGACAAAAAATCTGGATAAACAATTGTAGCATAATAGATGAGTCTGCTTTTACTATGTTTTTTGATCGTACTCCTCCTGTTTTAAAGTACTATGACAAAGGAGAAGTATCAGATATACCTAGTGATAAATTTGATATTTATGAAGGAAGAATATCAGCAAATAAATTAAGAAAATTCCTGAAACATCCACCTCAAATTACGGTATCTGAAGCATTATTTGAAAGTAAATCTTATAAATTACCATTACTAAATGTAGAGATGGACGGGGTCTTAAAAGTTAATAAAACAATGCACGTGGGAGCGGAATTAAACCCCAAAGAAAAAACGTTAACTGATAAATTTTTTGGTTTACCCTTTTAAACATATGTCTGTAATAATCATCATTATTTTAGGGTTATCATACTTACGGGTAATGGCATATAAAATGGCAGAGCTGAAATTCTTTGTAACCTAAAATAACGTGTAACGAGCAGTTTATATAAAGGTATGCCTTCGTTATATCGTCCGGAAATTCAAGTTAAACAAAGGTCTTTACTACTTTTAAAATATATTTGAATTAAAAATACTGAGTCATTTCACCCTAAAAAAACAGTACGGTGAATCTTATCGCTCTCGGGGAAGTAGTATAAGTAGGAGTCAAAACTTAAAAGTTTTGACTCTTTTTTTATACACCTGTAAAATCAATGATTAAGAGGTGTCATAACTTATGTTCATAAATGAGGTGCTTATTTGAAATATGGATATGCTAGAGTGTCCACTAAAGGACAAGATTTACAGGCACAAGTAAATAAATTGATGGAAGAAAATTGTGATGAAATATTTGAAGAGAAATTCACTGCAACAAGTAGTGATCGACCTGAATTTCAAACGTTATTAAACCAAATAGAATCAGGAGATACTTTGGTTGTAACAAAGTTAGATCGTTTTGCTCGTTCAGCCAATGACGCAACTTCGATTATTGAAGATCTATTTAATCGAGGTGTCAGGGTTCATGTCTTGAATATGGGAATAGTAGAAGATACACCAACAGGAAGGCTGATTTTTAATATCATGGTATCTTTTGCACAATTTGAGCGAGATATGATTGTCGAAAGGACACAGGAAGGTAAAGCAATTGCAAAGGAAAGAGGTGATTTTAGAGAAGGGAGGCCAAGAAAGTATGGAAAACAACAAATCAAACATGCCTTGAAATTATTAGAAGATGGAAATAGTTATAAGAAAGTTGTTGAAATGACTGGAATCTCTAAGAGCACACTAATTCGAGCTAGAAAACATAAAGAGTATTAATGAAATTATTACACTGGATTCTTAACCTTTAATTTGAGAATGGACAATGTCCATCTCTATTTCTTTTCTAATATTTGATTGACCTTTGCTGTTGCTGATTCTAAAAATATTATTACTTCTTCAATTTCTAGGTTGAAATGCTCTGCTGCTTTTTCGGCAGGTTTTCAAACACTGTGTAAAATGCATATACCCTTCAAAATTTCTAGATAATCTAGCAATTTCACTTCTACTTCTTCAACAAATTTCAATATTTCTCTCTCTAGACTAGTTAAATAGTTTATAGCGTCATTTATTCCTTCTCATAACTGAGCTCTTTTGATAAGTCTATTATTCTGTTCAATTCTAAGTTTTTCATATCCATAGGTTTAAACCCCTATAATATGTCTAATAGCCGGTCTTCTGCTATGAAAATACTCAGACATAGTGCTTCTATAAATATAGTTTATTTATATACTGTTCCCCTAAATACCTATAAACTAAATTCTTTACACTTAATAATATATATAATCTTATGCCAAAGTCTATACTTTTATATATATACATTTATTTCTGAAAAATCATATTTAGAGCTCGTTTGTATTTATATAAATTATTCCTTCTCTTTGGAAGAAAAAGTATGACGTTTGTTTGATTGTTGGGAAATATTGAAGGACTTTCTTATATTTTGTCGAATACTCTATTCAGGAGGGATAAGGTTATGGTATTAAAAGAGAGTGAAGAAGAGATTACAAATACAGATAAATGGTTAAAGAGCATTGAAAAAGACTTGAGTATTCCTAAAAAAAGGCTTTTTCCATTTTCTAAAGATTTACATATTGCATTGGAGAAACTTGATAATTTAAAGCTTACAACATATGATATGAAAATATTAAAGAAGAGGCTTGAAATAAAATTAGAGTCAAGGTTAAACAGTAATACTTATTATACTGTTCTAATGTCACTTATTGTAGCGGTAACTCTTGCTTTGGTAAACTTTGGCAATGCTTCAGTATGGTTGTACTCATTAACTGTACCTTATGCTATATACGCATTTTTACGAATGTGGCAATGTAGTAACTATAAAGTGCTAATAAAAGCGTTAGAGTTCCATAATGATAAGAAGTGGTATTAATTACAAGTAAAAGTTCCTATAATTATTTATATTAGTATCTCTAGTTATAATTGATTATGTTAACTCTTAATAATGTTTAAGTAGCAGTATTATAAAAGTAAGGAGGGCGGTGATATGGGATTAAAAGTTGTCACTAGGATAAAGTTACCATATATTATTAGAATGAAAGAAAGTAAAGAAATTACCTCTCGATTAAGCCCTACGGAGCATTTCTCAAAATTTGAAATTACTTTTTATCCAAACTGTCAAGATTATGAACCATATAATGCAGATTATCCAAATAATAATTGTTTATTTATTGATGTTGAAGCAGTAACGGAAATTTTTTCATTTGAGGATTATAATCACAAAGTAATAAACCATATTTCTATCTATGAGTTGCCAGACGATGATAGAAAATTGATTTTTGGATTACTGAGAGAAAGACTAAATACATATTTAGAAGCTCTTAATATTAAAACAAAAATGTTTTGGGTAGAAGGTTTGTCGATGAACCCTTTAAGTAAAAATATAGGTATCAAAAGTCAGTTTATTTTTTTACATCCTAATCAATCAATGAATACTAGTTTTCGGGCTTGGTATGAATATTGGGATAATTACCAAACAGAACTGGAGACAGGAAGTAAACAAATCACCCCTATAGATGGTTCGATTGTTGATGAATGCGATAACTTAGTTATTGTTGGATCACCTTGGATGGAATTTGTTAATAAAGCTAAAGTAGCTTTATTTGAAAGTGAATTTAATGACTTTATAATTTATAGCTCAATTGCTGCTGAAGCGTTCATAAAACAGCTTACAGAACCTAAAATATATGGTATGGAAAAAGATATTGTATTAGAAAAGTTAATGGTGGCAGGTAATAATAAAGTTATTAATTCTTATTACAATATTATTCTTAAGTATCTAACTGGGCATAGTTTATATGAAATCGACCCCAAGCTTTATAATAGTTTGCATTCGATCTATAAATTCCGGAACGCCCTCATGCATACTGGTAATATTGATTACAATACTTTAAGAAAAGTAGGGTATGAAGGGCGTGAAGAATTGACTTTTGATGTGTGTAAAGTTCTGTTAGAAAATCTTCAAGCTACAATTAAAACAGTTGGAAGGTTGTTCTCCCAAAATATTAAGTGAATAGATTGAAATAAAACAAAGGAGGTGTCCAAAAGTGATTGAAAGTTACTTTTAGAACACCTCCTTTAATTTATTTCATATTGTCCCAGTTTAAAAACTTAATTAAATGTAAATAATTTTAAAAACATTTAATTAGGAGATGGATCTTGAATGTCGAATGAAACGTTAAAGGTACAAGACCTGGATTTTACGGAAGAAGCTTTACGTATTTTACCTGTGGTGATGAAGAGCTATCGTAAAAATAATAACATGATTAATATGAGAGATAAGAAGGAAATATTACTAAAGGTGAATCATATGGTAAAAGCGATTGATAAACATGCTGACTATGATCAAGAATTGCTAGAGAAAAGGTTGGAATATGATATGTCCATCTTTATTGATGACAAAGAACGAGTTATTCAAGGTAAGTCATCAAAAAAGAAAAAACCTTGGTTGAATGAAGAGATATCAAATATCAAGTGGCATTTTTGGGAGAGATATGAAACGTATCTAGAACAAGTAAAAAAAATGCCATCCCTTGTTATATCCTCTCTCGACAGTAGTACAAATCGTGTTTTGGATATGATGGGTAACCCAAAAGGGGAAGATTTCAAGGATGTTTTCGGGGTGGTGTCTGGAAAAGTTCAAGTTGGAAAAACGACTCATTATACAGGATTAGTTTGTAAATCTGTAGATGCAGGTGCAAAGTTAGTAATCGTTCTAGGTGGACATGATGAAGGACTTCGAACACAGACACAAAAAAGAATTGATGAAGGCTTCTTAGGGGAATATGTTCTAGAAGAGCAATATAGTGACCAAGGAAGTATTTGTGTTTTAGGTGATACATACAACTTGCCAACTGTTCATTCATTGACAGGGAAGGAGTACCAAGAAGATTTCAACAGAATATTGTCAGATACCAATATTAAAGTTGGTGGCGATACTATTTTACTTGTAGTAAAAAAGAATGATTCTATCTTAAAAAATGTGTTGTCATGGCTGAAGCGCAATGCAAAAACTGATTCAGAAACAGGTCAATTATATATTGATGATGTGCCAGCGGTTATTTTAGATGATGAATGCGACTTTTATACAGCAAATACTGGGAAGAATAACGAAGTAAAAGCTATTAATGGAAATGTGCGTAAAATTATGAAATTATTTCGGAAAAACGCGTATATAGGTTATACTGCTACCCCTTATGCCAATGTATTTGCTAAGAAAGAGACTGATGAACAAAACTTGGAAGAATTCGGTTTGAGTCTCTTTCCCAAAGATTTTATTGTTAACATGCCAACACCCACCAATTATTATGGTCCTTCTAAAATCTTCGGGTTAGAAAGTGATGATGAATTGGGGTTAGAGCATAAAGACTCTCTTCCAATTATAAGGAGGGTTACTGATACCGAAGACATTATTCCATCCCCTCATAAAATAAACTTAGAGATAAATGAACTTCCAAATAGCTTGCGAGAAGCTATCCAAATGTTTATATTGGTGTGTTGTGTTCGGAAGGCTAGGAAGCAAGAGAAAAGTCATAATTCTATGCTTGTGCATGTTTCTCGATTTAAAGATGTGCAATGTGATGTGGCAGACTTGATTGATGATGAATTGCGAAACATTAAGAATGCACTCAAAGATCAAGATGACCCTATATATGAAATTTTTAAGGAATTGTACTTCTCGGATATTGTAAATACAACGAAAGAAACCGTAGAAATGGTTCGGGACAAAAAAATCACTGGCACCAGTTGGTATGATGTGAAAGAAATGTTGTTAGAAGAGGTTCAAATTATTGAAGTGAGGACAGTTAATTCAAAAAGACGTGAATATTTAAATTATGATGATTACAGTGAAAACGGATTAAATGTAATTGCTGTAGGAGGAGACTTGTTATCGCGTGGATTGACTTTAGAAGGGCTGTCGATTTCTTATTTATTAAGAGGCACAAGTGCAGGAGACACGCTTGTACAAATGGGGCGCTTTTTTGGATATAAAGATGGGTTTATCGATTTATGTCGTTTATATACAACTGAAGATTTAGTCAATGCATACATTCATATGGCGAAGATTGAAGAAGAAATGAAACAAGAATTTGCCATAATGAATGCGAGAGGCAAAACTCCTCAAGAATACGGGCTAAAGGTAAGAACCCACCCTGAAGGCCTTCATGTCACATCTCCAAACAAAAAAAGAAATAGCACCGAATTAACCGTTAACTTTAGTGGGAAATTGGCTGCTCATACTTTTATGTATAAAAATAAGGAAATAATCGCCAATAACTATATGATGTTCGAAAAATGGATTGACTCGTTAGGAGCACCTGATAGTAAGAGAACTCTTCAGTGGGGAGGGATTTCAGCAGATAAAGTAGTGGAATTGATTATGAGTTTTATAAACCATCCTTATTCTGTAAATACTCATCCGGAAGCATTAAGCTCATATATTGAACAACAAGTCAATTTGGGTAGGTTAACAAATTGGACCGTGCAAATAATGAGTTCATCACAGAAGAAAATCAAAATAAAATTAGGGGGGGAAGGTGTAACTAAATATAGAGTATTTCATAATATTGCAGGTCACAAAGTTGGTATGGTTATACGAAAAGATGCTAGCCCAACTAACCCCACGTATTTTCAGATTGAGAAAGCCCATTTAATTTCGAAACGCCATGAATCGATGGATATGGAGGTGTACTATCCAGAGCATTATACTCAAGCATTGAATGAATATCGTGAACATATGCGTGAAAATAAAAATTCAGATCCAACAAAAATTTATTATCCAGCTGGTCCTTTTGTTCGATACAACCGACCAGATAAAGCAGGGTTCCTTATGATTTATATTATCGACCCTGCCTATGTTGTACCAGGAGAGTGTAAACCAATTGTTTCTTATGCAATTAGTTTCCCAGAAACAGAAACGGCGGAATCTGTAAAATATTTAGCGAATGATACCTATCTTGCAAATCTATATGATGAAAAGTAAAGGAAGGTGCTTTTAATGCTTGAGCCACCAAAGAATTTATGGTTAGAGATGGAATCAGAAATAGCAAGATCTAAAAAGAAAGATGGAGTAGTTGAACGATTACAGGTTTGGGCAGGAGAAGTTTGTATGTACATTGGGCTTCATGCTAATACACGTAAAAGAATGTTAACTGTGTCAATCCCTGTTCAAATGGCTCCAAACCCACACGATATTCCTGAAACTAAAGGATATAATGTAGAGCTATATAAATCCATTAGGGGAGATAGTTACATCGATATTACTTTAACCGTAACGAAAAAAGAATATATGGAATTCTTTGAAACGTTAACGATGGATTTGATTCGAAGGATGGATAAAATTACTGATGAAGTGATTGCTGTTAGAACTTTTATCAAACGGCTGACAAAGTGGCAGCAGTTTTTAGCACGGAAAGTTAGCTTAAAGTTAACGGAGGAGCAACAACGTGGACTATTGGCTGAATTATATCTCATAAAATTAAAAGTAAATGCAGGGATTGACAAGGCGTTAGTTATCAATGGGTGGATTGGTCCAGAAGGTGCAAATCGAGACTTCTCTTACAATCGTCTAGAGGTAGAAGTGAAAACCTCATTATATCGAGCAAATGAAAAGGTGAAAATAGCCAATGAGTTTCAACTTGATGAAAATAGACTAAATCATCTGTATATGTATCACTTATCGTTAGAAAAGACACCAAACTGTGGAGTGACCTTGCCTTCATTAGTGAATGAAGTGAAGGATCTATTTCAAACGGACCCATTCATATATCAGAGATTCAATGATAAGTTAGACGAGTGGAACTATGATGATCTACATGACTTGTCTTATGATACCTCTTATGAAATTAGAAAGGAATCGGTTTTCGAAGTGAAAGGGAGGTTTCCAAGAATTTTACCAAGCGAAATGAGGCAGGGAGTTTCAGGTGTTTCATACAGTATTAATTTAGTGGATTGTGAAGATTACCTAGTTAATAAGAATGAAATGCTTGTAAATATAACTTAGTTAGTGGTTTTTGATATGAATGAGGAATTATCCTGCTATTCTAGTGGTCTTTATAAAATAGAGTGTGTTGTTGATTGAGTTAGAAGAATCCTTGCATCTATTCCTAAAAGTTTGTAATTGACTTAATTGGGGTTATAGGTTGTTTAAGTCAAAGGTTGCAACCTTTATTATTCCTGACATTAAGAGAGTTGTAATAAGTACCTGGTAAAAACTTAAATGACACTACTTATTGTTTTGTACTATTTTTGCACCTTTTTGCTTAAGTATGTTGTCATATCAGCATTTTATGCGTGAAGAATGTTTGCTTCGAGGACGTTTAATATTTTTTGTGATAAATGTAATAATAGCTGATTAACCTCAGCCCCTTTTATAAATAAAGGGGCTGAGGTATTTTTGTGTTGGTTGGTAATCGTTTGGAGAAGGTAGTTTTTTATTTTTATTCGCACTATTTACATTTAAAAGGTGATTTAGTGGATTTGCTATTCTTTATACCATTTGTCCTTATAATAGCTATAATTGTTTTTTATATAGCTTAAATTAAAAACCAAAAGAAAATAAGTGAGCAAATATTTGATTTAGCTAACAACACATTAGAAATAACGCATGATGAATTTTGGGTAATGAGAAATAAAAGTTTTGGTGGAAGTGGAAAACCATTGTATTCAAACAATTATAATTTTGCAGGAGTTTATATTTTATATAATAAGTCTAAAGACGTTTATTATGTAGGACAAGGGAAGCAAGTATTGAATAGAGTAAACAGTCATTTCACTGGAAGAGGAAATGGTGATGTGTATGCAGATTTCAAATACGGAGATCATTGGGTAATTAAAATGATTGCACTTGAAAATAGTGGTTTTAACACTTTAAATGAATTGAAGAGGTATGCCATTGAAGCCTATGAGTCTTACAAAAAAGGCTATAATAAAACTAGAGGGAACAATTAAACTCTATTATGCGAGTGTAAACAAAAAAGTTAGTTTTATATATAATTTAGAAGAAACGTAGATAACCTAAAAAATGGCTAAGTTAATTTTAAAACTTTCATTTTATATTGTGAAGGAGGATTATGTGAGTTATCTTAAACCTTTAGCTACTAAAGTGGTAACAAAACATATTAATATTTGGGATCCAATGCAACTAATTGAAATGGGAGCTCCACCTGATGAATATGAAGAAGAGGTTGAAAAGGTAGTCAATACGATCTTGGAGAATGAAGATGAAATTCAATTAGCAGAGAGTATTGTTGAAAGTTTCAAGTATACATTTGGTAGAGAATTAGATTTTAATAAAACCTTAATTATTGCAAAAAATATCTGGAAGGAACTATACGAATAATTAATGGTACTGTGCTATAGTCACAAGCTCTGTATAAGGAGGTTTTGTGGCTATTTTATTTTTCGATTAAAATTCATTATAACTTTCCTCTATGTATAAATGTTGTAGTAGATAGAATAAACAGTTTCAACTTCTATTATTATTTCTGCTACAGGGTAGAGTTACTGAATTGCCTGAAAAAGGAGGTGCTCGTCTGTTGGAAAATAACAATAAAGTAGTATTAGGTTGTCGCTCTTGCAAAGATTTATATGAAATTACAAATGGTTTTATAGAAATGCCGAGTTATCTCATGTTATTGACAGCGTATGATAGAGATGCCCTTGACGATCTATTTAAAAATAATCACTCTTGTCCGTTTGTAGGCAGACGCTTTATATCACTCCTGTGTTATATCAAATGTTTACTGAATTTGTTCATAAACCTTATCAAATTGAATTCCAAGAGTTAAATGTTTGCATTTTTAATAAACATTATGAAGCTCAATTAAATTTAACGAAAAAGGAGTTTACGATACACAAAGCGCGAAGTAAAGGTAATCAAGCCTATGAAAAATATTTGCCCTTAGAAAGTGAACTAAGCTTTTTATACGATGCGACTGAGGAATTTGATACTATGAATTGGATTATAAGTATTGATTCCCTATGATAATATTTAACTTTGTTAATTATAGACAATTGTCGCCAAAAATTCACAAAATATTCATTTTTATTAGTACTTATGATATATTGTATTCAAATTCATACTAAGATTTAAATGGGGAGATAAACTTGAAAAGTATAACTAGAACATTGGTTTTATTTATAGGATTATTACTTGTAGCCTTTCCAACAAATACTTTTGCAGACGAAGAAGAATATGAAACAACGTGTGAAATGACAATTGATGGTAATAGTCACGATTTTAATAATCAAGCAGATGCGACAGACCCTTGTGATACAGTATGGGGCTATTATCAAGAAAGTGAGGATCAATTTTACATTAATGGTTCTCTAACTTACCCAGTAGAATACAACGGTCAAGAGTTTGAAAACGTTCCTGTACCCAGACAACCTAATCCAACATTAACGGTATATATCATAGAACCTGATAATTCATCTGAGGAACAAAACGAACAAAACGAACAAGAGGAAAGCGAAAAGGAAGAAGAAACAGACACTTCTAATGATAATGAGTCTGAAAATACAGACAAGGAATCAAGTGAATCAGAAGGCTCGAACGAAGAATCTGATAACAACTCTAATAATACAGATGACAGCTCGACTTCTGATAAAGAAACAGATGATAGTTCTACAACCAATGAAGAGAGCAATACATCTGATGAACAAAACGATACATCAAGTTCAAACGGAAATGATGATACATCAAACGAACACTCTGAAACTACTGAGGAAGAAAATAATCAAACACCGCAGAATGAAACAAATGAACAGGAAGAAAAGGACGAAGAAGAAAACCTTTGTGATATGGAAAATTTAAAACAGATTCATGAATTTGAGGTTGAAAAGGAAAAAGAAAGTTATTTTGTTCAATTGGACGAAGAAAAGTGTGAATTAACAAAAGAAGAAGCAAAAGAGTTAGGGTATGAATCTAAGAAACTAAAAGAATTAATCCAAGAACGTAATTCGTTAGAATCAATAGACTTTAAAAGCATTATTAAAGCTATTAAACTTGTAAATTAATTTATTATTTCAAATATGGTTTTAGTTAAGAACTGATAAGATTGAAGGGTTCTTAATTAAAAGCCCCGCCATGACTGGTTTGAAGTGCAATTAAGATAATTAAGAATCACCTTACATATGTCTAGAATAGTTTGAAATCGAGTATACTCCCCACATAATTTTGTTGTTTTTGGATTGAAAGGCCTGAAAGGATGGTAGGTGGAGGAAAAAAGTAGGAAATATTGTCGTAGTCGATTGAGCGAAGACTTTGGAAATCTATATTTACTTAAATTCTACATCACATCCATAAATGTTTGAGTCAAGGATATGAAATGATGGGATAGTTGGAAGCAGAGGGGGGACAACTGTTCCACATTTATATATTGATTAGGGATTGATAGAATTTTAATAATTACAATGAAAACTTTAGGTAAGCACAAAAAGTTTAAGTGTAGAAAAGAGGAAAAAGATGATATTTGATGCGATCACTGAATTTGCGGAAGATTTAGGGAAATGGTTGGCGATATTAATTTTAGGAATTTTTTTAGCGTTCTTCATTCACAACATATATTCAGAAACCGTTCTTAAGGGGAGCATGATGAAATAAGTTTTAATAATAGAGTGTACTTAGATGGAGATATCTCATTAGGTGATCTACAGTGGGAAGCACATACTCCTCCTCATGAGACCGATTTTCAGAAGGGTATTGAGGTACATGACTCTAACATGGAAGTTTACGATGATATAATTTGGATGGATATCAACCCTCGTTCGATACAGGAAGTGCTAGATGGGTATAATAATGGGCCTTTTATGGATGACGAATCGGACATTGAGATAATTGAAAATATGAATTATGTTGCTGTGAAAAGTAATGTTGATCGTGGGCAGTTGTCTGATTATGATAAATTTGCTGGGACATTATCTATAATGCCTTATAAGGATTATTATGAAAATTCTTGGAAGGAAATTAATTCTAGTATAATTTTCACCTTCATAAACGATGAAGGTGAAGAGTTGTATGAATATAACCTAGATACTGATAATTCGCCAACAGAAATAGAGTTTGAATTAGAAGAAAGTGAATCCATGACAGTAATAGCACGTACTGACTTGTCAGAAAGAATAGTTGCAGGTATTCTAAATCCTGTACTGATAAAAGAATAAGGTTTTCTTCCTATTAAATTTCCGAGATGATAGATGAAATACTGTATTTAATTAAATGACGATTATGAACAGAAACACTGTAGAGTGAGCGTCATAACACAACTGGGATCTTCTTGATTGATTTCATCATTAAGTAAGCATATGAGACACTTGATGACGCGTACTATGACATTCACTTACTTAAACTGTAACTGGTTAAGGAAGATTATGGTCCAATAGGAGTCTGCTCTATGTTTATGAGGTGTCATCGAAATTGAACTTCACGGTTACTGAAGAAAATACTGATAAGAGGTGGCTAACTGAATGAAAGGTACCCAGGTGATAAAGCAGCATTATGTATCAAAATTCATTCTAAAAAATTTTGCTAATCATAAGGAACAAGTATTTGAATCTTTAATCGGAGAAAGTAAGGTATACCAAACTAATATAAATCAATCTATGTGCAAGAAATTAACTTACGAACACTCAGAATTAGAGCAAAATAGTTTAGAAACAACTTTCTCTGAAATTGAGGGTAGTATTGCGCCAAAGTTTAAGTTGTTAATTCAGTTGCTGGACAGTGAAGAAAGTGAAATAGTAGAAATTAAAAAAATAGTTCTTGATATTATATATGAAGTGATTATTTTTTATTATCGTAGCGGTGCGGTATTGCATGAAATGTCCTTCCAAAAAGAAAATAAGGATCAGCAACTAATGAATTTGCTTAGGCATATTTCAAATTCGGAATATATTTACTCCTTAAGTAAAACTATTGTTGATAACTACAACTTTGCGATAATTAGAAGTGCTAACAACGAGTTCTTATTAAGTGATCAGTATATTTCAACAGCTTCCTTGAATGTTAAAACTAGATTTGCAAATATCTCCAATAGACATATCGGGTTAAAGAATGTCATTATTTTGATTCCCCTTTCCAGTAAATACTATATTGTTTTTTTCGATGGAAGTGTACCAAATGATATACAAAAAGAACGAATAAATAATATATCGACTGATACATTATTTTTGTTAAACAGAGCGATCATTAATAATAGTTATCATAAAAGTGTTGCCCAAGTTGAAAATGTTTTGAAAGAAAGGCTAGCAGATTTTAAATACCATTCTCCCGCTAAAACAATTTTATCCTATGCGTCGGGACTACATAAAAGTTTTACATTAAAAAAAGAAGTGTTTTTATATGATGACGATGAAAAAGCGTATGAGTTATTTGCTAATTTAGAGTATCAAAAATTTATGTATGTTGGACGAAATGATACTTGCCCATGTGGAAGTGATTTAAAGTTTAAGAAGTGTTGCTTATCCGTGTATGAAAAAGTGGATAAAATAAAAAACGACATGCAAATGCAGGTAAACCCAACTACTTATATGATTAATTCGAAATATGTTGCAGAAAAAAGTATTGATGAATTAATAAGCTTTGAAGAGCCAGAACTACTAAAGCAGGTTAAAGAAGCTACTACTAAAACAGAATAATTTGTGTGTTGTAGTGCTTTTACAGGCAATAATAAGAATGTATTTCTAGTTAATATAATATTAAAGTAATTGAAATTATCAAGTTTACTAAAAGGGTGGGGAGGGTTCTAATGAAATTATTGATACAATATTTATCGGCAGAAAAGCAGGAAGAACTAGATAATGCTGAAATAGCATTCCAAGAAGCAATAACTATAGAAGAAGCTAATCGACTCTATAATCAGTATCACTCTATTATGGACAATGCAAAAAGGGCTAGCTCGCATTGTGTAAATGATAATTTAACAAAAGATGAAAAAAAGGTAATTCAAGAATATGAAGTATCAATGCATAGAGCCTGGACTAAAAAAGGTGTCGATAAATATTACATTAAAATCATGAGTATTTTGGAAGATGCGAAGAATCGTTGACACTTATCAAAGGGGTGATTTGTGCTTTTGGTGATGATTACTTATTATTTATTAATAATTTAATTAAGAACTAAATAGAGTGAAGAAATCTTAATTAAAACTCCCGCCATAACTGGTTTAAAGTGTATGTAAGATAATTATCTTACATACGTTTAGAAGTATTTGAGCGAATACAACTTAATATATAATTTTGTTTCTAATATATGAGCTTTATCTAAATATGATATCTAAATCACGAAACAATCGGAAGTAAGAAAAAAGTAAGAAAGGCTCATAAAAAGTACGGAATTGAAGGGTGTAATGTTACATCTATTAAATGAATGAGTACTGTCATATCAATGGTTTTAGGCTAATGTTAATGATGTTACAACCATATAATTTATGCCGGGCATAATGTAGCTAGGTCAAACTAATGGTTGATTAATAGGTTTTATATAAATAGATTAGTCTATAAATAACAATTAAGTAACATTTTTTGAAGTAGTGACTTCAAATGCTACTCAATTAAAATTTCAAATTGATATGGACTTTGGTATTTACAAAAAAATGAGGTGATTATATGTATAAACCTTAATTCCACACCCTACTCAATCTTGTGAGGGATAAAAAAAGCAAAAAATTCATCTATTACTTAGAGGAGATGAGTAAATGGATTTGGACAAAAATATAAACTGCTTAGAGCTTTATGATGATAATCTTACAATGGGTAATTCCATAAATAGTTTCGCAGAATACAAGATGCGAATAAAACAAAAGGTATTAAAACCAAAATGTGAGTGTGATTCGCTACCAGAAGTAAAAAATAAACTGGCAGCTCTTTTTGGAGAGTCTGATTATACTGATACGCTCATTAGTCCTCAAAATTATGTAACGAAATATATGCGTTATTTTCATTCCGATTTGTTAGTCTACAATAGTTACTCTAATGATTATATTGTACCAAATATTTCAGGAGTGAAAAGGCAGATTTTTAGTTATCTAGAATTAGAAAAAGGAAAAATTAATAATCAGTCTGTGTGGGCATTCTTTATCAAAAACAAATTAGAAATCATGCAAAAAAGCGAACCAAAGGCATTTGATATAATGAGCGAATTTTTAGATGTAGTATATACCATACCTAATTTTAGTAGCATATGTGAAGGTTTTAATATGGGAAGATCTAATGAAAAGACCAATGATAATTTTCTAATCGCTTTATATCATATAAAGGATTACTTCGATAAACGAAGAGAGGGACGTTCAAATTTAGAACTTCGTGATGTTTTGGCAGAGTTTTTGGATGCTAATATAGTCAATGGAAAAGAAAAACTAACTCAGGATGAAGTTATTAGCAGAGCGCAAGATTGGCTAAACAAATATTCTAGTTTTGAAAGGTTTGTTTATATATATAAATTGCAAGTTTTTTTGGATTCCAATTATGAGCCAGTAACGTTATGGCCTGGAATATATGAAGGTGTACTACTTCCACCAAAGGAAGATTTTTTAAGTAGTATCGATTTTTTAACTAAAGCAATAAAGGATAGAGGAAGGTTATTGCTGTAGCTTGAGAGGAACCCTAATATAGAATGATGACTAAGGCTGCTAGCGACTAAATGAAAATTTATCTATTGGAAATCAAAGGTGAACTAAAATGCCAATAATTTATTCTATTAGTGATATCCACGGTTGTTATGAACCGATGATTGACGCTTTGCGTTTAGTAGATTTAGATTCTAATAAGAATAACAAGCTAATTTTATTAGGAGATTATGTGGATGGTGGAACGGAAAGCTGTAAAGTACTTTACTATGTAAAGGAACTTGAAGAAAAGTACCCTAAGCAAGTGATCATTCTTTTGGGAAATCACGATAAGATGTTCATTGATTGGTATACTTCCATCACAGACGAGTTACAATGGCTTTCTCATGACGTTAATCTACTTACTATTAAAAGCTTCTTTACCAGTGAACAGTTTGAAATCATTGAAGACCAACCAGAACTAAGAAAAGGAAACTATTCTGAAATAAGTAAATATCTTATACAGGAAATTAGAAGTCATCATTCAGAATTATTGAATTGGCTTTCTGAAAAAAGTAAGTTTTCTCCCTTTTATGAAACGGAGAATCAGATTTATGTTCATGCAGGTATCTGTGAAGAAGATGAAGTATTTTGGAAACATGCAACTAGGCCAGATGAGTTTTTTTGGAAATACCCAGCTGAAACAGGTACTTTTTTTAAAGATATTATTGCCGGTCATATTTCATCGGTAGAGGTAGCAGAGGATAAAAGTTATCACGGGAGAGTTTTTTGGGACGGGCAAAGTCACTATTTTATTGATGGCGATACAGTGAAGAGTAAAGTAGTTCCTTTACTTAAATATAATTCATCGACTGGAAAATATTCAAGTTATATGAAGAAAAGCGATGGGGGATGGAAAGAATATCAAATAATAAAGGGTAAGTGAGTCATACTCAATAATAATGCCTGTCCTACTGTAATATATTATCTCATTGCCAAGTTAATTATAAAAAGAAATTAAGTAATATTAAGTTATCTTAGACTTAATGAAAATTAATAAATTAATCCTTTTTGAGGTTAACTAAGTCAATTAAGTCAAAGATAATTTTTTATAACGTATAAAATTAAGGTGAGACACTACAAAGTCCCTTTTGCATTAATTTTGCACCCTGACACAAGAAAACGTTGTTATATTGGTAAATAATCAAAAGTTATAATTCCCTCCGAAGGAATTAACTATTAAAAAGGGGACGGGCTTATAAAATATTGAATGCAGTTTCAAAAGAAGCTGGTATTGAAGAAATAGGTATGCATACTTTAAGAAAAACATTTGGCTATCACTTTTACCAAAGGACGAAAGATGTTGAACTTCTACAAGATATTTTTAATCATTCAGCACCATCAATAACTCTTAGATATATTGTTAATAAAATTTTCGCGGTAATTTAAGGAGGAAGTAAAATGAAACATGAATTAGTGGATTATAGACTTGGGGGGTGGTGTTATTATGGTAAAAATAATAGTCAAAGCCCAGCGTTTAAAAAAACTGATAATATAGGTAAATTTATGACCTATGGAAAAGGAGATCTTTCTAACGAACTGCAAGAATTAATACTAAAAGCAATCAAACAAGGTGTCACACCGTTAGTTAAGCATAATGACCTTGAAATGCTTGGTTTTAATCCACGTTCAACAGATGGTTCATGGGTGGTTATTTGGTATTCAAATGACGAAAGAGAGAATCTAAAGAGTTTAGCTAATTTTTTGATCGATCATGAGTTAGTACCTAAAACCAAGTCTAGTAGATATTATAATATCTCATTTAAATATGACAATGAAACTCGAAATGATGAATACGGCGAACAATTTAAACCGTCAATAAAATTGGAGGATTTAATGGATTTAAATACAGGGGAATTTTATTAAATTATAATGAATTAAAATTAAAATAGTTTATGCAAAATTCACACAAAAAGAACCTTGAACACTAATGAAACAGTGTTCAAGGTATAATATTTTAGTCTGCTCGGAGCGCCATTAATTAATATGTAAGGTTAATAGGATTGGTACTTTATATAAAGAGTAATTGTAACTGAAATAACTGTTCTTTTTAAACATTATAAAAAGGGTAATGAGGGGAGAGGAATTATGTTTTATTTTAAGCTTAATGATGATTCTGAATTACGCTTGTTAGAACCCAGGAATGCGGAAAAATTATTTTTGTTAATTGATAAATCAAGGTATTATCTTAGGGAATGGCTTTCTTGGGTTGATTCTACAGAAAAGGTTAGTGATTCAGAAGATTTTATCAGAGATTCTTTAAATCAATTAGGTAATGATAATGGTTTTCAAGCTGGATGATGCATATTGTTCTAAGACATTATTACTCTGAAGAGTAAACTTACAACCTTTGATAAGTTGCTAATTGACTTAGGTATCATGGGCATTACATAAGGGTTAAATCAGGTTTAAGTCAAATAAGTCAGTGAAAAGAATTATTATCTATATATAAATTAGCCTTATACTAATGAAGAATTTTATTTTGATCTTTTTTACACTGAATTTACACTGTATATGTAAAGAAAGTTGATACAATGGGTTTTATAAGTATTTTAATCATCCCTTCGAGGGCGTTATTCTATAAACAGGTGTTCATCTCTATGCTAGCAGATTCGGAATTGGAACAGATGCTCATGTCCCTTCCCGTCATTCCACCCTCTCAATCTTAGAAACTACAATCTCATCATTATTGTCATAATGGTATTCTACTTGGTAAATAACATCCTCATTATTCTCATCATAGATCTCTAACACATTAACAAAATGAAAGCTGTAACTTCGAATGTAACTGCTCAGTTCAGAAACTTCGTCAAAACTGACTTCCTCACTATGTTCAACTAGGTCCTCACTAACTAACAAATCTTCAAGCAATTGACCTGAAGTTTGTGTTTTTTGAGTTTCTATATAGAACAAAGTGGTTAAGGTTATAACTAATATTGTTAGAATTATAATGACGATTGAGCTTTTGTTTTTAGTTAACATAACGATCCCCAGACTCCCTTAAGTTATTTATTTACATTTTGTGCTAAACTTATGAAATTGTAAAGTTCCTTTGATACCAATAACATTTTGATATATGTTTAATAGAATTAACTAATGGAACACATGAATAGTCATCTAAATCATAGGATGATATACTTTTCTTAACTTCGAAAGGTAGGAATCATTATGAACGACAAAAAATCCATCATCTACTTTTACACGAAAAACAACTGCAAACTTTGCGAAGACGTCAAACAGCTGCTACAAATTTTACAAATGGATTATCAGTTCACGATTGTTGAACAAAACATTTATAAGAACGACACTCTCTTAGAGAAGTACTTTTTACACATTCCAGTTGTAAAAGCGGGCGATATGGAGATCTCGGCTGAAGAGATTTCTTTTGCGACGTTAGAGCAATTTCTACAAGAACATTTAACTTAAATGATTGCTAAATGTTCTTGTTTTTGCTAATCTTTATGTAGAATATTTTTTTGACATGGGTGGGACATTTTTTGACTAACTAATGGTCGTTAAGTGTCCGTGAATAGTTGTTGTCTGTTTGAACATGCTTTGTCTTAAATAAGTGTGACTGTCTTGTGGGAAGGTGATGTGTCTTTGCATCGAATATTTGAGTTTCAACAAAAGTTAGTTCCAGACTTATTACGTAAAATGGATGCTCGTTATAACGTTTTAAAGGCGATTTCTGATACTGAGCCTGTTGGGCGTCGAGCTTTAGCAGAACGGTTAAATAAAACGGAACGCCAAATTCGTAGTGAAATAGAATTTCTAGATGAACATGAGTTAGTGAAAGTCACTTCAAGAGGGATGTATGTCACATCTGAAGGCAGAGGGATTATCGACAGCTATCACCAAATGTTAAAAGAAGGTTCAGATTTAAATTATATGGAACGACAACTCGTTCAAAAGCTACCTGTTAACCAAGTGAAAGTAGTTCCAGGAGATGCTGATCAATCAAAAGAAGTTAAGCAACTACTAGGTAAAGAAGCGGCTGAGTTATTAATTTATTCATTCAAGGATGAACCTGTCGTTACCGTAACGGGTGGTTCGACGACAGCTGCTGTCGCTGAACACGTGCAACCTGTTGAAGGGGCGCGTCCAGTATTCGTCCCAGCAAGAGGTGGACTCGGTGACTTACATGAGTATCAAGCCAATTCGATTTGCGTCAAAATGGCGGAAAATGCGAATGGTCAGTATCGCTTATTATATGTTCCAGACTCAATTGGTGAAGAATTACATGCGAAAATGCAAGAAGAGCCAACGATCTTGGAAGTAATGGACTTAATGAATCAAGCCGATTTTGTCATTCATGGAGTTGGTGATGCTTTAACGATGGCGAATAGGCGTAAAACATCTGAATCAACTGTAGAAAAAATTGTCGAAAATGATGCAGTTGGAGAATCTTTTGGTTATTACTTTGACAAAAACGGGAAAACTGTACACAGAGTGAATTCGATTGGGCTATCAATTGATCAGTTAAAAGGAAATAGCCAGTTCATAACGGTTGCAGGCGGTTACTCGAAACGTGATGCCATTTCTGCTTATTTGAAATGGGGAGAAAGTGATGTATTAGTGATTGATGAAGCGATTGCTCGTCATTTACTTCAATAATATATAAATCAAGATTTAATATAGGAGGCATTTATTATGACAGTAAAATTAGGAATTAACGGTTTTGGAAGAATTGGTCGACGCGTATTCCGTGCGGCTCTAAATAACGACAATGTTGAAGTGGTTGCAATTAACGACTTAACGGATGCAAATATGCTAGCACACTTATTAAAGTACGACTCAGTACATGGTCAATTAGCAGAAGACGTAGAAGTTAACGGTGACAATATTGTCGTAGGTGGAAAAGAGATCAATGTTATGTCTGAGCGTGACCCTGCAAACTTAGGTTGGGGTGACCAAGGTGTTGATATCGTGATTGAATCAACTGGTCTATTCACGAAGCGTGAAGATGCTCAAAAGCACGTTGATGCAGGTGCTAAGAAAGTTATTATTTCAGCTCCAGCTAAGCAAGAAGACTTAACAGTTGTAATGGGTGTTAACCATGAAGATTACAATAAAGACGAGCACACAATCGTTTCAAACGCTTCTTGTACAACGAACTGCTTAGCGCCAGTTGCGAAAGTGTTAAGTGACAAGTTTGGACTAAACCGCGGTATTATGACGACAGTACACGCGTATACGAACGACCAACAAATTCTAGACTTACCACACAAAGACTACCGTCGTGCACGTGCAGCTGGTGAGAACATTATCCCAACATCTACTGGTGCAGCAGAAGTAGTCGGTAAAGTACTTCCAGAAGTTGATGGTAAGTTAACAGGTATGGCAATGCGTGTACCAACGCCAAACGTATCTTTAGTTGACTTAACTGCAGAACTAGGCAAAGATGTAACGGTTGAAGAAGTAAACGAAGCACTAAGAGCATCAGCTGAAGGTGAACTAAAAGGTATTCTTGGATACAGTGACTTACAATTAGTATCAACGGACTATAATGGTGATCCTCATTCTTCTGTAGTTGATGGTGATTCAACATTAGTTATGGAAGATAACATGGTTAAAGTTGTTACTTGGTATGACAATGAGTCTGGCTACTCCAACCGTTGTGTTGATTTAGCTGTTTATATGGCAGAGCAAGGCCTATAAAAAATTGAAGATTTATGACGAATCTTTAGTTTCATTATTGAAGGACTTGTTCTAAAATAGGAGGAGGGACTGATTATGTCCCTCCTTAAATTTAGCGTTGGAGGTATTCGAGTGAAACGAAAAATGAATTTACGAGATGTTGAATTACAAGGTAAACGTGTATTTTGTCGTGTGGATTTTAACGTCCCTATGTCAAACGGTGAAATCTCAGATGATACACGCATTCAAGCAGCACTACCAACGATTATGTACTTAATTCAGAATGGTGCAAAAGTGATTTTAGCGAGTCATTTAGGTCGACCAGACGGAAAGCCTGATGATGAGTTGCGCTTAGATCCAATTGCACAACATTTAAGCAATTACTTAGAACAACCTGTATTTAAAACAGATGATGTATATAGTGAAGATGTCGAAAACGCTGTTAGTGAACTAGAGAATGGTGACGTTTTACTATTAGAAAACGTCCGTTTCGAACCAGGTGAGAAGAAAAATGATGAAACGTTAGCAAAACAGTTTGCTTCTTTAGCAGACGTTTATGTTAATGATGCGTTTGGAGCAGCGCACCGTGCACATGCTTCAACAGAAGGTATTGCTCACCATGTTCCTGTAGCTGTTTCAGGCTATTTATTAGAAAAAGAAATCGAAGTATTAGGTAAAGCATTAGAAAATCCAGACCGTCCATTTACTGCGATTATCGGTGGAGCAAAGGTAAAAGATAAGATTGGCGTTATTGATCATTTACTTGACCGTGTCGATCACTTATTAATCGGTGGCGGACTATCTTATACGTTTATTAAAGCTTTAGGCCACGATGTTGGTAAGTCTTTACTTGAAGAAGATAAAATTGACTTAGCGAAAAGCTTTATTGATCAAGCAGCTGAAAAAGGTGTATCAATCCATTTACCAATTGATGTAACGGTCGCAGATGATTTTTCTCACGAGGCCAATACGAAAGTTGTGCCAATTGAAGAGATCCCGAGTGACTGGGAAGGTTTAGATATTGGTAGCGAGACAGTAGAGAACTTTAGCCAAGTCATTAAAGACTCAAAACTCGTCATTTGGAATGGACCGATGGGTGTATTCGAATATGACATTTTCGCAAACGGAACGAAAAGTGTTGCCAAAGCGTTAGCTGAAACAGAAGGCTTCACTGTCATTGGTGGAGGCGATTCAGCTTCTGCGGTTGAGAAGTTCGACTATGCTGAGCAAATGGACCACATTTCAACAGGTGGTGGTGCATCATTAGAGTTTATGGAAGGTAAAGTCTTACCAGGTGTTGCAGCACTTAACGAATTAGACGAAGAGGTGAAATAATGCGTAAACCAATTATTGCAGGAAACTGGAAGATGCATAAGTTAGCTGGAGAAGGCGCTAGATTTTTAATGGATTTGCGTGAGAAATTACCAGAAGCAGAGAAGGTTGATACAGTCGTCTGTTCACCTTACATTCATTTACCATTATTAACAGAAGCAGCGCGTGACTTCCCTGTTTCAGTTGGCGCTCAAAACATGCACTTTGAAGATAGCGGTGCTTTTACAGGTGAAGTAAGTCCTGAAATGTTAAAAGATATTTTAGTGGAGTATGTCATCATCGGTCATTCAGAACGTCGTGAAATGTTCGGTGAGACGGATGAATCAGTTAATAAGAAAACGAGAGCTTCATTCAACCATGGACTAACGCCAATTGTTTGTGTTGGTGAATCATTAGAACAACGTGAAAACAATGAGACATTCACATTTGTTGAACAGCAAGTGAAAAATGGCTTAGACGGGGTAACTGAAGAGCAGTTAAAACAAGTTGTCATTGCCTATGAGCCAATTTGGGCAATTGGTACAGGAAAAACAGCTACGAGCGAAGAAGCGAATGACGTATGTGCACACATTCGCCAAGTGCTAAAAGATACGTATTCAGAAGACGTAGCGCAAGCTGTTCGTATTCAGTATGGTGGTAGTGTTAAGCCAGCGAACATCGATGAGCTATTAAGCAAGTCTGATATTGATGGTGCTTTAGTTGGTGGCGCTAGTTTAGAAGAAGATTCATTCTTGAAGTTAGTGGAGGCTGGTGCGAATGCCTAACCAACCGATTACAGCTTTAATCATCTTAGACGGTTATGCAATACGCGATGAAGCGTTCGGCAATGCGATTAAACAAGCGCATACGGAAAACTTTGACCGTTATTCGAATCAGTACCCACACACTTCATTAAAAGCATCAGGTGAAGCAGTCGGCTTACCTGAAGGGCAAATGGGTAACTCAGAAGTCGGTCATTTAAATATTGGTGCTGGACGTGTTGTTTATCAAAACTTAACCCGTATTAACTTAGCGATTAAAAATCGTGAGTTTCATCAAAATGAGAGCCTTAAAAATGCAGCTAATCATGTCAAAGAAACAAACGGCGCTTGGCACATTTTTGGTTTATTATCTGATGGTGGCGTACACAGTCATGAACAACACATTCATGCGATGTTAGAAACAGCTAAACAACAAGACGTTCAAGATGTTTATGTCCATGCCTTTTTAGATGGTCGTGACGTTGGTCCAAAAACAGCTGTAACGTATTTAAAGCGTTTAGATGAAAAGATGAACGAAATCGGCATTGGAAAACTCGCATCGGTTTCTGGACGTTATTATGCAATGGATCGAGATAAGCGTTGGGAACGTGTTGAAAAAGCATTCCGCGCTATTCGTACCGGCGATGCACCTAGAGTTAAAGATGCTGTTAAAGCAGTTGAGGCATCTTACAATGAAGAAGTTGTCGATGAGTTTGTTGAACCGTTCGTCTTAAGCGAAGATGGCGAAACACCTGTTGCGCAAGTTAATGATGGTGACGCGATTTTATTTGCCAACTTCCGTCCTGACCGTGCCCAACAATTAACAGATGTGTTCGTTAATAATCGCTTACAGGATTTCGAAGGTGATTATGATCCAATTGACCGTATTCATATGGTAACGATGACGCAATATAGTGATGAGCTCGATGTCGATGTCGCTTATCCGCCAAATACACCAGAAGATACAATTGGTGAAGTCATCTCTAAAAACGGATTAACGCAACTTCGTATTGCTGAAACTGAAAAGTATCCTCACGTCACTTATTTTATGAATGGCGGTTTAGAGCAAACTTTCAAAGGTGAAGATCGAATTTTAATCGATTCACCGAAAGTGGCTACTTATGACCTTAAGCCTGAAATGAGTGCTTACGAAGTGACGGATGCATTGCTTGAAAGGTTCAATGAGGATCCACCAAACTTAACCATTTTAAACTTTGCAAACCCTGACATGGTCGGGCACTCAGGTAAACTTCAACCGACGATTGAAGCGGTTGAAGCAGTAGATAAATGTTTAGGTAAAGTCGTCGATCAAATCATTGAACTTGGTGGTACAGCGATTATTACTGCAGATCACGGTAATTCAGATGAAGTGTTAAATGAAGATGGAAGCCCAATGACTGCGCATACGGTTAACCCAGTTCCAGTCATTGTTACAAAAGAGGGAGTAGAGCTACGTGAGGATGGCGTCTTAGGCGACCTTGCTCCAACAGCTTTACAACTATTAAATGTTGAACAACCAGAAGCGATGACAGGACAGTCATTAATCAAAAAGTAAATCAAACTAAGGAGTGAAGACAATGCCTTACATTTTAGATGTATACGCACGTGAAGTTTTAGACTCAAGAGGTAATCCAACAGTAGAAGTAGAAGTAGTAACTGAATCAGGTGCTTTCGGTAAAGCAATGGTACCAAGTGGTGCTTCAACAGGTGAATACGAAGCGGTTGAACTACGCGACGGTGACAAGGGCCGTTACTTAGGTAAAGGTGTCGAAACAGCTGTAGAGAACGTAAACGAAATTATCGCACCTGAATTAGTTGGTTTTGACGCAACTGAACAATTAATTATTGACCAAGCGTTAATTGAACTAGATGGTACGGAAAACAAAGGCCGCCTAGGTGCAAACGCAATTTTAGGTGTATCAATGGCTGTCGCACATGCAGCAGCTGACTTTAGTGGCACACCATTATATAAATATTTAGGTGGGTTCTCAGCACACACACTACCAACACCGATGATGAACATTTTAAACGGTGGAGAGCATGCGGATAACAACGTCGATATTCAAGAGTTTATGATCATGCCTGTTACTGCACCGACTTTTAAAGAAGCACTTCGCCAAGGTGCGGAAATTTTCCACGCACTGAAAAAAGTATTAAAAGACAAAGGCTACAACACAGCAGTTGGTGATGAAGGTGGCTTTGCTCCGAACTTAAAATCTAATGAAGAAGCATTAGAAACGATTGTAGAAGCAGTAGAAGCAGCTGGCTATACAATTGATAAGGATATTAAATTAGCAATGGACGTTGCCGCTTCAGAAATTTATAAAGACGGCAAGTACGAACTAAAAGGTGAAGGTGTTACGCGTACAGCAGAAGAAATGGTTAACTGGTATGAAGAGCTAGTTAATAAGTTCCCAATTGTCAGTATTGAAGATGGCTTAGATGAAAATGACTGGGACGGCTTTAAACTATTAACAGAACGTATTGGTGATCGCGTTCAGTTAGTAGGAGACGACTTATTCGTAACAAACACGAAGAAGTTAGAAGAAGGTATTCAAAAAGGTATTGGTAACTCGATTTTAATTAAAGTGAACCAAATCGGTACGTTAACAGAAACATTTGAAGCAATTGAAATGGCGAAACGTGCAGGCTATACAGCTGTCATCTCTCACCGTTCTGGTGAAACGGAGGATGCAACAATTGCTGATATTGCTGTTGCGACAAATGCTGGGCAAATTAAGACAGGTGCTCCTTCACGTACAGATCGTGTCGCTAAATATAATCAATTACTACGTATTGAAGATGATCTAATGACAACAGCGTTCTATGCTGGTCAAACAGCATTTTACAACTTGAAATAAACTAAATGATTTGATTGAGTTTGATCCCTAGGATGTTCAATTCTAGGGATTAATTTTTTCCAATTGTAAAAACTAATTCCCAAATGAGCATTTTCAATATATAATCGAAAACACATAAAAAACTATTTTATAAATTAGAAAGCGATCACATAACAATATAGTAACTTTCTTAGGGGGGAATACAGATGAAAGGTAACTTAACGAAGCAAATAATTATTGCGTTAATTTTAGGTTTGGCTGTCGGTCTAGGTATGAATATATTTTTACCAGACTTATTTGAACCTGTTGATACGTACTTATTCGCACCTTTAGGTGATATTTTCTTACGCTTAATTCAGATGATGGTAGTACCTATTGTATTTATATCAATTGTGTTAGGTACAGCTGGTTTAGGTGATCCCAAAAAGTTAGGAAGAATTGGTGGTAAGACTGTTGGTTTCTTCTTAATCTCAACGACAATTGCATTGACACTCGCGATGTCAGTCGCTTTAGTTGTTCAACCTGGTGAACCAGGTATTATTGATAATGTTGAAGCAGAGGGTGGTTTTGAAGCGGAAGAAGCTCCTTCTGTCGTTGATACACTAGTAAATATCATTCCGACTAACCCAATCGATGCAATGGTTCAAGGTGAAATGTTACAAATCATCTTTTTCTCTATTTTTGTCGGTTTCGGTTTGGCATTATTAAGTAAGAAAACAGATCGTATCCACAAGTTATTTGATCAAGCATTTGAACTTGTGATGTTCTTAATTACGATTATTATGTACACAGCCCCATTTGGTGCATTTGGTTTAATTGCATCAGCTGTCGGTGGAGCAGGAATCGATGCTATTGGTGCAATGGCTGAATACTTCTTCGTTGTGCTATTTGTCTTATTATTACATGCGGTACTCACATATGGAGCTGTTGTTAAATTCTTAGCCAAGAAAAACCCAATCTGGTTCTTCAAAAACTTTGCACCAGTAATGAGTGTTGCCTTTGGTACAGCAAGTAGTGGTGCTACATTACCAGTATCGATGAGCACAGCTCAAAAACGTTTAGGTGTGCGTGAATCTGTTAGTGGTTTCGTACAGCCAATTGGTGCCACGATTAACATGGACGGTACTGCAATTATGCAAGGTGTTGCAACCGTGTTTATCGCGCAAGTTTATGCTCAAAGTTTAACATTTACTGAAATGATTACAGTTGTGTTAATTGCCGTATTAGCTTCAATCGGTACTGCAGGTGTTCCTGGTGTCGGTCTAATTATGTTAGCGATGGTATTAGACCAAGTTGGATTGCCAGTAGAAGCGATTGGTTTAATCTTAGGTGTCGACCGTTTACTTGATATGACACGAACAGCTGTTAACGTAACAGGCGATGCTGCTTGTGCATTATGGGTTAATGAAACAGAAGAAGATACAGAAGAAGACGATCGACCTTCTGTTAGTCAAAGCTAATAGTTTAGCTATTTAGTTAAAATTAGCTTGAAATTGTTCTGAAAAGTGTGCTACATTAATGTTATGGAATTGTGCGCACGCAATAGGAGGTCATAGCTATGTATGGAGTTCTAGCTACTATTTTATTTCTTAATACGATTGCGTTAATTACGGTTGTATTACTTCAACAAGGTAAGAGTGCTGGTTTATCTGGAGCGATTTCAGGTGGAGCTGAACATCTTTTCGGAAAACAGAAAGCACGCGGCATGGATGCCATTTTACACCGTGTAACCGTTGTATTAGGTGTATCATTCATGGTTGTTACATTTTTATTAGGTTATATCGTAACGTAAAAATAAACGTTAAGAGAACAGTAAGTGCTACACTTACTGTTCTTTTATGTTTTATAACGATGGAAAATAAAGGAATAATATTGTGTGAATGACAAAATGATTAAACCCTATTTAATTGGGGAAACGTAACAGAGAGTAGAGTAGAAAGGGAGAAAGACAGAGATGAAAATTAAAGAACCAAAACCATTTACATTCGAAGCAGGAAATCGAGCAGTTTTATTATTACATGGATTTACTGGCCATTCAGCTGATGTTCGTATGCTTGGCCGTTATTTAGAAAAGCAAGGATATACAAGTCATGCACCAATTTACCGAGGACACGGTAAACCACCAGAAGAACTTACTAAAGCTACAGCGAAAGAATGGTGGGAAGATGTTGAAGCTGCTTATGATCATTTAAAAGAGTTAGGCTATGATGAAATTGCGGTTGCTGGTTTATCACTAGGTGGCGTTTTGTCATTAAAACTAGCGATGAATAGGCCTATTAAAGGTGTAATTCCAATATGTACGCCGATCTTCTTTGATAATAAAGAAGAGCTTTCAGCAGGTTTTCGTTTTAAAGCAAAAGAATATAAGCAATTACAGCAAAAGGATAAAGAAACAATCGAGCAAGAAGTAAACGAGTTAATGGAAGAATCAGATGACACATTTGATTCATTAGCCAACTTGATTAACTCTGTACGAGAAGACTTAGATACAATTTATGCGCCAACGTATGTATTACAAGCAGAAGAAGATGAAATGATTAATAAAGATAGTGCTAACTATATTTATGACAATGTTGAATGTGATGAAAAAGATTTAAAATGGTATGAGGGGGCTCCTCACGTCATTACATTAAGTGATTACAAAGATCAAGTACATGTTGATGTTCATCAGTACTTAGAAAAGCTAGATTGGTCTGAATAAATGGTTTTACTTGAGGTGATATAATATGGACTTTGAACAAATGAAACAAAGGTTAGAACAATTTTTCACAGAAGAGGCAACAAAACCGTTAAGCGTCGAAGAAGTACAAGCAACACTAGAAATTACGGACAGTGATGAACTCATTCAGTTGATGAAAGCTTTAAATAGCTTAGAAGATGACGGTACGTTAATTCGTAACCGTAATGAATTGTATGGTTTACCTGAAAAAATGAACTTAATTCGTGGACGTATCCAAATGCATGCGAAAGGGTTTGCCTTTTTAATTCCAGAGGACGAGAACCATTCGGACATTTATATTCATCAATCTGATTTAATGTCAGCGATGAATGGTGATATTGTCCATGTCCGCGTTGAGAATGAATCATATGCAGGTAATCGTCCTGAAGGGATTGTTGTTAGAATTATTGAGCGTAACGACCAGCCAATTGTCGGTACTTACCAAGATAATGGGCGTTTTGGCTTCGTTATTGCAGATGATAAACGGATCCCTGGTGACATCTTCATTAAAGAAGGTAATGAAAATGGTGCCGTCGACGGTCATAAAGTCATTGTTAAGATTATTGAATATCCTAAAGGGGTTAGAAGTGCAGAAGGTGAAGTAGCCGAAATTCTTGGACACAAAAATGACCCAGGTATTGATATTTTAGCGATTATTCATAAACATGGCATTAAAGCCGAGTTTGATCATGAAACAATTGAACATGCAAATAGTATTCCAGAAACGATTGACGAATCTGACTTAGAAGGTCGTCGTGACTTGCGTGATAAACAGATCGTTACGATTGACGGTGCTGATGCGAAAGATTTAGATGATGCTGTGCGTGTTGAACAATTGGATAATGGCAACTTCTTATTAGGTGTTTACATTGCAGATGTGACAAACTACGTTAAAGAAGGCTCACCGATAGATAAGGAAGCGTTGGAACGTAGTACGAGTACGTATTTAACAGACCGAGTCATCCCGATGATTCCACACCGCTTATCAAACGGGATCTGTTCATTAAACCCACATGTCGACCGTTTAACGTTAGGGTGTGAGATGGAGATTGATGGTTCTGGTAAAGTCGTTAATCATGAAATTTTTGCAGCTGTCATTAAAACAGAAGAGCGCATGACTTATACAGACGTTAACTCTATTTTACAAGGTGATGAAGAAGTCCGAGAACGATATCAGTCACTTGTGCCAATGTTTGAACTGATGGCTACATTAGCTCAAACACTTCGTTTCAAACGTTCAGGCCGTGGGGCAATTGATTTTGACTTTAAAGAAGCAGAGATTGAAGTTGATGAAGAAGGTCAACCAACGGATGTTGTCTTGCGCGAACGTGGTGAAGCTGAGCGTTTAATTGAAGAATTTATGTTAATCGCCAATGAAACAATAGCCGAGCACTTCCATTGGATGGACGTGCCATTCATTCACCGTATTCACGAAGACCCAGACGCCGGTAAGTTGGAAAAGTTCTTTGAGTTTGTTGCCAACTTAGGTCATACAATAAAAGGAACAACAGATGACATTCATCCTAAAGCTTTACAAAACGTTTTAGATCAAGTCTCTGGAAGTAAAGAAGATTTAGTTGTATCAAAACTAATGTTACGCTCGATGCAACAAGCGAAATATTCACCTGAGAGCGTTGGTCACTTTGGACTAGCAACACAGTTTTACACTCATTTCACATCACCAATTAGACGTTATCCAGACTTAATCGTTCACAGATTAATTCGAACGTATCTAATAGAAGGTGACATTAGCAGTCAAACGACAAAGAAATGGGAAGAGAAGCTTCCAGACATAGCGCGACACACATCAGAAATGGAACGTCGCTCTGTGGATGCTGAACGTGAAACAGATGACCTTAAGAAAGCAGAATTCATGTCAGATAAAATTGGCGAGGAGTTCGATGGTCTTGTTAACTCTGTTACGAACTTCGGAATGTTCGTCGAGTTACCGAATACAGTTGAAGGTTTAGTACACGTTAGCTATTTAACAGATGACTATTACCATTATCACGAAAATGCTCAAGCGATGATCGGTGAGCGTACAGGTAATATCTTTAGAATTGGTGATGAAATAAAAGTACGCGTGATTGGTACAAATATTGAAGAACGCGTCGTCGATTTTGAAATCGTCGGGATGAAAGAACGTAAAAAGAAGAAAAAGACTTAAGGTAAAATGAGAGCATTGAGTTGGGGGCCAATTCAATGCTCTTTTATATGTTAAGTTAGCTGCTTAAGATGGTTAAGAAAGCCATTCACAATCTGGCTATACTTTTCATTAATCTCTTCTTCATTCACTGTTAATACTCTGCGATTTTTCATCACCCATTTACCGTCAACCATAACATGTTGGACTAAATCACTTTGCTCACCAAAAAGCATATTGTGAAGAGATGTTGAAAAATCGCCTTGATTCACTAAAGGTTCTAAAGAATTTTTGTTAATAAAAATTAAATCAGCTTTGTAGCCTTCTTGTATTTGACCAATCTCTTCATGAAGTCCATAAGCTTTAGCACCATTTACGGTTGCCATTTTGAAAATATCTTCAGCAGCATAGTTATTAACGGGCTGATTAATCTTCAACAAGTAATAAGTCAATTTCATCAAATCCCACATGTTAGTATGAGCAAAGTCAGTACCTAAACAAACATTAATATTTTTCTCTAACATCTTGTTAACATTTGCAACTCCAGCTCCGGTATCTAAATTTGATAACGGGCAATGAACGATGGAGCTTTCTTTTTGAGATACAACATCCAAATCCTCATTTGAAGCGTAAACGGTGTGGAAAAGTACTGTTTTTTCATCAAGTAAATTATGTTCATCATAAAGGTTAATACTGGATTTACCGAAGTTAGATTGAACTAAATTACTTCTCCATTCATTTTCTAGACAATGGGTCATCATAACAGGGTTATACTCAGCTTTTATCTCTTTAATTTTAAGTAGCTCTTCATTCGTTAGATCCTCTTCTTCTAAAAGATGAGAGCCGAATGAAATATTGTCATCTGTATGTTGAACGTAATCTCCAATGTCTTCATAAACGTCTATCATTCCACGAATACCAAGTTCATTCATCGCATCTTTTAATAAATGTGGTGCCTCTCCTGGGTCAGAATCACTGACAAAAGTGACCCCATGTTTAATCATATCCAAATAACTTTTTTGAGCTATATGTACAAAATCCTCTTCAGAAAGAACTTCATCTAAGTAATCAAAGAAAGCTTGTTGAACCTTTCCTTGTTCAGAATCATTACACCAATCTGGTAAAGCCATTTCTTTCATTAAACCTTTAGCTAATGAAGAGTAGCTATGAAAATGCCCATTTATTAACCCTGGGATTACAATGTAATCTTTACAGTCCATCATGTTATTGTGGCTATTAGGGTCAAATGAGATTTTACCATCAGTAATCTCAATATCTCGCGTTTTAAACTTCATGTTTTTATTTAAAAATGTTACGTTTTTCAAAATCACTTAGCATGCTCCTCGATTATTAATAGAATTCAAATATCTGTATTTTAACATGTAAAGTTTAATTGTCTAATGATTTTTAATCTTATTAAAATAATTAGAACTTCAAAAAAACCAGAACTTCCAAAGCAGAAGTTCTGGTTTAATGGTTCTATTTCCAGTACCCGTGTAAAATCC
The DNA here is from genome assembly GCF_007991275.1 of Alkalibacillus haloalkaliphilus. Lineage (GTDB taxonomy): Bacteria > Bacillota > Bacilli > Bacillales > Alkalibacillaceae > Alkalibacillus > Alkalibacillus haloalkaliphilus. The sequence goes on along the minus strand of NZ_BJYA01000018.1, from coordinate 21,804 downwards.
ATGGGTCTTGGAATTTAAATGCATCGTCATTTGGTATTTTGTTACGTGTTTCATCTGGAAGGTCAAAACGAATATAAGTCTCATCACCATATTGCTTTTTAAATTCTTCAAGCTCTTCATATAAAGTCTTCATTAATCCTGGTTGTTCGAATAAGTCATCCCATAAATACACGACATGTGCATATTGATCGCGCTTTTGATCAAATTTCACAATAGCAAAACGATCTTGAGCTTCATTTTCAAAGAACGACCACATTTCAAGGTCTTCATCTTTAAAAAGTTCAGGACTCGTTGGGAATGGATAGTAAGCTTCTAGCGGGAAAATGACTGAATCATCATGTTGAATCGTATCAATCCATTTACGCTTTTCTTCTAACGTCTCAAGCTTCGTCCACACATCGCCAGTAGGTTCTGGCATTTTGCTTTGATCGACTAATACTGCTGGGTGAAGTAGCTCAAGTCTAGGTAGTTGTAATTTCTCTAACACACGTAAAGCTGGGAAGTTATGCAGCTGCGTATTAGCACCAACCCATTTAATTTGGTCGTCTTTTTTTAATTGTTCGATGATGTATTCAATAATCGTTGTGGCAAGACCGTTACCTAAATAACGTTGGTCACTTCTAAGGCGCCCAAGCATTCCGTACTGCCCTTTAAAGACAGAATAACCAGCAACTGAAACGAGTTGGTCATCCGAAAATAGACCGTATAATGCGTGTTCCTCACTCGTAATTAAACGTTCAAATATACGGACGACGTAATCGTCTTCAATGCCCGTTTGCATATTGGCGATCTTTTCTTCATCATTTATTGTTAAAGGTCTAATTTGAATGGTATCAATCATCTTAGCAGTTCCTCCCTTTATTTCGGTTCCCTAATTACATAGAATGCCATAAAAATGGTTTGACTGTCTATTATCCTGTACTAAAATTTTGAATTTAATGAGGAAATATTGTCGTAATTAGTCATCACAGTTTAAAAGCACCGTCTTTTTTGGTAAAATAACCTTTGCAGTGAGGAGGAAAGACCATGGCAAAAAAAGATCCAGGCGCCATTGCAACAAATCGAAAAGCAAGACATGACTTTCATATAGAAGAGACGTTTGAAGCAGGAATGGTTTTAAAAGGAACGGAAATTAAGTCCATTCGTGCAGGGCGTGTCAACTTGAAAGATTCATTCGCACGTGTTTATAAAGGTGAAGCTTACGTTCATAACTTGCACATCTCAGAGTACACTCAAGGTAATCAGTTTAACCATGAGCCGACAAGAGCTAGGAAGCTGCTCCTTCATCGTAAAGAGATCAACCAATTAATTGGCCAAACCCAACAAAAAGGTTACTCATTAGTACCACTAAAAATGTACATTAAAAATGGTGTGGCTAAGCTTTTAATTGGTATAGGTCGCGGTAAGAAGAAGTATGATAAGCGTGAAGACTTAAAACAAAAAGCGATGAAACGTGATGTTGAACGCGCGTTAAAAGATTATTAATACCAAACAATGACATTTTCAAAGTACTAATGCCATGTTATAATATGTATTACCAAATGATTTTGGTGAAGAAACATTCTTTTACTCGGGGATGTTTTGGATTCGACAGGGATAGGTCGAGCTTAAGTAGCGAGCCGAGGTGACGACTCGATAAACGTCATTTCAGTTAAATATAACTGGCAAACAAAACGATTTCGCTGTAGCTGCGTAAGCAGTGCTACAGGATCCTTCCTACCATCGCCCGTGTGGTAGATCGAAGGGTCTCAAATGAAGCGGGCTACGCAGAAGGCCACCGTCTGAGGTCTTCTGAAGAGACTAATCAGACTAGTCATTCCGAAGCCTGTCAGTAGGCTGAAGAATTGGCGAATGACAATATACTGACTACGCTCGTAGAAGCTTGAGTGGCGATATCTTTGGACGCGGGTTCGATTCCCGCCATCTCCATATTAAATATGGACTTAATATGAGAATCCCCCATAAAGTGTCTAATTGGACATTTTATGGGGGATTTTTAATTTGCAGTTCTTTTACAAAGGTGGTTTCAGCTTTTTGGATTTATACTTATCTTTTTACAAACACTAAGTCTAATACTATATAAGTTTACACGAAGAAAGGTAGGTTATACATTTTGGATGAATTATTGTTTCTAATCGCTTTTGTTGTATTGATTATAGGAACCTTTTATATACTCCATTATACAAAATCGAAAAAAGCAGAGTCTGAGCGAAAGCAAAAAGATCAATTTAAAAAGTGAATACTGTGAACTAAAAGTCTAGTACCCACAAAGTGTTGATGCAGCATTTTGTGGGTTGTTTTATATGATGTGTTAATTGAGTCGAACTCGATTTGACTAATGTGGTCAGGGGGAGTATACTTGTGTTAATTTTTAAATAACAGAAAATTACAATTTAGCCAAGAAGGAATGTTAGGAAGGATATTTAAAATGAATAACTTGAAAAGTCATCTACAGCAACTAGAGGAAAGCCATATTAACTTAGAAGTACGTAAAAGCAACGAACAACTTGATCATATACTAGCTGATGATTTTTTAGAAATAAGTAGTTCAGGCAAGATGTATGGTAAATAGGAATGTTTAGAAGATGGTGTTGTGTTAACAGAAATGACACTTCACAATTATGAAATTCGCCCTCTAGCTTCTGATGTTGTCTTATCGACATACTACATTATGGATCACACGCGAGGAAGAAAGACTTTACGTAGTTCGATCTGGAAGTATATCGATGACAGGTGGCAATTTTATTTTCATCAAGGGACGCTTACGGATTTAGAGTTAGAGGATTTAACATAAAGTTATCAAATACTAGGTAGTTCAGTTTAGGTGATCTTGGCAACAAGTATCTTAATTGAGCTACCTTTTCTTTAGTAAATAGAAAAAGAGGGTGATGTGTTTGTTTAAAAAGAATAAACAGAAAAAAGATATTAGTGATGAGGCTATACGTTTTGATGATTTATCTAGTTTAGATAAACATGTTAAAGATAAACAAATAATAGTTTTAGGTGAAAGTTCTCATGGAATAAATGATTATTATCGAACTAAGATCAATATCATTAAATATTTACATGAAGTACATAATTTTAGTCATGTTATATTCGAAAATGGTTTTTTAGAGTCAAGCTTAGGTACTGAAGTTTTTAATGATACAGAGATTGATCAGTTTATAAAAGAATTTAAGTTAGATATTTACCACAACGAAGAGATGTTGGAATTTTACAAGCAAAATTGGGTGAAAAGATTGAGGTTTTGGGGAATGGACGCTCAACCTGTTAAATACTCAGAGAAATTTATGAACTGGGTTATTTCTATAGCTCCTTGGGATATTGCAAAAAAGGTCATTGAAGCTGAAGAAATGTTTTTCAGTTTAGAATCTGAAAATGATGGTAAAAGAAAAAAATCAGCGGAAGATAAAGAAAAGCAAAAACATTGTGAGTTCTTATATGAAGAATTAATCAATCTATTACGTTCACAAAGTAATGAATTTTCAGTAGATCAGTTACATTTAAATATATTAATAAATGGCTTTAAGAATAGAATAGAGTGGTTGCAACTGATCAATTTAGGAGGTATTAAAGGTGGTAGTAAACGAGGAGAATTAATGTTCAATAATGTGAATTGGTTGAAAGAAAATATAATTCTCGATGAAAAAATAATTATTTGGGCACATAATTATCATATTAGAAAAAGTCAAACTACTAGTTCTAAATTATTAAACATAAGAAACTTAGGTCAATATTTAAATGGAAAATTCAAAAACAATATTTATACAATAGGGTTTTACGCAATTGATGGAAATTACTCAAACTTATTAAGAGAAGATAATGAAATAAAAATAACTAATAATAAACATTTAGAAAGACAGGTAGAGAATATAGTTGGAGGAAATACTTTTCTGGCCTTAAATAATGCGAATTGTTCGTTAAACAAGCGATGGTGGTTGTTGGAATCTGGATTAAAAAATCAACTGCCTATGTCAATTAACCCCTATAATCATTATGACGCATTAATAATTTTAAAAAATGTAAAAAAACCTAAGTATTTTTAATAAATATTGCTTTTGCAATTCTTTTTACGGAGGTGATAATAGTGAAGTTTAAGCTAATTTTTCTTTTAATGATAAGTATATTTCTATCACTTAGCGCCTGCGGTTACTCTAATACAATGGAAGACACTTCTGATACGCACCAACACTCTTCATTAAGGGGAGTTATTACTGATTTAGACCATATTAATAAAAAGATGACTGTTGAAGGTGAGAATATGCAAGTTAACTTGCGAGTGACAGAGAATAGCAAGATGGTAGATCAAGTAGAGGAAGTTATTCACCTCGAAGACTTGAAGGAGGGGGTGGAAGTCTCGGTTTCCTGGGTACCTAAAGAAAGTGAGGGGCAAAATCAAGTGAACTTGGAAAAGTTGTGGCTTTTAGAAAATTAATATTTTATCTAGGATATATCCTAGTGATTATGTATGTATGAAATGAAAAAGAGCATTAAATTAAGTTACAATTCAATGCCCTAGTACGTTTGTTTAATAATTTATAATTTCCAAGTAAACCATTTCCCATGACCAGCTGTTGTAGCGATCGTGTTTAGAGATTCTTCGCCGTTTATATAGTAGTCTAAGTGTAAATCACGGTCTTGAATGTTGTTGTAAACGTGAAAGACTTCTCTAGTTGAACCAATCTTCTTAATTTCTTCAAGCAAATCATCTTTAGTCTGGTCCGGCATTTGATTGGCAACGTGTGTATGAAAAACGCAAACTGCATAGTCCTCTGGAATGTCATTGACTATATCTGAAAGCATTGCCACGCCATCTCCTTCAATTAAAGTAAGTGGGTGTTGTTTAACAATTTCAGCAGCTTGTTGTAGCGTTTCTCTTCGTTCATGAAGGTTCGGCCATATGAGAGCGTTTAGCCAGAATTCATCTTCTTCATCATTTAAGTCCAACACATTGAGGTCTACGCCAATTCGTTTCGCAACTGGTGGAGCTTCTACTGGAAGGGCGGGTTCCTTATCACCTCTAATCTCAGCAGTTAAATGTACATTTGAATGGCGGTTACCGTAAATTTGGCCTGAACCATAAGAGTAATTGTACTGATCCCATAGCAGCTGAAGACCTGAGCTAGTCCCAATTTCAATTAAGGCTAACGGTTTATTCGAGATTTCATATATGTAGCTGAATGTTGGATAAAGGTATGTACAACGTCTTACTTCGTTTGTTTGAACTAGTTTCGTTTGTAAAAACTCTATAATTTCATCGCGGTAATTCTCGCAAAAGTCTTTGAAATACGGATAAGAATCTTTTACACCTTTAACATCTGAAACAATACTTGGATAGAAGTGTTTTAACTCGTGTACTTTCCCTTTTAACAGAAGAGCATGTACTGCACCAAATAACAAATTCGGAATCGGTTGTCCTTCTCTTGCGTGTAAAGCCAGTTGTAGCATTTTTTCGTCGTCTGCGATCTTTAAAGAAAGGTGTTCGTAAAGTTCGCAGTACCCTTCACACTCTTCTTTTGCAAATTTTTTGAAAATATTTGCTACACGTTGTTCCATGAGTCATTCCCCCAATGTATAATGTATATAATTCCATAACTTACCATAATAAAATGATAACATAATCACTTTTATATTAACTCGTTATAAGTTTCGAAAGGATTTAATTTATGAAAAATGCTATACTCCATAAATTTCTCGTTTATTCACATGGCGGGGGCTCTATGTTAGTTAATGAACAGAAGGAATGGACACTTCCCAATACATATTTTCAACCAAAGCATATTGCTATAACTGAACATATTAATGATTATTTCTGCCAAACGTACAATTTAGAGACGCAAGTGTTGAGGTGTGCTTTTGTTAGTAATCATTACCGTGCTTACGAAGTTGAGGTTTTAAATGGCGGAGACCATAAAATGTTTAAACGTTTTGAAGATTTTAAACAAAACTTATATAATGAAGAGTTAAAGCTTCTAAGTCGGATAAGTATTAACAATTCAACTTATCCAAGTTGGTTCAAGTTGGGATGGCGAAAGTCTTTTGAAAAACGAGCTTTATCATTTACCGGCACTAATACTAATCATGTGAACTTTGAGCAAATAAGAAGTTGGGAAAAGTCGGCATTACATAAAGTGTCCACAGACAATAACGCCTATTATATCAAAACAGTTCCGCAAGTTTTTAAACATGAACCTCTTATCGCTCAATACTTATATCACCATCACAGTGATGTTGTTCCACCAGTTGTATCGGTTGATCCTAAGTCTAATGAATATATTATGCAAGAAGTTCATGGGGAACTGTTAGGATATATGAAGGAAAAAAGTTATTGGATAGATGCTTTAACCAGTTTAGCAACGATACAAAAACATTCAACCCATCAATTGAATGAATCCAAAAATTTAGGGTGTCCTTCATATGAGATTTCTAGTACTTTACAACATTACTTGGAAAGGACTTTAAATGACTTAAAAGCTTCTCAAGTTATTTCAGAAAATGCATATGAAAAATTAAGCATAACGCAGATAGAAGCTAAAAAACTATGTCAGCAATTAACATCTAACCAAGTTCCACCAGCTCTTGAACACGGTGATTTTTTTGGTGGAAACATTATGGTTCAAGATGGAAAATCAATCATCTATGATTGGTCAGATTGTACTATTTCGCATCCTTTTTTAAGTATGACAGTTATTTTTGATGAAATTAAGGAAACTTTCTCTGAAAATGTAGCTAATGATTTGTTAGAGCAATACTTAGGTCATTGGACTATATTCGGTTGTATTGATGAATTAAAGAAGGAATTCATGCTAGTAAAAAAGGTTGCGCCTTTATATTATTTAACTATTTATCAGCAGTTTATTGTGCCACATTTTATTGATAACTGGGATCAAGAGCAAATCATTAACTCTTATGTGGAGCAATGGTTATCGCAGTTTGATTTATATAAAAGGAGATAGGAGATGATTAAATGGACGTCAAATGGCTTGATTGGGCAAAGCAACTTCAATCAATTGCACAAGCAGGATTAACATATTCTAAAGATGTGTATGACATAGAAAGATTTGAGATGATTAGAAATATTAGTGTCGAGATTATATCGCAGCAAACAGAAATTGACCAAACCGTAATCAAAGATTTATTCGCAAATGAAACTGGATATGCCACACCGAAAGTAGATGTGAGAGCAGTTGTTTTTAAAAACAATAAACTTTTAATGGTCAAGGAAAATGGAGACGGCAAATGGGCCTTACCAGGTGGATGGGGTGATATCGGTTTATCACCAAGTGAAGTTGCTGTAAAAGAGGTTGAAGAAGAATCAGGTTATGACGTTAAAGCAACTAAGTTAATTAGTATATTTGATAAGAAAAACCACCAACATCCACCATCTCCGTATCATGTTTATAAGATGTTTATTCAATGTGAAATTATTGGTGGACAAGCTCAGGAAGGAATTGAAACTAGTGCAGTTGATTTCTTCGCTGAAGATGAATTGCCAGAACTTTCGGTTGCAAGAAATACAGAGGAACAAATCAAATTAGCTTTTAGACATTTAGACCACCCAGACGAATTAGCTTATTTTGATTAGAGATTTAGAGAAGGGAAGAGGGGTAATGTGGACTACAATTACATGGAACAACATAAACAAGAACAATCACAACATCAAGAGCATGCAATAACTAACCATCATGATGAAGTATCAATTATGACATGGATCTTTATATTAATTTTAACTGCTATTCCATTTATTAATTTAATTGCGCTTTTAGTGATGGCGTTTGGTACTTTCAATCCTAATATAAACAACTTCGGCAAGGCTGTATTAATTTTAATGGCAATTGGTATCATTATTGGAATCTTGACTGCTTTTTAGAATATTTATATGAGGTGTACAGATGAGAAAAATTGGAGTCGTTCCATACCAAAACAGTAGGCCTGAAATGTATGAAGTAGAGGCTACAAAGTTAAAGTCGCTTTTAAGTGATGAGTACATAGACATCTACCATATTGGCAGCACTTCTGTTCCAGGCTTAAAAGCTAAGCCAATTTTTGATATATTAACGGTCGTTAAAGCTGTTGAAGCGGTTGATCAATACAATGAACAGCTTATAAATATAGGCTTTATCCCAAAAGGTGAAAATGGAATAGAAGGTAGACGTTTTTTTATAAAAGGTGGTGACAACCGCTCACATCATCTTCATATTTTCCAAACAGGTAGTTCCCACATTAAAAGACACCTTGCTTTTCGTGATTATTTAATTCACCATCCACAAATGAGTGGGCAATATGGGGATTTGAAAGAGCGGTTGTCACGTCTTGATCCGTACGATTCTCAAGCATATGTTCAAGGCAAGGAGCAAATGGTACAAGAAATAGAGCGTTTAGCATTAGAGTGGGTTGAATTTCGTTAATCTTTCGAACAGTTTACAGTGCTATCCTCAGTTAAAATAGCTTCATGTCCATCTTCTAAACAACGTTCAAATTGCTCAAACATTCGTTCTTGGTTCGTTTGAATTTGAACAACTTGATAAGTAGGGAAAGCCAATGCAAAAAAGGTGATGATTGCTATCGTAACAAGTGTGAATTTTGATAAACGTTTTTTAGCGTTTATGCTAGTGTGACTTAGTTGAGTTTTGCCGTTCATAAACTTGCGGATCTCCCAAAAATATAAAGCGTTATGAGCGATTAAAAGTCCGATTAGTAATGCAATGTAAAGGAATCGATGTGTCGGTAGGAACATGATGAGAAAAATGACTACAGGAATAGCCTGGGCATATAAGATGTATATTTTTTTTGTTGTTCGTTCAGTTATTTGACGAAACAACTCATCGTCTTCTAAGAGTTCATGAGGTTTAAGAAATGTGAAAGGTCTTAATTCATTTCCTGGATTATTTTTATTGTATTGTCTTAATTTGATGAAGTAGATGATGAAGAACGCAATCAGTGCCAATTGCCCAATAATTAATGACAAAACACTTGGCATGTGCCAATTGACGTAAACTTGTTGTCCAGTTGTATAAAACACACCCTCAAAATCACTTACTGCTAAGTCGATCGCATAAACCACGCCGTATGACCATATTGTTAAAATTAATAATAAGGCGATATTCCACAACGGAAATTGTACTCTGAAATCATCATTCTTCATTATAACCCTCTCCTTCTAGCCAGAATAATTCATCGACACTCACATTTAGCTCTTGAGCAATTTTAAGTGAAAGTGTGATAGAAGGTGAAAAGTCACCCTTTTCGATGAACCCGATTGTTTGCCGTGTTACACCAACACGATTTGCTAATTCAGTTTGTGAGAAGCTATATCTTGCTCGTAGTTCTTTTACACAATTGTGCAACATTACAGTCACCTTCAACTCAATTTTATGTTATGTATTGTTAACAAAGTGTAAAGTATAATTAACAAATAGTCAAATGAGTTTGAAAACAACTTTATCCTAGCTATGTCACACAATCGACACGCGCCAAAAGGTGACAGACAAGGCCAAATGTGTTACATTTTCTTAAGGATATTTTTATTAAGAATTGAAATGGAAAGGCTTGCCACACTGGGAGTCGTCTAAATTCCATTAAGCTTTGGTTGTTGGGGTGGAGATTCATGTTATTAGATTATAAGATGTATCAGCATGAGACGAGCAAGGAATGGGTTGTATTCTTGCACGGTGCTGGAGGAAACCATACTTTATTTTATAAACAAGCAAAACAGTTTAAAAAGTACTTTAACTGTTTATTTATCAACTTTCCAGGACACGGTGAAAGTGAGCCGTTAGATGTTAAATACACTTGTAAAAACATCGCTAATAAAGTGATGGAAGTGTTAGATCATTTAAATATAAGAAAAGCGCATTTAGTCGGGATTTCTTTAGGAACAATGGTTATGACAGAGATTTGTCGTCGTACCCCGGAAAGAATCGCATCGATGACGATGGGTGGAGCAGTAATTAAGTGGAAGTTTTGGACTGATCTTTTGTTCAAAATTGCTTATCTCGTTCGCTCGATCGTTCCGTACATGTTTCTATATAAACTATTCGCAGGTATTTTAATGCCGAAGAAAAACCACAAGAAGTCGCGAAATATGTTCGTGCGAGAAGCGTCGAAGTTAGGGCAGTCGGAGTTTATTAAGTGGGCGGAACTTCTTGTTACGTCAAATAACATTCATGAAACATTTACTGAAATGAAAAGTAAAGTACCGAAGCTTTTTCTCATGGGAGATGAGGACCACGTCTTTATAAACGGCGCTCACTATGCTGCAGAGCGTGACTCATATGCTAAGGTAGAAGTGATTGAGGATTGTGGGCACGTTTGTAATATTGACCAAGCTAGTGCTTTTAATAAGATTTGCATTAACTTTATAAAGCAGCATGTTGAATGTGAAGAAACACGCCAAAATGATAAAGTTGCATCAACAATTGCGTAAATTAAACTTCCAGCTATTAATAGCTGGAAGTTTTTTTGTGTTTTAAAGAACGCATAACGATTTTATTATAATCCAAAATATATATGAGATGGTCTACTTTCAGGAGGTGAAAGTTATGAGTCATGTTAAATTAATCGCGATTAAGCTCGCTGTTACGTTTGCTTGGTTGTTCGTTATTTTAGGATTATGGTTTGGAGTTGGAATCGGTAATATTATCATGTTTACTTTAATATTAGGTGCACTTGCTTATGCGGGGGATATGCTGATTTTCCGTCGATTAAACCAGCGATACAATCATACAGTAGCTACTTTAGGAGATTTCGCATTAGCATTAGTCGTTGTTTATGCCTTACTTGATCTATTCGCACCAGTGGTAAGCATTGTTGCAGCTTCTTTCTTTTCTGCTGTAGGTTTGAGTGTGTTTGAAGCTTATTACCATTTCTATATGCAGAGGACTCTTAAAAGAGCTGAATATGAAGAAAAGGGCAGTGTACGTTCTTCGATAAACAACTTACGGACGGAAGCGTCTGAAGAGCTTGACCCAGTTGAAAAGCAAGACCGACCAAAATAGCATTATTTAATTCGTAAGCTAATAATAATAAGCAAAATACCCGCAACGAGTAACACGGCTTTAAGCAATGAAATTCTTCCTGCAAGCCCATATAAACCAATAAAAGTCGTTAACAATAAAACACCAGGACCAACAAAGGCTAACAAGCTATTAATGACAAAGGCTTTATATAGGTCATTGAAACGGTACATTAAATAAGCAGCTGTTATTTCAAGTGTGCCGGAAAAGACACGGATCATAATAATCGCCAACAGTAGTTTGTCCCAACTCATAGTAGAACTCTCCCTATAACATCATTCAATCTAATATATGGTATGAGGTAGGAAGCTAGTCCTAAAAATTAAAATCTCCGGAAATTATTCCGGAGATTTTTTATGTTTGATTAGGGTTAATCCATTTCCACGAGAGGATAAATAATAGTGCACCAAGTACACCAGCCATAATGTAACCAACATTTATATCGATTGGCATCATTAATGAAACGATTGGCGGTCCAGCAGCTACCCCGATGAAACGAGCAGAACTATAAAAAGAAGTAATGGTTCCTCGGGTTTCTTTATTAATGCTTTCTGTAATCATTGCATCTAATGTTGGAAGTAGAGCTCCAATAGCTAAACCGTTTAAACTCGTTGAAATAAGTAATAAAGCAATTGAATCAGAAGAAAATCCAACTGTTGTAATGCTAACAGCTAGTACTGCGACAGCACTCATAATGATAATTTTCATCGTCTTTAAGTCACCTTTAATTTTACGCCCAGTAATAAACGAGGTTAGACATAGTACGACTAATGGGTAGGCTAAGACGACACCTTTAGGGACACCATCAACTCCATATTGCTTTTCAAGTATGTCAGATAAATAAAAGAGAATGCCAAACAGTAAGAGCATCGTGTAAGCACCGAGTAGAAAGACGGTATACAACCATTTACCTTCGACTTGGAAGATCTTTTTCGTTTCTGATAAAAACTCTTTAAGCTTTAGCGGTTCTTCTTTGTCTTTTGGAACTTTAATGAAGAAGATGACAGCTATTAAAGAGATTAAACTAAAGGCAGAAATGGAAAAGAACGGTAAATACCATAACATAGCAGCAAAAAGTGCACCGATTATCGGACTTAATACTTTGCCAAACGTATTAGATGTTTCGACAAGCCCTAAACAACTGCTCGCTTTTTCATCATTGTCTTTATACAAGTCGCCAACTAAAGGTAAAATAATAGGGAGCGCACCAGCGGCACCAATTCCTTGTAATGCACGTCCAACTAGAATCCATGCAAACGGGTTTTCAACAATTAGTGAAGCAATTCCAGCAATTAAGCCTCCAATGAAAGTGAAAATTAACCCTGGGATCATAATCATTTTTCTTCCGTAGCGATCGGACAAATAGCCTGCAATGGGGATAATCAGTATAGCAGCAACCGAGTATACCGTTATAATTAAACTCGATTGGAATGGCGAAATACCAATCTCTTCTTCAAAAACAGGCAACACTGGAATAAGCATCGAATTCCCCAATGTCATAATAAGAGGGATCGATGCAATTGTGATTATACACCAAATTGATACATTATTTGTTTTAGTGACTTTACTTGCCATTATTTCCACCTCATAGAAGATCCATTGTACTCACTGCTTAGACTTTGCAAATAAACAGTTTCTATAAGAGGGATAATAAGGCAAAAAATAATAGGCGCATGAAAGCACCTAATGTCTTTTTTGGTATTGACCTGTAATATAAATTCCGATAAATATAAACAACATGCCTGCGATTAAATTAGCCGTTATTGGTTCGCTTAAAATGAAGTAACTCGCAATAATCGCCGTAATTGGGATGATATACGCGACCGTTGCAGCAAATTCGGGTGTTCCGTTAATGATCATATAGTATAACAAAAAGTGAGCTACCCCAGAGCCGATAGCACCAAGCGCTAACACAATAATCAATGTTTGGAAATCAAAAGCTGCTATTTGTGGTAAACCTTCAACTGGCACAGCGATCATCAACCCTACGAGTGACGCTACAAAAAGAGAAATCGTTATGGTGATGATTAAATCTTCATGTTGCAAATGTTTCTTAAAATATTGTGAACCAAACCCATAAAAGATTGTCGCTACAACCATCGTTCCAATTCCAACAAAGTTACTTCCAAAAAGTTGGTGAATTTGAAACTCTGTTAATACAACAATGCCAAAAAATCCAATTAAAATACCGATCCACTGTTTTTTTATTAGTTGCTTTTTAAAAAACATGTAGCCAATTATAGCTGTGAATAAAGGGGTTAACGCATTAATAACAGAAGTAGTGTTACTCATAATTACAGTCTCACTCCAGGCGAGAAAGCCCCATGGAATACCTGCATTTATAATGCCGAGAATAATAAGATGTTTGTATGGAATTGCGGTCGTTCTTTGTTTTATTTTAACGAGAAATATTGGCAGGAGAAAAAATGCTCCTATAAAACACCTGAAAAACACCATCCCCCAAACACCAGTATCTTCAACGGTCATTTTGATGAAAATAAAGGCTAAACCCCAAATGACACTTAAACTAATTAATGCTAAGTATACTCGCATGTTATTCACCTATACTTAATATATTGTCATTTGTTGTATAAGTGCTTGGCTATAGTGTAAGAATTAGTAAATGATGGTAACTGTGGAGTGGAGTTTCCGTAAGTTTGGTTAAAATTCGTCAAAACCTCTATATAAATGCTATAATAATAAAGGTTAACTTTAATTTTCTGGAGGATTTTTAATATGCTACAAGCGACAGGTGTCGGCTTACGCTTTTCAGATCGTAAGCTGTTTGAAGATGTTTCAATAAAATTTACTAAAGGTAATTGTTACGGCTTAATCGGTGCAAATGGTGCTGGTAAGTCAACGTTCTTAAAAATCCTTTCTGGTGAAATCGAACCTCAAGAAGGTAACATTTCAGTAGGTAAGGATGAGCGAATTGCTATGTTAAAGCAGGATCACTTCGCTTATGAAGAAGAAGAAGTGCTACAAGTTGTTATGATGGGGCATGAGCGTCTATTTGAAGTGATGAAAGAGAAGGATGCTATTTATGCTAAAGGTGAGTTTACTGAAGAAGACGGCATGCGTGCTGCAGAACTTGAAGGTGAATTTGCTGAGTTAAACGGTTGGGAAGCAGAAGGCGATGCATCCTCACTATTAACAGGTTTAGGTGTAGATGGTTCGCTTCACAACAAACAGATGAAAGACTTACCTGAGTCAGAAAAGGTAAAAACTTTATTAGCTCAAGCGTTATTTGGTAATCCAGATGTATTGCTATTAGACGAGCCGACAAACGGTCTAGACATTCAGGCGATTCGTTGGTTAGAAGAGTTTCTAATTAATTTTGATAATACAGTCATCGTTGTATCACACGACCGTAACTTCTTAAACAATGTGTGTACACACATTGCTGACTTAGACTTTGAGAAGATTACACTTTACGTTGGTAACTATGATTTCTGGTATGAATCAAGCCAATTAGCCCAAAAGATGGCACATGAGCAAAATAAGAAAAAAGAAGAGAAAGTTAATGAGCTTAAGGAATTTATCGCAAGGTTCAGCGCCAATGCGTCTAAATCACGTCAGGCGACTTCTCGTAAAAAACTTTTAGATAAAATTACAATCGATGATATTAAACCATCATCAAGAAAGTATCCGTATATTGCATTTTCACCAGGTCGTGAAATTGGTAATGACTTGTTAGAAGTAGAAGGCTTATCAAAAACAATCGACGGTAAAAAAGTATTAAACAACGTAACATTTAGAATGAATAAAGATGATAAAGTTGTTTTACTTGGTGATGATGTTGCCAAAACGACATTAATGCAAATTTTAATGGGTGAAATGGAACCAGATGAAGGAACGTTCAAGTGGGGTGTTACAACATCTCAATCGTACTTCCCGAAAGATAACACTGAGTTCTTTGAAGGAAATGACAAAAACTTAATCGATTGGTTACGTCAATACTCACCAGAAGATGAGAGCGAAACTTTCTTACGTGGCTTCTTAGGTCGTATGCTATTTTCAGGCGATGAAGTATTTAAGAAAGCAAGCGTCTTATCAGGTGGTGAAAAAGTACGTTGTATGCTGTCACGTATGATGTTAAGCGAAGCGAACGTACTATTGTTAGACGATCCAACTAACCACTTAGACTTAGAATCCATTCAGTCATTAAACGAAGGATTAATTAACTTTAAAGGATCAATGATCTTTACGTCACACGACCACCAGTTCATTCAAACGATCGCAAATCGTATTATTGAACTTACAGATGAAGGTGTCATCGACCGTGAGTTAAGTTATGAAGAGTATTTAGAGGATGTTAAAGAAATTAAAACACCAACAGTATAATTTGGAAGCCCGCCGATTTTGTCGGCGGGCTTTTTGATGGGAATTATTGCGAGAGGCGCATAGAATTGCTTGAGAAGCTCATAGAACCGTTCGAGAGGCTCATAGAATCATTCAAGAGGCTCATAGAAATGCTCAAATAGCTCATAGGTCGGTGCAAATGGCTCATAGAAATGCTCAAATAGCTCATAGACCGGCACAAATGGCTCATAGAACCGCTCAAAAGGCTCATAGCCGACAAAAATCGTCAAAGGAAATCTATCGTTATAAAATTTTTATAAAATAGTCCTAAAATCTACTATCCATATAGTTTGATTTTCCGTTATGATGGTAGATATAGGAGCGTGTTCGAATTGAAAAAGCATTTGAGAAATATAGATTACCCTTTATTTATCATGATCGTGATTCTTTCTTGTATCGGCCTTGTCATGGTTTATAGTGCTAGCTTTGTATATGCAGGGATGAATCCAGATATAGATAATCCATCATTTTATTTTAATAGACAGCGACTTTGGGTTATTTTAGGCTTTTTGGTCTTCTTAGTCGTCAGTCTATTTTCGTATAGAAAACTAGGGAATTTTATTAAAATTTTAATCATCGCAACTTTAGTGATGCTCGTCTTAGTATTAATCCCTGGAGTTGGGGTGGAGCGTAACTTCTCAACAAGGTGGTTAAGTTTAGGGCCAGTGTTATTCCAACCGTCTGAATTGGCAAAAGTAGCTATGATATTGTACTTTGCTAAAGTGTATACGAATAAACGAGATAAGTTGCACCATTTTGGGCAAGGTGTTTTGCCGCCTTTATTAGTGCTAGCTTTCGTTGGTGGTTTAATCGTGTTACAACCAGACTTAGGTACCGCAGCTTCAATTGTTTTAGCTTGTGGAATGATTTTATTATTTGCTGGCATTAGAATTCATCATTTGCTTTTATTAGGTGTTACAGCCGTAGTAGGTGTTGTTTTATTAATTTGGGGTGCAGACTATCGAATGGGTCGATTTACATCTTTTCTAGATCCATTTGCTGACCCTGCTGGAGATGGTTATCAGTTAATTCATTCATTAATCGCAATTGCCAATGGACAAGTAACAGGTGTTGGTCTTGCGAATAGTGTTCAAAAGTCTGGTTTCTTACCTGAAGCCCATACTGACTTTATTATGTCGATCATTGCAGAAGAACTTGGCCTAATTGGTGCCGTAACAGTTATTAGCATTTATTTTGTCTTTATGTTTAAAGGCATTCTAATTGCGAAAAGAGCGCCTGATAGCTTCGGTCGATTGTTAGCATTCGGTATTACATTTCAAATCGTAACACAAGCAATGATTAACTTCGCTGCCGTATCAGGGCTTATGCCAATTACAGGTATTACATTACCATTAATAAGTTACGGTGGTTCATCGATGTTAATTACCTTTTTCCTCTTAGGGGTCCTAATGAATATTGCTATTAAAGGAAACATTTTAAGAAGAGGAGAAGCCAATTAATACACCACATAAAAAAGGTCCTTTCTCATTTAGAGAAAAGACCTTTTACTTTATTGACAACTTGGGCAGCGTCCGTATATTTCAAATTTATGATTTTCAATCGTATATCCAGGAAAGTCTTGTTGAATAAAATTCATTGGGCAAGCATCAATCGTTTTTGTTTTACCACAAGATTGGCATATAAAATGGTGGTGGTGCTCATGGTGATCACAAGCTAAACGGAAATGTTTCTCACCATTTAAATCCGTCGACTCTAAAATGTTAAGCTCACGAAATAGATGTAAATTACGATAAATCGTGTCATAACTTAAGCCACCATATTTTTCACCCATGAAGTTAAGAAGGTCGCTCGCTGTACGATAACCATCTTCTTCAGTGAAAAATTCTAATATATCTTCTCTTTTTTTCGTATACTTATAGCCCTCTTGTTTTAAAAGACCTAAAGCTTTCTCAAGATTCATAACGCTCACCCTTTATAAATATAAGCCAAATACCATTTCTTAATTAATAATGTTAAACCTAGTAATATAGCGGATGTGATCACAATCGTTCCACCTGGTGGAATTTCTAAATAATAACCTGCAATTAAACCTATTATAACAGCAACTTCACCAAAAATGATACTATAGACAATCGTTTGTTTAAAGCTTTTTGCTATACGCATTGCTGTAGCAACCGGTAGCGTCATTAAAGCAGAAACTAGTAAGACACCGACAATTCTAATAGAAGCAGCAATGACTAAAGCTGTCATAATGATAAATAAATAATGAATAATCTTAGCACGTATACCAGATACTGTCGCGAATTCTTCATCAAATGATAAAGCAAACAGTTCCTTATATAAGAAAATAATCACAACAATTACGAAAACAGCAGTAAACAAAACTAAATATAGATCAGAACGGCTAACAGCAGCTACTGATCCGAATAAATACGCATATATATCCGTGTTTATCCCATCAGCCATCGCAATAAATACGACACTTAAACCGACACCAATGGATAACGTGATTGGAATTGCAATCTCTTGGAAAGCTTTATAAACCCCTCGTAAATTTTCAATGACGATCGCACCAATAATCGAGAAAATAATTCCGGTGTGAAAGGGTGTCAAAGCAAGAAGTGTATATTTCTTTTGCATAAATAAGCCAAAAGAAATTCCGGCTAACGTCACGTGAGATAGACCGTCTGCGATCAGTGACAAGCGACGTACAACAATAAATGTCCCTAATAAAGGGGCAAGTAAACCAACAATTAATCCGGTATAAAACGTATTTCGTAAAATTTCAAAGTTTAATATAGCATCTAACACAATTGCCCCTCCAATCGACGTTAATGATCATGCGTAATGGTGTGCATGTCGTGTCCATAAATTTTTGATCTTTGCACATCTGTCATATGTTCAAAATCACCTGGATTACCGTGATAATGGACAGATTTATTTAAGCATAATAAGTCAGTAACATGTGTCGTAATTGTTCCAATATCGTGTGAAACGAGAATTAACGTAATCCCTAACTCTTCGTTTAATTGAGACAGTAGTTGATAGAATTGCTCGACGTTTTCTGTATCAACACCAACTGTTGGTTCATCTAAGATTAATAGACTTGGGTTATTAACAATCGCACGCGCGATGAAAATTCTTTGTTGCTGACCGCCAGATAAGTCGCCAATATTATGATTAGCATACTCCATCATATTGACGCGATCTAATGCTTCAAAAATTAAATACTCATATTTTTTAGTCGTTGGGCGAAGTAAGCTCACTTTAGATGTTAACCCCATACTAACGACCTCTTTAGCCGTTGCTGGAAACCCTCGACTAAACGAGTTGGCTTTTTGTGAGACGAAACTAACATGCCCTTTATTGTGAAACTTTTCGATTGGCTTATCAAATGCTTCAATCGAGCCTTTCTGTAACTTCTCAAGTCCAAGGATTAGTTTAATAATCGTCGTTTTACCAGAACCATTTGGACCGACCAAACCGACGAATGAACCTTTTTCAATTGTGAAACTAACATCTTCAAGTACTTTGTGTTTATCATATCGGTGCGTCACACCGTTAACGGTAATTAAATTCGCCATTGTTGATCCTCCTTCCAAAGAGGTAATTTAAATAACTATAAACAAGAAAAGAAAGGCGATGGCGAACTATAATTAGTCCGCTTTTCGCCTTTATTATCATAACATATTATTCTTCGATTGTTTCTAGTAAAATGTCTAGGTTTTCTAGCATAATATCAATATAATCTTTATCATTTTCAATATCTTCTTCTGTTAAAGTTTCTAAGTTGTGTAATTCATATACTGCTAAATCAAATTCATCCGCAATCGTTTGAGCTAAACGATCTTCACGGTTCTTCTCTAAGATGACATGGTGAATATTTAAATCATCTAATGACTCAAACAGCTCTTGAAGCTCTCGCTGAGATGGTTCTTGAGATGATGATAAGCCACGAATGCCATATTGGTTAATACCATATGCTTGTTCCCAATAACCGAAAGCCTCGTGAGCAACTAAAAGGTTAACATCTTCGTCAACTGTTAAAGCTTCTTGGAACGTCGTGTCTAATTCTAACATGTTGTTAGCAAACTGTTCATAGTTTTCTTCTAGTAAATCAGCATGATCTGGGTAAATGTCCTTTAGTTCATCTAAGATCACTTGACCAACAGCAATCATACGAGATGGATCTAACCAGAAGTGTGGATCATAGTCACCGTGGTCATGATCGTGATCGTGTCCGTGGTCATGGTCATGATCTTCGTCTTCATGGTTATGATCATCTTCATGATTGTGATCGTCTTCATGGCTATGGTCGTCTTCATGGCTATGGTCGTCTTCATGGTTGTGGTCATCTTCATGGCTATGATCGTCTTCATGGCTGTGATCGTCTTCATGACTGTGATCATCCTCATGATTGTGGTCATCTTCATGACCGTGGTCGTGATCATGGCCATGGTCGTCATCATACTCCATGAATAGTTCTTCTTCATATTTTGAAAGGGCTAATGTATAAACACCTTCATCTTCAATCGTGTTCGCCATCGTCTCAGCGAATACTTCCATACCTTCACCGATATAGAAGAAAGCATCGCTATCTGCTAATTCGATCATTTCTCTAGTAGATGGCTCATATACGTGAGCATCTGCACCTGGAGGAATTACTGTTTCTACATCAACTAAGTCCCCAGCAATTTCTGAGATGATATATTCAATCGGGTAAAGTGAAGTAACAATCGTTCCTAGTTCTTCTTCAATTACTTCTTCATCTGCAGTTTCTTCTGACTGAGTATCCCCGTTTTCATCTGCTGTAGTTTCTTCTTCAGCTTCTCCACCGCAAGCGGCTAGAATAAATAAAAGAGTAATAAAAATAAATCCTTTAAGTAGCTTCAACCTGTTTCTCTCCCTTTACTTTTTTTCGTTTTGTAAGTAACTATAACGGATTATATCGTAACGGTTACGATTTGTAAATAGTAATTATTACGATTTACTAAAAGTTTTCAATACCTACTATATTGGGTAGACTGAAAATAAATGAATAATAATGGAGGGATTGCCATGTTTGATTATACGGTTACGACGCATAAGTCAGTAGATGAGGCGGTTGAAGCATTAACGCAGTCACTGCAAGAGGTGAAGTTCGGTGTTTTGTGGGATTTTGATGTGAAAGAAACACTGCACCAAAAAGGGTTTGATGACTTTGACCAAACTTACCGAATTCTAGAAGTTTGTAATCCGAAAGCAGCAAAAGATGTATTAGGGATGGAGGAAAAAGTAAGTTACTTCTTACCATGTAAAGTGGTTGTTTATGAAAGTGAAGGAACGACGAAGATCGGAATGCCGAAACCAACAGTTTTATTAAGCTATATTGAAAAAGAAGAGGTAACACAATTTGCACAAGATATTGAAGAGACGATGGTTAAAGCAATTGATCAAGCTAAATCGTAATAAAATTGATAAAAAGTAGCACAAGTTTTTATGATATATTGGGTTTGTACAATATATTAGAAAGGAATCAGACGATGAAGAAATACTTCCTAATAGTAGTCCTTCTACTGACAATGTTGGCTGCATGCTCCGATCCAATTAGCGAAAATGAGGCAGGTATTAAGTATGATTCTTCATTAGAAGGGTTAACTTATAATGTAGAAGAACAAGCTTGGTCACCGCAACTAGCTGATGTTTTTAAAGACGAGACATTAGAACCGATGAAAGAAGCATATGAAATTGCGATTCATCACGGTGATTTATTGTCTTATATGCCCTGTTATTGTGGGTGTTACGAGATGGGGCACGAAAGCAATCGTGACTGTTTTGTAGAAGGCGTTAATGATGGGATAGCTGAAATTGACCAAATGGGCTTTGGTTGAACGATCTGTGTTGATATAGCCCGTGAGGCTAAACAAATGTATGATGAAGGTTACGACATAGTAGAGATTCGTGAAGCCATTGATGCTCAGTATGAAGACACAGGTTTAGAACCTACACCAACGCCAATGTCTGAATAGTAGTTTATGTTTGAAAAATATCAGAAAATACGCAATAATATAGAAAAGGTTGAAAGGTAGGGAACATTAGATGGAATTAACTCTTAATGTACAAGGAATGTCATGTGGGAATTGTAAACAAGCAGTACAAGGTGCGCTGAAGAACTTAGACGGCGTTGCTTCTGTAGAAGTCCATTTAGATAGCGGTAAAGTTGATGTAAGTTTTGATGAAGATACCGTGAGTACTGAAGAAGTAAAAGAAGCTATTGAAGAACAAGGTTATGATGTAACAAATTAATAAAGTATACAAGCACTAAGCTTCTCAACATGAAGTTTAGTGCTTTTTTATTTTTGTCCTCTGTTTACGTTTTTTGTTGATATTTGATATAGCGAAAATGTATCTTCAACATCTCTAACAGAATAAAATGGTACAGGACAAAAGTGATAAAAATGCTTGTGTATTAAGTGAACAACGCAAA
>NZ_BJYA01000017.1 GCF_007991275.1 Alkalibacillus haloalkaliphilus | reverse complement strand
AAATAGTCCATTACAAAATGGTAATAGTCATGAAGATGTCTTAAATCTTAAAGAAGGTTTAGTATTAGTTTTAGCTTTAGATAACCTTTCAATTAATGAAGAATTTGATTCTGATACAGAAAAAGCGGTAAGGGATTTCCAAGTCTATTATGGTTTAGTCGAGAATGGAATCGCTGATGAACCTACATTACAGAAGCTTGAAGAAACGGTTAATAATCCCTTCCAAAAGGGGAATCGTCATGACGATGTACCTAAGATTAAGGGGTATTTAATGTTATTAGGCTATGGCGATTTTAGTAGAACTACTTTATTCGGAATAGAAACTGAAACAGCAGTAAAAGAATTTCAAGCTGACTTTGGTTTAATAACAAATGGAATATTAGATGAGAAAGCTTATTTTGAACTAGAGTATGAAGCAACTCGTCCATTGGAAGAAGGAATGAGACGAGCAGATGTTGTAGACTTAAAGGTTGATTTACAAAATGTTGGTTTCGGTAATTTCTCAAATACAAATTATTATGGACCTCAAACAAGGGGAGTAGTAGAAGATTTTCAATCACAGTATGGTCTACCAGTAACCGGTATAGTTAATTCAGATACTCTATATAAATTAAACGAAATTTTAAGTAATCCTCTTCAAAGTGGAAATTACCATGATGATGCAGTTGAATTAAAAGAAATGTTGATGGCATTAGGTTATGGTGATTTTTCAAAAACACGTTATTATGGACCACAAACGGCTAGTGCTGTTAGAGAGTTTCAAGCGGATTATGGTCTACCTATTAGTGGTATAACGGATGAAATAACTCTAGAGCTACTTCAAGAATATGTGGTTAAAATATTTATCGATCCAGGCCATGGTGGAAGTGATCCTGGGGCAGTAGCTTATGGTTTGGAAGAAAAGGAAGTTGCTCTAGATATATCACTTAAATTAGGTAATGCGTTAATGAATAATTACAAAGGTGTTATTGTTGAATATGCTAGAACAGAAGATGAGTTTATTGAACTTGAAGATCGTTCTAAAATGGCCAATAACTGGGGAGCAGATTACTTCGTAAGTGTACACAGTAATGCTTATCTAGGACAGGGAAGTGGGTTCGAAACATATGTTCATACAAATGCTAGTAGCGAATCCCATCAGCGACAAAACACTATTCATACACATTTAGTTAACGAAATGAATCTTATTGATCGTGGTCAAAAGAATGCAAATTTTAATGTTTTAAGAAACACAGAAATGCCTGCTATTTTGTTAGAATATCTGTTTATCGATAATTACACGGAGAATCAAATGCTAAGAGATCCTTTTTATAGACAATCACTAGCAGATGTAACTGCAGAGGCAATTGCTGACTCATTTAATTTAGATTCAACTTAATTTAATATAAAAAAGGTCTGAATACAATCATTCAGACCTTTTGTTTTTTTCTATGAAATATCGCGATTTGATTGAATGAATTCCTTCATAAAGTAATAATACCCACTCTTTATCATCGCAATTTCACCAAGTGCATATTCCACCCCTGGAGCAGTATTGGCTTCAAACACATATGGTGTGCCATCTTGGTCTAGTCCAATATCGATTCCTAGTGAGCTTAATGTTTTACCGCTAATTTCTTCGATATGACCAGGCAACTCTTTACCGATATACTCTATTTCATCTTGGATGGTTTTCCAACAATCTGGGTAATTGACTTTCAGGAATGTCTCTAATTCTGAAACATACCCACCTTGAGCGACGTTAGAAACTACTTTCTGTCCGCTAGAGATTCGAACTAAGTTAATGGCAACTTCCCATTTCCCTTCCACATTTTTCTCTAATCTAATGCGGATATCAAACGGGTTATGGTTGGAGTCATAAGAGTGAATGTATTTTTGACAGACGTATTTTTTCTTTGTAACTAAATCACTTAAAAGCTTAACTAGTTCATCTCGGCTTAATACAGTCTCCTTGAGTGCATAGCTTATCTTAAAGGTATTTGAATCGATAAACTCAATCTTGTAAATGTTATCGCCTTTTTGACCAGTTTTCGGTTTTAAAATAATCTCATGGTGTTCAAACAAAAACTCAAAAATCTCTTTTGGCTGATCACTCGTTTTATAAGGTATAACAAGATGGTTAAACAATTCATTTTCACTTAATAGGCGATATAGCTTTGCTTTAGACCCTATTCGTTGGTTTGATAACGTACTGACTTCTTTTAAATACTTTAATACACTCTTGTATTTATAACAGAACGTAGACACATCTATAAACCTTGGTATTTCCACTTCACGCTCTTCCCACACATCATTCACTAGAACTTTACCGTTCGCTGTTCCTCGGTCCATATCAACGTCTTTTGGGCTGAAATAGACGAGTGTTAAATCATAGTGAGCACAAGCCTGGGACAACAATTTAAAGAAGTCTTTTGGCTTCCTAGAGTTACGCATGCACCCTACATAATTCACTTGTTTTTTAGAGCTAACGTTATTTTGTTTTTTTTGCTTTTTAAATGGTGCCGTTATTGAAAACATCATGAGTGATACCCCCGTTTCTTGTCTGTATTATTCCACAACTTGTTAGAAAATAATGTTAAAGGGGACTTACGTTTTTGTTTCGACAATTTTCGGTTGTGTAACGTTTATTACAAATCTTAGTACTTACGACTTAACTTAGTAGATCTTGTCCCGTTTTTGCGAAATGAATTGCATCATGAGCCTTAGGATGATAGTCATTATAAAGCTCAAATTCTTTAAACGTATGAACCTCCTCATACATTTGGATCATTTTCATATAAATCGAGACATCATTTTCTTCTCCGCTAGAATCCCAATACAAGATATCTAAGTTGACCTTTTCACCTGTAATGAGTGAATGTTTAGTGTACTGAATGCAGTCAGCTTTGTTAAAAGCTTCTCGACTGTAAAAACGCAATCTCTTACTCGTATCAGAATCATTGGGATCTTGTGGTTCAGCTTCTAATATTATAGTCTTCCCTTTTTTCTTCAATTTATGAATTAATTGTTTACCAATTCCTCTATGCCTCTTTGATCCTCTTACATACATATAGTCTACGAATATGAAACTTGGAAACTCAGCATATAATAAGACGTGTTGTTCACTGCAATCTAAATAATAGTAATCTTTTTCAGCTAACAATGTATCTAAGTGTTGTTTCGTTTTTAATTCTTCTTCTGGAAAGTATTCTTTCAACATTTCATACCAATTCATTAAATGTCACACCTCCTAGTGGACTTATTCAGCTATGGTATACCTCACAATTTGAAAAATAAACCCATTTAAATGAACCTTAACTAAACTGAAAAACTATATACAATTTTGTAATATAATTTTTGGTATATTCGAGTTTGAACTTGGGTATGTAGAGTATAGGTGATGCAAATGAATAAAGAGAAGATAGCAGTAATCGGATTAGGCTATGTCGGTTTACCGTTAGCTATTGAGCTTGCGAAGAAATATGACGTTGTAGGATTCGATATAAATGAAAGCAAGATTAATGAGTATAAAAAAGGAAATGACGTAACAGGAGAGGTAGGAGAGGAAGCGTTACGCCATACATCTATGACGTTTGCTAATGACGAATCGCTATTGTCAGATTGTCAGTTTTATATCGTATCGGTCCCAACACCAATTAATACTGATAAAACACCGGACCTAAATCCTGTCATTGGCGCAAGTCGAACAGTCGGCAGGCAGATGAAAGAAGGTTCAATCGTCGTATATGAGTCTACAGTATATCCTGGCACGACAGAAGAAGTCTGTGTTCCGATTCTTGAAGAAGAGTCGGGGTTGAAATTAAATGAAGGTTTTAAGGTCGGTTACTCGCCTGAACGTATTAATCCAGGTGATCAACAAAATACTATAACAAACATTGTTAAAATCGTCTCTGGTTCTGATGATGAAACGTTAGAGAGAGTGGCGAGTTTGTATGGGTCAGTCATTGAGGCGGGTGTGCACCAAGCGGAGTCGATTAAAGTGGCCGAGGCAGCGAAAGTGATTGAAAATGCTCAGCGCGATATTAATATTGCTTTTATGAACGAGCTTTCGATGGTATTCAATCGAATGAACATTCCAACGAAAGCAGTCCTTGAAGCAGCAGGGACGAAGTGGAACTTCCTTGAGTTTACGCCAGGATTAGTTGGGGGTCACTGTATCGGCGTTGACCCATACTATTTCACTTACAAAGCGGAGCAGCTCGGATACCATTCACAAATTGTGTTAGCCGGCCGTAAAATTAATGACGCGATGGGTAAACATGTCGCGTCAAATACAATTAAGAAAATGGTACAAGCCAAACAAGACTTATCACGTGCCAGAGTGGCCATTCTCGGACTAGCATTTAAAGAAAATGTACAAGATGTCCGCAACTCTAAAGTCGTCGATATCGTCAAAGAACTGCACGATTATGACATTGACGTATTAGTTCATGATCCACTTGTTAGAAATGAAGAAGTAGAATCTGAGTATGGGTTGACCATGAGTCGAGAAGAGGAGCTTGACGACTTAGACGCAATCATTGTTGCAGTTGGACATGACGAGATCAAGAAACGCTTCACACATGAGCGGCTACAATCGCTTTACAAAAATAAAAATAATAAGGTTCTGATCGATGTGAAGGAGATCTATGACCGAAACGAGTGTGAGCGAGAAGGGTACTATTATTGGAGTTTATAACTAGAGAATAAGTTTGATAATTAAGCGAAATTCACAATAATTAGGCGAAATCCAAAATAATTAAGCGAAATTCTCATTAATTAAGCGAACGCCTAATTAATCGGGCGTTCGCCTAATTCCTCGCCATGATCATCAAGCGACACCACACCAAAAGAAAAAGCTTTCCCCAACGATTGTTGAGGAAAGCTTCTATATTAATGTTGCTCATCTCCACCTTCACCTTCAGACTCTTCATCTTCTTCAGGTGTTGCCTCAATTAGCTGTAAGTGCTCTTTAAGTTTCATTCGAGCTTCAGCTAATGAATCCCGATCAGGCGTCTGATAACTAACGCCGCCAATCATTTGATGATACGTATCGAAATCAACAGACTCTAAATTATCACGATCAAAGTTGTTTAAGTTCATTAACATGCCGAAACCGTCACGGATTCGAACGTTTGTTGTAATTTCTTCACCGACCACTTCAGCAATTCGATCAACGCGCGTTAATGACTGTAACGACATCGCTTCATCAGCTAATGCGTTAAGAAACTCTTGCTGACGTTCAACGCGTCCTAAGTCACCGCGAGGATCTTCTTTCCTCATACGTACGAAGGCTAATGCTTCTTCGCCGTTTACATGTTGTTCACCTTCATAGAATTGTACGTAATAAGAGTCAGGTGCCATCGTTTTTTGTTCGAAGTCGAATGGTACATTAACCGTAACACCATCTAATACGTCAACAATTCGGATAAAGGCATCAAAGTCGACAGAAACATAATAATCGACCGGAATTTCTAGAAACTTTTCAACTGTATCGATTGCCATTTCTTTGCCACCGAAAGCATAAGCGTGGTTAATTTTATCAGTTCGTTCCATTCCAGCGAAGTCAACACGCGTATCACGTGGTATACTTAACATTTTCGCTGATTGATCATCAGGGTCAAAGGTTACTAGCATGAGTGTATCTGTTCTGCCTGATGCACCTTCAGTTTCATAGTCTTCTACACCCATGATTAATACAGAAAAAGGTTCATCACTGATATTTACAGCTTCATCTCTTAAATCTGATTGTTCGCGTCCTAAATCATCGTAAGAGCTACTAGCGGCTTGTAACGTTTGAAAAACAAAATACGAAGCGACACCACCAACAACTAAAAACAATGCGAATAATATATACATATAACGTTTTAAACGTCTCTTTTTACGCTTTTTACGTTGTTCAATTCTGCCCATTGTAGTATTCCCCTCTAAAGTAAACTAGTCATAACTCTATAAATTATAGAATGTTTTCACAAACTATGCAAACTCTATTTTGTAAGATTGGTATTGATTTTCATTTATTTACAGTCCATCATATGCTAATATGTATATGGGCTTCAATTCGATTAAAGAGGGATTTATAATGAATTTTACTATTTTAATAATAAGTTTTATTGTCGCGTTAATAACAGCATTGATTATGACGCCAGTAGTTAGAAAAATCGCGATTAAATATAGAATAGTCGATTGCCCTGACGAACGTAAAATGCACACCGAGGATAAGCCATATCTTGGTGGAATTGCTATTTTCTCAGGTGTTATGGTAGCTTATATCATGTTCTGGCCTGACCATGAACATCAACTAGCTATTATTGTTGGTGCATTCATAATGCTTTTAACAGGTTTCTTTGATGATCTTTTCAACCTTAGACCTGTATACAAGTTAGCCGGCCAAGGATTAGCAGCAGTAATCATCGTATCTTCAGGAT
This sequence comes from Alkalibacillus haloalkaliphilus, assembly GCF_007991275.1. Classification (GTDB taxonomy): domain Bacteria; phylum Bacillota; class Bacilli; order Bacillales; family Alkalibacillaceae; genus Alkalibacillus; species Alkalibacillus haloalkaliphilus. Next base: position 88,706 of record NZ_BJYA01000017.1, on the reverse strand, counting down.
TACTAATTGAGCGAATAAATATACCATTATTTGGCGAAATCGAGCTAAATAACTTAAGCATCATCGTAACTATTATATGGATTTTAGCCGTGTCCAATGCAATTAATTTAATTGATGGATTAGACGGCTTAGCAGCAGGCGTAACGAGCATTGCGCTATCAGCAATATTAGTTATGTCATTTATAGAAGGAAACCTTGCAGCCGCATTTCTAGCGATTATTTTATTAGGATCTAACTTAGGCTTCCTATATTATAATTTCAATCCAGCCAAGATATATATGGGTGACTCAGGGTCGCTCTTCTTAGGCTACATGGTTGCGATCATCTCAATGTTAGGACTATTTAAGAACGTCGCGCTATTTAGTTTCATCATTCCATTAATGGTTGTAGCCGTGCCGATTGTCGACACGCTTTTCACAATCGTTAGACGCTTGAAAAACGGTGAGAGCATTATGACAGCCGACCGAAAGCACATCCACCATCAATTAATCGATGCTGGGTTATCGCACCGCGCCGCTGTATTAGTCATCTATTTATTTAGTGGACTATTCGGCGCACTAGCCATTATGTTCGGCTATTCACCATTAGGCGCATCGATCTTGATTGCATTCTTAGCATTCCTGCTCATTCACATTATTGCTGAAATCGTAGGATTAGTATTAGGTGGGAAACAACCTGTTCTTAGCTTGCTTAAGAAAATGGTCAAGAAGCCAACTCAAAAACCTGAAAAAAGAGAAAGTCATTAAAAAAAGCTCAATCACGATTTGTGGTTGAGCTTTTTTTATCAGCGCTCGCCTCAATAATTAAGCGAAATTCTCGATAATTAGGCGAAATTTTCATTAATTGGGCGAATTTCTCGATAATTAGGCGAAATTCTAATTTATTAGGCGAACTCGACTCATAATTAAGCGAACGCACCTGCGCGCTGCCACACTGCCAGGAGCGAGCGCCTCATTAGCTGCTGGAACAAACTGGATTATCAGCGAAAAATTCGATATTCCGACGATAATCTCGATAATTCGGCGAAATTTCAAATATTCCGGCGAAACGCATCAAGAATCCGGCGAAAATCTCATTATTCCGGCGAACGCAATATTCGACAAACTTCGCCCAGCGTCGCTCGCACACACGCCAGCCCACCACACACAAAAACCCTCCGCAGCACACAACCGCAGAGGGCGTTCCTAACTCAAAATATCCCCAACAACTTCTTCTTTTTCACTTCCATCGGTGGATCGCCAATGACTAATTCGTCTTGAACGACTGCTTCAGCATTTTCCTTAAATAGTTCAACAACAAAATCGCCGTAGCGTTTACTAATTACCTCGTAAGCTTCTTCCATATAAAAGCCGCGCGTTGTCGTGTTGTGCGCGTCTGATGCGATAAAGTGAACGAGGTTCGCTTCAATTAACTGAAAGCAGAAGCTCTGGATCTTCTTTCCGAACTTCCCAGCAACACTTGAAGCGGTAAGTTGTGTTAATGTCCCTCGCTTCACAAATTCGTACAAGATGTTCGGATGCTTTACAAAAGCGCTATTGCGTTCTGGGTGTACGATGACCGGTTGGTATCCCATGCGCTGGATTTCAAATAGTTTGTCCTTCGTATAACGCGGTACTTGTGAAGACGGTAGTTCGACTAATATGTATTTCGTCTCATCGCCTAATGGCATCGCTGTACGTTCTTCTAATATAGACTCAATATCACCGTTAATTCGAATCTCCTGGCCGGGTAATACCGTTAAGTCAATGTTCCGTTGTTCGAATTCGGCATTTAAAGTTGCAACACGTTCGATGACGTTCTCTCTCTCATTTTCGTATCGACCGTTTAAATGGTGGGGTGTTGCATAAATAGTCGTGATTCCTTCCTGACGAGCTTGGTGTGCCATCTTGACGCTATCTTCTATCGTTTGCGCACCGTCGTCAACGTTTGGAAGGATGTGACTGTGTAAATCGATCATAAAAGGTCCTCCTGTTGACTATAGTTATCCTTATTATCGACAAAATTCTCGCCTATTTTATCCGACAATATAACTATCTTTCTACTTAATATAAAAGTCTCACAGGCCTATATACCTATGAGACTTCTAATTTCTAACTTTAGTTATAGTAATATAAGTAGTTACTATCTTTAATATCTTTATCGTTTAACACAGCACCGAGTAAGTTTGCGTTTGCTTGTTCTAACAATTCTTTCGCGCGCTTGGCTGCATCTTTTTCTGTCTTTTTACTGCGGACGACGAGTAAAGCACCGTCAGTTTCGTTTGCTAAAATCTGTGGATCCGTTACAGCTAATACTGGTGGTGTATCGAAAATCACTAAATCATAGCTCTGCTTTGCAATGCCGATTAGTTCTCGCATTCTATTAGAAGCAAGCAACTCTGAAGGATTCGGTGGAATTGGCCCACAAGTTAATAGGTCTAGATTATCTACTTTTGACTCATGTACAAGCTGTTCTAACGTATGATCGCCAACTAATAGGTTACTAAGTCCGAACGTATTACTAATACGGAAAGTGTAATGAACAGTTGGACGACGCAAATCTGCATCAACTAACAGTACTTTCTTCCCTTGTTGTGCAAAGGCGATCGCTAAGTTAGCAGCTGTAAGACTTTTACCTTCACTTTGAGTCGTTGACGTCACGATCATTGTTGAAAGTTCGTTATCAACTGATGAAAATTGTAAGTTCGTTCTTAACGTTCTATATTGTTCACTGACTGGTGATTTAGGCTGTTCATGAGTGACTAACGTTTTATGATGTTGTGCTCTTTGTAATGTCGTTTTACGAGCCAATATTAACACCCTTTCTCGCCTTACGCGACTTTCTAGTTGCATTACCTTCTTCTGGGTCGATTGTTGAGATAATACCCATCACTGGCATTTCTAATGAACTCTCAAGATCTTCTTCAGTCTTAATCGTATTATCTAAGTACTCAAGTAAGAAAGCTAAACCAACACCAACCATTAAACCTAACACTAACGCGATCGCTAGATTCAGTGATAAGTTCGGGCTAATTTGAGAAGGGTCTGCTTGATGCATCGCTTCAGATAAAATACCGACGTTATCAACATTCATATAAGAAGGAATCTCATTTTTAAAGATTTCAACTGTCGTATTGGCAATGTCTACTGCTTGATCGTGATCAGGCCCAGTCACTTGGACGCTAACAACTTGTGACTGATCCGCATTGTTTACACTAATACGGTTAGCTAACTGACTAGCTGACAAGTCTAAACCTAGATCATCGATTACTAAATCTAAAATAGCAGGACTTTGAATAATGACATTATAAGTATTAATTAATTCTACATTTGTTCTAATTTCATTTGATGTAATTTCCTGCTGTTGTTGATCAGCTTGGTTAACGATAAACTGTGAATTCGCTTCATATTGAGGTGTCATAAAAAATGTCGTCGCAACAAAACTCAACACTAAAGCAATCGCTGTCACAATCGCTATTAAACCTAAACGTTTCTTTAAAATTTCCCAAATCTCTTGAAGTGAAATTGTTTCTTCCATCTGTTTTTTCCTCCGGTACTTCCAATTATCGTAAATATCATTTAAAAATTATACCACAATCTACTAATTTTTTTGTAGAAAAATTGAGTTTTCTGTCAAATTGTCTTATAATTCATATAAATCATTATACCAAATAACCACCACATAAACCTACTATTTCCAAAAAGTACTGTAACAAATTTGAAATAAACTTACCAATTTTTGTTGAATTTCCAATTTTCGTTTGCTAGTATTATTCACAGCGTAATTAATATAGTTAAATAGGCCTAAGGGGAGAGGTTAAAATAACTATTCAACTTTACATGCCGTATAACGATGTAAAGTGTCGGGACTTATATTATGGGGATATTTACGAAGGGGACAGGTTCATATGACTTATCGAAAGCGGTTGTCTAGTCTAATCTTTTTAGACACGTTGATCGTACTTGGGTCTATATACCTAAGCACACTAATTCTTTACAACACTTTTGTGATCGATGAAGCAATCATTATGCTTTCATCAGCCATTCTATTAGCTATGCACCATTTATTAGCAATGGCACGGGGACTCTATCACAAAGTATGGGAGTATGCTAGTATACGAGAATTAATGGCGATCTTTTATGTCGTCACACTATCAATCGCAGTAACAGCTATGGCACAACTCGTCATCTTTGGAACAGTTTACATAAGAGCATTAGCTGTGGCATGGATGTTACACATATTATTAATTGGTGGCTCGCGCTTTGCTTGGCGAATTATTAGAGATGAATTCATTAAAGGCAGAAGCAAAGGTCAGAAGCGCACGCTCGTCGTCGGAGCTGGAGCTGGAGGCGCAATGGTCGCTCGTCAATTGCAATCAAGTGATGCAAGCGAATTGAATCCAGTAGCCTTTATAGACGATGACTTTACGAAAAAAAACATGCAGCTATTAGGCATTCCAGTCGCAGGAAAAGTTAAACATTTAAAAGAAGTGGTGGAAGATTACGACATAGACCATATCATCATAGCCATTCCTTCACTAACCCGCGAACGTTTGAATGAGATCTTCAGCAAATGTTCAGAGACAAAAGTTAAAACACAAATCATTCCGAAGTTTGAAGACTTAGCAACAGGTAAGATCTCAGTAAGTCAATTACGAGATGTTGAAGTAGAAGACTTACTAGGCCGTGACCCAATTGATTTAGACATGGACAGTATTGCCGAGACTATTGGAGGGCGCACGGTTTTAATTACAGGAGCGGGTGGTTCAATCGGGTCAGAAATATGCCGACAAATAGCCCCGTTTGAACCAGAACACATGATCATCCTCGGTCATGGAGAGAACAGCATTTACCAAATCGAAAGAGACTTACGAAATCGTTATGAAGGTCAGTTTACGATTACACCGATCATAGCCGATATAAAAGATCGAGATCGCATCTTTGAAATAATGAAGCAGTACAAGCCAGATGTTGTCTACCACGCAGCAGCCCATAAACACGTACCATTAATGGAATTCAATCCACGTGAAGCCGTGAAAAATAACGTCTTCGGTACGAAAAATGTCGCAGATGCAGCTGATGAGCACAACGTCGGAACATTTGTACTCGTTTCAACCGATAAAGCGGTTAACCCAACAAACGTCATGGGTGCAACAAAACGCGTTGCCGAAATGATTATCCAAAACTTATCACAAAGAAGCGAGACGCGATTTTTAGCCGTCCGTTTCGGAAACGTCTTAGGTAGCCGTGGTAGTGTGATCCCACTATTCAAAGAACAAATCCGTCAAGGTGGACCAGTCACTGTGACAGACCCAGAGATGACGCGCTACTTCATGACGATTCCAGAAGCAAGCCAGCTCGTCATTCAAGCCGGGTCATTAGCACGCGGTGGCGAAATCTTTGTCTTAGACATGGGCGAACCAGTTAAAATAGTTGATCTAGCCAAAAACTTAATCAAACTATCAGGCTACACACACGATGAGATCGGCATTGAATTCACAGGCATCCGCCCAGGTGAGAAAATGTACGAAGAACTCCTCGGTGAAGACGAAATCTCAGATAAACAAGTCTTCCCGAAAATCTACATCGGAAAATGCACATTCGATAATGTACGCGGGGTACATCAAGCCGTTGACGGTCTGTTAGAGAATAATGAAGATCAGCTAAAAGGCGAGTTAATGGAATTTATCGAAGTGAAACCAGAAGAAGTAACCGAATTAGCTTAACTTAATGATTATGACTGGAAGGAAGTTCAACAATGTCTAATGAACGAATATACTTGTCGTCACCTCATATGAGTGATGAAGGTTACGAACAACAATATGTACAAGAAGCATTTGATACAAACTGGATTGCACCACTAGGTAGTAATGTGAACGGTTTTGAACAAGAGTTAGCCGATAAAGTTGGAATTAAATCAGCTGCTGCACTGTCGTCAGGTACAGCAGCTATTCATTTAGCGTTAAGAGCTGCTGAAGTTGGACAAAATGACATCGTTTTTTGTCCGACTTTAACCTTCTCAGCAACGGCCAACCCAATCATTTATCAAGGTGCAACACCCGTATTTATCGATAGCGATTATAAAACGTGGAATATGTGCCCTGAAGCATTAGAAGAAGCTTTTAAAAAGTACCCTGAAGTAAAAGCAGTTATCGTTGTTCACCTTTACGGACTATCAGCAGACTTAGACCGCATTGTAGAACTTTGTAATCAATATAACGTTACATTAATTGAAGATGCTGCAGAATCACTCGGTACTTATTACAAGGGGAAACAAACAGGAACATTTGGTGATTACGGTATATTTTCATTCAATGGCAACAAAATCATTACCACTTCTGGTGGAGGAATGCTCGTTTCGAATAATGAAGAAATGGTGGAAAAAGCAAGGTTCTGGGCGACACAGTCACGTGACCAAGCCCGACACTATCAACATAGTGAACTGGGTTTTAACTACCGAATGAGCAATGTTGTCGCTGGTATTGGTAGGGGGCAACTCAAGGTACTAAATGAACGAGTTCAAAAGAAGAAAGAAATCTATGAAACTTATAAACAAGAGTTAAGTGAACTAGATGGTATTGGCTTCATGCCAAAAAACGACTTTGATGACCCTAACTACTGGTTAAGTTGTATTACACTCAATGGAAGTGTAAAACCAACTGACATTATGGATGCATTAGATGCAGAAAATATTGAATCAAGACCAATTTGGAAGCCAATGCATATCCAACCTTACTTTAAACAGTATGACTTTGTTGGAGAAGGTGTGGCAGAGAAGTTGTTTGAGACAGGCGTTTGTTTACCGTCTGATACTAAGATGACTGATAAACAAGTTAGTAGAATTATAAATAATATTAAGTCAATGTGGTGGTTAAATGTTAAATAGTTTATATCGAAATTATTTTAAGAGGGTAATAGATTTCACTCTTGCATTAATAGCAATTATTTTACTGAGCCCGATCCTTGTTTTAGTTGCTCTTTTAGTAAGGGTTAAATTAGGAAGTCCAGTTCTTTTCAAGCAAGATCGGCCTGGTCTTAATGAGAAGATATTTACAATGTATAAATTTAGGACTATGACTGATGAGAAGGATGAACAAGGAGAATTACTTCCTAATGAATTGAGACATACTAACTTTGGTAAGTTTCTAAGAAGTACTAGCTTAGATGAATTGCCTGAATTAATTAATGTCTTGAAGGGTGATATGAGTATTGTTGGTCCAAGACCATTATTAGTAGAGTATTTGGATTTGTATAATGATTATCAAAGCAGACGTCATGATGTTAGGCCGGGGGTAACTGGTCTTGCTCAAGTTAATGGTAGAAATACTATATCGTGGGAAGAAAAGTTTAATTATGATATTAAATATGTGGACAATATTTCTTTTTTAATCGATTTTAATATCATTTCAAAAACCTTCATGAAAGTTTTTAGACGCGAAGGTGTTAATAAAAATAACAATGTAACTATGAATAAATTTACTGGTACTAAGAGATAAATCCTGATACGTAATATTCCGAGGTGGATAGATTGACAAAAAAAGATATTTATATTGTTGGAGCTGGAACCTATGGAGAAACTATGGTAGAACTAGCTGAATCATTGAATTATAACGTTAAAGGTTTCTACGACGAAGATATTGGAAAACAAGGAAATGTCGTTATGGGTATACCTATAATTAATCAATATTCTATGTTGGAAAAAGCCGATATAAAAAACAACCAGTTTATAGTAGCCATAGGGAATAATGAGTTGAGACAAAAAATAATGAAAACCATTAATGATCTTGGTGGTATTACCCCTACATTAATTCACCCTAATGCAACTGTAAGTCCAAGTGCAGAAGTTGGGCAAGGTGTATATATCCAGGCGAATTCTACTGTCTGGACCAAAGTCAAAATTAGTGACTACACGATTATAAGTCCTGGGGTTGTAATTGCACACCATACTACAGTTGGTGAATCAAGTTTAATTTCAACTCAAACTGCTGTGGGGGCTTCTTTAGATATAGGTAGTAAAGTATTTTTGGGTATGAATAGTACTATTATAACAGGCGTTTCTTACATTGGTGATAATACTACTATTGGAGCGGGAGCTGTTGTTATTAATAATGCAGAGAAAAATAGTGTCTACGCTGGTGTTCCTGCAAAAAAAATAAGGTAAATAAATTAGGAGTACTGTATGATGAGAGTGTTAATAGTATCAAATTCAATTAACGGAATTTATAATTTCCGTGAAGAACTAGTTGATAGTTTATTACTTGAAGGGTATGAGGTGCTGATAGCTGCACCTGAAGATGAAAAGACCTCATATTTCGAAGATAAGGGTTGTAAATGTTTAATTACTCCTATTAATAGACGAGGAACTAACCCTTTTACTGACTTTAAGTTATTATTGAGATATTTCAGGATGATAAAAAAGCATAAGCCTAATGTCATTCTAACATATACCATTAAACCCAACGTATATGGTGGGTTGGCAAGTAGATTGTGTAAAGTACCATATATCACAAATGTCACAGGTTTGGGGACTTCGATAGAAAGTGGTAAATTAATAAGGAAGTTATCACTTTTTTTATATAAGATTGGACTAAAAGGTGCAAATTATGTTTTCTTCCAGAATAAGTCGAATATGAATTACTTCGTTAATAAAAAGATAGTTGATAAAAAGTATGGATTATTACCAGGTTCAGGGGTTAATTTGATGAAACATTCTTTTAAATCATACCCTAACCATACAAGCTCTATAAGATTTGTTTTCATTGGAAGAGTAATGAAGGCAAAAGGTGTTAACGAACTATTAGAAGCCATGAAAATTATAAAAGTAAATTATCCTAATGTCTGTCTTGATATTATTGGTGGGAAAGAAGAGAATTTCAATTACCTATTAGATGATTTAGAAGAAAGAGGAATTATAAATTATCATGGTAGACAAGAGGATGTTAGACCTTATATTAAAAGAAGTCATGCATTGATAAACCCTTCTTACCATGAAGGGATGTCTAATGTTTTATTAGAAGCTGCATCTGCTGGACGCCCCATTTTGGCGTCAGATGTCCCGGGGTGTAAAGAGGCTTTAGACCAAGGTGTTAGTGGTTTTACTTTTGAAGTGAAGAATGTCAATAGTTTAGTTGGAAGCCTTACAAAGTTTATTGAGCTATCATTTGAGGAGAAAAAAACTATGGGGGTAAAAGCTAGACACAAAATGGAAGAGGAGTTCGACAGGAACTTAATAGTTAATGCATATTTAAAAGAAATAAATAAAGCAGTAAATACTGTGTAGAAAGGTGAAGTTATTATGGACCTTATCAAAAATATTATTAATAAGAAAGAAATAATTTCAATATTAGGACTAGGTTATGTGGGAATGCCAATAGCAGTAGCCTTCGCAAAAAAGATAGATGTAATAGGGTTTGATATTAACGAAACAAAAGTGCAGCAATATAAAGACGGTGTTGATCCAACAAAAGAAGTGGGTAATGAAGTAATCCAAAACACAACGGTTGATTTTACATCTGATGAAAAGAGATTAGAGGAGGCAAAATTTCATATTGTAGCAGTACCAACGCCAGTTAGGGACGACCATACACCAAACCTAAAACCGTTAGAATCTGCTAGCCGAACTCTAGGAAGAAACTTAACTAAAGGTTCAATTGTTGTCTTTGAATCAACTGTTTATCCAGGTGTAACCGAAGATATATGTGTTCCTATTTTAGAAAAAGAGTCTGGTCTGAAATGTGGAGAAGACTTTAAAGTTGGTTATTCACCGGAGAGAATAAATCCAGGTGATAAAGAACATAGACTTGAAAACATTGTTAAAGTTGTTTCGGGGATGGATGAAGAAACACTTGATACAATTGCAAAAGTTTATGAGTTAGTTGTTGATGTTGGAGTACATAGGGCTGAAAGTATAAAAGTAGCTGAAGCTGCAAAAGTAATAGAAAATGCTCAACGTGATATCAACATCGCATTCATGAATGAATTATCTATTATATTTAATAAGATGAACATTGATACAAATGCTGTGTTAAAAGCAGCCGGAACCAAGTGGAACTTCCTTAAATTCCATCCTGGATTAGTCGGTGGTCATTGTATTGGTGTTGATCCATACTACCTAACTTACAAAGCAGAACAGCTAGGTTATCACTCACAAATTATTCTTTCAGGAAGAAAGATTAATGATGATATGGGTAAGTACGTTGCTGAAAATACAGTTAAAAAGATGATTAAGGCCAAAAAGCAAATCAGTGGCTCTAAAGTTGCAATCTATGGTTTTACGTTTAAAGAGAATACTCCTGATGTAAGAAATACTAGAGTTATAGATATAGTGAATGAGTTAAAAGATTATGGAGTTGAAGTTGAAATTATAGATCCAGTAGCTGATCAAGAAGATTTACAATTGGCTTATGGATTAGAGGTAACAGATAAAAAAGATGTTAAAAACGTAGATGCTGTAATTTTTGCTGTTAATCATGAGGAGTTCCAATCCTATAATCTTGATGAGCTAAAACAAGTATACAGATGTACCGAGAAAGCAATATCTGAAGCATATAATGAAATAGCTGCTACATCGGATTCTAACTCTGAGATAAAAGAAGATTTAGTATTAATAGATATTAAAGGTGTATTTGGTCGAAAAGAAGCAGAGGATGCTGGTTATAATTACTGGAGGTTATAAAATGGGGTACAAAGATATTAATTTCCCAGAAGGAAGTAAGTTTCTTGTTACCGGTTCAGCTGGATTTATAGGTTCTAATCTAGTGGAAGCAATTTTGAATTTAGGCTACGAAGTTAGAGGCCTCGACAACTTTTCAACAGGCAAGAAGGGAAATGTTGAAGAGTTTATAAATCACCCAAATTATGAATTTGTTGAAGGTGACATTACAGACTTAGACACATGTTTATCTGTATGTGATGGTGTTGACTTTGTACTTCATCAGGCAGCTTGGGGAAGTGTGCCAAGAAGTATAGAGATGCCACTTTTTTATGAAGAAGTTAACATTAAAGGGACGTTAAACATGTTAGAAGCGGCTAGGCAAAAAGGTGTTAAAAAGTTTGTCTATGCCTCTAGTTCTTCAGTTTATGGGGACGAACCGACTTTGCCAAAAGTAGAAGGTGGAGAAGGAAATGTTCTATCTCCATATGCTTTAACTAAAAAAGTAAATGAAGAGTACGCAAAGCTCTATAAGGATCTTTATGATTTGGATACATATGGTTTGCGTTACTTTAATGTTTTTGGCCGTCGTCAAGATCCTAATGGAGCATATGCTGCTGTGATTCCAAAGTTTATTAAACAGTTACTAAATGATGAGCAACCATTAATTAACGGTGATGGGAAACAAAGTAGGGATTTCACTTATATAGAAAACGTCATTGATGCTAATCTTAAAGCTTGCACTGCTGGATCTTTAGCAGCTGGGCGGGCGTATAATATAGCTTATGGGGGTAGAGAGTTTTTAATTGATATTTATAAAAACTTAAATAGTGCGTTAGGGAAGGATATAAAACCAGTGTTTGGACCTGAGCGTAAAGGGGATATAAAACATAGTAATGCTGACATTACATATGCTCAAGAGCAAATAGGTTATGAACCAGATTGGAACTTTGCACGTGGTATAAGTGAAGCGATTAGTTGGTATGAAACAAACTTACAAAAAGTCAGCCGGTAAATAATTTTAAATGTAAGGGTGAAGAACGTGTTAGTAACAATTTGTACTCCAACCTTTAATAGAGCATATACACTTCCTAGATTGTATAATAGTCTACTTGATCAATCAGATAAGAGGTTTGAGTGGATAATTATTGATGATGGGTCAACAGATGATACTAAAGATTTAGTAAGAAGTTGGATAGAAGAAAAGAAGTTAAATATTATGTACTTTAGACAAGAAAATTCAGGTAAACATGTGGCTCTTAATAAGGGGATGGCCTCTGCTAAAGGGTTGTTGTTTACTTGCTTAGATTCTGATGATTGGCTTTATGAAAATGCAATAGAGAAAGTCAATGAGAAATGGTTAGAAAGTGCAGATAATTCTGTTGCTGGAATTATTGCTTTAGACTCTTATGAAAATGGTGAAATAATTGGAAGCCAATTACCATGTGATTTGAAACAAGCTAATTGGATTGATTTAATTTATAAATTCTCTATGAGAGGTGATAAAGCATATTTCTTTGTTACAGAAGTTATAAAGAGTTATCCTTTTCCTGCTAATCTTGAAAATAAACATATGCCTCCTAGTTACCAATATTACCTGATTAGTAATGATTATGATTTGTTAATGTTAAATGAGCCTTTAAAATATGTTGAGTATCTCGATGATGGGATTTCAAAAAAGCGTTATGAAAAGTATATTGTTGCAGCCGATAACTTTTCAGAGTATAGATATGAAATACACAACTTAATTCCAAGCCTTAAAAGAAGAATTATAAATTTAATTCATTTTAATGCTACTCAACTGCTAGGGAAAAAAAAGTTTGTGTTTCAAAGCAAGAGGAGTAATGTATTAAGGATCCTTACAAAACCTGCTGGTATATTATTGGCTGTTTTCATCAAAGTTGCTAATAAAATTAAAAATAATTAAATGAAATGAGTGTCAGAGTTGAAAAAGGTATTGTTTGTTGTTTCTAACTTTAATATTGGTGGTCCGCAGAAAAGCCTTTTAAATTTGATAAATTCTATGGATAGAGAAAAATATAGTGTTGACATATTATCATTATATGGAAAGGGACAACTACATGACTACTTGCCTGAAGATGTTAATATTGTTGAGCCAGATATCAATCACTATTTATTAACATTACCAAACCCTGGCCTTTCATTTTTGAAGTTTTTACCAAGAGTTAATAATTTTAGTGCCTATAAAAATCTATATAGATATATAAAAGGGGCAATAAAAGGTAAGTTTATATCTAGTATGAATTATTCTCGACAAGAGTATTGGCTTAAATATAGTAAAGATCTACCACGGCTAAATAAGTCATACGATGTTGCTATTGGTGTATCAGGCGGACATTCAATTATGTATGTAGTAGATTGTGTTGAAGCTGAAAAAAAAATTGGTTGGATTAGAACTGATTACAGAGTGTTAAAGAGAAACGCTACAATAGATAAGGTTTATTTTGATAAATTAGATAAAATTATTTGTGTTTCTCATATATGTAGAGATATATTAACTGAGACCTTTCCAAGTGTTATTTCTAACACTGAAGTCATGTATAATCTACTACCCACAAGCTTAAATGTAGATGCAGTGGATGATAATTATCTTAATTACTCTGGCTTTAAGATATTAACAATAAGCCGGTTAGATCCTAATAAGGGGTTAGAGCTTGGTGTAGCGGCTGTAAAGGATTTGTTAGAAAAAGGTGTTAAAGTTAAGTGGTTTATTTTGGGAACTGGCTCTTACTATAAAAAGATTCAGAAACTAATAAAATACTATAACCTTGATGATGATATAATATTATTGGGGTTTAAATTGGACACAATCTCATACTTAAGGTATTGTGACTTATATTTCCACCCGTCAAAGTTTGAAGGTAAATCCAATGCTATTGATGAAGCTAAGTATTGTTGTAAACCAATAGTTACAACAAATTTCCCAACAGTAAAAGAGCAAGTTAAAGATAATTATTCTGGTCTTGTGGCAAATTTTGATAGTACAGGTATTTCTGAAAAGATAGAGCAAGTAGTAAGAGATAAGAATGTACGATCCGCATTAGTATCTAATTTACGTAGTGAAATAAAAAGTGAAGATGAATCTGATAAGTTAAATAAGTTTTACAATATAATTAACTAATCAACTTTGTAGAAGAGATATCTAGAATGGTTGAAGGGAGGGTTCCCTATAAAAATTAATATTGAGAAAAAAGACATTAGGTGGAGTTACTTGGGTTTCTTTCTTTATAGTGGTGGAAATCTACTACTTCTTCCCTTAGCTTTGGTATACTTATCTCCAGCAGAAATAGGTCTTTGGTATACGTTTGTAAGTCTAAGTTTATTAGGTATGCTATTTGATTTAGGATTCTCAAATGCTATCACTAGAAATGTAAGTTATGCTGTAAGTGGAGCAAAGACTATAAATAAAGAAGGCCTGACAGATACAGAATATAGTGGTCCGAATTATGAACTATTAGTAAGAATAATTAAAATATCCAGGATTTTTTATTCTTCATTGTCTCTATTAATTTTTATATTATTTGTTAGTCTAGGTAGCTTATATGTGTCTAGTGTTATTTCAAAAGACAACTCTCTTAGTATAAGCTTAGCTCCATGGTTTGTTTATACATTAGCTACATCAATAAACTTATATTTTGGGTATTGGAAACCGTTGCTCAAAGGTTTTGGCGCAATTAAAGAAAGCCAAAAAGTAAGGGTTATGGACAAGTTAACACAGTTATTGCTCTCGGCTATATTCCTGTTTTTTGGATTTGGAGTGTTAGGAATAGCATTAGGGTTCTTAATAGGATCAGTTTCAGCAAGGTTTTTAGCAATATATTATTTTAACAATTATGATGTAGAATTTAGAAAAAATATAAGTAGCTGGAATAAAAAGGTGACATATTTTGAAGATGGTAATAAGGTTGTCGCGCGCAATTTGCTACCAAATACCTATAAGCAAGCGTTAGTTTCAATTTCTAATTTTTTCACCTTAAGAGGAATGACCTTGTTGAGTTCTTATTATTTAGGTTTAGAAACCAGTGCCGTTTTAGGTTTGTTACAGCAGATGTTAACCACTTTAATGCAGGTAAGCAATACTCTGTTTAACACCTATGTGCCACTTTTAGGTAGTTTATTAACAAAGAAAGCAACTGAAGATGCGAGGTCATACTTATTTAAAGCAGTAAAAATACAATGGTTAATTCTTAGTTTGGGAAGTTTAATGATTTTATTCAGTGAACCTATAGTACAGGTGTTTAATGAAGGTATAAGATATTTCCCTTTACATATTACGATAATAATTATCTTAATATATGTTCTACACAATAACCATTCATTATTTAGTACTTATATATCAATAAACAACTATTTTCCTCATAGTCAATCATTCATTCTATCAACTGTTATTATAATAATATTACAAGTTATTAGTCTTAATTTATTTAATAGTATTTACAGTTTAATTTTACCATTACTATTCGTGAATCTTGTTTATAATAACTGGGTCTGGCCGTATAAAGTCCTTGCAAGAGACTTTTAGTCAATGGAATGGGTATGTTTTCTTAAGGATTTCACGAGATGTAATTCATATAAAAGGAAGGGAGTGTGTGCATTAGCTCAAACTCCCTTCCTTTTATTTTGACATAGACAATATATTCATTGGGCATTTATTCACCTTATAACTTATTAGGACATTACCTTTAGCCTTCAATTCTAAAGTCTTATTTTTCTATTCATATAAAATATCAACATAATTGGTATGAAGATATTTATAAAAAAGGGATAAATACTCCCAAAGCTAACCATCATGGCCATACTAGTATTACAAACTGCTGTAACATATAGGTAAGTAAACTCTATTCTATTCTCATATCTTATTTTACTATCGAAAAACATCATTAATATTAGAGTGATGGCTAATAACAATGGTGTTCCAATTACTCCAAAATGTATATATGACTGACCAGACAGAGGTACGATTTGATCAGTATATAAACGATGGTTATAAAACATATAATTGAACCAAGCAGTTGTAGTATTTGAACTATCTGATAAGGAACTTAGTAAAGCGATATTATTAAATGTATCGTTTTTCAGAGTTTCTGTTGTTAAGAAAACCCCGTAGTTGTTCTGCAAATCCACTACTCTTCCCATATTATTTGGGCCAGACATATATGCATCAAGAGTGTGTGCTAGGTGGTTTAAAGAATAGTTTGTTTCTCCAGATCTCTGCTCGTCTAAACTAAATGTGAACACTATAAAAACTATTATAGCCAATAAAGCAATGGATAGTATTATTCGCTTTTTATACATTGGATAAAGCTTAATTAAGATTACTAAAAATGCAATAGTTGGAATCACAACACTAAAACGACTAGTCCCTTTAAAAATGGTGATAACTGGCAAAATTGCTAACAACGAAAATATTACATACCTAAACTTAGGAGATTTGTCATATTTTATTTTAAAATGATTTATTATAATTATAGCTATTATGATTAGGATTAAATCAGTAATAATTATTAGTAACCCCGCAAAAGGAATATCTAAATTGATATCACTGAAGGGCCCACTAGCTAAAAAGAAATTGTATCTACCTAATAACTGTGGAAAAAGGGAGAAAATCGAAAATCCGATAAAAAGGAATATTATTAAGACAAGTTTAGATTCAATAGGCTTGAATTTTTTTATAGTTTTGTCTTTGTAAAATTTATGTGCGAACATTTGAATTACGAAAAAAGCTACAAAAAGCTCTATGATTAAAATAAGAATACCATAATGAATCCCTTGAGAACTTGGCAAGATTCCTCTGATTGCAGGTTCGTTAATCGTTAGAGACCTAAATAATGGTGAGATGACATACCTTATAAAGATTACTGCATTTAATATGATCATCCCTATATTGTTTTTACTATACTTCCACATAGCTGGAAATAGAATGATTAAAAAAGCATAAGATAAAGGTAATAAAAAAAGAAAGCGATCACTATAATGTTCAAATGAATATAAAAAGACTATGAATGACACTATAGTAGAAAGTAAAGCTATTAATAGTTTAATAGGAAGTGTTTTAATATTATCTTTACTAAAAGATTTATTAAGTAAGTGAGAATTAGCTATATTTGACCACATATGTAAAGATTGCACCTCATTATAAAATTAAATACAAAAACTATTATAAGTGTATCATAAAAATATTAGAAGTATCACTATAATATACAATTATTAGGTATTGAATCAGCACAAGTTTCAATCAATCACAGTATGCCCATATTACCATCTGACAAGTAGCCTTATTGGATGTGTTAAAACCGAAAATACCTCTCCTTATACTCCTGGATTCTTTCTTTATTTTCAGAGTACTCAACTGCTTCGTGACGTGTTTCTTCGTTGTATTTACCACCAAAGGATAAGAAGTTATAACTGCCGATTAAATAGAACTTCTCATCACAGATTGTAAGTTTGAAGTGCGTATTAACTTTTTTCATTTTTAACCCACCTGGTCGTACATTGGTGAGTTGGAGTTTAAGGTATTGAATAGCTTGATCAGTTTTTATTGATTTATCATTCGGGCTATAGGAATCAGTATAGCCATACAGTATTTTTATGGTAACGCCTCTCTTAATAGCAGCTTGAAAGTATGGTATATAACCTTCTAATACTTTTTCATTAACCCATGGACTTACTATGCATAGTTCTTCTTCTGCAGAAATGATCGCATTTATAAAAGCTTCACGAATTTGTTCGTCCTCTAAGAGTTCAGGTTGATTATTAATGTGACTGATAGATTGATTGATTATTGTCTCTATGTCTTCTAAGGAATGATTTTGGTTTTTTTGTAATTCAGTTTCAACCATTTGAGTAATATACTCTTTTTCTTCAATGCTTTTTTCAGAAATAGATTTCTCTAAGTTAGTAAGTGAAGACACAATAGGACTTATAATACCTTGAATTGTTTCTGTTATCTCTTTATTTTTGGTCTTTTCCTCGTAATTCAATTGGTTTAAGATATCCTCTTTAATAGATTCTTGCGACTTGTATTCACGTTCACCAACCAGGTTTGAGTTAATGTCTATTTCATGGCTAATGGCATTAAGTTTTTCATGGATTTGATTAGTATGTTCATCTAAGAGGCTCATGAACTCTTTAAAGCCCTCAGTATGTTGGGCAGGCTCATTGATTTCATTAGTCTTATTATAGTTAGAGGATGTTGCAATCGAGTTTGTCTGGTTATTCTGTTTAACAGCTAATATTATGAATGATCGTATGATGAATGCTAGACCGATTAATAAGAAAGCGTGTTGAACGTATTCTACTAAGAAGTTCACACTGACGAGAAGAATTCCTATTAGTAGAAAAGGTAGTGTTGAATTGTTACCGTCTTGGTTTTTATTATGGTAATTAAATAATTCCCAACTTACCCAAGCTAAAACGAGAGTACTCACTGCAAAAAATAGAGGTGTAGGAATTAGGTATGATGTTATTGCTGTTACAATGATCACTATAAATAATTTATTTTCAGACACCGTCATCACCTACACTAGTATTCGTTATAGACTTTCTCAACGATTATTTGAAGTTCGTCATTATAAATGTTCACCATAGCTAACACTCTTATTGGAAAGTCATTATTATAAGCATCACGAATGCGGACTTTTCTACCTTCAATTTCTTCTCCATGAGCTTCAAAGAGAACAGCATCGATTTCTTCTTCTCCATTAGATAAAGTGAAGAATAGGTGACCATCATGTTCATTAAGGCTCGTAACACTACCTCGAACATCAAACATGTTCCCTCGATCTTCTTCAGAAATATGACCAATATCCATTAGCTCTAATCCTTCGTCATTACCTTTTTCAATTACTTGTAAGTCTTCTTGGTTTTGTGGAATGACTTGAAGGTTGTCATTATAAGTATTCACCATGCCATTAACTATCAATGTTGAATCAATAGGTATATCTTCAGTTGCAATTTCACTTTGATTAAACACTGGTACATCAATTTCTTCATCAGTATCTTTGTTTAAAACGGTCATAAATACATGGCCATCAGGATGGTTATGTTTTGTTAGAAGTTGCGCTTCGATATTAACAACCTCACCTACGTGATCTTCAGTGATAGTAGTTGGTGAACTATTGATCAAATTAATATCGCTTTGATTCTCCGGTACTACTTCAACCTCACCTTGAAATTCATTGACTGAACCAGTAAAGATATACGTCTCGTCCTCACTAATTGAACTGTGATCAATATCATTATCAGCAAACAGCGGTACAGACATTGAACCAGTCTCATCACTTACTTCAAGAAAGATATGATCATCTTCGTGATGATCGATTGACTGGACAGTTCCTTCAATACTTACTGTTTGATCGAGGAACTCCTCTGTTACTTCATTAATTGAAACAACTCCCTCAAGGTAATTCGTGATATTAGAATCTTTTGAGGTACCATCATCATTCGCAGTAGCCTCAATGAGCTGTTCGCTCTCTTCTGAATCATTGTCTAGAAATGTCATATCTTGATTGGATAATAGAACACCGACAATAGCAACAGCACCAATTAATACGAGTGCTACAATTAATCTACTATTTTCCCCCATAATTGCCCCACCTTCATAACAGACTTCTTCCACACTCAAAGTACCATAAAATTCCTTGGAAGGATAGGGTGTGGGGGATAACTTGGATTAGTGTACTCTGAAGTGTTGTGGGAGTTTAGGCACCAAGTGTTGTGAAGGGAATGTTTTGTTGGAAAATGGCGAGAGGTTAAAAAATATAGAGGATTTGGTTAATTTTTGTAGAATTATTAAATAATAGGTGTTTGGTTAATGATTATTTTTAGAAAGGGGAATTCTGATGCTAGACATGAAAGTTTTTTTGGAGAAGTACTATGTACCTTTGAAAGAGTTAGATTGCAGGTTATATCCGGAGGATAATGTGGAGAGGGCGCGGAATAATTACCAAAGAGATTATTCTCGGATACTTTACTCAACGTCATTTAGGAGACTACAAGGAAAGATGCAATTGCTAGGTATACGGAGTGATAAATTTTATAGGAACCGGTTAACTCATAGCTTTGAAGTTGCCCAAATAGCGAGAGGAATTGCAGCAAAACTAAGTAAGGATTCAGGGTTAGAAGATGTTTATCTTGATGATATTTATGTTGTTGAAGCTGGAGCTTTGGCACATGATATTGGGAATCCTCCCTTTGGCCACCATGGGGAAAGGGTTTTAAATCGTTTGATGAGAGGAAGAGGTGGTTTTGAAGGCAATGCACAAACACTTAGAGTATTAAACAATTTAGAGAAGAAGTTACCTAATAACAAAGGGTTAAACCTAACACTGAGAACTATGTTAAGTGTAGTCAAATATTATAATACAATTAACAACAATGAAGAGAAATTTGTTTACCGGGATGATTATGAGAAAATTAAAAGCGAAGTATTAGACCTATCTATAAAACCAAGAACTGTAGATGTGCAAATAGTTGATCTTGCAGATGAAATTGCATATGCTGCTCATGATTTAGAAGATGCACTAAGTCTTAAGTTGTTTAATATTGACGAATTCATATTTGAATTTGGTAAAGATGATAATGAAGTGTTGAAAAGGTTAGTGGAAAGAGCGAGAGAAGTTGCAAGTACTGCAAGCATATACAAGTCATCTGAGGAGTATGGATTTTTATTCAGGAAGGAATTAACTTCAAATTTAGTCAATACTCTAATTAATGATATAGGTGTGGTAAAAGTTGATGAGGAAATGGTCAAAAAGACTGGGACAATGAATAATTATGAGTTAGGTTTCCAAGAGCATAAGAAGCTTGCGGGAGATCTTAAGAAATTCACTTTCAATTCTGTAAACCGTTCAGACTCAGTTCAATTGTATGAAAAACAAGGAGAAAAAGTTATTAAGGGTATATTTAACGGCTTAAGTGATAAGGAATTTAATAAAAATAGTCTTTTACTTCCGGTCGAATTCAGGGGAGAAAATGAATCAATTGAACGTAACATAACAGATTTTATATCAGGTATGATGGATTCCTATGCGGTTAATTATTTCAAACAGATATATGGGGACAATGCAATAGACCAAATATATGATGAAAAGTTTTTTAGGGATTTTAGTTTGTAAAAAGTACCTCAATTACAAGACTCTAATATCAAGTGTTGTTTTCTATAAAATCTTTGGTTGTAGTAGATAATATAGTGATATAAATACATTACAGTTAGTTTCCAATAACTGTAATGTTTTAAAAAAGGTGATAGCTAATTAGCTAAAGTCCCTGCTGATTTCGCCCGAACTTTCGTAGCTTTTCCGGGTAAATAGGCTAACGGAATGTCTTCATAGTCTACATTTTCTAGATCATCAGGGATGCGCCAGCGTTAATAGATTCGTCTTTAGCCATCTTCTTGGGGATCTCTAATGTTTCTTTTCTTCCTAAATCATCGAGAGAGAAGATGCGTTAAATTTGCTCACTAACCTTGCGCAATAGCTGATTCGATTGCATCGGCAACACCAAAGTTGTTAGGTCTATGCTTCTAATTAATCCTCAAGAAAAATATTATTTCCACCATTGAAATCACTGGAATTGGTTCATGTCTCATATTCAATAATACCTTTAGTGAGACCAAATAAATCAGTCTGACACCTAACAATCTTACAATTACTGCAAAAGTGTAGTAAGGCAAATGTAAACTTTACATATGTTGCTGGTGACAGTTTTATTTTGGTTATGTCCTTTCATTTTGCAGAGATTCCATTTAAGGAAGATGACTTTCCTTATAGAAAGTAAAGGTGAGTATAATGAAAATATTAAAAAGTGAAAAGAAACTTTGCTTGCTTTGTATGGAAGAGCATGAAGTTGAAACTGTTGAAGTGACTGATCATGAGGTCTTTAAAGGCGAAGAAGTTAGTTTTACTGCTCAATATGATTATTGTTCTGCTACGGAAGACTTTCTAGAGTCGGAAGAAATGATAAAAGCTAATAGTTTAGCCATGAAAGATGCATACCGGGAGAAATTAGGGTTGTTAACTTCTAATGAGATTCATGACATTAGGAAGAAATATGACATCAGTCAAAAAGATTTTTCTGAAGTCTTAGGTTGGGGAAGAGCAACCATTACAAGGTATGAAAACCATCAAGTACAAGATCGTGCTCATGATGATGTATTAATGAAAATTAGTTCTGACCCAAAGTGGTTTATAGAAAAGCTACATGAAGCAAAGGAACAAGATAAAATATCGGAAAAAGCATATTTAAAGTTATTGCATAAAGCAAAAGAACAGTATAAAAAAAAGAAATAATTATCTTATAGATTCAATTTACGCTAGTTATGCGGATTATGAAGATCCAATAACTAGGGGGAATTCAGATCTTAATTTAAAGAAAGTCATTGAAATGATTAATTATTTTTCAGAAAAGGTAAATAGCCTTCACAAAGTAAAGCTTATGAAAATGCTATGGTTTTCCGATATATTAAACTTTAAACGAACAGGGCAATCAATTAGTGGCCTTGTTTACAATGCATTGCCAATGGGTGCAGTTCCAGAAGGGTATGAACAAATAGTATTATTAGATGGTGTTGAGTTTGATACTATTCAGTACGGTGAAAATATTGGGTATAAGTTTAAACCATCACCTGGGTTTGAAATTACAGAGTTAACAGATGAGGAAATACAAACACTGGAACATATAATTTCAATGATTGGCCATTTAACCACTGACGAAATTGTTCATAAGATGCATGAAGAAGAAGCATATAAGCATACGGCATGTAATAGCCCCATATCATATTCATTTGCAAGGATTTAACAATCGATTAATTAATAAGAGGTAGAGCTTGAGTTTTGCCACTCCCTATATAACAGAAGAAACTAAATTAATAAAATTTGCAATTTAGTCCATCACTAAATATTAGTGGTGGGCTTTTTATTTACTTTCTTAATAGTGAACAGTTTCCTTCAATAGTGAAAAATTATAAGAAGGAATTTTGTTTTCAGATCAGGGTAAAACGAAGAAAAAGATCGAGCAACTCTTCTATTTTGATTAAAGTGATATCCATTAAACAAGCGGTTGCTGTTGTTTGATTTTTGTTCATGATTAATGTAACGGCTTTCAATATACGCTTTTTTATTAATCAACTGTATCCGCCCTAACGATTAGAATTTAATGTTACTTTAGTAGAAAGCTAACTTTGAACACAATCATTATGTACCACTGCCGTGTAGTTAACATTTACATTGTGGGGTTGTGCTGTGGTAAAAACTGGATTATCAGCGAAGAAACCATTATTCCGGCGAAATTGTCGATTTTTCGGCGAAAACAGAATTATTCCGGCGAAAATTTCAATAATCCGGCGAAGTGCACCCCTATTCCGGCGAACGCCGGATTCCCAGCTGTGCAGCAACAAAAACAAAGTGCTCCCTCTTAAGAAATCCTTAAAAGGGAGCAAGTATAAGTTCGCCTAATAGAGGAAGTGAACGCCTATCTTCTTATTCAGTCATAGCGGGAGCTTTATAAGAGGCTGATACATGACTAATTTTGACATTGTTCACATTTTGTTCACAATTATTTTCGAAAAAGTACTTTACTTTTTCTGAAAACTTTGTAAAATATAATTGTACTTTGTAGGAATAAGGTGGTGGTTATAAAGAACTAAGAACTAATCGCAGCTTTTTTCAACAAATTATAGTGGAGGTGAGAAGGTAGCTTTTTGGAAACTGTAAAAGACAAAACAGAAGAGATTGAGAAAATGAAATCTGAGTTTATTCATGCTTACTATCTATTTAGTAAGGAACGGCGGAAAGAAGATCTTGAAAAGATGCTCGGACTTCATTGGAAGATCTTTAAACTAAGTGGAGGCAAGGTTCCTCTAAGTATGTTTAAGTTTATACAAGTCCTTAAAGAAGACTTTCGAATTGATCGGATCAGTAAAAGAAATTCAAAATAACTCTCAAATTATTAAACAGTGGGAATTAATGGAGCCCACTTTCCCCAAAAAATAAAAATTACGGACAGTTCAGACGTTCCCACCGTTTTATTTCATAATAAAACGGTGGGATTTTATTTTGTAGATTCCATATTAATGGAAGTTGTTGTACCATATGATAATAGGTGATTTTTTAGGTTGGAATGTAAGGAGATGGATGATGAAGAAGTTAGTGTCTTGGTTGGCTGTCCTCATGTGGATGGGGCTTATTTTTTATTTCTCACACCAGCCTGGAGAACAGTCGAGTGAATTAAGCGGAAGTGTCGTCGATCTCGTTTTATCGATTGTACCGTTCATTGATGCGGACACGGATTGGGTTCATTACCTCATTCGAAAAGCGGCGCACTTTTTTATTTACTTTGTGCTTGGGATTCTCGTGATGAATGCTTTAAGAGTAAGTGGCGTGGAGCTTAAGCGAAGTGCTTGGGTGACGATTGTCGTTTGTTTATTGTACGCGATTTCAGATGAAGTTCATCAATTATACATACCAGGAAGATCTGGAGAAGTGAGTGACGTTGTTTTAGATACAGTTGGTGCGGGTTTTGGCGTGCTTTTGTATGTTGTTATTTGGAGGAAGATAGCTACAAAGGGACATACCAGATAAGAGTAAGACAATGGTTAGGACTAAACTATAAGGGAAGTCCAGTTAGAAGGAATGTTCTCCGACTGCTGGGCTTTTTACATTGTTCGGAACAGACTAATATTCGTTTCATTAATTAAGCGAAACTCCAGATAATTAGGCGAAATCTTCAATAATTGGGCGAAATTCTTAATAATTAAGCGAAATTACAATTTTTTAAGCGAACTGTTAACATAATTAAGCGAACGCATAATTCGACAGAAGCCTCAAAGCACACGTTTTAGATTCTATTCATACGATCATTCCATTTTTGATTAATCTTGTGATTTTACTAATTGAGATGCCTGTTCCTGATGAAATATCCATGGCATTTGCTCTAGGGTGTGTTCGTAAATAGGTTTTAATCTCGTGAATGGTTTCTTCTTCTTCATTGTAGCAATTACGACAGAAGTCATAGGCAATATAAGTCATTTGACCACAACGCGAACATATTCCAAAATCTTTCATAAACATTATTCACTCCTCTTTAATTTGTTAATTGCAATTAAACTATTTAAGACATCTACTAACCGTTCGAAATGTGGTTTAATAATAAAGTCATGCGCCCCTAACTGTTGGCATTCTGTTATATTAGAATGCGTCCCTATCGAGGAGCACATAACAACAGTAGCAGAATCTCCAATACTCATAATCTCTTTTAAAGTAGTTAAACCGTCTACATGCTCCATTGTTATATCAAGAACGACTAAATCAGGTTGTTGTCGTTTGTATAAATCGATTGCTTGTCTTCCATCCGCTGCCTCTAAGATGTTGTAGGAACCATGACCTAGTATTATATGTTTTAAATGCATTCTCATAAACTTTGAATCATCAGCAATTAAGATCGTGCTCATAAGTAATTCTCCTATATGGTTATTCTTGTTTGTGTACTCTATTAAAATATAAAAAAGGCGAACCCAAATAGGCTCACCTTTCGTGCGCTCATTTCGGTAACCGGCTGCCATAGTAAAAACGTTAGGCCCTTGGCTTTGCGTCCTTATTTTTCAATAAGTTTGCCATTATCGATTGATTTTTAACATTTTTAGATAATTGCGTGATAGTGCTTGTGTATATTATCGGCTTAATAATCTTAATATCGAGGGTTTTAAAAGAATTTTATAGATAAAAATTATAAACTATTAAGTGAATCCTATTTTAAAATGAGGTTGGTTGGTGGTTAGAGAGAGGGATAATAGACGCTTAAATAGAGTACGACCGAATTGTCGAAAATCGTCAACAAGTTTTTGGTGTATAATCATGGAAATTGTTGATTTGTGATACCAATTTTGTTAATATATATTTAGTATAATTGGTATAGGGACTTAGGCTTAGACTTAAGTTTTACCAATGTACACTGGGGTGAAAATCATTACAGGGGCTTATTTTACGAAAAGTCGGGCACATCCGAAAGCGGTGTGCCCGACTTTTCATTTTGATAGCTTTAAAATCAATTGTGAAGCTAAGCTAAATGAGGCGACGACTGTCACCGCAGTTAAACTCCCGGACATATTAATGAACACGTCTAACATGCGCCCACTTCGGTTGACGAGAAAATGTTGATGGATCTCATCAATGAAACCGATCATGGTCGTCGCCAGTACGGAATGAGTGGCTCTTCTTAAAGTAGTAGCCGCTGGGTGAGCGAGATAGATTAAGGTAGTTAAAATGCCGTAAAAGAAAAAGTGACCTGCTTTTCGGTTCACGGTTGATTCACTACTGAATGAATAAATGCTGTAAAAAGAGCTTTGCTGATCTAGTAGAAACAATGTCGACCCGTTCATATAATAAATCGCGTGAATCGATGAACCTGATCGCTCCATTTCGCTCATTATGCTGAAGGCAATGATTAATATAGAAGAAATGATAATTGTAGACAATATGTATTTCATAAAGAAACCTCCCCGTCACTATCAAGCATTGTAGACGAGGGAGGTATTTTATATACGACAGTCTATTGATAACTGTAATAATAGTAGTCTTTTCGTTTTTGATCGTAGTCGTTTAATACGGCACCTAAAATATTCGCATCGGCTTGCTTTAAAAGTTCTCTAGCTTTTGTGGCGGACTTTTTGTCAGTGACTTTGCTGCGAACGACGAATAACACACCATCAACTCGGTTGGCCAAAATTTGTGGATCCGTGACAGCGAGAACAGGTGGTGTGTCAAAGATAATTAAGTCATAACTGGCTTTTGCTTTCTCCATCAGCTCAGTCATCGCTTGAGAATCCAGTAGTTCTGACGGGTTAGGTGGAATTGGCCCGCATGTCAAGATGTCGAGGTTGTTTGTTTTCACATCGCGAACGACTTGAACGACGTCATAATCACCGACGAGCAAGTTACTTAAGCCAAGTCGATTATCGATGCGCAAATTGTGGTGAATGCTCGGACTTCGCATATCGGCATCAACTAGTAGAACTTGTTTTCCTTGCTGGGCAAACACGGTTGCTAGATTGATTGCTGTGACACTTTTTCCTTCACCTTTATTGGTTGATGTGACGGCGATTGTTTGTAAATCAACTTCATTTGGTGCAAATTGTAAGTTCGTTCTAAGTGTACGAAATTGTTCAGAGATAACCGATTTAGGATGATTGCGTGTAAATAATGAACGTAAATGATTAGAACGATGTTGCTGCTTTTGCTCACGGAACTTAGCCCGTGCAGATTTTTTAAACAAAATGTTCACCCTCTCATGACATTTCAAAACTAGTGCTAAAATATCACAAAACTTCCAATAAGTTTGTCAAAATGTGTATGGTAGGGAGATTTTGTTGGTATATTCACTTTTAATTAAAGTAATGCCGCTACTAATCACTGAAATCGTATAATTATTTAAATTCATTAAATTTATTAAAATAATTCTTTACATTAACTCTTTAACTTAATAAAATATATATTAGTTTTTAATGGTACGGGTCGAAATTATTTTAAACATTTATAGAAAAAATAGACAAAAACAAATTTAAAAATACGAATATATGTATAAAATGTTAATTTTGACCAAGGGTGGAGCAACACACCATGCTTTATGGTTGAAGGGAAAATAAAAAAGAGAGTAATCCCTTTTAAATTAATAGCGTCTATCAACCATAAAATACAATAAGAGAAGCACTCACGACGTTGTGGGTGCTTCTTTTTATTTTTTTTAAAAAATTTTAATAGAATCTCTTTACAAATCATTTGTAAGAGTACTAGAATAATGTGTAACGGGTTACAGATTAGTAACTCTTTTATTACACAAAACATGTAAACGGTTACACCATAGAAAATGAAATAATTTAGGTGGTCTAACATGACAACAATTAAAGATGTAGCACACCATGCGGAAGTCTCGGTGGCGACGGTTTCGCGGGTTATTAATCGTAATGGTTATGTAAATGAAGATACGCGTAAGAAGGTAGAAGCGGCAGTGGATTTGTTGAATTACAAGCCGAATTCTGTTGCGCGTAGCCTGTTTAAGAAGCAATCTAAAACGATTGGGATAATCGTTCCGGATATTACGAACCCATACTTCCCAGAGCTTGTTCGGGGTGTGGAAGATTATTTAATTCAAAAAGGGTTTACAACGATCCTTTGTAATAGTGATGAAGACCCTGAAAAGGAACGACTTTATCTTGATGTTATGAAACAAAAATACGTCGATGGTGCGATTATCGTATCGAATACGATTGAACGGGATTTAATTGCCGAATATGATATGCCAGTTGTCGCACTTGACCGATCGATTCATCAAGATATCCCGACTTTTGCGATCGATAACCGCAGTGGTGGACGGAAGGCAGCAGAGCACTTACTAGAAGTGGGTTGTACTCGGATTGGCCATATAAAAGGCCCGGATAAAGTGGAGAACTCAGATAATCGTTATTTAGGTTATATAGATGTCATTAAGCAGCAAGATTGGTTTCTAAGCAGTTATGTTGTAGAAGGAAACTTTGACCAGAAGGAAGCGGCAAAAGTGACTAAAGAGTTGCTGCAGAGCCATCCCGAAATTGATGGTATATTCGCGGGAAATGATGTCATGGCACTAGGAGCTTTAAAAGCTGCAGAGTCACTTAATTTAAACGTTCCAGAAGATTTAGCGATTATTGGTTTTGATGGTATTGATTTAACAGAGATGACGAAACCAGAGCTTTCGACATTGTCACAGCCGATTTACCAAATGAGTCGCGAGGCGGCAGAGGCATTAACAGCATTAATCGAAGGGAAAATGGTTAAAGAAAAAGAGAATGTTTTCCCGTCAACATTAATTAAGCGTCAATCAACTAAAAGATAGATTTAAAGGAGTATGCTAAGTGACAGCAAAAGTGACTGTAATCGGTAGTATTAATATGGACCTCGTGTCACAAGCAGAACGTTTTCCGGATCAGGGTGAGACGTTATTAGGGACAGACTTTCAAACCATTCCTGGTGGAAAAGGGGCGAATCAAGCCGTAGCCGCTTCTAAACTTGGCGCAGAAGTGACAATGGTTGGTTGTGTTGGAGACGACACTTTTGGACAACCATTGGTTACTCACTTGAAGGATCAAGGTATTTTTAACGTCAATGTGGAACCGGTTACACACGCTCCAACAGGTGTTGCTCAAATCACTGTGGCAGAACAGGATAACACAATTATCGTCGTTCCTGGAGCCAATGCTCATGTGACTCCGGAAATCGTAAAACAAAATGAAAAAGCGATTCAAAATAGTGATATTTTATTACTGCAATTCGAAATTCCACTTGAAAGTGTGGAAGAGGCAGTAAATATAGCCAATCAGTATAACACGACGGTTGTTTTAAACCCAGCGCCTATGCAACCTGTCCCTTTAGATTTACTTGAGAAAGTCGATTTCCTCACACCAAATGAACACGAGTTGACAGAGTTGCTTGATACTGAGGAGAAAAAACGTTTTAACGAGCAGTATCGTGAGAAATTTTTCGTCACTCAAGGTTCGGCTGGCGTTCAGTTTGTTGAAAATGGCAATGAGACGATCGTCCCGAGTTACAACGTCGATGTTAAAGATACGACGGGGGCAGGAGACACATTTAATGGCGGTTTTAGCGTTGCGCTCGCTGAAGGTCAATCGTATAGTGACGCGTGTCGCTTCGGTAATGCAGCCGCAGCGATCTCTGTGAGTCAGTTTGGCGCACAAACTGGAATGCCAGAACGTGAAGATGTTTTAAGATTACTAGATAAAGAGAGTGATTGATTTGAAGAAACAAGGAATTTTAAACAGCGAGATTGCATCTGTTTTAGCTCAATTAGGCCATACTGACACGATTGTGATTGCTGATTGTGGCTTACCCGTCCCTGATGGTGTGAAACGAATTGATCTAGCTTTAACGAAAGGGACACCAAGCTTTGTTGAAACTTTACAAGCTATTTTGGCGGACATGGAAGTAGAACACGTAACATTAGCTTCAGAGATCAAGACAAATAATGAACACGTTTTAACCAAGATTGAACAGCATTATCAAGGTGAGAAAGATTTCGTCTCACATGAAGATTTTAAAAAATTAACGAAGGATGCAAAAGTCGTGATCCGAACAGGTGAGACGACACCATTTGCAAATATTATTCTTCGTTCTGGGGTGATTTTCTAATGTCACAACAAACGTTAATTGAAATGAAAGGCATCTCGAAGTCATTTGTCGGCAATAAGGTGCTAAATGAAGTTAACTTTGAAATCCTTGCTAGTGAAGTTCACGCTTTGTTAGGTGAGAATGGTGCTGGTAAATCGACTTTAATGAAAATTTTGACCGGGATATATGAGCGTGATGAAGGTGAAGTTTTCGTTAAAGGTGAGCCGGTTCACTTTCAAAACACGAAGGAGTCAGAAGAAGCGGGTATTGCCGTTATTCACCAAGAACTGAACATTATTCCGTATTTAACGGTTATGGAAAATATGTTTTTAGGCCGCGAGATTAAGTTCGGTAAGACAGGCTTTTTAAACACGAAAAAGATGATCCAATTAACGAAGGAATATTTAGGTCAACTTGGTGTTGAAATTGATCCGCTTGCTACAGCAGGGAATTTATCCGTTGGTCAGCAACAAATGGTCGAGATTGCTAAAGCATTATCAGTTAATGCAGAAGTCATTGTCATGGATGAGCCGACTGCAGCGCTGACAGATCGTGAAATTGAGCGACTGTTTGAAGTAATTGAGAGGTTACGCGAACAAGGTGTTGGCATCGTTTATATTTCACACCGAATGGAAGAGATCTTTAAGGTTTGTAATCGTGTATCCGTTTTACGTGATGGTGAATATATCGGAACGCGTGTCATTGGTGAAGTAGAATATGATGAGCTCATTAGCATGCTTGTAGGGCGTGAACTTGGCACACTTTTCCCAGAACGTGACGTTGACGTAGGTGATGTAAGGCTTAAAGTCGAAGGGTTAACGTCTGATGTATTTCGCGATATCAATTTTGAAGTTAAGCAAGGTGAAATTCTAGGTGTAGCTGGTCTAATGGGAGCAGGACGCTCTGAGATTATGCAAGCATTATTTGGCTATCGCGAAATTGAAAGCGGAAACATTTTCATTGATGGGAAAAAAGCGAAAATTAAAAAACCAATTGATGCAATCAAATCTGGAATTGGTTTTGTCACAGAGGACCGTAAAGAAGAAGGACTCGTCTTGTCGATGTCAGTACGAGAAAACTTCACTTTACCTAACTTAGATGACGTGTCTAAGCAAACGGTTATTTCAAGTCAGAAAGAACATGAGTTTGTAGATGATATGATTGGACGGTTTAATGTTAAAACGTCAGGCCGTGAGCAAGAGGTGAAGTCATTAAGTGGTGGTAACCAACAAAAGATTGTCATCGGTAAATGGTTAGGCATTAACCCTAAAATTTTAATTCTGGATGAACCAACGCGTGGTGTTGATGTTGGTGCGAAGAAGGAAATTTATCAAATTATGAACGAGTTAACCGCTCAAGGGGTGAGTATCATTATGATTTCATCCGAACTACCAGAAGTGCTCGGAATGAGTGATCGTATTTTAGTCATTCATGAAGGTCAAATTGGTGGCGAACTTAACCGTGATGAAGCGGATCAAGAGAAGATTATGTATGCTGCGACAGGAGGGGAGTAGCGTGAGAGGTCAATCTTTAGGACAAATTATGCAGAAGTTAGGGCCAGTATTAGGTTTACTTGCTATTGTTATTGTTTTAAGTATTATGAGCCCACAGTTTTTAAGTTTAGATAACTTGTTGACGATGTTGCGACAAGTGACGATTATTGCACTACTCGCGTTTGGTATGACGTTTGTTATTTTAACCGGTGGAATTGACTTGTCTGTTGGGTCGACGTTGGCCTTAGCGGGTGCTTTGACAGCCGGGATGATGGCTAGTGGTATAGACCCAATATTAGCTGTCTTGTTAGGGGTTTTAGCCGGAGCTGTAATGGGTGCATTTAACGGTGTAATTATCGCTAAAGGAAAAGTAGCGCCATTTATTGCAACTTTAGCAACGATGACAATTTTCAGAGGTTTAACACTCGTTTATACGGATGGTAGACCGGTAACCGGATTTACTGACAGTCAAACATTTGACTTAATTGGTCGTGGTTATTTATTTGGGATACCAATTCCGGTCATAATCATGTTTGTAATCTTTTTCATTCTATTATTAATTTTGAAGAAAACAGTATTTGGTCGCCACGTGTATGCAATTGGTGGTAACGAGGAAGCATCTATTTTATCAGGAATTAAAGTGAACCGTGTCAAAATTGGCGTTTATTCATTAACAGGTGCATTAGCAGCTTTAGCAGGAATTATTTTAACGTCTCGTTTAGGCTCTGCATCACCGAACGCTGGTTTCACTTATGAGCTTGATGCGATTGCGGCTGTTGTTTTAGGTGGTACAAGCCTAGCTGGTGGTCGCGGTTGGATTTTTGGAACATTGATTGGAGCCCTAATTATTGGGGTTTTAAATAACGGTTTGAATTTACTAGGGGTATCTTCAAACTACCAACAAATTGTAAAGGGGGCGGTCATCTTACTTGCAGTCATACTTGATCGTCAAAAGTCGTCGTAGGTTAATAGATGATGGGATAAAAATTAGATTTAAGGGGAGGATTTAAAATGTTTTCAAAGTTTAAATTAGGGTTAATTGCGTTTTTAACAATAGGTTTATTAGCAGCGTGTACAACTGAATCACCAACTTCAAATGGTGATGATGAGACAGATGCTAGCGGTGATGATGGTGAGGTACACATCGGGCTAGCTGTATCGACACAGAACAATCCATTCTTCGTGACGTTAAGAGAAGGTGCTGAAGAAAAGGCTGAAGAGTTAGGTGTAGACATTACAGTCGTTGACGCACAAGATGATGCTGCAACACAGTTAAGTAGTATGGAAGATTTAATTCAACAAGACGTTGATGTATTAGTCGTAAACCCAACAGATTCAGAAGCAGTTATTACAGCAGTAGAAGCTGCAAATGAAGCTGACATTCCAGTTGTAACAGTTGACCGTAGTGCAGATGGTGGCGAAGTCGTCGCACACATCGCATCTGACAACGTAGCAGGTGGTGAAATGGCAGGAGACTTCATCATTGAACAACTTGGTGGAGAAGGAAATGTAGTAGAATTAGAAGGTATTCCAGGATCTTCAGCAGCACGTGAGCGTGGAGAAGGTTTTCATAACTCTGTAGGCGCTGAAGATGGAATCGAAGTTGTTGCTGAACAGCCAGCAGATTTCGATCGTGCTGAAGGCTTAACAGTAATGGAGAACATTATCCAAAGTGGAGAAGAATTTGATGCAGTATTCGCACACAATGACGAAATGGCACTAGGTGCAGTCCGTGCATTAGAATCTGCAGGTATGGATGACGTGATTGTTGTAGGCTTTGATGCTACTGACGACGCAGTAGAAGCAGTAGAAGTGGGCGAAATGGACGCGACAATTGCTCAGCAGCCAACTGAAATTGGTGAACAAGGTGTTGAAACAGCTCTAGATATCGCTAATAGCGAGACAGTAGAAGACTTCATTCCTGTTGATTTAGAGTTAGTGACGCAGTAAGTTGATTTTGAATGGAACCCAACCGGTGCGCCGGTTGGGTTTTTAGTGCATGCGGTTAGGTGGTTCGAAAGACATCAAACAAAGAGAAAATTATTTCCCTTTCGAATTAATTCAGCGTCAATCAACCAGAAAATAAATAAGAACGAAAGCACTCACGTTACTTAAGTTGTGGCGTGGGTGTTTTTTGTGGAATAATAACACTTAAAGCTACTCCTATTCGATTATAGAATAGGAGGGTATTTTTTATGGTAGAGTCTTTGATTGATCGATTGCAAAAGGACGATTACAAGACAATGGCGGTCAGGCGTGTGCTACTGTTATTGTTCGAAAGGTTGCTGAGTGACGGCGATTACGACCATTTCCGCGAGACGATTTTGTGGATCGTACATAGTGGATTGTTTCGTGATGTCGTGAAGGATGAGGAGATGATCTCGTTGGCGAGTGAAGTCAGGTTGAGTCGAGAGATGTTTAATGAATCCTCCAACTAGGGTACACATATAACAAAACCTCAAAAAAAGGTGGTGCTATGATGGTCATACACACGAACAACAAAAATAAAGAGAGCATTGATCCAAAGAAAAAAGGTGTATTTGAAGAAGACCGCACGCCCTTGCATGAGCACAAAGACTCGCAACTAACAGACGAGCCACCATTAGAGGACGTGAAGATTGAAGAACGAAATCAAAAGCAGCATAACAAGAAAAAGAGTCAGAATACCTCGCAGAGTGAGAGGAAGTATAAGAAGGGGAAGTAGATGGTTTGGAGTTGGATGGGAAATCGCCTAATTATTGAGGAATTAGGCGATTTTTTTGATATTTAGGCGAAATTTTTAATAATTAAGCGAACTCCGCGATAATTGGGCGAACGCCTCGATAATTAAGCGAACGCCTAATTAATTGAGCGTTCGCTTAAATTGTCCCTTGATCCGCAGAGTGCCTGCGCGGTTCCATTATATGGATTATCAGCGAATTTTCTAATATTCCGGCGAAAATCTCAGTATTCCGGCGATTTTTTCAATAATCCGGCGAAAATTTAATTTTTCCGGCGAAACAGAGTGATAATCCGGCGAACGCCGAATTGAGTGTTTCAAGCTTTCGTCCGATTACTTTTTCTGATGTTCATAGCAATAGATTTTCCCGTTAAACTTCTTTTGTGATAAGCAATACGCTTTTACTTTTTCCGAAACAGCTTTGGAGCATACAATGCAGGTTGCTTTTTCATTTGTACTCGGTTTCTTTAATGCTTCTTTGTGTGCTTGCCAAATTTTTGGGTCCGTAATGTTGGCTAGTTGAAATGCTGCTTTAATATTTTCTTGCTCTTCTTTTGATAGAGTTAGTTGTGGTTCTCTTTTTAATGCTCGCACTTTACGATGTATATATTCAGACAGCTCAATATCATAAACAATTAATTGGTTTGATGAGATTTGACGCAATTCTGGCTCAACTTTAAAAGTGCATCGTTTCGTAAAAGATACGATTGATATGAAAGACTTTTGGTACTTAGTGTCAATTAAAGCTGCTAGTGCTTTCATATGGCCATAGTTTTGAGTAAATGGATTCATCATTTTGAACTTCCCATTCACTGACCAAGTTTTGCGGTTTTTCCCACCGTAAATCGTGCCTTGATAGTTTTTAGTTTCAATCACGAAGAGTCCGTGTGGTGTAATAATGACATGGTCAACTTGTGAATAGCCAGATTTAGCTTTAGGATTTTTGATTAATAAGTCGCTTAAATAATAGTAGTCTTCCGGTAATTGATCTAGCTGAATATCAATCTTATACTCTCCAAGTTCACCTTTTCTATTTGCAACTTGTTCCTGGTTTCGCTTAGGGCGTGAAGGTGTTTGTTCTTTTTTTGGATCTTTTTTCG
Organism: Alkalibacillus haloalkaliphilus; assembly: GCF_007991275.1. Taxonomy (GTDB): domain Bacteria; phylum Bacillota; class Bacilli; order Bacillales; family Alkalibacillaceae; genus Alkalibacillus; species Alkalibacillus haloalkaliphilus. The sequence goes on along the minus strand of NZ_BJYA01000017.1, from coordinate 53,593 downwards.
ATTTAAATAAATTCAAGATTAGAAACATGGGTGCTCTCCTTTTATAGTAGTATCAAGTATGTAATTCGATAGATTTCAACAAAATCCTTCAATGGAGGTTATTAGTCATATAGAAAAATCGCCTAATTATTGTGGAATTAGGCGATTTTTTTAATATTTAAGCGAAATTTTTATTAATTAAGCGAACGCCGCGATAATTAGGCGAACTCCTTCGATAATTAAGCGAACGCCTAATTAATTGAGCGTTCGCTTAAATTGTCCCTTGATCCGCAGAGTGCCTGCGCGGTTCCATTATATGGATTATCAGCGAATTTTCTAATATTCCGGCGAAAATCTCAGTATTCCGACGATTTTTTCAATAATCCAGCGAAACCGGATGAGAATCCGGCGAACGCCGGATTATTTAAGCGTTCGCCTAATTAGTGTTTTCTAAAATAATGAGTGTTAAACTAGTATAAATATCTCATAAGTTCGGAGTTGATCAAGTGCAAATTCAGTGTACGAAGAAGTTGTTAAATGAATTGAAGGTTGAAGCGGACGAAAGAATTGAGCGGGATTCAATTTTTGATTGGCATGCTAATGTTTTTAAGATCGGCAGGAGAAAGGCGATTGTTTTGTTGAATGACGTTTCACGTTACTCTATTTTACTTTATGGCGTGAAAGCGGATGACTTTCGTCGACTTTCTGAGGCCATCCCCGCAGCGATTAGTGAAGTGTTAGAGGCTGAGGGGATTGATTCAAGTGTCATTGATGAGTATATTAGGTCAGCTGGTGCGGTGACTTTTACTAATACGAAGTCACGGAAGTTGGTTTCTGCTATGACGCAACGTGTAAAGGAGCTCGAAATGATTGTTGACGACTTTTCTGGTGATGAAAAAGTAAAAGTCGACATTAGTAAGCATTGGAGTCGCTTCCTTACTGGTGACGGACAGGGGAGTTATATCTTCCCTAAAGAGGAAATGATAGAGGAACTTGAAAAATTCGCAAGTCGGCCGATCTTTTCGAGCGATGCATATGAAGTTAAAGTGAGTTTACCTTTGGGTGATCATACTGCGTGGAGAAGGCTAGTCGTTAAGAGTGACACGACTTTTTCGGAATTCCATGAAATTATTCAAAGTGCATTTAATTGGGAGAGCAGTCACCTTTATGAGTTTTTGATTGATGGTAAGGAAATTGAATATGGATCTGAATCAATGGCAGAACCTTTGAGCGGCTGGCTAGAAGGTGTTTCTGAATTTCAATATATCTATGATTTTGGTGACTTCTGGGAGCACCACGTAGAAGTAGCACGGAAAATTGAAGGCTATTCAAAGCAACATGCAACTTGTATAGATGGTGAACACCCTGCACCACCTGAAGATGTCGGGGGAATGCCTGGATATTCAGAGTTTTTACGAATTATTAATGATAAAAACGATCCAGACCACATGAACATGAAATCATGGGCAAGATGGTGGAAGCCTGAATTTGATATCGAGTGGGTTAATCGAAAGCTCGAGCGAATGACTTGAAGATAATAAGGAAGATCGCCTAATTATTGTGGAATTAGGCGATTTTTTTGATGATTAAGCGAAGTTCTTAATAATTAAGCGAACGCCTAATTAATTGAGCGTTCGCTTATTTTTTTCCTTGATCCGTAGAGTGCCTGCGCGGTTCCATTATATGGATTATCAGCGACTTTTATAAGAATCCGGCGAAAATCTCAGTATTCCGGCGATTCTTTCAATAATCCGGCGAAAATTTATTTTTTCCGGCGAAACCGAGTGATAATCCGGCGAACGCCGAAATAATGAAGCATTCGCTTAACTGAGCGTTCGCCGGCTCCTAGGTCGTCCGCTCTTACGAATCTACTGTTGTTTTCATAGATTATGTGAGAACTCGAGTAGAGGGTTGGTGTTATGACGAGTGAAATGGTGTTTGTAAGTGGACTTATATTTTTAATGATTATCGTTTTAGTTGTTGATCGATTTCGGGCGGAGTGGGTTATTTTTTCGGCGCTCGTTGTGTTATTGCTGTCAGGAGTGCTCGAGCCGCTTGAAGCAGCGAGGGGGTTTGTTAATGAAGGGGTCTGGACGATTGGGTTGTTGTTTGTCATCGCTGGTGTGATCGAAAGAAGCGGGGTGATGACGCGAATCGTAGAGAGGCTCTTACGGGGAGTGGGTGCGGGTTCGGTGAGAGATTTGGTCATTCGATTGCTTGCACCTGCAGCTGGGGCTTCAAGCTTTTTAAACAACACGCCGATTGTGATCACTTTAGTTCCGGTTGTCAGAAAGTGGTGTAAACGCAACGGCGTGTCAGAAACGAAACTGTTAATTCCGCTTTCTTACGTGACGATTTTAGGTGGAACTGTGACGTTGATCGGGACATCGACGAATCTTGTTGTTGATGGCTTGCTGCGAGAAGCGGAGATGCAAGGATTTGGCTTTTTTCAACTAGCGATTGTAGGTGTGCCGATTACCGTTGTAGGGCTTGTGTATGTTGCGGTGATAGGTTGGCGACTTTTGCCTGAAAAGCGAGCTGGGCGGAAACGTCGAAAGCGGGGAGGTCGCCGGGAGAAAGTAGGTACAAGCCGTGGAAAAGAGTTGGACGGTTGGATCGCGTTAGGTCTTTTGGGTGTGGCAGTTTTGTTAGTCGCACTCGGCTTGGTGCCGATGTTGGTCGCTGTTGCATCTGTTGTCGTGTTACTTTTAGTAGCGCGCGCCTTGAGTGTAGGGGAAGTCGTCAGAACGATTCCGTGGCAAATTTTAATTCTCGTTTCTAGCGCGATTGGAGTGGGGCTGGCGATGTCAAAATCCGGCTTGGCAAATTGGATCGCGGTGCACGTCTTGGCAGTCGCGGCTCCACTAGGCATGTTCGCCGTCATCGTCGCGCTGTACCTTTTAACAAACCTATTCACCGAGCTGATGACGAACGTTGCTGCAGCCGTGCTCATGCTTCCGATCGGCTTAGAGATGGCGCATGTGCTCGGAGTCGACCCCATTGGCTTCGCCGTCGTCATCGCCATCGCCGCCTCCGCAAGCTTCGTCACCCCAATCGGCTACCAAACAAATCTAGTCGTCTACCAAGCGTGCGGCTACCGATTTGTAGATTTTGTTAAGGTAGGACTGCCGTTGAGCGTGGTCGTGATGCTAGTGACGAGTGGGGTGGTTTATTGGTTGGTGGTTTAGAGAGGAGGGGTTGGTTTAATTAAGCGAAATTCTCGATAATTGGGCTAGCTACTGATTTAGCAGCATGGATCGTAGCGGTTCGGCTGCTTCCATTATCTGTATTATCAGCGAAATTTTCAGTATTCCGGCGAAAACCTCGATATTCCGGCGACTTTTTCAATAATCCGACGAAAATTTAATTTTTCCGGCGAAAACACCTTGGAATCCGGCGAACGTCGATTTACGACAAAATAAATAACCGCTCCTGATGTGGGGGCGGTTATTTTAGAAGGTATTCACTTCCTTTTGTATCACCTTTTCTTTCAAACTTTGAAAGTAACCTTTTTGTAGTAGATTCAGATTGAATTTTCAAGAATGATCTAGCTTCTTTATTAGTAATGTATTGCCGATCATACAAAACTGCAAACTCTCTTAATGCTTGGAGATGTGCAGTCTTATCTTTGTGATTACATTTTGAGCAGTGCCAATTTCCGTGGATACGCTTCATAATCGTTGATTTACATTGGGTGCACCAAACACCTTTTTTAATTAAGTGGTCGGTTATGCCATAATAGTTTATGAGGTTGTTGTTTTTAGGAGTGTGTCGGATTTTTAATGATTTCGCGATTGTGTTAGCTTTTTGAGTACTAACAAGAGGGGTTTGATTTTGAGATTGGATTTTATAGATGTAGTTCGGAAGGTTCTGACTTGGGAAAATTTCGGTGGTGTTTTTATTGATGTTTATGATTGATTTAGGGTGAGTGAAAGTGACGCACGTATAAATAGGTAATAGATCTAAGCTAAGTCGAGACAACAAGTGAGAGAGTTGGGATCTTTGGATGTTTGCTTGGATGAGTGGGTTTTGATATACCTCAATTTCATCTTCATTTTCTTGAATAAGTTGACCGGATTCATTAATTGAAAGTGTCCCTTTTAAATGTTTGGCTTCAATAATCAATATGAAGCTTTGCGTTATGAGCAATAAGTCAATTTGAAAGTAACTATCATTTCCTTTCGCTCGAAAACCAAATAGTAGAAAGTGATCTTTAAGATTAAGAAGCTTTATATAATATTGAAGTGATCTCTCACCTAAATAACCAGCTAACTCTTTGCCAAGGCGGTCTTGAATCGTCTGATAGGTTTGATCATTTCTTTTATAGCGGGGAACAAGAGCTTCGAGTTGTTCAAGCTCAGGTGGTTTGCTGTGAGGGAGTATTATCATCGATCAGTCTCCTTTTCTATTAGGGACACTCTTATTATATAACAGAATGTACGTTCGTGTCTAGATTTTAATTCGAGGTAGTTTGCTATTCCATTATCTGGATTATCAGCGAAACCCGGTGATAATCCGGCGAAAATCTCGATATTCCGGCGATTTTCCGAATAATCCGGCGAAAATTTAACTTTTCCGACGAAAACACCTTGGAATCCGGCGAACGCCGAATTCCTAGAAAACATAAGCAAAAAAGATTCCACCTAACCTCTAAGCTAAGTGGAATCTCCAAAAATAGGGGGGGTTATTCGTTATGGTTACCTGCTGTTACTTTAATTTTCTCTGATGAATCAAAGTGCAGGTACACGGTATCTAGTAACTTGCCATACTTGTTATATATGGTTAAATCAGAACTGAACTCTAGGTTTAAGTCATAGGCTCTAGGCTTTAAGTCTGGAAGTGTAGCTTCAAAAGTAAATGATGAGTTGTTACTTTCGACTAAATTAAATTTAATAGCGTGGCCGTCTATTTCTCCTTTGAGTGTCTGATCGCCCATTAGAACTACAAAGTCGTCAAATTCTAATTCGACTTTCACACTGTCTCCTTTGCGGTATACGTTCGGCTCTTGTTTTAAGTGAGTGTAATTTATAAGCTCTGGTGTTGGTTCTTCAATGTGACGTTCCCATTTTAGGAAATCAGTGTTAAATTTAATGAAGTCCATAACTGTATTTGGAGTTCCTTCATAAAATAGTCCAAGCTCACCATCAGGTAAATTAGTAAGGCTTGAATAACCATAATGGCCTTCTTTAACTAACTGTTCATACTTCCAATCAAAGGAGTAGTCTGTAAAACCGTTTTCTAAAGGACCGTTTTCTTCTATTAATCCGACGCGAACGGTACCATTAATTCTGCTCGTGTGGTCATTGGCACTTGAAAAAATAACAGCATCTTTTCCATCAATTTGACCATCGTATCGAATAGCAGACATTTGGCTATATGGTGCAACAAGGTCAGTTTCGGTTATAACTTCTGAATCCCATGTTTCCCCGCCATCATAACTTGTGGCAACTTGAGCATAGCCAGAGTAGTTGCGCATGAACATTTTTAGTTGACCGTCAGGCATTTCAACAACTTGTGCTTCTGTGATTTCATGGTTCGGACTATCAAAATAACGTTCATCTAAGACATTACCATCAACAACACGCCCCTGATTAGGCGACTCTCCACGTTGCCAAGTTTCTCCGCCGTCATCACTGTATACAACAGCGCTAGCCTGACGTAAATTCTCATTAATAAAATAAACTGGGAATATAATTCTTCCTTCATGTTCCCCTTCAGATAATTGAATACCATTCCCTGGGCCAACACCTAAGAATATCATCCACTCTTCCTTTGTTTCAGGGTTAAGGTCAATTGGTCCTGTCCAGTTATCCCCTTCATCATCACTATGGTATAACTCTAAATATGAAGTTTTGTAAGGTTTCAAAGGCGTTGTTTCACTAAAGATGTTATCAATTTTTTCTCCGTCCAAATATAGGTCCCGATTTTCATCAACCTTGTAACTAGTTGGGTTACCCTCACCGTCATAAACTATACCTTCTTCACGGATTGTGTATTCGTTTTCATCTTCATCTAATAAAAACATGTAATCCTCACCATTAACAGTAGTGTAACCAGTACCAGGGTAAGCGTTGTTACCAAATCCGCCCATTAGACCAGCACCGTGAGGGAATCCATCTACTAATGCAAAGATTCTTTCATTAGAGTTATCTTGGGTAAAGGCAAGATCAATATTAGAGGCATCATCAGGGTATGCGTTAATTATGATACCTTCATCTTCCCAAGTTTCACCTTGATCATAACTTCTGCGAATTGCGGAGTGTATGTCGTTTGGTGAATCTGCACCACTTTCAACTCGACGGTCAATTCCGGCGATTAATGTTCCTTTCTCAGTGTAGAATAAAGCTGGAATTCTGTAGTTATTAGAATCCATAAATCCTGGATAAAACACATTGTATGGGTCAGTAACCATAGCATCATCAGGTAAAGGGTTTTCTAATGACTCACGGGCTGTTTCTCCAGTTAATTCAACTAAGTAATCTTCTTGAAGCGGCTCACCATAAACTGTAGCGAAGTCTATATCTCCATGGAATGTGTATTGGTTACCTCCCGCAGCACGTTCTGTACGCCCGAGTTGTGCACTGTTAGGTTCATAGATGTTATTTAAAAACTGGACTGATGACGTAGTATCCTCAAGTACAAGTTCGCCGTTTAAATAATATTTATAGCCCTCTTCTTGATCGACAACCATTGCTAAAGTGTGAACGTAGTCATTTTCTAACGTTAGAGATTGTGAAATGTGAGTGTTAGTTTGAGGTTCTCCAGGTGCTTGATAGCGGTTTTCGCTACCAATAGCTGAAGGAGATACATACAAGTGGAAGTGTCCATTTGGAAAATTGTTGTTACTTAAAGAGAATAACGATTGAAAAGATGAGCCTTCATGACGGAAACGTACAATAATTGTCCCCTGATCAAGTTCTTTCAACTCATCAATCTTGTGATTGAGATCTGTGAAGTACCCACCACTAATTTCTTCATTTTCTACATGAAGAATAGGTTCTTTCTCTTCTTCTATCTCTTCTGCAAATGCACCTGGTGAAGTAAATAATAAAAACAAAGCTGTCAAAAACAAAGTTGGTAGTAATCCTTTTAACATCATTTTCATTTCCTCCTTTGAAATGACAAGATCCGCTACTACTCTCAGCACCCATTTAAAAGAATTTTCAAAAAAATAATAACATTATGACTTGAAACTGTCAATTTTATATTATAAAATGAAACTACATTATCAAAGTTGTGACTATTAGTTTTCAGTTATCAAGCACTTTTAGAACTTTGACTTTCTACTACCAAGTGGTGAGTTTATTTAAACTATCAATCGGGTTTAATCGGGCATAAGGGGTTTAAGGAGATGTTAGAAAAAATTAAAAATCAGTTAATTGTATCGTGTCAGGCACTGGAGGATGAACCACTTCATGACTCTTACATAATGGGAAAGATGGCTTTGGCTGCGCAAATGGGTGGCGCTGCTGGAATTCGTGCAAATACAGTAAGCGATATTCAGTCGATTAAGCGTGAGGTTGACTTACCGATCATTGGAATCATTAAGAGAAATTGCACGAATAGCTCAGTATTTATTACACCTACTCTTGATGAAGTTAAATCGTTATATGAAGAAGGAGTGGATGTTATTGCATTAGATGCAACTAAACATTCCCGTCCTAATGGTCAAAGTTTTAAAACTTTTTTTCATGATGTAAAGTGTCAGTTTCCAGATCAGTTGTTTATGGCCGATGTATCAACGTTTGAAGAAGGTGCGAACGCTGAGGAAGCTGGAGTGGATGTAATTGCGACCACACTTGTCGGCTATACTCCATATTCAAAAGGTGTAAAACCATTGCAATTAGTAGAAGAGTTAGTCGGTCGGTTAAGTACACCAATTATTGCTGAAGGCAATATTGATACACCTGAAAAAGCAAAAGACGCGCTACAATTAGGGGCACATGCAGTTGTAGTTGGCAGCGCAATTACTCGACCTCAAGTTATTACAGAAAAGTTTTCAGCTAGAATGAATCAATTACAAGATGAACAAATTGACTCGAAGAAAGGGGGAGCCTTATGAAAGGTGTATTTTCAGCTTTACTTTGTTCGTTTGATGACAAAGGAAACGTTAATGAAAAAGGTTTAAGGGAAATAGTGCGTTACAACTTAGATGAGTGTGGTGTTGATGGTCTATACGTCAATGGAAGCACTGGTGAAAATTTTTTAATTTCCACTGAACAAAAGAAAGAGATCTTTCAAGTTGTAAAAGATGAAGTGGGAGATGAGGCACAGTTAATTGGACAAATCGGCTCACTTAATATTGATGAGTCAGTAGAGTTGGGACATTATGTTAAAGAATTAGGTTATGATGCGATGTCAGCGGTGACACCGTATTACTACAAATTTAATTTTGATGAAGTTAAAAACTACTATTCTACTTTAGTTAATCAGGTTGAATTCCCTTTAGTGGTTTATTCTATTCCCGCTTTGACAGGTGTAAATATGAGCTTGGAACAATTCGGTGAATTATTTAAATTAGAGCATGTAATTGGTGTTAAATTCACTGCGCCTGACTTTTTCTTACTTGAAAGACTAAGACATGCATATCCGGATCAGTTAATTTACTCTGGTTTTGATGAAATGTTGTTATCAGCAAGTGTACTAGGGATTGATGGTGCTATTGGTAGTACTTTTAATGTAAATGGAAAAATGGCAAAAGAAATCTTAACGGATGCCCAAGCTGGTAATATTAATGAAGCAAGGAGCAAACAGAAACAGACCAATGATTTAATTGCTGAAGTGTTGGATAATGGTTTGTATCAAACGTTAAAACAAATATTGAAGGTAAAAGGAGTTCAAGCAGGAGAGTGTCGCAAACCAATGAATGCATTGTCGCCTGAAGGGAAAGAAAGAGCTGAACAAATTGTAAATAAGTATTTGGTATAATTCGTTAAGGGAATTTATAAAATGATAGTAGTTAATCATTTATTATTATAATTTGACAGTACATGTTCAAAAGTGTTATCTTTTACAAAATGAAACCGCTTTAATTAAGCACGAATCTATGAATCTATAATTTTGTTCACCAACAGATTGTCTTTAAATAAAGAATTCTTAATATTTCGATTATTGAAAGGGGATTAAATTATGCGAGGAAAGTTGTTGTTGTTAGGTAGCTTATTAGTACTAATGATAGTGCTAGCAGCTTGTGATGAAGCGAGTGATTCATATGAGCTACGTTACGGTATGGTTGCTGGTACAGCACAAAATGAGTATGAAGCAGCAGAGGCATTAAAAGAGTATTTAGAAGAGGAAAGTGACGGTCAAATTGAGTTAACAATTTATCCAGATTCTCAATTAGGTGACGATCGTCAAATGTTGGAGCAAGTAAGAGAGAATGAACTTGACCTTACGCTTGCTGAAGCTGGTCGTTTTGGTATTTGGCTGCCACGTGCATCTCTTTTAGGTTTGCCGTACATTGTTGATGACTTTGATCACTTGAGTCGAGTAATCCATGAAACTGATTATGGGCAAGGACTGCAAGCGGAACTGGAAGAGGAGCACAACTGGATGATTGGGGCAACTGCTTACAATGGAACTCGTCAAACAACTTCAAACCGTCCAATTGAGTCATTAAGTGACATGGAAGGATTGTCCTTACGTGTTCCAGAGGCTGATACATTATTAGATTATGCAAGTTATACGGGTGCTTCACCAACTCCTATGGCATTCACAGAAGTATACTTAGCATTAGAGACGAATTCTGTTGATGGCCAGGAAAATCCACTGTCAACTATTGACGCTCAAGCGTTCTATGAAGTTCAGGACTATCTTGCTTTAACAAACCACGTTGTAAATGATAATAACTATGTTGTAAGTAAAGAAAAGTTTGATGAGATGCCAGAAGACTTACAACAAATTTTACTAGATGGACTTGAGCATGCAGCAGAGGTTCATACACAGTTGTTCTATGATGAAGAAGCTGAGCTTGTCTCTAAATTTGAAGAAGAGGGTGTAACTGTTACAGAACCTGATTTAGATGAATTCAGAGAAGCTTTAGAAGAGGCTTACCCGAAGTATTTAGAGGATATTGAAGAAGGTGGAGAACAGTATTTAGATGAGATCGATTCAGCAAGATAATTTCATTAGAATTAGGTGAATCCAATGAAGAAGTTCTTTCGGAATTTTGAAGAAATAGTTGGAGGGACCTTGCTTATTATAACGTTCTTGGTTTTAGTTGCTCAGGTCTTTTCGAGAACTATTCTCGATAGTCCATTAACCTGGTCTGAGCAACTGGCCAGGTTCCTTTTTGTATATGTAGCTTATTTAGCTGTTTCTTCAGAAATAAAAGACGATGGTCATGTAAGAATTGATTACTTTTATAACAAGTTTCCAAGGAAGGTAAAGGTATGGTTGCATTATTTCTTCCAAACTTGTATTTCAATCGTATTATTATTAATCATTTATGTCGGTGTTATTATCTCAATCCGACGAATTCCAGTTGAGATTGTTTCGTTAAACATATCGTATGTTTATATGTTTATGGCACTACCATTACTCGGAACATTAATGCTTTATAGATTAATAGAAAGAGAAGTAAAACGTGTCAAAAATAATGAGGGGGTGGAATAAATGGATGTATTTCTAATTATTATCCTATGGCTAATATTGCTGTTTATTGGGATGCCTGTTGGTTTTACTCTTTTAGTTGTAACATTCATTTATTTCATCACCAATGAATTAGGTTTACTCACATTTTCATCAGCTAGATTAATTACTAGTATTGATGTGTTTTCACTACTAGCGGTTCCGTTTTTTATTTTAACTGGAACCTTAATGAATTCTTCAGGTATTACTCAAAGGATATTCGATTTTGCCAGAACGATTGTCGGTCACTTTAAAGGTGGTCTAGGTCATGTTAATATATCAGCTAGTTTACTCTTTTCAGGTATGAGTGGATCTGCTTTGGCAGACGCTGGAGGACTAGGTCAGTTAGAGATTAAGTCGATGCGTGATGCTAAGTATGATGATGACTATGCTGGTGGCTTAACGGCTGCTTCGGCTATCATTGGCCCAATCTTACCACCAAGTATTCCATTGATCATATATGGTGTAGTATCAGAGCAGTCGATTGCTAGATTGTTTTTAGCAGGGCTTGTTCCGGGAATACTGATGGCTGCAACTTTAATGGTTGTTGCTTACATATTTGCTAAAAAGCGTGATTTTCCAAAAGAAGAGAAGGCGACATTTAAACAGAGAGCGTACGCTTTTTACCGTGCAATTTGGGCGTTGCTAACTCCTATTCTTATAATTGGAGGGATCTTTTCAGGACAGTTTACTCCTACCGAGGCTGCAGTAATGGCAACGTTATATGCAATGTTTTTAGGGTTCTTCGTTTATCGAGAACTTACTTTTAAAAAGTTTTATGATAATGTTGTCTACTCATTAAAACTTACTGGTGTGGCAGTTTTAATGATTATGGCTGTTGAATTTTTTGGGCAGATGATTGCATATGAACGCATTGCTGTTTCAATTGCTGATTTCTTTTTAAATGTAACGGAAAACCCTATCTTATTGCTTTTAATGATTAATGTTCTATTAATCTTTTTAGGAATCTTTATAGAGTCATTAGCATTACTGATTTTGCTGATTCCTATATTGGTTCCTGTTGTTACGGCAGTAGGTGTAGATCCAGTACACTTTGGTATTATCGTGATACTGAACTTAATGATTGGTATTTTAACACCGCCGATGGGGATGGCAATATTCGTTGTATCGAAAGTTGGAGACATACCGGTACATGTTATCACAAGAGGTGTTCTACCATTCCTAATACCGCTGTTAATAACATTGGTTTTAATTACAATCTTCCCAGAGATCGTCTTATTCTTACCAGACTTGGTCGGACGATAGCTTTATAGAGAAAAGCCTTCGCATTTGTGCTTAGGTTTTTCTCTTTTTCAATCATAGTCGTGAGGTGATTGCGTGTTCATAGGAGTGTTTGATATTGGCGGTACTTCAATAAAATATGGAGTGGTCAATGAAAATGGTGAGGTGATCTCTAAATTTCAGGAACCTACTGAAGCTAAACAGGGTGGGGAATATATTATAGAGAAACTGATTGAATTAAGTCATAAGCTAATTGAACAATGGCCATTAGATGGTTTGGGAGTTAGTACGGCTGGACAAGTAAACTCGCAAACCGGTGAGATTGTTTATGCAACTGACAACATCCCGAATTATACTGGTATTAATGTGGCGGAGCGCTTACGTGAAGCAGTTGGCCTAAATGTTTCTGTTGAAAATGATGTGAACAGTATGGCTATTGCAGAGTCTTGGTATGGAGCTGCGCAAGATGTCGGTAATTTTATCTGTATAGCTTTAGGAACTGGAATTGGTGGTGCAGCTTATACAGATGGTCAACTGTATACGGGTTCTCGTTTTTCTGCAGGAGAGTTTGGACATATTTTATTGTATCCAAATGGTAGAACTTGTACGTGTGGACAATATGGCTGTTATGAACAGTATGCATCTACATTAGCTCTAAAGCGTGCGGTGTCGGATTATTATAATACTGATACAGACTTAGAAGATTTTTTCGATAGGTTAAAAGCAGGTAGTCAACAGGAGCAGCAAATATATGAGGATTGGCTTGAGAATGTAGCTTTAGGTTTAGCCAGTATTATTCATGTGATCAATCCTAATAGAGTTATAATTGGTGGAGCTATTTCCGCCCAAGGAGAGTTTTTATCTAGTCGTATTCAGGGTAAACTAGAGAAGAAGTTATTACATAATCATAAAACTAAACTAGATGTAGTGTGTAGTCGTTTCGGTAATGATTCGAACTTAATCGGTGCCGCGAAACACTATCTAAACCAATATTACTAGGGATCGGAGGTAATTTAATGGAGAACCAACAAAACGTCAAACCTTCTATTATTATGGAACAGTATAAGAAGAACTTTACAAAATCAGAGCACAAAATTCATAAGTATATTATAGAGAACAGTGAGTCTGTTTTGTATTATTCTTTAACAGAGTTATCAGAATCGAGCGGTGTGGCTGAGGCAACGGTGCTACGTTTTTTTCGAAAGTTAGGCTTTAAAGGGTTTCAAGATTTTAAGTTTTTGTACGCACAGGAGATTTCTTTGAAAAATTCAACGGTCACAGAGTCAGACACTTATGCTGCTAAGATTAAATCAAATATGGTTCAAGCAATTGAGGATTCTTACAATATGGTAGATGAAGATGAGTTAGAAATGGCGATTAAAGAGATTAATAACTCAGATGAAGTGGTACTATACGGGGTTGGGTCTTCTGGTATTGCAGTGTTAGACATGGAAAACCGACTTATGCGTATAGGTAAACATGTTAGCGCCATTACAGACCCCCATTTTCAAGTTATGCGAGCATCATCAATGACTGAGAACACAGTTGTAGTAGCAATTAGCTTAACAGGAAGTACCAAAGATATTATTGATTCTGTTGAAATCGCTAAAAATAGAGGTGCGAAAGTAATAGCCTTAACTAATTATATTAAGTCACCGCTAACTAAGTTTGCAGATATTGTATTATTGTCATCAGCGAAAGAGAGTCCTCTTGATAGTGGCTCGCTCGTCTCAAAAGTTACCCAACTTTATTTAATTGACTTAATTTGTACAGGTATTGCAATTGAGCGTTATGAGAATGCTGAAGAAATAAAAATGGAACTTACTAAAAACATTGCGAGTAAGCTGTACTAGTAGGTGAAGTACATGAATGTAAAATACTTCAATAGTTATGAATCAATGAGCTATTTTGCAGCGAGTAAGCTAATCAGGAGAATTCGAGAAATAAAGCAACCAGTTTTAGGGCTTGCTACAGGGTCTACACCTTTAGGGTTGTATCAAGAATTAGTTTCTCAGCACAACAAGGGTGTAGTTTCTTTTGAAAATGTAATCACATTTAATTTAGATGAGTATGTTGGGCTTGGCGATTCTCACGCTAAAAGCTATAAGACGTATATGAGGCAACACTTAATAGATAAAGTTGATTTTAACCCAAAATCTTTTCATATACCTAATGGACAAGCGATAGATCTAGAAAAGGAATGTAACCGCTATGAAAGTCTGCTTCTAGAAAAAGGTCCAATTGATGTGCAAGTTCTAGGCTTAGGGCATAACGGGCACATAGGTTTTAATGAACCAGGTACACCTTTTAAAACTAAGACACATGTAGTTGAGTTAGATATTACGACAAGGGAAGCGAATTCGCGTTATTTCTCTTCAGTTTCTGAAGTTCCTAAGCGTTCAATCACAATGGGAATTAAATCAATTTTACGAAGTGATGAGATTTTATTGCTAGTGTCAGGTGAAGGTAAGGCTTCTGCTTTAGACAAACTATTGAGTCATGAAATATCTAAGGAATTTCCAGCCTCTGCCTTGCATAGGCATGATGCAGTTACAGTATTGGTAGATCAAAGTAGTTTATAAATATTAAAAGTCGCCGGTTTGCTCTGGCGACTTTTTCATATATCGTGTGAGATGTGAGAGGAGTAGGGATTGAGTGTGTTGTAGTTACCATTATCTGGATTATCAGCGAAACCCTCAATAATCCGGCGAAAATCTCGATATTCCGGCGATTTTCCGAATAATCCGGCGAAAATTAAATTTTTCCGGCGAAAACACCTTGGAATCCGGCGAACGCCTAATTCCGCGTACGAACACCGACCCCCGGCGCACGAACACCTCACCCAGCAGCAACTAAGAGTGCACTCACACCCTCGATTTTGATATACTCTAATTAGAGGTGATAAAATGGCGGATAAAGTAGGTCGAAATGATCCTTGCCCTTGTGGTAGTGGCAAAAAGTATAAGAAATGTTGTGCTCAGTCTAATATTGTTGAGTTTTCTTCACAAGTAGTGGTTCAGGAGATGGATCAGCATTGGAAAAGTTTAATGGAGTATGTTTTTGAGTTTCATCCGGATCTTGTCTTTTATGAAAGTGCTACTGATGAAGTCGAACAGGTGAGACAGGTCATGAAGATGTTGTATTGGGCGTCTGTTATTGAGAAGTCTGGTCAAACGGCGATGGAAGGTTTTGTGGATCACATGTTGCCAAAAGTGAATCGCCCAATGACTAAATCAGCGTTGAAGGACTGGAAACACTCTAAGCCGAGCATTTTCAAAGTGGAACACGTGCAGTCTGAAGAAGTAGTAGAAATGCTAGATCTGTTTACACACGATCGTTTAGAAGTTCGGAGGGGTTGTATCCCGGTAGACAATATAAGTCAGGATCTTTATGTGATCGGCTTTGCCTTAAGTTGGGGGCCTCAGTATCAAATTATGCCAATTGCTTATCCAGCAACGAAGTCTCATTATCATCAAATTTTAAATGAAATAAGTGATCATAACGAATTTGTTGAACGCTTCCTTGATTTAATGGATCTTTGGTTTTCAGAGCTTGAGTTTGACGCATTAGAGCTTTTGCAAAATGATAAAGCTAAACGAGTCGTTGAAATTTTGCGTGGTCATATGAGCGAAAAAGAAAAACAGAAGACTACTTATGATAATTTAGAGGTGGCTTGGGTCGATTTTTATGAAAAAAATCTACCTAGGATCCAAAAGCCTGAAGTGCTAGCTGCAACACTTGAGTACTTGTATTGGACGAGCCCGATGTTCGGTTTGCAAGATGAAAGCGTCACGATGAAAGAGTTGGCTAAAAAGTATGGCGTTAATTCGAACAGTATTTCCAATCGAGTTTATGAAATTGAAGATTATTTATTTGAACGTTTTCATGACATAAATGCTAATGAAGATGTTGCAAGTGGTCCTACATTGAAGCATTTTTCAAAGCCTGGTTGGGATGTAGCTTCTGAACGTATGATGTATGAGATGAATAAAAAAGCGTCGTCTCAAACATTCAATGACGAAAATGAATTGAATGAATTCCTTAATAAAACGAAAGATGCTCCGTACACGCCTAAAAATGACGAAGAGCGTGCGCAGCTATTAGCATTCGAAGCTCATGAGGAAATGGAACCGTCAATAGTTGACCAAGTTCTGCAGTTAGACCCTGAAAATATCGATGGCCTTGTTTTGAAAGCGTTTTTTAGTGATGATTTAGATGAAAGTGAAGAGCTGTTAAAGAAAGGCATTGAAGTTGGAAAAGAGAAGTTGGATTTAGCCGAATTAGCTGAACTCGAACATCCTTGGGCTATGATAGAGGTACGGCCTTGGCTTCGCGCCTATCAAGCATTGGCTGAGCTCTACAATGATACTGACCGCCCTGTAAATGCGATTGAATGTTATGAGGCGATTATGGAGTGGAACTTTAATGACAATCAAGGTATTCGCTACCGATTGTTTCCATTATATATAGCAATGTACGAATTACCAGCTGCTAAAAGTTTGCTTGATATTTATCCGGCAGATGATGCTTTTCATTTCTTTAACGAAGCGCTCTATGAGTTAGTGCAAGAAAACGGAAAGTTAACGCAAACAGTCAAAGAGTTGTTACGAATAGCTGATAACCGCAACCCTTATATAATCCCTATGTTAACTGGTAAACTGCCTATATTGTCTATAATGCCGAAGATGTTCGAACAAGGTTCACCTGATGAAGCGGTTGTTTATTGTCATTTTAATGAAAGCGTTTGGATCGATTATTTGGACGCTTTGGAAGACGTAGAGACGGTATATTCATAGAGTTGAAATCGCCTAATTATTTGAGAATTAGGCGATTTTCTCTATAATTAGGCGAAATTTTTAATAATTGAGCGAAATCCCCGATAATTGGGCGAACTCGGCAATAATTAGGCGAACGCTCAATTAATTAAGCGTTCGCCTAATCCCGCGCACGGCCACGCGGCGGGTCCGTTCCTCCCATTATCTGGATTATCAGCGAAACCCTCAATAATCCGGCGAAAATCTCGATATTCCGGCGATTTTCCAAATAATCCGGCGAAAATTAAGTTTTTCCGGCGAAATCAATATGGAATCCGGCGAACGCCGGATTCCCACAATTTAGTAACCACTAGATTAATAGATCAAATACTCTTCACGCAGTTCTTTAAATTCATCTAAATCATCTTGCCATTGTTCAACAATCGAGTCGACTGATTCACCGTTTTCGATGGCTTCTTGTACCCAGCCGTTTCCGATTAGGTTGCCGAAGAATCCGTCAGTGCGGAATTGGAAGTCTTCTGGGTATAGGTCGTGAATGGCTTTGACGATGTGTAGTCCTGTTTCAATAGATTTGTATGATCTTTGGTTCGTGACGTGAATTTCGATGCCGTGTGATAGGTCACCGGCGTGTTTTGAAAATGTTGGTGTGAATGATGCTGCTCTAAAAGTCACGCCTGGTAAGTCTTGTTCGTTTAAGTGTGTTGCGAGTTCATCTGAGTCGATGAATGGTGCGCCGATTAGTTCGAATGGTTTAGTCGTGCCGCGTCCTTCTGAAACGTTCGTACCTTCGATCAACGCTGCACCTGGGTAAACGACTGCTGTATCAAGTGTCGGCATGTTTGGTGACGGTAAAACGAATTCTAAGTCTGTATCATCGTAATACATATAGCGTTTCCAGCTATCCATTTCAACGACGTTCAAGTCTGCACCAATATCAAATTCTTCATTAAATAAGTAAGCTAGCTCACCAACTGTCATGCCGTGGCGTAGCGGAATTTCATATTCGCCTACAAAAGATGAGTACTCATCTTCTAAAACTGGACCAGCCACGTCTAATCCGTTAATCGGGTTCGGGCGGTCTAATACGACGAACTCAACATCGTTTTCTTCAGCTGCTTCCATCGCGAATGCCATCGTGTAAATGTAAGTGTAGAAGCGTGTCCCAACATCTTGGATATCGAATAATAGAACATCAACATCTTCTAGCATTTCAGGTGTTGGCTTACGCGTTTCACCGTATAAGCTATATACAGGAAGGCCTGTCTTTTCATCGATATAATATTCGACATATTCACCAGCTTGTGCATCACCGCGCACGCCGTGTTCCGGGCCGTAAAGCGCTGTTAAATTAACGTCTGGATCGTTATGCAATGTATCTACTATACTATTTAACTCTGAATCTACGCCTGTCGGATTGGTAATTAAGCCGACATTTTGGCCATCAATTAAATCTTTTTCTTCATCTAAAAGCACATCAACACCAAGTTCAAGCTGTTTGGCATGACCTTTTTTATTACCTTCACCGTTGCCAGGCCCGCCTTGTTGGGCCATCGTTACAGAAAAGGTTGCTAGCACTAATACTAATGTGGCAACGCCAATTAGCCATTTTTTCATAAAAGAAATCCTCCTTGAAAATTTTTATTTAAACAGGAAGCTGAGAGGGAAGGGACTCAGCTTGACCTGTTTTTAATAATTCAAACCGTGACCGAACTCATATAAAACATCATCGTCAATCGTTGGAATCGTCACTGGCAATAATCCAGTTGGTTCGTTATCGCCAAAAATAGTTGCAGCTGTCGCTTCAAAGCTTGCTTCATTAAATCCGTATTGCGCTAAATATGCATCAACTGTCGGGTAAGCCATAATGTCGTACGGGTTACGAATGCCAACACCAACTACTGGAGCATCAGTCAGTTCACCAAGCGAATTAATTAACTCCATATTCGGGTTATCTGGTGCACGGCCAGCAACGTTAAACGTGTAAGAGCCGGCAATGACGACTTCAGCGTTTTCAATCGTTTCAAGCTCAGCTTCTGTTAAGTCACCAGATGATTGAATGACGGTAGTGTCAGCGTGGTGTTGAGACACTGCATCACCTAAGTCGTTTATAAACGTGTTCCCAATAACGACAACTTCACCATCTAAGTCATCTGTTAAAGGTAAAACGTCATCATTTTCCACAAGTGTAATCGAACGTTCAGCTGCTTCTTGTTCGATTTGTTGATGCTCGTCCGATCCAACAACGTCTAAAGCGTTAGACACTTTTTCTTCAATTGGCTCAGGGTTTTCCTCTTTCACAATTCCACGCTCAAGCTTAAGTGTTAAAATACGCTCAACTGAAGCTTCGATGCGCTCTTCAGTAATGTCGCCAGAATCGATTGCGTCAAGTAAGCCTTCAGCGACTTCTTCTAAGCCGACTGGCATTAAGACGATATCACTACCAGCTTCGACAGCACGGACCGCAGCATCAACTGGACCGAAGTGATCGGTGATCGCATTCATGTTCATCGCATCTGTTGTAATGACACCTTCATATCCCATGTCATCACGAATGAGTTCTGTTAAAACTTTATAAGATAACGTTGCCGGCAACATCACTTCTTCGCCAGTTGCCTCAGAAATGACAGTCGTATCATCGATTTGAGGGAACGTAACGTGTGCTGTCATAATCATGTCCATTCCTGATTCCATCGCTCTTTGGAATGGGTAAAGTTCAACTTCTTCAAGGCGCTCGCGATCATGTGGCACTTCTGGTAAACCTAAATGAGAATCCACATCAGTGTCACCATGGCCTGGGAAGTGCTTAGCTGTTGCTGCAACACCAGTTGATTGAAGGCCTTCTGTATAAGCGATTCCTAAGTCAGCAACTAAATCAGGGTCTTCACCGAAAGATCTTACGCCAATAACAGGATTGTCTGGGTTATTGTTCACATCCATTACAGGTGCGAAGTTCGTGTTAATGCCTAAAGAGCTAATTTCATGACCGATTGCTTGTCCAACGTCAAAAGCAATCTCTTCAGAACGTGTTGCACCTAATGCCATGTTTCCAGGAAAATCAGTACCAGACTGAAGGCGTGTTACAATTCCACCTTCTTGATCGATCGTCATCATTAAGCCGAACTTTTCAGCCGCATTTTGATAGTCGCGCACTAAGCGAGCCGTTTGTTCAGTGTCTTGGACGTTTTCAGCGAACAAAATAACTCCACCTAAGTGATACTCTTCAACAAGCTCTTCGATTTCCGGAAGCATTTCCGTTACTTCTTCACCATTCCAATGACGGAAATCCGGCATGAGCATTTGTCCAAGCTTTTCTTCGATTGTAAGCTCGTTTAATGCATGTTGTACTAAGTCATAACGTTCGCCATCTTCTTGAACGATTGTCACTTCAGACTCAGGTTTGCCAGGGCTGTTATCGCTGGAATCCACCTTGTAATCAACTGCAACTCGGTCTTCAAAATCACCATTTGTAACCGTAATAAATGTGCGTCCGTTTTGACCTGACATCGTCACTTGGCCGTCGCCATCAACTTCAGCCACATTTTTATTAGAAGAAGACCATTCAAGACCATTTGATTCCTCAGTAAAATATCCGTCAGCATAAACATTTAACGCTGTTAATTGAAACTCTTCTTGACCGTCAGCGTTCGGTTCAACTTCAGGCACATTTTCTAACAAAATGAGATCCTGATGCGTGTCAACTTCTTCAGCAGACACTTGTCCACTTGGCATCCCAAGCCAAAAGTGAGAAAAGACAAACACCACTGTAATTACTGACATCAACAATTTACGTGAATGTTTCACTAAAGCACCACCTTATATTTTTTAATATGACCTTTGAACCCAATCACTACTAGTCCAATTAAGGTCGATTATCTCACCGTTAAGTGTAGTGAGTTGAGTATTGTCTATATACCAGCCACGCCCATTAACGAGCGCGTCTGTTTCGTAAGTGAAGCGGATTTTTTGAGCAGTTTCAGGTATCTCAATTTCGATTTCATGCCAGTTTTCATCTCCGGTAAGTTCATATGCAGTCATCCAATCATTACTGTCCTCAGAAAACTCAACATAACCAAAGTCATACCCTTCTTCTATACGGTGCCAAGTATCAAAAGTTAGTATGGCATCTTCAGCTAAATTTAAATCAGCTGTTAACTCATACTCAGCTTGGTCACCATAACCAGAAAACCAGGCTTCATCACTTGGCATCGAAACAGGGATCGCATCTGCTACTTGTTCTGCTAGAGCACGTCTAGCTACGTGAGTTGAAGTGGTATCACGTGATGGGTGAACTCTGTTAGTTAATAGAATGGCAATCGTAGCATTATCTTGGTTAACAACTAGTGACGTACCAGTAAAACCAGTATGTCCAAAAGTCGATTCACTTGATAAAGCTCCCATAAAAGAACCCCGGTCAAATTCAAAGCCTAACCCTTGGTCCGCGAGTTCAGGAATTTGGCTTTCAAGCATTAAATCCACCGTTTCTTCTTGTAAAATTCGTTTTCCGCCATATTGACCATCATTTAAAAACATATGAGCGAACTTTCCTAAGTCTTCAGCAGTTGAAAAGACGCCTGCGTGGCCTGAGATACCGTCTAAAGACCATGCATTCTCATCGTGAACTTCTCCCCAAACAAGACCTCGGTTAACTAATGGTTGATATTCAGTTGCAGCGATTCTGTGTTTTAGTTCTTCTGGAGGGTTGTACATCGTGTCACTCATACCTAAAGGTTTTGTTATTGCTTCTTTTACATACTCATCTAGTCGTTGTCCAGATAAGCGTTCTACTAAACTACCAAGTGTAATCATGTTTAGGTCGCTATAAGTATAATCTGTACCAGGTTCAGTGGATAATTCTTGCTCGTAGACGATCTGTAATCGATCTTCTCTCGTGTCACCTTGTGAGTGTAGTGGGATCCATGCTGGAAATCCAGATGTGTGGGTCATTAGTTGGCGAATCGTTATGTCTTCTTTATCATTCGTTGCAAATTCCGGGATATATTTTGCAACTGGGTCATCAAGATCAAAATGACCGTCTTCATACAATGTCATAGCAGCAGTCGTTGTGAACAACTTGCTTAATGAAGCTATGTCAAAAATAGTGTCAGTTTCAGTTTGAATTGGCTGTTCTGTTTCATTAAATTGATCGTCTTCGTACAAATAGCTATGTCCATATGCTTCGTTGTGAACGATGTGTCCTTTTCTTGCTATAAAAGTCACCGCACCAGGCATCACACTTTGTTCAATCATATCTTCCATGAAGTCATTAATATTGTTTAGTGGTTCAGAAACCATACCAGCACCTGTTGAAGACCCTGGATGCAGTACTGGTGACGTTGGTCCTGGATCATCCCAACTGAAATTTTGAGGAATTGGTTCGTTTGAAGCTAAAGTGTTAGCTGGCATCATTAAAGGTACACACATTGCGGCTGCTAATACGATGGATAAAGACTTCTTTTTCCTTCTCTTATCTACCACTTAGTTTTTACCTCCTACAAAGATATAGGTTGTTTTAAGAACAAATCTAGAAGTATTAAAGAAGCTCTAGTTGATGAGGGTTATGAAGCGCTTTCATATATTTGCGTGTGAAATAAAGTTTCACCACCTTTGTTAAATAATGAATTTAAAATTCAGAATAAGGTTAACATTGTGAAAATTTTGTGTCAAAAGAGGTTTTTGATGTTGAAAAGAGGGAGGTAGTAGACGAAAGTTCTACAATAATAAGAGAAATTGACAAAATGTGTGGTAATAAATGGTTATTATTTTACGAGAATACGGACAAAATCGACAAGCCAAGTGTCGATTTTAGATAGAAAGTCTTATTTTTCCAACAAAAAAGCGAACGCCTTAATAGACGTTCGCGGTCATAGACTAAATTATATTCTACCAACCATCACCCACAGGTCAGCTAAGTAGATTCGAAACATGACGTATAGAGTTAAAATAGTAACACCGAAAGCTAAGAAACTTAAATAGAGTGTCGCGCGGTGGTTTTCTGTTTGTAAAATATGAAAGAAAGTCGTGAGCATTGGTACGAATGCCACAAAAAGAAGTAGTCCAATCGCTGCTAGTGATAGGGTGAATGTTACAGATGAACTTAACCCTGTAATCATTGATAACATCGTAAGTAAGGTGAAAGGAACAGCTAGAGTGCCATATTGAGTCATTGCTTCTTTGTAAGTTAAATTAATGCCACCTATTTTGAGACTAATGATTAATCCAACGAAACCAGCTACTAATATTAGTAATGAACCGAGTGTCAATCGACTAATGATCTGAAAAGCATTCGTATCGACTAGCACACCTTGCGCGTTCATTAATAAGTAAATACCTAATGCAAAGGTAATCGATAGAAGAAGTAATGTCGCAATGGCGTTACCGTAATGATGATCTGACTGTTTAAGTGCATGGGTTGGGTTTTTTAGTGTTTTTTTATAAAATTCAGCATAGTTTCTCATCATTGTACTTATGGCAGATGGCTCTGACGTTTGCTGTCTACTGCTTCGAGATAATGGAATTTGTTTTACTTGAATGACTTGTTGACCACCTTGCACTAAAGCATGACCACAGTTTTCGCAAAAATTCCCTCCTGCCTGATGGTTATAGCATTTGCTACATGTCAATGCGCCCACAGAAATCGCCTCCTTATTAATCTGCTAGGCTAATCCATTCTAATATTTTAACGGTTTGTCTTAAGTATTACTTGAGGATAAAAAAAGAACTAAACGGACTAGTCCGCTTAGTTCTTTCGATTTAGTATTGGCTGTGCTACTCTTCCTTCTATTAAAGGTCGCATCCAGCGAACCGTTCTGTTTGACCCGAGTGTTAACGTGATAATCACACCGTAGACGAGGATGAGCGTGTAATCCCAAACGCTTGAAAGTGCCTCGTATAAATAGAGCTCGTACATCGTCTCGACAACCACACCGTGTAAAATATAAATATATGCTGTTCGTTTACCGAGTTCGGTGAAAAATGTCTCGCGCGTAGGCACGAATGCTAAAAAGGCAAAGCCGACGATTAATGATAGCCCATAGATTGCTAGACGGAAGAACCCAGCATACCATTCTTCATAGCCAAGCCCAGCATACGGCGTGTAGCCGAATAGCCAGTTTAACGATTCGTTTAGTGATAACACTTGTTCAAACATAATATAAACGAACACGAAAGCCGCCACGGCAGCCACTTTCATAAAACGCTTTTTCACCCACTTTAAATGCTCTAACTTCATATAATAACCAAGCAAGAAAAACGGAAAAAACACAAACGTACGGTGCATGGACATGTAGTGCCCGATTTCCGAAATATAGCCAACCCCAACACCTAATATAACCGCAATGAGTAATGGATACTTAATTTTAGTAAACACAAACAACATTAAGTTCCAGAAAAATAAACTTAATAGAAACCACAACGTAAACTGCGGTGATAATAGATAAAACTCATACGTCGGGTCATTATATAGAAAATAGTAATACACTCCGAAGATTATTTGGAAAATAAAATACGGAACGAGCAACTTCATCGTAATATTTTTTATAAAACCTGGCTTCATAAACCCTTTACTTAGAAAGCCGGTGAGTAAGATCAGCGCGGGCATTCTAAATAGGCCAAGTAGATTGTTAATTTCGTTGATGACCGGATGATCGCCACGAATCGGCACGAAAAAATGCCCTAACACGACAAGGAAGACGAGTATAAATCGTGCATTGTCGATGAACGGGTCACGCGACTTCTTAACCTCTGCCATACTCTCCCAACTTTCTATTAGAGATTACTATTAATATTGCATTATAAAATAGAGTCTATGGGAAATCTGTATCAATTCTATTAAAAGTTTTTAAGAAATTGTTACAGAGGGGTGGCATTTATCGGCGCTCGAGCGCATTAATTAAGCGAAAATCTTTATAATTAAGCGAAAAACTCAATAATTAAGCGAAACTTTCAATAATTAAGCGAAGTGGCGCAATAATTGGGCGAACGCCGGATTCCATCGTGCTGACGCTTTTAGATCGCGGCACATTCTTCATTCCATTATATGGATTATCAGCGAAAATTTTATTTTTCCGGCGAAAATCATGATATTCCGGCGAAAATCTCATTTTTCCGGCGAAAATATTGATAATCCGGCGAAACGCCACCATAATCCGGCGAACGCCGAAATGTGAGGAATAGGAAGTCGTACTTATTGCTTCTAGTCACGAAATTTTGTAAGGTTGAAGAATCATAGATTAGAAACAGGTGAAAAGTTTGGTTAAGATTTATATTTTGTTATTCCTAGTCATGCTTATGTGGGGCATGAATTTACCGGCGCTTAAAGTGCTGGTCGATACGATTGATCCAGTGTTGCTGACTTCTTTCCGTGTGTTCACAGCAGGAGTTGCGGTGTTGGTCATTTGTTATTTTATGGGGATTTTCCGTCTGCCGCATAAGTCAGAGTGGCTCGTTATGTTATATATAGGAACCTTTAATGTTGTGTTGCACCATTCGTTTATTGCGGTTGGTTTAGAAGGGACAACGGGTGTTAACGGATCGCTTATTCTTGGTTTAATGCCGCTTATGACCGTGTTGATGGCGGTGATTTTCTTAAGGCAAAAAGTGAACCTATTAAGGACGGTTGGTTTTATCTTTGGTTTTGCTGGTGTGGCCACGACGACGCTTACAGGCAGTGGTGGTCTAGGTGCGATGTCGATGGGCGATGTATTTGTGTTCCTTGGTGTTGCGGTGCAAGGGTTTAGTTTTGTGTTAATTAGTAAATTGAGAGCGACGTTTGATCCGCGTTTAATTACAGGGTACATTATGGTGTTTGGTTCGGTTGTTATTTTCGGATTAAGCCAAGCGCTAGGTGCTGATGTGGGTGAGATGGCGCGTGTGTTTGATTGGCATATTGGTGCTGTCTTTTTATTTAGTGCAATTATGGCGACAGCTTTCGGTCATATGACGTACAATTATGTCATTAAAAAAGTTGGCCCGGCTGAATCGGCGATTTTTATTAATTTAAATACGTTGTTTGCGATTATCGGCTCGGCGGTCTTTTTAAATGAAGCGATTATGCTTGAGCATATTGTTGGGTTTGTTCTTATTATAGTAGGGATTTTCTTAGGAACGGGCGCGATTGAGTATTTATTAAAAAGGCGGCGCGGGAAAGTTGTTGAGCATTAGTTGTAAAATATTTTCCTAATAAGTAAAGCTGTGACATATGAATGAAAGTGGGGGAACCTTTGTGAAGCATATTATCATTGGTGCGGGAATTCTAGGAGCTGCAACGGCGTATAGTCTCGTTCAGCAAGGTGAGGATGTTGTGTTAGTTGATGCGGATTTTCGAGGAAAGGCAACAAAAGCTGGTGCTGGCATTGTTTGTCCTTGGGTCGGTGCGAGAAAGGATCCTGATTTGTATGAATTAGCGAAGGTTAGTGCGATTGATTATCCGGCATTAATTGATGATTTGCGTGCGGATGAAGCAGGTGTTACAGGGTATTATAAGTGTGGTGCGCTCGCTTTAGCGAATACGGAATCGGAGCTTGAGGCACTTTATGAAGAAGCGGTGCGAAAGCGTAAAGAGACCGATTTTGTTGGTGATGTGGAAAAGTTGACGAACAGTGAAGCGCGAAAAATGTTTCCGCCGTTACAAAATGATTGTTCGGCTGTTTATGTCTCTGGTGGTGCACGTGTTGATGGGGACTTGCTTACTCAAGCGTTAGTCCGTGCGTTTGTGAACCGTGGTGGACAGTTACTTGAAGAGGAAGTGGAGCTTGAGAGTCGTGGTGATGAAGTTTTCGTACGTACGCGAGATGGTGTGTTAGATGCTGATCAAGTCATTGTTTCAGCAGGTGCGTGGTCGAAAAAGTTGCTTGAGCAAGTCGACGTGTCGATTGTGTTAGAGCCGCAACGTGGTCAAATTGCGCATTTGCGGGCTGAAGGTGAAGATACGAAAGATTGGCCTGTCGTTTTACCGCAGTCGAGTCATTATATGTTAGCGTTTGATGACGGTCGTGTCGTGTTTGGAGCGACGCGTGAGGCGGATAGTGGTTTTGACTATAGGTTAACTGCTGGTGGTGTGCAAGAGGTGCTAGACGAAGGTCTTGCCGTTGCACCTGGGTTAGCGGATGCGACATTGGAAGAGGTACGCATTGGATTTCGACCGATGGGGCCAGATCAAAAGCCGTTACTCGGAAAAATTTCTAGTTACAGTAATTTAATTGTCGCAACAGGTTTAGGTCCGTCTGGATTGACCATTGGACCTTTTGTCGGTAAAATGACGGCTAAACTAGCTATAGACGAAGAAGTGGGGATGGATTTAACGCCGTTTGATCCACTTCGAACATAAGAAGAGGTGAGTGTGATGGAAAAGACACCAGTCATTATTGATTGTGATCCTGGTATTGATGATGTCATGATGCTTTTGTTAGCGCTAAGGCATGAGAAGACAGATGTGAAGTTAATTACGACGAGCGCAGGTAATCAAACGCAAGATAAAGTGATTGATAACGCGCTTCGGTTTGTCAGTTACATAGGAGAAGACGTGGAAATTGCGCGCGGCTCTGAGAAACCATTTTTACGCGACTTAGTCATTGCCGATCATATTCACGGTGAGTCTGGTATTGGTGGTGTCGAGCTACCTGAGCCGATGTTAGAGGAAAGTGATCGTCCAGCGATTGAGGCGATGGTTTCTGTTTTGAAAGAGGCGGATGAGCCGGTGACAATCGTTGCAACAGGCCCGCTTACGAATGTTGGGGCGTTGTTGTTGGCGCACCCGGAAGTGAAACCAAAAATTAAGCAAATCTCGATTATGGGTGGCGCTGTTCGTGGTGGCAACGTGACGCCAAAAGCTGAGTTTAATATTTACGTTGACCCAGAAGCGGCTGAAGTCGTTATGCAAAGTGGAATTCCTATTGTTAAGAGTGGTCTTGATGTGACGCACAAAGCTTACTTAACTCAAAAGGATTTAGATTTGTTAAAAGCAACAGGAAACGAACTGTCGAAAACACTTCATGAAATGTTGCAACATTATATGGATGCACAAGATTCCTCACCATTTTTAGAACCGCATCACGCTGATGTATTGCGTTTACACGATTTGTGCGCCATTGCATATGTGATCGACCCGACGTTGTTTGAAGGAGAAGACTTATACGTCACAGTTGAAACGGCAGGTTATGCAACAGCCGGTGCAACCGTCGTCGATCATTTACGGACGATGAACAAACCTGCGAATGTACACGTGCTGCATGATGTTGATCGAAAGCGGTTTGTTGAATTGTTTTTTAGTGTGTTGTCAAATAAGTGATTGAAGTTGATCGCCGAATAGAGATGTTCGGCGATTTTTTTGGCGTTCGGTCGTGTTAATTTGGCGCTCGCGGTGTTATTCTGGCGTTCGGTCGAGTTAATTTGGCGTTCGTGGAGATATTCTGGCGCTCGAGGTCATGAATTTGGCACTCACAAGAATAATTTGGCGCTCACGATGGTAATTTGGCGCTCAAGAGAATATCAGCGTTCACGAAAATTTATCAGCGCTCGCACCCAGTTTATCAGCGTTCACAAAATTTTATCAGCACTCACCCAATAAATCAGGCCCTCTCAACCTCCCCAAAATTTGTCTATAAAATCGCTTTCATTTTCTGTTGACTTTTTAATAGAATGCTCTTATACTTTGGTTTACGAGCACGAACAGGGTGCTTGAAAAATTTTTTGAAAGTTACTAAAACGTTTTCGTAAATTCTAGCAATCTATATTTTTTCGCTCATTAGGAAAGCGGTTACATGATTTGAAAAGGGAGTTTTATATGATCCGATATGATGTTGGTCAAGGGGAGTTTAAAGATTGGGTTGTAGCTGAAAGTGGCTTTTCGCCGAATCAATTGCGAAAGTTCGAAGCTGTTATGGCGTTAGGAAATGGTTATATGGGGCTTCGTTCGGCGATGGAAGAGTCGTATTTCGGTGAGAAACGAAACTTGTTCGTTAATGGGACGTTTAATCAAGCTGACCCGACTGAAGTAACAGAGCTTCCTAATTTAGCAGATGTTACGCAAATAGATTTTTATATCGATGGTGAGCGTTTCCATTTAGAGATTGGTGAAACGGATGAGTACGTTAGAAAGTTGAATTTGAAAACAGCTGAGCTAACGCGTTCGTTTAAGTGGACGTCGCCAAAAGGTAAAACATTTCAATTCCATTGTCGTCGTTTCGTATCACTTGCTGAGCGTCACTTAATTGGCATGAAAGTCGAAGTGGAAGCACTGAATGAAAGTGCATCCGTTCAATTAGTAAGTGCGATTAATGGTCAAACGACGAACACAGGTGCACAGCACTTTTTAAATGGTGTGCCGAGAATTTACGGAGATGATCTACTCGAATATGTGCAGACGACGCGCCAGTCTAATGTTGATATTGCGTTAGTCAGTCAGCATCGTTTATCGAAAGAAGCAACAGTTGATAAGCTTATGGACAGGCGTAAAGTTGGTGTTGGTTATCAGTTTAATTTGGTGCCAGGTGAGAAGGTGACACTTGAGAAGTTTACGACTGTTTATACGAGTCGTGACCGTGAATTTTTACCGAATGGTGCTGATCAAGAAACGGTTAAGCAACAAGCACATGATACATTAGAAAAAGTTACGCAAAAAAGTTATGACGAGCTAAGAGATGAGCATCGTCAAGCATGGTTCGATCAAATATGGAACCGCTACAATATTGAAATTGATAGTCAAGACAACTTTGACCAGCTAGCTGTTCGATTCTCAATCTATCATATGACGATTATGACACCTGATCATGATTCGCGAATGGGGATCGGTGCAAAAGGGTTATCTGGTGAAGGTTATAAAGGTCATTCGTTCTGGGATACAGAAATTTTCGTTCTACCATTTTTCACTTATTCAAATCCAGAGGTAGCGCGCTCTCTATTAACCTATCGTTATTACGGGTTGGAAAGTGCACGAGCGAAGGCTGAAGAGAATGGTTATGAAGGTGCGATGTATCCGTGGGAGATGGCGTTCCCAGATGATGGGGAAGTGACACCACTTTATGGTGATATTGATATCGTAACTGGTGAAAGAAGTAAAATTTGGACAGGCTTGATCGAGCAGCACATTACGGCTGATATTGCTTTTGCAGTTAATCAGTATTACAACGTGACGAATGATGAAGCATTTCTAAATGATTACGGTTACGAGATGGTGTTTGATAGTGCAAACTTCTGGGCGAGTCGTTATGAGTGGAATGAAGCTGAGGCGAGATATGAAATTCATAATGTGATTGGACCAGATGAATATAAAGAGCATGTGAATAACAATGCTTATACAAACTACATGAGTTATTTTAATTTGAAGCTAGCCATTAAGTATTATGAGTTTTTAAGTGCACAAAACGAAAACGTTTTCGCGACACTTAATGAAAAGCTAGACTTACAACAAAACTATGAAAACTGGAAAGAAAAAGCTGAGAAAGTTTTCTTACCAGCACCACGGGAAGAGGATCAAGTCATTCCGCAAGATGATACGTATTTATCGCTTCCTGAAATTGATTTGGATAAGTATAAAAAGCAAGAGCAGCCTAGAACGATTTATAAAGATTACAATCAGCCACAAATTAATGGACTTCAAGTGACGAAGCAAGCGGATGTGCTCGTATTACTCTATTTACTTGAGCAAACGTTCTTGAAAGATGAAGTAGAATTCGATGCGGCGTTAAAGCGTGCAAATTTTGATTATTATGAACCGCGCACGTTACACGATTCGTCTTTAAGTCTTTCAACGCATGCGATTGTGGCGAGTGATTTTGAAAAGATGGACATGGCTTATCGCATGTTCCGCCGTGCAGCAGAGATTGACCTCGGTCAAAATATGAAGTCATCTCAAGAAGGTATTCATGCGGCATCGATTGCAGGTATTTGGAGCATTTCGGTATTTGGTTTTGCGGGTGTAAGGTTGACGCCTGATGGTTTATCAGTTAATCCGACTCTACCAAATGAGTGGAATTCAATAACGTTTAATGTCGATTGGCGAGGTGAACAATTGCGCTTTGAGATTACTAGAGAGCAATGTACGATCTCGAAAGATTCACAAACGGAGTTACCAATCGTGATCCAAAATGAGGTTAGGAAGCTAAAAGACACTCTCACTGTTCCTTTAGCTTTGCAATATAATTAATAAGTTATTATAGGGGAGGAAAATTCTATGAAATTGAACAAGCTATTTTTTACGCTTTTTGTTGCAGCAATGCTAGTGTTAGCAGCATGTGGTGGTGACAATGGTGACGATGCTGAAAGTGGTGTAAATGAAGATGGTGAGGTTGAACAAATCTCTGTTTTCCAAAGTAAAGTAGAAATCTCTGAGCCATTAGAAGAGTTAGCAGAAATGTATGAAGAAGAAACAGGTATTGAGGTTGATGTTTGGGGAACAACGGGTGATGACTATTTATCACAATTACAAGTTCGTCTAAACAGTAACCAAGGTCCTTCTATTTTGACAGTACAAAACGTTCAAGTAGCAGATCAGCTAGATTCATATTTATATGATTTAAGCGACATGTCATTAGCTGATGACATCGCACCTGAAATGGGATTAGAATACGAAGACCGTTTAGTTGGTTTACCATATGGTATTGAAGGTTTCGGATTAGTGTACAACAAAGACTTAGTTGATCCTGAAGACATTACAGATTACGAGTCTTTCGTTCAAGCGTTACAAGACTTTGAAGATGAAGGTATTAACGGTTTAACACTTTCTCAAGAAGCTTACTTCTTAATTGGTCACATTAGTAACTATCCGTTCTCGTTACAAGACGATTACATGGGCTTCATTGATCAGTTAAATGACGGTGAAGTAGCAATGTCAGAAACAGAAGAATTCCAAGAGTTCGGTCAGTTTATGGAAGCTATTCGTGAGCATACGGTTAATCCACTTGATGTGAACTATGACCGTCAAGTTGGTGACTTCGTAAATGGTGAGACGGCAATGATTCACCAAGGTAACTGGGTTGTTTCAATGTTAAATGATTATGACTTAGATTTCGAAGTTGGTTTAATGCCATTCCCGTTAGACGGCAATGACAGACAAATCGTTGGCGTTGGTGGTAACTGGGGCGTTAACGGAAATAAGGATCAAGCTGAAATTGATGCCGCAATTGATTTCTTAGAGTGGTTACACAATAGTGATGTTGGACAAGAGTACATGGTTGATGAGTTCAATCACGTACCAGGGTTCACACACATTGATGCAGACGGTTTAGACCCACTAGCACAAGAAGTATTAGACGCTTCTAACAGTGGTGACACAATTCCTTGGGCGCACAACTACTACCCAGCTGATATCGTGCCAAACGATTTAGCACCAGCTACAGAAGAGTTTTTCTTAGATGATAGTATGTCTGGCGAAGAATTTATCGAGCGTTTAGATGAAGTTTGGGAAGGTGCAACTAGGTAATAAGATCTTTTGACAAAAAAATAACAGGGTCACCATTTGCGGTGTTCCCTGTTATTTTTTCCTTTCTTAACAACAGGTTGTGACATGGTTAAGGTTAGAAAAGAGGGATGAAATTTGAGTAAACATCGCAATAAGTTATGGTATTTGCTGTTTGTTTTACCGTTGTTTATCATTTTTGCAACGGTTGTGTTGATTCCGTTCTTTATTGGAATCTTTTACTCATTCTTTGAATGGGATGGTTTTTCAGCTAATCCAATGGTATATGTTGGGTTAGATAACTATATTGAGTTAATCGATGATGGACGATTTGTTAACTCGGCTTGGTTAACGCTAGAGTTTACGATTTTAAGCTTAGTGTTAGTTAACGTATTAGGTTTAGGCTTTGCTTTACTCGTAACGTCTGCGTTTAAGTCTGCGAACTTCGCGCGTACGATGTTCTTCATGCCGAACTTAATTGGTGGATTAATTTTAGGTTATATTTGGCAGTTTATTTTCTCTGATGGTTTTAGAATTATTGGAGATTTAACAGGTAATGAAGAAGTGTTTCGTAACTGGTTAACTGACCGTGATTTAGCGATGTATGCACTTGTCATCGTATTTTCGTGGCAAATGGCTGGTTATATGATGATTATTTACATCGCTGGTATTCAAAGCATTCCAGGTGAAGTAATGGAAGCCGCGGAAATTGACGGTGCGAACTACTGGCAACGTCTGAAAAATATCGTCATGCCATTATTGATGCCAGCATTAACGATCAGTTTATTCTTAACGTTATCGTTTAGTTTCAAGATCTATGACGTCAACCTGTCTTTAACAGCAGGAGGTCCAGCTAATTCAACGGAGTTATTAGCAATGCACATTTATAATGAGATCTTTGGATATAACAACTATGGTTACGGACAGGCGAAGGCGATTATCTTCTTTATCGTCATAGCAGCCATTACTTTAGTCCAAGTTTATATGACGAAGAAGAGAGAGGTTGAAATGTAATGCGTCTCTTTAAGAAGTATTTAAAAGAAATATTGTTAGTCGTAGGAGCTTTAGTGTTTTTGTCTCCGGTTTATATTATGCTCGTTAACTCATTTAAGAGCCGTTCTGAGCTTTACGAAAATGTCTTAGCATTACCGGAAACCTTAACTTTCGAACATTATATTCGTGCGATGGATCGGATGAATTTTGGCTTAGCGTTTTTTAACTCATTAGTCATTACGATTATCTCAGTTGTCATCATCGTTATTTTATCATCGATGACAGCATGGATGCTTGTGCGTAGAGATAATACGTTAAGCCGAATTCTTTTCATGACGTTTATTGCGACGATGTTAATTCCATTCCAGACGATTATGATGCCGTTAATTCAGTTTATGGATCAAATTATGTCAACGACTGGATTACCGATGTTAAACACACGTAGTGGATTAATTTTCATGCACGTTGGATTTAACGCGAGTTTAGCTGTATTCTTATATCATGGATTTATTAAGTCAATTCCAGTGTCATTAGAAGAATCAGCTGAAATTGATGGAGCGAATAAGTTTACCGTGTTTTGGAAAATTATCTTCCCAATTTTAAAACCGATTACGGTAACGGTTATTATTTTAAATGTTATTCAAATTTGGAACGACTATTTACTTCCTTCATTAGTGTTAACCGACCAAAGCTTGCGTACAATTCCGCTTGCGACGTTCTATTTCTTCGGTGAGTTTACGATACAGTGGAACCAAGCGATGGCTGGTCTTGTGTTAACGATTATTCCTGTTGTGATCTTCTATGCGTTTGCGCAAAAGCACATTATTAAAGGAATTGGTGAAGGAGCGGTGAAGTAATAATAAGTGAGGTGAGACTATGAACGGGTTTAGTTTATCAGGCTGGATTGTCATGTTATCACGTTGGGTTGCTAGGTTAACGTTAACGAATGTCAGTTGGTTTTTCCTTAACATTCCGACGTGGTTTGCGATTTATTCTTGGTATTTAAGTGATCAAAAATTAGCGATTATCCATTACGTCCTGTTCATAGTCGTTTTCACTTTTATATTTTTCCCGACGACAAGAGCGATGTTTATGTCACTTCGTCATTGGATGATGGAACAAGATGAGAAAAATAAACAATCGCACTATTTTAGAACGTTATTCAAACATTACAAGAGCTTTATAAAGACGAATGTACTGTTTACCGTTATATGGATAATTTGGTTTATAGACATATATATTTTAATCGACGTTTCGCAGTTAATAGTTGTTGTCATGATTGTCATAGGCGTTCTGTTGTTCGCTTTTCAAATGATTTTCTTCTGTATGGAAGCGCACATGGACATGACGATGAAAGATTTAATCAAGTATGCGGCTTTAACGACAGTTGGTAGCCCGGTGTTAACAATGTTCATTTTATTCGTGTCAGGTGCACTATCGTATATTGCGATATTTCAATTTACAGCATTGTTGCCGTTTTTCTCTGGTGTTGGGATCGCATATTTAGCGTTATTAATGTTTAATCATTGGACTGAGAGTGTCAAAAACAAAGCTGAAAAGAGGAAGTGAAGTTAATG
This sequence comes from Alkalibacillus haloalkaliphilus, assembly GCF_007991275.1. Classification (GTDB taxonomy): domain Bacteria; phylum Bacillota; class Bacilli; order Bacillales; family Alkalibacillaceae; genus Alkalibacillus; species Alkalibacillus haloalkaliphilus. The sequence continues at coordinate 19,007 of NZ_BJYA01000017.1, read as the reverse complement.
GTATCGATTAAAGATGTAGCAAAAAAAGCCGGTGTATCAGTCGGAGTTGTTTCTAAAGCGCTTAACAATTACCCAGATGTCGGCGAGAAGACGAAACAGCGGGTGTTGGAGACGGCCAATGAGTTGGAGTATTCACCGAATCGCGTTGCTCGTATGCTTTCATCTAAGAAAAATTCAGCCATTAGCTTGATCTCCTCTGGATTTGAAGAAAATGACCAGAAAGATAACAATTCATTTGAGTTATTTAAAGGAATCTACTTTGGTAGTCAGCAGCTTAACTTAGATTTTTCGATTTATTTTACCGATTCGTTTAAACAAGAAGAGCAAAGTTATGTTCAGTTTTGTCGTGAGCGCAATATTGGTGGAGCGATTTTGCAAGGTATTCGGTTAGACGATCCATTTTTTAAAGAGATGGTCGATACGGAAGTGCCGTGTGTATTAATCGATGTTTTAATGGATGATCCTCAACCGTGTGTTGGCAGTGTAACGATTCAAAATCGAGAAGCGACTAAAGCGCTGACGAACTATTTAGTTGAAAAAGGTCATAAAGATATCGCAATCATGGCAGGGACGAAGGAAGCCTATGTCAATGAAGAGCGGTTAAGTGGAGTAGAAGAGGCGTTAGTTGAAAGTGGCTTAACGTTTGAAGATAGGCCAGTATTTTATGCGGATTTCGATGATGGTGAGGCGTATGAGAAAGCTAAAACGTTTTTAGAAACGCATCGGCCAACCGCGTTCGTTTGTTTTAGTGACCTTATGGCTTACGGTGTTATGCGTGCAGCGCAAGATCTAGGTTTGTCTATACCTGAGGACTTGTCGGTTGTTGGTTTTGACGATTCGATGATTGCGGGCATGACAACGCCAGGCATTACGACTGTAGCGCAAGACTTTTTTGAAATGGGACGACAAGCAGCCCAGTTGTTGAACCGAATTGTCGATGGTGAGGCTGATGAGACAGAGGTTTACTTAAATTATAAATTGTTAGAACGTGAGAGTGTTAAAGATTTAACGAAACAGCAGTAGAAAGGAACATGAACCATGATCATGCCTAAAGCATTTATTTTTGATTTAGATGGTGTTATTACTGATACAGCTGAATTACATTATCAAGCGTGGAAAAGGTTAGCGGATTCTTTAGGAATTACGATTGACCGCGAATTTAATGAAGAGTTAAAAGGTGTCGGGCGGATGGAGTCGCTAGAGAAAATTTTAGCGCTCGATCCGAAACAGAGTGACTTATCACTTGAGCGTAAAGAAGCATTAGCAACTGAAAAAAATGATCACTATGTCGACTTATTAGGCACAATTAGTGAAGATGATATTTTACCAGGCATTACAGATTTGCTGAAAACGATTCGTCAGCAAGGGATTAAAGTCGGGTTAGGTTCGGCGAGTAAAAATGCGACGCACGTATTAAAGGAACTTAAGCTGATTGATCAGTTCGACTATATTGTTGATGCAGCACAAGTGTCGAAAGGTAAACCTGATCCTGAGACGTTTACGAATGCAGCCGATCATTTTGGGGTCGATTATGTTGAGTGCATTGGAATCGAAGATGCACCATCTGGCGTAACAGCCGTTAACAGCGCGGACATGTTTTCTGTCGGTGTCGGAACAGCTGAGGCGTTACCTCATGCTGAATACCGCGTCGATAATACGACTGAACTTGATTTTGATTCGATTATTCAAGCTTATCAGAGCTTCGGAGTGAGTGCGAAAGCGGAGTAAATCGGCGTTCGCCGGATTATGAGGTGAGTTCGCCGGAATATCGAGATTTTCGCCGGATTATATATGGAGTTCGCCGGATTATTAAAAATTTCGCCGGAAAAAATAATTTTTCGCCGGAATATTTTAAAAATCGCCGATAAAACATAATTTTCCAATCCATTTACCAATCCGAATCAAGCGATGTCACGGAATTTTTTATAGAGTGGGAGTGTCGATTTTGACTTGGCAGTTATCAAATACAGCTTTAGATGAACAGCAGCTTTTAGTTAACGAAAGTCTTATGTTCCTCGGTAACGGTTACTTAGGGGTAAGAGGGAATTTTGAAGAAGGCTATCGTGATGATTATAAATCAATTCACGGAACGTACATTAATGCGTTCCATGAAGAAACAGACATTCAGTACGGGGAGAAGCTATTCGGTTTTCCTGATTTTCAACAAAAATTAGCGAATGTGATCGACGCACAACCAATTGATGTATTTGTCGATGGTGAACGTTTTAGTTTATTTGAAGGTGAAATCGTCAGCTTCGACCGTACACTTCATATGGATGAAGGTTATTCTGTTCGCCACATTCATTGGCGTTCGCCGAATGGAAAAGAAGTGAAGTTAACGTTTACGCGTGTCGTTTCTTTTGTGACGAAAGAATTATTCGCAATCAAAGTCGATGTCGAGCCGGTTACTGATATAAAAGAAATTCAGCTCGTTTCTAAAGTGAATGGCGATGTGACGAACTACGTTGAAAAAGGTGATCCGCGTCTCGCTTCTGGTCATGCGAAACTTTTATACGCTGATCAGGCAGTTAATGATTCAGGTTTAACCCAAATTAAAGCGCGTACTGAGCGTTCGAATTTAGAAGTAGCGTGTGTGACGCGTCATGAGCATGATGGTGTGCATGAAGTAAACTGTGGTGATCATGAAGTAACAGAGACGTTTACGTTCAGTGGTGAAGGGGCGTCTTTAGTTAAGTATAACGTTTATACAGATACGCTTCGTCACGGGGAAGATCTTTTACAAAAAGGGATCGATATTCAAAATAAGTTAGCGAGTTTTGATGCGATTTTAGCAGAGCAAAAAGGTTACCTAGACGAATTTTGGCGTGTGTCTGACGTTGCTGTTTCAGGTGATGACAGTTTACAAGAAGGCATTCGTTTTAACCTTTATCATCTTCTACAGTCTGTCGGAAAAGATTCTGTAAGCAATATTTCCGCAAAAGGGCTTTCAGGTGAAGGGTATGAAGGGCATTATTTCTGGGATACGGAAATTTATATTTTCCCTGTCTTTTTAATGACGAACCCTGAGATCGCAAAGGGCTTACTGTTACACCGTTATTCGACGTTGGATGCAGCAAGAGCGCGTGCGAAAGAGATGGGACATAAGCAAGGGGCATTGTTCCCATGGCGTACGATCACCGGTCCTGAAAGTTCAGCATTCTTCCCAGCCGGTACAGCGCAATATCACATTAGTGCTGACATTGCGTACAGCTTTATTCAGTACTATTTAGTGACGAAAGATGAGCAGTTCAAAGAAGATTATTTAGCAGAAGTGCTTATTGAAACAGCGAGACTATGGGCTGACACAGGCTTTATGAAAGATGGGAAGTTTTTAATTAATAATGTAACAGGTCCTGATGAGTATACGTGTATTGTGAACAATAACTATTACACGAACGCAATGGCGAAGTATAACATGGAATGGGCTTATAAAATTTATCAAGACGTTCAAGACCGTGAGTTAGTTGAAAAGCTCGGTGTAACGGCTGAAGAAGCAGCTTTTTGGAATGAAGCGGCTGAGAATATGTTCTTGCCTTACAATGAAGAGCTTGGTATTAATGAGCAAGATGACACATTTCTAAATAAAGAAGTGTGGGACTTAGACAATACGTCTGAAGAAGAGTATCCGCTATTGTTAAATTATCATCCATTAACGTTGTACCGTTATCAAGTGTGTAAGCAAGCAGATACTGTGCTCGCTCACTTTTTAGTAGAAGATTTTGCTGATGAAGAGGCGATCCGTAAGTCGTATGACTATTACGAGCGCGTGACGACGCACGATTCGTCTTTATCTTACTGTGTATTTAGTATTATGGCGTCAAAACTTGGCCATGACGAAAAGGCATATCATTATTTCAATGAGACAGCCCGCTTAGATATTGATAATTTACACAAAAACACAAAAGACGGCTTGCACATGGCGAATATGGGTGGCACATGGTTAGCGATGGTTTACGGTTTTGCCGGATTACGTGTAAAAGAAGAAGGGCTAAACTTCGCGCCAAGACAAGTAGCTGCTTGGGATGACTTTTCCTTTAGCTTACGCTTCCGTGGCCGTTTAATTAGTGTTGAGTTAAAAGGTGGACAAGTTGTTTACACGTTAGTTGAGGGTGATGACGTCACAATTGGCCATTACGATAAGAAATTGCAGTTAACAGTAGATTCACCTGTTGCAAAATCACTTTAAGAGAGGTGTAGCATCATGCAGCGACCGAATATCGTTTTTATAATATCTCATGACACGGGGCGTTATTTAGGCACATACGGCCGAAATGTTGAGACGCCAGAAATTGATGAGTTAGCAAGTGAAGGTATACAGTTTAACCAATATTTTTGCTCACAACCGCAATGTAGTCCGAGCCGTGGCAGTATTATGACAGGGCGTTACGGACACAATCACGGTATGATGGGGCTTGCACATATGGGGCATTCAATTTATGAACAGTTGGAGACGATTCCTTCTGAGTTAAATAAAATTGGCTACCGGACGTCGTTAATTGGACTTTACCACGAGTCTGTGAACGATGAGTTCGACCCGTACAAATTAGGATATCAAAATTATCAACAAGTGCCTGGCAATTGGGCAACTGATGTGACGGATCATTTCGTTGACTTTTTAAAAGAAGAAAATAAGCGCGATGACGACTCGCCATTCTATGTCTCACTTGGCTTTGAAGAAACACATCGCCCATTTGACGACTATGAGCCAGTTGATTTAGACGAAGTTGTTTTACCAGATTATTTACCAGATACAGAAGAAGTGCGAAAAGATTTTGCGCAATTTTACCGTTCGGGTATGGATATGGATGACGCGGTTGGACGTATTAAACGTGCCATTAAAGAACAAGGCTTTGACGATAATACGATTATTATTTTCACAACCGACCACGGCATTGCCTTCCCACGTGCAAAAGGAACGCTTTATGATTCAGGGCTTGAAACAGCCTTTTTAATGAAGTTCCCTGAAGGCATGTACGAACAAGGTTACCAGTCAGATGCCTTATTATGTAACGTTGACTTAATGCCGACGATTTTTGATCTAGTCGATTGTAAAGTTCCTGAAGGCGTTGACGGTGTGAGCTTCTTGCCATTAATTGAAGGGGAAGTCGAACAGACGCGTGATCACTTCTTCGCTGAAATGACGTGGCACGATAAGTATCACCCGATGCGCGGCGTTCGTACTCAAAAGTATAAATACATCCGTAATTTCGAAGACGGGCCAAAAGTTTATATGCCTTATGATCTGCATACGAGCTTAACTGGCGAAGTTGTACGAGATGAGTATTACGTGCCGAATGTTGATGAAGAGCTTTATGATCTAGAGGCTGATCCGGCTGAGTTAAATAATATAGCTAGTGATGAGGCTTATCGTGAAGTTGTGGCTGATTTGCGCGCGAAAGTCGATCAATGGATGGAAGCAAGTGATGATCCATTGTTAAAAGGGCGCGTACCAGGATATGAAGCAGAAGAATGGGAAACCGTTGATGACGATTACGAAAGTCGTAAAAAGTAGTGAGTAGAAGTGGGGACGTTGGCGTTCGTCCCTGCTTTTATTTATGATATAAATGAGTAAGTTGGGTGTCGATTAGTGTCGTTGTTCGGCGGTTGCTAACATTATTCCGGCGAAATTTCCAATAATCCGGCGAAAATTAAATTTTTCCGGTGAAATCGGTGTATATTCCGGCGAACGCCGAATTAGAAGTGAGGTATTAGTGTGAGTGGAGAAAAATCTTGCTGTAGCGCAAAGCGTGAACAAGTGAAGGTAGACTTTTCAACTGGGGAACACCATGATGCAGACATTTCTAGAAGCGTGCGTGAGCTTGAAAAAGAGATGGTCTATATTAATGGCGGTCCATTTTTAATGGGCTCTGACGATCACGACGTTAACCCTCATGATGGGGAAGGGCCAGTTCGTGAAGTGGTTGTTGATCCGTTTTATATTGACAAAACAGTGGTAACGAATCGCGAGTTTAAAGCATTTATCGATGAGACAGGGTATGTGACAGAGGCTGAGCAGTATGGTTGGTCGTTTGTTTTTCATAAGTTTATAAAAGGGGAAAATGTACCTTTTGCTAGACAGCGCGTGCCAAATACGCCTTGGTGGATCGTCGTGGAAAAAGCCTATTGGTACCAGCCTGAGGGGCCCTATTCGGATATCGAAAAACGAATGGAGCACCCAGTTGTTCACGTATCGTGGAATGATGCGAACGCTTATTGCAAGTGGGCTGGCAAAAGGTTGCCGACTGAAGCGGAATGGGAGTACGCGGCACGTGGCGGACTCGTTCAAAAGCGTTACCCTTGGGGCGATGAGCTCACACCAGGTGGTAAGCATATGTGTAACATTTGGCAAGGGGAATTTCCAACGCAAAACATTATGGAAGACGGTTATTTAGCGACAGCGCCAGTCAATGCATATAAAAGTAACCGATTTGGACTTGATCAAATGGCAGGCAACGTATGGGAATGGAGCGCGGATTCGTTTGCACAGGTAGATGAGGCAGATGCGAAAGCGATGAGAGGCGGATCATACTTATGCCACGACTCCTACTGCAATCGCTACCGAGTGGCAGCACGCACTTCCAACACGCCTGACAGCTCATCAGGAAATGTTGGCTTTCGATGTGTGAAAGATGTGTAAAATAGATATAGTGAAATCGCCTAATTATTTGAGAATTAGGCGATTTTTTAAATAATTAAGCGAAAATCTTGATAATTAAGCGAAATTCATAATAATTGGGCGAAATTAAAAATAATTAAGCGAACGCCTAATTAATTGAGCGTTCGCCTAATTCGGAATCCATCCCGTGACGCACGATCAAAACGAAAAAAACTGCCTGGACGGCAGTTTTTCACAATCTATTTAATTCGCTCTTCAGTTTCTGTATCGAAGAAGTGGACTTTGTTCATGTCGATTGCTAGGTTCACGCTGTCGCCTGCGTTTACTTGTGAACGTGCGTCTACGCGTGCAATGTATTCTTGCTCCCCTAGGCGAGAGTATAGGTAAGTTTCAGAGCCCATTAGTTCAGCTACTTCAACACTTGATTCGAATGCTGTGCCTGGTGAATTTTCAATAAAGACCGGCTCGTCATGGATATCTTCAGGACGAACGCCCATCGAAACATCTTTTCCAACATAGCCTTGATCGCGTAAAATTTTCATGCGACCTTCAGGGATTTCAATCGACACATCTCCAACTTTAAATGCACCATCTTCAACTGTACCGTCAAAGAAGTTCATTGCTGGTGACCCGATAAATCCACCTACGAATACGTTGTTCGGATAATCGAATACTTCTTTCGGTGAACCAACTTGTTGAACAACGCCATCTTTCATAACGACTAAACGTGTTGCCATCGTCATCGCTTCCGTTTGGTCGTGTGTTACGTAGACCGTTGTTGTTTGTAAACGTTGGTGAAGCTTCTGAATTTCTGTACGCATTTGAACACGTAGTTTAGCGTCTAAGTTTGATAACGGTTCGTCCATTAAGAACACTTTCGCATCACGTACGATTGCGCGTCCTAGTGCAACACGCTGACGCTGACCACCTGAAAGGGCTTTCGGTTTACGGTCTAAGTAGTCTTCTAGTCCAAGAATTTTTGCAGCATCTTCTACTTTTTCTTTAATAACATCTTTTTTAAATTTACGTAGTTTTAAGCCGAATGCGATGTTATCAAATACTGACATGTGCGGGTAAAGCGCGTAGTTTTGGAAAACCATCGCGATATCACGGTTTTTCGGTGGGACATCATTGACGCGTCGGTCGTCAATCATTAAGTCACCTGAAGTAATGTCTTCTAATCCAGCGATCATGCGTAGTGTCGTTGACTTACCGCAACCAGACGGGCCAACAAATACGACGAATTCTTTATCTCCAATATCTAAATCGAAATCTTTAACAGCGTGTACATCTTTTTCATAATACTTATTAATATTTTTTAACTTTAACTCTGCCATCTCAACCATCCTTTCTACTAATCTCATTTTATAAAAAAGCGCTTTCAAAAACTATGGCAAAAATGCACACGATTATTAGATTAACTGTGTGCATTCTGCTATTGCTTTTTTGAAAGCCTTTACACATAATGAAAAGTAAATTCGAATATATGGGGTTGAGAATATGGCAATCGTATTAGGAATCGACGGTGGTGGAACAGGTACGCAAGCGGTCGTTGCAGATGTGCATGGAACAGTTTATGCCGAAGTGACAGTAGGCCCGACTAATCCGAATGCGGTTAGTCGTGAGCAATTAAAAGCGACCGCATCACATATGTTTAATCAGTTAAAAGAGCAAAACGGCGAAGCTTTCGATCAAGTAGAGCTCGTTTTTGCGGGCATGTCAGGCTCAGGTGATTCAGAAAAAAGTAGATTAGTAGAATCTGTGTTTGCTGAGTGCTTGCCGAATAGACATGTCATAGTTGCCAATGACGCAATTAATGCGCTATATGCAGGGACTTATGGCGAACCAGGCATTGTGCAAATCGCTGGTACAGGCTCGATTACTTATGGCATTAACGAAGAAGGTAAGGCTTCGCGAATCGGTGGCTGGGGCTATCTTTTCGGTGATGAAGGAAGCGGCTATGCGATCGGTGAAGCGGCTTTGAGGAAAGTATTCCATACACATGACAGAAAAACGGATGCTTATAACTTAGTTGATCAAGTGTCGGCTTACTTTCAAGTTGATGTCGTGCCAGACTTAGTCCCAGCAGTTTATGAATCTAGTAGTCCACGGGAAAAAATCGCATCACTTAGCCGTGTCGTTTTTGAAGCTTATGATGAAAAGGATCCCCATGCGACCCAAATTGTTGAGCAAGCAGCCGATGACTTAGCACGTTCGATTAATACGATGTTAAATGAACATTTTCAACAACATCAAACGGTGATCTTAGCTGGTGGTTTGTTTAAACGAGAAGATGTTTTGCCTGAGTTGTTGAAAAGACGCATTCCTTCAAGCAGTCGGTTAAGTGTATTAAAACGCGAGCCAGTTATGGGTGCGATTGATGCAGCGTTAAAACAATTAGGCGGTTAAACAGTCTGCCTTGAAGTTTCGTTTCGTGTGGAGAAACATACGAAGTGTAATAATTAGCAAACCAAGTCGAGAGTGATTTGGTTTCTTTTTTGTTAACAAAAAATTATACATTGAGGATACCTATTACCAGTGCGTTAATTGAAATGTGGTTTGCTATTTAAAGTTAAAAAGTAAAAAGGCGAATTGTTATTTTATGTTAAAATTAATGTGAAACTAACGAATAAGAATAGTTGAAAAGATTAATAAGGAGGAAGTAATGGCTAAGAAAATTAAGTTATTTTATGGGGAAAATCAATCACAGTTTGGAGTTTTACGGTTACCTGAAAGCGAAAAACCGACAGCAATTATAGTTTTAATTCATGGAGGCTTTTGGCAAGCAAAATATAATTTAGAAGAAAATAACCCTATTGCAGAGGATTTAACTCGAAGGGGTTATGTTACATGGAATATTGAGTATCGTCGATTAGGTGAAAAAGGAGGAGGTTGGACAGGCACGTTTAATGATGTCATAGATGCTGTGAATCACCTAACAAACATAAAAGAAACTTATCATTTAGATCTATCTAACGTCACTATAATTGGACACTCTGCCGGGGGTCATTTAGCTCTTTGGTTAGCGGCAAGAACTGTACATAAAAGTTTAGACTACACGTTTAATGAACTAGCAGTACCAATTCAAAAAGCCATAAGTTTGGCTGGAGTAACTGATTTGAAAAAGATGTGGGAAAGTCATGAGGCAAAAGGGATAGAGAGTCCTGTATGTAAATTAATGGGTGGGACACCAAGTAAAGTCCCTGAGCGCTATAATATTGCATCCCCAATTGAATTATTACCCACAGATGTTGACCAGGTATTAGTTCATGGTGAAGTAGATCAACATGTACCTTCTGAATTAAGTGAAAATTATTACTCGAAAGCAATTGAGCACAATCAGAATGTGAACTTAATTATTCTGCCAGACATAGAACATTTCAAAATCATTGAACCTACCTCAAAAGCATGGGGAACCGTAATTGATACACTATAACAATGTTAGTGATTAACTAACGTGAGCAGATAGTGAAAGAAGAAACAGATCAGCATTGGAGATGAGGCTTATGAAAAAAGATTTGGATAAGGCAATTGATATGAGGAAAAGTGGAAAACACAAAGAATCAAACGAGATCCTAATGAGACTAGTAGAGGAGTCTCCTAAAGATGCTTCGATTAACTATCAATGTGCTTGGAGTTATGATTTATTAGGTGAAGAAGCTAAAGCAGTACCTTTTTACGAAAATGCTATTGAACTTGGATTACCTACCACAGATTTAGAAGGTGCCTTATTGGGATTAGGTAGTACATATAGAACTTTAGGAGAATATAAAAAATCAAAAAGTACATTTTTAAAAGGGATTGAACTATTTCCCGAAAACAGAGCAATGCAAACATTTTATTCGATGACCTTGTATAACTTGAATGAACATAGTAAAGCTATGGAGCTAATACTAAAATGCTTAATAGATACGACGAATGACCCTGAGATATCTAGTTATAAAAAAGCAATTGAATTCTATGCTGATCAATTAGATGAAATATGGAAGTAGTTTGTGTCGGGTAGATCAACTAAAAAAGCAAAATGCATTTTAGTTAGATATAGAATAACATTCACCGATATGTAAAAAATGCAAAGGGGAATATCATCCCATGAAAACAGTTAATCACATAAAGTTAGAACATTTCTCAGATGAGTATTTAGATGACTTAAAATCGTTTGAACTTCCTGAAGAGCAAGCACAATTCACTGCTTTACCGAGCAAATATTCTGAGGTCACAGAAGGTCAATTTAGAATTGTTATAGTAAACGAAAATGAGCCTGTAGGATTCTTTTTATTACATTCAACGGAACGTGTAAAGGAGTATACAGACAACCCAAATGCAATGTTGTTAACTTCATTATCTATTAATCAAACGAATCAAGGAAAAGGATATGCTAAACAGGCTATGTTGTTATTAAATGAATTTGTTAAGACTGAATTTCCCAACTGTAACGAGATTGTACTGGCTGTTAATCATAAGAACATTCCTGCTCAGAAACTGTACTCTAAAATAGGCTATAAAGATACAGGCAGGCGGAAAATGGGTCCTATTGGTGAGCAGTTTATAATGAGTTTATCGTTATACATAAATGGTAAGTAGTACTAATTTTATCTAAAAGAGGTGAGAGATCATGGAGCAATTGCTAACAGAAATAAAATCACTTAGCGAAAGAGAACCAAAAACGTTAGAACAAATGGCATTAAAGTTAACCGAGGAAGTTGGTGAAACTTCTCAAGCTGTATTATCTTATCTAAAAGCAAGTGGGAGTGACTATAAGCAATTAGGAATCGATGATGTAAAAGAGGAATGTATCGATGTTGTTTTGGTCGCCTTAGCTATGTATTATAAGTTATCTGAAGATGAAGAAGAGTTCCGAAATTTAGTTAGTGAAAAGTTGAATAAGTGGGAAAGTAAAATAAGTTACAAAATATAATTTAATAATAACGTTGTAAAGTTTGTTCTGGAGAAGAAGTGAAAATTACAAATCTTCCTTTATCAATTACTCTAGTATTTTTAAATATAACTAAACCCTTCTTGAACAAACGGGGACTAGAACGAAAATTTTATTTTAAAGGGGAAATGTCGATGAGATACCTGATATTGTTAACTCCATCTATAAATTGGAGAGATGGTGTAGTATTGCATAATCAACCGTTTATGCCTGAACATGCTGTGTATGTTCAAACCGAATATAATAAAGGAAATATAGTCTTAGCTGGACCATTTGGAGGTTCAACTGGAGGAGCAATAGTTATTGATGCTGACAAGGAAGAGGATGTTGTTAAATTCATTGAAAATGATCCTACCGTTAAAAATGGTATTTTCAGTTTTGAAATAAAACAATGGGATTATAAAATGAGCAAAATTGAAAATGAAAACCCAGGTTTTGACCAAGGATATATTGATTACAAACATAAGATTCAAAAAGAATTAGGGATTATTTAGGGGTGTTTCCAATTCAAGTAACGGGACAAGAGTTAAACAAGGCGGTCATGAAAAGATGGTACCAAGTCGTGGAGGATTATTATAATTATGAAACAAGATTTACTTCATTACAAAAAACGCTTGGATCACTAAATCCAAGCGTTATAAACTTTATCAAGCTTTTCTAGCAACAAGCTTCTAATAATAAGTCAGCCAAATGAACAGCGCGGACTTGTTCAGATTGGTTTTGTCGTTCAATGCCAAGTTTCATTTGTAGAAGGCAACCGGGATTCGTCGTTACAATCGTCGTCGCCTGGGTCGTTTCAACTTTTTGCATTTTATGATCTAGTATTTGCATCGACATGTCGGGTTGGGTTAAGTTGTAAATTCCTGCTGACCCGCAGCATTGATCGGCTTGGGGCATTTCTTTGTACTCAACGTTTTCAATAGCTTGGATGAGCTTACGCGGTGCTTCACTTACGCCCATGACATTTCGCAAATGACACGAATCTTGATATGTGACGATTTGTCGGTCTACTTTAAGCTTCGCATTTTCCACGAAATTCAAATCGACTAGTATAGATGAAAAGTCTACAATTTTATTAGAAAATTGCTGAGCACGTTCTGACCATTCGCCATCATCTTTTAGTAGGTGACCGTAGTCATGTAAAAAGGCGCCACAACCGCCAGCGTTAGTTATAATGTAGTCTGCTTCAACTTGTTCAAAGGCTTGAATATTTTGTTTAGCGAGATTGACCGAGCCATTCTTTTCGCCACTATGACCGTGTAACGCGCCGCAGCAGCCCTGAGTATCTGGGACCACAACGTCGCAACCGGCTTTATTAAGTAGTTTAATCGTCGACTGATTCGTTTCGTAAAACATCGTGTCCATTAGACAACCGCGGAACATAGCGACCGTTGCTTTTGTTTCTGTTTCACTTGGGAAGTGAGCGGCGTCTTGTCGGTCTTTTCGTTTCGTGATTTTCGGTAAAACTTGCTCCATTTGTCGCATATGTTCAGGGAAGAAGTTCATCACTTTAAGTTTACGACTCGTTTTTTGTAAGCCTGATCGTTGATAAAAGCCTAGTAAACTCGTGGCTTTCTCCATTTTACTTTGATCTTGAAAGAGTGTATTCAACGTAGTTTGACGCAATGCTTTTTCTTTTAGTGGCACTTTTTTATGTTCATGAAAAATCGCCCGAGCTTCTTCTAACATATGGCCATAGTTAACGCCGGCTGGGCAAGCTGGTTCACAAGCGCGGCAGCCTAAACAGACGTTAAGCGAGTCTTCAACTTCTTCAACCTCCTCAATTTCACCGTTACGAACAGCCATCATAAGTGAAATTCGCCCGCGTGGAGAGTGGACTTCATCTTGTGTTTCGACGTAAGTTGGGCATGCAGGCAGGCAAAAGCCACACCGCATACAGTTCAGTAACTCACCTTCGCTAATGCGTTCTTGAAAAGCTTGTGTAATCGACTGTGATGTCACTTGACCACCACCCTTTTGCGTGTTGATTTCGCAAACATTTTGACCGGGTTCATAATGTTGTGTGGGTCAAAAGCTTGCTTCAGTTGTTTCATTACTTGTAGTCCTTGTTCGCCGACTTTCCATTCTAAATAAGGCGATTTCATTTCCCCAACGCCGTGTTCGCCTGTGATTGTTCCACCTAGTTCGATCGCTTTTTCAAAAATGTCTTCAAATGCTTGCTCGACTCGTTCCCATTCGTCTTCGTTGCGTAAGTCGGTGGTGCATGTTGGGTGAAGGTTACCATCACCTGCATGACCGAAAGTAGCAATCGTGACGTTATGCTTCTTCGCAATGTCGTTAATGGCATTAACCATTGTTGCGATTTCAGAACGTGGGACAGTCGCATCTTCTAAAATGGTTGTTGGGCTAAGTCTTGCTAGTGCTGATAGTGCGGTTCGGCGAGCTTCTCTTAAATTGTGCGCTTCTGTTTCGGTCTCGGCGATTGATGTGTTAATTGCGCCATGTGTCACGGCAAGTTGTTCGATCGTTTGAATGTCACGTTCAGCTAATTGTGCTGGCCCATCTTGTTCAATTAGTAAAACCGCTTGGGCATTCGTTGGAAGTCCTACTTGTGAGAAGTCTTCCACAGCTTTAATTGTCGGTTGATCGATAAATTCAAGCGTTGCGGGTGTCATCTTGTTTGCGATAATGCTAGAGACTGTTTCGGCTGCTTTTTCAATAGAATCATAGGTTGCTAGTAATGTTTGTTTTGATTCAGGTTCTGGAATTAATTTTAATGTTGCTTCAGTGATGATTCCTAAAGTGCCTTCCGATCCTACTAGTAGACAAGTTAAGTCATAACCTGCGACATCTTTAGCGAGTTTCCCACCTGTGCGAATGACTTCACCGTTTGCTAGTACGACCTCTAGACCGAGAACGTAGTCTTTTGTCACACCGTATTTCAACCCACGTAAACCTCCAGAGTTTTCGTTAATGTTGCCACCGATTGTTGATATTTTCATCGAGCTTGGATCAGGTGGGTAAAATAACCCTTTTTCCTCTACAGTGTGGCAAATCGTTTCAGTAATGACGCCGGGCTGAACGGTGATCGTTAAGTTTTCTTCATCTAGTTCTATAATTTTGTTCATTCTAGTAAATAAAATGACAACACCGCCTTGAGTAGGTGTAGTGCCAGCTGCTAGATTTGTTCCAGACCCTCGGGGTACAATAGGGATATGATGCTTGGCACAAATTTTGACGATTTGTTGTATTTCTAATGTGCTTTTCGGTGAGATGACAGCGTCTGGTAGCGCTTGAAAGTTAGGTGTTGCATCAAATGAATAAGCAATGAGTGACGATTTTTTCGTTTGAATATATTGTTCACCGACGACTTCAGTTAGTTCATCGAGCCATGCCTTAGACATGTGAAGCACTCCTTTAAGTAAAGTTTTCGTGTCTCTATTATAATATGAATTCGAATATGTTAAAATAATATTACGAATTTTATTAATATTACTTAAAATAAAAGTTTAACATATAAAGGAGAGCTCTGTATGTTCTCAATTAATCACGTCAATTTATATTTAGAAGATGAAGTCATTGTTGACGGGGCAATTACAGTAGAAGATGGGCGTATTGTCGCAATCCATCACAAGCCATTGAAAGGCGGAGAGATAGTCGACGGAAAAGGGCTAAACCTTGTTCCGGGTTTTATAGACACCCATATCCACGGTGCTTCTGGCTTTGATGTAATGGATGGTACTGAACAAGCTTTAGAGAAAATAGCGGAAGCTCTGCCAAAAGAAGGGACAACGGCTTTTTTGGCAACGACTTTAACGAGTCCGCTAGATGAATTAGACCAAGTCGTAAATACGATCGCTCAATATTCATCGAAACAAGGGCAAGCTGAAGTTCTCGGCGCTCATGTAGAAGGCCCTTTTATTGAAAAGTCAAAAGCAGGCGCACAACCGCCAGAGTGTATTATTGAGCCAGACCTAGACGTGGCGAAGCGCTGGGCTGATACTGGTACTGTAAAAGCGATGACGTTAGCGCCAGAGCTTGACGGTGCTAGTCAGTTAATTCGTTATTTAGATGAACGAGGCGTTATTGCATCCGCAGGGCATACAGATGCGAGTTTCCAAGACATTGAACAAGCTTGTCGTGAAGGTTTAAGGCAGTTAACACATTTGTGCAATGCGATGAATGGTGTTCATCACCGTGAAGTTGGTGCTGTTGGAGCGGCGATGTTAATGGATGAGTTGAAAAGTGAGTTGATCGTCGATGGCATTCACGTCTCAGATGATATGGTCAAAATTTTGTATAAGACGTTAGGTCCGGACAAAATATTGATGATTACAGATGCGATGCGTGCGAAAGGCTTAAGCGATGGCACATACACGCTAGGCAGTCATACTGTAACAGTTGAGGGACAGAGCGCTACTTTAACTGACGGAACACTTGCAGGTAGTGTTTTAACGATGGATGAAGCAGTTAGACGCATGCTTGAACTTTGTGAAGCTAGCTTTCACGATGTTATTAAAATGACAGCCGAAAATCCAGCTAAACAGTATGGAGTGTGGGACTTGAAAGGCAGCATTGCAGTCGGGAAAGATGCTGACTTTTTATTAGTTGATGATCAATTTAATATTCATTCAACGTATTGCAAAGGAGTCATCAGTTATGAGGCACATAAAAGTTAATCGTTATGAAAATTTTAGTCAAACAGCAGCAGAGTTAATGATGAATCAAGTCGAGAAAAAGCCTAATTCAACTTTAGGGTTAGCAACCGGCAGTACGCCAAAAGGGATGTATCAGGAGTTAGTTAAACGTTCAGCTGATTTATCGCAAGCGGTGACGTTTAACTTAGATGAATATGTCGGCATTAGTTCTGATCACCCGCAAAGTTATCGAAGTTTTATGGAGGAGAATTTGTTTCAACATATTCGTGTTGGCGAAACGTTGATTCCAGACGGTGAAGCAGCTGACTTAGCGGCCGAGTGTGAGCGATACGAACAACTCATTAACCAGCACGGCGGCATCGATTTGCAAGTACTCGGTTTAGGGCATAATGGTCATATCGGCTTTAATGAACCAGGCACCCCATTTTCATCGCGCACCCATGTTGTTGATTTGGCCGAAACGACTCGAAAAGCTAACGCACGATTTTTTAACAGTTTAAATGAAGTTCCGAAAAAAGCGATTACGATGGGAATTGAAACGATCATGGAGGCAGACCAAATTATTTTGCTCGTCTACGGCGAAGATAAACAACAAGCCGTTAACCGGTTGTTACAAGGTGATGTTAATGAACAATTCCCAGCGAGCATTTTACATGAACATCCGAACGTGACGTTGGTATCAGGCGGTGTGAAAGTGTTGAATTGAAAGCAGTACAGTGGTGAGCGCTGATAAATTTTGCTGGGCGCTGATAAAAGTGGGCGAATGCTGATAAATTGGTCTGAGCGCTGATAAAAGTGGGCGAATGCTGATAAAATTTAGCGCCAAATAAAATCTGCAAGCGCCAAAAAATCGGTGTAAGCGCCAAATTAATTTAGCGAGCGCCAAAAAAGTACCAGCAAGCGCCAAATTAAATTCACAAGCGCCAAAAAAGCACCAGTGAACGCCAAATAAATTTCACAAGCGCCAAAAAAACTGGCACGAACGCCAAAAATCACAGCTGAACGCCAAAATAATAAAAGGAGATGAGGTCTTTGTCTGATTTAAAAGGTGGATTAATTATATTAAAAGAAATGGTTGCGCACTTGCCTAATTCTGAACGCAAGATCGCAGAATATGTCATTGAAAATCCTGAGGAATCGATTCAGATGACGGCGATGGCGCTTGGTAAGGCAAGTCAAACGAGTAGTGCAGCGGTCATTCGCATGTGTAAGTCGTTAGGTTTCAAAAGTTTCCAGGAGTTTAAGTTGCGTGTTGCAGGCGACTTGCAAGTAGAGTCATCTACAGATTACCGCGATATAGAGCCGCATGAAAGTTTCGATAACATTATCGAAAAAGCAACATCTAATACGATGCAAACGTTAAAAGAAACAGTTGATATTTTGGACTCGAAACGTTTGAAGCAAGCGATCGAGTGTTTAATTGAAGCTGAATCAATCATTTTTGTAGGATTTGGTGCTTCATATATTGCAGCCAAAGATGCGGAGCAGAAGTTTGTAAGAATTAATAAGCATGTTCAAGCTTTTTCAGATCTACATATGGCCGCTACGACGGTTGCCAATAAAGGTGAAAAAGATGTTGTTGTAGGCATTTCTTTTTCCGGTGAGACGAATGAAGTGGCGAAAGTGTTAGGGTTGGCGAAGAAAAATGGAACGAAGACAATCAGCATTACGAAGTATGGGCGCTCAAAAGTTGCTGATCTATCAGACATTACGTTACATACTTCAGCAGCGCGTGAAGCAACGTTTAGAAGTGGTGCGACATCATCACGAATTGCGCAATTACATATTATTGATATGCTTTTCATGTGTTTAGCATCGGTTCAATACGAACAAGCCGTCGACTATATCGACCAGACGCGAGAAGCCATTTCATACATTCGAGATGAATAATTCCCTTGGGTACCCAAGGGAATTTTTACGTTAAATATTTAATACAGACGTAGGCTTTTAACGCGTCTTCAAACTGGCGCACATCAAGCCCCGTTAGCTCGTAAAATTTTTCAATCCGCTTTTGCACGGTGTTACGATGCATGTACAACTGCTTGGCTACAACCGATATATTCACTTGATGTTCAATTGTCGTTTGAATAGTCTTTAGCAAGTCCAAATCGTTAATCGCATCATTTAAGACCGATTTTATGAAAAAATCACGATCATCCTCATTTAAACTTTCAATCATGGTTGGCATGAGCGCTTCACTTTGGGTTAACACGCGCTGGTGAGCCGATTTTAATAACTTGTCCGCAACTTGAATGGTCCAGTTATATAGTTTAGGTAAAAGCTCAATCGCGTGATCAGTTTCTGTTTGGAAAATCGATAGCTTTACTTCTAAATCGTTCGACAAAATATCAATCACTTCATGAAATTGCAATGGAGCTTCATCTAATTCAAGTGGCTCCAAGACGATTGCTAAATTATTATTTTGCCAAACGAAGATGAGCTTTTTACCGAGTACATCCTTTAACGTATTTTCCAAAAGTGACGGTTCAAAAGTAGACTGAACATATAAAGCGACAACACGGAAAGCTTCCAATCGTTCTGGCGGCTCACTCGCTTGTCCTGTTAAAAAATGAATCCAATCTTGCTCTTTTTCCGAAGTCACTTGATTCGGCAGCAGTGTTTGAAGGAGCGTCAGCGATTCTTCAGGTAGGTCATCTTTTGGAATGCCATACAATGAATCGTCCACAATAAATGTAATATAGTTGTCAATCGGTTGATGTAATTGTGTCATGCTCGGATATAATGTTTTCAGCTGTTCGATCATTAAAAGTCACTCCAACCGTTATGTTAACCGTATTATAGCATGAATCGTAGAGGGGGTGGCGAGCAATTATTT
>NZ_BJYA01000016.1 GCF_007991275.1 Alkalibacillus haloalkaliphilus | reverse complement strand
GGCGCTCACAAAAATTATTTGGCGCTAAACTTTATCAGCGCCCAGCAAAAATTTTCAGTGCTCACGCAATCTTTATCAGCATTCGGCCCAATTTATCGGCGCTCACGCAAGCTTTATCAGCGTTCAGCTCAATTTATCGGCGCTCACGCAAGCTTTATCAGCACTCAGCCCAATTTATCAGCACTCACACAAAGTTTATCAGCGTTCGGCACAATTTATCAGCACTCACACGCCCACCCTCATATCACAAAATACAACCCAACCATAATCACATAAGCAATTCCCCACAATGTCAGTGCGAATGGCAAGTTGCTTTTCGGGCCGATTGCGATTGGATTACTTTGCGCTAAGCCGGACATGAGCAAGTTCAGTCCTGAAAATGGTGATGAGATCACGGATACCATCCAAGCTGATAGTAAGCCGAAGCTTAATAAAAAGTGATCATCGATAAAAATCGGTGATGAGCTCAGTGTAATCGCTAGAGCAGTCATCGTAATGATCGGGTGAACGCCAACGAATGATAGCAGGTTAACGACGATTAATAAGACAGGTATTAAAACGAGTATATGTGAAATGCCGAATACGTCGATAAAATAAATGATCCAATCACTTGCACCGGCGCTTAAAATAGCTGCACCGAAAGCACCTGCTGCGATAAATAACGACAGTTCATTGCCCATAGCTGGCAGTCGTTCTTGTGTGAAGTTGAAAAAGCTTCGTCCAAGTTCTTTTGGTGACTGGTAAACAAGTCCCCAGCCAATCGACAGAACAATCGCAATGAGTGGAATAATCGTTAAAACAGATAGGTCAACAAAGTATTCGATGACCATTATTGCAGCTGTCATCACGATAATGATGACGAGTAATTCGAGTAACTTTTTCTTCGCTTGATCGATTGAGACGTTCGACTCCATTTCCTCGCCGGTCGAAATAACAGCATCATGTTTCGATTCAAAAAAACTGCCTAACACAATACC
Organism: Alkalibacillus haloalkaliphilus; assembly: GCF_007991275.1. Lineage (GTDB taxonomy): Bacteria > Bacillota > Bacilli > Bacillales > Alkalibacillaceae > Alkalibacillus > Alkalibacillus haloalkaliphilus. Next base: position 39,563 of record NZ_BJYA01000016.1, on the reverse strand, counting down.
AATCACTGCCATCACAATGCCTAATGGGAAAAGTTGAATCCATTCAACGTCAAAGTAAGAAATGATTAAAGCAACAGAAATGAAGTATGGCGACCACATGAAAGCCATCGCAAAACCACGCCCTAAAGCGCGCGTTCTTAACATTCGATATGGCTTGTACGATTCAGTGTCGGTCAGTTGGAACAAGATCGGAACAGTCCCTAAATTCATAACCGAGCCAACACCCATTAAAGCTGACTTAACGTAAATATAAAGTTGCTTAGTCGTTTTAATGTAATAGTTAAACACCGTTTCTAAATAGAGTAAGTAATTTCCTTGATAAATTGGGATTGATATTAGCGGGACGAAAATAAAAATTGCTAAAACTGACACGTTCGTATTTAGTCCGAGAAACATTCCCCATAGACCTTCACCTTGAATAAAAAATATAAAAGATAAACCGAGTAGTGAGCTAATTAAAATCATCGGTACTTTTTTCAAATAAGGGATAAAAGAAATAATCGTCATAAGTGCAAATAAGCTCACTAAGATCGGAAGTATGTCACGGTCGACAAATTGTGAGATTAAATAAGTCGTCCCCATTAAAAGCGTCGCAATTGGTCTAATGATGATCGGTTTCAAAATGTAGCTCCTTCCTAATGATGAGATTGTCTATATTTTAGCATAGAAAAGCCAGCTCATTAATGAATTGAACTGGCTTAAATGTTGCTATCCACCGAAAAAGAAGTCAAACACGTTACTAGCTGTTGAAGTATTTGAATTATAAAACTCAGAGTAGCCACAATTATTACAGAAAACGACGATGAACTTATTGTGTTGAACGTCGAACATTTTTGAAAAACCTGTTCCTGTCATGGCGACTTCTTTTTGATCGGCATCGCGACTGCCGCATTTAATGCAACCTTTTTGTTCCATGGACATACTCCCCTTTCTCTTGTTCTATTTCTAGAAATACCACTAAATTCCTTGTCGAAATTTCAAGTCAAATGTCTATCTTTTGTAAGCGTTTTCTATTAGACTAAGCATTGTAGCAACATTTGAGAGGTATAGGAGGCATAATATGGTAGAACAACGTAGAGTCATTTTAGATTGTGATCCTGGTCATGATGATGCGATTTCGATGATATTAGCGCATGCGAATGACAAAATAAAAATAGAAGCTGTCACGACGGTGGCAGGTAATGTAGAAGTTGATAAAACGACTTTAAATGCAAGACGTGTTTGTGACATTATCGGTTTAGATGTACCGGTTGCACAAGGTTCAAATCGCCCGATGGTTCGGGAAACACAAATTGCTGAATCGATTCACGGTGATTCTGGGTTAGACGGACCTAATTTACCTGATGTACCGGATACGCCTGTCGTAGAACAACACGCTGTTGATTTAATTATTGAAAAAGTGATGGCGTCAGATGATGATCTAACATTAGTGCCAACTGGACCTTTAACGAATATTGCGATGGCGATGGTAAAAGAGCCGAAGATCGTTCCGAAAATTCAAGAAATCGTACTAATGGGTGGCGGAACGTTTGGTAATTGGACGCCAGCTGCTGAGTTTAATATTTGGGTTGATGCTGAAGCGGCGAAAGTCGTTTACGAAAGTGGTGTTCCAATTGCGATGTTTGGTTTAGATGTGACACATGAAGCGCAAGCGACTGATGAGACGATTGATCGTTTTGCCGCAATTGATAACCCTGTATCTGAATTCGTTGTTGATTTACTTCGTTTCTTTAAAAAGACGTATAAAGAAGTGTTCGGATTCGACGGAGCGCCAATACATGATGCTTGTACAGTTGCGTACTTAATTGACCCATCGATCTTTGATACGGTTGATGTACGTGTCGATATTGAAACGAAAGGTGAGTTTGCTTATGGTATGACGTGTGTGGACTTACTTGCTGTAACAGGTCGCGAGCCAAATGTAAAATTTGCACGAGACTTAAACCAAGAAAAATTCTGGGGTCTACTATCAGACGCATTAGCGACATATAGTAAGTAATAAAGCGGGCCAATTACGGCTCGCTTTTTAAATGTTAAGTAACTGCTGAAGGTGGGGCGAACTAATTTTAAAAAACCCCAATGATTTTTACTTCACCTTGCTTTACAATGGAAGTATTCAACACTTTAGTATGCTGAAAGGGGATGTTGAAGTTGCCGAAGGGGGAAAAGCGAACAGATTGGCGTTTTCGGATTGCGCACCGAGAAGCGTTAATTGGTTGTGCGTTAGCGGTTTTTAACATCATTTGGTGGTATGGATTCGCCTACACATTAGGGTCTAAACCACCTGAAGATTATACATATATATTTGGTTTTCCAGCATGGTTCTTTTGGAGCTGTATAATGGGCTTTATTGTCATGGTATTTCTCGTCTATTTAGTCGTGAAATTTGTATTAAAAGAAGTGCCATTTGACGAAGAGGGGAGTGACGAGCGTTGAATTGGGAAGTGTTAGTTCCTCTCTTAGCCTTATTGTTTGTTATATTTTTAATCGGTATTTGGTCGAACCGAAAACTGAAGCAGTCGACTTCGTTTTTAAGTGACTACTTTTTAGGAAGTCGTGAGCTCGGTGGACTTGTCTTGGCGATGACAATGGCTGCGACTTATGGCAGTGCATCCAGTTTTCTAGGTGGACCAGGTGCTGCTTATACGATCGGATTAGGCTGGGTGTTACTTGCGATGACACAAGTGGCGACAGGTTATTTCGTCTTACTTGTGTTAGGTAAAAAGTTCGCGATCGTCACGAGAAGGTTCAAAGCTGTCACATTGATCGACTTTTTAAAAGAACGTTACCAAAGTAAATCAGTCGTTTTAATTTCAGCATTTAGTATCGTCATTTTCCTATTTGCGGCGATGGCTGCACAATGGATCGGTGGAGCTTACTTAATTCAAACGGTGACAGGCTTGTCGTATTTAGGGGCTTTATTTTTATTTGCGGTTGCCGTCTTAATTTACGTCATTATTGGTGGCTTTCGTGCTGTAGCTGTGACCGATGCAACGCAAGGGATCATTATGTTTGTCGGAACACTTGTTTTATTAATTGGTGTCGTCATTGCAGGCGGTGGAATCGATCAAATTATGACTGATTTAATGACTGAAAATCCGAACTTAGTAACACCATTTGGTCATGATGGCCAGTTGACGGCAGCTTATGTCACGTCGTTTTGGATTTTAGTCGGTGTTGGGGTTGTCGGTCTGCCGCAAGTAGCAGTGCGCGCAATGTCTTATCGTGATTCACGTTCGATGCACCGCGCGCTAATGATCGGGACTATTGTTGTCGGTTTTATTATGTTAAATATGCACTTAATTGGGGTGTTCGCAAGACCTGTTTTACCAGGGATTGAAGTGGCTGACCAAGTCATTCCACTCATTGCGATGGAGACGTTACCGCCATGGGTAGCAGGTATTGTGTTAGCAGCGCCACTTGCAGCGATGATGTCGACGGTTGACTCGTTATTATTACTCGTCAGTTCATCGGTTGTGAAGGATGTTTATATTAATTATTTCAAGCCTGATGCTAACCGTGCTCATGTGAAAAAGGTAAGTATTGGATTTACCGCTATTTTAGGTGTTATAGTATTTTTACTATCGATTAATCCACCTGAACTATTAATCTATTTAAATTTATTTGCATTTGGTGGTTTAGAAGCGGCATTTATATGGCCGGTTGTACTCGGACTTTATTGGAAGTATGCTAATAAACACGGTGCGATTGCCTCTATGGTTGTCGGGATTGGTTCGTATATTGCAATCTATCAGTACAATGAGACTTACGGTAATTTATTTGGCGTCCATGCTGTCACGATCCCAGTATTTTTATCATTAATCGCATTTATTGCGTTTAGTCTAATATTTAAAAAAGAGCCTTACCAATTTTAAGGAGGATTTATAATGAGTAAAATTCCTAACGATTTAGTCGCAACATTTTCAATTGTCGGTCGAGATCCTGAAACAGGAGAGCTTGGTATTGCTGTACAGTCAAAGTTTTTAGGTGTTGGTGCTGTTGTTCCATGGGCTGAAGCAGGTGTAGGAGCGGTTGCGACACAGTCGATGGCCAATACGACATATGGTCCTGAAGGTTTACAATTGTTGAAAGAAGGTAAGTCTGCACAAGAAGCTATGGATATTTTAGTCGAAAAAGATCCAGACAAAGCGATGCGTCAAGCTGGAATCGTTGATGCTAATGGTGGCGTTGCAACGTTTACAGGTGATGGTTGTTACGACTGGGCTGGCGGCAAAACAGGAGAAAACTATGCCGCACAAGGTAATATCCTTGTAAGTGAAGAGACGGCTAGCGCAATGGCAAAAGGTTTTGAAGAGAAACCTGGTGAGCCGCTAGCTGAAAAACTTCTCCATGCTTTAAAAGAAGGGCAAAAAGCTGGTGGAGATTCACGTGGTATGCAGTCAGCCGCTCTATTTATCGTTAAAGAAAAAGGCGGTTATGCTGGCTTAAATGATCGTATGGTTGATTTAAGAGTTGATGATCATGAAACGCCAATTAATGAACTCGAGCGAATTTATCGTTTGCATCAATTGTACTTCACTCGCCCGGAAGCGGAAGATATTATGGACATTGATGCAGAAAAACGTGAAAAGCTCGTTCGTCGCTTTACACAATTAGGCTATTTACACGATGCGACAGACGTTACCGATGAAACGTTTTATAAAGCATTAAGAAGTTATATTCATTCGGAGAACTTTGAAGAAAGAGAACAAGAACAAGGGAAAATAGACTATAAGTTATACCAATTCATTTTAATGGAACAATAGAGTAATGAAGTGCCTATGTCTTGTGCGTAGGCACTTTATAGCTTTTTATGTAAAATGAAGTAACGTAATTTCCCGGGAAATTTACATATAATTGTCGGTGAGTGTCATATAAGTAAGTTAAGGAGGAGCATTATGTCATCAGGAGTAGTAACAGTGATTGGAAGTATTAATATGGATTTAGTGACTGAAGCAGCTCAATTTCCGAATAAAGGTGAGACGATTTTAGGGAAATCTTTTTCAACCATCCCAGGTGGAAAAGGGGCTAATCAAGCCGTTGCTTCAAGTAAACTTGGTGCGAATGTTAATTTAATTGGCTGTGTTGGAAATGATGCTTTTGCTAAAACGTTAAACCAACATTTTGAAACTCAAGGGATCAATACAAATTATATTGAAGAAGCTCCAGGCGAACCAACGGGTGTTGCGTCGATTACAATTGCCGAGAATGATAATCATATTATCGTTGTTCCTGGTGCTAATCATGCTGTTACGCCACAGTTAGTCGAGAAATATGAACATGTCATTGCAGCGAGTGAGACGATCTTACTTCAGTTCGAAATTCCAATTGAATCGGTAGAAAAAGCGGTAGAGTTGGCGAATAAGCACGGTGTTCGTGTTATTTTAAACCCTGCACCTGTTCAACCGATCTCAATTTCAGTTATGGCTTCAGTCGATTATATAACACCGAATGAGCATGAGTTAGCGGTGCTATTAGATGATGAAGAGAAGAAGACATTTTATGAACAAAATCGTGAAAAATTCGTAATCACTCACGGATCAAAAGGTGTCGAGTATTTTGAAAATGGTCAGTCACACTTAGTTCCTGGATTTTCTGTGAAAGTCGTCGACACGACAGGAGCTGGCGATTCATTTAATGGCGCGTTGGCTGTTGCATTAACGCGAGGTGATTCGTTAGCTGAAGGTTGTTTATTCGGAAATGCAGTTGGAGCTTTATCGGTTAGTAAGTTAGGTGCGCAGTCTGGCATGCCATCGAAAGAAGAGGTTGAGATGTTTATTCAAACTAAAAGCGTCTGATAGGACAATTGATTATGAAGTGTGATAAGCTTCATAAGTTAGGAAATTTTTATGTAAACCGAAAAGAGTGGCAAGTCATTTGAAAAAATGACACGCAAAGTTACGGACCTAAGGCGATTGCTATGGTGGCCGTGCTGCCGGGGAGACTACAAACGGTTTACCTCAATTTTTAAGGAGGTTAAAGTTTGGAAACAGTTAAAAGTGATTTAAGTTTGTTAGAAGCATTTCAAAAAGTTGCACCATTATTAAACCCTTTAATACAAGAGGATGTAACAGTAGGGATTTATGATACTGAAAAACTACTAATCAACATTCCAGGTGAGACTTTTCAGTTACCAGTACAACAAGGTGACCCGTTACAAGAAGGGGATATTATTACAAAAGCTATAAGTGAAGGGCAGCCACAAACGATGAGAGTACCTAAAGAGGTTTTTGGTGTACCTGTAATTGCTAGAGCGATTCCGCTAAGAAATGATTACGGAGAAATTATTGGTGGCGTCGGAATAGGGACAAGCATAGAAAGAGCAGAAGTACTCTCAGAAGTTAGTAATAAGTTATATGAAACGTTTGAAAACATAACTTCAGTGATTGAAGAAGTGACATCAACAAGTGATGAGTTATCTCGAAACTTGGAAGAAACAAAAGATCAGTTCAGTTATATGAATAAAAACATTAAGAGCATTGATGAGTTTTCAGGCGATGTGACTAAAATTTCTGATCAAAGCAATATTCTAGGACTGAATGCATCAATTGAAGCTGCTAGAGCTGGAGAATATGGAAAAGGATTCTCCGTTGTAGCTGATGAAGTTAGAAAGTTAGCAAATGAATCTAAGAAGTCTTCAGAAGAAATAAGCGATATTACTTCAGCATTAGTTGAGAATGTACAAAATTTCGAGCAAATGGTACAAAACGTGAATCAACAATCAGCTGAACAGTCGGATGCTATGGAAAGTATGTCGCAAGCCGTTCAAGATGTTTTAGAAGATGTAGAAAAGTTAAGCACTCTAATTGATGACAACTTAAAGAGATAACATTGGAGGAATTGATACATGACACATTTTAATTTTGATCAATTATCAAAACAAGCAATCGGTGGAAAGTGGAGAGAGGGCCAAGGCTCAATTGAAATGAACAACTTAAACCCTTTTAGTGAGGAAGTTATTGCTACAATGACAAGCGCGTCTAAGGATGATTTGGATCAAGCTTATGAAAGTGCAAATGAGGCTCAGCAGGATTGGGTTAATATAAATCCATATGAACGTCGTGACTTACTATTACAAGCGGCGAAAGTAGTAGAAGAAAACCATGATGAAATTACAGAGCTAATCATCGAAGAATTAGGTGGCACAAGGTTAAAGGCTGGATTTGAAATTGGTTTAGTTACTAATATTATTAAGGAAGCATCTACATATCCTTTAAGAATGACGGGTGAGATTTTGCCATCTCCTGTAGATGGTAAAGAAAATCGAGTATATCAGGAGCCTGTAGGTGTAGTTGGGGTTATTAGTCCGTTTAACTTCCCATTTTATTTATCAATGAAATCGGTTGCGACAGCGGTTGGTGCTGGTAATGGAGTAGTCATTAAGCCACATGAAGATACGCCAGTAACAGGCGGTACATTACTAGTTAAGATTTTTGAATTAGCTGGTTTACCAAAAGGTTTAGTAAACTCCATTGTCACTGAGATCTCAGAAATAGGTGACCGTTTTGTAGAGCATCCATTAAACAAAGTTGTTTCATTTACAGGTTCTACAGTAGTTGGCAGAAAAATTGGAGAAGTAGCAGGTAGAAACCTTAAAAAGGCTTCTCTTGAACTGGGTGGTAACAGTGCATTAATTATTTTAGATGATGCAGATATTGATTACGCAGTAAGTGCGGCTGTGTTTAGCCGTTTCACACACCAAGGTCAAATTTGTATGTCAGCAAATAGAGTGTTAGTTCATGAAAGTGTGAAAGACGAATTCCTACAAAAGTATAAAAGCAAAGTAGAGTCATTAAAAGCTGGTGACCCTCGAGAAGATGATACCATTATCGGCCCACTAATTAATAAACGACAAGTTGAGACGTTAGAAAATACGATTGAGAAAAGTATTGAAGAAGGTGCAGTACCATTAATTCGTGGTGAAGTGAATGGTAATGTTGTAACACCGACGATCTTAACAGACGTTTCACCAGAGATGAGTGTAGCGAACGAAGAGATGTTTGGCCCAGCGGTAGCTGTTACTACTTTCAAATCAGATGAAGAAGCGATCGAAATTGCGAATGCCTCTGATTTTGGTTTAAGTGGTGCTGTTCATACTGCTAGCACTGAGCGCGGTGCAGAATTAGGTAAGCGTATTGAAACAGGCATGATCCACGTCAATGATGGCACAATTAATGATGAACCAATCGTAGCCTTTGGCGGTGAAAAAATGTCTGGAGTCGGTCGATTGAACGGTAACGAGAGTTTAGAAGCATTTACAACTAAGAAGTGGATTTCAATTCAACATAAAAAACGTCAATTCCCATACTCTTAATGAAAAGCCTCGGTCTTCGAGGCTTTTTTCTATAGATTAAGTTTAGTATGATAGGGTTGTTGGTGGATTTAATAGAGGTCACATTTATAACAAGCATATTGCGTTATTATATGAATAATTTTAGTAGTAACCGGTTGTAGTAAGGTATAAAGGAGAGGTTTAAATGGACCAACGAGATTTTCGTAATTGCATGGGGAAGTTTGCAACAGGTGTCACAGTCGTTACATGTGAAGCAGACGGAGAGACACACGGTTTTACAGTAAACTCATTTACTTCTGTTTCATTAGAGCCGCCATTAGTGTTAGTTTCAGTTGACCGGAATACGAGAGCTTTAGAAAAAATACGCGGCAATCATTTTATTGTCAATGTTTTAAAAGAAGAGCAACAAGATACAGCAATCCATTTCGCTGGTAAGCCGAATGAAGAACCTCCATTTGAATGGGAAAGTTCTGAAGGTGGTCAGCGAGTTAAAGATAGTTTGGCACATATTGAGTGTGCACCATGGGCTGAGCATGATGGCGGTGATCATGTGTTATTCATAGGTGAAGTGAAAAACTATGATTATGATGAAGGGAAACCTTTAGGTTATTACTGTGGTCAGTTTTCGAAGATTGTTCCAAAATAATGAATTATAATCTTCCCTAACGTCAATTAAGACGTTAGGGATTTTTTGTGTTTTAAAGGCATTCTACATACTCTAGTGGTCTATTTTTTCATATAGGACATAGAATGTAGTGATAGAGAAGTGAGTAATTGCTAGAGTTTAGATTAACCTCAAAAAGCGTTCAGTTGTAAAGGAGGTTGGGTGTAAATATGCCGTTGTTACCAAAGCCAGAGGTCATTCACTTGTTTGATTTAGAGTTAACGGTGGAAAAGCCGCATTTAGTAGGAAAAACCCCCGTTGGCAATCGGCAAGTGTTTCGTGTGACAGGTGGTGCTTTCAAAGGGGAAAGGCTTCAAGGCAATGTTGTCCCAGGTGGCGATGATTGGATCACCGTCCGTGATGATGGCACGGTGATTCAAGACGTACGCATTTTGTTAGAAACGAATGATAAACAGTTAATTATGATGTCTGACAAAGGAATACGGACAGGCGATCGTTCAGTTATTAAAACGTTAGATGATGGTGTTGAAGTACCGATCGATGAGTACTATTTTCATACAGCACCGATTTTCGAGACGGCTTCTAATCAGTATCAATGGTTGAACAATCGTTTGTTTGTATCTCGTGGAAAGCAGATGGCAGGGAAGGTCATTTACTCGATTTATCAAGTTGGGGAATTGAATTAAAAGCTGAGGTGTTCGCATTGGAACGTCATGTTAAATTAACTAACGGTAAAAAGCTTCGCGTATGTGAGCGGGGCGAAGGAGAACATGTTGTTATTTTAGTTCACGGTTTAACCGGTAATTATAAACAAATGGCTTACTATCAAGACGCACTCGCTAACAACCATCGTGTCATTTGTTATGACTTACGAGGACGGGGGTTAAGTGATGGAGCTGATCATCCCACTTCGATTGACCACCATGTAGGTGATCTAATAGACTTATTAATGACGTTAAATCTTAACAAGGTCACATTAGTCGGATACTCAATAGGTGGTTATATTTGTGCCAAAGTGACAGCTCTAAGTAGTCGCGTTCGTTCGCTCATTTTACTAGATGGTGCAGGGGTCGCTGATTACGGTCAAAAAGATCTCATTTTACCGTCATTACAACGGCTAGAAAAAGCTTATCAATCCAAAGCTGATTATATTGATTTTACAAAACGTACGTATGAAAAGTTAGGTGTTAACTGGTCACGACAGCTAGAAGAGATTGCGCGATATGAAACAGAAGTGGTCGGTGAAAAGGTGGTGCGTCACCGCTCAAAAGCTGAAGTGATCAAACAAGACTTCGATAGTTTTTTTGATTTTCATCACGAAGAAGTATTGCCACACATTACAGTGCCCGTCCTTTTAGTTAAAGCGATGGGTCACATAGGAGCAGGCAGACCGCTTTATTTCAACGAGTCATTTTCTGAATTAGAAAAGATTGTTCCACGAATTAATGTGCTAATGACAAATGCCAACCATTTTTCGCTAGTTTTTGAGGAGCAAAAAGATGTCCTAAACACTATTGATCGTTTTCTTACTAATGTAATAGAAGATCCAAGCGAGGTATGATGACTTCGCTTGGATCTTTTTTTGGTGTTGAGGGGATGGGGGCAGTGTTCAAATATTTTATCAGCGCTCGGACCGAATTTATCAGCGTTCACGAAAATTTATCAGCGCTCGTGCCGAACTTATCAGCGTTCACAGAAATTTATCAGCGCTCGGACCGAATTTATCAGCGCTCACGAAGTTTTATCAGCGCTGGCACCAGATTTATCAGCGCTCACCCCAACCTCAATCATATAAATGAGGCACGCGACTTTCGAAGATCGGCACGTCTTTTCGAACTTGTTTCACTTTCTCTAAATCTAGCGTTGTCGTGATGACTTCCTCTTTATGTTGCGATCCTTTTTCAAGGACATCGCCCCATGGGTTGACGACCATCGAGCGCCCGCTAAATTCTACATTATTATAGCTTCCAATTCGATTGGCAGATAGGACGTACATTTGGTTTTCGATCGCGCGAGCAATTTGCAAGTGTTCCCAATGGTTTGCGCGAGCTTCAGGCCACTCCGCAACGATAAATAATGCTTGCGCTTCGTCTAAGGCAAGTGGGCGTATAATTTCTGGAAAACGCAAATCATAACAAATGATCAGGCCAATCTTTAACCCTTCAAGCTCGAACACTTCAGGTCGTTTCTTCCCGCCTTGCATATACTTTGGTTCATCTAACATCGGCACAAGGTGAGCTTTGTCATATTCATAGACGGCATTACCTTTACGGTCAATGACGATCGCTGTATTGTAAATTCCATCGTCTTTTTTATTAGCAACAGACCCGGCAATTAAGTTGACGTCATGTTTTTGTGCAAGTTGTTGTAAAAAAGTGCGTGACGGCTCGCCGTCATGATCAGCTATTTCCTCAAGTTGCGGTAACGTATAGGCAGTCGTCCACATTTCAGGAAGAACGATCGTATCAGGTTTTTCTTCCTTTACGATCGATTCAACCCACGATTGAACGCGCTTGCGATTCGCTTCAGGATCTCCAGGTACAATGTCCATTTGGCATAATGAAAATTTCAATTTTGTAACCCCCTTATTAGAGCTTAAAAATTTTCCGAATGTTCTACTCATAGTGTACAGTATAGTTATGAAACTTTAAAATAAAGTTATTATTGTATTGGAAAGTCAGTTCGCCGGAAAATTAATACGTTTCGCCGGATTATTAAAATTATCGCCGGAATATAAAAAAATTCGCCGGAATATTAGATTTTTCGCCGGAAAAGCAAGGGAAATCGCCGGAAAGTCATGTTCCGATCTCCCGTTTCCATTTAGGAAGGTGTCCGTTTTGAGTGTATTTATAGAAGTTGTTTTACCAATTGTCCTTATATTTTTTATCGGTTACGTCTTACAAAAGTGGCGTAAACTTGACGTTCGCTCTGTGTCCGCCGTGACGATCTACGTATTTATCCCTGCGCTCGTTTTCCAGTCTTTTTATGAGACTGAGTTAGGACAAGAGTTTTGGACGATTGTATTGTTTGGGTTTCTATTATTATTTGCGCTAATTCTTTTAAATAAAATTTTAAAGTGGATCATGAAGTGGGATGAGGAAGAAGAAAGCGGCATGATTCTCTCTAGTGCCTTTATGAACGCTGGTAACTATGGTGCGCCTGTTGTTTTATTCGCTTTCGGTCAAGAAGCGTTTGTGATTGCTGTTGTATTTTTGGCACTTCAAGCGTTAATTATGAATTTTTTCGGGGTTTATTATGCATCTAGAAGCTCAAGTGGCATTCGTTTTGCCCTAATAGCTGTCATGAAAATGCCAGCGACATACGCCATCATTGCTGCGTTTATAGCGCAATCACTAAATATCGAAATTACGGGAAGTACTGCTGAGACGATTGAATTCATGGCTGACGTTGCCCTACCCCTCATGATGGTTGGCTTAGGTATGCAGTTAGCGAACATTTCATTCAAAGAGTTTGAGACAGGTAAAGTCGTTACAGGGACGACGGTTCGTTTAGTTGTCTCTCCATTAATCGCATGGGCTCTTGTGTCGTTTATGCCATTATCTTCAACGGTAGCTACGACACTAATAGTACTAGCCGCAATGCCGACAGCGGCAACGACGACGATGTATGCTTTAGAATTTAAAGCTAAACCTGAACTCGTCTCAAGTGTTACGTTAGTTTCGACAATTTTAAGTGTCGTATCGATCTCTGTCTTACTGATCATTTTAGGGTAAAAATTCATTGTTCGTATTAACGATGAACACCACATTCGTGATAAACTAAAAGAAAATAGGTTGCTTGGAGGAACTCGCATGCGCTTTATTACGTTTAAATTTAAAAATCAAACATTTTGGGGAGTTCAAGAGGAAGATGGTGTTTACTATTCGGATAAGCTCGTCAACATTTTCCCGACGCTTTTTTCAGTAATTGAGAACTACGGTGGAATTAATTTTTTCCAAGAAATTAATCAGTATGTTCCACTTCATGAAGTCGAAATAGTAGCGCCATTTCGCCCGAACAAGAACATTATGTGTATCGGAAAAAATTATCGTGAGCATGCACTTGAGATGACAGGTAATGACGAAAGCCAAGTGCCAACAGCGCCAGTCATTTTCACGAAGTCACCAAGTGCAATTATCGGTCCGAATGCAACGATTGATGCACACGAGATGGATACTAGTCAGCTTGATTATGAAGGTGAACTCGCTGTGGTGATCGGAAAGCCTGGTAAAAACATCTCACGTGAAGATGCTTTAGATTACGTGTTCGGTTATACGATTTTAAATGACATTACAGCACGCGACTTACAAAAGAAGCACCAGCAGTTCTTCCGAGGTAAATCATTAGATACGTTCGCGCCATTTGGTCCAGCTGTCGTTACACAAGACCGTGTCGGTAACGTACAAAACTTAGACATTAAAACGTATGTTAATGATGAGTTGCGCCAACATTCGAACACGTCACAAATGATTTTTTCTGTCGGTGAACTGATTGAGACGTTATCAGATGGGATGACGTTACAGGCAGGGGATGTAATCGCGACAGGAACGCCAAGTGGTGTCGGTAAAGGTTTTGACCCGCCGAAATTTTTAAAACCAGACGATCGCATTCGCATTGAAATTGAAGATGTCGGTGTTTTAGAAAATATCGTCGGATAATTACCAACCGAATTGATCTAGTTTACGGTAATAATTCAGTAGAAAATCGAAGAAAATTTGTTCTGATGGTGCGACCTCACGATATTTTGGGCGCACCATTCCTACTGTTCGGGTCATATTAGGCTCAACAACATTAATAATTCGTGTATCTCTAGTCGGTCTTTCATTCAATGTAATCTCCGGTAGTAAACTAATGCCTAACCCTGCAGCCACTAACCCTTTAATCGTGTCCACATCTTCGCCTTCGAATGCCGCTCTCGGTTCGAACCCAACTTGCTGACAAGCTTTCGTCACTAAATCACGCATAATATATCCTTGGCGGAACAATACGAACGGTTCGTGTTTTAATTGGTCAAGTCGTAAATGTTCGTTTTGGGCAAATTCATGGTGACGTGGCAGTAACGCTTGAATCTTTTCAGTAAAAAAGATATCCCCTTTAACATCTGGATTGTTAAGAGGTACTGGTGATACGAAAGCTAAATCGATCTGTCCAATTTTAACAGCAGCAATTAAATCATTCACAGTTCCTTGCTGTAGTTGAAACCCGATTTGTGGGTGTTCTTTTCGAAATGCTGAAATAACTGACGGCAACGTTTTCGCTGCAAGGCTTGTTGGAAAACCAAGTCTAATTGTACCAGATTCAGGGTTTAAAAATTCACGAACGTCTCGCTCTGCATTTTCAATCTCTGTCATCGCCATTTTTATTCGTTCTAAAAAGACTTCTCCAACGGGTGTTAAACGAATTTTCCTTCCACCACGAAGAAAAAGCTCGACGCCTAGTTCTTCTTCTAAATTAGCAATTTGTCTACTGACAGCTGATTGTGCCACATGTAATTGGTCAGCTGCTTCACTTACATGCTCTAACTCTGCAACTTTTATGAAATACTTTAACTGTCTTAACTCCATGTCTACCAACCTTTGTAAGCGCTTTATCTAATTTTGCGATTAATATGATCGAATATATATATTGAAAGCATAACAGAAAAAGCATAAGATAGAAACACGATACTGTCTGAAAATTTAAACTATCGAAAGATGAGGTGACACGATGATACGAACAGGTTTTCCACAAAAACAAGGATTATATGATCCAAAGTTTGAAAGTGATGCATGTGGAATAGGTTTTGTCGCACAGATGGATGGTGTTTCGACTCATCAAATGATTGAAGATGCGATTACGATATTAATTCGGTTAGATCATAGAGGTGGTCGCGGTGCTGATGGTCACACAGGTGACGGTGCTGGACTCATGTTAGAAATACCTGATGAACTTTTTCGTCGTACGTGGAATGAGGTGTTACCAGAGCGGGGCGAGTATGCTGTTGGAATGGTATTTTTACCTCAAGACGAAGTAAGACGTGAGAAGGCACAAACACTATTTAATGAAGCAGTAGAGCGCGAAGGTCATCGTGTCATCGGTTGGCGTGATGTTCCGGTTGATGAAAGTGTTATTTCTGATGCTGCAAAAGGGAACATGCCTTTCATCTCGCAAATTTTTATTAAAAAATCCGAGTCAGTAAAGTTAGAGGAGAAGTTTACTCGTGATCTTTACTTGATTCGTAGAATAGTAGAGAAAAAAGTAGAATTAGATGAACAATTAAAAGAAGGGCCGTTTTACGTGGCGAGTCTTTCTCCAAATATAATCGTTTATAAAGGCATGCTTGCAGCCGAGCAACTTGACCAATTTTATTTAGATTTAGCTGACCCGAGTGCGAAGACGAACTTCGGTATGGTCCACTCGCGTTACAGTACAAATACATTCCCATCGTGGGAGCGTGCACACCCGAACCGTATGCTCATGCATAACGGTGAGATTAATACGATTACAGGTAACGTCAATTGGATGAAAGCTAGAGAAACAGCGGCGAAATCACACGTTTACGGTGAGCGTCACAAAGACCTTTTACCCGTAATTGATGAGACGTCAAGTGACTCAGGGATGCTTGACCAAGCGTATGAGTATTTAGTGATGAATGGACGTACGTTGTCGGAAACAGCGATGATGATGGTTCCAGAAGCTTGGGATTTAAATGAACAAATGAGTGACCCTGAGCGTGCATGTTTTGAGTATTTAAGCTGTATTATGGAGCCTTGGGATGGACCGACAGCGATAGCTTATACAGATGGTAAACGAATCGGTGCATCGATCGACCGTAACGGTTTAAGGCCGGCTCGTTATTACATTACGGATGACCGTCGGATTATTTATTCATCTGAAGTCGGTGTATTAGATGTGGAGCCTGACAGCGTTGTTGAAAAAGGACGTCTAGGCCCTGGTGATATGCTATTAATCGATTTAGAAGATAATGAGATTTATTATAACGATGATATTAAGCGAGAAATTGCAACGAAGTACCCTTATCGTGATTGGTTAAACAATTCACTAGTCCAATTAAGTGGGCTGCCGATGGATCCATATAACGAGAACATTTCCGATGAAAAGTTGCTTCAGTTCCAAATGGCTAATGGCTTTACGAAAGAAGAAGTGATGAAAAACATTTTGCCAATGGTTGAAGAGCAACGCGATCCGATTGGCTCGATGGGTAATGATACGCCGCTTGCGGTACTATCTGAGCAACCGCAACTATTGTTTAATTACTTTAAACAGCTGTTTGCCCAAGTAACGAACCCGCCAATTGATGCAATCCGAGAAAAGTTAGTGACGTCAACTACGTCTTACTTAGGGCCAAAACCGAATGTGTTAGACGATGGACCTGAGCATTGTAAGAGGATCCGTCTGTACACACCGATTTTGAAAAAGGCTGAGTTTGATGCGGTTGTTCACAATTCGCGCAGTGATTTCCGTTTTGAAAAAGTATCCACTTGTTATGATGTGAAAAACGGTGCTAAAGGACTTGAACCAGCATTAGATCAACTGTTTAAACGTGTCGAAAGAGCGATTAACCAAGGTGTTTCGTTAGTCATTTTAACGGACAAAAAGCAGTCAGAAGACAAAATAGCCATTCCGTCACTACTTGCTGTTAGTGGCTTGCACCATTATTTAGTAGAAAAAGGTTTGCGCACGAAAGCGAGTTTAATCGTTGAAACAGCAGAAGCACGTGATGTCCATCAGTTCTCAACGTTAATCGGCTTTGGTGCTGATATGATTTATCCGTATTTAGCTTATCGTTCGATTGATAAGTTAATTGATGATGAATATATTACTGATTTCAAGCGTGAAGAAGCATTTGACCGTTATCGTGATGCGGCGACTTCTGGAATCGTTAAAGTCATGTCTAAGATGGGTATTGCGACGATTCAAAGTTATCGTGGGGCACAAATTTTCGAAGCGATTGGTTTAAGTGAAGATGTAATGAAAAAGTACTTTAGAGGTACAGCTTCTAAACTTGGTGGAATTGACTTAGAGACGATTGCTGAAGAAAGTTTAGAACGTCATCGTCAAGCATATCCACTGACGAAAGGAACACTTCCTTCTGGTGGCGATATGCAATGGCGCAGTGATGGTGAACACCATTCCTTTAATCCGAAAACGATCCACACATTGCAACATGCAGCTCGAATGAACGATCGTAATAAATATGATCAGTTTACTGATTTAGTCGCTAACGAAAAAGTGACGTATTTACGTGACTTATTAGACGTTGATGTTGTAGGTAAAGACCCGATTCCGTTAGAAGAAGTTGAATCGGTGGAATCGATATGGAAAAGGTTTAAAACAGGTGCCATGTCATATGGTGCATTAAGTCAAGAAGCACACGAAATTTTAGCAATTGCGATGAACCGTATTGGCGGTAAAAGTAATAGTGGTGAAGGCGGAGAAGACCCTGATCGCTTTACGCCAGATGAAAATGGTGACCATCGTCGCAGTGCGATTAAGCAAATTGCCTCTGGTCGTTTCGGCGTTACGAGTCATTATTTATCTAATGCTGAAGAGCTACAAATTAAAATGGCGCAAGGTGCTAAGCCAGGTGAAGGTGGTCACTTACCAGGTAAGAAAGTCCACCCGTGGATTGCGGATGTTCGTAAATCAACACCAGGTGTAGGCTTAATTTCACCACCACCACACCATGATATTTACTCAATCGAAGACTTAGCACAGCTTATTTATGATTTGAAAAAGTCGAATACAAATGCACGCGTTAACGTGAAACTCGTATCAAAAGCGGGTGTCGGAACAATTGCTGCTGGTGTCGCTAAAGGTAAAGCTGACGTTATTTTAATTAGCGGTTATGAAGGTGGAACAGGTGCTTCACCAAAAACGAGTATTCGCCACGCAGGATTGCCGTGGGAGTTAGGTTTAGCAGAAGCACACCAAACATTAGTGTTAAACGACTTACGTGAAAGAGTTAGATTAGAAACTGACGGTAAATTAATGACAGGTAAAGACGTTGTGAAAGCAGCATTATTAGGAGCTGAAGAGTATGGATTTTCTACAGCACCAATGGTCGTATTAGGCTGTATTTTAATGCGTGCTTGTCATTTAGATACGTGTCCGGTCGGAATTGCGACACAAGATCCAGACTTACGTAAAAAGTTTACCGGCCAAGCAGACCATGTTGTCAATTACATGCGATTTATCGCTGAAGAAGTCCGTGAAATTATGGCTCAGTTAGGTATTCGCTCATTAGATGAAATGATTGGACGTACTGACTTATTAAAAGTTCACCGTCGTAAACAAAGTCATCATAAAGCTAAACAGTTAGACTTAGAGCCATTAATGCAATATTCAAATGATGAATGGTTAAAACGTGAGCGTCCTCACATTAACCGTTACGATGAAGTGCACATCGACCAAACTGAAATTTTACCGAACGTTCAAGCAAGCTTAGATGAGAAAAAGCCAACGACGTTACACTTGCCGATCGGGAATACCGACAGAACGGTAGGTACTGAATTAGGCCATGAAGTAACAAAGCGTTACGGTGAAGAAGGATTGCCTGAAAATACAATTAACCTACACTTTACTGGTTCTGCGGGTCAAAGTTTCGGCGCCTTTTTACCGAGAGGAATTACGATGCACGTTACGGGTGATGCGAACGATTACGTCGGTAAAGGTCTTTCAGGTGGTAAATTGGCGATTAAGCCACACAATCCACCATCCGTTCACCGTATGGCAGAAACAATTATCGGTAACGTAACATTTTTCGGTGCAACGAGTGGTGAAGCTTACGTTAATGGTGCTGCTGGTGAGCGTTTTGCTGTTAGAAATAGTGGAGTTAGAGTTGTTGTCGAAGGTGTCGGTGATAACGGTTGTGAATATATGACAGGTGGCCGTGTTGTTATTTTAGGTGAGATTGGTAAAAACTTTGCAGCTGGTATGTCAGGTGGTATTGCATATATCTGGAACCAAGATTTAGAAGCTGTTAAAGAAAAATCAAACCACGACATGGTACTGTTCGAATCAATTGAAGAGTCAGAAGAACTTAATGAAGTGAAACAAATGTTAGTCAATCATGTTGAATACACAGGTAGTAAACGGGCTAAACATTTGCTTAACAACTGGAGTGAAGCGGCTAATCAATTAGTTAAAGTCATCCCGATCGAATATAAAGAAAAGCTCCTTAAAGAAAAAGAAGATAAACAGACTAGCAAAGTCGTTCAATAACCGTTAAGGAGGTGCGCAAATGGGATATTTAAGAGGTTTTATGGAATTTTCCCGAAAAGACCAAGAAACAAGAGACCCAATTGAAAGAATTAAAGATTGGGAAGAATATACGATTCGTTTAGATGATAAAGATTTAAAACAACAAGCCGCACGTTGTATGGATTGTGGTACGCCATTTTGTCATACAGGGATTAATTTTGATCAATCAGATATCGGTTGCCCTGTTAACAACTTTATTCCTGAGTGGAATGAGTTAGTAAGTGAAGGTGACTGGAAGCACGCGCTTGAACGATTAGAAGAAACGAACAACTTCCCTGAGTTTACAGGGCGTGTTTGCCCAGCACCTTGTGAAGGATCTTGTACGCTTGCGATTAACGATGACCCTGTCGCAATTAAGACAATTGAAAATGAAATTATCGAGCGCGGTTTCGATGAAGGTTGGGTTGAAGCAAACCCTCCTCAACATCGAACAGGTCAACATGTCGCCGTAATTGGCTCTGGTCCGGCTGGTTTAGCAGCAGCGGATCAGCTGAATCAACAAGGCCATTATGTCACCGTTTATGAACGTGACGATCGTCCTGGTGGCTTGTTAATGTACGGTATTCCTAATATGAAGTTAGAAAAGGATACAATTGATCGTCGTGTCAACTTGCTAAAAGAAGAAGGTATTATGTTTGAGTGTAATACTGAAGTTGGAAAAGATATTACACGTGAAGAGTTGAAGCAGCAGTATGACGCCGTTATTTTATGTACTGGCGCACAAGAACACCGTGATGTCCCTGCTGAAAATCGTGATAGTAAAGGGATTCATTTTGCGATGGATTATTTAACAGAGTCAACGAAAGCTTTAAAAACTGACCCTGATCAAGCTCCAATTCACGCACGTGGTAAAAATGTCATCGTCATCGGTGGCGGTGACACAGGAGCAGACTGTGTTGCAACGGCTCTAAGGCAGGAGTGTAACAGAGTCGTACAATTCGGTAAACACCCAGCGAGCCCTGAAGATCGTGAGGAAGATAACCCGTGGCCGTTATTCCCAATGACTTTTAAATTAGATTACGGCTACAAAGAGTCTTTAGAAGCAAATGAAGAAGACCCGCGTAAATACGAAATTTTAACTCAAGCGTTTGAATCAGATGCAGACGGTAACGTGAAGTCTCTACGTACTGTCCGTGTAGAAAAAGTGATGGAAGACGGCAAACTTGTGACGAAAGAAATTCCTAATTCAGAAGAAATTTGGGAAGCTGATCTCGTACTTGTCGCCATCGGTTTTACAGGTCCAGAGCGTGAAGTGTTAGAACACTTTGGCCTTGAGTTAGATGAAAGAGGTCGCATTTGGACTGTTGATGGAACGAAAGACTACAGTACGAGTGAAGCGGGCGTCTTTGCGGCCGGAGATGCTAGACGTGGTCAAAGCCTAGTCGTCTGGGCGATTCGCGAAGGTCGTGAAGTAGCAGAGCAAGTCGGTCAATTTTTACAAACGGAAGAAACAGTCGATCTCGTGTAAACATAAGAAGTTGGTGCTAATTAAGGCATCAACTTCTTTTTCTATTAAATGAAGAATGTTTGAAAATCTTTTACTAGGTAGACTTTTTATGTACAGTTGGTATTTTTTTGCGAAAATGCGTACAATGGAATGTACTAGAAAGTCGTCATGAAGGAGGATTTTTATTAATGGTTGACCAACAGATTGGTTTTATCGGCTGTGGCAAGATGGCTCAAGCGATTATTAACGGGATGATTCAATACGGCAACATTAATCCGGCACAAATCCATGCCTCTGCTGTAACCGAAGAAACGATTGATTACGTGAGAGAGAAATTTGAAATCGACATTGCAAGTGACAATAAACGAATCGCCAGTGAGAGTGACTTGTTGTTTCTAGCTGTTAAACCACACGTGTACCCTAACGTAATTGAAGAGATCCGCAAACATGTTAATGAAAACACGATTATTATTACAATTGCGATCGGCGTACGGTTAAAAGATATTGAATTGGCTTTCGGTAAGGAAACGAAAATTATACGCTCGATGCCGAATACACCATCAATGGTCGGAGAGGGAATGACAGTTTATTGCGCTAATGAGCATGTGACAGATGAAGACATTCAACTAGTTGAGCAGTTATTTTCACTGTACGGCGAGGTTGATCAAGTTAGTGAAAAGTTAATGGATGCAATTCCAGCTGTTAGCGGCTCCTCACCAGCATACGGTTATCTGTTTATTGAAGCATTAGCAGATGGCGCAGTTAAACAAGGCATTCCACGCGAACAAGCTTATGAGTATGCATCCCAAGCATTGCTAGGCGCAGCCAAAATGGTAAGAGACACTGACTATCATCCAGGCGAACTAAAAGACCAAGTGTGTACACCAGGAGGTGCGACGATCAAAGCCGTCGATGCCTTAGAACAAAACGGCTTCCGCGGCGCCATCATTCAAGCAATGGACAAATGTTCAGGAAAATAGTATATTTTTAAATGAATGGCTTGCTGAGGCAAGCCATTTTTTTAAGAAATCCCCGCGCAAGGAGGCCCTCCCTCATGATTGTAAAAGACATTTCATTCACGCCGTACTATCTGAAGTTGTTAGGCTTAGCCAACCGCCTCGACCCTTATCACAAAAAATACGAACAAGTGCGAGACCGAATCCGTCGCGAACAATCTGGCTACATAGGCGAAAAGAGAGTACTATATCCGCTGAAAAAATTGGATTTCCCGAATTTTGTCCTTCACAACACAAGACTTCAAACCGCTTTCTCCAACAAACACTTTCAAATGGACTTTTTACTAGTGACGTCAAATTTCATTTTGATCATCGAGTCAAAAAATATGAGCGGAGAAGTCATGATGAAAGAAGGATCCCACCAAATTTTTCACCACAACCAAACGTACGACGACCCACTCAACCAAGTAGAAGAACAAAAATTTCAACTCGTTAACTGGCTTGAACAAAGATCTTACGGAAAGGTTCCAATCGAAACCGTCGTCGTCATGACTAGCCCAAACGTCCGCATGAACATCCACCCGTCGCATGAAGAGCATGTCAAAAAAGTCATCCCAATCGCCAAACTACCAGCCTACATCCGCACCGTAAATGAACGGTATAACCAGCGAGTCTTATCAATTAATAACGCCCGCCAACTCGCTTACTACTTCAAACAGTGCCATGAAGATTACGATCCTGATATATTGGAGCGGTTTGGGGTAGCGTCTGAAGAACTAGTAAAAGGAACGTATTGCAATAAATGCGGATTGTTAACGATGAGAATGATAAGGAAGAGACTAGAATGTATAAAATGTGGATTGCGAGATCAAGGTGCAGCAATTCATTCATTAAAAGATTATTACTTACTTCGAGGTAATGAAATAACTAACAGCGAGTTTTCCGATTTCTCAGGGATTGAATCACGACATACAGTAAGGAATATTTTGCAAGATGCAGGTCTTCAAAAGGTCGGAAGTCGTCGGCACACCAAGTATTTATTAAACTATGATTACGAAAAAGACTTTGATTATTTGAAATAGCTCATAGAATCGTGGAAATGGCTCATAGAATTGATGAAATAGCTCATAGAATCGTGGAAATGGCTCATAGGATTAAAAAAATAGCTCATAGAATCGTGGAAATGGCTCATAGGATTAAAAAAATAGCTCATAGACTTGGGGAAATGGCTCATAGGATCGAAAAAATAGCTCATAGAATAAAAAGATCCCGCCGCGGCGGGATCTAACCAATCTATTTCATCACAGCAGTCAACATCATTCTAGCAATATTCCCTATCGCGCGTTCGTCGACGTTGAACATTGGGTGGTGGTGCGGATAATCAGCGCCAACTTCAGGGTTTCCGCCACCAAGTATAAAGTAGACGCCTGGGACTTCTTCTTGGAAATAGGCGAAGTCTTCGCTTCCCATGAGTGGTTCGGCTTCAACTGTATGATCCTCGCCGAAAACCTCAACGCCTAATTGTCTAATTCGCTCTGTTTCTAATGGATCATTATACATTGACGGGCAGTCGCGGACGTAGTCGATTTCATATCCTGCGCCTGCTGCTTCGCAAGTCATTTTCGTGATGTTGTGGAGTGCTTGTTCGATCATGTCGCGCGCTTCAGCACTGTAAGTCCGAACTGTTCCTTTCAATACTGCTTTTTCAGGAATGACATTATGGCCTTCGCCGCTATGGAATGACCCGACTGTTACAGCTGCTGAGTCCATTGGGCTTACGCGGCGGCTAACGATTTGTTGTAAGTTAGTGACGAGTTGGCTTCCTGTTACGAGCGCGTCAACTGTCATGTGCGGCATAGCACCGTGGCCACCTTTTCCGTGCACTTCAATTGTAAAATCATCTTGTGCTGACGAAATATAACCAGCGCGCACACCGAACTGCCCAACAGGTAAATTGGACATAACGTGAGCACTATAAATAACGTCAACACCGTCCAGGCAGCCGTCATCGATCATCGGCTTTGCTCCACCTGGGGTCATTTCCTCGCCAAACTGATGGACGAACACAATTGTACCAGGCACTTCATCTTTAAACTGAGATAAAACTTTCGCGGCACCTAACAACGCTGAGGTATGCACATCATGACCGCACGCATGCATCACACCGTCAACACGCGATTTATAGTCTACATCCTTTTCATCTTGAATTGGCAAAGCGTCAAAATCTGCACGCAGAGCAACTGTCCGACCAGGCTGACCTCCATGTAAAATGCCTAAAACGCCACGACCGCCAACACCCGTTCGAACTTCTAACCCTAACTTTTCGAGATAGGCAGCGATTTTTCTCGGTGTTTCAACTTCTTCGTGTGACACTTCAGGATACATATGTAAATCTCTTCTAAACTCGACTAACTCAGCTTCGAGCGACTGTAAATAACTAAAAAATTTCTCCACTCTCAACACTCCCCACACGTTTTATGACATTATAGCACCAAAATCCCTAATAAAAAACTGTTGCAAGTGTACTATTGTGTGTAGTACACTTAATACAGATAAGAAAGAGGTGATTGTTTGCATATACTGTTAAACCCAACGAGCAACAAGCCGATCTACGAACAAATCATCCAACAAGTTAAAGAGCGGATCTTGCAAGGTGTTGTTGTAGCAGGGGATAAAGTGCCGTCAGTTCGAGAGTTGTCTGCGCAGTTAACGGTGAACCCAAACACAGTTAGCAAAGCGTACAAAGAGCTAGAACGTGAAGGGATCTTTGTCACTTTCCGAGGAAAAGGGACGTTCATTAATGAGGATGTTCATGAGCTTGTACAAGAAAAGGAAGTGGAACATTTGAAAGAGCAAGCTGAAAAATTAGTCCAGTCAGCCAAACAAGCTGGCGTTTCAAAAGAAGAAATGAAGCAATGGATCGATGAAATATTTCAAAAAGGTGGTGGGGATCATGATTGAAGTCAGAAACGTCACAAAAACAATTCATAAAACTGAAGTCCTAAACGATGTTCAATTTAACGTAAGGCCAGGGACGATCACAGGTGTTGTTGGTCGAAATGGTGCGGGCAAGACGACGCTACTTAGAATGATTTCAGGCATTATAAAACCTGATCAAGGTGATATTTCTGTTGAAGGTGAGAATGTATTTCAACAACCTCGAGTTAAACAAGATATTGTTTTTGTTCCTGACTCAACAGATGCTTTAAAAACATATACGGTTAAAGAAATTGTGAAGTTTTATAAAGTCGTTTATCCAAATTTCGATGAAGAGTATTATTATTCTTTATTAGATCAATTCAAATTTAATAAATCGGGAAAAATTAAGAAGATGTCAAAAGGGCAAAAGGCATTATTTTCATTAATCTTAGCCTTTTCAACAAATGCAAAGTACATTTTACTTGATGAACCTACTGATGGTTTAGATGTCATTATCAAAAAAGAAATATTGCAGTTTATTGCCGAGCAAGTCGCTCATAAAGACGTCTCGATCATCATTTCATCACACCGTTTAGATGAGTTAGAAAAAATGGCGGATCATATTGTCGTTTTAAAAGATGGCTCAGTCGATTCAGAAGTCGAAATGGAAACGTTAAAAGAGCAGTATAAGAAAGT
The DNA here is from genome assembly GCF_007991275.1 of Alkalibacillus haloalkaliphilus. Lineage (GTDB taxonomy): Bacteria > Bacillota > Bacilli > Bacillales > Alkalibacillaceae > Alkalibacillus > Alkalibacillus haloalkaliphilus. The sequence goes on along the minus strand of NZ_BJYA01000016.1, from coordinate 14,364 downwards.
GCAAGTTGCTTACCAAGGTGAATTCCCTCAAGACGTATTACAAAACCTTGAAGTGTTAAGTCAGAATGGTCGTGTAGGCGTTGTGCTATTGGATTCTGACGATGAAGATGGCGAAGCAATTCTTCAAAACTATGACCCTATTTTATATGAAGAATTACCGTTATCGTTAGAAGATATTTTCGTTGCCAAATTAGGAGGTGACCTATATGTTTCATAAAGCGTTATGGAAGAAAGAATGGAAGCATAATTTCTTAGTATCACTAGGGCTGTTAGTTGCGTTTTTATTAGCTTATGTTGTATCTGCCTTTATGCGTTTTGATACTTGGCGTTTTTATCAAGAACATCAGCCTGATCACTGGGAACATGCAAAAGCCTTTGAAGTTAATAGTATTTTTGAACCTAACTTTTTTGGCATGATTGCGGTCGGTGTTGTTATTTTAATGGCAGGCTTCCTAATAGGTTTGGAGAAAAATACGAAGCGTCATGATTTTGCCATGGCTTTACCGTTTTCAAGAAGAGAGATGTTTTTAACGAAATATGCCATGGGGTTAGCGGTCGTATTAATCGGCTATAATTTATCATTTTGGCTAGCTTACTTTGCGATTTATCAGTCAGAGTTTAGTCAGTTGTTAGCTGAAGTAGATCTCACTAACTCGTATTGGTTGCCATTAGCTGCCTATTTTGTGATTTACTCATTTGCGATGTTTATCGGAACAATCTCTGGTGAAATAAAATCACAAATCGCGCTGACACTTATATTTTTAGTTTTCCCACAAGGCATTTTTGTTTTAGTTGGACAATTCTTTAATGTACATGGATTTGATTTCAGCGAGGTTGAATTAACAGGCTGGGTGTTTGAAGATCTATTTTGGTTTAATTATTTAAATAACTTCTTCTTCGATGAATTAAACATTTGGGTTCCAGTGATTGCTGGCTTAGTTTTCACAGTATTAGCGATCGTTATTTATGAAAAGTCGCCTTCTGAATATAGTGGAGAGTTTCTCATGTTCAGATCGTTACATCCATTATTTGCTTTTGGAATTCCGTTTTGTAGTGCTTTGTTAGGAGGATTAATGCTATCTTCAATGGCTCCTCATAACTCTTCAGATGCATTAAGCCTTATTCTATATTGGCTCGGTGCTCTAATCGCACTATTCTTCTCTTGGAAAATCACTAAAAAATTACTAAATAGGTAATCCCTATTTAAAAACTAGCGTTCGCGTTAAGGGCGCTAGTTTTTTTCGGTTAAAATTAGTCATTTCGTCCATTCTCGCGTATTTTTTCGACAAAAATCACCAAATTATTCTTATATGCTTTTATATGTTAGTTCATCGGATGTTCGTCAATTAATTTTAAAACGGGTATCCTTGACCCTATCTGTTTTACAAGGAGGAGTATGAATCATGGCCTGGTACATAGGTTATTTTTTCGTATATTTTGGTATTGTTTTTGGTTTTGGAATTTATTATTATTTTAAAGTTAAAGATTCCGATGACTATTTAATTGCAGGTTGGAATATGGGATTCTGGCCGATCGTCGGTACGATTATTAGTACGTTTTGTGGAGCTGCTGTCTTTATCGGTTGGGTCGGTATGGGATTCTCAGTTGGTATGTCAGGCTTTTTCGAGTTTGCATTGCCAGCTTATTTCTTCACATTAATTTTAGTCGTCTTTTTTGCTAAACAGTTAAGACGTCAGAAGCTTTATACGTTGGCGGATTTGTTTAGTGAACGTTTTGGGGGAAGGCTTGGTATTTTTCCTTCAATCTTGTCAGCGTTCATTTATGCTGTGCCAACCTTAGCGCTACAAATTGTCGGTATGTCGACAGTGTTTAATATCGCGTTTAATATGGAACCACAAACGGGAATCTTAGTCGCATTTGCGCTTATTTTAGGTTTTACTATTTTAGGTGGTTTACCAGCGACGATTATTACAGACGCACTACAGTCAATTGTTCTTACAATTGGAATAGTCGTCTTATTTGTCGCAAGTTTGAATTATAGCGGTGGCATAGGAGAAGTACTTGAAAACACGCCTGCTCATTATTTAACGCCGTTTGGTGAACAAGGTGGATTAGCTGTATTAATCTTCGCCTTGTCTGTCGGTCCGTTCTATTTAATTTGGCAGTCGACGTGGCAACGTATTTTTGCTGCTCGTACAGAAGAAGTGGCGAAAAAAGCTGGTCTTACTGCGATTGCAATAGGTACGGCAATTTCGATTTTACCGTATGCGATCGGTGTGATGGCTCGTCAATACGTTCCGAGTGATATTGACCCTGACTTAATCTTTTCTTACGTAACAGTTGAGTTACTTCCGCCATTTATCGGTGGTTTAGTGTTAGTCGGTTTATTATCAGCCTTAATGACAGGTGCGAACTCGTTTATTTTGCAAGGTAGTTCAAACTTAACGCAAGATCTATATGCACGTATGATTAACCCGCACGCAGACAATCGAAAAATGATGTTCGTCTCTCGTTTAACAGTCATCATTATTTCAGTTTTAGGTCTGATCATCGCATTCCAAGTACAAGATATTGTCACGTTGTATCAGTGGGCGTTAAGATTGTCAGCTGTTACACTAGTATTACCGTTCTTAGCAATCATGTTCTGGAGAGGTGTAACGACAGCAGGTGCGCTATCATCCATGATGATTGCAGGTGCTGTAACGATTATTTGGCCTTATTTCAAAGAAGAAATAATCGCATGGTTTTCTAATATGACAGCGGACATGTTAGCGGCTGATACGATTGAAGTTATTACAGCCTTTTTCGATGAAACGATTGTCGGGTTCTTAACATCGTTTATCGTCTTAATTGTAGTCAGCTTACTAACGAAACACTCAAAAGCTGAGAACGTGAAAGCTGTATATAAAGAAGATTTTAATACGAGAACGTAGTCAGAAAGGTGATTTCATGACCTATGATTTAATCATTTACAACGGTGACATTATTACGCTTGAAGAAGAGCTGATCGATGTTCAAGCCGTTGGGGTAGAAGACGGTACGATTACGAAAATTTGGACAGGTGATTTTGACTCAGAGGAAGTAACGGCGAAAGAGTGGTATAACCTTGAGGGAAAAACGCTCATTCCCGGCTTTATTGACACGCATAATCACATTTTAATGTATTCAAAAATGAAAAGTCAGGTCTATTGTGGCCCGCCTGAAAGTAATAGTGTCGATCGTTTGTTAAATAAGCTAGGAAAAGAAGCGAAAAATCAAGATAAAGCAAAGTGGATTATTGGGTACGGATATGATGACACGATGCTTGAAGAACAGCGTCATATTACACGAGAAGAGCTTGATCGTGTTGCACCTAATCATCCAGTCTTCATTCGTCACATCTCTGGTCATTTAGCTGTTGTGAACTCAAAAGCACTTGAATTAAGTGACATTAGTGATGAGGTCGAGGACCCTTCTGGTGGTCACTACGGGCGTCATGAAGATGGTACGTTAGACGGCGTGTTGTATGAGATACCTGTGTTAGAAAAAGTGATGCGCCATTTAGATCAACTAACGAGCGATGAATTGACTCGCCTAATGATCGAAGCATCTGAAGATTATATTAAAGAAGGCATTACGACGAATACAGATGCAGCAGTTGGGCTTGATGGAGGCTTTTCAGAGTACGAAGAGCACATTCGCGCAGTCACGCACACTGATTTTAAGCTGAAGATGCGTTATATGGTAATGGACGATGTGTTAAATGAAAAGCCTTTTGCCGACATGACAGCTGATGAAGTAGACTCTTATATTAGTTTTCAGTCAAATGGTCAAGCGCGCCTTGATAGTGCGAAGTTTTTCCAAGACGGTTCGATTCAAGGCTATACGGGTGCACTTCGAGATGGCTATCATTTGCACCCTGAACATAATGGAGCGCTTATTCATAAACAAGAAACGTTAAATGAAATGTTCCAAAACGCTCATGATCGCGGGTTTAGAATTGCATGTCATGGTAATGGTGATTTGGCAATCGACTCGATTATTCAAGCGTTGACGAATGCTTTAGAGAGGTTTCCTCGTGAAGGTCATTTACATCGTATTGAGCATCTTCAGACGGTGAGAGAAGAGGACTTAAAGCGGATGGCCGAATATGATATCGCCACGTCTTTATTTATAAACCATGTGTATTATTGGGGCGATCGTCACCGCGATATCTTTTTAGGCCCAGAGCGCGCAGAAAAACTTGATCCGCTAAACAGTGTCAGAGAGCATGGACTGTTGTATACACTACATTCAGACAATCCAATAACTGCGATCTCGCCGCTATTTTCAATTTGGGCAGCGGTTAATCGCGTGACTCGTGATGGCCATGTATTAGGTGAAAGTGAAAAAATTGACACGTACGAAGCGTTGAAAACGATGACTTTATATGGTGCACGACTAAACGATACAAAGGAGACGAATGGTTCAATTCAAGTTGGAAAAGAAGCGGATTTCGCAGTACTTGATCGCAATCCATTAACGATTGATCCGATGACTATAAAAGATATAAATGTTGTGCAGACGTTTATTGATGGAAAGCCATGTATTGTTGAGAAGTAGGAAATAAATCGCTGGGTGAAGCCCAGCGATTTATTTATCAGCGCTCAGGCAAGTTTATCAGCGCTCAGGCAAGTTTATCAGCGCTCAGGCAAGTTTATCAGCGCTCAACACAAAAATCAGAGCTCACATAAAAAAGCGAACGTCATTCGACGTTCGCTTCATTTACTCGAAGGCATCTTTATTCCTTAATTTAATAATTCGATAAATGTGACTGACGATTACTTTCGCTACTGCGTAGGTTGGTACCGCAATGATCATGGCTAAAATACCACCGAATCGAGCTGCGAACAGTAAGAGGAATATAATGGTGATTGGGTGTATTTGCAATTTTTTACCCATGACTTGTGGTGCGATCAAGTTACTCTCTAATTGTTGGATAATAACAACAATAATGATTACGAGCAATGCTTGGAATGGTGATTCTAACAAACCGACGATAACGCCAGGAATTGTCCCGATCCACGGTCCGATAAACGGAATGAAGTTCGTGAACAAAGCAACGACTGCTAATATTAACGCAAATTGTAAATCGATAATCGTGTAACCGATAAAAACAAGCACACCGACAAAACAGCTCACGATGATTTGACCTTGAATGTATGAGCTAAGTGCATCATCCATCTCATCTAAAATACCTCCAACATCATCTTGGTAACGTTTCGGTAAGAATCCAAGAATACGCTTTGGTAGGCGCTCGCCATCTTTTAATAAGTAAAACAAAATAAAAGGTACGACGATAATTGAGATTAAAATGTTCGCCACAACACCGAGATAGTGTGTGATCTGTGATGCGATTGTTGAAAGAATGTTATCTATGTTTTGTTGCAACCCTTCAAAAAACTCAGTAATCGCATCTTCCTCTGGTGATATGCGGGAAAACCATTCACTCGCTTGAATACTTAATAACATTTGATTAGCGTCTTCTATTAAATCCGGCAATGTATTAACTAAATTGTTAAATTGTCGTTGTAATTCTGGTGCGATGACCATGACTAAACCAGTAATAATACCAAGTCCTGCCACGAAAACTAACAAAACAGATAACGGCCTTGGTATGTATTTTGAAGAAAAGTCCACAAAAGGACGGGTTAAGTAGTATAAAATTCCAGCGATAATAATAGGTATAAATAAGGTTTGAAAAAGCACAAAAATGGGCTGAAAAATAAAACTAACTTGTGTCGCTAGAAAAATAATTAAGAAAAAAATAATGATCCCGTAACCAACTCTAAACCATTTTCCATCTGGCATTGAATCTCACCAACTCTCTTTGGTTTCTCTCTCCATTTGTTACTATTCTAATATAGCGGAAAAAAATGTGAAACTATTATCTATTATTATATCTAATTTTGGAGGTTTATATAAGTTATACAGTAAATTAAAATGTGTTTTTCTTTAATTTTTTTAGGTTTTCGTGCATAATTATAATAAACAGAATATTCAAACTTTCAAATTCTGGGGTGGTGGCCATGCAATCTGTAAAAATGTTAAAACCTTATTACGTGAAGAAAGATGAGCGGTTTGTTCGTATTATATTAGCTTTCCAATACTTTTCAGTTGTTATGGATGAACAGCTATATCATTTCATTCCGTTAGAAGCAAGAGAAATTGTGATTGACCGTTACAATCGTGAAATTGTTAATAAACAGGACCAGTTTGTGTTTCAAAAAGGGGTTAACTATATTAAGTTGCCACTCTATAAACTGATGAAGTTTGAATCGTTCGAAGAGCAGTTAAACAATATAACAGATGAATACTTTGATGAGCAGCCTCGTGTGACACAAGCCGAAGTTGATTTAGTTGTATCACATTTAGTAGAGCAAAATATTTATCGCCTAATTGATCGATCATTAGTTCTAGGGGATAAGGATCAGTTTTTAGAGTTGACTAGTTATTTATATTCAAGTGAATAATATGAGAAAAATAACTAAACGGGGTGGCGAAGAGCCACCCCGTTTAATTATTCCGTTACCTTACTTGCAGCTAAAAACTCTCTAATTTCGTCTTTACTAATTCCGGCCTCTCTTGCTTCTTTCATTAGCTGAACCCACTCGTTGTCAAGCCCCTTGATTAAACGAACTTCCATAGCCAATGTACGCATCCTCATTCCCCCAAATAGATGAGGTAGCTTTGCAATCATAGGTTCCCCCTTAGACCAACAGCTTTGCGTCCCTTTCTTTCAAAAGGTTTGCCTTTTTCTACACCGAAATTATTATTCTAATTATAATATTATAGTTTTTTTCAAAGATTTAATAGCCCCTTTTCATCCAAAAATTTCTACAAAATAATAGGTTGTTTTTAAATTTTATAGGTAAATGAACCTAAAATTGTCAGAAAGCTTCACTTTCTTCTAACCAACTATTGACCTCTTTGAAAATAGAATTTTTAATACTATCTTTTCTCGCTTCGTACTCTTCTTTAAATTCGTCAATTGTTTGTTTAGGAATTAAGTGATCATCAGCTGCAGATTCCATTTCCGCTATAAGCGTTTCAAACTGTTGGTCAGCTTTTTCTTCTATTTCATTTGCTTCGCGTTCATACTTCAATAGATTAAACCCTTGAGTTAAAACACTTTGACCTGACCCAACCTCATCTAAAACATCGTCTTTTAACGATTCAATGTCACTTAAGATCGATTGTTCTAATTCATCAAATTGCTCTTCATATTGCGCAACTAAATCAGTTTCTTCCATATGAATGACTTGGTTGGCGTAGGAGACTTCCAAGTAATCTTCTTCAATAATTTGAGCATATGTATGTTCATCCACTTCATCTTCATTTTGTTCTTCATTAAATGGTGTGTTCGAGAAGTCCAAGTAATGAAAAGAAAAGTGGTAAACGGCATAAGCAGTAATAAAGGTCATAACTAAAAACATTTTGCGCATCGTAGACGACCTACCTTTCTGCAAGCATTGTTGCCCAAATTTTAGTTTTTTATACCGAGAAAATTAGACATTTTTAGCTAATTTTCTCGGTATACTGTTTCCTTGCAAACCCCGTCGGTTGTTATGGATAAATCCTAGCAAATACTCTTATTTATTATTAAAAATACTATTTTCAAATGCAATTTTAGTGTGGGATAATAAGTGTCGAAGTTTTAAAAATATTCAATAAAGGAGTTTTCTGTGTGAGTGGTAAGAATTTAACAAGGAAGAAATTAGACAAAACACTCAAACCACATTGGGTATGGGCGATCGCACTTGGTTCGTCTATAGGTTGGGCTTCTTTCGTTATGCCGGACACTTGGATGGGTCAATCTGGTCCGTTAGGTGTTATTTTAGGTTTAACGATTGGTGCATTGCTCATGATTATTATTGCCATTAGCTATGGTGTACTAATTCGTAATTATCCAGTGTCAGGCGGAGAGTTCGCCTACGCTTTTCTTGGTTTAAGTCGATTACATGCGTATATTAGTGGGTGGTTTTTAACGCTTGGTTACATATGTATTGTCGCACTTAATGCAACTGCGTTCTCATTAATGCTTAAATTTATTTTCCCGAATTTTATCGAACAAGTAAAAGTTTATGAAATAGCAGGTTGGGAAGTTTATTTAACTGAAATTATTATCGCATCTGTATTAATTGGTATTTTTACTCTATTAAACATTAGAGGAACAACGATCTCAGGTCGATTGCAGTTTATTTTTGTTGCTATATTAATTGCAGGTGTTTTAACGATTACAATCGGAATGACATCAAGTGCAGAGACGTCGTTTAGTAATTTAACGCCGGTGTTTACACCAGAAATATCCGCACTTGCTGCCATATTAACTATTGTGGCGATCGCTCCGTTTGCTTACGTTGGTTTTGATAATGTACCGCAAGCAGCAGAGGAGTTTAAGTTTTCCTCTAAAAAAGCGTTAACCCTAATCGTACTGGCTATTACCTTTGCGGCTGCCATTTATTCATTAATGATCGTTGCAACAGGTGTCGCAATGCCGTGGCAACAACTTTCTGAAGCGAACCACGCTTGGGGAACTGGTGTTGTCGTACAAGAAGTATTAGGTACAGGCGGTTTAATTGTGTTAGCGACAGCATTAACGATGGGAATTTTCACTGGTTTGAATGGTTTCTTAATTTCATCAAGCCGTGTCCTATTTGCGATGTCGAGAGGTAAAGTGTTACCGAAAGCTTTCTCTAATTTACATTCAAAGTATAATACACCTTACTTTGCGATCATTTTTGCTGCTATTGTTGCTATTATTGCACCGTGGTTTGGCCGTGAAGTATTAGGTTGGATTGTCGATATGTCATCAGTTGGTGTATCAATTGCCTTTTTCTACACAACGTACACAGCTTATAAATTATTAAGATGGAATGATCAAGATCCTAAATTCGACCCAGAACTGCACATCGTATCACCTGGTAAAAAGGTCGTTACATTATTAGGTATGGTCGCAAGTTTATCTTTCTTAGTATTGTTGTTGTACCCAGCATCACCAGCTGCATTAGGAATTGAATCTCTAATTGCGTTATTAGTCTGGGTTGTAATTGGTGCCATTTTCTATATTGGTCGTCGTAAAGAGCTAATGAAGTACACAAGAGAAGAGTTAGCTTACTTAATCTTAGGAGAAGAGAAGTTTAAGTTAAATAAAGACGAAGATAAATAATGATTATTAATTTATAATAATTCTAAAAAATTGTTTAAAGTTTTGTTTATTTACCATCTTGTTGTTCGTTATTTGAATTTATTTTTCAATGTCGAAAGGATTGTAAATGGTATATAACTATAATAAAATGTAATTAACCTCGATCATAAAGGTTGATTAGACGCTATCTTTTTTCTTGGCCACCTAATTCGTTTAGGTGGTCCTTTTTTTGTTCCAAGCACTTTGTTGCAATAAAAAAAGCTAGAGTATTAACCCTAGCTTTAAAGCCCTTGATCTTCATCATCTTCATTTTTCGCTTCAACATACTGGCTATCAATTTGTAAGTGCGATCGCAACTCCTTACTAATATCACTAATACTACGTTCATCTAAATCAAAATAATAAATATCATTAGCCCACAAGTCATTACCTTCTAGTTGGTGTTGTTCTATTTCAAGTCCATCGTTACCTGTTACGTATTCGTGTAAACTAACAAGCTGGTCAAATGATATATTCGTTGTCATTCGGTCACCAATTGATTGAATTAACGAATTGTAACGAGTAATCGAGGAGAACGATAACGTTTGATCGATAATTGACTCAAGTATTTCCATTTGACGGTTACCGCGTTCAAGGTCATTGTCATGTTGCCTCGTTCTTGCCATCGCAAGCGCTTCTTCGCCGTTTAACGTTTGTTCACCAGGTTGAATGACGACAGTTCCTTGATCTGTGCTATCTGTTTCTTCTAAATAGTAAGGGACATCGAAGTCTACTCCGCCTAAAGCATCAACCGTATCGACAAAAGCCATAAAGTCTAACCTAACATAATAATCAACTGGAACATCTAATAAGTCTTCAACTACTGAGACCGTTTCATCAAGGCCGCCGAATCCATGGGTGTGATTAATTTTATCCTTTGAATATTGATAACTTACATCGACATATGAATCACGTGGAATACTAACCATATTGACTGATAGATCATCTTTGTTAAATGTAGCTAGAACAAGTGCGTCTGCTAAGCTTGATGTACCTTGTCTTGTATCACTATCATCGACACCGACGAACAAAATAGAAATATTGTCTTCACTCGGGTCAACTTCTTCCTCACGTTGTTCAGAGTGTTCACCTCGTTCAAGGTCTTGATATGATTCTGTTACCGCTTTTTCAGCTTCTTGATAAAGGTTGAAAAAGTAATAGGTAACACCACCAGCTGCTAATAGGAAAGTCACCAGTGTTCCAATTAATAACTTTTTCTTAAAACTCATTTCGGATTCCCCTTTTATATTTGAATATCACGCTCAATATATTTTTCCTCACCATCACGCATTTCGACTTGATCACTTGTAAAATCAATAATCCAGCCCTTGAACGAATCGACATCTGATACTGGAACTAAGACGTGGAAAGATACTCGCTCAGTATAATCGATGTTTTCAATTAACTGCTTATGGTTTCTTAGTTCATTTTCAAGCTTCCCTAACATGCCATAGTCAGCAGTAATAATAACTTCTCTCATTAAAGAGCGTTTAACAGCACCAATTTGGCGAATTGCTTCTGAAGTTGAATTAGAATAAGCGCGTATTAAACCACCTGCACCAAGCTTAATTCCTCCAAAATAACGAGTGACGACAACCGTTGTGTCTTTTAAGTCCATTTGTTTTAACACTTCAAGCATTGGCACACCAGCTGTACCACTTGGCTCACCGTCATCTTGTGCTTTTTGGATTAAATTTTGTTCACCGATCATATAGGCAGAACAATTGTGTGTTGCACTAGCGTGTTCTTTTTTGATTTTTTGTATAAATGCTTGCGCTTCTTCTTCAGTTTCGGTACGTTTGATATGACCGATAAATCGTGATTTTTGTATATTGATTTCATGTTTTCCTTCATTTTTTACAGTTAAGTAATTTTCTAACATAATGATATCCTCCTAAACTATCATTATATAGAAACTAAATATGTTGGGCAATTATATAGACGAATTTTATACCCATTTAGTTACAGGGAAATGAAAAAAAGGACAAAATAAATCAAAACCCCCAAAAGTTTTTGCATAAAAGACGAACAATATAGTAATAATGGTGGAGGAATCTCTATGTCAAAAGTTTTAGAACAAGACCAAGCCTTAAATCGAATCATCGAAGAAATGGTCAAAGTCGTTTCAAATAGTAAAGAAGAAATATTTGACCTAGGTGAAAATGCCCGTAAAGAACAACAAGAGCTTGCTAAAGAAGTTCTGCAAATTCGTAAAGACGTTAGCAAAATGATTGACGAAAATGACCAACTGGAGCGAAGGTTGAAGTTAGCTCGTCAACGGTTAACTGAAGTTAGTCGAAACTTCAGTAAGTATTCTGAAGAGCAAGTCCAGAAAGCTTACAATGATACACACGAATTACAGACAAAATTAGTTGTCCAGCGCCAACAAGAAGTTGGACTTATTAAGCGACGAGACGAATTAGAACATCGTATTAGAGGTTTAGATGAAAATATTGAGAGAACAGAGAACCTCATTGGTAAAGTTAATGTCGTGTTAAATTACTTAGTGAACGATTTCCAAAATGTAAATGAAGCGATCTCTTCAGCGAAAGAAAAATATGAATTCGGCCTACAAATTATTGATGCTCAAGAGGAAGAGCGCCGAAAGCTGTCACGTGAAATACACGATGGCCCAGCGCAAATGTTAGCTAATGTTATGATTCGCTCAGATATTGTGCAGAAGACGATTCGTGAGCGTGGTGTTGACGAAGCGTTGAAAGAGATGAAAGACGTTAAGGAAATGGTTCGTGGGGCTTTGTATGAAGTAAGAAGAATTATCTATGACTTAAGACCAATGGCGTTAGATGATTTAGGTCTAGTTCCGACATTGAGAAAATATTTATCTACAATTGAAGAATATCACAACATAAAAGTTGAATTTAAACCAAACAAAGACGGAGATCGTTACTCACAAAAATTTGAAGCTGCTGCTTTCCGGTTAGTGCAAGAAGGTGTTCAAAATGCAATTAAGCATGCCAATACGAGCTTAATTCAAGTACGCTTTGAACAGGCGTATAATAAGTTGAACATCCATATTGTTGATTATGGGAAAGGGTTCAATGTCGATGAGAAAAAAGAAGATTCCTTTGGCTTAACAGGAATGCGCGAGCGTGTAGAAATGTTAAATGGTCAAATGGACATTAAGTCTACAGAGGGTAAAGGGACTAAAGTTTCGATTTCATTGCCAATTATGTATTAGTAATTCAGTTTTATTTATAAATTTGCATGAAATAGTACCTAGATGACCATATTTGTAGTATAATTATATTAATATTTTACGGGGGATCAAGAGCGGCTTGAGTAACGATTAGGATTGAAGGAGGAGTATCATGTCAACAAATATCGTTCTTATAGACGATCATAAACTTTTCCGCGAAGGAATTAAACGCATCTTAGAATTTGAAGAAAGTTTTAATGTCGTTGCTGAAGCTAGCGATGGGTCAGAAGCTTTGGCTGTCATTGAGGATAATCAACCAGACGTCGTTATTATGGATATTAACATGCCGGATGTTAATGGAGTAGAGGCTACTAAACAATTAATCGAACAACACGGTGACCTTAAAGTCATTATTCTATCAATCCATGATGATGAATCTTACGTTACACACGCTCTTAAATCAGGTGCACTAGGATATATGCTAAAAGAGATGGACACAGAAGAACTAGTGAATGCCATCAAAGTCGTCAGCAAAGGTGGATCATACATCCATCCAAAAGTGACGCACCGATTAATCAATGAATATCGCCGACTATCAAATGTTGGTGGCGAAAGCCAAGATGCAGCATTTGAGTATATCGAATATCGAAAGCCCCTTCATCTACTTACTCGCCGCGAATGCGAAGTTTTACAACTGATGACAGATGGGCGCAGCAATAGAGGGATTTCAGAAGATCTTTATATTAGTGAAAAAACGGTGAAAAACCACGTCTCTAACATTCTTCAAAAAATGAATGTAAACGACAGAACACAAGCCGTTGTTACAGCAATTAAAAATGGCTGGGTACTTGTAAGGTAGAAAGTCACCACTCACGAATTGTGAGTGGTGATTTTTTCTTTTAAAATTATCGATGCAAAAAGGTACACGTTATTGTAAAATATGGATTAGGGAGGTCGATGGTATGAAAACAGCTGTTTTAACTGATAGCACGGCATACATACCTCAAGAACAATTAGATCATTGGAATATATATATGGTGCCGCTCAGTGTCACATTTGGTGATGAAAGTTATCGTGAATTAGTTGATATAACAACTAAAGAGTTTTATGAAAAAGTAAGAACTGAAAAAGATTTACCGAAAACAAGCCAGCCGTCAGTAGGTGACTTCACAACGAAATTTGAAGAGATCGCAAACGACTATGATGCCGTCGTCTCAATTCACTTATCAAGTGGAATTAGTGGGACATACCAAGCGGCTGTTTCAGCAGGCAATATGGTTGAAGGATTAGAAGTTCATCCATTTGATTCTGAAATTAGTTGTATGGCACAAGGCTTTTACGTACTAGAAGCGGCTCAAATGGCACAAGACGGTGCAACACCTGATGAAATTTTAAATCGTCTTAAAGAAATGAAACAAGACATGAGCGCATACTTCATGGTAGACGACTTAAGCCACCTAGCACGTGGTGGTCGCTTAACAGGTGCACAAGCAATGGTCGGAAGCTTATTACAAGTGAAACCATTACTTCACTTTGAAGACACAAAAATCGTCCCATTCGAAAAAATCCGTACAAGCAAAAAAGCTTACAAACGTATGGAAAACTTACTAAGCGAAGCAGCACAAGAAGCCGAGCAAATGAAAGCAGTCATCATCCACGCCGAGCGAGAAGAAATCGCTATGAAGTGGAAGGACGAGCTATCAGAAAAATATCCAAACGTAGAATTTGTTATCAGCTACTTTGGACCAGTAATCGGCACACACCTCGGTGAAGGCGGCATCGGTTTAGGTTGGTATAAAGTAAAATAGTTTATAAAGGTGCGCAGATGAGACAAGCTCATCTGCGTTTTTTTGTGTAGGTGCGAGAAGAGCGTTTTGGTGCGAGCGCCAAATTAATAGGGTCGAGCGCCAAATAAATAACATGAACGCCAAATTATGATGCGCGAACGCCAAATAAATATCATGAGCGCCAAATTATGATGTGCGAGCGCCAAATAAATAACATGAACGCCAAATTATGATGTGCGAACGCCAAATAAATA
>NZ_BJYA01000015.1 GCF_007991275.1 Alkalibacillus haloalkaliphilus | reverse complement strand
TTAAAACAGTAATGCTGTTATTTAATAACAAAAGCAGTCCGGCTTATAAAACCGAACTGCTTTTCACTTTATTTAACCATTAGTCTTCACGATAATAACGTAAGACAGGCTTTCTCGCTGCTGTCGTTTCATCCATACGGTCAACAACTGTCGTGTGTGGTGCTTCTTGCACTTTTTCAGGGTCTTCTTTAGCCTCGTTAGAAATTTGAATCATCGCATCAACGAATTCATCTAACGTTTCTTTCGCTTCAGTTTCTGTCGGCTCAACCATTAATGCTTCTTCAACATTTAATGGGAAGTAAATTGTTGGTGGGTGATAACCGAAGTCTAATAGGCGTTTTGCAATATCTAGTGTTCTAACACCCATTTTCTTCTGGTTCTTACCTGATAAAACAAACTCGTGTTTACAATGCTGACTAAATGGTAATTCGAATTCTTGTTCTAAACGTCTCATCATATAGTTCGCATTTAACACTGCATTTTCACTAACTTGCTTTAAGCCATCAGGGCCCATTGAACGGATATACGTATATGCACGAACATTAATACCAAAGTTACCGTAGTATGGCTTAATTCTACCGATTGATTTCGGACGATCATAATCAAAGAAATATTCATTAGAATCACGCTTAGAAACTAACGGTTTAGGTAGATATGGTGCTAACTCTTCCGTTACACCTACTGGTCCAGAGCCTGGTCCACCACCACCGTGTGGTCCTGTGAATGTTTTGTGTAAGTTTAAGTGAACAACGTCAAAGCCCATGTCACCCGGACGAGTGTAACCCATAATTGCGTTTAGGTTAGCGCCATCATAATATAAGCGCCCTCCTGCTTCGTGAACAATTTCAGCCATTTCTAAAATGTGCTCTTCAAACAGTCCTAAAGTGTTTGGATTCGTTAACATTAATGCTGCTGTATTTTCATCTACAACACGCCTTAAATCTTCTAAGTCTACTAATCCTTGATCATTTGATTTAACTGTTACAGCTTCAAACCCGGCAACTGTTGCTGATGCTGGGTTAGTTCCGTGTGCTGAGTCTGGAACAATTACTTTAGTACGGTGATGATCGCCATTGGCTTCATGGAATGCACGAATCATCATTAGGCCCGTCCACTCACCTTGAGCACCTGCTGCTGACTGTAACGTTACAGCATGCATACCTGTAATTTCACTCAATGACTCTTGTAGGTCATACATTAAAGCTAATGCACCTTGTGCAGAGCTTTCCTCTTGATAAGGGTGAATCATGCTAAAACCTGGAATACGTGCAATATCTTCATTAATTTTCGGGTTATACTTCATCGTACATGACCCTAATGGATAGAAACCAGAGTCTACACCATGGTTTCGTGTTGAAAGGGCTGTATAATGACGCATGATTTGTAGTTCACTTACTTCAGGTAAATCTGGGTTTTCTTGACGAATATATTCATTAGAAAACTCTTCATCTAAGTTAATATCTTCTACATCTAGTTCAGGTAAGTGATAACCTTTACGTCCTTCTTGGCTCAATTCAAAAATCACTGGAAAATCTTGCTCTTTAGCCATTAGCCTCACCTACTTCCTTCACAAATTGATCGATTTCTTCTTTTGAACGAACTTCTGTTACGGCAATTAACATGTGTTGGTCATAACTGTCATTGTTACGCCCTAAGTCATAGCCACCGATATAGCCTTTTTGCAACAATTGTTCATTCACTTCAGAAACCGGCTTATTCAGCTTCACAATAAACTCATTGAAAAATGGCCCATCATGTAAAGTTTCAAAACCAGCCGCTTCAAAAGCTTTTTTCGCATAACGAGCTTTCTTCATATTTAACTCAGCCATCTCACGAACACCTTGTTTACCAAGAGCTGTCATCGCAACAGAAGATGCTAATGCGTTTAATGCTTGGTTTGAACAAATGTTTGATGTCGCTTTATCACGACGAATGTGCTGTTCACGTGCTTGTAGTGTTAATACGAAACCACGATATCCATCTTCATCGACTGTTTGACCGACAAGACGCCCTGGTACTTTACGCATTAACTTTTTCGTTGTTGCGAAATAACCACAATGTGGTCCACCGAATTGTGTCGGGATACCGAATACTTGCGTATCACCAACAACAATATCCGCTCCGAACTCTCCTGGAGGTGTTAAATATCCTAAAGCAAGTGGATTACTCGAAACAATCATCATCGTCTTCTTTTGGTCTTCTAACATCGCTTCGACTTCTTTTAACGGCTCAACTTGACCGAAAAAGTTTGGATACTGAATAACAACACTCGCTGTATCTTCATCTAGCTCAGATTTTAGCTGCTCTAGGTCTGTTAAACCATTTTGATGATCAATTTCAACAATTTCTAAGTTAAAACCTTTTGCATACGTATAAATAACATCCATTGACTCTGGATGAATTGCTTTTGAAACAAGTACTTTTTTCTTCTTCGTTTGACCTGCACTTAAGTTCACCGCTTCTGCTAATGCAGTTCCACCATCATACATTGAAGAGTTTGCTACTTCCATTCCTGTCATTTCACAAACCATCGTTTGGAATTCAAAGATCGCCTGTAACTCACCTTGAGAAATTTCAGGCTGATAAGGTGTATAAGCTGTATAAAATTCTGAACGAGAAATGACATGGTCTACAATAGATGGAATGTAATGTTGATAGACACCCGCACCTAAAAATGACGTATGAGATTTCGAATGACTATTTTGTTCAGCTAACTCTGTTAACTCTTTTGTTAACTCATACTCTGATTTAGCTGGTTTAATATTCAATTCACCGTCAAAGCGGACTTTTTCTGGAATATCATTAAAAAGTTCTTCAGTTGAGCTTACACCAATTGTTTCTAACATATCTTTTCTGTCTTGATCTGTCATTGGAATATATCGATGTTGCATTAACTTCACCCCTTACTTTCTTTTATAAAATGGCGTTGGAACTACTTGAGCGTTAAGTGTTCTCTTTCTCACTTTAACTTGTAATTCCTCACCTTCATTTGCATATTGAGTATTAACAAGCGCTAGACCTACGTTTTTTCCTAATGTCGGTGACTGTGTACCTGAAGTGACAAAACCAACTTCTTCATCACCTTTCATCACTGGATAACCATTACGCGGAATACCTTTATCAATCATTTCAATTCCTACTAGTTTACGTTTTGGTCCATTTTCCTTCTGTTCTTTTAATACTTCTTTGCCAATAAAATCTACTTCTTTATTCACTTTTACAGCAAAGCCAATCCCTGCTTCAATCGGTGTAATATCTTTAGTTAGCTCTTGGCCATACAATGCTAGGTTCGCTTCAAATCTTAGCGTGTCGCGTGCACCTAAACCAATTGCCTGTAACCCTTCACCTTCACCAGCTTCTAGTATGGCATTCCATAAATCTACACCAGAATCGCGGTTAATATAAATTTCGAAGCCATCTTCTCCTGTATAACCAGTACGTGATACTAGTGCCCCATGCTTAACTCCATTTACTTTAACATCATCTTTAAAACGGAAAAATTTAATATCACTTAGATCTTCTGAAGTGATCTTCTGTAAGATCGTTTGTGCATTTGGACCTTGTAGCGCTAATTGAACTAAATCCTCAGAAACATTGTTAATTTCGACACTGCCTTCTTGATGTTCTACTAACCATTCATAGTCTTTTTCAGTGTTAGCAGCATTAACTACAAGTAAGTAATCCTCTTCATCACGCTTATAGATTAGAAAATCGTCTACAGTACCACCATCTGGGTAGCACATAGCTGTATATTGAGCTTGATTAATGTTTAACTTACTTACATCATTTGTCACCATTTTTTGTAGAAACGCTTCACTATCAAGGCCTGTTACTGTAACTTCCCCCATATGTGAAACATCGAAAAGACCTGCTTTTTCACGAGTTGCATGATGCTCTTCTTTAATACTCGAAAATTGAACAGGTAGATCCCATCCACCAAAATCAATCGTTTTCGCACCTAACTTTTCATATTCCGGAAAAATTGGTGTTCTTTTAACTTCTCCCATTTAATGACCCCCTATTTTTCAATTAGGTTGATGTACTAGCAAATGCTTTTAAAAGCATTAAAAAAGAGAATACCAAATTAAGCTTCGGTATTCTCTCTGTCCTGACACCTGAAAGTTTCACACTACTATGTAATGCTTACATCTTTGGTGGTTTATCAAATATTCGATAAACACTCTCCAGAGGTGCGTCATACAAGAGTCTTTGTGCCTGAGAGATTCATACGTTATGTATTTGCTCCGTCGGCGTCACAAGCTGTGAACTCTCCCCTTGTAATCATTCGCTCATAATATTCAATTTTTAGAGCATAATAAAACAATGAGATGTTACCTTACATGCTACATAAAAATTGTTCAAAAAGTATGAATAAAATTCTACTTGTATTATACCACATCTCTTCAAGATGTGTAAGCGTCATCATAAAGATTTAATAGTTAGGGGATTTAATATATGAAACCAATTGTTAATACTGATCATTTATATGAAGTCATCAGCCATGTGCAAGACTATCAAAACAGTGACTGGGATACGTTTAAAAAAGCTTACGAACTTAGTCAACTATCGATGACTAACAAAAATGAACTTAATTCGCTGAAGTATTTACCGAACCTTGAGCTTCTTCCCCATCAAAGAGAAGCTGTTGAGAAGGTTATTTTTCATATGCATGGTCGTGCTATTCTTGCTGATGAAGTGGGATTAGGTAAAACAATAGAAGCAGGCGTTATTTTAAAAGAATTGATGATTAAAGGGTTAGTCAAGAAAGTTTTAATCTTAGTCCCGTCGTCTCTAATTAGACAATGGGAATCTGAGATGAATTACACGTTTTTCATTCCAGCAAGGGCCAAGCACCGTTCATATCCGTGGGAAGTCTATGACATAGTCATCTCTTCAATTGATTTGGCAAAGAAAGAGCCGCACGCTTCAACCTTAATAGAACAGGAATTTGACTTATTAATTGTTGATGAAGCACACCGACTTAAAAATGCTGATACGAAAAACTATCAATTCGTTAAACAACTAAAGTCAACTTATTGTCTATTACTTACGGCAACACCTATACAAAATAAAATTGATGAAGTCTATCACTTAATGAAAATTGTACGCCCTGGATTATTAGGGGATAAACGGATTTTCAAAGAAAAGGTAAAAAAGAGCAGTTATGATACGATTCAAACGTTAATTAAACAATCAATGGTCCGTTCAAGAAAAAGTGATGTTCAAGATCCTTGGGCGACAAGAGAAATCAAAACCATCCAAGTTGACTTTACTGAAGAAGAACAGCACGTATATGATGCGCTACAACAACTTGAAACATCTCACGCATTAACGAACTTGACTTTATCAAGAGAGTTTTGCTCAAGTCGTGAAGCGTGTTATTTATCAATGAAAAAACAAGAAAACCTTAAAGAATCACACATTATCGAGTTAATTGAACAATTGCCAAATCATGCAAAAGCATTAAAGACAATGGACTTAATTAAAGAAATTGATGATAAAGTCATTATATTTACGGAATATAAGTCATCACAACTTTATTTACAATGGCTTTGCCAACAAAACGGTATAAGCGCTGTACCATATAACGGTGATTTTAGAAAAAGCAAAAAACAATGGATGCTACAATTGTTCCAAAACAACGCAAAAGTACTAATAGCAACAGACGCTGGTGCAGAAGGGTTGAACTTGCAATTTTGTAAAAATATGATCCATTACGATTTACCTTGGAATCCGATGAAATTAGAACAACGAATAGGACGCATCCACCGATTCGGACAAAAAGATACCGTTAATATTTTTTACGTTGTCTTAAACAACACAATGGATGAAAGAATTCTTAACCTGCTTTACGATAAACTATCTGTCTTTGAAGGTGTAATTGGAGAAATTGATCAAATCTTAAGTAGCTTTGGCGCTAATAGTTTTGAAGAAGAAATAACAGATATCATTCAAGAATCACACTCAACGAAAGAAGCAGAAATTAAAATCGATAACTTAATGTCAGTCATTCAAAGTGAAAGTGAGAATTCTGAAGGAGAGCTAAAAGATGAAACAAGCTGAGATACATGGGTTTCTTTATGAGTTTTTTGATCATAGGCAAGCTTCGATTTTAGAAAATCATGACGGTTTGTTAACGGTTAAGTTGACGAGAGAATTAGACCAACAGTTGATGAACCGCCCATTTTACTGGCAATACATTAATACGATGGGCTATGAAGGTGAGCCGATGACGGTCACTTATAAGTCTAAAGAAGGTGTTGAAGCTGATGGTGAGTGGATTCACTTTGGTTCACCACGTTTACAACAAATATTTAACGTCATACAAGAAGAAGGTCGCTATACTACACTTTATGAAAACATTAGCGAAAACACTAAACGAACTCCTCTATACCCTTGGTTCGTTTGCAACTTACAAGTTAAGTATCGTGGATGGTATATTCATGACGAAATGGTTAGTATAGGTATACTTCTAACAAATGGCACAATGCGTTTTAATTGGATTGATGAAAACATTGATCAACACTTTGTTCAACACGTACCTGATTACGCTTACAAAATTCCATATATCATTTCACCTGAAAGATCAATCGAACATCTAACGAAAGAGTTATCAAATAGAATTGAACAGGAATCGACATCTTTCAGTGAAAAATCAATTGAGCTTTATAACCAGGAGTTAAATATGTTAGACGAACTAACAGAACTCCACACTGAAGAAGACCAACAATTTTACGATCAATCAAAGGAACAAATTTATGAGCGGTTATATCCAAAAGTGGAAGTGAATTGGATTAATGGTGGATTGTTCTATTTAACGCAAGAGCGAACGAGGCAACTTACAACATCTCAATAAAAAGTTTTGCGAATTAAAAACGAAAATAACCAATGAAATTTTGTTCAACACGACAAAACTTCATTGGTTTTTTACTTAACAAAAAAGTTAGCGATTTTCGTCGGATTGACGTTTAGTTCCAAACATTGTATAAGAATATATATAGCGTTTAATTTCCTCGATCAGTTCTTCGACAGGCTGGCCATCCACGTTTACTGAAAAATGTGAAGAGTCATCATAGAGTGCCTGCCTACTATTGAACAAGCTCATCCTTTTTTCAACATCTTGATTCCAAAGTGGTCTAGACTCATCGTTTGCTATTCTTTTCATAACGGTATCAAAAGTTAGGTCCAACCATACAGTCAAAAAATCATCGCTTCTTAACATTTGTCGATTAGTATCCAGTTTAATGATTCCACCACCTGTTGCAACAACACATTTCTTTTTTGACAGTGACTTTAATATTTCACTTTCAACGCTTCGAAAGTATTGTTCACCAAAATGGTCAAAAATTTCAGGGACTGACATTCCGACTCTATTAACAATTTCATCATCTGTATCAACAAAAGGAATTTCCATTGAACGTGCAAGGCGTTGTCCTATAGTCGTTTTCCCAGAACCCATAAATCCAATTAACGCAATAGTTGTCATTAGTTCACCTACTAAACTTCTCTATTAAGGAGTGATTTTTTGAAACCAGATCACTTATCTAACCATATTATTCATGACGCTATTCAAAAAGGGGCTACAGACGTCCATTTCTCACCTGAAGAAGTTGACGTAACGATTCACTTTAGAATCAATGGATATCGTTGGTTTTATAAACGAATTCCACTTACAGATTACCAAACTCTTCTAAGTTATTACAAATTTACTTCTGGTATGGATATTGCAGAGAACCGAATCCCCCAAGACGGTACAATCCCTGTGTCAATTAACCACGATGCTTATCATTTAAGGTTGTCTACATTACCTTTAACCTCAACGGAAAGTCTTGCTATTAGAATTTTACCAAAAAACAAGTCACCTACTATTAATGAGCTGTTCTTATTCCCTAGACAAACTGAATCTCTTCTTAGTTGGATACAAAACAAAGCTGGAATCATATTATTCACTGGTCCAACAGGAAGTGGTAAATCGTCTACGATGTTTGCGTTAATGAAAGAAGCGATCAAACGTTACGGATATCAAACAATTTCGCTAGAAGACCCAATTGAACGAGATGTCGACCAAATACTACAAGTGCAAGTTAATGAAAAAGCAGGATTCAGCTACGATGTAGGATTAAAAGCAGCTTTAAGACATGATCCTGACATTATAACAGTTGGTGAGGTTCGTGATGAAGCAACAGCACAATTTGCATTTAGAGCTGCATTAACAGGGCACCTAGTTTTAACTACCGTCCATGCTAAAAACGCTCACGGTACAATCGAAAGGCTATTAGAAATGGGGCTAACGAAAACCGAACTTCATCAAACGATCATAGGGATTGCAGCACAACAATTGATCCCATTATCAAAAACGTTGCAAGAACAACGTGGGTACTCGAGGTTAGCAATAGCCGAGTTACTAGAAGGTGAAAGCCTGACCCGATCGATTAAAGGTTTCCCTCCTGAGAACAACAGTCATTTTCATACCTTCCATCAACTAAGGAGAAAAGCATATGCTTATGGGTATTCAACGCAAAGTTACTAACAAATCAATTAATTTACGTGAGCAAGTTGCTTTTTTAGAACGTCTCTCAAAACTTTTGGCTAATCACTTCACATTAAAGCGTTCATTAGAATTTATGGAGTATGACCCTCAATTCAGTAATTTAGCAAAACACTTTGTAAGCCTTTTGCAAGACGGCAAGAGTATTGAAGACTGCTTTCGTTCACTAAAATTCCACCCTATTGTTATAGCATTTCTTTACTTTTCAAGAGAAACTGGTCAAATGAATGAACAAATTATTAATTGCCATAACATGTTAAAAATGAGGTTAGACTTTTATAAAAAGTTAAAAAGTTTAAGTAAGTACCCTTTGATCTTACTGTTCATTTCATTTGGAGGTTTTTTCTTCATAAGTAGCATTCTTCTCCCGGCCTACACTGAAACGATGACCAGCTTTGGAGATCACTCTTCTAATTACTGGTTTAATTTATTCGTTACAATAATCCAAACTACCATTACTTTAATACTATGTCTCACTATTATTATCACTCTTTTCATATACTTCTTTTACAAGAATGGAGATATTGAGCGAAAGATTACTATTATCGAAAGAATTCCTTTTATTAAATCTATTGTTAAGTTAACGACAACGATTCACTTTGCTTATCATTTAGCTTCAACAATAAATAACGGCAAAACTGTTAAAGAAGGCTTAATCATTATGAGTCATCAAAACGATTTAATTATATTGCGTCATTATGCCCAAATCATAATTGACCGTTTAAAAAATGGAGATCAGTTAGTCACTTCAACAAATGGACTAAGCCTTATTGAAGAAGATTTTAAATTTTTAATATTAAGAAGTGCTGAACAAGGAACATTACTTGAAGATTTAAGAGCCTACTCTTCTATTGCACTCTCAACATTAGAGGAACGAACACAACAAGTGCTGCTTATGGTTCAACCTGTACTATATTTACTCATCGGCAGTATGGTGGTCGTTATATACTTGTTCACACTGTTTCCTATGTTCCAACTAATTAATCATATGTAGAGGTGAAAATCATGGTCAAAAATAATAAAGGATTTACTTTAATAGAAATGCTCATCGTCTTGTTCATCATTTCTGTTTTATTAATCTTAACGATCCCCAATGTGATAAAACACAATAGTTTCGTTGATGACACAGGGTGTGAAGCATACGTTGATTTAGTTCAATCGCAAGTCCAACTTTACAAACTAGAAGTAGGTTCATACCCAAGTGAATTAGATGAATTAGTCGATGATTATATACCGAGTGCTACGTGCCCTGATGAAAGTGAGTTATTACTAAATAATGGTCGTGTGACAGTTGCGAACGAAGATTAATAATACCAATGGATTTACATTGGTTGAACAATTGATCGTGTTAAGTGTAATTCTTACGGTACTCTTTTTCTCATGGTATAACTTCCATTCTGTAAATGTAAATCGAACGACACAGCACGTCTTAAACACTTTTGAACAAGATATATTCTACATTCAACAACATTCTCTTCTATATCAACGAAGATTAACGTTATTATTTACTTCAAGTAACAGCTACATTATTTACCGAAGTTCATTAGAAGCTCCGCTCGTTGAAAGAGAATTTGATGATCATGTGCATTTTAATTTTGATACTAGACGTATATCTTTTAATCCACGTGGGACAATCAATGAACCTAAAACGATTCATCTCTCAATAAATGGACAAACTTATGAGATTATATTTTCATTCGGAAAAGGAAGATACTATGTTACTGAAACGTGAAGATGGATTTATCTTACAAGATGCGGTGTTAACTTTAATCTGCTTTAGTTTATTAGTCAGTTTAACCATTCCATTTATAACACAACTATACAAACATCATCACGATATTAAACGACATGAAGAAGCATACCACCAATTACAACAAGCAAAAGCATACATTCTTCAAAACGAGCCACCCGCCTCTTACCTACCCGAAATATCAAATGAAAGTTTTTCGACTATATTATTAGAAGATGATCAACGATTAATTGTCTGTATTGAATGGAAGGATTCAAATGAAGCAAATAAAGAGCTTTGTCAATATATCCCGAACTACATGTAACGAGTACGGTTATACATTACTAACAACTTTAGTAGCATTAACCATTTTTATGTTAACACTTCCTATGATGAATAACTTAATTAAACCAATCGCAGACTTATCTCCACTGAATAACATTAATCAATTAGAGGCCAGGCAATTCGATTTCCTCATTTCATTCGAATTAAATAGAAGTAGCGAAATAAGAATAGCCAATAACCGTCTACATTTTGTGGACTCTGAAGGTCAGATTGTAACTTTTGAACAACATAATCGTCGAGTAATCAGACGTACTAATCAACAAGGATTTGAGGTTATGATGTTTGATACCCACGAATTCAAAACAGAGAAAATCGCTTCAAATGCTTTTAAAGTACACTTTACAAGGCAGGGACAACAATTTGAAACGGTATTTACACACTTTAACATTAAGGAATATTAAAAATGAAAAAGGGGTCATCTTCCCAATTATGTTATTTTATTTAATAACGATTAGCTCCTCCTTAGTTTTATTATTTTCTCACACCGAATATCAAAAAGAACAACTTCAATGGAGTGACGAACAATTAACGATTCAAAACTTAATCAATACAGCAATTCATGACATTTTAACAGGCGATTTCACACCAACATCAAACGAGCAAACAGTTGAATTCGACTATAGAACAGGAAAAGTACAAGTTGTCTATTCCACCAGTGACAATAAGTTTATTAATTTGAAGCTACAAGTTGTAACGAATAATGCATTTAATTATGAACATTCCACAATAATAATGTATAATATTTGACGTAATGAACTATAATAACAATTGTGATTGGGCCATAGCCAAGCGGTAAGGCATCGGGTTTTGATCCCGTGACTCCCAGGTTCGAATCCTGGTGGCCCAGTTATAATGCTTCAAAAAAAGTTCATTTACATTATTTAAATCATCGTATATAATATGTCTGACGAGTTCCTGGCAAAGGAGGAAAAGACATGGATCGTATGTTTCGTGTTCTAGCATTTTGGACTGGCGTTTTTACTGCACTTTTCTATGCTGCAGGTAACTTAGGCATGTCCGTAGCTTTTCTAGCGCAAACGATCTTCTTTTTAGGAATCGGATACTTAAACCTATCGGAACGTCTTTATATGTATATTTTTGGCGCATACTTAACTGTTTTTATGGTAGGTTTTACTTATTACGTAACGTTCCTATTAGAACCATCATTCTCACACTAAAAAAAGTTCAACTCCGTATTGGGGTTGAACTTTTTTTAAAACGAATGTTCTATAAAAACGGGTTTTGTTCTTTTTCTTCGCCTACCGTTGTTTTAGGACCATGGCCAGGCAGTACAATTGTTTCATCTAATAAACTAAAAATTTTCACTTGAATCGATTGTATAAGCGTTTGGTGCTCACCAAACGGCAGGTCAGTTCGGCCAATTCCCATTTGAAATAGTGTATCTCCAGCTATTAATACATGTTCACTTTCAAATAAAAATGAAATACTACCAGGTGAATGTCCAGGAGTATGAAGTACTTTAAACTCAAATTGGTCAATGGCAGTCATTCCTTCAGTTAGAAAATGATCCGCTTCTCGCTCAGCTTTAATCTCACCTAATTGAAAACGTTGTGATCCATTTAACTGTGGGTTCGTTAACCACTCGCTCTCTGATTCATGCATATAAACATCTATGCTATAATGACTTCTTAGCTCTTCTACCCCACCTATATGGTCAAAGTGGGCATGCGTTAATAGAATCGCTATTGGTTGAACATCATTTTCAGAGAAAAATTGAATTAGTTTCTCTGCTTCACCACCTGGGTCAACCACTAATGCTTTCTGATTTTGTTCGATAACATAACAATTAGTCCCTAATAATCCTAAAGAAAAACTATAAATGTTCACAAAACGTTCCACCTTTTCTATGTATTTTTAATGAAATCACTCGACACTTCAACACTTTTTATATAAAATATAAGGGAGAAATCTTACGGATAATTTCTTAGTATCATTGTAATCATAACAAAGAAGAAGTTTTTCATTCAAGGAGGAGCAGACATGCAAGTAGGAGAATTCGTATTTGGAGTTATGATGTTAGTTGTAGCGATTTTAAGTTTTATTGCCATTTTCCGCGAAATTAAAAACCGCAACTTCTTTGCTGTAGCTTTTGCAACTGCATCACTACTATTATTTGGTTGGTATTCAGTAATGACGCTTTATAGTCAAATAACTGGTGCAATTACCGGGTAATCTAAACGGCTAACATCTACTTGTTAGCCGTTCTTTTTTATATCTTGCAAGTTTAAAAGTTGCATTTGCTTATTAAAGAAGAAACGATACATAACCATTGAAATGAAGATTGCACTTAATGAAACTGAGGAAAAAATACTAATCGAAATAACTAGCTGGTATTTAATTGCAATAATTGGAGCGACTCCACCTAGAATAAGCCCTGTCATCATACCGGGTAATTGAACTAAACCAATCGTTTTTAACTGATCGATATTTGGTATTAATGCTGCGTTTAAAGTTTTCTTAATTGACATATGTGCCGCATGTTTAGGGGTTGCACCGAGCGATAGTGCCGCTAAAAGTTTACCTCTGTTTTGTTCAAATTCAGATTTTAGCCGTTCAAGCGCTAGCCCCATAGCTACCATACTATTTCCTATCACCATTCCACTCATCGGAATCACTTCTTCAGGCGTAAACGAAATCATGCCAAAACCTAACCACATCGATAGAACGATAATTTCTACACCGATTAAGCCAACAAGAATGGTAATAAAAATGTAAGGTAACTCTTTTCCCTTTTTTCGAGCGTGAAATGTTGCAACTAAAATCATAACACTTAACATAATTGGAATACCGACTAATGGCGGAAGGTCAAATAAGTACGTTAGTATAAGTCCAATTAAAAATAATTGAAGTGTGCCACGGACCGTTGACCAAATAATCTCTTTCTTTAAGCCAAGCTGATATATATAGGCGATTGTAAAAGGAATCATGACAAAAACGATTAGTAACAAGAGTGAATAAGTAGGTATATCCCGTTCCATATTGTATCCTCCTAGTAGCTTTAAGACTTATGCAGAAATTGTTTTAGTTGTTCTGTATTAGGATTCTCTAATAATTGATTAATGTCACCGTATTCAATAACTTGTCCCTCTTCTATATAAAGCCCCTTTGTTCCAATCCTCTTAGCTTGATCCATACTATGAGTTACCATTGCAACTGTAAGATGGTTATGTTCAATTAACCTTATAAGGTCTTCTTCTATTGCCTCAATATTGCGATCATCTAAGGCACTAGTCGGTTCATCTAATAATAGAACATCTGGTTTATTTGCTAATGTGCGTGCTAAAGATACTCGTTGTTTCTCTCCACCTGATAATTCATCAACTGATTTATTTAAATAATCTATTGGTAAATTAACATAATCCATTAACCGTTCAGCACGGGCTTCCTCCCAATCATCAAACAAACTGGGGCCGAACTTTAAATTATCTAACACTGTATCAGGAAATAAGTGAGGTTGTTGTAACACTAAACCTACACTTCTCCTTAATTGTGGAATGTCATATTGTTCAATCGGTTTATTATGAAATAATACCTCACCTTGATCTGGGTCATCCATTCGATTGAATAAATGAAGTAAAGTGGATTTACCTGCGCCTGATGGTCCAAAAATAATGAGCCGATCTTCTTCACGTAGAGTGAATGTAATGTTTTGTAGAACTAAACGGTTTACTTGATTGAATTGAAATATTGCTTCACTCAAAGCTTCATCACCTTCTATTTCTGTCCTTATGTTATATAAGATTACTAAAAAACGTTAACCTACTCAAATATTTGAGCAGATTAACGCTTTTGTTTATTCGTTATTCTCTTCAGCTATTTCTCCTTGTTCGAAGTCATAAAACCTAAACAAGTCTCCATAAATAATTTCATCCGAATAATTTAATTCTTGTTCTGCCTGTTCTCTTATTCGATCACAATTAGCTTCTTCTACTAACTCGCCTGTTTCATCTTCATAACAGTTACCTGAAGCGTAAATGTAATCTTCACCAACGACACGTCCGTCACGAAAAGCTATAAAGTCCTTTCGTTCTTGAGAGAACAAATCATTACCAAACACTATATCATTTTCATTCTCTATTCCAAGCATATTTAAAACGGTCGGCTTATAATCAATTTGACCTGATAAAGTAGACAGTGTACCTGTGTCTTCGTGACCTGGGATGTGAATAATCATCGGTACACGTTGTAATTTCACCTCATCATACGGTGTAATTTCATCTTCACCTAAATAATTAGCCATAGCCTCATTATGATAAGAACTAATGCCGTAGTGGTCTCCCATCATAACAATTATTGAATCTTCATATATTCCTTCTTCTTTTAACTGGTTTATAAATTGTTCCAGTGCTTCGTCTGTATAACGCGCAGTTTGAAAATACTGATTTAACGTTACAGAGCTTGAGTCAAATTGATCGATTGTTGCATCTTCTTCTGGCATTTCAAAAGGAAAATGGTGAGTTAGCGTAATAAACTTAGCATAATAAGGTTCATCTAGTTCCTTCATGATATCAATCGATTGATCAAAGAACTTCTTATCGTTTAACCCCCAACCAATTTCATCACTTTCCTCAAACTCATAAGACTCAACATCGAAAAACTCATTATAACCTAATGTTTCATACATCACATTTCTATTCCAGAAACTTCCATTGTTTGCATGGAAAGTGTATGAATCATAACCGAGCTCTTCCTGAATTATTTTCGGTAAAGAATTATATTCATTTTGAGCATGAGTGAAAAATGCTGCACTGTTAGGCAAAGGATATAAACTATTATCTAACACAAACTCATGGTCTGATGTTTTCCCTAATCCAGTTTGGTGATAAAAATTTTCAAAATAATAACTATCTTCTTTAAACTCGTTTAAGAAAGGAAGAACTTCTTCCCCGTGTAACGTTTCGTCAATTAAAAATGACTGCATCGATTCCACTGCAATATAAATAACGTTTTTATCTTCTGCTACCCCTGTTAAATCGATAGGGTTTTCAATTTCTCTAACATTTTGACTGACATAATCATCAATTTCATCCATACCTGAACCATCAGCAAAAAGACGTTTCGACTGTGTCGAGGTTGTCATGACAAGGTCATACGCATGAAAAACTGGTAAGCCTACATTTTTCACTAAATATTCTCGGTCAAAACCACGTTGGAAAAGCATCGGTCTCTCAATCTCAGCTAGCACTAAGTTGACGATAACAGCTGTCATTGATATTGCGACGATACGCTTACGAAATTGACTTGAGAACTGTTCAATTGAGAACGTATTTAGTTTTATAAACGTCATAATTAAAGCTAAATCTAAAAACAATAAAATATCCGAGAAATAAACTAAAGAAGCCACACTTGTGCCTAGATCCCCTGCATTGTTTACTTGGAATAACGTTGGTACTGTTACAAAGTCTGTAAAGTTACGGTAATACATTAAGTTAGCCATAATAATAATAGATAGTACAATAGCTGTTGTTAGTATATACCTCTTCTGACTTTTCGGCTTAAGCCATACTGCAATAAAAAACAGAAACATACTAATGGCAAAAGCATTGACTAACAAGATAATTTCTTGGAATAATGATTCAATTGATAAATCAAAATAAAATCTATATACAACGTAAGTCTTTATTGCGACTAAAATCGCTGCAATTATAAATAACGGAATTCTTTTAATCCGATTCATGAAGCTCCCTCCACTTTCCCACAAAAACTCTCCCACATATTAGACGTTCCATATTTAAAAAAGTTTCATAAATGTTATATATTTTAATACCCGTTTTATCATTTTTTCAAACATTTTACAACGAAATTTATTTTACGATTTCTTTTCAGAACGTAATATTAAGACAGCCTGCTTAAACTCTTCAGAACTAATTAGGTTATTTTGATACAGTTCCCTAATTTCCTCTTCCATTAACATAATATCTGATTCTCGGTCACCTAAATAAACAAAAGAACCGAATCGTTTTAATAGTTTTTGTACATCTAGGTAGCTATTCATCCTTCTCCCCGTCCTTTAGTCTGATAATTGGTCATAAAAATCACGAAATTGTTCTTGATCAGGGTTAAGGTCAATTGCTTTCTCAACATATTCTTTTGCTTTACCCTGCTCTCCACGTTGTTCATATAATACCCCTAAATTATAAAAAGCCTCTGAGAAATGTGGATCTAGGTCAATTGCTTTATATAAATCATCTTCAGCTTTAGATAGCTCGTTTTGTTCGATGTGAGCAACGGAACGATAGAAATATAAATATTCATGATCGATTCCTTCGTCAATTGCATTCGTTAATAAGCGCACCGCTCGGTCGTATTCTTCATTATTAACATGCTGCTGTGCAATCAAAGCTAATGAATGAGGATCTTCAGACGTTTCGGCATGATTAACACCATAAGCCGTCATCGAACTGACCAATAAAATGAATAATAGAGTGGCAATCATTTGTTTACTATTACTTCTTTTATAAGGCAACTGGACGATTTGAGCTGCTAAGAAACCGCCCATTAACCCACCTAAATGGGCACCATTATCAATTTGTGGAACGGTAAAACCGAAAACAATATTAATCCCAATGATAATTAATAAACTCGTTCCCATTGTTTTGAAGAATAATTCTCGATAATTTAAGCCAAAGAAAAGCAATGCACCAAACAACCCAAAAATCGCTCCAGAAGCACCTGCAGCTACTGCATCATTTGTCGCAAAACTTGCCAGCCCTCCAAAAATACCAGCTAAGAAATAAATGATTAGAAATCTTTTAGTGCCAAAGATCTTTTCAGCTACATCGCCAAGGAAAAAGAGAGCAAGCATATTCATAAACAAATGTAATGCCCCAATATGTAAGAACATAGATGATACAATTCGCCACCATTCACCATCTGCAATAGCCGGATTATACTTTGCTCCCCATTCGATTAAGTGAAATGTGTCTGTACTACTTCCATTCAATTCAATTAAAGCAAAGACAAATAAATTAGCTAAGATTAGAAGGTAAGTCAATCTCGTTTTACCATAAAAGAATACTTGCTTAAACTCTTTCTCTTTAGCTCTATGATAACCAACGACTTTTTGTTCTAGGTAAACAGTCTGACGGTCCATTTCTTCTGAAGTTGGTTCTAGATCTAAGTTCATATAGTCTGTAACGGGTTCATTAACTTGATTAGATAACCTAGATAATTCATCATTTTTTTCGCCTTGATTAAAATAATATACCGAAACTTGAGCATTTTTCTTCTCTTTTAATGATTTGGTTTCCCTAACGTCTTCCCAACGGTCTACTGGAGCCAAATCAGAAAAGTAAGCTATGTGATAATGTACTTTTCTACCTTTTACGAACCTTAACTTCTTCATTAAATAATTGACTTTCTGATGGACATCTCTTCTAAGATGGTTAGCCCAATCAAATTGTTTATGATTAAGGAGAATGATCTGGCTCGTTTGCTTTTCGTACCTTTCCAATATAAAGAGGTCTCGGTCTTTAGAAATGTAACGGACTTCGAATTGGTGGTTAATTAACTGATCGATCATTTTCAACATCGTATACCTCTCAGCAATATACAACCCGATTCCCCCTTTTATTCTGGTTAAATCTAATTGGTAATAGTAATAGCAATTTGTTGATGACTCATCTCTGAAGTTACGACGTAAGTCCCAACTTGAATAGCTCGACTGTATTCATTTTCGGTTAAGTAATTGACCAATTCGTCTGAATCATCAATGATGCTCTCTTCTTCTAGGACAGAAGCAATGTTATGTGTACTCATTCCTGATTCAATTTCTAGCGTATATATTTTATGGTCACTCTGATCATCCGTTAATTGTTCTTGAGCTTCATAATCATCTAGTTGTTCTTTTAAATCTTTATAATCTTCTTCCAATTGTTCAAATTGGTCCATATCAGATTGGGACATTATAATATGTCCTTCTTCTTCTAGTAACTCGTGTGCTTCTTCTATAGAAACATGTTCATTAGCTTCAACATTAGCTACTTCTTGTTCACCTTCAGCTTCATTGAAGTACACAACTGTTATAATTAATGTCGTCACTATTACACCTAGTGAAAATGCCATTATTATTGGCCTCATAATGCAACTATTCCTTTCTAATTAGCCTATGCAAAAGCTTGCTTGTTAGTCTTTTGATGGACGATGACTTTAATATCATCTTGGCTTAAGCCAGTCTGCTCTTCTATTTCTTTGAAACTGTAACCTTCTTCAAACAAACCAACAACTCGTTTAACCACTGTAGGTTCTTTTTGTTTAATTAGTTCATCATTTTTACTACGTTGATTGGAGTAATCTTCTAAATTTGTCGTTTCAGTTAATAGCTCTTCCTCTAATACTTTAAGTTTATTGTTCATAACATACTGATTTTGAATGTGATCCATAGATAACTGTTCTAATTCAATTTCTATATCTTTAAATCGATTGTTCATAAAAAAGGATATTATAAGTAATACTAAGCCTATAACTAAAAGTGTTCCTAACGCATAAATCATCTTTTTCACCCTTACTGTTTTGTTTCATAGATATAGTTTATCATTTTAAGTCGTGAAGAGAAATTAGTTTAATATAAAATCCTTCCTATTGCACCTTGAATATCTGTATCAATTTTGGTATGATAGTTAAGTCAAATTGAAGTTATATGTAGAAACGGAGGGAAAAATCATGCGTGTACAAATCACACTAGCTTGCACTGAAACTGGTGATCGTAACTATATCTCAACTAAAAATAAACGTACGAACCCTGACCGTTTAGAGTTGAAAAAATACTCTCCAAGATTAGGTCGTCATACGTTACACCGTGAAACGAAGTAAAACAGTAGGGGAACCTGCTGTTTTTCTTTATATTAAGACCTTTTTCACCATTTGTTTAAAGGAGAGTATATAATGTATAAACATTCATTTAGAACTTTAAGCAAA
Source organism: Alkalibacillus haloalkaliphilus (assembly GCF_007991275.1). Taxonomy (GTDB): domain Bacteria; phylum Bacillota; class Bacilli; order Bacillales; family Alkalibacillaceae; genus Alkalibacillus; species Alkalibacillus haloalkaliphilus. The sequence continues at coordinate 123,008 of NZ_BJYA01000015.1, read as the reverse complement.
CGTCTGTTAAAACATATAAGTCGTGAACAAAAAAAAGAAGCTGCTAACCTGATTAGCAACACGTTGTTTAAAACAGATTACTGGAAGCAATCGCAAACAATTGCCATCACCATCCCACGTGACATTGAACTAACTACATACCCAATCATTAAACAAGCTTGGAAAGAAAACAAACAAGTTGTCATCCCGAAGTGTTATCCACATGAAGGTAACTTAATGAAATTCTTCAAATTTACCGACGAACTTGAACTAGAGAATGTGTATCTTGATTTGTATGAACCGATTGAAAGGAAAAGCGAACAAGTTACATCCAATGAAATTGATTTAATCGTCGTACCAGGATTATTATTTGATCATAACGGTTATCGAATCGGATATGGTGGCGGCTATTATGATCGATTTTTAAAAAAGTTTAATGGCACTAAATTATCCATTGCCATGGAAGAACAAATTGTCCGGTCGATCCCTTATGATGATTACGACATTCCTGTTGATTATATTATTTCGAATAAACAAATATACCAATGTTTTTAACAAAACAGGTGCACAAGGTCGTCATGACCAATGTGCACCTGTTTATTTATTCTTCCTCAGAGTTATCTTCTTCTAACTCAACTTCGTCTTCCAATTCTTCCTCTGTTGTACCTTGACGCTCTTCTTGCAATTCAAAATATGCATCTAAAGCACGCTCGCCTATTCGTAAGTTAGTTCGATGGTCAGAATTTGGGTCAGTATGTGGTACGGCTACTGCAAAAGCTACTTCTGGATCATCAAAAGGAGCATACCCAACTAAGTTTAAATTGTTTACGTCAGCAATTTTTTCCCCACGATTATATACCGCATCTTCCGCAGTTCCTGTTTTACCAGCAGGGTTGTAGTCTTTATCGCCGAAATAAGTTGTCCCTGTACCGCCACTTTCTTGAAACGCTTGTCTAAATCCTTCTTGGACCCTTTCAATATAATGGTCATCCATATCGACACGATTTAATATTTTAGGTTCATTTGCTTTATATAACGGGCCTAGCCCATCAGTATCACCAGCACTGTGCATTTGACGAACGAGTGATGGTGCGATTCGATACCCACCATTGGCGATCGTCGAGACATATTGCCCCATCTGTAAGGTAGAATAATTGAAAAACTGTCCAATCGAATAGTCCATTAACTCACCAGGTAGGGGAACATCACCATAAGGATCAGTGGTACCAGACGTTTCAGATGGAAAGTCGATTCCTGTTTCCACACCGAGACCAAATTGTCCATAATAGTTAATCATTGATTGATAACCTTCACGCGTTCTATTCATTACAGTGTTTCTAAAATCATATTGATGTCTTAATTCATCATTCATTCTTAAAGCAATGAACCCCATATAAACGTTGGATGATTCACGTAATGCTCCGATATCATTAAGAGAATTTAATCTCCTGTGTGAACTAAAAGTATTATCATCCCCTGCATCCCCTGGTAATCGAATCGTACGGTCACTCATCACTTCACCTGGACTAATGACACCTTCTTCAAATCCAGCTAAGACGGTCGCCCCTTTAATGGTTGAACCAGGCATATACGCATCAATTACAACGCGAACCGACTCGTCAACTAAACGTTCATTTTCATCTTCTTCATCACGGTCATACCTTTGACCAGACATCGCTAATATTTCACCTGTATTAGGGTCCATCATGACAGCCATTGCAATATTTAAATGTTCGTTAGGATGTTCTTCAATAGCCTCCGTTAGTTCTTCACCAACAATTTCATCGAGACGCTGTTGTAATTCCATATCAACTGACAAGACTAAGTCTTTTCCACGCTCTCCTTCTCTGATCAGCTCACTACTAATGACATTTCCACTTGAATCTGTAATGTGTTCACGCACTTCTTTTTGACCAGCTAAATATTGTTCGTACTGATCTTCTAGACCACTTCTGCCGACACGGTCGTTTCGGCTATAATTACGGGATAAAAAGTAATCTAAATTTTCATCTGGAATCCCTTGCCGAGTCGTTGTAATACCACCTATTAAGTTAGAAAAGCTTCCTCCAAATAAATGAACTCGATCCCAGTCTGTTGTCACATTAATCCCTGGAAATCGATTTAAGTTTTCTGCAATTACAGCGTACTCATCATTTTCAATATCTCTTTTAATAATGTGAGGTGTTAGTGCACTTGCTTGATTAAGCTCTCTGAATAATGCAATGACGTTCATCTCTTCATCAGAGATTTCATCCAAGTCTTCATCAGTAACTCGATCTAAAACTAATTGATATTGTTCAGAATCACTCAGTTCAAGCTCTTCATCATCAAGTCGGCTATAAGCTTCTTCAAAGTTTTGCAAAATCCAATAGTCTTCTACATCCCGCTCGGTTACACGTGATAATAAACCGTCTGAAGTGACTTCAATATAATCGACTAGCTGTTCAGCAATTTCTAAGTTATCATCAGGCTGAACATTTTTGGGTGGTGTATAAGTAATAGCCAATATAGGCTCATTATCAACAATTAATTCCCCAGTTCGATCAAACATTCTTCCTCGAGGTACAGGTGTTTCAGAAGTATCTTGGTCTGTTCGATCAATCTCTTCTTGTGCATCCTGTCCATATAATATTTGTACGACGCCAAGTTGTAATATTAGCATCGAAAAAAGTAAAAAGATTAAGAAGAATAATAAATTTAAGCGAAGAGGTAAATGCGATTTACTTTCTTTATTTTTCAATGTTAGCTCCTCCCCTTAAATGCTAATACATATTATAGCATCTTTTTCATGAATAAATAAGGGAAGAATGGTACAGATTTGTTAAGTCTTTTGGCTACCTTTAACAATTTTGGCTAGATAAATGTTTACAATTAAATAGCCAACTCCAAATATGACAATTCCGTACTGAATCCACATTGATTGATCCATAAAAAGCAAACCGAGCAAAAAGAGCAATAACGATGTTCCACGTCCTAAATTCAAAAAGATCTCACGTAAAATGATATACTCAATCCGGTACTCACGAGCCTGGTTTGCCTTACCAATCACATCATATGAGATCGACATATATGGAGCAAAGAATAGCGGAAAAGCAATACCAACAATCGCTCCAAAAATGAAGAATTCATAAGACAAGTTCGAAATGAGTAACCAAAAAATCGCTAAATACAAACTAATCGCACCAAATGTAATAAACTTAATTCGGTTAGAAGGTTTCACTACACGCGCTACGACTTGATAAGCTAACAAAGAAGTAGCGGCATAGATAAAGTTATAAATACCAACCGTCATTTCACTTTGTGTTCCCATATATACTAATAAACCAACTAAAAATAAAAAGACTCCTTCTCTCGTTCCTTGAAAAAAGTGAGCATTTAATAGTCTTTTCCAGTTTACGTTTTCTTGTCTTTCTTTAAGTGCAACGCGTAAAGCATAAGTTCCTTCTATCTCTCTTCTTTCGATAAAGAAGCTACAAACAACAGCTAATATAAAGAGAATAAATGAAATAAAAAAGATGGTTAAATAGCCCGTATACCCGGTCAACACTGTAATAATAAAACCAGCCGTTATAGGCCCAACCATTCCACTAAATGATTGCAACATCCCTAATGTACTATTGAAAAAATCGCGTGTGTAAGGTTCGGTTACTTCAAACGTTAATACATTAAAAGCTAACCAAAAAAACCCATAGCCAGCACCTAACAAACTTCCTAGTAGAAGATTGTAGTGAGCAGCATTTTCGCCAAACGCTAACACTGATATAAAAAATATTGATATTAACGTGATTCCCGCTCTTAATATTAATATTCGGTCAATCTTTTTCGCCCATTTACCAAACAAAATATAAATTAACGTTTGTGAGATCGCTATAAATAAGTTATAAACAGCAACTACTTGTATATCTTCTGATTGTTTCCATAAAAAGATGTTGACGAAGATATTCGAAAGGAAAATCCCAAGCGTATATAACAGCCCAATGGCTAGAAGTAAGTATAAGTTTTTGCGTTCATGATCACTCACATCTTGACTTAAGCGGTTTAGCAACATACAACTCCCTCGTTTCTATCTGTAGTTTTTGCAATAAAAGGTCGCTTATGCAACTAAACCAAAAAGAAAAAGCTTGCACCTAAATAGGTACAAGCTTTGTATAATTATTATTTAGCTTCTTCGTAACGCTTGCTTACTTCGTCCCAATTAACAACGTTCCAGAATGCATTAATGTAATCTGGACGACGGTTTTGGTACTTCAAGTAGTAAGCGTGCTCCCAAACGTCTAATCCTAAAATTGGTGTAACACCTTCCATAACCGGTGTGTCTTGGTTTGGAGTTGATGTAATTTCAACATTACCGTTTTTAACTACTAACCATGCCCAACCTGAACCGAAACGGCCAGCACCAGCTGCAGCAAAATCTTCCTTGAATTGATCAAAGCTACCGAAAGCTTCTTTAATTTTTTCTGCTAATTCACCTGTTGGCTCACCGCCACCATTTGGTGAAAGAATAGTCCAGAATAATGTATGGTTAGCGTGACCACCGCCGTTGTTACGTACTGCAGTTTGAATGTCACTTGGAAGTGAGTCTAGGTTTTGAAGTAGTTCTTCTAATGATTTGTCTTGAAGATCCGCGTGCCCTTCTAGAGCAGCATTCAACTTCGTCACATACGTATTATGGTGTTTCGTGTGGTGAATGTTCATTGTCTCTTGGTCGATGTGTGGTTCTAATGCATCGTAAGCATAAGGTAATTCTGGTAGTTCAAATTTAGCCATAATTAATTCCTCCTTCAACATAATACGGTGGAAAGTATTTTCTGAATTTCCACTCAGTAAAAGGTTATCAACCGAATGGCTGATATGCAAGTTTTTTGCCTTAAAAGTATCTCCGTAAATTATATACCCATAAAATAATTCATTTAAACTCATAGTTCTTATGAAATTAAATATTCTGAATTATATGCTAAAATAATTTTAAATGAGGTGATTAAAATGAAATCATATTTATTTACTGGGTTTCCTGGTTTTATATCTGCAAATTTAATCCGTGAAATTATTCGTCAAAAAGATTTTGACCACATTTACTTACTTGTTTTAGAGCAGGCTTTTGATGAAGCTAATAACTTATTAAACCATATTGTTATTGAGGAAGAAGTCACTAGAGATAAGTTGACTATTGTTAAAGGGGACATCACTAAAGAAGGGCTTGCTATTAATCAAAGAATAGCTAATAACATCCAACATGACGTTACTCACGTTTTTCATTTAGCCGCTTTATATGACCTAGCTGTACCTTACGACATTGCTCATAAAGTAAATGTAATTGGTACAAACCATGTTAATAACTTTGTTAGTCAGTGCGACAACATAGAACGGTTTGTGTATTTTAGCACAGCTTATGTATCAGGTGACCGTGAAGGTAAAATTTACGAACATGAATTAGATCATGGGCAATCATTTAAAAATCATTATGAAAAAACTAAGTTCGAAGCAGAAAAACTGACTGAAGCCATTAAACCAAATGTTCCGACTACAATAATTCGTCCAGGAATTGTAATTGGTCATTCGCAAAGTGGTTCAACGAGTAAATTCGATGGACCATATTTTATTTTAAACTATTTACAAAGATTAAAGTCACTGCCACTCATTCCTTATCTCGGAAAAGGAAAGGCCTTAGCTAACTTTGTTCCAATTGATTATATTGTGAAAGGAACGATGCATTTAGCACACAGTGAAACAAGTAAAGGTAAAACATTTCATCTAACTGACCCTAAACCCTACCATGCTCAAGATGTTTATGAAATGTTTACACAAGCATACTTAGGTAAAAACCCTATCGGTAATGTTCCATTAACTATTGGTAAAGCATTTTTATCTTTTTCTTCGTTTCGTAAATGGTTCAGAATTGAGAAAGAGGCGTTAGATTATTTTTATTGTGAGTCGGATTTTGATTGTTCAAAAACGATTGAGGAATTACAAAGTGCAGGCATTACCTGTCCTGATCTTAAGGAGTATTTACCAGCGATTGTAAGGTATTATAAAAAGTTTGAGAATGATTGGACTAAGCATATAGAAATTACTTAAACAAATTTTAACCATAAAAAAACAAGCTCATATATAAGCTTGATTTAATGGCGGAGGAGGAGGGATTCGAACCCCCGCGGGCCGTGAAGCCCCTGGCGGTTTTCAAGACCGCTCCCTTCAGCCAGACTTGGGTACTCCTCCGAATAAAATATAACATTGTAATGGTGGACCCTGCAGGACTCGAACCTGCGACCGATCGGTTATGAGCCGATAGCTCTAACCAGCTGAGCTAAGGGTCCACTTAAGTAATGGGGCGATCGGTGGGAATCGAACCCACGAGTGCCGGAGCCACAATCCGGTGCGTTAACCCCTTCGCCACGACCGCCATATTTAAGTATGTAAGTTTATAATTATGTAATAGCGGCGGAGGGGATCGAACCCCCGACCTCACGGGTATGAACCGTACGCTCTCGCCAGCTGAGCTACGCCGCCATGGCTCCAGCGGCAGGATTCGAACCTGCGACCAATTGGTTAACAGCCAACTGCTCTACCTCTGAGCTACGCTGGAAAATAACAAAGGTATGTTTGTGCTGTGTAAGCTAAAACCTATCAACAGCGACGAGATATAATTTACCATGATACTGTAGGGTTGTCAACAGAGTTGATTGGTTTTTTTATAAAAGCATTTAATTTATTAATCAAGACAGGCTAAAGTGCTTAGCCTGTCTTGATTTTTATCTATTCTTCATGATTAACTTCTTGCGCGATATTTAATGCGTGATCTCCAATACGTTCTAGGTTACTAATAATGTCAACAAAGATAATTCCAGCTGTGCCAGAACATTTACCTTCATTCAAACGATGAATATGCTTCTTACGATAAACTCTTTCCATTTCATCGATTTTATTCTCTTTTTCCATTGCTTTTTTCGCTAACTCAACATCTCCATCTTCAAACGCCTTAATAGCTTGCGTTACCGTTTCAACGGTTAAGTCAAACATTTCGTTTAAGTCTTCCATTGCTTGCTCTGTTAAATGGACTTTGTTAGCAATTTTATATTCATTCAGTTCAACGATATTTTCGAAATGATCACCAATTCGTTCCATATCACGAACAACATCAACTACCGTCGAGTGAACATTACTATCTGCTTGTGTAATATCTTGGCTAGATACTTGCACTAAGTAGTTCGTAATTTTCTTATCTAAGTTATTAATTGCATCTTCTAATGATAACGCGATTTCTGCATTTTTAGGTTGATTTGAGTTTAAATACTCTCGTGTTTGCTCTAAACCTTTAATTGCAACTTCACCCATTCTAAGTGTTTCAGCTTTAGCTTGAGAAATTGCCATTGAAGGTGATTGCTCTAAGAATATAGGATCTAAATGCTTAGGCTTCGAATCAACGACAGAATCTTCACCAGGTACAAGCTTTGTTACGATTAATGCTAATAAAGCTATAAATGGAAATTGGATTACGGTATTAGAAACATTGAAAATTCCGTGTGCAAACGCAATGGTCATCCTCGGTTCTAATACTAATACATCTCTAAACCATTCTACAGCCATTGTGAAAGGTATTAATAATATTAAAAAGACTGTAGTACCCAATAAGTTGAATATTACGTGTGAAGCTGCTGCTCGTTTAGCTGCAACACTCGCACCCATCGCTGCTAATACAGCAGTAATTGTCGTACCAATATTATCACCAAATAACACAGGTAAAGCAGCTTGAAGCTCTATTGCTCCTTCAGCATGTAACGACTGTAATACACCAATTGCTGCTGTAGAGCTTTGAACACTAACTGTAAAAATGGTACCAATTGCAACACCTAATAAAGGTATATCACTCATGGTAACAGTCAGATCTTGGAATGCTTGCATTCCTCTCAGAGGTCTTAGCCCGTCACTCATTAGCTCCAGTCCATAGAAAATGGCTCCAAAACCGAATACCGTTTGTCCAAAATAAACAACTTTTTTATTTTTGAAGAAAAACAGTAAAAATGTACCAACCGCTAGTATTGGCAGTGCATACGCAGAGATGTCGATACCAATAATAAATGCAGTTACTGTAGTACCTACGTTGGCACCCATAATAACACCAATAGCTTGTCTTAATGTCATGAATCCCGCATTAACTAAACCAATAGTTAATACCGTTGTACCTGTACTTGTTTGTAAAAGAACAGTTACGACAATACCAGCAAGTACACCCATAAAAGGGTTTGTTGTAAAACGATCTAAAATGTCCCTTAACTTATCACCAGCTGATCGTTGTAAACCATCCCCCATGTACTTAATTCCAAATAAGAAAAGACCTAGTCCACCAACAAACAGGAATATCATTTGTTGAACTGAAACTTCTTCCACATTCCTCACCTCAGATCAAAATATGTTTATCTATGTTGATTTCAACAAGTCCATTATGCTCCGATACATTCAACAAAGTAAACCTATTCTCGACATTCTTTACAAAAACTTAACAATAGCTATTTAAATATAAAAAATGTTATAAATTTATTGTTCGCAAGGGCGTTGTTAGTTATTATAGTAAAGAGCTATATGGGAGGAATTGCATGAAGGTTAATATATTAAAAAGATTCATTTGGAGCTTGTCTAACTTTAAAAATGTTGCCAAGTTAAGATCAGAAAAAATAAGCAAACCAATAGTTTATTTAATAACTCTTATGTTTTTATTGGCAATACCATATGCCGCTATTATGGCATTCGATTCACAACAAGCAGTGAACCAAATAAGTGATTCGGCAATATCTGATGAGTTAACTGGACATTTTGACGGGGAGACTGTCAACCTTGATGAAGACCGATCTCTAGTTGAAGAAGGTAATACTTCTATTGCCTTTACAGAAGAAGGTTTTGAACAAGCTGAAGGTAATGTCGTCTTATATTTCCAATCAGAACAAGCAACTCTCGTCACTGACCGAAATCATTACTCTTTCTTATATGATGATGTTATTTCAAGTGGGGATTTTACGTTACAACAAATTGTTGATGGATTAGATCAATTTATTTTAACTTTAATTTTGGTATCAACTATTATTTATTTCTTCATTTCCTTTGTCATTAAGCTAGCAGAGGTTACACTATTAGGTTTTGCTGGTTTCATCGGAAATAAATCGTTAAATCGAGAAGCGCAGTTTAGTGGCATTTGGAAATTAGCTGTTTATGTGGCCACTTTACCAACAATCATGGTAAGCATTATTCAATGGACAGGTATTCAACAAAATTTATCCGGAATAATATTTTGGTTAGGTAGTTTCATCATTATGTACTTAGTCTTAAAGCATATTCCTAAACAAACAGAGCAGTGAGGATTAGTCCTCACTGCTCTCTTCTTTTTCAACTAATATTTTCGTTCCATCGACTGCTACAACTTTTACATTTTGGCCAGGTTCTATATACTGTCCATTAGATACAGCACTGTATCTTTCATCTTCAATCTTCACTGTACCTGTAGGCCTTAAAATTGATTCAGTCACCCCTGCTTTTCCAACTAACTCTTTGTAGGATTCATTTAAAGAATTATAACCTTTTTCACTTGTCAACTGATCTTTTAAAGCTAATTTTCCCCACATAGCACGCTTCGGTAATGCATCAATTCTAATTAAGATTAAACTACTTAAAGAACCTAATATTACACCAGCAATACTATACGTAGCATATATACCGTCAGGAGCAGCGAAAGCTACTGAAAATAATACTACAAAAAAACCGATAACTCCTAAAATACCATCATTCACAAATTTGCCATCAGCAATAATTAATGCGAGGCCTAAAGCAAAGCCCAATCCGACTAATATTAAATCCGCCGTGGATAAAAATGATGAAAAGTACAACCCTATTGTAATCACACCAATTAAGGCACCTAACCCTCTTAAACGGATTAAGATTTCAGCAAAGAAAAAGAACATCGCAACCCCAGTAATGACAAATACTCCTAATACACTTTCAATCATTATATTCCCTCCCTTTTTTATATTCTAATGCATTTTTCTGACATATTAAATACTATATATTTATTATAGCAGTTATCTAAGTTAGCATGTTAAACTAAACTTATGTTATGATTCTTTATGGAGAGCTTAAAATTTTCCATTGTATATATAAAAGGAGAGTTGAAAGATGTCTACGATCACACATCGTAAAGATACAAGACCTGTCCGTGTTGGAAATGTCATGATTGGCGGAAAAGATGAAGTAATTATTCAATCAATGACTACTACAAAAACACATGATGTAGAAGCAACAGTTAATGAAATACACCGTTTAGAAGAAGCTGGATGTCAAGTTGTTCGTGTAGCATGTCCAGATGACCGTGCTGCGAATGCCATCCCAGAAATTAAAAAACAAATCAACATTCCACTTGTTGTAGATATTCACTTTGACTATCGTTTAGCTTTAAAAGCGATTGAAGGTGGAGCAGATAAAATTCGTATCAACCCTGGTAATATTGGTAAGCGTGAACGTATTGAAGCAGTCGTTAATGCAGCAAAAGAAAAAGGTATACCAATTCGTATTGGTGTTAATGCTGGTTCACTTGAACGCCATTTATTAGAAAAATACGGTTACCCAACAGCTGATGCTATGGTAGAAAGTGCTTTACACCATATTAAAATTTTAGAGGACTTAGACTTTCACAATATAGTCGTATCTTTAAAAGCTTCGGATGTCCATTTAGCAGGTGAAGCCTATGAAAAGGCAGCTGAACAAATAACTTATCCAATTCACTTAGGTATTACTGAATCTGGTACTTTATTTGCTGGAACAGTTAAAAGTGCTGCAGGCTTAGGAGCGATCTTAAGTAAAGGAATTGGAAGCACTGTCCGCATTTCATTAAGTGCAGACCCTGTTGAAGAAGTTAAAGTTGCTAAAGAGTTATTAAAATCATTTGGGCTTGCTGCCAATGCAGCTACTTTAATTTCTTGCCCAACATGTGGCCGAATTGAAATTGATTTAATTTCGATTGCAAACGAAGTCGAAGAGTATATTCAAAACATTAAAGCACCAATTAAAGTGGCTGTTTTAGGTTGTGCAGTAAACGGTCCTGGTGAAGCTCGTGAAGCTGACATTGGTATTGCTGGTGCCCGTGGCGAAGGCTTACTTTTCAGACACGGTGAAATTATTCGAAAAGTACCTGAAGAAATAATGGTCGATGAACTTAAGAAAGAAGTCGATAAATTAGCTGAAGAGCATTACCAAAAACAAAAAGAAGAACAAGAAGCATAAATGCAAACCTCCAAATGGTTAATCCATTTGGAGGTTTTTACATAAAAAAGGCCTGCCATATAGGCAGACCGTACATCTATATTATCGGAAATAAGAACAATCTAATCGCTACTGCTGCAATCGCTATACCAATCGCTATGTTACCTAACGTATTGGCACCACGACGCTTAGCATATATACCCATCACTACACCGATAACGGCAAACAGTAATGTCCATACAAAGAATGACAGTAACGATACTGCTAAAGCGATCCAGCCCCAACCTGCATCAACATGTTCTTCATACCTTGACTCTTTTTCTTCTTTTCTCATTTTATCTTCGTCTAATTCATCAGGATTAAATGTCGCTGCATCACTTGAGAATTCTACATCGTCACTTCGGTTACTTATGCCATCTTCAGCATTTCTGATTCCAGTGATGGGATCATTAGTTGGATTAAAATTATTGTTTTGCTCGAAATAATTATCATCTTCACTATAACTTCTCGGGTGTCGATCATCGTTGCTCATTCATCTTCCCTCACTTTCCTTAGGAGTATTTATAGTGTGTGAGGGAGAGCATAAATTATACTTGTTGCCACTAACTTAGTTCGCAAAGGCTAAGCTACGGTTCTCTTCTGCTTTTTCTTGAATCTCTACAGCATACCAACTAGCTGCATGTCCATTCTCTTCTTGATATTGTTCTAGGCCACCGATGCCTCTATGGTAAGCGGTTAACGCTTCATCCCAATTATTATACTCATCATACAAGAAGTCTAAATAAACTACTGCTAATTGAATGCTATAAGTTGGTTCAAATAGCAAATCTTTCTCATAAGGAAGTTCTGCCATATCAGCAATCCACGGTGCTGTATTTTCCATAAATTGTGATAAACCGTAAGCATGGCCATATTGAGTTGGTGGCCCAACTAGTTCAGGGTCAAACGTATCGCCTGTTTCGACTTTAATTAGCTCATATACAATGAACGGGTCTATGTCATAAGCTTCTGATTTTTGAATTAAGAAAAGTGCCCACGACTTCTCAAAAGAACCTCCACTGTCCTCGACCATTTTATTAGCTTGCATTTCAATCTCATTCCAATTATGGTATGAAAAATCTGATTCCCATTTTAAATTAATTGATTGGAAATACTCATTTTGGTTTTGTATTGATTCATTTTGAATTTTTAATTCTTTTTGCTGCTGCTCTAATTCTTCTATAGTTTGTTCATAATTTATATTATTCACGATGAATGCCGTTGTCATAACCATAATTGTAATAAATAAAATAGCATAATGCTTAATATTCATGTAAACATCCTTTCCTACCCTCAAAGAATTGGTAACTTTTGGGCCCAAGTTGTCATACTAACTTATTAGCAGCTCCTAATCAAACAAAACGGTCCAAAACACAGATTTCCCTTATTTGCATATACATAAACATCCAAGTACTAAAAAGGGTGTTGATTTGATGTTAAAGCAATTAATTACAACGAGGCTGTATCACTCTACTCCAGAAGAAGTGGTTAAGTATAGTCAAGAGTACGGAATTCCTGTTACCCATGAACAAGCAGCTATGATCTTGAGCTTTATAAAAAAAGAAAAAATCGATCCTTTTTCAGAAAAGGACCGATTAAGAACTTTTAAATTTATTCAACAAAACATTGGTACTGCCGAAGCAAAACAAGCGTATCAGTTGCTATACCAGCTAGCAAAACAATACCAGCTTGATGATTTGTTATAGTTATTGTTCCATAATTTTTGACTTTAAGTCTTCATCAAACGTTTCACCTTTAAGCATGTCAATTTCAAACTTATAAGGTGGCTTTTTATTCTTTTTGTCTGTGCCGACAAAAGGTGTCTCGAGTATTTTAGGTAAATGCATTAAATCATCATGATGAATAATATTATGAAGTGCCTCAAAGCCGATATGACCAAACCCGATGTTTTCATGTCGGTCTTTTTGGGCACCGCGTTCATTTTTACTATCATTAATGTGTAAAACTTTTAATCGATCAAGACCAATTACATCATCAAATTCTTTTAGTACTCCGTCAAAATCATTTACAATATCATACCCTGCGTCGTGAACGTGACAAGTGTCTAAACAAATAGACAGTCGTTCATTGTGTGTTACACCATCAATTATTTGTGCTAGTTCTTCAAAAGAGCGACCAATTTCTGAACCTTTACCTGCCATTGTTTCTAAAGCAATTTGAACATCACGCTTTTCATCAAAGACTTCATTTAAACCTTCAATGATTTTATTGATCCCTTTGTCTGCACCTTCTCCAACATGAGAGCCTGGGTGAAGAACAATTTGTTTAGACCCGATTGCTTCTGTTCTTTCAATTTCTGAACGTAAGAAGTTCACGCCTAATTCAAAAGTTTCAGGTTTATTAGTGTTTCCAATATTAATAATATATGGAGCGTGAATAACGATGTCATCAATACCGTTTTCTGCCATATGTTGTGTACCAGCTTCTATATTTAATTCTTCAATCGCTTTACGACGAGTGTTTTGGGGCGCTCCAGTGTAGATCATAAAAGTGTTTGCACCATAAGATACAGCCGCTTCACTTGACCCAAGTAGCATCTTCTTCCCGCTCATTGATACGTGTGATCCCAACCTCATTGCTTAGTCTCCTCCCTTTATTTACGTTTCCCTTTCTTAAATTGTTTCTGGTTCATTTGTTTTTTTATTTGTTCTTTTTCATTTTTCATTTTCTTTTTATAGCCTGGTTTAACTTTCTTCGGTTTTTTAACTTTTTTCCACGCTTCTGATTCTAATTCATTTTCTGCTTTTTGTCTCTGTTTACGTTCATTCCATTTCTTAACCTGGACCCATTCGCCTTTTTTAATATCATAGTTTAAAAATTCGATACCTCTTGATTCAAGTGATTCAATTAGCTCTATGTCCTTTTCTTCATAAAAACTAACAGCAGTACCTTCTAAACCAGCACGTGCCGTTCTACCAACACGGTGTATATAAGAATCAACGTCATATGGCATCTCAGCATTAAATACGTGGCTTACTCCGGGAATATCAATCCCTCTAGCAGCAAGATCAGTCGCTACGATATACTCATATCTCAAAGATCTTAATTCTTTCAACACTCTTTTACGCTCACGTGGCTTTAGTCCACCATGAACGACACCAACTTCTAAGCCTTTCTCAAGCAATTGTTCAGCTAATGCATCAGCATTTTCTTTTTTATTAACGAATACTAATGCAATATACGGATTGATAAGCTTTGAAGCTTCTAAAATCAAATCCGCTTGGTGCCTATGTCGTAATGGAATTAAACGATGTTCTAACTGTTCAGGACTCAACACATTCTCTTCAATTTGAATATGCTCAGGTGCTGTTAAGTATTTTTTAAGGAAAGGTTGTAACCCTTTTGGAATTGTAGCTGAAAATACCATAACTTGAACATCTTCATACATTCGAGATAAAATTTGATCCACTTCTTGAATAAGACCAAGGTCAATTAATAAGTCAGCTTCATCAATCACAACACTGTTGACTGTTGATGCATTAACTGTACCTTCTTCAATAAAGTCTAAAATCCTACCTGGTGTACCAACAATAATTTGTGGTGGGTTTTGTAGCTTTTGTTGTAAACGTTGCTTGTCTGTACCACCAATCACTAGCTTTGCTGTCCATTTCTCATTTGAAAAACTTATTAATGTTTTTACTTCTTCAAAGATTTGCATCGCTAGCTCTCTTGTTGGTGCAATAATAATTTTTTGCACGTCACTTTGTTCACTTTTAATTCTGTCAAACATAGGAATTAAATACGCATGTGTCTTTCCTGTACCTGTTTGTGATTGGCCGATTATGCTTTTCATTTTTAAGGCATGTGGAATGACACGATGCTGAATCTCTGTAGGTTGTTTGAACTTTAACTGTTCAACTACATTTAACGTATTGTTTTGTAAGTCATACGATTGGAAATATCTCTTCATTATTCTCGAACTCCTTTACTATCAAGTTTAATTATAAATGACACAAATTATAAATGCTACTGATAGAAAGATTTTGTCAAACTCGTCTATAACCATTATAATAACGAATAGAGATGATTATATGAGGAGGCCATGTTTTCATGGAAGTCATTAAAATTGCTCCAAGGGGATATTGTTACGGTGTGGTAGATGCTATGGTTATTGCAAGTAACGCTGCTAAAGACCCGAACTTACCACGACCAATTTATATATTAGGGATGATTGTACACAACAGTCACGTGACACAAGCTTTTGAAGATGAAGGTGTTATTACTTTAGATGGTAAAGACCGTACACGTGATCAACTATTACATGATATCAATGAAGGAACAGTCATATTTACTGCTCACGGTGTGTCACCAGAGGTTAAGAAGGTAGCTGAAGATAAAGGTTTAACAGTTCTTGATGCGACTTGTCCAGATGTTACACGTACACATGATCTAATTCGTGAGAAAGTATCAGAAGGCTATGAAGTAGTCTATATCGGTAAAAAAGGACACCCAGAACCAGAGGGTGCTGTCGGAGTCGCACCTGACCACGTTCATCTAATTCAAACAGAAGATGAAGTAGAAAACTTAAACCTTCCTGAAGGTTCTAAAGTAGTTGTTACAAACCAAACGACAATGAGCCAATGGGATGTTTACGATATTATGTTAGAAGTTCAAGATCAATATCCACAAACTGAAATGATTCAAGAAATCTGCATGGCGACACAAGTCCGCCAAGAAGCAGTAGCTGAACAGGCAGGAGACGCTGACTTAACATTAGTTGTAGGTGACCCGAAAAGTAACAACTCTAACCGTTTAGCACAAGTTTCAAAAGAGAAAGCTGGTACAGAAGCTTACCGTATCGCCGATGTTTCAGAAATCAAGTTAGAGTGGCTTGAACAGTGTGAGAAGATTGCAATTACAGCAGGTGCTTCTACTCCTACTCCTATTACAAAAGAAGTTGTTAAATTTATTGAACAATATGATCCTAATGATGAAACGACTTGGGACCTGAATAGTAAAATTACGAACAATAAAATTTTACCTAAAGTTAAACCGAAGAAAAAAGTTTAAACTAGAGTGCTACCCAGCTAGAGGCTTAAATTAGTCCCTTAGCTGGGTCTTTTTTATGGGCAAAATTAAAACCCCAACCATTTTAATCAAGAAACGGCTGAGGTCTGTCTATACTATAGTTTATTCCCACTCAATTGTTGCAGGTGGCTTACTCGTAATATCATATACGACTCGATTAACACCGTTTACTTCATTTGTAATACGGTTTGAGATCTTTTCTAGTACATCCCAAGGAAGTCGTGCCCAATCGGAAGTCATGCCATCAACTGACGTAACAGCACGAAGGCCAACTGTATGATTGTACGTACGCTCATCACCTTGTACTCCTACACTTTGAATTCCTGGTAAAACCGTGAAATACTGCCATACATCTTTCTCTAAATCATTTAGTTTAATCTCTTCACGTAAAATGGCATCTGATTCACGCACGATCTCTAACTTCTCCTCTGTCACTTCTCCTAACGTACGAATCGCAAGTCCTGGTCCTGGGAACGGTTGTCGCCATACAATATGCTCAGGAATACCTAGTTCTTCGCCTAATTTACGGACTTCATCTTTAAACAATGTTTTAAGTGGTTCAATTAAGTCAAATTGCATATGTTCTGGTAATCCGCCAACATTATGGTGTGATTTAATTGTTTGTGCTGTATCAGTACCACTTTCAATAATATCCGTGTATAGTGTACCTTGCGCTAAATAATCCATATCCTTTAACTTATCTGCTTCATCATCAAATACGTAAATAAACTCATTTCCAATGATTTTGCGTTTTTCTTCCGGGTCACTTACCCCACTCAATTTAGATAGGAACCGATCTTTAGCATCAACTTTAATAACGTTTATATTAAAACCTTCTTCAAACATCTTCATAACGTCATCTGCTTCATTCTTTCTTAATAAGCCATGGTCAACGAATATACACGTTAGTTGATCACCAATAGCTTCATGGAGAAGAACGGCAACAACTGAAGAGTCAACACCCCCACTGAGAGCGCATAACACTTTTCGATCCTTTACTTCTTCACGAATTTTTTCAAGCTGCATGTCAATGAAGTTTTCCATTGTCCATTCACCGTCACATTCACACGCATTGAATACAAAGTTTTTCAAAAGGTCATTACCATGTTCAGAGTGTTTAACTTCAGGGTGAAATTGTACACCATACAAGTGTTTAGTTTCATGACTAAATGAAGCAATTGGACAAGAAGGGTTAGTTGCGTTAACAACAAATCCATTAGGTGCTTCGGTTACAAGGTCACCATGGCTCATCCAAACGATCTGTTCATCAGGTAAAGCTTGAAAAAGACTAGATGTTTCTTTTACGTCAATCGTTGCCTTGCCATATTCTCGGTGGTTCGCTTGTTCAACGCCACCTCCTAGTTGTTTTGCCATTAGCTGCATACCATAACAAATGCCTAGAACAGGGATATCTAGGTTGAAAATCTCTTCATCTATTTGTGGTGAATGGTCATCGTAAACACTACCAGGGCCGCCTGATAACACAATTCCCTTAGGGTTTAATTCTCTAATTTCTTCTGCAGATATTTTATTAGAGTATAATTCACTATAAACACCTAGTTCTCTAATTCTTCTCGTAATTAACTGATTATACTGACTACCGTAGTCTAAGACGATAATTTTTTCATCAATTGTATTCATAATCTCGTACCACCTTTTGATTACATCATTACACATTAACCATAAAAAAATACAACTCTGCCAATCAAAGGGGGAGAAAGGCAGAATTGTATCGTGATCTGCCTTCATAGTCAGGTTGTTTAAGGCAACCCGGTAGAGACTCTCACCCCGTATTGGCGAGTATATATGAAGCCATATTATCGTAAAAGGTTTTATGGTTAATCGGTTTTAAATCTATACTGAATAGTTTGGTGCTTCTTTCGTTATTTGAACATCATGTGGGTGGCTTTCTCTCAAGCCAGCTCCAGTAATCTTTACAAACTGTGACTTTTCTCTCAAGTCATGTAATGAACCTGCTCCGCAATAGCCCATTCCTGAACGTATACCGCCGACCATCTGGAATAGAGTTTCTGCAACCGGTCCTTTATAGTCAACACGTCCTTCAATACCTTCTGGGACAAATTTATTTGACTCTTCTTGGAAGTAACGATCTTTACTTCCTTTCTCCATAGAAGCGACTGATCCCATTCCGCGGTAAACTTTAAAACGACGACCTTGATAAATCTCAATGTCACCAGGACTCTCCGTTGTTCCTGCTAACATACTGCCGAGCATAACAGCATGACCTCCCGCTGCTAATGCTTTTACCATATCACCAGAGTACTTAATACCTCCGTCAGCAATAACAGGTACATTGTGCTTTCTAGCTTCTGTTGCACAATCATAAACAGCGGTAATTTGTGGCACACCCACTCCTGCTACAACTCGTGTCGTACAAATTGACCCAGGGCCGATCCCTACTTTAACGACATCAGCACCCGCTTCTATCAGTGCCTTAGTTCCTTCCGCAGTCGCTACATTACCAGCGATTAAGTTTACTGTAGGATACTTTTCGCGAATATGACTAATCGTATCTAAAACACCTTTTGAATGTCCATGGGCAGTGTCAATTACTAATGCATCAACACCAGCATTAACTAACTTCTCCACTCTTACTAACGTATCTCCAGAAACACCTACAGCTGCAGCAACAAGTAATCGACCGTGAGTATCTACAGCTGATTCAGGAAATTCTACATCTTTTTCGATATCTTTAATGGTAATTAAACCTTTTAAAGTCCCCTCGTCATCAACTAAAGGAAGCTTTTCGATTCGATGTTTTTGTAGTACGCCTTCAGCTTCATCTAAAGAAGTATTGACTGGTGCTGTAACAAGGTTGTTTTTCGTCATAACTTCAGAGATCGCAATTGAATAATCTTGAATAAAGCGCAAATCACGATTTGTAATAATTCCTACTAGCTTCCTGCTTTCTTCATCGTTAACGATCGGTACACCCGAAATACGATATTTACCCATTAAATGTTCAGCATCAAATACTTGATGGTCTGGCGTTAAATAGAATGGATTTGTAATAACGCCTCTTTCAGAACGCTTTACTTTATCAACTTGGTCAGCTTGTTCTTCAATTGACATGTTTTTATGAATAACACCTAAGCCACCATTACGAGCCATTGCGATCGCCATCTCAGCTTCAGTAACTGTATCCATACCAGCACTAATCATCGGCATTTTGAGGTTTAAAGTGCTCGTTAAGCTCGTATTAACGTTTACACTTCGTGGTACGACATTTGATTCAGCTGGTAATAAAAGTACATCATCAAATGTTAGACCTTCTTTTGCAAACTTCTCTTCCCACACGATTAACCATTCCCCTTTCTTCCTAAATATTATTAGTAGGTTACCAAGCAGAAGCCGTAGTGTCAACAAAACTCCAAGAAGTAAAAAGATTTCAAATATTCATTTAAAATAATTATAGAAACTGAAACGGTTCAGTCATTTGTTCAGAAGAAATAAATTGCACACTTAAGTTGGTTCTATTCGCTTCTTGTTGTAAAAGGTCTTTTAACCCTTGCTTCATAATTTGCTCAATATGGTGTCCTGGATCAATCATCCCTAAACCAATACCTAATGCATCGTGAGCTGTATGATAATAAACATCACCGGTAATTAACACATCAGCTCCTTTTCTTTTAGCTTGATTTATAAATTTATTGCCGTCACCACCAATTACAGCGACTTTTTTCACCTTTTTATTAGGGTCACCGACAAACCGTAATTGCGGGACGTTAAACGTTTGTTTCACTTCATTTGCAAACTGTTCTAGGGTTATTGGCTCCTCTAATTTACCGATTCTACCTAAACCTTTCTCTTCTCCATCTATGTGTAACGGGAATACATCATAAGCCATTTCTTCATATGGATGAGCTTCATTAGCAAGTTTAATACTTTGATCGAGTAGGGATTCAGGAACAATCGTTTCCATTCGTAATTCATTTACTTTTTCGAGTTCATTAGTTGAACCAATATACGGATTAGTTCCTTCTTGAGGTTTAAAAGTACCAAAGCCATCACTATTAAATGTACAATGGCTATAGTTGCCAATATGACCAGCACCAGCCTCAGCTAAAGCATCTCTAATGTCATTTTCATGTGTAGTTGGTGTAAAAATGACTAGTTTATATAATTGCTCTTTCTCAGTTGATACGACAACGCCATCACTTTGTAATCCTAATTGGTTCATTAACATATCATTAACGCCGCCATTAGCAATATCTAAGTTCGTATGTGCTGCATAAACTGTAATGTTATGTTTAATTAACTTACTTACGATTTTACCCTTTTCACTATTTAAGTCGATAGATTTTAGAGGTTTGAATATTAACGGGTGGTGGGCTACGATTAAATTAATGCCTTTTTCAATTGCTTCATCAACGACATTTTCTAGTACATCTAACGCAACCATAATCTTGCTTACCTTTTGGTTAAAATCACCAACTTGTAAACCAATTGGATCTCCTTCAAAAGCTAAATGTTTAGGTGCTTTCTTCTCTACTAAAGAAATCACATCTTTTACAGTAACCTGATTCATTCGAATACCTCCTCTTTAATCCACATTAATTGTTGTTCAAACTGGTTTATCTTCTCATAATTTGGTTCTGAAGCTTGTTTCATTTGAGTAATGATTGACTGTTTTTTGTCAAAAACATGTCTCCATTTTTTATAGAAGGCTTCATTTTTTGATTGTAACATAATAGGACCTAAATAAATTTCTTTAGATGAGTATGATATGACAACATCAGTAGGCTCTAATACGACGATTTCATAAATATAACCGTCTTCTTCTATTACATCTTCACTTGCAATTTCATATTGTTGCTCAACCGCAAACTCTCGAATGGAACTCGCATCAATATTTGGTTGCAACACTAAAGCCTTAACTTCAGTTAACTTGTTAATGCCGTTTTTTAAAATGTTTGTAATTAACGTCCCACCCATACCTGCAATCGTCACACAGTCAACCTCTCCAGGTAATAGGACATTCAATCCATCACCTAACCTAACGTCTATTCGATTAGACAATTCCATTGCCTCGACCTGTTTAACTGCTGCAAAGTATGGCCCTTCATTGACTTCTCCAGCGATTGCCTTTACATCGGGGTGGTCTAGACATACTTTACAAGGTAAATAAGCGTGGTCAGAGCCGATGTCCGCAACACAGCTTATATCATCAGGAATCATTTGTTTTACTCGTTCTAGTCTCTTGGATAACTCTATTTCTTTCATTGTTGTCACCTATTTCTATTTTTGTAAAACAAAAGTCCAGAAACATTAGTCTGCAAGGTTGACTTACAAACATGCTCCTGGACTTTAATCTATGGTCTATTGCTCCATAAGCCATTCAGCAAGGATTTCTGCTTCTTCGTTCGTTGCATAATCTCCCGTCATAATAGAACTTCCTTCAACACCATTAGCAATAATGTCTTCTAATTCTTCAAGTGAAAAACGATCTCCAGCATCTTCTAATGGTGGGCCACTGCCACCTTCTAAATCTCCACCGTGACATGATAGACAGTTACTTTCATAAATAGCTTCTGGGCTATCAGCAGCTTCTTCTGTCTCTTCAGTTGCTTCTTCAGCATGGCGCATTTGATCTAAACCAACTCCGGCCATAACGATCATTGCTACGATGCCTAGAGTAGCAATTGTTACATATGGAATAATTGGATTTCTGCTCATCTGTTTTTTCCTCCTTACGTTAGCTATTATGTATACACAAAACTATATATATTTTACTTTAAAAAACGTTTGTCGGAAAGGGCTAAAATGTGAAATTATTATAAAAAAATAATCGAAAGCAATAAAATCATGCCTATAATACCAGAAGCTAGCAAATAATGGTATTTAAAAACAACGCCTACTATTATCCATACAATACAGTGAATGAGAATAGTTGTGTTTAATACTAGGCCTTGTCCCAATGTAGTATGAATTAATGAAATGGTACCAATCAAAAAAACTAAAAACAGAAGTATAATGGGTACATGAACTAACGGTTTGTGCTTCTCTTTGTACCAAAGTAAATGTCCTAAAATTATTACTATGATTCCTAAAAATAAGACCATCTCTATCCATAAATTATAATCAAACATCGTCAACAAATACAAAGAAATAGGTAGAAGGAGTATGAGAAGGAAAACATCAGCATAAAGGAATAACGATTTCTGATGTTTTTTTCCTTTTGATGATGTATTTTCTTCTACCCCTTCACCATACGTATAGAGTGCCAATAAAAAGTCACAATATTCTGCAGGTAACAATTTGTTCTGTTTCCAATGCTTGATTTCATCGATAATCACTTGATTTCGATTGTCATTCCCCATCGTACACCTCCGCAGAGTAGAGAGGTTACTCTAAAAAGTCTTTTAGTCGTTTGCTACGGC
Organism: Alkalibacillus haloalkaliphilus; assembly: GCF_007991275.1. GTDB lineage: Bacteria > Bacillota > Bacilli > Bacillales > Alkalibacillaceae > Alkalibacillus > Alkalibacillus haloalkaliphilus. Next base: position 100,299 of record NZ_BJYA01000015.1, on the reverse strand, counting down.
TTGGGTGTCTTAACTTTCTTAACGCTTTTGCTTCAATTTGACGAATTCTCTCTCTCGTTACTCCAAATACTTTACCAACTTCTTCAAGTGTACGAGTTCTTCCATCATCTAAACCGAAACGTAACCTTAGAACATTTTCTTCTCTGTCCGTTAAAGTGTCTAGAACATCTTCAAGTTGCTCTTTTAACAACTCATAAGCTGCATGATCTGAAGGTGAGGTCGCTTCTTGGTCTTCGATGAAATCACCTAAATGAGAGTCATCTTCTTCACCTATTGGTGTCTCTAACGACACTGGCTCTTGTGCTATTTTTAAAATTTCACGAACTTTTTCAGGTGTTAAGTCCATTTCTTGTGCGATCTCTTCTGGCGTTGGTTCGCGACCTAAATCTTGTAATAGTTGGCGCTGCACTCGAATAAGTTTGTTAATCGTTTCAACCATGTGTACTGGGATACGAATCGTACGAGCTTGGTCAGCAATCGCTCTTGTTATAGCTTGCCTAATCCACCATGTTGCATACGTACTAAACTTAAACCCTTTTCGATAGTCAAACTTTTCTACTGCCTTGATTAGACCCATATTACCTTCTTGGATTAAATCAAGGAATAGCATACCACGACCTACGTAACGTTTAGCGATACTAACCACCAACCTTAAGTTAGCTTCAGATAAACGCCTTTTTGCTTCTTCGTCACCTTGTTCGATTTTGTTTGCTAGTTCGATTTCTTCATCAGCAGATAAAAGGTCTACACGCCCGATTTCTTTCAAATACATACGCACTGGGTCGTTAATTTTAACCCCTGGTGGTACACTAAGATCGGTTAAGTCAAACTCTTCATCTTTTGCGATTTTTCGAATGTTAGGATCATCATTCTCACCGATAATATCAATACCTTGATCTGCCATCTGTTCGTAAAACTCATCCATCTGTTCTGAATCAAGGTCATAATGTCCTAGTTTATCAGCAATTTCTTCATAAACGAGTACACCTCGTTTTTTACCCATTTCCAGTAATTGTTCTTTAGCCTGTTCTACAGTTAAGTCTTGATCTTGTGTTTGTTCTTGTGTTTGGTCTTGTGCAACCTCTTTTGATTCAATTGGCTTTTCAGCCATGATACCCCTCCTTCCAAACCAAATGCTATAGCTTGGATTTATTACTTTTCTTACTCAACTCAAGGATCTTCATACCTATTCGTGCTGCAGATTTAGGGTCATTTTCCTTCTCTGCGTTTTTTAACATCTTCTCTAAAGACCTAATTTCTTGATCAACATCAGCCTCTTTTAAGATTGCAAACAAATAATCATCTAACTCTTCTCTCTCTAATGAATCATTTATAGGTAAAACAGCCAATTCGGAAACTAACTGTTTTATCGATTCGTCTGGTAATCGCTCTAGAAAGCGACCAACATTAGGCTCATTCCCTTCCTCATAATATGCGTATAAATATGTCACTAATACTTGATGTTCTTGCATATTAAATTTAGAGCCTAACTGATCTTGCACTTGATTGGCAACATAGTTATTTTGTAGCATATGAGCAATTAAATATCGTTCAGCATTTTGATAAGCTGGGTATATTTTTTCAGTTCTTTTTGTTCGTTTTTCTTTAGTTTCCTCAAACTTAACACGATTATCTTGTTCAATATGCTGCTGATTTATTCTTCTGCGGTCAGCAATTTCATTTTCGAGAGTTTCTCTGTATAAGTCAAAAGTCTCTTCTAACTCTTTAATGTAAACATCTCGTTCAACTGCATGATCTACTGTTGCAATTAAATCTAATGCTTTCTCTATATAATCTAATTGATCATGCTTAGATTGAAGGTTGTAATCCTTCTTTAAATAATTTAGCGCAAAAGCTATATAAGATTCTGCGTTTCTCAACACTTGATTTTGAAACTTTTCTGGTCCATAAGTATCAATGAAGTCATCAGGGTCTAATTGATACGGTACATTCGCAACTAAAACATCCAACTCAACGTCTTTTAACATTTGAGCAGCTCGATGACTTGCATCTTTACCAGCTTTATCGCCATCAAAACATATTACTACTCGATTAACATACCGTTTTAATAGTGATGCTTGGTATTTAGTCAAGCTTGTCCCTAATGTTGCAACAGAATTGTAAACACCTGCTTGGGACGCCTTAATGACATCAGCATACCCTTCAAATAGGACAACTTCCTTCTCTTTTTGAAAATGCTTTCTAGCTTCATAAAAGTTGTATAAAAGTTTTCCTTTTTGGAAAAGCTTAGAATCAGGGCTGTTTAAATATTTAGGTTCAACTCCATCCTCTATAGCTCGGCCACCAAAGCCGACGACTTTTCCTTGATGGTTTTGGATTGGAAATATGACTCGCCCTTTGAAACGGTCAAAAAAGGTATTCCCATCTCGACTACTTAATAAACCTACATCCAATAAATTTGTAAGCTGGAAACCTTTTTTATGTAAGAATGTCGAAAGAAACTGATCTTTGTTTGGCGAGTACCCTAATTGGAATTGTTCGATATCACCTTGCTTAAATCCTCTATTTTCTAGATAATTAAGCCCATTTTTTCCTTCAGCAGTGAAACGTAACACATGGTGAAACAATTTTGAGGACCACTCATAAGCATCTAAAGCTGATTTTTCTTGTTCAGATAGAGCTGGTTGGTTTGATCCTTGAGTATATTGTTCTGGCAGTGATTCGCCACTTTTGTCTGCTAAAGATTGGACAGCTTCTCTAAACGTAATAGATTCCAATTCCATAATAAATTTAACGACATTCCCACCTTTGCCACAACCGAAGCAATGGAAGATTTGCTTATCGGGCGACACAGAGAATGAAGGAGTGTTTTCACCATGGAATGGGCAAAGTCCGAAATAGTTCCGGCCTTTTTTCGTTAGTTGTATATGCTCACCAATCACATCAACTATGTCGTTTTTAGTAACAATTTGATCAATAATTTCTTCAGGGATCTTTTGTTGCATATACATCACCATATTATTTGATATTCGATAAAAGAATATAAATCCCTTCAATAATCGACATTTTTATATAAGTTATTACATAAGTTGTTTTTTTCATGTAAGAGAAACTAATTAAACATTAGTTTAGACAATTACTGAAATTTCATCACAAATATGAATTATAACCTAAAATTAGCTTTTATGCTAATAGTTTGTTTGAATTTGTCGTGAATTAAAACAGTTTTCGACAATATTACAGTTTATTATGTTAGTTAGATGTTTTCAACTACAATATTTTCGATACAACTAGCTTTTATTTGTGGGTCATGTAAAAGAGGTTGAGACTAAGGGTTTTGGAGTGTAATGAAACACGAACAAATTGGCCAATCAGCCTAGTTTAGCAGTCACTTAGCGGAATCAAAATGCGTAGACTCCTGTGGGAGCAAAGGCCAGGGTGAGACCCTGGGATGCACCTGCGTCTTCTAGCTAAGCTTTGAAGCAGGCTTCCTCGGTGCAAAGCACAAGGAAGTTACTCGAAGTTGTAGCTTGGCTCACAGCCGCCCCTGCAAAGAAAACACTGCGACAAGCGACCGTAGGAAGCTTGAGCAGATGTTGCACTTGTGCCCTGTGGGTAAAAGCGAAGCATTTTGATGGAGCGGAGCTAAAAAGATAAACCCGAACGAAGTCAAAAGTGATTTCGTTCGGGTTTTTTGTATTAACAATTATTTCTGTCCCAACCTTTTTTTTCGAGTCACTTCTTCACTGTATTTAAAATAGCGTTCGCAGTTTCTTCAACAGCCTTTGTAGAAACATCGATTGTTTTACAACCAATTTTGTCTACTACTTTGTTGAAATAATCGATTTCCTCTTTAATTCGTTCAGTTTGTGCATAATTTGCTGATCCATCTAGCCCTAATGATTTTAAACGTTCAGTTCGTATATGATTCAGCTTTTCTGAACTGATATTTAAACCGATACACTTATTCGGGTGTACTTGGAATAACTCTTCCGGTGGTTCTACTTCTGGAACTATAGGTACATTTGCGACCTTCAACTTCTTATGAGCAAGGAATTGTGAAAGTGGCGTTTTAGATGTACGTGATACACCAATTAATACTAAATCAGCTTTTAAGATTCCTTTTGCATCTCGACCATCGTCGTATTTAACAGCAAATTCAATTGCTTCAATTCTTTTATAATAATCTTCATCCAATTTGTGAACTAAACCAGGTTTTAAAACAGGATCTTGACCAAGATAGTTTGTTATATTTTCGATTAACGGTCCTAATAAATCTAATGCCACTATCCCTAATTCAGCAGATAACGTTTCTATCCTTTGCCGATACTCTGGTTTAACTAACGTATACGCTAATAAACTGTTATTTTCTTTAGCCGTATAAACTGCTTCCTCTAATGTTTCGAAATCGTCTACATACGGAACTCTTTGTATTTGTACATTAGAGTCAACGAATTGGCTTAATGCTGCTTTTACCATTAACTCAGCTGTTTCACCAACAGAATCTGAAATGATGTAAAAAGTTTGTGGGTGCATAATAAATCCCCCTTTTAAACGTCTTCATTTTTGACTAGTTCTACGAAGGCTTTCGTTATATTCGTTTTCGTTAATCGTCCAATGACTTCTAACCCTTTATCACTCTCTTGAACAACAGGGAGTGCATCAATTTGGTTTTCAATCAACTTAATACTTGCATCAATTAGCAAGTCATCTTTTTGACATATTTTAATTTTTGGTAATCGAGTCATTATAATATGTACCGGTACTTCCGTTAAGTCTTGTTGCCCCATACTTGTTCTTAATAAGTCTTTACGTGACAGCACTCCAACTAAAATACCATGTTGGTCCACGACGAACAGAGTACCTACATCTTCTAAAAACATCGTAGTAATTGCGTCATATGCATTTGCTTGATCATTTACAACAACGGGTACCGAATGATAATCCCTAACTGATAACTTTTTAATTTTATCAGTCAGCAGTTCACTACCTGTTTTACCTGTATAAAAATAACCAACCCTTGGCCTTGCATCTAAAAATCCAGCCATAGTTAAAATCGCTAAGTCTGGCCTTAATGTCGCTCTAGTTAAATTTAATTCATCTGCTATTTTTTCTCCCGTGATCGGTCCATGTTCTTTGACAATTTCTAAAATTTGCTCTTGACGGTGAGTCAAGTCCATTGCCTTTCACCACCTTTAATAACGTCATACTTATCGCATTTATTATATACTATTTAGGTGATTTTTGAAAATATAGAATGTCTTTTTTCATTAATTAGTCACACTATCTAATAGCAATTCCCACTAAAATAGGTGGAGTTGGTCTAAAAAACGTTTAGATTTAATCATCATGCCACCGTAATAATCATAGTAAAGCTCTAATATTTGCTTTATAGTATTTAACGTATCATCTTTAATCGAGACGTCTTTAATTTTAGTTAGGCTTTTATTGCTCATCAATCTTAACACATGGTAAACATTTGGTGAAAGGACGAATACATCTGATGCTCGGTGGCGACATTGTTCACAAACTACGCCACCTTCTGAGACTGAAAATCCAGCAATCGGATCATTGACATGACCATTAACACATTGGTTCACGACTGGTGCAAAACCACCAACATGATATAATTTAAGTTCATACATTAAAGAAATGGCTAACTCTGGGACGTCTTCTTCCATTCTTTCAAAGCTCTCTAGAAGCTCTCTAAACAACGGACGGTTTCGTTCACGTTCTGTTAGTATTTTTGTCGTAAGTTCCCCCATATATGTAGCATAAGCCGTTTTAAATATATCCTCTCTAATATGTCTCATACTTTGAATTGTCTCACCTTGATGTATTGTCCCTAACCCTCTACCGGTATAAACAACATATTGACCATATATAAATGGCTGCGTAACCGCAGCCATTCGACTTTTAGACTTTTTGGCACCTTTTGCAACAGCACTAAGCATGCCATATTCTTCAGTTAAGAGCGTTACAATTTTATTTGTTTCACCATAATCTTGGGTTCTTAATATAATTCCATTTATTTGGTCCATTGCCCCTCACCACTTTCGTTTACTTATGTTTTGGGGTTTAAGGTCGTGAATCGCTCTTCCTTATGATTTTCCTTTAGATCCTCTACCTGTTTCATTAATAAATATGCTTCAACATTACCTGTCTTCTCAAATACTTTCCATGGAATGTTAAACATCATATTCTCCACCTTTCAGCTTTATTTTAACTGAAAAACCTTAATCTTATTTTCACCTAAATGAAACAGTTCATAAGTTTAAATAATTACCATTTTAAAATACTTGCATTTCTAGTAGTCATCCTCTTTGTAACCATAATCGCGCAGGTGAAAGGCCCGATTACGCCAATCCTTTTGTACTTTTACCCATAACTCTAAAAAGACCCCTGATCCTAATAAAGCTTCTATATCCTCTCTGGCTTCGGAACCGACTTGCTTTAACATTTTTCCTTGTTTGCCTATAATAATCCCTTTTTGAGAATTACGTTCCACAATTATTGTCGCTTGAACATCTATTATATCTTTATCATCTCGAGATCGAATTGAATCGATGACAACAGCGATCGAATGTGGAATTTCTTCATGTGTATGGTGTAGCACTTTCTCTCTAACTAATTCACTAATTATAAAGCGCTCTGGGTGATCGGTAATTTGATCTTCTGGATAGTATTGCGGCCCTTCAGGTAGTTTCTCAGATAGTACACTTAAAAGGCTGTCTGTATTGTTACCTTCAAGTGCAGAGATTGGAACAATGTCATTGAAGTCCATCTTTTCACGATAAGTATCAATGATTGGTAATAGTTCATCAGGATGAACTTGATCAATCTTATTAATGACTAATACAACTGGATTTTTTACGTCTTTTAATTTTTCAATGATAAATTCTTCGCCTTTTCCATACCCCTCATCAGCGTTAACCATGAACATAATAACATCGACTTCATTTAATGTGTTAATTGCTGATCTATTCATAAAGTCTCCTAGTCGATGCTTAGGTTTATGAATACCTGGTGTATCTATAAATATGAATTGTGCATCATCAGTTGTGAGTACACCTTGAATTTTGTTACGAGTTGTTTGTGGTTTATCACTCATAATCGCGATTTTTTCTCCAATTACTCGATTCATAAACGTTGACTTTCCTACATTTGGTCGTCCAACTATTGCAATAAAACCTGAATGAAACTGTTCTGTCATTTATTTTGCTCTCCTATTCGTTGCTAGTAAGTTTAGTGTACTATAAAAATAATAAAAATTCACATAATCGACAAATGTTTTAGATCTTAATTTAAAAAAGCATGTACAGCCTAAAAATATAAATAAACTCGCACAATGCCTTGCGAGTTTAGATCAAAATTTCTAAAAGCTTGGGTAAGAAAATAATCATACCAACTAAAGCAGCAAATGTAGCTGCTACTAATACAGCAGCAGCACTAATGTCTTTAATTAATTTTGCCGTTTCATGTTTTCCTTCAAATAAAACATCTGTTATTAACTCCACGACTGTATTAATTAGTTCTAAAGCTAATACAAGCCCTATAGCCAATAATACAAATAACCATTCAATTCTTGTTAAACCTAACAGTAGACCTGCAAACAATGTCATGAACATAATAATAAAGTGTATTTTTATATTATGCTCAGTTTTTAGTGCGGCATAAACTCCCGCAATAGCATACTTAAACCCTACCCGATCATTTTTCATTGCGGGTTAGTCCAAACTTTTGTAAAATCTTTTCTTGTTTCTCAAACATAACTTTTTCGTCATCTTCAGATTCATGATCATAACCTAATAAGTGGAGCAAACCATGAACTGCTAAAAAAGCTAACTCCCGATTATTAGAATGACCATACTCATCAGCCTGTTCGAATGCACGGTCTACAGATATAACTATATCACCTAAGTGAAGAGGCAACCCTTCACCAATTACTTCTAATTCATCTTCACCTTGCTCCTCTAATGCAAAAGAAATGACATCAGTTGGGGCGTCTTTTCCACGATAATCACGATTAATACTTTTAATATCTTCATCTGATACAAACGTTACAGACATTTCCGCTTCACTCTCAACTGATTGTTGTTCTGCAGCAAAATGTAAAACATCATTGACGATGCTCAATTGTTCAGTTGATAGATGGTTCGTTTCGTCCACTAAATCGATATTCATGATGAATCCTCCCTGGCAGGTTGACTTTCTTTTAAATCTGGATACTCTATACGTGAATGAAATATACCATTTAGCATATCACAGATTGATTCCTCTATGACTCGTAAATCTTTTAAAGTTAGTTGACTGTCATCTAACTGACCATCTGTTAAACGATCATGGATAATTGCTCTTACGACTTGTCTAATTTCTTCTAGAGTTGGGTTGGACTTTGATCTTACAGCGGCTTCAACAGAATCACAAATGTTAATTACAGCTGACTCTTTAGACTGTGGAATTGGCCCCTTGTATCTAAATTGTCCTTCTCTAACATCTGGGTCTTTCTCTTTTTCTTGATAATAAAAATACTTTAATAACGTTGTCCCATGATGTTGCTCAGTCATATCAATTATCTCATCTGGTAATCCATACTCACGTAAAATAGCCGCTCCTTCGTATGGATGCTTTAATATTATTTCAGCACTTACTTTAGGATCTAGTTCATCATGCGGATTACTTATATTTTGTTGATTTTCAATAAAATAATGCGGTTGAAAAGACTTTCCTATGTCATGATAATAAGCAGCAACTCGAGCTAATAATCCATTTGCACCAATCGCTTCACAAGCCGATTCACTTAAATTCGCTACCATAACGCTGTGATGGTAAGTGCCAGGTGATTCGACTAATATTTGCTTTAATAATGGATGATTAGGATTTGCTAAACTTAACAACTTCGATTCAGTTAACAAGTTTAATCCGGCTTCAAATAAAGGAAAGAGACCTAATATTAAAACGGCTGAAACAAATATTGATAAGACGGCAAACGCAATCGCAATCACTGTATCAATCGAAATAAGATCATCAAAGCTTCTCACTTCAAAAGTGATCACAATCGCAATATGTAAAACTATTAATGGAAGAGACGTCTTAAACAATGAAATACGATCTGTTATGAAGTCGTACAAAAAGATCGCAAACCATTGGGAAAATAAAAAGTAAATAAACACAAAGACAAATTGATTAAAATCACTTGATAACGTAAGTAAGTTTGCACCAATAATAGCCATCAACACCGAAGAGACTAGTGCAAAACGCTCATGAACTAAATAAGTAATTAAAACCGCATGTGCTGCTATAGGTATTAGATAATAAAGCGTTTCTATATTTGGTCCAAAAGCATAAATTGCTCCCATTAACAGTACCATTCCACCACTTAACAAAGTATTGGCTAAAGACATATTCCTTGTCCATTCTTTGTAGTGACTTATCTCTAACGACACTATAACAATCAAAAGAACAGCTATTAAACAAGTGACCATCAATTCATGTTCAGTTGCATGTCCTTGTAAGTAATAGATGAATACAATTGCCATTAGAAATAGAGGAGCAACTAATGCTGTTACTATTACATTAAAATTAGAACTTTTAGAGGACGAGTGTTGTGTCCGTTTGCGATTCCCCATACCTTTATTCCCCAGTACTAAATAATTTACTCTTCGTAAGCATCAATAATACGTTGTACTAATGGGTGTCTTACAACATCAGATCCCTTAAGGTAATTAAATGATATACCTCTTACTCCGCCTAACTTCTCTTCAGTCACTTTAAGGCCTGATTTTACACCTTTAGGTAAATCTATTTGTGTTATATCACCTGTAACAACCATTTTTGACCCAAAACCTAATCTTGTTAAGAACATCTTAATTTGTTCTGGTGTAGTATTTTGCGCTTCATCTAAGATCACAAAAGCATCATCTAATGTTCGACCACGCATATACGCTAATGGTGCAATCTCTATTGTACCTCGCTCCATTAATCTTGCAGTATGTTCAGTACCAATCACATCATGTAAGGCGTCATAAAGTGGACGTAAATACGGATCTACCTTTTCCTTAAGGTCTCCAGGTAAAAACCCTAAACTTTCACCAGCTTCAACTGCAGGGCGAGTTAAAATTAACCGTTTTACTTCACCATTTCTTAAAGCTTTCGCTGCCATTACTACAGCCAAATATGTTTTACCAGTTCCAGCAGGTCCGACTCCGAACACTAAGTCATTTGCTTTAATTGCAGCAACATAATCTCGTTGTCCTAAAGTTTTGACTCTTATCGGCTTACCATTTTGGTTTTTCGTAATCTCATCTTCAAACAAAGTCTCAAACTGTTCTAATTTATCTGTTCTAGCTAACTCAATACCATATACAATATCGCGTTCAGTAACCGTAATACCTTTTTTGATTACTTTCAATACTTTTTGTAGTAGTTCATGGACTAGCTCAATATCTTCTTGTTTACCTTCTATTTTAATTTGTCCACCACGTGTAATAATTTTAACGGGCAAAAATTCTTCAATTTGTCTAATGTGACGATCATTTGTTCCAAACAAGTTTAACGTATCATTATGATCTTCAAGATGTAAATTAATTGTTTGCTTTCCTGCTTGCATAAATCAATCTCCTTGGTCGATTATTTGTTCTTCAGTAATATCTTCTAAAACTTTAACAAACATTTCTAATTTAACTTTATCACTGTACCTATCCTCGTGCAAAACTTTTTGATATGTGACGTCAACAGATTGACCGAGTTGCCTTTTTAGCTGCTCTTCTACAGCTTGGTTAATATGATTATCTAGGTCTACTTCGCTAACCGCTTCTTCTTCAGTATAAAAATAATGTTCATGGAAGCTAATAGGTAACTCCCAATTCAGAAAATAAATTGGACGGTCTTGTGACAATAGTAATCGACGGTCTCCAGCCCCTCTTGGCATCCATTCAAATGAATTAAATAGTGATACAGAATAACGTTTTGTTGCATCAGGAGTTAAAGCGAGTAAGTATTGGGAGAAATCTACTTCCACATTTACTTCATACCATACTTCAGCGATAACTTCACCTTCAGCATATGTTAGTACTTCGCCATCCTCATCTAATTCTCCTGTAACTAATAGATCACCTTTTTCGACAAAATCATTAATTTGAACGACTGGTCGTCCATTAACAATAAACATCGATTCAACTGTACCAGCTTTACTCGCCACTAAATTAGTTGGATCACGATTAACATTTTGCTCCATCGTTTCTGATTCTTCAATTAAGATATTATAAGAACTGCCACTTTTGCTAATTCCAACATACGAAACCTCATCTATACTATTCATGATTTCTCTTTCGATTGTACTAATGTCCTCCATATTTTGAACCCAATTGCCTTCTTTTAATCCTAATGTATCTAACAACTGGTTAACTTCATAACGAGTCTCTGGACTTCCACCTTCCACTGTAATGTTCCAAACAACATTTGATAACAATAAAATAAATAAAAACGACAAAACAACACCAATTAGAGGTGGCAACCATTTCTTACGTTTACTATACATTGTTGGTATACCTAAACGGTTATTAAATTTTATTTTACACCCGTAATGTTTTCTCTTCGCTTTCAAGTAAGGTATTGCTAAATAATCAACATTCATCTTGACTGTTTGTTCATCTATCCTCTTAATCTGTTCGATCTTAACTCCATCTTCAATCAAATTATTAAGATATGATTCAACTTGTCCACCTTTTACAACAACTTCAACAATTCCCCGATAAGACAATCTTTTAATCGAAAGCTCCCCCTCTCTTATGTACTACTCTCCCAACTAACATGATCAATTACACCTTCAATTACGATCTCTTCTGCAAGTAGATTTTTAATGACGAGTTGTTTGCCTTGAATGATTATTTTCCCTTGATCTTGCTTCACTGTAATTGTTGTTTCATTAAAACTTAATAACCCTTTATGGTTTTCAATATATAAATGTATGTTGCCAATCATTGTCACTCGTGGGTAATCATATATAACGTCTTTCGGTAACATTCCATAGTTAGTTAACCAACGACTAAATTTACTTGGGATGTACTTCATTTATTTACCCCCTATCAAGAACAATGTATGAAAAAAACACAGGATGTATACTACATCCTGTGTTTAAAAAAGAAATTATATTGTTCGTTGTTTTTTCGATTTTGGTTTACCAAGTACCTCTGCCATAATTACGCTTTCGACAATCCTTTTACGCGTAATATTTTGGTGAACAGAAACTCTAGAAATTGACGATCGATCATCTTCTGCTATAGATCCACTCTTGATCATATCCATGCCGCCTATGGCTTCGCTTTGGATAGAATCTTGGTTTTCATTTGCAACTTCTTCAAGACGATCTTTTGAATCTTGCATTGCTTCATACCAGCTAGAAGCTTTCTCTGAAATTTCATCCATCTTTTCTTGAGACTTCTCTTGAACGGTTTCTTTAGCTTGTTCACGTTGCTCACGATTAGGAACCTGTGGTCTTTGATCACCAAAAACTGGTCGTTCACGTCGGTTTTCTTGTTTTTGTTCTCTTTGGAAAATACTAAGTAAACCGACAAGTAAAGCAATGATTATAAATATGTTACCTACTATTACATCAATCATAATAATCAGCTCTCCTTAGTAGGTAGATTATTTCCTATCCTCATGTTCATCATTCTCATGCTTACTTAGTTTACCAATCATTTCACGCATATCAGTGTCTGCTAATACGTTTTTATAATTAACGTAGTCCATAACACCCATGTTACCATTGCGTAGTGCTTCAGCTAATGCCTGCGGTACTTGAGCTTCTGCTTCAACTACTTTAGCCTGCATTTCTTGTACTTTTGCAATATTCTCTTGTTCGCGTGCAACCGCCATCGCACGGCGCTCTTCGGCTTTCGCTTGCGCAATGTTCTTATCCGCTTCAGCTTGATCTGTCTGTAGGATTGCACCGATGTTCTTACCGATATCGATATCCGCAATATCAATTGATAAGATTTCGAATGCAGTTCCCGCATCTAAACCTTTTGATAATACGTTTTGAGAAATAGTATCTGGATTTTCTAACACTTTGTTATGACTTTCTGATGAACCGATTGTACTTACAATACCTTCACCAACACGTGCGATTACAGTATCTTCACCTGCACCACCAACTAGTCGGTCGATATTAGCGCGAACTGTAATACGTGCTTTTGCTTTAACTTCAATACCATCCATCGCTACACCAGCAATAAATGGTGTTTCAATTACTTTCGGGTTAACACTCATTTGAACAGCTTCTAATACGTCACGACCTGCTAAGTCAATCGCAGCACAACGCTCGAAACTTAATTCAATGTTTGCACGCTGAGCAGCAATTAAAGCATTTACAACGCGGTCAACATTACCACCTGCTAAGTAGTGGCTTTCTAATTGGTTTGTATTAACGGCTAACCCTGCTTTATGTGCTTTAATTAACGGGTTAATAACCATTTTCGGTACAACTCGACGTAAACGCATACCTACTAATGTAAAGATACTAATACGTACACCAGCAGCCAAGGCACTAATCCATAGCATAACTGGCACGAATGTGAATAGGATTGCTATACCAATTACTAATACAGCAACAATTATAAGTGGAAACAGATCTGTTAATTCCATATTTATTCCTCCTAATTTTCTTCTTCTTTATTAATCAATTCTCGAACGACAATCCGAGAACCTTCTACCTTCACAACCTTAACTGGGTGATTCCGGTCTATAAAACCGCCTTCTGACACAACATCTAATCTCTCATCACCAAATAGTGCAGTTCCCGATGGTCTTAAGAAAGTTAGCGCTTGACCTTCCATCCCTACTAGCTCACGGCGGTTTTCATTCGATACATAACCTAACTCATTACTCGTTTGGTCTTTTAGTACTAAATATTTAAATAAACCACGGTTTGTATCTAATTTCTTAAATAGGAAAAACGCCAATACAAAAGCTAGCAGTAGTGAAATGCCAATACTTAATGCCATATGTCCCATGTCTGCACCAGACACAAGCATAGCTCCTAATATGGCTCCACCACCAATTATACCAAAAACACCACTTGGGAAGAATATTTCGAGTATAATGAGCACTAAGCCTGTAAGCAATAAGATCATTGCTTCATGCCCAGCAAAACCTGCAATTAAATGTCCATAAAAGAAAAGAATTAATGACGATACTCCCATAATACCAGGAATTCCAAAACCTGGCGAGTATAATTCAACAATTAGTCCTATACTTGCAATGGATAATAAGATCGGTATTACAATTGGACTTGTGACAAACCTTGCAATATTTTCAGATAGTGTAGGTTGTGTCTCGACTACATGTGCATTCTCATATCCAAGGTGCTCCAACACTTCATCTCTAGTATTAACGACACCTTCAGCATAACCAACCTCATAAGCTTGGTTCGGCGACAAAGTTAAAAACTCGCCTGGACCAGCATTGTACTCACTAAGGTCAATACTGTCATCTGCCATTGCTCGAGCGTATATCGGGTCTCGGTCATTTCTTTCAGCAGCAGCTACCATTGCAGATACCCAAGCAGATTGTGCTTTTGAATCAGCTGCAGACCCATCTCCAGTTACAACACCTGATGCCCCCATCGTTCCGTTCGTATTCATATAAATGTCATCAGCCATCAGTGATATGTATGAACCCGCTGATAAAGCTTGGCTTTTCACATAGGCAGTTGTTGGAACATTGACTGCTGATAATAGCCCTGCTATTTCGTTAGCTGAATCAACTCGACCACCTGGAGTATCGACTTCAAATATAATGTGATCAGCAAAGTTTTCTTCCGCTTCTTGAATACTTCGATCCATAAATGCTGCTAACCCTCGTTCAACCTCTTCTTCTACAGGAACGATATAGACAAGTGGAGCTGACGGATCATTTTCTGCATCAATTGGTTGTTGATTTAACCATATAAATGACAAAGCAAAGATCACAACAAGATAGACAATTCTTTTCAACTTTTGTAACCTCCCTTCACCTTGAATAGTTATACTATTCTTACATTAAATATAATCAAAAAATAAGTGCTAAGCAAACCAATGACATCTGTATATGAATACGTATATACGATGTGAACATTGAAATGCAAAGCACCTATCTTCCTCTACCTTATTGCAATTGCCTCAATACAAATTGGTTTACTTTTGAGCCGTCTGCTTTACCTTTAACCTTTGGCATAACAGCACTCATCACTTGCCCCATTTGTTGTTTTGACGTAGCACCAACTTCTTGAATTGTTTCTTCAATAATTTGATGCAACTCTTCGTCTGATAACTGCTTAGGTAAATATGTTTCAATAAGAGCTAATTCCTGCTCCGTTTTCTTAACTAAATCTTCACGACTAGCATCCTTGAACTCTTGGAGGGAGTCTTTCCTTTGCTTAACTTCACGAGTTAGAACTTGTAGCTCATCCTCTTCAGAGAGCTCTTCGTTCTTACTAATAGCTTCATTTTGCAATGAAGATTTAATCGCACGAATGACTGTAAGCTTTTGTTTTTCCTTGTTTCTCATAGCTTGTTTCATATCTTCGTTCAAACGATCAAGCAAAGACATTAAAAACTACACCTCTTTTTACTTTTTACGCTTTCTTGCAGCTTCTGACTTCTTCTTACGACGTTCGCTCGGCTTTTCATAAAATTCACGCTTACGATACTCTGATAGCGTGCCGCTCTTTGAAACCGAACGTCTAAAGCGTCGAAGAGCATCCTCAATAGACTCATTCTTTCTAACGCGAGTTGAATTTGACATGCTCTACCCTCCCTCCAAATAAAACGCATAAATCAAATGTGCTATAACACATCTTTGCTTATTATATTAAACATTTGGCAATTGGTCAATGTTTTACGCATGACTTGTCCGTAATAACATATGATGAATTGAGGTGTTCATTATGTATTCACTTACTTTATTAATTTTTGTCTTCATTGCAATATTTATTTTTGGAATCGTTTTAATGCGAATTGGATTTCAAACTTTAACATATACGCATCTAAAACAATTCACACCTAAACTTTCTCCATTAAATGGCTTGTTAGCAGGTTTATTGATTACAGCCTTACTTCAAAGTAGCTCTGCTTCAATTGCACTTTTAATTACGTTTATGGCATCAATGAGAAGGTCTTTAAAATTTGCAATATGTTATTTAATTGGTGCTAACATAGGGACAACCTTTACCGTGCAACTATTTGTATGGAACAATTTGGATCTTATGTGGTTCTGCTTGATCGTTGGTGTACTTTTAATTTTAATCCCTTTACAACACTACTTGTGGTTTTCAGCTGGTGTTATATCTTTCGGTTTAGGTATAATTTTCACTGCATTATATGGGTTAGAAAATTTAGCTAGCGTTATTCCTACGCAACATATCGAACAATTAATCGGTGTTGAGCAACAATCAACGTTTCACCTTATGCTGTTAGGATTTATGTTAACAACGGTCATACAATCTTCGACCACTGTTACTGGAATTTTAATGAGTTTTTCAACTGATGGGTTAATTCCACTTTCTCATATTTACTACTTACTTTTAGGTATCAATATAGGGACATGTATTACCATTCTAATCGTGTCGATCAGCCAACCTTTCTACGCAAAAATTACAGCCTATGCACACATATGGATTAATGTACTAGGTGCAATAATCGCATTACCTGCTATCTTTAGAGACCCATTAATACAAATTACGACGTGGTTAACGTCAAACCCTGAACAGCAAATTGTCTTTATTTCGATTTTATATAACGTTGTAACAGGCGTTATTTTCTTACTTCTTTTATCACCATTTTGTAGGTTTATTACGTTTATTCATAAGGATAAGAGTGATTTAAGGACCTAAAAAAAGCTGTTCCAAATAGTCGAATTGACTTTTTGGAACAGCTTTAATTAATATATTTTAGTAATCAGATGTTGAAGTTTCACCATTTACAATTTGCACTCCAGAAGAAGCACCAATTCGTGTTGCACCTGCGTCAATCATAGCATTTGCATCATCTAGGTCCTTCACTCCACCTGAAGCTTTTACACCCATCTCAGGGCCAACAGTTAAACGCATTAAACGAATATCTTCTACTGTTGCACCGCCGCCTGAGAAGCCTGTTGAAGTTTTAACAAAGTCAGCACCAGCTTTTTTGGCAATTTCACATGCTTTAACTTTCTCATCTTGAGTTAATAATGATGTTTCAATAATCACTTTAACGAGTGCTTTGTTTTCAGCTTCCGTTACAACGACTTTAATGTCTCTTTCAACTTCTTCATATTGACCATCTTTTAATGAACCGATGTTAATTACCATATCGATTTCTGTTGCACCATTTTCGATTGCTTGCTTCGTTTCAAAAGCTTTCGTTTCTGGTGTTGTAGCTCCTAATGGAAAACCGATCACTGTACATACTTTAACATCAGATTCTTTTAATAATTCATAGCAGTGAGCAACCCATGTTGGATTAACACATACTGAAGCAAAACTATTATCTTTTGCTTCCTGACAAATTTTATTAATTTTTTCAGTTTGAGTTTCTGGTTTTAGTTGTGTGTGATCAATCATGCTAGCTAAATTTTGTCCCATTGTTATCTCTCCTTATGTTTAAGCCAGTTATTAAAATATACTAAACCGCTTGATGGCTTGATTCATCTGTCATGGCACGAACAAACTGCCCTTCATTATAAGGATAGCCCGGTTTAGTAATCTTAACTCTTACAATTTGACCTACTAATTCTGGTGGACATTCGAACACAACTTTTAAATAGTTGTCTGAGTAACCTTCATAAAGCCCACTATTAGGATCTTTTTTATACGGTTCTTCAGGAATGACTTCTAATACTTCACCTTCATAAAGTGATGCATATTCTTTCGCTTGTTGGTCTGAAAGTTCGATTAATCGATGGACACGATTACTTTTCGTTTCATCATCAATTTGGTCTTTCATACGTGCTGCAGGCGTCCCTGTTCTCATTGAGTAAGGAAATACGTGAAGTTCTGAGAAACCAATCTCTTGCACAGAACGGTACGTTTCCATAAACTCTTCTTCAGTTTCTCCTGGGAAACCAACAATGACATCAGATGTAATTGCTAAGCCTGGTAACGCTTGTTTTACCTTTTCAATACGACTGTGGTAAAACTCCATCGTATATTTACGACGCATTCTCTTTAATACAGTATCTGATCCTGCCTGCATAGGAATGTGCAAGTGTCTAACAATTTTATCAGATTGATCTAATACTTCTATTACTTCATCAGTGATCTGACTAGCTTCGATAGATGAGATTCTAATACGTTTTAAACCTACTACCTTTTCGTCTAAATCACGAAGTAATGCTGCTAAGTTATAGTCTTTTAAATCTTCACCATAACCACCTGTATGAATTCCTGTTAAGACGATTTCCTTGTAACCGGCATCAACAAGTTGTTGTGCTTGATTAACGACATCTTCAGGCGGTCTAGAGCGCATTAGCCCTCTTGCCCACGGAATTATACAAAACGTACAGAAGTTATTGCACCCTTCTTGTATTTTAAGTGATGCTCTCGTACGGTCAGTAAATGATGGAACGTCCATTTCTTCAAATGAACGTGTCTTCATAATGTTACTAACCCCATTAATAGGTTCTCTTTCCTTTTTATATCGCTCTATGTACTCAAGCATTTTGCGGCGGTCTTGTGTACCTACAACAATATCCACACCTGGGATCTCCATAATCTCATCAGGAGAAGTTTGGGCATAACAACCTGTTACACAAATGACAGCGTCAGGGTTCTTTCTAATAGCACGACGGATGACTTGGCGACTTTTCTTATCACCAGTATTCGTTACTGTACACGTATTAATAACATAAACGTCTGAGCTTTGATTAAAATCAACACGTTCATAATCATGTTCTTTAAAGAAATGCCAAATCGCTTCTGTTTCATAATGGTTTACTTTACAGCCTAAAGTATGAAATGCAACTGTCGTCACACTCTCACCTCCATTCTTCTAGATAAAAGGATAAAATCGATAAAACGTACATAGGAGCTGTTTCAGTTCGTAAAATTCTCGGACCTAAACGAATTGGGACAGCTTGTTTTAATATAGAGTCTTGTAATTCTGCTTCGGAAATACCACCTTCTGGACCGATCATAACAAGTATACGGTCATTAGCTTCAATTCCTGCTAGCAGTTCAGAGAAAGACTCAGTAGCGTGATTTTCTCCTTTTGCTTCATATTCACTAGCAATTAATATTTTATCAAAAGTTTCTCGATTGAGAAGTGATTGGACCGTTTCTAAATTAGTAATAGTTGGTACAGATTGTCTATGAGATTGTTCACTTGCTTCTTTTGCAATTTTTTTAAGTCGTTGCAGTTTCTTTTTTGATTTTTTATCATCCCATTTTACAATAGAACGATCCATCTTTAACGGAACAAACTCTCTTATGCCGAGTTCAGTTGCCTTTTGAACAATGAGATCTAACTTATCACCTTTAGGCAAACCTTGAGCTAACGTTACATGAACAGGTAGTTCTTTATTTTCATCAAGTTGTTCAATTATACGACATTTAACGGTCTGTTCATCAGTATTAATCTCTGCAACTTCAACGAGATAACTTTGCTCAGAAGGGTGACAACAAATAAAGTGACTGCCTGATTTTTTTCTCATAACATTAACAACGTGATGAAAATCTTCATCTAAAATTAAAACTTCTTTGTCTTCTAGATTCCATAAGTCTTCCGATATAAAGTACCTTTGCATGTTAATCCCTCATTACTCAGGCTTCTGTGCGATGATCGAAATCCAATCTTCCATTTGGTTTACTTCTAGTATGTTAAAACCTTTGTCTTCTAAATCATTTCTAACTAATTCTTTTTTGCCTTTAATGATTCCCGAAGTAATAAAATAACCACCTGGCTTCACTAAGTTATAAGCTTCACCAGTAGTTTGTACGATTATCTCAGCTAATATATTTGAAACAATTACATCAGCTTGTTCTGTAATCCCAACTAACAAATCGTTTTGTTCTGAAGTTACAAGTTCTTGTACTTTGTTTAACTTTACATTAATTGTAGTACTTTTAACTGCAACTTCATCTAAGTCATATGCTCGAACACCGCTAGCGCCAAGTAACGCAGATGCAATAGATAGAACACCTGAGCCTGAGCCAACATCGACCACTTGATCACCAGTTGTTACATATCGCTCTAATGCCTGCAGGCTAAGTACAGTTGTAGGATGTGTACCTGTACCAAAAGCCATACCTGGGTCCAATTCAATAATAATCTCATCACTATTAACCGGCTCATACTCTTCCCATGTTGGTATTATCGTAATCTTTTCAGATATCTTCACAGGTTTATAGTACTTTTTCCAAGCTGTCGCCCACTCTTCTTCATTAACTTCTGAAATAGTAACATTATTTTTCCCGATATCAATATCGAAAGTCACTAAATTATTAATAGCTTCTTTTATTTCTTCAACTGTTTCACCTAAAAAACTATTAACTGGTAAATATGCTTTAATATAAACCCCTTCTTCTGGGTAACTGCTTGGGTCTAAGTCATATATCGTTCCGTACAATGTTGAACGCTCTTGAAATAAATCTTGGCGATCTTCTATAACGACACCACTAGCACCTGATTCATGTAAAATATTCGACACCGGTTCTACTGCTTCAGTAGCCGTATGAATTTTTATTTCAGACCATTTCACGTACCATCACTCACTTCAATAAATTATTCACCTTTAAATGCACGTTTAAATCGTTTAAATAAATTATCTTGTTGTTCATCTAAAGAGTCTTCACCACTTTGTTCATGGAATTCTCTCAGTAATTCTTTTTGTTTATCACTTAAGTTTTTAGGCACCATTACTTTAACTAAAATATGTTGGTCACCTTGACCGTAACCATGAACATTTGGCGCACCTTTACCTTTTAACCTAAAGTGTGTACCTGTTTGTGTTCCAGCTGGTATTTTTAATTTAACACGTCCGTGTACAGTTGGAACTTCAAGTTCATCACCTAGAGCAGCTTGTGTAAAGGTAATTGGAATTTCACACAAAATGTCGTCTCCATCACGTTCAAAGAACTCATGTCGCTTAACACGTACAACGACAAATAGATCCCCTGGAGGACCTCCATTCTCACCTGGACCACCTTGACCAGAAACTCTAATTTGCTGGCCATCTTCTATACCACCAGGAATTCGAATATCAATCTGCTTGCGTCGTTTCACATTTCCTGCTCCACCACATGTAGAACATTTATCTTCTACAAATTGTCCTGTTCCTGAACAATGGTTACAAACTCTTCTATTAACCACACGTCCAAACGGTGTATTTTGTTCAACATTCATTTGACCTGCACCGTTACAATGTGAGCATGTCGTTACGTTAGACCCAGGTTTTGCTCCAGACCCATCACACGTTTCACATGATTCTTCTTTAGGGATCTGAATAGTCGTTTCCTTACCAAATATTGCTTCTTCAAAATCAATTTCCATAGTATATTGAAGATCTTGACCTTGTCTTGGTGCGTTAGGGTCTCTGCGCCCTCCACCACCGAAGAACATATCAAAAATATCACCAAAGTCGCCGAAGCCTTCAGCTCCACCGCCAAATCCTTGGCCTTGCTGTGCCCCTGCGTGACCAAATCGATCATACTGTTGACGCTTTTGATCACTGCTTAGCGTTTCGTAAGCTTCTTTAACCTCTTTAAATTTATCAGCCGCGTTTTCTTCTTCACTAACGTCTGGGTGATATTGTCTTGCTAATTTTCTATAAGCTTTTTTAATTTCGTCTTTTGAGGCATCTTTTGATACACCTAATACCTCATAATAATCTTGTTTACTCAATTGAAGACCACACTCCC
Organism: Alkalibacillus haloalkaliphilus; assembly: GCF_007991275.1. Classification (GTDB taxonomy): domain Bacteria; phylum Bacillota; class Bacilli; order Bacillales; family Alkalibacillaceae; genus Alkalibacillus; species Alkalibacillus haloalkaliphilus. Next base: position 78,464 of record NZ_BJYA01000015.1, on the reverse strand, counting down.
GTATCTTCTCGCATAAAATTTATCATAACATTTTTATCATATTAACTGCAATTGTCTACAAATAGTAAAAGCCGTTACAGAACTCATAAAGAAAGCCAAAGTCAAGGGTGAGATATTCTTGACTTTGACTTTGAACTTTAAAACAGTTTAATCACGCTTACTTCTTCTGCTCATCTTCGTTAACTTCTTCATACTCAGCATCGACAACATTGTCATCTTCTGACTGGCCTTCGCCGCCTTCTTGTTCTTGCTGAGCTTGTTGTTGAGCTTGCTCATACATTTTAACTGATAAGTTTTGAACTTCTTGCTCTAAAGCTTCTTTCTTTTCTTTAATTGCATCTAGGTCTTCACCTTCTAATGCAGTTTGAAGTTCTTCTTTAGCAGTTTCTGCTTTTTGCTTTTCTTCTTCAGTGACAGCTTCACCAAGGTCACCCATAGTTTTATCTGTTGTGAAGATTAATTGGTCAGCTTCGTTACGAAGTTCTACTTCTTCACGACGCTTCTTGTCCTCTTCAGCATTTTCTTCAGCTTGCTTAACCATTTCTTCTACTTCTTCTTCTGATAGACCTGAAGAAGACTTAATTGTAATTGATTGCTCTTTATTAGTACCTAAGTCTTTTGCACTAACGTTTACGATACCGTTTGCGTCAATGTCGAACTTAACTTCGATTTGTGGTACTCCACGTGGTGCTGGTGGAATGTCTGTTAGCTGGAAACGGCCTAGCGTTTTGTTGTCCGCTGCCATTTCACGCTCACCTTGTAATACGTGAATATCAACAGATGGCTGGTTATCCGCCGCTGTAGAGAATACTTGTGATTGACTCGTTGGGATCGTTGTATTACGTTCGATTAATTTCGTAGATACGCCACCCATAGTTTCAATACCTAATGATAGTGGTGTTACGTCTAGAAGTACAACGTCTTTAACATCACCTTGTAGTACTCCACCTTGAATTGCAGCACCTAGAGCTACTACTTCATCAGGGTTAACACCTTTTGAAGGGTCTTTTCCGATTTCTTTTTGGATTGCTTCTTGTACTGCTGGAATACGTGTTGATCCACCTACTAGAATTGCTTGATCAATTTCAGATGGTGACATGTCAGCATCTTTAAGAGCGCGACGAGTAGGACCCATTGTACGCTCTACTAGTTCAGAAGCTACTTCTTCAAACTTAGCACGAGTTAAGTTCATTTCTAAGTGAAGTGGACCAGCATCTCCAGCTGTAATGAATGGTAGTGAGATTTGTGTCTGAGCTACACCTGATAAATCTTTCTTAGCTTTCTCAGCTGCTTCTTTTAAGCGCTGTAAAGCCATTTTATCTTGTGATAGGTCAATTCCATTTTCTTTTTTGAATTCTGCAACCATATGATCAATAATCACTTGGTCAAAGTCATCACCACCAAGTTTATTGTCACCTGCAGTCGCAACTACTTCAAATGTTCCTTCACCAATGTCTAAAATAGATACGTCAAATGTACCGCCACCAAGGTCATATACTAGTACTGTTTGATCTTGGTCTTGATCAATACCATATGCTAAAGCAGCTGCAGTTGGTTCGTTAATAATACGCTCAACTTCTAAACCTGCGATCTTACCAGCATCTTTAGTTGCTTGGCGCTCTGAGTCGTTGAAGTAAGCTGGAACTGTAATAACAGCCTTTGTTACTTCTTCGCCTAGGTAATCTTCTGCATATGATTTAATATGTTGTAAAATAATAGCTGAAACTTCTTGTGGTGTATACTCTTTACCTTCAATTTCAACCTTATAGTCTGTACCCATATGACGTTTAACTGATTGAATTGTATTAGGGTTTGTGATTGCTTGGCGTTTAGCCACTTCACCAACCTGACGTTCGCCATTTTTAAATGCTACAACTGATGGTGTTGTACGGTTACCTTCAGGGTTAGGAATAACTTTTGATTCGCCACCCTCCATTACTGCTACACATGAGTTTGTTGTACCTAAGTCAATACCAATGATTTTACTCATAAGTAAGCTCCTCCTTTATATATCCTTTTTATTCGTTTACTTTAACCATAGCTGGTCTAATAACGCGATCTTTTAATTGATAGCCTTTTTGAAGTACTTCAATAACTTGGTTAGATTCATATCCTTCTTCACTAACTTGCATGACAGCTTGGTGTTTTTGTGGATCAAACTGAACACCTTCTGCTTCAACTTCCTCAATTCCATGTTGCTCTAAAGCTTGCCTGAACTGGTTATATACCATTTCTAACCCTTCAGCAAATGAATTCGTGCTTTCATCATTAACTTCTACTTGTAAAGCACGCTCAAAGTTATCAAGAACAGGAATTAAGTCGTTTGCAATGTCTTGAGATTTATACTTTAAGTCAGCCTCTTTCTCTTTCTTTGTACGACGGCGGAAGTTATCAAAATCTGCTTGAAGTCTTGCTAACTTATCTTGCAAAGCTTCTTTCTCTTGCTTAACCTCTTCAATTTCAGAAAGTTGTTCAGCTTCATTGCCTTCAACTTCATCTGCTTGTTGCTCGACCGTCTCATCACTAACAGAGTCTGACTCTTGATTTTCGATATTTTCATCATTTACTACTTCTTCTGTTAAATCTTCATGACCTTTGTTTTGTTCATTCATTACTGTCACCCCCTACTAATACGTTTCTTTCACCAATTGTTAAATATATCATTTTAATTGTTAAAACAAAACCCTGACGCTAAATAAACTTGGCAAATTTGTAGAAATCCGCCAAGTCATTAGCAAAGGTTCACAAACCTAGAAACATTGTTCCCTCATTTTTAATCATTAAACCATCTATAAAGTGATTGGCTCATATGATTAGACCATAAATCTAACAATGACACAGCTTTAGCATATTCCATTCGTGTTGGCCCAAGTAATGCAATGGTACCTATTTGGTTTTCACCTAAAGTATAGGTCGCTGTGATGAGTGTACAATTGTTCATCACTTCCATTTCATTTTCATGACCGATTGAAATTTTCAATCCTTCTTGGTTAGTTTTTAAGATCGGGGCGATTTGGTCTTCGCTCTCCATCACATTAAATAAAGAGCGTGCCTTTTCAATATCATTGAATTCTGGTTGCATTAAAATGTTCGATTTACCACTGACATATAAACTAGTCGTTTGATGATTAAACAAAGCTTTCTGTATTAAGTCATAAGACTTTTGGAAGTTAGAAGTATAACGGTTAATTAAATCAATTACTTCACTTTCAATCATTCGATCTAAATAAATGATTGGTACACCAACTAACTTCTCATTTAATATATTGACAACCTTTTCTAAATCAGAGTGGTCGATCTCTGATGGAACAGCAAAAGAACGGTGTTCCACATGACCAGTATCTGTTACTAAGATTGCAATTGCTGATTGTTTATTAATGGGAACAATTTGCAATTGTTTAAGCTTTGTTTCATACACCTCTGGCCCAAGTACTAACGTAGTATACTGTGTTAGTTCTGATAAGATATGAGCAGAGTTTTGCATGACTTTTTCCATCTCAATCATTCGATCATCAAATTGAGATTGAACTAGACGCACTTCATCATTCGATAATTGTAGTGGCGACATCATATGATCAACATAAAAGCGATATCCCTTTTCTGAAGGAATACGACCTGATGAACTATGCGTCTTCGATAGAAATCCATCATCCTCCAAATCGGCCATGTCATTGCGAATGGTAGCTGGGCTGTATGCTACATCTTCTCTTTTCGCAATGTTTCTGGAACCAATTGGCTGTGCTGTCTCAATAAATTCATCAATAATGACTTTTAAAATCAATGCTTGACGTTCTGTAAGCATATGCATCACCCCTGTTAGCACTCACCTTCAACGAGTGCTAATTCTATTTATAAATTATCAAAATCATGAATGACTGTCAATTGGAAACTTCTGAACCCAAACATCATCACTTATAAGAAATGAGGCAAAAACATCATTACCAAACAACATACCGTCACGAGTCATTGAAATCGTATCGCCTTGCTGTATGATCCACCCTTTATTAACTAAATAATTAATCTCATTTCCATAGAGATTAAAGAAAGAAAATCCATATCGTTTTTGGAATTGATCATCCGACACACCAGACTTCCTACGTAACCCTAAAAACATCTCTTCTTCTACTTGTTCTTTTAACGTGACTTCCTCTGAATGTAAAACAGGTTTTGAACCTTGTTTAATTTGATCTTCATAATGATTAACTGGCCTTAAATTAACATAACGTTCACCTTTTAAGTAACCGTGTGCTCCTGCACCAAAAGCATAATATGGCACGTTATCCCAATATGTTAAATTATGCTTACTTTCATAACCAGGCTTTGAAAAATTACTTACTTCATAATGTTGCAACCCTTGTTCTTCCATAAGATCAACTAAAGAATGAAACATTTGGGCTTCTACTTCTTCTTTAGGTTTAGAAAGTTTACCTTTCTGATAACGCATATAAAATACCGTTTTAGGCTCAATTTGTAATGCATATGAAGAATAGTGTGGTAAATCAAAAGATAAAGCTTTCTTCAGCGTTGTTTCAAAATGTTCCAACGTTTGACTCGGTAAAGCATAAATAAAGTCCATACTAATGTTAGTTAACCCGTATTGTTGTAACAGTTTTACCGAACGCTCGACATCATCAACGGTATGAATTCGATTCATTTCTTTTAAGTAATCATTGTCTAAAACTTGCACTCCTAATGAAACACGATTAATTCCATATTGAGCCATCAACTTCACATGACCTTCATGAAACTCACCTGGGTTTGCTTCAATAGTAAATTCTTCAACTTCTTCAACGTTAAAATAGTTCGAAATGGTTTGAAATAGTTTCTCTAATTGGTTTTCGTTCAAGCTAGTTGGCGTTCCTCCGCCGATATAGATCGTTCTTACCGAAACAGGTTCTTCTTTTATATACATACTTATTTCTTTATTTAAAGAGTCTAAGTACGAATCAGCAATCCCTTCATGATAATACATCTTTGCAAAATCACAGTAGTGACATATCTCATGACAAAATGGGATGTGTATATAAACAGCTTGTACACTCATATAATCCCTTCTCTCACTAAAATCATTCTTCTAAACAGATAAAAGGGCAGACCTTAATCGGCCGGCCCTTTTTAAATTAATTTTGGTCATCATCCATCTCTAATACTGACATAAAGGCTTCTTGCGGCACTTCAACTTTTCCTACCATCTTCATACGTTGTTTACCTTCTTTTTGTTTCTCTAACAACTTACGTTTACGAGTAATGTCACCACCGTAACATTTCGACAGAACGTTTTTACGCATAGCCTTAATTGTCGTACGAGCGATAATTTTATTTCCAATCGCTGCTTGAACAGGTACTTCAAACTGCTGTCTTGGAATTAATTTCTTTAGTTTTTCTGCTATTTGCTTTCCTCTATGGTAAGCAAAGTCTCGGTGCACAATAAATGATAATGCATCAATCGTTTCACCATTTAATAAAATATCCATTTTCACTAAGTCAGAAGGTTTATATCCACTCAATTCATAGTCAAATGATGCATAACCTTTAGTTTGTGATTTCAAACGATCAAAGAAGTCATATACAATCTCTGATAGCGGAATATCATATACAATGTTCACACGATTTTCATCCATATACTGCATATCAGAATACTCGCCACGCTTCTTCTGACAGATTTCCATAACCGGGCCGACATATTCGTTTGGCACCATAACAGATGCTGTTACAAATGGTTCGCGGACTTCTTTAATTTGCTGAGTCTCAGGCATAAGTGATGGGTTTTCAATTTCAATTACTTCATCATCACTCATCTCAACTTCATAAATTACACTAGGTGCTGTCGTAATGAGTTGAATATTATATTCACGTTCGATACGCTCTTGAATAATCTCCATGTGTAATAGTCCTAGAAATCCACAACGGAAGCCAAATCCTAATGCTTGAGACGTTTCTGCTTCATACTGCAATGATGAGTCATTTAATTCTAGGCGTTCCAAAGCATCACGTAAGTCGTTATAGTCATCAGCACTTACAGGGAACAACCCGCAATATACCATAGGGTTTAGACGACGATAACCTGGCAATGGCTCATCAGCTGGATTCTTAGCTAATGTAATAGTATCACCAACACGAGTATGTTTAACATTTTTAATAGAGGCTGTTAAAAAGCCAACGTCACCTACCGATAACTCTTTCTTTTTCACTGGATTAGGTGTAAAAACGCCTAACTCATTAATTTCAAATTCTTTATCAGTTTGCATCATCTTAATCTTATCGCCAATTTTTAAAGAACCTTCTTTAATACATGTATACGCTATGACACCACGGTAAGAGTCATACAATGAATCAAAGATCAACGCTTTTGTTGGGTCTTCAAGGTTACCATCAGGCGCTGGGATGTCTGTGACGATGCGTTCCATAATTTCATCGATCCCTTTACCATCTTTTGCTGAAGCTAAAATAGCTTCATCACCATCGATGCCAATGACGTCTTCGATTTCTTGTTTTACTCGGTCCACATCAGCACTTGGTAGATCGATTTTATTAATTACTGGGATAATTTCTAAGTCATTATCAAGCGCTAAATAGACGTTCGCTAACGTTTGGGCTTCAATTCCTTGAGCAGCGTCTACGACTAAAATCGCCCCTTCACAAGCTGCTAAGCTACGTGATACTTCATATGTAAAGTCGACGTGGCCTGGGGTATCAATTAAATGAAAGATATAGTCTTCCCCGTCACTTGCTTCGTACTCAAGCTGCACAGAATTTAGTTTGATCGTAATTCCACGTTCACGCTCTAAATCCATCGCATCTAAGTACTGATCTTTCATTTCTCGGTCTGTTAATGCTTTCGTTTTTTCGAGTATTCGATCCGCTAAAGTCGACTTTCCATGGTCGATATGAGCTATAATCGAGAAATTTCGAATGTTTTTTTGTCTTTGATTAGTCAAAATTCACCACTCCTGTCACGTCCATTCGCTAGGTCGATTATAGCAATACCGAGCATTTTATTCAATTATAGTTACACCGATTTATTAAATATCTATCATAAACCAAAGGTCGCTGCTAACCTATGAAAGATATGAAATAAAAAGGTAAAGATGTTTTTAACATAAGTTTCAATAAGAGAAGCAACCGAGTATAGACCCGTTTGACTCTCTTTTATTTCTTGGTCTTGAATGATCCGTTCATGCCTTTCTGAGAAGGAGTCTGTTTCTTGCTCTGCCAATTGTTCTTCTTGTTGAATAACTGCAACTTGATCCTCTGTTTGTCCAAATTCTACACCCAACTGAAAAATGATAAAAATAACAACTGCCCATCCGATTAATCTCAAGAAATCCAACCCCTTCCTTTATTCATTTTGATTTTGATAATATTCAGCAAAGACTTCTGCGAATTTTTCAAGACTACGGTTTAACTCCTCAAAATTGTTATCGACTCCACCGACTTCAAGTAAAATTTTCTGATCATCTATATCTTGGTTAAACACACCATTTGTTCTAGGCCCTTGCTTAACTTCAACACCTCGACTGATTGTTGGATACCTCTCTTCTAACATTTGGTGTAATTCGGCTGCGAATTGTAAGTTCCCATCATAATTTTCATGGTTACCTCCAACGATGAACATTAGCTTAGCAACTGATTGTCCATCAATCTCTGTCGTTGTAATGTGATGAGGTTGAGCATCACGGTGTATGTCGACGAAGTATTCTATCTCTTCATTCTCTTCAATTGATTGTTCTAGTACTCTTCTTGCTACATCATAAGATTCTGCATAGGCTAAATCTTCTTGTTGTAATACTTGGTAATGATCGGTTTGGTCAACATGTGATTCTATGCCATACTCACCTAACATGCGTTGAAGGTTAAGACTTAAATCGACAACGTTCTCTGTATGACTAAAGGCTTCATGAGCACTCGTTCCCTCATCCATGTAAGGTAGAAAGGCTTCTCTGTTATGTGCGTTATAAATAAATACAGATTGGTTTTCGTAATCTTCTACCTGGCGTTCCTCATTGACTTCCACTTCGTCTTCCGCTTCAAAAATGTACTCTGGTGGTGCTGATTCAATTGAAGTTGTAAAATAGTTTGTCCCACTTCCAGCAATCACAATTGTGCTATCTTGACCAGGGAAGTTCGGCAATTCATGACCAAACAACATCCTTAAATCTTGATAAGGTAAATCTGTAATTGCAGGTATAATTACACTTGAGAAGGTTAACGGTTCTTCTTGTTGGTCCAATACACCCGACATGATTGGTTGGTCGACTGTCATTAAATACGAAAAAGAAGCACCATCGATCTCATTCATCCAATCTTGTAGAATGTTCGTTGATGCTTCTGAGAAGTTTTTGGAGAATAAAGGAATTAACATCCAGACACATAAAAATAAAATGATAAACATGAGAAACGGGTTTCGTTTTAGTTGTTTTACTTTATTATGATTAAAATTAAATTTATTCATGACCTTTTCAACCCTTCTATTAAAGTTCTATTAAAACTTTATTCAAGTAGTTGAAAAGGTAGAACTAATTAATTAAGAAAATCTCGAACGTTTTCTTGTTTAATATGTGAGTGGAGCCCTTGGTTTATGCCAGATGCAACAAGTTTACTCATATGATCAATAACATCATCAACTTCTTTAGGCGTTACCATTAAATTGTGACCAATTGGGCTTAACACTTCACGGATTAGTTGTCTTTTTTCATCTTCAGAAAGTGACCCGACTACACCTAAGTATTTTTCTTTAGATTCGTCATCTGGTAAGTCTGCATCTGTCAGTTCTACTCGTTCACCAAATGTCATTCCAGCAGGTGTTAACGCTTTACTCGCTTGATCACCATCTCGCATTTCTCTACCAAAGTGTTTCAAAATATAATCAATTGTATCAGCTGTGATTGTTACGGCATCGACTACTGTTGGGATACCAATAGAGAAAACAGGTACTTCTAACGTTTTTTCACTCACTTCTTTACGGTCATTACCTACACCTGAACCTGGATGGATCCCTGTATCTGATAATTGAACAGTCGTATTAACGCGATCAACAGACCTAGCCGCCAAAGCATCAATGACGATAATGAAATCAGGGTTTGTTTCTTTAACTGCACCAAATATTAAGTCACTCGTTTCAATTCCTGTAAGTCCCATAACACCTGGCGTGAAAGCTGAAACAGGTCTAAACCCTTTTTCTACCGTCTCTGGTTGTAACTTGAATAAATGTTGAGTAATATACGCTTTTTTCAAAGCTTGCGGACCTAACGCATCAGGTGTTACATAATCATTACCTAATCCGACAACTAAACAGCTCGCATCTGGGTGAATATCATGCATCTTAATTAACCTATCAATTTCCGCACCTAATATCGTTGCGATCTTCTTCTCGAACTTATAATCAAGGTCTCTTAACTTTTGTGACTCAATAGTAATGTAGTGTCCAGCACTTTTGCCGACACGTTCACTACCTTCTTCATCGATTTTCACCCTTGTCAACTTAACATCATCTTCTTGATATTCTTTTATTATAATGCCGTCTAGTTCTTCTTTTTTATCAGGGTTTCGCTCAATAAACATTTCCCTTGCTTCTACTGCTAAGTCAGTACGTGGTCCAACAAATTTTTCTGTCATTTTCATACCTCCTATCTAAAAATAGCGTTTCCAATTTGCAACAAATTAAACGACAAGTGAGGCTTCTTGACACCAAACTATTGAAAACTAGTCAGTGCTTTGATAAAATGACTTTTGTCCAAGATAGAAACGAACTATTGAAAAGGACAGATTCATCAGGAGGTGAAAGGAAATGGCAAATAACCCACAAGCGGTAAAACGTATTCGTGTAAACCAAGATAAGCGTGAGCGTAACCAAATCGTACGTTCAGATATGCGTAGTGCTGTTAAGAGTGTTGAAACAGCAGTTAAGCAAAACGATGTTTCTTCTGCTCAAGATCTTCTAAAAACAGCAGAAAGCAAAATCGACAAAGCTGTTCAACGTGGCATTCTTCATAAAAATAACGGTGACCGTAAGAAGAGTAGCTTAGCAGCTAAAGTTAACAAAATTGCTAACTAATTATTTTTAAAGAAAAAGGCTGTCCCCACAAAGTCATTTAATTGACTTATGGGAACAGCCTTTTTTTATAAGGTTACCTTGTTGCAGCTGCGTTTAATTGAGTTGAAATCACTTTTAAATACATCTCTAATGCTAACCACTTATCCATTTGGCCTGTTTTTAACTTCTCATCAGTGTTAGAACCTTCTATGATGATTTGTTTTAGTGCTGCTTCTGAGAAGAATCTTTCTCGTTTAGAGGCCATTTTCACAGCATAAGGATGAGCTTTAATTTGTTTTGCCATTTGTTGTTGTTGGTAACCTTTTTTCTTCAACAGTTTACATTGCAAGATTAACCTTACTTGTGAAGTGACTAATGCTAACAAAGCGATTGGTTCTTCGTTCTGCTTTTTTAATTCTTTTAAAATATTTAAGGCTTGTCCAAGTTGATTTTGTACTAACGCATCAATAAGTGAAAAGGAACTTGTTTCAGCATATGTACTAATTAATTGTTCAGCCTCATTAACTGTAACCTCTTGTTCTCCAAAGTAAAGAGACAGTTTAGTTAATTCCTTTTGCAAAGCATCTAAATGATCGCCAATTCGTTCTGTCATGAGTTCGGTCACTTCATTTGGAAGACTTAAGTTGTGTTGTTTTGCCATTGATTTAATCATATCTTGCATATCGTTAACATGAGGTGGCGAACAATCCACTAATTCGCTATGCTCTTTAATCGTTTTAACGATTTTTTTTCGCTGGTCTAACTTTTCATAAGGAGCCACAATAATTAATGTTGAAAAATCAGTTGGTTGAGCTATATATTCTTCTAAGGCTTTTATATCATGCTCTATATCGCTCTTCGTTTGGCCAGTTAAAAAGCTCGCCCGATTAATAATAACAATCTTATGTTCACTGAAGAATGGGAAGGTCTCTACATCATGAATTGCTTCTTGAACTGCTATAGTTTCCATATCATAAGTTTGAGTGTCAGGTTCTGGATCTTTGTTGTTTTTGACGGATTCAATAATCCGTTCTTTTACTTTTTGTATAAAATATGGTTCCTCACCAAACAATAAATATATAGGTGAAACATTTTTAATGTTTTGCTTAATTAATTGTTGTGCATGCATGAATTGTCCTCCTTCTTGTTTTATCGTATACTGATTTTAAGAAAATCACAAGATGACGTAAACAATTCCATTTGCTTACACAAAAATTTAAAGAGAGGAACCGCTTTTGGCTCCTCCCAGTATCTATATAAACGCTAAAAACAAATCCCCGGGAAGTTTTGTCTTTAGCGACGTTTGGTGTTATACTTATTGTGTGTATAAACGAGTTGTTTATGGCTGTTAAGTCTTTACAATTAACGTAATCGTGGTTTTCCACAACTTTTTGACATTCATCAAAAAATATAGATTTTTTTGATTGAATCGCTTATACTGATAGTGATTTAGGAGGGATGGTTGTGAACGAATTCGAACAGGATGTACAGTCCAAAAACAATGATGTAGTTGATTCCATTAAAGGTTTTGGCTTCTCGTTCATTTTCTTCTTTACAATCTTTGCAATTGGTACGATTTTCACACTGTTTGCTAACTAATTGAATGATCGTGTCATCTAGAAAGGGGCTAATTTTTAGTCCCTTTTTCTATTTTATACTATGGCATAAACGGCTTTATCGTACCTTGTCCACCATCAATTTCAATCGTAATAGCTCCGTGCTTATCAGTTCTATAAACTTCATAACCTTCTGATAACAACCGCTCATAAACTAAAGGTGTTGGATGGTTGTACCGATTATTTCGTCCAGCTGAAATGATCGCAACTTCTGCACCTACAGCATTTAAAAACTTCTCATTTGACGAAGTATCACTTCCATGATGGGCCACTTTTAGTAAGTCCACTTCACTTAAGTTATATTTACGAGCAACATCGAGCTCTACTGATTCATAAGTATCACCAGTAAATAACGTTTGATGACCGTCATATTGTAAAATAAGCACATTAGAACGTTCATTTTCACTTTTTGAAAGAAATTCGTTGGACTTTTCGGGTGCCAGTACGAACAGTTTTGCACCTGCTAACTCAAGATTGACTCCTTCATAAATTGGTATTAATTGCTCCATACTTTCATCATCTAAATAATCTTGTTCCTCTATAAACGGGTGAGAGAATATATAGGTCGGGCTAAACTCATCGATTAGTAATTGAGCAGACGCTACGTGGTCAAAGTCAAAATGGCTAATAAATAACGCATCAATTTGACGAATTCCATTAGACCATAAGTAAGGTTTTATTATACTTGTATAGTTACGATCATGATCGCCATCAAACGGATAAATCACTTCTTCACCAACGTCTACTATGAATACTCCACGCCTGTTTGGAAGTTCAACTACAATTGCTTCTGCTTGGCCGACATCAAGCATGGTTATTTTGTAAGTTGAGTCAAAAAAGGGCGCGTATTGCTCTATAAAGAATACACTTATGGCCAAACTGCCGAATAAGGCGGCTTTTTTTAATTGGTTTAAGCTCCAAGCCCGCATCATTAAGAGTAATAACAAATAAAACGCAATAACTGTTATTAAGCTCACTTCTCCAACTACCCATATCGCCAATTGAGGTTCACCAAACCGCACAACCATTGCATGGACAGCTTCTTGCACATTCAAGTATAGCGTTTCAATTAAATTTGCCACATTACGAGGAAGCACAACCGCTACGACTAACAGTAAACTTACTGGAATAGCAAAAAAGGTGTAGTAAGGTACAAATATTAAATTGGCTAGAAAAGATAATACATTTGTGAAGTAGAAATGATTAAATTGAATCGGTAAAATAGCCAACTGACTAATTAAGCTAACTTTCAATGAGATTAACAACCAATGGTCTTGTTTTAAGAAGTTCTTAGACAAAACTAAGGATAATGTAACGATGAATGAAAACTGGAAGGCAAGCTGGTACACCAAGTATGGGTCAAACCATAAAATCAATATTAGGACTATGGAAATAACATCTGTAGTATCCAACTTTTTATGGAACATTGAAGCCAATAATATTATTAGAGCCATGAACCCAGCTCTTAAAACAGGAGGATTAGCACCTGCTATGACAATATAAAACGGGAGTATTGCTATTATAAGCCACTTTATATACTCATTTGGCAGTTTAAATACATAGTGCAATATCACATATAAAAACGCAATGAAGAAACCAACATGTAAACCTGATATTGCTAGTAAATGGGATATATTCCAAAATTGAAATGCATCTAAAACTTCACTTGAAATATAAGAACGATCCCCAAATATTAGTGCTTTTAACCAAGCATTTGTCTGATCTGTATATTGACTTTCTAATTGCTCAACTAAAAAATGTCTTACAGAGAAAAGGTGTGACCATATTGAGGCTGAATGACAATCAGATATTTTGGGGTCGTAAGAAAGACCGATTACACCTTGCTTCTTTAAAAATTCACTATAATCAAATTGTCCTGGGTTTGTAGCTGGCTGCGGTGGTGTAATTTGCCCTTGGAAATTACAAATTGATCCGTATTTCAAAAGATGAGATGAATCATTTAAACGAACTTGAACCCTATATTCATTTTCAAGTTCTAATGTATATTGAGTATAATAATCCGTAACATTAATGTCGGAAACCACACGAACTTCACCTTCATAATGTTGTTCTGATTGGGTCATAAATAAATCGTCAATTTTCGGGGAATGTAACGTGGAAATGATATAGAGGAAGATTGATAAAGCCAACAACAATTGTTGATGTTTTAAATATGAAAAAAACAAATATATACATAAAACAAACATGACCAAACCAATCATTGTTGGCAAATATCCAATTAAGTAGAAGAATACAAGTATATACAGCTTTCCGCGCATAGCTTAATCAGCAAATGTAAATAATTGATTCGCTTTCAACTTTAGTTCTTTAATTTCTTCCTCATCTACCCCGTTTGTTTCTAACTTCTCAATTAGAGATGCTATAAAATAAAGCTTGTCTTTCGTATTTGTGTCGATATGTAAATAATCTAGTTCGACTTTTTCAAACTGTACACCAGCTTCATTCAACAGTTCAATCGCATAAGGATTATTTTTGTAATCATGTGCATAAAAGATTTTCTGAATTCCACTTTGGATAATGGTTTTACAACAATTTAAACACGGAAAATGAGTAACATACATTTCTGCTCCTTCCGTTTCTACACCAAACTTAGCACATTGCAAAATAGCATTCACTTCCGCGTGTATTGTTCTAACACAGTGTCCATCAACTACTTTACACCCTTCATCAATACAGTGAACACTACCAGATGGACTACCGTTGTACCCACCTGCAATTACTCGTTTGTCTCTAACAATGGTCGCACCAACAGCTAGTCTTTCGCATGTGCTCCTTAATGCTAATAAGGTACTTTGCGACATGAAATACTGGTCCCAAGAAATTCTCTCCATATGTCAAACCTCCTTGTAGTCATTTTAATTGGTTGTTACAACATAGTAAATATATAGCTCAATTAAGGAACTATAATGTCTTCTTTAAAGTTCTCTAACGTCTTTTCACCAATCCCACTTATATTGAGTAAGTCTTCAACAGATGTAAATGAGCCATGTTCTTCTCGGTAATCTATAATCGTTTGCGCTCTTTGTTCTCCTATACCTGGCAAAGTCATCAGCTCTTCTACAGTGGCAGTATTCACTCGAACTCTTGAATCATTATTCACCTGAGAAACAGCACTGTTTAAAGCTTCTTCCTCTCTATTAGGAACATAGATTACCATTTCATCATAGACCAACTCCGCTAAGTTGACAAACTTGGAATCAGCCTCTTTTGTAAAACCACCAGCGAGCTCAACTACATCAACTACTCTTTTGCCTCGTTCAACATTATAAACACCTGGCCTTTCGATTTCACCCTTTACATCAACAGCCCATTTCTCCTCCTCTACTTCTACTCCTTCACTTTCCTCAAGTTCATTTTTATCTTCGAGCAGTGGATCAGAGTTAATTTGATCTCCATGCTCAATAGCAAGTTCTTCATCACTGTGTAATATAAAGTAAAACACAATCATAAAAATAATAATAACTACTACTAACCACTTTTTAGGAATTAACATGTTTTTAACCTTCTTTCATATAAATGAGGGTAAGTTCGTTTTTAAGGGAGGATCCTTATGAATTGGGGAATTATCGGAACAGGAAACATGGGAACAGTTATTATGAATGCATTAATACAAAGTAATGCAGTAGATGAACGGAATATTTATGTCAATAACCGCACGTTTTTGAAAGCTTATCAACTTAAAGAAGATTATCCAGGTATTCATGTTCTACAGACAGTAGATGCGATTGCCGATACGTGTGATGTTATTTTCTTATGTACAAAACCGAAAGAAATCGTCTCAATTGCTCATCGTCTTAACGGACAGTTGAATGAAGAACAACTAGTGGTATCGATTACGAGTTCAGTATCTGTTAATCATTTAGAGCAACTATTAGGATGTCAAACCGCAAGAATGATCCCGAGTATTACAAATCGTGTCTTGCAAGGCACAACTCTTCTTACCTTTGGTTCAACAATTACAGAAGAAATGAAACAAATGCTAACACAAACTTGTAAACTGTTCTCTTCTCCTCTTGAAATTGATGACCAACACGTTAGAGTGGCCTCTGATTTAGTTTCGTGTGGCCCTGCTTTTATAAGTTACTTATTACAATCGATGATTAAAGCAGCACAAGAAGAAACTGGTGTAGATGAGGAAACAGCAACTCAACTCGTCGAGACAATGATGATTGGTTATGGCAAACTGTTAGATGAAAAAATCTATGACTTAAATTCTTTAAAAGAGAAAGTTATGGTAAAAGGTGGTATTACTGGAGAAGGAATGAAAGCTTTAGAACTTTGTGTTCCAAATGGTTTAAACGAAGTATTTAAAGCTACCCATGAAAAGTTCTACAATGAGCAAGACCATGCTAATGAATTGGTCAATCAATTAACGACTAAAAATTAGTATACTATTTATTTTAATTAAAAACTTAAAAAAAGCAACCAAAATGTGAAAGGCTGACTTTCAAGTTTTGGCTGCTTTTTTATTTTTGGCAAATAAAAAATATTCTATCTGCATCTTCTCTATATTCTAGGCTAAAATCTGAACAAACGGTAACTTCTTGAAAACCGATCGAGCTAAGAAGCTGTTTGTATTGATCAACTGGAAATGTTCGCTGTTTATGCGTTTCATCAAAACGTTTGTACAATTCGTGTTCAGTTTGTACAAAAAATGTTAAGTCGTGAACAACTTCATGTGAGCGTTCCGTTTCCTCACAAAACCAAACGTAACTAATGTCTTCCCTTACTTCAGAGAACATTTCTGAATTTAACAAGAAATCGATGTAACCTTGACCATGAATGTCAAAAATGAACAGACCACTATCTGTTAAATGTTCGTATATCTGATTAAAGGCCTTTGTTAAGCTATTTTCATCTGTTAAATAATTGATGACATCACAATAACTAACAATAAGATCAAAAGCTTTATTTAGTTGAAATTCAGTTGCATCGGCTTTTAGGAAATGTATTTCATGCTCACTTTCCATTTTAGCCATTGCATGATCAATCATTTGTTGCGATTGATCAAAAGCTGTCACTTCATAGCCTTGTTGTGCAAGTTGAAGTGACAATTCTCCCGTACCACAACCGACATCTAACAAACCGCTTGGAGTTTGTTTTGAATAATGTTTAACTGCCTGTTTAGTGAAATCAATCCACTGACCATAAGGTGCATCATTCATTAACTCATCATATACTTGCGCCATTTCTTTATACATAAAGGACCTCTAGACTGTTAGAGCAACTTGATCAGCATCGCCCCATAGTTTTTCTAAGTTATAATAGCTACGTTCTTCTTTATGGAAAATGTGGACAACGACATCGTCTAAATCAACTAAAACCCAACGTGCCTCGTCTTTCCCTTCAATCTTCTTAACTTCTATACCTTGTTCTTCAACCGCATCTTTAATTCCTTTACTAATAGCATCTACTTGTCGCTCGTTTGTACCATGACAAATTAGAAAGTAATCAGCTATTAAGGATAACTCTCGCATATCTAAAGCAACTAACTCTTCTGCACGTTTGTCATCACACGCTTTAGCTGCTAATTGTAATAACTCATGACTATTCATGTATTAGTTACCTCCATCTTTTTTTATTAATTGCGTTAATTCATTATATGCTTGAAACGTATCAGGGTAGATAGGTTGTTTTTTATCAATTAAAAATAAAATTGATTGTTTCAATGCATATTGACAAGCACGATCTAAATCTTGTTCGGCTAGGTTTCGTGCTTCAAATACAGCATCAAATTGTCGCCCAGGTTCAATATAATCAGCTAAAAAGACAATCTTTTCAACTAACCCCATTCCAGCTCTACCTGTAGTATGTGACCTGACTGCATTTAAAATATCTTTGTTTTCAATCATAAACCAATGTTGAATCATTTTTGCACCAACTGGGCCATGCCATAGTTCATGGTGATAATGAATTAAATCTTTAGGGATGTCAACAGATGTTTTAATCCAATGTTCTAGTAATGACTTGTCCATGTGCTTAGCATAATCATGTAAAGCTGCTGCAATACCAACCGTATAACGATCTGCTTGATATTGATCGGCAAGATTTAATGCCGTTTCAGTGACTCTTTCAACATGCTCATATCTCTTAGTCGGTAGTACCGCTTTCGATTTTTGTAATGCATAATCAACTTCCATATAAGCCATGCTCCTTTATATAATCGTACACCTTAATCGGCAAACCTTCAGGGTGCTCATGTCGTTCGATTTGCTCACGAATGACTGTGGATGAAACATCTATTTCCTCCATGTTAACTTTTAATACTGATTGGTCAACAAAATCCGAACCAGGTCGGGTAACTCCAACAAATTGAATCATCGTTTTCAGTTCATCAATGGCATACCACTTTGGTAAATACTCTACCATGTCACCACCAATTATAAAAAAGAACTGACTATTTACTTCTCGTTCTTTCAATATTTTGACTGTATCAATAGTGTACGACCGACCTCTACGTTCACTCTCAACTGTGGAAATTTTCAATTGGGGTTCGTGACTAATTAAGTATTGCAACATGTTGTTACGGTGTTCAAATGAAGCTTCAGGTTGTTGTTTATGTGGTGGTTGATAAGTTGGGATTAACCAAACTTCATCTAAACTCAAGCTACTTAAGACCGTTTTACATATTGTTAAATGACCAACATGAGGTGGGTCGAATGTTCCGCCGAATAAACCTATTCGCTTCATTGTAAATACCTTCCTTTAAGGTAACTCGATTTGATTTTTTTCCACCGATTCACGGTATAACACAATAATGTTACCGATAATTTGTACAACAAGAGCGTCAGTACCTTTAGCAATTTGATCAGCTAAATCATGTTTATCTTCAAAGTTATTTTGTAAGACACTAACTTTAATTAGTTCTCTCTTTTCTAACGTTTCATCTATTTGATCCAACATATTTTTATTGATGCCGCTTTTTCCAACTTGGAAAACTGGGCTCAAATGGTGTGCTTCTTTTCTTAAATAACGTTTCTGTTTACCTGTTAACAAAAGGGTTCCTCCTAGCCTCGTAATTGATTAAGGTTGTATTTAGGGTTTGTCCATATTTCAAACGCCTTTACCGCTTGATAATATAACATAGATTCACCAAAAAGTAATTGACAGTTCCTCTGTTTGGCTTCAATTAAAAACGACGTCCACTTAGGTTTATAAACAATATCACTTATTATTGTACCTGGTTTTACGCCATTTAATGGAATCACTTGCTCACTTTCATGAGGGCTCATGCCTACACTTGTTGTGTTAATAATTAAATCATACTGTGCAAGCTCTTCTGTTGCCTCGGTCAGTGTTAAAAAATGTGAAGCCCCTAGTTGGTTAACTAAAGATTGCGCACGTTTTAAGCTACGGTTAGCAATATTAACCTGTTTGAATGGTGACTGCAATAACTGATGAGCAATGCCCTTAGCAGCACCCCCAGCGCCTAGTATTAGAACACTTTTAGTTTCAGCATCTTTAAGAAAATTAGGTGACAAAGTTATTAATGATCTTATATAACCTTTTCCGTCTGTATTGTAACCAATTAGTTTTCCTTGGTCGATTTTGACCGTATTAACTGAACCCATAACTCTCGCAGAATCTTCTAGGAAATCGAGGTATTCAATCACTTTCTCTTTATATGGCACTGTGACGTTAAATCCAGTAAAACCTTGACCCTTCAACCACTCTATATTTTCCCCTAAATTGTCAGCTTCAGTATGAATTAATTGATAATGACCTTTTAAATTATTTTCTTGTAACAGCTTATGGTGAATATGTGGTGATTTAGATTGACTAACTGGATTGCCGATTAAGCCTAAGCGAAACATTCACATTCTCCTTCTAAATAATGGCATCTCGCACTAACACTCGAACGCCTTTAGGAACATAAGCTTTAACTGTTGTTTGACCATTAGGTACTGTAATCCAACCTAATCCCGAAAACACTATATCTTGCTTTTTCTCGCTATTGATTTGAAACGTTTTTGCTTCTAACTCAGGCCACGTTTCAATTGTTTCTTCAGTTGGTGGTGATAATAATTCACCAAGGTGTTGGTCATAAAGTAAATCAGCTTTATCGATCTTAGTTCTATGAATATTAATATCATTTGAGAAATAACAAATAAAACCTTTTTGCTCATCAACTTTATCAATGTCTAACCGAGCCAGCCCTCCGATAAAGAGCGTTTGCTCTGCCTCAAGTTGGAATACTTTTGGTTTCACTTCTTTTTTAGGTGTTACGGTTTTTAAATCTTTCTTTGATAAATAATGTGCCATTTGATGATCGTTTATAATACCTGGCGTGTCAATCATTGAAGCTTGATCATCTAGCGGTATATCAATAAACCCTAAAGTTGTTCCAGGAAAATATGATGTTGTAATAACTTGTTCTTGTTCAATAGAACGATTAATTAGGTAATTAATAAATGTGGATTTTCCTACATTCGTACACCCTACAACAAATATATCTTTCCCTTTCCTAATTTTCTCTAACTCAAAGGCTGTCTCTTCCATGTTAATTCCTTTTACAGAACTCACTAAGTACACTTCTTTAACTTTCAACCCGAATTCTTTAGCAACACGCTTCATCCAATTTTTCACTTTATTATGGTTTATAGACTTAGGTAATAAGTCTACCTTATTGCCGACTAGTACAACTTCATTATCGCCAACTAATCTATTTAACCCTCGTACAAAGCTTCCATGAACATCGAATAAATCAACAATATTAACGACTAATCCATTTCGATCTCCAATTTCATGTAACATGGATAAAAAGTCATCATCGGTCAAGTCTACGTCTTGTACTTCATTATAGTTTTTTAAACGAAAGCAACGTTTACAAATGACATCTTCACGCTCTAATGCTGAAAGTGGGGCATACCCGAGTTCTTTCTCACTATGTGTTTGAATTTGAACACCACATCCGTGGCAATATATTTGTTCCATCTTAATCCTCCCAATGAAGCATACCTTTTTTTCTAAAGTAGTTAAATATTCTTCTTTCTACCATCCTGTTGAAACGAGTGAAAAAACCATCTGTTTGAACAACTGGAACAACTAATATTGTATTAAGCCCAGAACGATTTCCACCTAATACATCGGTTAACAATTGATCTCCAACAACAGCGATTTCATCATCTCTTAGACCCATTTCCTCTTGCGCTTTCTGAAAGGCTTTACCTAAAGGTTTTCTTGCTTTTGAAATAAACGTAATGTCTAACGGTTCACTAAACTTAGCTACTCGATCTTCACTATTATTCGACATAATTGTTACATGAATGCCCTCTTGTTCTAATGTTTCGAACCATTCTTTGATTTCAGGGGTTGCCTCAGGCTGATCCCAGGCTACTAAAGTATTGTCTAAATCAGTAATGACACCTTTAATGCCTTTATCTTTCAAATAAATCGGTGTAATTTCTAAAACTGTTTCGACATGCTCATTTGGCAGAAATTTCTTTAACAACGAATTCACCTCTAATTTTATACTCTCACTATTCTACATCATAAACAATCAGACGCCATCTTTCAAAGAAATTCTATAGAACTGCAAACCTTTTATGTATGTCTGTGTAAAATATTATAAATATGCGTCGAAATACAATTCAATTCATGTATTTTTTCATTTTCGTTCGACAAATACCATCATTTTTCACACCTGTGGATAACTTTACGCACATTACCCACAGCGTAAAGACAACTTTCATGAGCTTTACCCCCTAATATATCAACAATTTATACACAGGTTACACACATACATGTGAGTTTGAGACTAGGAAAAAAGAGTGGTATTATAAATACAGTTTTAAAGTGAGCGTGCGGGAGGTGCAAGCCATTACGGCTTAAGACTTATGGAAACCTTATCTGATCAGTTATTAATTGATTCATATTACAAGGCGAAAAATCTCAACTTAAATCATGATTTCATTCAGCTAATCGAAAAAGAATTAAAAAAACGAAAATTAATTGATCACCTTAAAGAATCATCCTAGTTAGAGTTTCTTCCTATATATAAGTCTGTGGCACTCACCGTGAGTGTCACTTTTTTTTATTTAATGTTCACAGAGTTTTTCTTTTCAAAGAACATAAAATATCGTTATAATGTTACTGTATTTATTGCGGCTTAGATTTTTCGAAAGGATGAAACAAGTATGATCTATGCAGTTTTTGCCCCATTATTATTTGCGGTACTTATCCCTTTCTTAAGTCGATGGAAGGAAAAAGTACATACAGGTTGGCTTATACTGCCTGTACCATTTCTGATCTTCTTGTACTTTTTACAGTTCGTAGGTCCTAACTTCGAACCACAAGTACAATCAGTACAATGGATTCCATCTCTCGATATTTCATTATCTTTTCATTTAGATGGGTTAAGTTTATTATTTGCCTTATTAATTAGCGGTATTGGAACTTTAGTTGTTCTCTATTCAATTTATTACTTAAATCATAAGGAACAACTAGGTCATTTTTATACTTATCTTTATATTTTCATGACCGCTATGTTAGGTGTAGTACTATCAGATAACGTGTTTGCTTTATATGCGTTTTGGGAGTTTACATCAATTTCGTCATTTTTACTAATTGGTTACTGGCATTATCGTGAACGTTCACGATATGGTGCATTAAAATCAATGTTAATCACAGTACTCGGTGGTTTCAGTTTACTTGCAGGTATTATCCTTCTAACTATTGTTACCGGAACTACTAGTATTCGTGAAATGGTTGCACAAGCAGATGTCATTGTAGACAGCCATTATTTTCCTTTTATTTTAGCGTTCTTATTACTTGGTGCATTTACCAAATCTGCACAATTTCCGTTTCACATTTGGTTACCAGATGCGATGGAAGCACCAACACCAGTTAGTGCTTACTTACACTCAGCTACAATGGTAAAAGCGGGTATTTATTTAATGGCTCGTTTTTCACCAATTTTGGCAGGAGATCCAAACTTCTTCTTCTTACTAAGTTTATTTGGTATCGTGACATTAGTTTGGGGTTCTTTCATGGCTGTAAGACAAACAGACCTAAAAGGAATATTGGCTTATTCAACAATCAGTCAATTAGGTATGATTATGGCCATGCTAGGTTTTGGAACAGACGTAGCCTTATTCGCCGCAGTGTTTCATATCTTAAACCACGCAACCTTTAAAGGTAGTTTATTTATGGTTGCTGGTATTGTAGACCACGAAACAGGTACTAGAGATATTCGAAAACTCGGTGGCCTTATGACATTTATGCCGATTTCGTTTACATTAGCGATTTTCGGTACATTCTCAATGGCTGGTGTTCCATTACCATTCTTAAACGGTTTCTACAGTAAAGAGATGTTCTTTGATGCGACATTAGTTAACAGTGCATCTGGTCCATTCATGGAAGCTTTAGTAGCTGCTTTACCTGTTTTAGCTGTCATTGGTAGTATCTTTACATTTGTTTACTCAATGTATCTATTCTTCGGTACATTTACAGGTAAATATAAAGAAGAAGAGTTACCACAAACACCACATGAAGCACCTAAGATGATGCTTCTTCCACCATTTATTTTAATACTTGGTGTGATTACGATTGGTTTATTCCCTGAGATGTTCAATCAAGGGTTAATTACGCATGCTGCTGATGCCGTATTTGGTGCTGAAAATAATCAAGACATTTATTTCTGGCACGGATTAGTTCCAGCTTTCTATATGTCAGTAGCTGTCGTTGTCCTAGGTATTACGCTTTACCTTACGAAAAGTAAGTGGGAAGGCATATATTCTGTCTTACCAGGTCGTTTAAGCTTCAACCGTGTATATGATTGGTTAATTGAGAAGATTGAAACTGGTTCAAATAAGGTTACAACTTCTTACATGACAGGTTCATTAAGGTTTTACATGGTTTTAACGTTAACTGCGATCTTTGCTATTACGTTAGGTGTATTAATTCAAACAAATGGTGTTAACTTTGAAGTTACTGACGTTGCACCAATTACGACAAAAGAACTAATTGTAGCAGCTATTATGGCAATTGCTGCAATTGCAACGATTTTTGTTCATAACAGAATAGCCATTATTCTTATAGTCGGTGTAATTGGTTATGGATTAGCGATTCTTTTCGTATTCTACCGAGCACCAGACTTAGCACTTACACAATTAATCGTAGAAACAGTAACTGTTGTATTATTTATGTTATGTTTCTACCACTTACCGAACTTACAGAAATCTACAACACCGTTACTCACTAAAGGGGTTAACGTTGCGATTTCCGTTGGTTTCGGACTATTACTAATGGTTATTGGTGTAAGCGCGTATAACAGTCGTGCGTTTGATTCAATTGCTGATTACTATATTGAAAATGCCGACCCTCTAGCAGGTGGTTACAATATGGTAAACGTAATCCTTGTTGACTTCCGTGGTATTGATACTCTATTTGAAGTAGCAGTATTATTCGGAGCTGCATTAGCGATTATTGCAATGATTAAACTTCGCCGAGATAAGGGGGCGAAATAAATGGAGATTATTATGACAGGTTTAGCATCGATCTTGTTCGGTGCTGGTATATACAATCTATTACAAAAGCAACTACTTAGAATTGTAGTTGGAACAGTGTTAGTCTCTCACGGGGCACACTTATATTTCTTAACTATGGCTCAACTAAAAAGAGGTGCCCCTCCATTAGTTGTAGATGGTGTGACGGAATATGCTGACCCTTTACCACAGGCACTAGTCCTTACAGCAATTGTAATTGCCTTTGGTGTAACAAGTTTCTTATTAGTGTTAGCATACCGTACTTATACGTTAAATAAGACAGATAATATGGAAGAATTGCGAGGTAGTGATCATGAATAATTTAATATTTTTGCCTATAGTCCTACCACTTATTGCAAGTGTTATCGCTGCGTTCTTTCCTAAAAAGCTAAATTTATCACGTAAATTTGCTCAAATTACGTCTGTCATATTAACTATTATGACAGCTGCATTAACTTGGCATGTATTAACAAACGGTACAATTGTTGTTCAATCCGGCGGTTGGGAAGCACCTTTCGGAATCTCAATCGTTGGTGATGGCCTATCCATGATTTTAGTTATGACAACTTACATCATTGGTACTGCGGCTGTCTTTTATGCTCCATCAGTACTTGATAAGCAACAAGAAAGCTTTTACTTTTATGCGTTTTTCTTCTTGCTTATTTCAGGTGTATCCGGTGCATTTATGACAGGTGATTTGTTTAACCTATTCGTATTCTTTGAAGTGTTATTAATTGCTTCGTACGGATTAATCGTACTTGGTAATGGTAAAGTACAGCTAAGAGAATCGATGAAATATGTATTGTTTAACGTATTCTCTTCTATGCTGTTCGTTACTGCCATTGCATTTATTTATGCAATAACAGGTACTGTTAACTTTGCTCAATTAGCAGAACGCGTCGAGTATGTAGAACAAGCGGGAATCTTAACAACAGTAGCGATTATTTTATTCTTTGTATTCGCTGTTAAAGCTGCTATATTCCCTCTATACTACTGGTTACCAAATTCTTATGTAGTACCTAATGCTGTAGTTTCAGCATTGTTCGGTGCTTTATTAACGAAGGTAGGAATTTACTCAATATTAAGAGTGTTTACTTTAATTTTCGTACATGACACAGGAGTAACACACCAAATTTTCATTTGGTTAGCAATGTTTACGATGTTATTTGGTGTCATTGGTGCATTATCGACAAATAATGTGAAACTGATCATCACATATAACATTATCCCTGCAGTTGGTTTCATGTTAATGGGTATTGGCCTATATACCGAAGATGCAATTGCTGGATCTGTTTACTATTTAATGCACGACATGGTGATTAAAGGAGCATTATTCTTCTTAATCGGGGCATTAATAGTTGCAGCAGGAACAAAAGATTTAAGAGAGATGAGCGGGGTTATTCAGAAGTTCCCACTACTTGGGTGGATTTTCTTCGTTGCCTCATTAATCTTAGCTGGAGTACCACCATTCAGTGGGTTTATTGGAAAGATACTATTGTTGCGTGGTGGTTTAGAACAAGAAGAGTTTTTACTCGTTATTATCGCCTTAATTTCAAGTTTACTAATCTTGTTCTCAATGATGCGCATTTTCATTCGAGGGTTCTGGGGCGACTTAATGGATAACATCTCAGATGATCGCAAACGAGTACGCAACTTAACAATCCCTGGTGTCGTCTTAGTCAGCATTTCTATTTTCTTAGGAGTAGGTGCAGAGGCTGTATATCCTCACGTTGAATCAATTGCAAATATGCTAATGGACAGAACAGATTATATCAGTTCTGTTTTAAAGGAGTAGTGTGATATGGCCATACAGATTATTTTTAACTTATTAATCGCGGTTATGTGGATGTTCTTAAGTGAATCGTATACAGTGCTCTCATTTTTCATCGGTTTATTTATCGGTATGGGGTTACTGTTTTTCCTAAGACGATTTGTACCAGACATCTTTTATGTCATTCGTTTATATAGAATCGTTAAATTAAACTTGATCTTTTTACGAGAATTAATCTTATCAAGTGTAAGTATCGTAGCCTTAGCTTATAAGCCTAAATTAGACATCGAACCTGGTATTTTCGCTTTACCTATAGAAGTAAAAAGCAGTTGGGAAATTGCGCTTTTAGGTAACTTAATCTCATTAACTCCAGGAACGTTATCAGTTGCAGTAGCAGATGATAACTCGAAAATTTACATTCATGCGATGGACCTTCCAGATGTGGAAGCGTCCATCACTGAAATTAAAGAAACATTTGAAAAAGCAATTATGGAGGTGACACGATAAATGCTTAACGAATTCGGCGCGCAAATGTTAGATGTTGTCTTATGGATTAGCTTTGTTGGTGTCACAATATCCATTTTTATCTTAGTTTATAGAACCATTAAGGGCCCTACAAACCCTGATCGAGCTGTAGCTTTAGACGCGATTGGTATTAATATGATGGCCTTAGTTGGCTTACAGGCAATTAACTTGGGTACTGATCGATTAAATGATGTTGTTCTATTAATCGGTATTCTATTGTTTATTGGTACGATCGCCATAGCGAAAT
Organism: Alkalibacillus haloalkaliphilus; assembly: GCF_007991275.1. Taxonomy (GTDB): domain Bacteria; phylum Bacillota; class Bacilli; order Bacillales; family Alkalibacillaceae; genus Alkalibacillus; species Alkalibacillus haloalkaliphilus. The sequence goes on along the minus strand of NZ_BJYA01000015.1, from coordinate 51,766 downwards.
TCTTAGAAAAGGGTGTTATCATTGATCGACATAATCATTAGTCTATTGTTATTGTTAGGGACATTTTTTATCCTTTCTGGTTCATTAGGAATTTTACGATTCCCTGACGTTTATTCAAGATTGCACGCAGCGACTAAAGCCGCAACTTTAGGTGTAGCTGGTGTACTTCTAGGTTCATTTTTATACCTCTTATTTGACCAAGGTATTGTAAGTGGGAAGTTGTTGTTAGGTATTGTATTCGTTTTAATTACAGCTCCAATTAGTGGACACATGATCTCAAGAGCCGCATATAATTCTGGTGTCGAGTTGTGGGAAAAAACGAAGCGTGACCATTTAAAAAACGAGTCGAAATAAGCTTATAAATAGCCTCATATTAAAAGAAACACCAATTATAAGGGTTTATCCCTTTTAATTGGTGTTTTTCTTTATAGAAGTTATTATAAAGGGTTCTATTTCAATTTGGTGATAGTATAAAGAATTACACTACCCACTTTTATCCTTTAAATGAATATATTTTTCATCGCTACATCAAAATGCTTCGCTTTCCGTGGGCACGGCTCGAGCCTCCTCGGCCCAAAAGACGGGGCCTGTGGGGTCTCGAGACACGTGCTGTTCCCACTGGAGTCTATGCATTTTGATTCCGCTTAGTGCAGCTCACCTAACACAAAAAGAGTTTTGTGCTCTTTATTCTATTATAGATGCTTTATTGAATGATTGTAGCACCAATTGGAGCCATAAGATCTTTCGACGTAACCTTTCAAATGATTTTTTGCCTTATGATATGTACACTTCAATACATTAATAGTATTATTAATCACTTCTGTAATACCCTTATTTTCTGGATACATAAAGGAGTGGTTGTCGACATCGACAATTACGGTTTGTAACCTTTATCCATCTGCACCTTTTTTAATCTCATCAATCGAAATCGCTCTTGATAAAATATTTTGTGTGTTGATACTTTGGTGGTCAATTAGACAAATGAGTGTATTTTTGTTTGAATTTTGTGTTCAACCTGTTAGAAATGTCATACTGTGACGAGCGATAGGCGGCGACGCCAGTGGGAACAGCACGAGCTGAAGATCCACTGAGGAAAGTGCTTTTCTTTCCTCAGTTAGCTGAAGCCGTGCCCACGGCAAGCGTCCGCCGAAAGCGAGTCACAAACCAACGGTTCATTCATCAATCTCTCAACATGATTGTTGTGACAATGGACACCACACATTTAGCACAGAGCCATATAAAGTCTCTTATTGCAGTAATAACTAATATTTTTAAAATTATTTTATGTGTACACGCACATTTGCTCTCATCAGCCATACAATTAACTATAGGCAACAACCCATCACGATTTGGAGTTGATGACATGATTAGTTTATTGAAGTTGCTTGCCCTCATTTTTCAAAACCCCTATTTATTTATTGCTTATGTAAAAGGTAATGCATTTCCACAACCTTTGTCCCCTGAAGATGAAAAGTATTATTTACAAAAATGGCAAGAAGGTGACCTAGATGCCAGAAATAAACTCATCGAGCACAATTTAAGGCTAGTAGCTCACATTGCCAAAAAATATGAACAAAACAAAGAAGACCAAGAAGATTTAATATCTATAGGGACAATTGGTCTTATTAAAGGAGTAGAAAGTTTTTCTTTAGACAAAGGAACAAAGCTTGCTACATATGTTGCAAGGTGTATTGACAACGAAATCCTTATGTTTCTAAGGTCTTCGAAAAAAAGTAATAAAGATGTTTCGTTACAGGATCCAATCGGTCATGATAAAGAAGGTAATGAGATTAGTTTAATTGATGTGTTAAAATCTGATTCACCTGACCTTACTGAAAAAATACAAACAGCTATTGAGATCGAGCAAATCTTTCAATACATTCATTTATTAGATGATCGTGAAAGAGAAGTGATCGCAAAGCGTTATGGCCTTGGTAATCAAGAGGAGTATACACAGCGCGAGATTGCTAAATCACTCAGTATATCTCGTAGTTATGTTTCAAGAATTGAAAAAAGAGCTTTAATGAAAATGTTTCACGCCTTTTACAGAGAAGAAGAGAGAAAAAAGAAAAATAACCAATCGAAATAGGCCATCAACCCACTCACTAATTAAATTAATTTCATAGCTTATCAGTAAGAACGACAAAAGGAGTGGGACTATATGTATTATTATGGTCAACCATCGTACCCACCTTACCCTTTATATCACCATCATCACGGCCACTCAAACATCGGTTATGCATTATTAGTCATTTCTCTACTGTTGCTTTTAATATGTGGTGGTTACTATTGGTATACGGCATATTGTTAACTTTGTTTAGGAGTTAGAGTTATGGGTCACAAAACAATCGAGCATTTTAAAACTTAAAAAAGCACAGCTAACTGTTTGATAAGATAGCTGTGCTTTTTAGGTTGTCTATTTTAACATTTCTAAAATAAATGAAGCGCTGTTTTTAGCTGCACGATCTAAGTACTCTTTGAATGAGATATCCGATTCTTTACCTGCAATATCTGATAATGAGCGAATAATTAAACACGGGGTATCATACTGATAACACACTTGTGCGATTGATACTGCCTCCATCTCAAGTGCTTTAATACTTGGAAAACGTTCACTGACCTTTGTAACACGGTCTAAGTCTGACATAAACGAGTCACCAGTACCTATTAACCCTTTTGTTACTTTTACATCGCTCGGTAGTACTTCTTTAACTTTTTCTGCCTTATTCACTAGTTGTCCATTTGAAGGAAACGTTTCAGGCATTTGTGGAATTTGACCATATTGATAACCAAATCCTGTTGCATCTGCATCATGGTGTACAGTTTCTGTTCCAATTACTATGTCACCTACATTTAAATCTGGATCTACACCACCTGAGGATCCTGTATTAATAACATAATCTGGTGCAAACCGTTCATGTAATATAGTAGTTGAAATAGCCGCATTCACTTTACCTATACCAGATTGAAGTAACACTACTTCTTGTCCTGCAAACTCACCTACATAAAATTTACAATTAGCTACTACAAGTTCTTCATTAATATTAACTTGTGATTTCAACCAATCTAGCTCTTCTTCCATTGCTCCAATTATACCGTATTTCATCGTTGTACAACCTGCCTTTAATTATTCTTCATCATCTTCTGATGTGTCTTCTTCTTCGTTTTCATCATCATTACCATATTCAGGGTGTCGATCATTCTCATATAACTCTTCTACTTTTTGTGGTAGCCAACCTTCATGTTCAACCCAATCTAAATAAACACGATAAATCTCTTGTTGAGCTGAATCTGTTACAGTACCTATCACTTGGTTCGCTACACCACCACTTTCCAATCTCCAAAAGATAATATCATCTTCTGACAAGCCTGTAGCATATATGATCGCTTGTTCCATTTCTTCGCGGTCTTGTGTACCTTCACTAAATTGTGTTGTATGCGGTTCTTCTTGTTCAGTACCAACCGGGTCCCAATTACGTTCAAATACACGAACAACATTATCTTCATCAGATTCATATACATGCTCTTCTTCAGATTCTTGTTCATTACTTTCTTCTTCTGTCGATTCGTCAGTTGTCGATTCTTCTTGTTCTGATGATTGCTCCTCTTCATCTTCAGTCACTTCGTTTTCTTCATGCTCGTCTTCTTCGTCTTCCTCTTCTAATGAAGTGTTTTGTTCAGTTTGTTCCTCTTCTACTTCATCGTCGCCTCCAAAGATCCAGAAAGCAATCAAAACAACAAATAATATGATAAAAGCCCATATTAGTATATTCATTGTTTTCGTATTTTTACGACGTTTCTCGTAACGTTCAGATCGTGAATATTGATGATCCACAAGGTTCCCCTCCTCAATGAATTCAACTAATGAAATAATATGATTTCATTTATTTGGTAAATAGTCCTACACAATGTTGTGTAGGACTACTTGGTGTTTTATTTAACTTCTTTAATTTTCACTTCAAATTCCCCACCTGGTGTTTGCACCATAGCTTGGTCACCTACTCTTTTACCAAGTAAGCTTTGTGCCATTGGAGAATCGTTTGAGATACGCCCTTCAAAAGGATCAGCTTCTGCACTACCAACGATTTGGTACTCTTCTTCATCCCCATCAGGTAATTCTTCAAAAACAACCGTTTTACCTAGCTGAACTACTTCATTGTTATCTTCATCATTCTCAATAATAACAGCATAACGAATCATATTTTCTATTTGAGAAATACGTGATTCTACGAATGCTTGTTCATCTTTTGCTGCATCGTACTCAGAGTTCTCAGAAAGGTCACCGAAGCTTCTTGCTACCTTAATACGCTCTACTACTTCTGGGCGCCTTTCGGTTTTCAGCTCTTCTAATTCATCTTCTAACTTTTGTTTCCCCTCTTCAGTCATATAATAGCTTTTCTCTTCTGCCATGACTTAACACTCCTTTTAAATTCAGTTCTCTGTTTCAATTATTACTTAAATATATGATGAGAATCTATATTTGCTTTTGATCAATGATGCTTTTTACTTTTGTTGATAATAGATCAATGGCAACATGATTTTGTCCGCCTTCTGGAATAATAATATCAGCATAACGCTTGGCGGGTTCTACAAACTGTAAATGCATAGGCCTTACTACGTTTATATACTGATCCATAACAGATTCAATAGTTCTGCCACGTTCTTTTATATCACGCATCATTCTTCTAATAATTCTAATATCAGCATCCGTATCCACAAATACTTTTATATCCATCATATTACGTAATCTTTCGTCTTCTAATACTAAAATTCCTTCTAAAATTATAACTTCTTGTGGATCAATTTTAATCGTTTCATTAGAACGAGTGTGAAGTTCATAATTATAGACCGGCTTTTCTACTGGTTGACGTTGCGATAAGCTCTTTAAATGATCACGTAATAGATCATGATCAAAGGCCAAAGGATGGTCATAATTTGTATTTAAACGTTCTTCAAATGGTATATGTGATTGATCCTTGTAATATGAATCTTGTTCTAACATTAAAATTGATGTATTTTCGAACTGTTCACAAATAGTGCGAGTAACAGTTGTCTTCCCAGAGCCTGTCCCACCTGCTACACCAATAATAATCGGCTTATCATTCAATTTATGAGTACTCCCTTCCCACATGTCATATCTAGTTAGTTTTTAAAGCAATAGCAATTCCATCTCCAGTTTCAATGATCGTTGTTTGATATTGTGGATGGTTCAATAGCCACTCATTAAATGATGCAATCTTTTCTCCGATCTTAACAAAACGTTTGTTGTCTTGTTTCTCTTTTGAAACATACCCCTTAAATAGCACATTGTCAACTACTAACAAACTACCTTTTGGTAAAAGTGGCGTGATTTTTTCTACGTAATTTATATACTCACCTTTAGCAGCATCAATAAAAGCTAAATCAAAGCGTTCTGTCGTAAATCTATGATCGATCCAATTTAATGCATCATCTAAATCAATATGGATTCTGCCTTCAAGATTGGCTTCTTGAATATACTGTTTAGCAATTTCATATCTTATTTCATCACGTTCAACAGTGTACACTTGTACATCAGGTATGCTATTGGCCATTTGAATCGCAGAATAACCAATGGCAGAACCAATTTCGATTATCTTTTTAGGTTGTTGTATTCGAATTAACTGCTTTAAGTATTCAATACCATCTTTCTCCATAATTGGAACGTTATTTTCAATTGCATATTGTTCCATCGATGCGATTAGAGGGTTAGATTCATCATTATATAAAGACTGCACGTATTGCTTTGTTTTATTCATTTCTAAACCTCCATCAAGGGTTTAACAATTTCATTCCTATACAATTTTAATATTTTACCATAAAAAAAGATGGGAATGCGAATGATTTTACGCACTCCCTTTTAATTTTTATTATTCCTCATCTCTAGGTCGATGTTCTTCTATATTTTGCTGGTGTTCTTCATATGTTTCTGCAAAATAGTTTTCACCTTCATAAGAAGCCACAAAGTATAAATATTCGTGATACTCTGGGTTGACTGAAGCTCTCAATGCGCTTTCATGGAAGTTAGAGATCGGACCAGGTGGTAAACCTGTATTTTGATACGTATTATAAGGGTGTTCGTATTCCAAATGCTCGTACAACACACGTTGGTGATGTTCACCCATTGCATAAAGAACTGTTGGGTCAGTCTGTAACGCCATTGGTGGATCTTCATTCAAACGATTATGGAAAACACCAGAAATCTTCAAGCGATCGTCCTCACCAACAGCCTCTAATTCAATAATTGAAGCTAAAGTTAATGCCTCATGAATTGACATCCCTCTTGCATCCATGTCATCGATATATTCGTATACTCTGTTCTGAGTCTGTTGAAGCATTTTATCGACAACTTCTTCTACTGAAGGATCTTCTTCATGGAAATCATAAGTAATAGCGTATAAGTACCCTTCTAACGGATACCTCACGTCTTCATGTAAGATATCTTCAGTTAATAACCCTGAATATTCTTCCATTAAAGATTCGATATATTCTTCATCTGTCATATACTCCATGAACTCATCTTCTTCAATGGATGTCTCGTTATCTAGAATCTCAGCAATGCGTTCAATGTTTGAGCCTTCAGGAATAGTGACAGAAAATAGTGGCTCAAGCATAATACGGCCTGTTTTTAATGACTCAATAATTTCATCAAGTTCAAGGCTTCTAGATAAAGTATACTCCCCTGCTTGAAAGCCAGACTCATTTTTAAACGTCACATACGTTTGAAAGATCGTAGCATTATTAATAATGTCGTTCTCTTCCAAAATCTCTGCGATATCACCCACATTTGACCCCATTGGAATCTCCACTTCTACAAGCTCATCATCTTCTGGGTCTACAGGACTTAAACCTTCACTAACATAATTGTAAATAAAATAACCAGCGATACCAAATACAATTAGAGCAACTAAGATTACGATTAAAACGACTTTTCTAACGATTCCCGCTTCCTTAGCCCGCTCTTGCTTTATACTGTTATAATCATTGGAAGGTGACAAAATACTTCCCCCTATTCTTTACCTTTCTTTTATACCAATAAAAAGTATAAAATAAAACGACTTTTTTTTCTATCATTGTCACTAAATTATTTATTTTAAATAAAAACGAAACACTAATCGTATTTTACCACACGATTAATGTTTCGTTATATCAATTAACTTTAAACTATTGATTAGTTAGACTCATCATCAGATTCAGTGAATGTAGCTAACATTTCTTCGACCATTTCCCATTCTTCATCCGTTTCAATTTGGTATAAAGTTAGGTCATCAGGATCATCTTCTTTTTCTTCAAAGCGGAAAGCGAATACTTCTACTTCCTCTTCTTCAGCTTGTTCAGCTGGAACTGCTACTAAGTATGACCTTTCAGTATGATCCACATCAAATGTAAATAAAACGTCAAATAAATGTTCTTCTCCTGACTCATCAGGGATAATAATTCGCTCTTTCTCCTGCATCAGTTACACTCCTTTTAGCGGTTTGAATCGAGATAACCTTGTAATATGATCATCGCCGCCATTTTATCAATTACTTTTTTTCGCTTTTGACGACTCATGTCAGCATCTAGTAATACACGTTCAGCTGCCATTGTCGTTAAACGTTCATCCCACATGACAACAGGTAGTGAAAATTGTTCTTCTAAATACGCTGCAAAATGCTGACATGCTTCACCACGTTCTCCAATTGTACCATTCATATTCTTTGGTAGACCAACGACAATTTTACTGATCTCATACTCATCAATAAGTTGTTGAAAGCGATCTTTAACTGACGCGAATTCAGATTCATCCCAATGGATTGTTTCAATACCTTGGGCAGTAAAATGCAACGCATCTGATACTGCAACACCAATTGTTTTTTCACCGACATCTAAGCCCAATATTTTCATGCAAAATCCTCTTTATCTTTTATTCGTCTGCAAATAGTTCTTTACAACTTCTTCGATAATTTCATCTCGTTCTATTTGTGAGATTAAATTACGAGCATCATTGTGTCGAGGGATATATGCAGGGTCACCTGATAATAAGTAACCGACTATTTGGTTGATTGGATTGTATCCTTTCTCTTCCAATGAACTATAAACTTGATGTAAAATTTCGTTTACTAATTGTTCTTGTGAGTCATCTGAAAACTGAAATTTCATAGTGTGATCGTTCGACATTTTCAATCCCCCTCAAACCACTTTAACTACATTATATACCTAAAAGCTACGAAGTTAAAACAGTTTTAATATAATCTTTCGCCGACGCTAGTGCTTCATCAATTTTTTCTGGTTGTTTACCACCAGCTTGTGCCATGTCAGGACGGCCTCCACCGCCTCCACCACATCTTGTTGCAGCTTCTTTAATAACATGACCTGCGTGAAACCCTCGATCAACTAAATCTTTAGAAACACCTGAAGCCAATTGTACCTTGTCACCATTCTCCATGGCTAATAATATGATGCCTGAATCAACTTTTTGTTTTAACTCATCGACCATATTGCGTAAAGCATTCATATCACTAACATCGACTTTTTGTGCTAAAAGGTTAACACCATCAATTGTTTCAACTTCATCTAAGATGTTAGCTGATTCAACATTGGCTAGTTTCGCTGAAAGTGATTCATTGTCCTTTTGTAAATCCTTCATTTCTTGGAATAGTGTATCAATTCTTTGTGGTACTTGTTCAGTTTTAGTCTTCAACTTGAAAGCTGCATCATTTAGTAACTGTTCTCTACCTTGATAATACTCATAAGCTCCAGGACCAGTACACGCCTCTATTCTACGTGTTCCTGCACCAATCCCTGTTTCTTGAGTAACCTTGAATAGACCGATTTCTGCTGTGTTACCGACGTGGCAACCTCCACAAAGTTCAATACTGTAATCATCAACAGCTACTACTCTTACTTCTTCACCATATTTAGCATCAAATAATGCCATTGCACCCATTTGTTTAGCTTCGTCTAATGACTTGTGCATGATAGCAACTGGAATGGAAGCCCACACTTTCTCATTTACAATCGTTTCTATTTGTTGTAATTCCTCTTCCGATACAGCATTAAAGTGTGTAAAGTCAAAACGTAAACGATCTGGAGCGACTAATGATCCCGCCTGATTGACGTGATCACCTAAAACATCTTTTAAAGCTTGATGTAACAAATGTGTTGCAGTATGGTTTTTAATGACTTGCTGACGTTCATAACGCGTCACTTCAGCTGAGACTGATTGTCCAGATTTTAAAGTCCCTTCAATCACATCAACTTGATGTAAGTTTTGGCCATTTGGACCTTTTTGAACATCCATCACTGAAGCTTTACCAGTTTCAGTTGTAATTATTCCTTTGTCTGCAATTTGTCCACCGCTTTCAGCATAAAATGGCGTTTGAGCAAGGACTAACGTTGCAACATCACCAGTTTGCGCTTCATCAATCAGATCTGAATCTTTTACAATAACGTCTAAAGTAGTATCCACTGCTAATTGCTCAAAACCTACAAACTCACTTTTCGTATGAATTTGTTGTAACACTTGGTCTTGGACTTGCATGGAATCGACTTTTTGTCTTGCTTCACGTGCACGGTCACGTTGCTTTTTCATTTCCTTCTCAAAGCCTGGTTCATCGATGGAGAAGCCTTCTGCCTCTACATATTCTTCTGTTAGTTCTTTTGGAAATCCATAAGTATCATAAAGTGTAAATACTTCTTCGCCAGGAAAAACGTTACTTCCTTTTTCTTTTTCAGATTTCATAACTTTCTCTAGTATTGCTAAACCTTCTTGAAGTGTTTCATGGAAACGTTGCTCTTCTTTTTTCATTACATCTTTAATAAAGTCTTTCTTCTCATGAACTTCTGGGTAAAATTCAAACATAATGCTTGCGACTTCATCAACTAATTGATACATGAATGGTTCATTAATATTTAAGTCTTTAGCAAATCTAATGGCACGACGTAGTAGCCTTCTTAATACATAACCACGGCCTTCATTTGATGGCAGGGCACCATCCCCAATTGCAAAAGCTACTGTTCTAACGTGGTCAGCAATTACTTTGAATGCTGTATCTTGCCTTGTTGATTGACCATAAGTGACATTAGAGATCTTCTCAGTACGTTCAATAATCGGTTTAAACAGATCCGTTTCGAAGTTTGTTTTCGTATCTTGAATAACAGATACTATTCTTTCTAACCCCATACCTGTATCAATATTTTTCTTAGGAAGTGGTGTGTACGTATCATCAGGATTATGGTTAAACTGTGAAAATACTAAGTTCCAGATCTCTAAGTAACGTTCATTTTCTCCACCTGGGTAAAGTTCAGGGTCATTAAGGTCATTACCATAACTTTCACCACGATCGTAAAATATTTCAGTGTTTGGGCCACTTGGTCCTTCTCCAATATCCCAAAAGTTTTCTTCAATTCGAATAATGCGTTCAGCAGGCACCCCTACTTTATTTAGCCAAATGTCATAAGCTTCTTCATCTTCAGGGTGAACCGTGACAGCTAGTTTATCTTCATCGAATCCAATCCAATAATCACTCGTTAAAAACTCCCACGCCCATTCAATCGCTTCTTCTTTAAAGTAATCACCGATTGAGAAGTTCCCTAACATCTCAAAGAATGTATGGTGTCTTGCTGTAAACCCTACATTTTCGATATCATTTGTTCTAATGGACTTCTGAGCGTTAACTATTCTGGGATTGTCAGGGACTATACGGCCGTCAAAGTATTTCTTTAATGTGGCAACACCACTGTTAATCCATAATAAAGTTGGATCATCTTGAGGAACTAAAGAACGACTCGGCTCAACACCGTGTTTCTTTTCCTTAAAAAAGTCTAAAAACATTTGCCTTACTTCATGTGATTGAAGTTGTTTCATTTTGTTACCTCCTTTTTTATGTACAAAAAAATAGCCGTCTCTACACGTTACATGTAGGGACGACTATTGCGCGCGGTACCACCCTAATTATAGACTTAACATCTATCATCTTAGATCACCGTAACGTGGTGAGACGTCGGGGGTTAACCGCTCTCCGGATTAGCTTCAATGACCCTTCACTTAGCATTTATCTCAGCTAATAAAATGCCTCTCTGAAAGTGGACTGTCATTTACTCGTTTCCATCATTGATTTATATCACTTAATATTTAACATGTTTTTCATGAGGTTATTATAGATAATTGCCTTGTTAATGTCAACTTATATATGTAGCACAACCGTTCGAGCTCGAACGGTTGTGTGTGTTTTAGAGATACCTTTTTCTTAGCTTTTTACCAGATTTACGAAGCTGTTTCCACATACCACTTTTACGTATATTTCGGTTACGCATAAAGTATAACGCGGCAGCTCCCATGACACCTGTTGAAATTACTCGACTCAAAGTTGTTCACCAACCTTTATCTACTGATATGGTGCATAAACCTTTCAACAAGCAAGCATTACGCTTTCTTCTGATTCCCCACCTATTAGCAAAGAATGGTCAACCTTGCCACAGTTATTCCGAAAACAGGTCGTCTAAAGAGGAAATCGTCCCATCCTCTTGCACTTCATGCACGTGCATATTGCCATCTTCTTTTACGGATAGTTCTATAAAACAGTTCCAACAATAAAACTGTTGACTACCGATTTTACCGATATCAGATGTTTGGCAATTCGGGCAGTTCATAAAAAACCCTCTTTCCTTTTTGCCTACATCCTCCCCGTTTCATCTTCGTTCTATACCAATGGTACGAACATTCTTAGTTTGAGCTTTCTACATAAAATCATAAGGTGAAATATCTTCCTCAAACTGTTCATCTGGTTCTAATTCACTAAGATCTTCTTCACGTTCTTTTAGATTAAATGATTTTATACGTGAGACAAGACTCGTATTACGTTCGTACGCTTGTTGTTTTTGCATACCTTCCAAAAAGACGTCATAACTGCCACATATAATAAGAGAAGATTTACCACGTGTAATCGCTGTATAAATTAAATTTTTCACTAACATTCGCTTGAATGATCTAACAATTGGTAAAATCACAATTGGGAACTCACTACCTTGAGATTTATGAATAGAGATCGCATAAGCTAGCATAATTTGGTTAAAATCTTGTCTCGTATAAGATACTTCAAGTCCTTCGAAATTAATAATTAATTCATCTTTTTTTGACTCAGCTTCCTTGGCGTGTTTAATAGCGACAATTTCACCGATATCACCATTAAACACATCTTTCTCTGGCTGATTTACAAGTTGGATAATTTTATCACCCGTTCTAAAGACAGACTGAAAATGTTCGATTTCACGTTTACCTTCTTCTTTAGGGTTAAAGATATTTTGCAACGTTTGATTTAATTCATGTATCCCAACTTTTGTTTTATACATTGGAGCTAACACTTGAATATCACGCATTGAATATCCTCTATCCAACGCTTTCTTTACGATCTGTTCAATTGTATTTAAAGCATGATCAGTATTTGTTTCAATAAAATTAAAATCATCTTTTTTGCCAACTGACTGCATGGGTATTTGATCGTTTTTAATATCATGAGCAAGTTTAACGATATAAGAATCATTTTTTTGCCGATAAATTTCTTTTAACTGACACACTGGTACGACTTTCGACTTTAATAAGTCAGCTAGGACTTGACCTGGACCTACAGATGGTAATTGGTCTTCATCACCAACAAAGATGACTTTCATGTCGGCAGGAACTGCTTTAAGCAAACTGTTCGCTAACCAAATATCAACCATCGAAAACTCATCAACAATTAAAACTTTACCCTTCAGTTGGTTTCCATCGTTAAATTCAAAATGCTCTTCACCCGACCAACCGAGAAGACTATGTATCGTTTTTGCTTTTAAGCCAGTTGATTCAGTTAACCTTTTAGCAGCTCTTCCAGTTGGAGCTGCTAATATATAATCTGATTGATGTTTGTTTTCGTTTTTACGAAACAGTACTTCATAACAGTGGATAATACCTTTAACAACTGTTGTTTTCCCAGTTCCAGGTCCACCTGTAAGTAACATCACTTTCTCATCTAAAGCTTTCTTGACCGCTTCATATTGCTCTTCACCGTATGCAATACCTTCTTGTTCTTCGATTTCACCAATTACTTTTAACAGTTCACTTTCGTCATAAGATGCATCTTGTTCAGTCGCTAATATGCGCGTCAGTTGTGAAGCAACACCTTCTTCAGCAAAATAAAGTTGAGGTAAGTAAACTCGATCATCTTCTTGTACAATTAGATCTTCATCGATTAAAAACTTCAAGTGTTGCTCTAGCGATTCATCGTTCTCATGATTTCGTCCTTGATATAAAAGCGAATTTAATTGTTTTAACAGCTGCTCTTTCTCTACGTAAACATGTCCATTAGAAGATTGTTGATCTAAAACATGTAGGACACCTGCTTGAATTCGAGTCGGATGTTCATCTTTAATTCCAATGGACTCAGCAATTTCATCAGCACGTTGAAAACCAAATCCTTCTACATCAAAAACAAATTGATAAGGATTTTCTTTTAATTGTTCGATCGTATTTTCATGGTAAGCATGATAAAGCTTCCCGGCTAACTGCAAACCTATCCCATATTTCGCCAACTCAACAGTCACTTGCTCAAAACCTTGGTTTATTCTTAGGTCTGCAATAAATTGTTTTTTAGTTTCAGGTTTTAAACCGACAACTTGATCAAGTTTTGCTGAATCTCTTAGCACTTCATCGACTGCATTAATCCCTAATGTATCAACAATTTTTTGCGCTGTCTTTTGACCAATACCATAAAATAAATCGCTTGATAAATATTTGACAAGACTTTCTTCAGTTTTCGGTAATTCTTTTTCATATGTAAAGACTTGTAGTTGTTCTCCGAATTTCGGGTGAACTTGTATAGTTCCATAAAATATATAATCATTGCCGTGTGTTAAAGGTGGAAAGTTACCTTTCACAACTAATTCTTCTTCATCTAATTCAAGGTCAGTATCTTGAACAGAAATAGACGCAATCGAAAATTGCGTCTGTTGATTGTGAAAGATCATGTGATTTAATTGGCCTTTAGCATATTTTTGATCAGACATGATCCGTTTCTCCTTCTATCCATCTCGCTCTTGTAATAACTGTTCGACTTGTTTCTTTGCATTTCCTGCTAATAAGTGTTCTTCTTGTATAGCTAACGCTTTTTCAAACTGTACGAGGGCTTCTTCTGGCTTTTCTGAATAAAGTAAGCAAACACCTTTGTTGTAATAAGCATCACTATGTTCTTCATCTAATGATAAGACGACATTCATTTGTTCATAAGCTTCATCAATCATATTGCCATAAGCTAAAGTTAAGCCGTATTGGAATTGAATATCAATGTCTTCAGGACTTAACTCGCTTGCTCTTTGCAAATATGGAAGTGCTAGTTTAGGCATTTCTTGATTTAATAATGACATACCTAACATGAAATAAACATCTTCATCATCTAAGCCTTGTTTCATCGCATCTTGGAATTGTTTAGTCGCCTGGTCATATTGTTCTTGTTCATAATACATGTTGCCTAAACCGTAATGAGCAGCCGGTAGCTTCTCTTCTAACTCTAATGCTTTATTATAAAACCGTTCAGCTGAATCATATTCTTGTAAATGGACTAGAAGGTTGGCAAAATTAATAAACCCTACTGGATCTTCTGGATTCTCTTCAATGTAATTATTGAAAGACTGAGCCGCTTCTTCAAATTGATGATTTTGCATATATTCAATACCTTTTTGTAACTCGCTCATCTTTAATTTACTCCTTTTATCTTCAAAAATAGAGAAAAAAGTCACCACTCATCGTGCTGACTTTTTATTCTGCTTAAACTTAAATTTATCCTAAATGGCTTAATGGTTGTTGTTCACGATAAACTTCATCAATTGTACCGCCACCTAAACAAACATCACCTTCGTAAAAGACGACAGCTTGCCCTGGTGTAATTGCACGTTGAGGTTCATCGAATATAACGTTTGCCGTACCATCCTCATTAACATGAACTGTTACACCACTATCTTTTTGACGATATCTAAACTTGGCTGTACATTTAAGAGGTTGAGTTAGATCGCGGTCAACTAACCAATTAACGTCAACAGCTAACAATTCATCCGAATACAATGCTTCATGATGGAAACCTTGCTCTACATATAAGACGTTATCAGTTAAATTTTTCCCAACTACAAACCATGGATCACCTGAACCACCAATGCCAAGACCTTGTCGTTGCCCGATCGTGTAATACATTAACCCGTCATGACGACCTTTTACTTCACCTGATAAAGTTTGCATCTCACCTGGTTGAGCTGGTAAATACTCACTTAAAAATTCTTTAAAGTTTCTCTCACCAATAAAACATATTCCTGTACTGTCTTTCTTGCTGGCAGTAGCTAAATCATGCTCTTCAGCAATTTCACGTACTTCTCGTTTCGCTAAACCACCAAGCGGAAACATAATCTTAGGTAAGATGTCTTTAGATATTTGGTTTAAGAAATAAGTTTGGTCCTTGTTATCATCAACGCCACGTAACATTTCAACTTGACCATCTTTTTCACGAACTTGAGCATAATGCCCTGTAGCTAAATAATCTGCTCCTAAACCGACAGCATGGTCTAAGAAGGCTTTGAATTTTATTTCTTTATTACACATAACATCCGGATTTGGTGTCCGACCTGCTTTATATTCATCTAAGAAATATTGGAATACTTTATCCCAATATTTGCTTTCAAAGTTTACTGAGTAATAAGGAATATCTAGTTGGTTGCATACACGTGCAACATCTTCATAATCTTGTGTTGCTGTACATACACCAAACTCATCAGTATCGTCCCAGTTTTTCATAAAGATTCCGACGACATCGTAGCCTTGTTGCTTTAATAATAGGGCTGTAACAGATGAGTCAACACCACCTGACATTCCGACAACTACTCGAATATTTGAACGATCTTCCATGCTCTCACCACCTTTATGATAAACTCTTTAATCGTTCGACAATCGGCTGTATCTTTTCAGCGACTTGCTTCATTTCATCTAAAGTATTATGAATCCCAAAACTAAACCGAATCGAATTATATAACCGCTCATCTTCTTCACCATACATCGCTTTTAAAACGTGAGATGGATCAATTGAACCTGCCGTACAAGCAGAACCAGACGATACTGCTATACCTGCTAAGTCTAGATTCGTTAAAAACATTTCGACCTCTGTTTTAGGAAAACTTATATTAACAATGTTAGACACTCGGTTATTCAAATCTCCATTTATTGAAAACTCCATCTCTTGTTTTTCTAATTGAGCAATGAGTTCATTGAATAGAGCTTGATAATGAGTATTACGGCTTTCTCGTTCTTCCATCAATACTTTTACAGCTTGCTCGAAACCAGCAATTGCTAAAGTATTTTCTGTACCTGAACGCCACTTACGTTCTTGTTCACCACCAAATACTTGTTGCTTTAAGTGATGTTTTTCATGTTTATATAAAAACCCGACGCCTTTTGGACCATATATTTTATGTGAAGAAGCCGTTAATAAATCTACTTTCATCTCTTGAACATCGATTTGTTGTACCCCATAAGCTTGTACAGCGTCAGTATGGAAAACAGCTTGATGTTCTTCTAACAATTCACCAATTTCTTGAATGGGTTGGATCACACCAACTTCATTATTAACAGACATAATTGTCACTAAAATCGTATCGTCTCTTAATGCTTCTTTTAGTTGATTAAGGTCGACTTGTCCCGTTTCATCTACAGGTAAATATGTGACATCAAAGCCTTCGCTTTCTAGTCGTTCACACGGATGTAATACGGCATGGTGTTCAATTTGTGTCGTAATTATATGGCGTCCATACTGTTCATTAGCATAAGCAGAACCAAAAATCGCTAAATTATTTGCTTCAGTACCACCACTTGTAAAGATTAACGATGTAAATGGCGCATTAATACTTTTAGCGATAGTCGTTCGCGCTTGATCTAGCAATTTTCGGCTATCTCTTCCGAAAAAGTGAATACTAGATGGATTACCAAAATGGTTTTGCATAACTGAAGTCATCTGTTCTTGAACCGATTCATGTAACGGCGTTGTAGCAGCATGGTCTAAATAGATATGTGACACTTCTTTCACCTTCTTTGTAACTAAATATAAAACATATGCTCTTCTTGATAGTTATTGTCATCATAGTCGACGAGATCTTGTAAAGTAGTCGTTTCTAACACGTCTTTTACCGCATCACGTATTCTTTTCCATAGTTCACGTTTTGATGGTTCTTCATCATCCATCTCTTCTACAGGTCGAATTGGACCTTCTAAAGTTTTAATAATATCTGCTGCAGTAATTAGTTTTGGCTCACGGGTTAATAAATAACCACCTTTTGCACCTCTTACACTTTTAACTAACCCCTCGTTTCGAAGAGGAGCAATTAATTGTTCTAAATAATGTTCAGATAAATCATATTCAGAAGCGATTGACTTTAATGGAATCGGCTTGTCACCGTAATTCTTTGCTAATGCAATCATAATGGTTAGACCGTATCGGCCTTTAGTTGAAATCTTCAATTAAAGCTCCTCCTTAAACGCTCATCTTTCTATATTAATCAGTATAACACGTTGTTGTGCCTCTTAAAGTAACAACATAATTTATATAAATTACTGTAAAGATCATCTGTTAAAAACCATGTGATATTATAGCATGATGTAAGCCGTCATGCATTAGTTAAGTTTTATTATGGCGTGCTTTCTGCTTCAAGTTATTCAACTTGTCATACACTTGAGCCAACCGCTTTTCTTCACCAATTTCTTTCGGTGTATAATAACTAGCATCTTTTAACTTTTCTGGCAAGTATTCTTGATAAACCCAAGACCCTGCGTAATTGTGAGGATATTTGTATTCAATACCGTGCCCTAAATCTTTAGCACCGTGATAATGAGTGTCTTTTAAATGGTCAGGGATATCATCAGTAATACCTTTTTGCACATGGGTTATTGCTTGATCTAATGCTTTATAAGCTGTGTTTGATTTTGGAGATAACGATAATTCAACTGTCACTACAGATAGCGGGATTCTCCCTTCAGGTAATCCAAGACGTTCAACTGATTCAATAGCAGGTAATACTCGTGAACAAAGCTGTGGATTCGCTAAACCGATATCCTCATAGGCAATGACGAGTAACCTTCTTGTAATAGCTTCTAGGTCGCCACCTTCTAACAGTCTAGCTAAGTAATGTAGTGCGGCATTAACGTCACTTCCTCTAATACTCTTTTGAAAACTTGATAATAAATTATAATAAATATCACCTTTTTTATCGTGTGAGAACCCTTTATTACGAATGCAATAATTGACTGTATCTTCATCGACAATATAAGTACCTTCTTCATTTTGGTCTGATGCAAAAACAATATCTTCTAATAAAGTTAATGCCGTCCTCGCATCTCCTGTTATAGAAGCAATTTGTTCTATTAAATGGTCTTTTATATCAATATTTAAATGACCTAAGCCTCTATACTCATCATTTAATGCTTTGTTCAGTAATGTTTTAACGGCTTCAGGTGATAATAATGATAACTGTTTAATTTGACCACACCTTGAACGAATTGCGTTATTTACACTGTGATAAGGGTTTTCTGTAGTTGCACCAATTAATGTAATCACACCTTCTTCCAAAGCTTTCAATAAATAATCTTGCTGGCTTTTATTAAATCGGTGGATCTCATCAATAAACAAAATGGCTCCTTCACTCATTTTGGCTTTAGCTGTAATCTCTTCTATTTCTTTTTTACTAGAAGTTGTAGCATTAATCGCATAGAAATCTTGATTTGTAGATCCTGCTATGGCAAAGGCTAGTGAAGTTTTACCAGTTCCAGGCTCTCCATATAAAATCATGGATGGTACATGTCCTTGGTTAATCATTTTATATAATGGTGTATTTTCACCAATTACGTCATCTTGACCGACCACATCTTCAATTGTTTCAGGTCTCATTCGGTATGCTAATGGCTCTTTAAAAAACATGTTAGAACTCCTTTTAGTCTAAACTCTTATATTATTTTACTATATTCAAAGGTAAATTGACGAATAATCACCTCTTATGTATAAAATAATAGCTTATTGCGCATGATAGAAACAGAAAACTATTAATTATACAAACATAAATGATTTAAAATGAAAGGATGAAAACATATGGTGAAAGTTCGTCAAGATGCTTGGTCTCACGAAGATGACCTATTATTAGCTGAAACTGTGCTAAGGCATATAAGAGAAGGAAGTACACAGTTAAATGCTTTTGAAGAGGTTGGTGATCAACTAAATCGTACAGCTGCAGCATGTGGCTTTAGATGGAATGCTGAAGTTAGAAAAAACTATGAGAAAGCAGTAGATTTAGCGAAAAGGCAAAGAAAACAGAGGAAGAAAGCCCAACAACAACAAAGAAAACCTCAACCAAGACGTACTGTACAGCCTGAAGTAAATCTACCAATGACAGTAGAAGAAACAGCAATGCCAGTAGAGAATTCGACAATGCAAGTACAAACAAACGAAGTATCTACTAGTGCTCCTTCTATTGACTCTATCATTCATCAATTAAACCAACTGAAAACTTCAAATCAAGTGAATGAACAAATCAATAGTGAGCTAGAAGCTTTAAAACATGAAAATGAAGAAGTTCGTAATGAAAACGAGCAACTAAAAGCGAAGGTAGAAGAAATGTCGCAACAATACGCTAGCTTACAAGAGGATTATCAAACATTCATTAACATTATGGATCGCGCTCGTAAGATGATGGTATTTGATGAAGATGAAGTAACGACACCATCATTTAAGATGGAGAAAAACGGTAATTTACAGCAAATAGCTAAATAATAAAAAATGGGTAAGGAACAAAACAAGTCCTTACCCTTTTTTATGGTTCTATATCAAATGTGGTGATGAAAATTTGCACTTTCAAAGAATATATTGAACATCGCTACATCAAAATGCTTCGCTTTCCGCGGGCACGGCTCGAGCCTCCTCGGCCCAAAGAACGGGGCCTGTGGGGTCTCGAGACTCGTGCTGTTCCCGCAGGAGTCTACGCATTTTGATTCCGCTTAATACACCTCACCTAACACAAAAGTTGCTATGTAATCTTGTTTTCATTGATTTTGTCCTGCGCTTTAATGAGCAGATGTTGCATTTGTGCCCTGTGGGTGCAAGCGTCCATCGCAAGACACCACCACATTTAGTATAGACCCTAAAAAAGTACAGCTACATCAAAATAAAACACTAATCATTTGATTAGTGTTTTTCGACTTTATGTAACAATCCCAATTGTGCCGTCCCTCCGTATTGTTTTGAACCCGCTCAAGGCAGGTGGGTGTCCTGTTCCATATATCTTGTAAGTCCTTAACAAAGGCTTTTACGCAATATGGAAACGTCCGGACTCCCTACAATATAAGTGTTCGGTCAAAACTTATGTGGAGTAAGACGAACACATTAGGATTGATTGGTTGCTTTGTTATTTTGTAATTAAATCATAGCATGAAGCTAACATCGTTTCAAGTGCTAAAGAGTAGTTCTATGGTAGGTAGCAATTTTTAGGTACATTAGCCTTCATTATCTTCATATTTCGCGATACTTTGCAAGTAAAGCTCTTCCAATTGATGTTGATCAACTTGAGAAGGAGCTTGAGTTAATAAGTCTGATGCTGAAGCTGTCTTTGGAAATGCAATTGTATCACGTAAATTCGTCTTACCAGCTAAAATCATGACTAAACGGTCAAAGCCTAAAGCGATACCGCCATGAGGTGGCGCACCAAACTCTAAAGCCTCTAACAAGAAACCAAATTGATCATGTGCTTCTTCTTTAGAAAAACCTAATGCTTCAAACATCTTTTCTTGCATGTCTTTCTTATAAATACGAAGTGAACCACCACCTAGTTCATAACCATTTAAAACAACATCATAAGCTTTTGCTTTAACATTAGAAGGATCTTCATGTAACTGGTTCATATCACCTGTTTGCGGCATTGTAAATGGATGGTGTGCAGCATGATAACGCCCATCATCTTCATCATATTCAAATAATGGCCAGTCCGTAACCCATAAGAAGTTAAATTGGCTCTCATCAATTAAGTTTAACTCTTTACCTAGTTTTGACCTTAGAGCACCTAAACTTGCTGCAACAACATCTGGTTTGTCTGCTACAAATAACAATAAGTCATTTGATTCGCCATTTAATGCTTCTAAGATTGAATGTTCCTCTTCTTCTTCAAAGAATTTCGCGATTGGTCCAGTTAGTGATTCACCATCGACTTTCATCCAAGCCAATCCTTTAGCTCCGTACACAGAAACGAATTCTGTTAAATGATCAATGTCTTTACGAGAATACTGATCTGCAAAGCCTTTAACGTTTATAGCACTTACTTTTCCACCTGATTCAACAGCTTGTTTAAATACTTTAAAACCACTGTTTTGGAACACGCCGCTCATATTAACTAATTCTAAACCAAATCGTGTGTCAGGTTTATCTGACCCATAACGTTCCATTGCTTCATCATAAGTTAAGCGAGGGAATGGCAGTGTCACATCTAGCCCCTTAACTTCTTTTACAACCGACTGAAGCATTTCTTCAGTCATTTGCATAATTTCTTCTTGTGATAAGAAAGAAGTCTCAATATCAACCTGTGTAAACTCTGGCTGGCGGTCTGCTCTTAAGTCTTCATCTCTAAAGCAACGGGTGATTTGATAATACTTTTCAAAACCTGACACCATAAACAACTGCTTAAAGATTTGTGGTGATTGAGGTAAAGCGTAAAACTGACCAGGGTTAACACGGCTAGGTACTAAATAGTCTCTTGCCCCTTCAGGTGTACTTTTCGTTAAAATAGGTGTTTCCATCTCTAAAAAGTCATTTGAGTTTAAATAATGTCGAATCGCTTGAGCCGTTCTATGTCTTAAAATTAACGTTTCTTGCATTGGCTCACGGCGCAAATCTAAATAACGATATTTCAGACGTGTTTCTTCTGTTAAGTCTTTATGATCATCTACTTTAATCGGTAATGCTTTCGATTCGTTAACAACAGTTACACCGTCTACTAACACTTCAACTTCACCTGTCGCCATATTTTCGTTAATTGTTGAAGTATCACGCTTTAAAACTGTGCCTTCAATTTCAACGACGTATTCGCTTCTTAACTTTTCTGCTACTTGTAATGCTTCTTCATTATGTTCTGGGCTGAAAACCGTCTGCACAATTCCAGAACGATCTCTTAAATCAATAAAAATTAACCCGCCTAAATCTCTACGCTTTTGCACCCAACCTTTTAATTTTACTTTCTGGTCGACATGCTCTGTTCTAATATGTCCACAATGTGTTCGTTCCATGATGATCCTCCTTAAACTGACGTTTCTAACTGTTCGATAATTTTATCGAGTTCAATTGTTTTTTGTTCGCCTTCTACTAAATTCTTAACGTTTGCAACACCATTGTTTACTTCATCTTCACCAATAATAATGGCATACTTTGCTTTGTAACGATCAGCTGCTTTAAACTGTGCCTTCATTTTCTTATCTAAATAATCTTGGTCAGTTCTAAACCCTGCTTTTCTAAGTTTATAAACCAAACTGGAAGCTGTATACTTCGCTTCATCACCCATCGTAATAACGAAACAATCAAGCGTTTGGCCTGTTTCAAGATCAATTCCCTCTGCTTTTAAAGCCATTAATAAACGTTCGATACTTAAAGCAAAACCAATTCCTGAATTTTCAGGTCCACCTAGATCTTGAATTAAGCCGTTATAACGTCCACCACCTGATAGTGTCGTAATCGAACCAAAACCTTCAGCCTCACTCATAATTTCAAAAGCGGTATGTGTATAATAATCAAGGCCTCTTACTAGCGTCTCATCGACTACATAAGAAATTCCCATAGCATCTAAATGCTTTTTAACTTCTTCAAAGTATTGTGATGAGTAATCATTTAAATACTCCAAAATTGAAGGAGCAGAACTCATTGTTGGGTGATCACGGTCTACTTTACAATCGAGTAACCTTAGTGGGTTTTGTTCTAAACGCATTTGACAATCTGAACATAACTCTTCTTGATAAGGTTTGAAGTGCTCAACTAAAGCTTGCCTATGTGCTTCACGACTTTCTTTGTCACCTAAACTATTCAATACTAATTTTAACGATTTTAAACCTAATACTTGATAGCAATCCATTGCAAATGCAATGACTTCAGCATCAATTGCTGGGTCAGCACTTCCAATTGCTTCAATGCCAAACTGAGTAAATTGACGTGTGCGTCCTTGCTGTGGACGTTCATATCTGAACATCGGCCCTAAGTAATAAAGTTTCGTAGGTTGGTCAGCATTGCCGTGCATTTTGTGTTGTACGTAAGACCTTGCAACAGATGCAGTTCCTTCTGGGCGTAGAGTCAAACTTCTTCCACCACGATCTTCAAATGTATACATTTCCTTTTGGACGATATCTGTCGTATCACCAACTCCTCGTTGGAACAGTTCAGTTCGTTCAAACATTGGAGTCCGAATTTCATCATAGTGATAAGTGTGAGCTAAACCTTTCAATGCCTCTTCAACAACTTGCCATTGTTTTGTATTTTCAGGTAATAAGTCTTCTGTACCTCTTGGAACGCTAATGTTCATGTTAAAATCCTCCTTCTGATTTCTTAGTCAATATGTGATCAATAAATATTAAAAATTTTACGTAAAATAAAAAACGTCCCTACCAAACTTTACCGTTTGATAGGGACGAGACTTCTCCCGTGTTGCCACCCTGATTAAAGCATATACTGCTTTCTCTTCATTATCGTAACGCGATTACGCGATGAACACCTACTAATTATATATTGCTAACGTTCGATGTCATACCTCCAGAATGTCTTTCATGAAAAGAACTGATAGGTTTATTTCCAGCCAAGATAAACCTTCTCTGAAATCGCTCTTCTTTCACTACTTTTTCCTTCATAGGCTTTAATCATATTCAAATGTTTAAATAATCATATATAGTAATTCACAAAATGTCAAGTTACTTTCTATTTATCTTTGGAATCTAATATTAAAGTAACAGGACCATCATTTAATAATGAAACTTTCATATGTTCACCAAAGGCCCCTGTCTCAACTGGGACACCTAAGTTTGCCACTTCTTCATTAAACTTCTCATAAAGATCATTTGCTTGGTCAGGTTTTGCTGCGCTCATAAAATTAGGTCGTCTACCTTTTCGGCAATCTCCATAAAGAGTGAACTGAGAAATCGATAATACTTTCCCGCCGACATCTTTCACTGATAAGTTTAATTTGCCTTGTTCATCCTCAAAAATACGTAAGTTAGTCACTTTATCAGCAATATACTTTAAGTCTTGCTCATCATCTTCATGTGTAACCCCTAGCAGAACAACTAAACCTAATTCAATTGAACCGGTCATTTCATCATTAGCCTCAACCGAACCTGTCGTAACACGTTGTATGACTGCTCTCATTACAAAATCTCCTTACTGTATCGTTCTTTGTACGGTAAATACGTCGCTTATATGTTTAATCCGATCAACAATTCGTCTTAAATGATCAACATTTTGAATTAGAATAGTTAAATTAATGACTGCCATTTTATTTTTGTCGGATTTACCTGTGACAGCGACGATATCAGTATTCGTTTCGTTAACGACTTGTAGAATTTCATTTAGTAAACCATTTCGGTCGAAACCTGATATTTCTAAATCGACACTATAGTTTTTACGTTGACGATTGACACCTTCCCATTCTACATCAATTAAGCGTGCCTCATCTTCGTTTTTAATGTTTGGACAATCATCACGGTGAACTGAAACACCGCGTCCTTTTGTAATAAAACCGATAATTTCATCACCAGGAACTGGGTTGCAACATTTTGAAAGACGAACCATTAAGTTGTCCACGCCTTTAACATTGACACCAATTCCGGTCGATTTTTTCTTAGTTTTTGTTTCTACTTCTTGTTGAGCTTCAATTAAAGAATTCTCTAAATCAACAGGTTTTTCTTTTTCGATTAATTTTTCAGTTAAACGATTCGTTGCTTGTTGTGCTGTAATTCCTTGATAGCCAACTGCAGCATACAAATCTTCTAGCGTGTTTAAATGAAAACGACTTAAAGCGTTTTGAATGTTTTCTTCAACTAGAACTGATTTAGGTGAAAGGTCTAAACTTTTAATTTCTTTTTCAATCAGTTCTTTTCCACGATCGACATTCTCATCACGACGTTGTTTTTTTGAAAAACTGTTTTATTTTATTTTTAGCTTGCGACGTTTGTGTGATTTTAAGCCAGTCTTCAGAAGGGCCATATGAATGTTTTGACGTTAACATTTCAACGATGTCGCCCGTTTTAAGTCGATAATCTAATGGCTCGATCTTACCGTTTACTTTAGCACCGACCGTTTTATTACCTACTTCTGCATGAATTCTGTAAGCAAAGTCTAATGGGACAGAACCACTCGGAAGTTCTATTACATCACCATTCGGTGTGAAAACGTAAACCATATCAGAAAAGAAATCAACTTTTAATGACTCCATAAACTCTTCTGCATCATTTGTTTCACTTTGCCATTCAAGAATTTCTCGGAACCACGCTAACTGTTTCGACATATTCTCTTGATCGTGATCTTGTCCTTCTTTATACGCCCAGTGTGCAGCGATACCATATTCAGCAATTTCGTGCATTTCTTGAGTTCGAATTTGCACCTCAAGCGGATCACCTTTAGGACCAATTACCGTCGTATGAAGAGACTGATAAAGGTTCGGTTTCGGCATTGCAATATAGTCTTTAAAACGCCCTGGCATTGGTTTCCAACAAGTATGAATAATACCTAAAACAGCATAGCAGTCTTTAATACTTTTAACGATGACTCGGACTGCTAGTAAATCATAAATCTCGTTGAAATCTTTCTTTTGGATCGCCATTTTACGATAGATGCTATAAATATGTTTAGGTCGTCCTGAAATTTCTGCTGTTATGCTAACATCTTTTAATTGGTCTTGAATCTCATTTATTACTTTTTCAATATAATAGACTCGCTCATCACGCTTTTGCTTCATTAAGTTAACAATACGGTAATATTGTTGTGGATTTAAGTACCTTAACGATATATCTTCTAGCTCCCATTTAATTGTGGATATACCTAAACGGTGAGCTAAAGGGGCAAAGATTTCTAATGTTTCATTAGCAATTCGTCTTTGCTTATGTTCTGGTAAATGGTCTAAAGTTCTAATATTGTGCAGACGGTCTGCCAACTTAATTAAAATCACGCGTATATCTTTAGCCATCGCAATAAACATCTTACGGTGGTTTTCTGCTTGTTGCTCTTGTTTTGATTTATATTTAATTTTACCTAGTTTGGTTACACCTTCAACGAGCGATGCTACTTCTTCACCAAACTCCTCTTTTAAATCATCATAAGTAATCCCAGTATCTTCAATAACATCATGTAAGAAACCACTCGCGATCGTTGCTGGATCCATTTCTAGATCAACTAAAATACTAGCAACTTGTACAGGGTGAATAATATATTCTTCTCCTGATTTTCTTATTTGACCTTCATGCGCTTCTTTGGCGTAATCAAAGGCAAGCCTAAGAAACGTCGTATTTTCTTCATTTAAATAACGACTCGCGTCTTGGATTACTTGTTCAATTGTTTTAGTTTCATGTTTAGCCATAACATCACCTAGGTGTTTCTAAAGTCAGATTTTTAACTAATTATAATAATAATTTGAATATTGTAAAGTAAAGTTGAACAGTTAAACTATGTATTCAATAATTCAAATAAACTTGGCTGACCAAAATCTGGCCAGCCATTAAGCTTAATACTCCATTAAAGTTAGTATATCATAATCTTTTAGCTTTTCTCGACCGTTTAAATAACTTAACTCGATTAAAAATGCACAACCTACAACTTCTCCACCTAGTTGCTCAACTAAATCGAGTGTCGCTTCAACTGTACCACCAGTTGCAAGTAAATCGTCAGTAAATAACACACGTTGACCTGGTTTAATAGCATCTTTATGAATAGTTAAAGCATCTGTACCATATTCTAAACCATACTCCACTTTAATCGTATCACGTGGTAGTTTTCCTTCTTTACGTACAGGTGCAAAACCTACCCCTAAAGCGTAAGCAACTGGACAACCTACGATAAAACCACGTGCTTCTGGTCCAACGATCACATCAACATTTTGTTGCTTAGCATATTCTACAATATCATCTATAGCTGATTTAAAAGCAGGACCATTATCCATCAATGTCGTAATATCTTTAAATTTAATACCTTCTTTTGGCCAGTCTTCTACAATCGTTATATGTTGTTTATAATCCATGTACAACTTCCCCTTCCTTCGTTTGCAAGCGCAACTTACTGTCAATCCATTCCTTTAATTCTCCAAAATTTGAGTAGTACAACGTCTCTTCAACTTTCAAAGCATCTTGTTTTCGTTTATATGCTACTGACTCCTCTAACGGTTTAAACTCTACATCGTTTCGAAAAGTTATATCACCATTAGTTATTTTAACAAAGTTCAAGTCAAAAAACACTTCTAGCATGAAATCCAATTGCCCTAATGACCAGTTTTTTGCTTCAGCAAGTTGAGCCTTTTGCTCGTATTTAATGACTTGGTGTTTCTTCAATGTGACGTATAATGTTTTAAACGCTTCCCTACTCGGAATAAATGAAAATAGATGATTATTCTCATTGTTGAAACATAAATAAATAGCTTCAAACTGCGTAAACTGTATAGCTTCTTCAAAAGTCTCCAATGATTCAGGTAAATCTAAACAGACTAACTTGTTATATTGTTGTCGTTCAAGTAACGTTAATTCACTATAATGATAATAATTTGCTTCTTTCTCAAAAGTCGGTGATTCATTAAAGTAGACAAACAGTAGTTGATCCGAAGATAAAATTGATTTAACTTGATCAGTTAATCCTTTTCCTCGATAATCAAACAGTTGCCACTGGTTACACCTTAAGTCTTTTAATTTAACTTGCAACTTTCGATTACCGTTCCATTCATTGACCTCAATTTCACCAACGACATCAACTTCAGAGCCTAAAGTCAACTTATCTGCAACCTCACCCATTTGAAAGCCGATCATTTCAACTGTTAAACCATCTATATCCCCGTGTAGTTTAATATGGTTTTGTTTAGCTCCAATTTTTCTAATGTTTGTTAGTTTCACTTGATTAAGTTGAAAGACCGGTTTCTCATTCTCCATACCAAATGGGGCTAATAGTTCTAATTCTTGTGGAAAATTAATATCCAACTCAGCCCAATTAACTTCATCTTCAATCATTAAGTTAGGTATAAAATCTTCTTCAGTCAAAATCTCACTAGCTTTTTCATTTAATACTTTTCGTAAATCATCTAATTGATCTAAATTAACAGTCATTCCTGCTGCTTGAGCGTGACCACCAAAATGTACAAACAAGTCGTTAACTTTCATACCTTCTTTAAACATGTCATAAGCTGGTATACTTCGACCACTGCCTTTAGCTATGCCTTTATCTCGATCAATTCCTAATACAATAGTCGGTTTATAATATTTATTAACAATTCGAGAAGCAACAATACCAAGAACTCCTGGATTCCAACCTTCATTTGCTAAAATAATAACATCATCGTCTTTGTGATTTTGTTCGATCATTTCAAACGCTTGTTCAGCTATCTCTTTGACTATTTGCTGCCTTTCTAGATTTAACTCATCAATTTCTTTTGCCATATCTTCAGCAATGATTGGGTCGTCTTCTAGTATTAAATCAACAGCTAACGATGCATCTTGTAGACGGCCTACAGCATTTATTCTCGGTCCAATAATAAATCCAATATGTTCAGTCGTAATTGGCGGTTCAATTTTGCCGATCGTTTTAATCGCTTCAATACCAGGCATGTCATTATGAGTCAGCGTAGACAACCCTTGTTTTACTAACACACGATTTTCACCTTTAAGCGGAACTAAGTCAGCAACCGTTCCAATGGCAACTAAACCTGTCAATTCTTTTGGTATTCGACCTAATAGCGCATGAGCAAGCTTAAAAGCAACACCTACTCCAGCTAGATCGTTAAAAGGGTAGTTTTCTGATAAGCGTGGGTGAATAATCGCATAAGCGTCTGGAATTTCATCCTGTTCTTCGTGGTGGTCTGTAATAATTAAGTCGATTCCTAACTCTTTTGCCACAGCCGCTTCTTTTGGTGCAGCAATTCCATTATCTACCGTTATAATTAAAGTACCACCAGCTTCATGTACTGCTCTAAAAGCGGCTTCATTTGGCCCATAACCTTCAGTAAAGCGGTTTGGAATATAATAATCAACTATAGCACCTAACGAACTTAACGTCTTAACTAACACTGAAGTAGCGGTAACACCATCAGCATCATAGTCTCCATATATTAGTATCTTTTCTTCATTTTCAATAGCTTGTTTTATTCTTAACACAACTCGTTCCATTTGTTCGAATAAGAAAGGGTCATGTAGGTCGTTTATCGTTGGGTATAAAAAAGCTTCTGCTTCTTCCTGTGTATGTATACCTCTTCTTACTAACATACGTTCTATCACAGATGAAACAGATAGATTTAGTTGAGGTGTTTGATTGTTTGATACACTTTTCCAATTCATTTTACTTTTTAACATATTTTCACCCCTGACTAACTTATTATACAAGAGCTAATCAGGGGTATCAATGTGAGATTATTTTTGTTCATCTTTTTTTTCGTGATCTAGCACCGTTTGATCTTCAAGTTCTTGATTTGGTTCTTCTTCAAGTGTTGGATCAGCTTTTAACTGTTTGATTTGTTTTTGTAATTGATAAAACTTAGCAAAGCTAACGCCCATCACTAATAGTGCACCAAGTAGAACTGACAATAAAATAACTAATATTAATGGAGCTTCTGTTTCTACGAATAAGAAATCGACAGGGACAGAATCGACATTAATAACAGCAAAGACAGCGATTAAAATTGTAAATATAATCGTTAATATAATCCAAGTTTGTTGTTTCATTTAAATTCCCCCATTATTTTTCTTGTTTTTAGTTTCCCTATAACAAGGAAGCTCAATCCTCATTTTCAAAAAAAGTGATAGAGGTAAATTCCCTCTATCACTTTTAATTATTACACTTGTGGTCCTTCTTGACGTTTTTTCTTTTGGAAGTCTACTGGCTTTTTCTCAATGTTACGCCCTCTCCACACTAACCATAGTTGTGCACCAAGGAATAGTGATGAGTACGTACCAGCAAGTAAACCGACAATTAGTGCAAACGCGAAGTAGGTGATCGCTTGTGCACCGAAAATGAATAACATTAACGCCGCAAAGACTACTGTAATTACCGTATTGAAACTACGTGCTAATGTTTGCATTAAACTCTTATTAACAATTGCAGCTAAATGACTAAATGTCTTAACTTTCTTCTCCATCCGTAAGTTTTCACGAATTCGGTCATAGGTAACAATGGTATCGTTAACTGAATAACCGACAATAGTAAGTATTGCTGCGATAATTGTAATATCAAACTCAAACTGGAAGATACTGAATAAAGCTAAAATAAAGAATGCATCATGTAATAACGCAAAGATCGCTGTTAAAGCAAAGAATAATTCGAACCTGAACGTTACATAAATAATAATCGCTATCGAAGCAATTAATACAGCATAAATCGCATTCATTGCTAGCTCTTGACCAATTTTAGGTGTTACTGTGCTGACACTTGGTTCATTGCCATAGGCATCAGTGAAGTGATTATTGACTTCTGCAATTTGATCTTGGTCTAGTACTGTATCAAAGCGGACCATCGCAATTTCATCTTCATCACCAGCCATGACTACTTGCGTTGGGTCTAAGCCTAGTGTTCCAAACTCATCATTTACTTCTTCAGCTGTTAATGATTCATCCGCCATCACTTGTACACGTGAACCACTTTCAAAGTCGATCCCTAAGTTTAAACCAACTGTAGACAAAAATATAACTCCAGCCGTAATTAAGGCACCTGATATTATAAAGAACTTCTTACGGTGCTGGACAAAATCAAATGTTTTACCAAAGAAGTGAGGTTCAACTTCTTCACCTTTCGTAATATCTTTAATTTCATCTTGTTTAACACCAAACAGCTTTGGTTTATTGTTTAATACCTTACTATTAACCCATAACCCTAGTAGGAAGCGCGTTAAGTAAACCGCTGTAATAAAGCTTAGGACAATACTAATGATTAACATCGTCGCAAAACCTTTAACTGAACTTGTACCAAATATAAACAAGACAGTAGCTGCGATGATGGTTGTAACGTTGGCGTCTAAAATGGTCGCCAATGAGCGTCTATTACCTGCTTTAAAGGCGGATTTAAGTGTCTTACCTGCCTTTAATTCTTCTTTTATTCGTTCAAAGGTTATAATATTAGCGTCTACCGCCATACCAACAC
Organism: Alkalibacillus haloalkaliphilus; assembly: GCF_007991275.1. GTDB lineage: Bacteria > Bacillota > Bacilli > Bacillales > Alkalibacillaceae > Alkalibacillus > Alkalibacillus haloalkaliphilus. The sequence continues at coordinate 20,378 of NZ_BJYA01000015.1, read as the reverse complement.
CGAGCACGAGTGCTGCGATTCCTGGTAATGTCAGTACGCCATTAATCGATTCAAACACAAGTAATATTAAATAAATATAAGCACTTAATGTTACCGCTGAAACTAATCCTGGGAAACGATAATAACTAATAATATATAATAGGATTAAGATGACACCTAGAATACCAGCATAAACCGTTTGATCTAACGCCTGTTCACCAAACTGAGCACCAACCGCTACAGAGTAAACTTCATTTAAGTCAGCTGGTAATGAACCGGCATTAAGTAAGTCAGCTAATTGTTTAGCTTCATCTACAGTAAACTGACCTTCAATCATAACGTTTGTACTAGCAATTGGATTTTGCACACGTGGTGCAGAAATAAATTTGGGATCATCACTTCCTACCTCTTCTTGGAATGAATCACCTTCTTCATAATCTAACCAAATAACTAATAAATTATCGCCTTCTGGCAATTGCGAAACATCTTGTGTAACTTCATGGAAATTCTCATAATCACTTTCTTCAAAGTTACGTTTCGTCTCCATTGTTACAATTGGTTGGTTCATATCATCGAAGTTCTGTCTAGCACTTCCTTCGACTAGCTCTGTCCCATCAAAGAACAGTTCATCATCTACACCTCTAAATGAAAGATTAGCGGTTGTCGATAACAATTCACGTGCTTCATTTTGATCGGTAACACCTGCTAGTTGAACACGTATTCGATCATCACCTTCTATATCAATAGAAGGTTCATTAACCCCTAATACGTCAACTCTTTCATATAAGCTTTGAACAACTGCATCGAGCATATGATCGTTAACTTCTTGATTCTCACTTAATGGTTCAACTTCGTATAAAACTTCAAAGCCACCTTGCAAATCTAAACCTAATGTAATATCTTTCGTTATTGAATTGGTTGTCGTACCAATTAATCCTCCTAAGAGTAAAACAATTAGGAAAAAGGCGACAATTCTGCCCTTCCTTTTCATCTTATCTGTTACCTCCTTTAAGTCGACACCGTTGGGATTTAGTTCACTTCTTTATGATCCTGTTCCCATTGGGATAAAGCTTCTATTTGTTGTGATAACTCTTCGTCCTGTTGCTGAACTTGAACCGTTAAAAAACTCATAAATAGACGATCACTCATATGTAATACATCTTGTACGACTTGATGTAATGTTTTTTCATTACTTTTTCGCCATACTTTCTTCTGCAAACAATTCCATACTTCATCATGTGTGACGTGATCATAACCTAATAGACGCAATTCATCTACTTTACTTTGAATGACGTCATACAAGTAAGGGCGCCATTCTTCAACGTGCTTTTTAACCGGTTCCAACTAAAATCCCCCTTTAATGGCAGCTTCGTATGACTCCTCTTTCTTAACAGAAGCGCTTCATTTTATTCAACAATCAATCTTTTAAATAACTCTTTATTTCATCATACAAACTTTTAATCTTTTATCATGACTTGCACTAAGACAAGCATATAAATTATTGTACCGAAATTTCACCCTTTTGAGAAGGTAGGTATTCAAATTGTCTAAGCAGACTTTTATTAAAGGCGCCATTATATTAATAATCGCAGGGATGATCAGTCGTTTACTCGGTTTCGTAAATCGTATTGTGTTAGCTAGATTGTTAGGAGAAGAAGGAATTGGCATTTACATGTTAACTTTACCTGCCTTATTTCTCATGATTACGTTATCTCAAATTGGAATTCCCGTAGCCGTTTCCAAACTAGTTGCAGAAGCGAATACAGAAAACAATAAACAAAAGATTAATCAAATTTTAAAGTTGTCCTTTACCATTACCATTTCTTTAAGTTTAGTTTTAACAACCCTTTTTATAACTGCAGCACCTTTCGTGTCTAACTATTTAATCTTGGATGACCGTACTTATTTACCAATGTTGATGATTAGCCCAATTATAATAATCATAGCAATCTCATCAGTTTTAAGAGGTTACTTCCAAGGGCTACAAAACATGAAGCCACAAGCTACCTCACAAGTGATTGAACAAGTAGTTAGGATCGTCTTTGTTGTTATTATTGTTAAGATGATGCTACCTTATGGCATTACCCATGCTGCAGCTGGGGCTATGGTTTCAATCGTAATTGGTGAACTTGTGTCACTATTTTATATGTATTACTGTTTCAAAAAGCATAAAAAATCCATTATTGACCTTACAGTTCACAAAGGGTTTAAAAAAATGCGTTCTACTCTTAATAGTATTTTACACATTGCACTTCCTACAGCAGGAACACGTTTGATCGGCTCAACAACATATTTCTTAGAGCCGATTCTAGTCTCACAAAGTTTAATTATTGCCGGTTATACGATATCAGAAAGTACTAAACTATATGGTCAGCTAGCGGGTTACGTACTACCTTTACTCCTTTTGCCGACTTTTATAACACATTCTCTATCGGTAGCTCTCATTCCTTCAATAAGTGAAGCGAATGCTTTAAAACATTATCAAACTGTACACTACCGAATAAGACAAGCTTTACGTCTGTCATTTGCTTCAGGTGGTATTGCGACGATCATCTTTCTACTATTAGCTCCTGTCATTTTGCAGCTCATGTATGGCAATGACAATGGTGCTAAGTTTTTAATGTTTATGGCACCTTTTTTCTTATTACTATATTTCCAAGCACCACTACAAGCCGCTTTACAAGCACTAGACTATGCGAAACACGCTATGGTTAACAGTTTAATTGGAGCTGTCGTAAAACTTGCTGTCTTATGGTTACTAGCTACAAAACCCTCTTTCGGGATTGATGGTGTTGTAATTTCTATTGTTGTTGGCGTACTTGTCGTCACCTTATTACACTTCATCACACTTTATAAACTGATCAAATTTAGAATGCCGTTTTGGCTTTCGCTTAGAATGATTACATTAGTTATTCTAGTTTACATTATGGGGACTAAAATTGAGTCGATCCTTATAACTGGCAGTGCATTAATCTCTACAATACTTATTATCACAACTCTAATATTTATATATATCGTTGGCTTATTCCTGTTTAAAATTGTATCAAAAGACGAATGGGAACAGCTTAAACAAGGCCGGTTTTAATTGAGCTTCTTAAAGTCTACAAAAATTGATCCATCTTCATGCATTTGGGCAACAGACACTTTTGTAATATCGTTTACACCATAGCTTTCCAGTTTATTTATTACTTGTTCTTGTGTAGTTCCTTGTTGTTTTAAAGCTTCCTCTTGAAATTCACCATCAACAATAATTGGATCAAAATAATTTAAAGGATTATCTTTCTTCTGAAATACTGAGAGCTTGCCATTTGTTTCTAATACGGCAAGCTCTACTTCTTTTAACTGTAACGCCCCTTGCTGCCTCAATTGCACGAGAAGGTCGTCCATGTTATATCGCTGCCTCTTCATTTCTTTTTCATCAATTTCCCCGTTTCGAACGATAATTGATGGTGTGCCATCAAGAAGCATTCTCGCCTTATTACTTCTAAAAGAAACCTCAGCTGTTAACCTTTGAATAATTAATAATACAAAGATCGGTGTTAACAATAAAAAGAAGGATTCTTCCGTTTGTTCAATAGAAAGAACCCCAACTTCAGCCATCATAATAAATACAATTAAATCCATAATACTTAACTCACCGATCTCACGTTTACCCATTAAACGAAAAACCGCATAAATCGCTATATAAACCCCTGCTGTGCGAACAATCAAGTTTATTAGTTCATCCATATTGTCCATCTCCGTTGATATATTCGCCTTTAGCATTTGCTATATAGTTCAATTTATACGGTTTAACTAGCCTTTAGAAATAACGGATTGCCATATAGATTGTCGCAATAATAAGTGACACAACAACTATGAATAAACCATATAACATAAATCGGACGAAAGGGATTTTCACTCCGTTTGTACTCGCAATCCCTGCAACGACAACGTTAGCAGAAGCACCAAGTAGCGTACCATTCCCACCTAAACATGCTCCTAAGGCAAGTGCCCACCACATTGGATCAGTCGCCGTCATTCCAAATTCCTCAAGCTCAAACAAAATCGGAATCATTGATGCGACATAAGGAATATTATCTAGAAACCCTGATAATAGCCCCGCAGACCACAAAATGATAAATGATGACTTTACAGTATCGCCTTCAGTTAACGTAATGAACGACATCGCAATTTGATCTATTATACCAGTTTGTTCTAACCCACCTACTAAGACGAATAGGCCGATAAAAAAGAATAAAGTCGTCCATTCTACTTTCGCAAAAATTTGTTCACAATCGGCGTATTTTTGCGATAGAAGTAAAAGAATTAACGCTCCAGCTAAAGCTACTGTAGTTAACTCAACATGAATAAACCCATGGAGAAGAAACCCTAGAATCGTAAGAACAAGTACCGTTAAAGATTGGTAAAGTAGTGGTGATTTCTTCAATGCAGCATTTGGGTCTAAGTTTATTGCCTCATCACTTCGCTGTTCGCCTGCCTTCGATAGCGTTCTTCCAAACATAAGAATTAATAGAACCATAGTAATAGCAAAAATAACAATGACTACAGGAGTTAAATGGATAATGAAAGACATAAATGTTAAATGTTCAACAGCTTGTCCAATCATAATATTTGGTGGGTCTCCAATCATCGTCGCTGTTCCACCAACATTAGAGGTGATAATCACCATAACAAGATACGGAAAAGCTGGTAAGTTTAATTTTTTGATCATGTGTAGGAGAACTGGTACAAATAACAACACGGTCGTAACATTGTCTAATAAAGCTGAACCAACTGCAGTGAATACACCTACCCAGAAAAACAACGGTATAGGCCTTCCATCCACTCTTTGTATCATCCATAATGCAATAAACTCAAACACGCCTGTTCTTTGAGTAATCGTAATTAATACCATCATTGAAAATAGTAATACTATTGTGCTCCAATCCACATAGGTTGTTAATGCACTATCAACTGAAAATATCCCAAGTACAACTAGAATAGCAGCGCCACATAAAGCGACTAATGCTCGATTAATCTGATCAAGTAATAAAAAGACGTAACTTATTGCAAACACTGTAATGGCGATGATCGCTTCCATGTTCATTTCCCCTTTTAACTTTCTGTCCTTATAAAATAAATACGTCTTTTTCATTAGAAACATGCATAGTTTTATACCAATAGGACAACAATGGACAGCTTATGCCTTGGTTTAAGTAGTTAGGCACAAATTGTTAAAGGGGGATTTTTTTATGAATGAGCGTCTTAAAGCAACTTTTTACGGATTAACAGCCATTCTAGTACTTATGTTAGTTGCAAGTTTAGTATTTGCTTTATTTATTAATTTCGATTGGATGGCGACTAGTACACTTCAATGGGTCACTTTTATTACTAGCATTGTCATTATGCTAATTGGTGGGTTTATATCTGGCAGGATGACAGTTCATAAAGGTTGGGTGACAGGTGCTATAGTTGGTATCATTTATGTTGTAGGGATTATGCTTTATCAATTTTTGGCACATGATTCATGGATCCAAAGCTATCAAATTTTATATTTCTTAATATTCATCGTAGCTACAGTTACGGGTAGTATTTTAGGTGTCAATATGCAAAGAAGAAGTGAAGCATATTAAAAGAGATTCTATTTACAAATGTGGAGGTGTAAAAATTTACACCATCCACTTGTTATCCTTTTAACGAATATATTTAACATCGCTACATCAAAATGCTTCGCTTTCCGCGGGCACGGCTCAAGCCTCCTCGGCCCAAAGAACGGGGCCTGTGGGGTCTCGAGACACGTGCTGTTCCCGCTGGAGTCTACGCATTTTGATTCCGCTTAGTATAGCTCACCTAACACAAAAAGGGTTTTGTGCTCTTTATTCTGTAATAGATGCTTTATTTAATGATTGTGATAATGGACACCACCATATTTAGTATAGAGCCGAATTTTAAAAACTAACTTTAAAGATAAAAAAACAGGTTGGAATATCCAACCTGTTTTTCATTATGCTTTCTTTTCACGAACTGAGGTACGATCGTATGTAAGCTTCTGTCCTTCATTGACCTCTAACACTACTGTACCTTCATCTAGCGCATGCACAGTACCATGCATACCGCCAATAGTGATAATTTCATCACCTTTTTGTAGGTTATTTTGCATCTCTGTAATTTGCTTTTGACGCTTTTGTTGCGGACGAATTAAAATAGCCCAAAACAATAGTACAAATAAAAGGATTGGCATTAACGTCATTAGTAAATCCATCTATTACAACCTCCTTTCTAGAAGTTTTTAGCATCTGGTTTATTAAAACCATATTGTTCAAAAAACTCATCACGAAAATCACCTAAGCGATCTTCTTTGATGGCATTTCTCACTTGTCCCATTAATTTTACCAAAAAGTATAGGTTATGATAAGTAGTTAATCTTATTCCTAACGTTTCATTCGCTTTAATTAAGTGACGAATGTAGGCTTTTGTATAATTACGACACGTATAACAATCACAATTTTCATCAATTGGTGTAAAATCTTTAGCAAATTTAGCATTTCTAACAACTAGACGACCATTTGACGTCATACACGTCCCATTTCTTGCAATACGTGTTGGTAATACACAATCAAACATATCAACACCACGCATCGCACCATCTACTAATGAATCAGGAGAGCCCACTCCCATTAAGTACCTAGGTTTTTCATCAGGTAATAAAGGTGTTGTAAAATCTAACACTTTATTCATAACATCTTTTGGCTCACCAACTGACAAACCACCAATGGCATATCCAGGAAAGTCTAGGCTAGTTAGGTCTCTTGCACTTTGTTTACGTAACTCTTCATACTCGCCACCTTGAATTATACCAAATAACCCTTGTTGCCCTGGTTTCTGGTGGGCTTCTAAGCAACGCTCAGCCCAACGGCTTGTCCTTTCTACAGATGCCTTCATATAATCATATGATGCAGGGTATGGTGGACATTCATCAAATGCCATCATAATATCAGAACCTAATGAATTTTGAATGTGCATCGCCTTTTCAGGTGATAAAAATAGTTTCGCACCACTAATATGGTTTCTAAAATGAACACCTTCTTCTTCAATTTGACGCATATCGCTCAAACTAAAAACTTGGAACCCTCCAGAGTCCGTTAGAATTGAGCCATCCCAATTCATAAATTTGTGAAGCCCGCCTGCTTCTTCTACTACATCTTCACCAGGACGTAACCATAAATGATACGTATTTGATAAAATAATATTTGCACCGATCTCTTTTAATTCTTCAGGAGCCATCGTTTTAACAGTTGCTAAAGTTCCTACTGGCATGAACACAGGTGTTTCAAATGAGCCATGAGGAGTGTGAACCTTACCGAGACGAGCTCCTGTTTGTTTACATGTTTTAATCAGTTCATACGTGATTGCCATATTCATTCTCCTACGTTTAAAGTATTAACATCGCATCGCCAAAGCTAAAGAAACGATAACGTTGTTCAATTGCCTCTTGATAGGCTGACATAATTAATTCTTTCGTTGAAAATGCGCTTACGAGCATTATTAAAGTAGATTTCGGTAAATGAAAATTCGTTATTAAGCCGTCTACCGCTTTAAATTGATACGGCGGATAAATGAAAATATCAGTCCAACCAGAAACAGCACGAAACTCGTCATAATCACGCATAATCGTTTCTAACGTTCTAATCGATGTTGTACCAACTGCAACAACTCTTCCACCATTCGCTTTAGTTTCTGTTAAAAGGTTAGCAGTCTCTTCTGTTAATCGGTAATACTCAGCATGCATATCATGTTCTTCAAGATTATCCACTTGAACTGGTCTAAATGTCCCAAGCCCAACGTGTAACGTTAAATATGCGACATTAACCCCTTTTGCCTTAATTTGTTGTAGCAGTTCTTCTGTAAAATGCAAACCTGCTGTCGGGGCTGCTGCTGAACCTGATTCTTCAGCGTAAACCGTTTGGTAACGATCCTGATCATCTAACTGCTCCTTAATATAAGGAGGTAATGGCATCTCCCCTAATTCGTTTAATACTTCGAGGAAAATTCCATCATAATGAAACTCAACAACCTTACCACCTTGATCTAAACTTTCAATACAAGTTGCAGATAATAGACCATCACCAAAACTTACCGTTGCACCTTCTTTGAACTTTTTAGCTGGCTTGGCCAACACTTCCCAACGATCACCTTCAATTTGGTGTAGTAAAAGCAGCTCAATGTTAGCTCCTGTTTCTTCTTTTACACCTAAGAGTCGAGCTGGTAACACTTTTGTATTGTTTAACACTAAACAGTCACCTGGATTCAAGTAATTAACCACATCTGCAAACCTTTTGTGGCTAACTGACTCTTCCTCTCGATCAATAATCATCATTTTAGAAGAAGCTCTTTCTTTTAAAGGTGTTTGTGCAATAAGCTCTTCAGGTAATTCAAAATCAAAGTCCTCTACTCTCATTGTTGCGACACTTCCTTCTATTTAAACCTACCAAATAACATAAAAAGGACACTTAAAATTATACTAACGACAATTGATGTCACGATTGGAAAGAAGATTGTTGTGTTCCCTGTTCTAAACGTAATATCACCAGGCAACCTACCAATAAAACTCCAAATAATACCGATTATAATAAAAAGTACCCCTAACAAAATAAATAACTTTCCTAAACTAGTCAAGTTTCATGAACCTCCCGTTTGAAATGTTCATACGCTTTATGAGTAGCTACTCGACCTCTAGGTGTTCGTTGTACATAACCTTGTTGTAATAAAAAAGGTTCATATACATCTTCAATCGTTTGAGATTCTTCACCAATTGTTGCAGATAAAGTATCTAACCCGACTGGTCCACCTTTAAATTGATCTATAATACTGAGCAAATATTTATGATCAATGTGATCTAAACCAGATGCATCTACTTGTAACATCTTAAGTGCCTTTTGAGCACTGTTAAATGTAATCGTCTTTTCTCGATTTACTTGTGATAAATCTCTCACTCTTTTAAGTAAACGATTGGCTATACGAGGTGTACCTCTTGACCTTGAGGCGATCTCTGTAGCCGCTTCTTGATCAATTTCGTAATCAAATACATTCGCAGTTCGGTGAATAATTGAACATAAATCTGTCTCATTATAAAACTCCAGCCGACTCAAGACGCCGAACCGATCTCGTAATGGCGCTGACAATAAGCCTGCTCTCGTTGTTGCTCCTACTAATGTGAATGGTGGCAGTTCAAGTCTTACTGACCTTGCAGCATCACCTTGTCCGATGACTATGTCTAAAACGAAATCTTCCATAGCTGGATATAAAATTTCTTCAACAGACCTTGGTAAACGGTGAATCTCATCGATAAACAATACATCGCCCGCTTCCAGAGAAGATAGAATGGCAGCTAAATCACCTGCACGTTCAATAGCAGGCCCTGATGTCGTTCGAAACTGCACTCCCATCTCTTCTGCGATAATTGAAGCTAAAGTCGTTTTACCAAGTCCTGGTGGTCCGTAAAGTAATACGTGATCCAGTGGTTCTTCACGCATTTTAGCTGCTTCAATGAATATTTTTAGGTTCTCTTTCGTTTTGTCTTGACCTATATATTGAGCTAAGTTAGACGGACGTAAACTTTGCTCTACTTGAGAGTCTTCCCATTGTGCTTCACTTGAAACCATTCTTTCATCCATTTTATACTCACCCTTAACGCATTAATAATTGAAGACCGTGTTTGACAAGGTCGTCAGTTGAGTTACTTTGATGTGCTTTTAGTTGAGGTGCAATCTTATCTAATTCTCTCTTCGTATAACCTAAAGTTAACAATGCCTCTACCGCTTCATCATAAAGGTGATGATTACTCGGTGTAATTTCAGTTTCTATTGTTAAAAGATCATCCGATTTAACTTGCATCCACTCGTCTACTTTTCCTTTTAAATCTAAAATCATTTGACGCGCTGTTTTCTTACCAACACCTGGAAACTTCGTTAAATAAGCATCATTTTCTTGCTCAATAGCTTTAGCGAAATCTTGTACAGACGTTTGACTTACAATGCTTAATGCATTTTTCGGTCCAATCCCTGAAACATTTAATAACTTTTTGAATAGATCTTTTTCTTCACTAAGCTTAAATCCATATAGCATCTGTGTATCTTCTCTAACGTAAAAATATGTATAAACTTTAACAATCTCTTCTATTTTTGTTTGGAACCTTAACGGGTTAGGGCACCAAATTTCATAACCAATACCTGAAATATCAATGACAATATAATCTTCTGTTACACTTTTAAGTTCACCTTCAATATATGAATACATAGTGTTCCCCCTACTTTTATGAACAAACGTTCTCTTTATCAGTTTAACATGACTTCATTCATTCGTCCTTAATTTCATAATACTAAAACAGAAAAAACCTCCCCAAGTTGAGGAGGGCTTAGACAATCTTATAAAACCTTATTGCATATTGTGGTGAACCTCTTGTACATCTTCTAGATCTTCTAGCATATCAATTAATTTTTCCATATCTTCTCTGTGTTCATCACTAACGGGTGTGTAATTATCAGCAACCATCGTTAATTCTGCAGCTGCGGTTGTATATTGTTGTGTTAGTGTGTTACGCACTGATTCGAAGTCGGTTGGGTCTGTAAATAGCTCAAATACTTCTTCATTTGATTCAATTTCCTCACAGCCAGCTTCAACTGCCTCTAGCATGAACTCATCTTCATCCACTTCAATATTAGATCGTTCAATTACGATATACCCTTTTCGGTGGAACATAAATGAGACACAGCCGTTTTCACCTAAGTTACCATTGTTTTTATTAAAAGCATGACGGACTTCTGATGCTGTACGGTTTTTATTATCGGTTAATACATCAACCATAACGGCGACCCCACCAGGACCATATCCTTCGTAAGTGAATTCTTCGTAATTTTCACCTTCAAGATTGCCTGTTGCTTTCTTAATCGCACGTTCTATATTTTCATTAGGCATATTATTTGATTTAGCTTTATCAACAGCCAATCTTAATGCGGCATTAGTTTCTAGATCTGCACCACCTTGTTTGGCTGCCACATAAATTTCTTTAGCCAACTTCATGAACAGTTTGCCACGTTTAGCATCTTTCGCATTCTTTTTATGTCTAATATTATGCCATTTTGAATGACCAGCCATAGGTTCCCCTCCCTTTTATGCTACTTCACTAAATCATATACTTTATACACTTTACCATTTTCTAAACTTTGCTGATCATCAATTAACGTTTGTAATAAATCAGCAACTTCTTTCGGACTTCTTAGCTGACCTGCTTCTTTTAACTGTTTAAAAGACTCAACGTCCTTGAAGTCATCTTCGCTCGTTTCTCTAATTTCGCCTTGCATATCTGTATCCATCACGCCAGGACTAAATGCAATATGCACATCTTGAGCTTTTAACTCTTCTGCTTCTAAAGCCGCTGTTTCAGTATACTTATTAATCGCAGCCTTCGTTGAGCTGTATGCGTTCCACCCGTAAATTGCTTTTTCTGCTGCTCCAGAAGTTACATTTATAACAGTCATACGATCTGCTCCACTATGGGCTTTCATTGTGTTAACGAGTAACATTGGTGCTGTCAGATTAAGGGAGACATGCTTAGCAATTTCATGATTCTCTAAATTGCCGACAGCTCCCATTGGTGATACCATACCCGCATTGTTAACGACTAACAATTCATCGACGGTATGCTTTTGTAATACTTTAATTATTTCATGAGCAGTATCATTTAATGATTCTAAGTCACTTAAATCACACGAGAAATGAAAATATGACTTACGGTTTTCGTTCGCTACGTTTTTAAAGTCATTCGTCTTCCGTTTACGTGAAACAGTTATGAGTTGGTAGTCGCCTTTTAATAAATTTTTAGCGACTTCTTCTCCTAATCCTCTTGAAGCACCAGTAACTATTGCAAATTTCATATGTAAATCCCCCAGTATTATGTATTTGAACAGGAGATTATTTACTCACCTCCTGTTCAACTGTTTTTAATATTTTCGGTCTTCTATTCTGTTGTGAAACTCTCGGTCAACCCAAACGGTAACATCTGTACGTCCAGTTTCATCCTCGACCACTTCTGTCACACGCTCAATGGCTTCAGCTTCAGTTGTTCGAGTTTTTAAATTAATGGCTATAAAAATATGGTCATCTTGTAATGAAATCCCTGCTTGACGTACCTCATCTAGGTTCATAATGCGATGATATAATTTACGCTCTTCCTCAATACGCTCTGATGCTTCTTCAGAAACGTGAGGACGTCCATCAGAGTTATCTAATGTATCCTCAACTTCATCTCTTTCGAAGTATTCATAAGGATTTTCATACATATTTAATCTAATTTTTTGCTCATCTGTCAACTGTTGATCTTGTTGCATTTGAGTTGATTGTTGACTATTGGTCACACTGTCTTCATCATTATTGACTTTACCTGGATTAACATACGTACAAGCAGTTAACACCAATGCCATAATTGCCATTAATATTAGCTTTTTCAACATGGAAAACACCTCCGTTTCATTAGTTTGAAATGAGAGGTGTTACATCATGCATTTATTCAAGAGTGAAATGATGGAAATTAGGTGGAGACTTCGGTAATGCACGTTTATGTGCTGTTCTTTCGTGCATTTTCTCGATGGTTTGTGCATCATCATCATTGACTGATTCACCATTTAAGAACGCATCTATTGTGTCGTAAGTGACACCCATTTCTTCTTCATCTGTTTGACCATGCCAAAGACCGGCACTCGGTGCTTTTTCAATAATTTGCTGTGGTACACCTAATGCTTTACCTAATTCACGTACTTCAGACTTAGTGTAGTGTGTTAGTGGTACAAGGTCGACACCACCGTCTCCATATTTGGTGAAATACCCTGTATACCATTCAGCCGCATTATCTGTTCCAACAACTAAATAATTGTAGTTTGTTGCAATAGTATAAAGTGTACTCATTCTTAAACGAGCACGGAGATTAGCATCAGCTAATTGTTGCTTGTCCTCATTCCATTCACCTTTTGCTCCAATCTGCCCTTTTATATTATTAAACAAGGCATCATGTTGCTCAGTTAAATCCACTGTAACGTGGTCAATTCCAGAGCCTTCAATTACTAATTTAGCATCGTTAGCGTCTGATTCTGCACTTTTGCATGGCATTATAACACTTAAGGATTGATCTGGTAATGCTTTTTTAATTAAGTAAGCTACGACAGTTGAATCAATACCGCCACTTAAGCCAACAACTAGTCCATTAGTGTTAGTCTCTTTGACAGTTTCTCGTAACCATTGTACTAACTGTTCAATATGTTGTTCCATATTTTTTCTCCTTTGCCACGTTAGTCATTTTTATTAATTTTATCATAACGCTTTTGAAAATAAAAATAAGTCGTAAATGGGGTCATTTACGACTTATTGATTATCTAATAGTAATATCCGTATCCATAATTAATTGGTGCACCTTGACAACCACAGCCACTCCGATAAGAAGCATAGTATAACCGCTCATAATCTTGTTGTGATTGCTGCTGTTGTTGTTGAACTACATAAGGGTCAAAATAGATTGGCTCATAAACAACTTCTGGAGTCCAACTGTCCTCAAAGGTGTTCGGCATATTCGTATAACTTGCAGCTTCAAGAAGCTCATCATAAGATGTGCTTTCATCATAAGGTGCTATTTGTTTATCAAAGTATTCATCTTCACGAATATAAGGGATCGGCTTTGGCTTTTCAAAGTCATTAGGTAACGGGAAGCGCTCAGCCACTGTTAATTCTTCTTGACGACTATGTTCAACTTCCTCATTGGAGCTATGATCTGTTTCAACCTCTCTTGTTTGTTCAACTTCTACAACTGGTTGTTCTTTCGGTGATTCATTCGGTACTTTTAACTTCATGCCTTCCATAACATCTTTAGGCTCAGATAAATGTTTGTTCATGTCATGTAATTCTGATTGCGACACACCATACTTCTCAGCAATCGAATCCATTGATTCACCTTTTTTAACGATATGAATTTTCAATGTCAACATTCCCCTTTCTGTCGTACCTAGGCGCTACTAACAAGTTATGCAACTAGGCGAAAATGTTGACATTGGACGAGAAATTTTATGAAAACGGTAAAATCAAGGTACTATAACTTACACTTACTCCATAAATTCAAATTCGAAATCTAACAGACGAACAATATCGCCATCTTCAGCACCACGTTTTCTTAACGCATCATCAATGCCCATGTGACGCATTTGTCTCGCAAAACGACGAACGGATTCATCACGGTTGAAGTCTGTCATCTTAAATAGTCGTTCAATCTTTGGCCCTGATAATACATAAGCACCGTCTGGGTCACGTGTAATATAGAATGAATCATCATCACCTTCGTATTTATAAACGACTCGTTCATCACTTGTCTCTTCTGCTGTTTCAAATGTATCTTTCGGGATCTCTTCTAACGTATTGGCAACTTCAAGTAATAAGTCTCTCAAACCTGTCTTCGTAATGGCTGAAACAGGAAAAATCGGTAAATCTTCACCTAATTGCTCTTTAAAAAACTCAAAGTGCGTTTCAGCATCTGGCATGTCCATTTTATTAGCGACAATGATTTGTGGCCTTTCAAGAAGCTTTTCATCATATTCTTTTAATTCATGATTAATTGCCTGATAGTCCTCATACGGATCACGGCCTTCTAACCCTGACATATCAATTACATGGATGATTACACGTGTACGTTCAATATGTCGTAAAAACTGATGGCCTAAACCGACTCCCTCATGAGCTCCTTGAATCAACCCAGGTAAGTCTGCTATAACAAAACTTCGATCATCATCTGTTCTAACCATCCCTAAATTAGGGGCTAAAGTTGTGAAATGATAATCAGCGATTTTCGGTTTTGCGGCACTTACAACAGATAAAAGGGTTGATTTCCCTACACTCGGAAACCCGACTAAGCCAACATCTGCTAATACTTTTAACTCCAATTCTACATTAAGCTCATCACCAGGCTCACCATTTTCAGCAAGCTCAGGTGCGCGATTGCGCGCGTTAGCAAAGCGAATGTTTCCCTTACCACCACGCCCACCTTGAGCAATCACCGCTCGTTGGCCATGCTCAACGAGGTCAGCAATAACTTCTTTCGTTTCGGCATTTCTTACAACAGTTCCTGGTGGGACAGGAACAACAAAAGGGTCTACATTTTTACCATGCTTTCCTTTACTCATACCATTTTCACCACGTGTAGCTTTGAAGTGGCGTTGGTAACGGAAATCCATTAAAGTGTTCAATCCTTCATCCACTTCAAAAACGACGTCACCACCGTTACCGCCATCACCACCAGCGGGACCACCCATTGGCTCATATTTTTCGCGACGAAAGGCGACTAAACCATTACCACCGTCACCTGCTTTAACATATACTTGTACGCGATCGACAAACATTGCACTCACCTACTTTTACTCCATCAATTGATGTATTCTATCGTTAATTTTAAACTTTCATTTTCACTTGTCTTATCTTGTAATTTTCCATTGAATGTTAAATCATTCATAAAAACTTCATGTTGGTCTTTTTTTAGAGCAATTTCAAAAGATAACAAAATTGATTTGTGTCCAGATACCACGATATGAATAGGTTTTATTTCATACTCATTAATATGTTTAAAAAGTCGTTCAATTATGTTTTCACTATCTGTTTTCATTTGCTGATCTATGCTGCTCAAATTGCTTTGTTCAACGTCAATATCATAAGTGACTTCTAACTGCTTCTCAGCAAGAGACAAAGTTAAAAGCCAATAGGCAAATTGATCAGCATTCAAAGCTTGTAACAGTCGTTCATCTTTTAACCGTTCAGTTAGTTGGTTAATTTTTTCATTTGATTTGTCATATTTCCCCATCGTGGCATACCCTTGAATGATTTGTAAGTCATTCATAAGATCGTGGCGATACAATCGGAGCCACTGTAAAAATTCACTCGTATTCAACCTCATCACCTTCATTATGATTTTATTTATATCATACCATAACTTATTTCATGGTTTTAAATCGTTCTAGATGAAGTTAGGTTATATTTCAAATATTGTTGGGTGTGGTCTAATAAACACACACGATGTGATGTTCAAACTTATATTTTTACAGCTGAGAATGTGACGAACGGTAGAACATCTTAACATAACTGTTATAACAATGGACACCACTAAAAGTCAAAAAAGCCGACTCTAACTTTAGAGCCGGCTTTTTAACTCATTATGCTTCTTGTGTTTCTGGGTAAACACTTACTTTTTTACGATTGCGTCCGTAGCGTTCAAAGCGAACAACACCGTCAACTTTTGAGAATAGTGTATCGTCTCCACCGATCCCTACGTTGTGACCAGGGTAAACTTTAGTACCACGTTGACGATAAAGGATTGAACCGCCAGTTACGACTTGGCCGTCAGCACGTTTAGCTCCTAAACGTTTCGACTCTGAGTCACGACCGTTTTTCGTACTACCAACACCTTTTTTCTGTGCGAAGAACTGTAAGTCTAAGCGTAACATTGACATGCACCTCCTTAAGGTTTTGAGATGTTTATATATTGTCCATAGTCTCTTTCGATTGTTTCAAGCGAGACAAACATACCTTCTAAGAGCGTTTGCGCTTTATTCAAGCGTTCTCCTGACAATTGTTCAGGTAAACTCACTTTTAGAAAACCGCCATCTTCACTTTGTTCAATGTAAGGTTCACATTCACACATTGAAATAATGGCATTTACAGTACCAAATGAAACAGCAGATGCTGCAGCACACACTAAATCTTGACCATGAGGTCCACTACTAGCATGACCTGACATTTGAAAACCTTTAATCGTTCCATTTGAGTTACGTTGCTCTATTACTTCAATCATGTCCAAAATCCTTACGCGTTAATTTTGTCAATTGTAACTTTCGTGTATGGCTGACGATGACCTTGCTTACGCTTGTAGTTTTTCTTTGGCTTATATTTGAAAACAGTAATCTTACGACCTTTACCCTGCTTTTCAACTTTACCAGTTACAGTCGCACCGTCAACGTATGGAGTACCAGCTTTTGTAGCGTCTCCACCTACGAAAAGTACTTTGTCAAAAGTCACCTCTTCACCAGCTTCACTATCAAGCTTTTCGATGAATACAGATTGACCTTCTTCTACTTTTACTTGCTTACCACCTGTTTCGATAATTGCGTACATACTTGCACCTCCTCTAATTACTCAGACTCGCCATTAAAGGTACTCTAAAGAGTTTAAAAACCTTCTCTGAGCGGTTGTAGCACGGGTGCTACATTTAAAAACATAACATATAGATATTATCACGTATTAAAAAACTTTGTCAATATTTAATTGACCTTCCTCTTGGCGAGATAATAACCAATTAACGTCACCTATTTTATACAATTTATAAGGTGCGTGTAAAGAATTATTTTGACCAATATAGCATTCAAAATGGAACCGGTGACGATAAGCGATCTTTTCAATCATTGTCTTCCAATTGACTATTTGATGAGGTTCTACCTCTACTAAAACACAATCGACATCAGGGTTAGCTTCATAAACTAACAAATTCTCTTCAAGTTCTTTATATGAAAATGTATCATACTTTGCTAATGAACGTTCATCAACACCTAAAAATTGGTACACATTTTCATTCACACGCTTTCTCGTAACTTCTAACATCCCAAGTCTAGTAAAGCCAACGACATGTACTTTCACATCATCGTTCTCCGCTTCATCACGGAATACATTCATGACCATTTGTTGTTCACGTTTTGTTTTCATATTAAGAAAATCAATCACAATCGCCCCTGAAATATTGCGATTACGAATTTGTTTTGCACTTTCTTTAGCTGCTTCTACGTTTATGTCCAAATATGGAGGATGTTTACTCGTTTCGTCTTTAAATGAGCCAAAATCAACATCAATAGCTGTTAATGCTTCTGTTTGATCAATTGTGATGGCTGCGCCGTTTTTAAGTTTAACATGGCGGTTTGATAACTGTTCATACAGTTCCGTAATTGAGATCGGTTTATTTGAATAAAATTGACGATCATACTGTATTAAATGACTAAGGTGATCAAAGGATTGTTTAAATGCTTGAACCTTGTCTAAGTCATCAACAATCATTTTATCAACACCGCTATGTGAAACACTTTGTAAAAACTGGTTAAATAAACTTTGTTCTTTTAATATAACCCCTTTACTTTGGTGATGACGACTGACAATGTCCCACTTAGATTTTAAATGAGTATATTGCTCTTTTAATTCATTAAAACTTAATTGTCCTGCAACTGTTCGAGCAACAACACCACCATGGTCTACAATTTGATCCAACTTCTCCTTAAGCTGTACTTGCTCATCAGCATTTAACTTATTAGATATGTTAATAGAATTCTCTAACGGCAAATATACTAAAGCATCGCTTTTTAACTGAATCATACTACTAACAGAAGCTTTTTTCGTTTTCGTTGCCAAACGCTCAACTTGTAAAATTAGGCGCTCTCCTTTATGTACTTGACCATTATAAACTTGATCAAATGCCAAATAGGCCAAATCACTTTGGCCTATATCAACAAATGCTGCTTTTAACCTTTGATCAACTTGATGTACTACTCCTGAAACAATATCACCAACTTGAAGGTTTTCTGCTTTTTGGTATTTTATATTTTTCAGATGACCATCCTCGAAATCATAGATCATTTGATGGGCTGTTTTCGTTTGTAAATATATTTTCCTCAATTTAGATTACCTCTGCCTTTAGCTTATCATTAGAAATTGTGCGTTCACGGTCAGTAAACAATATTCTCAAACATTCATCCTCGCTTAAGACGACTTCTTGTCCTATATGGATATAGTGATAACAACCTTTTTTAAACAACTTTACTAATTCGGTAACAGGTGTTCCACTAGGGACTTGAAGTAAATGAATGTCTGAACGGTCTACATTTTGAACAAAATACCTCGATAAGAGATGTTTTAACAAGAAGATATGTTTCTCTCTCCATGTAAACCAATTATCTAACAATAAAAAAATAGAAATCCATGCTATTTGGATATTATACCAACCTATAAACAATAGTATACCATTTAAAAAACCAATTAAAATAATTGAAATTAACGTCATTGTAGCAATAGACTTATGAAATGAGAGCAACTGATTTAGGCCAATAAAAATAACTCTTCCGCCATCTAACGGAAGAATTGGTAATAAATTAAAAAGGAGTATAGCTGTATTCATAGCCAGTAATAAAAAAAGAAAACTATCCTGCACCCCAACATAACTCAATATGAAAATGGCGCCATACAACCACACATGTTGAAGTGGTCCAGCTATAGTTACAATCAGTTCCTCTTTACTTGGCCTATTATAATAATCTTCTGTTTCCATCACACCGCCAAAAGGCCAAATTACAATCTTAGATACATTCCATTTGAAATATCTAGCTGCTATATAATGACCCAATTCATGAATGAACACAATTAAAGTTAAACAAAATAATTCCGCAAATAGACCAAAAAAGTATGCTACAACACATAAAATCATAAATAGAGGATGAAGTTGTATTTTTCGAACAACTGCCATATTAATCTCCTAAAATGACTTGCAACGGGTCAATATAATCTTCTCCATCTTGTACAGCAAAATATAAATTTGAATACCCTACTAGTTCATCAGGTTTAACAGTTGCCATCTTTTTAGTTGGATCGACGAATTGGTAATGAAAAACATCTATTTCAGCTAAGTTACCGTACACTGTTTTTTCGCCGCTTTCATGTTGAACAATGATTGTTCGTCCTGTATCAGGCATATTGCCAGCAAATAAGACAGTTCCACGTTCAACAGGGTAAACACCCTTCTCTTCATGAACTTCTATATATACACCCTTAGAACCTTCTGTAACCCTATCGACGTGCAGCCCACTTACTGGTACTGTATCAACCATTTGGTCTTGCTGACTTGCAGGTTGGTCCAATGCTGTTGATACAAACAAAGAAGAAAAATGGGAATCATACCAGGCTTGTACCGTTGCAAAAGGCATGTCCTCTGTCAACCATCCATGAACTTGGTTTTGTGCTTGATTCATCCAAGGAGCAGGTGAATAGTAAATAAAGAAAGTTAAAAAGAATATAAAAGCAGATAACAATAGCTTGGACATAAGAGAAGCTTTAACCTTCGGGAATCCTTGTGAATCATATTCAGACAAAGGCATATATCCATGGCTTTCTTCACGAGAAGGCAAATACGGAGCATCTTTTCCTAGTTTTGATCGTTGTGTCTTTTTTCTTTTCGATATACTATGTCTAATTTCATTTAGTTTTCTACTCATATTTCACCATTCCTTTTCTCATTTGTACTAGCCTATTCGGAATAAGTGAAAATATGATTAAGTTAATAGATAAACAGAATTTTTATATAAAAA
>NZ_BJYA01000014.1 GCF_007991275.1 Alkalibacillus haloalkaliphilus | reverse complement strand
TTCGGAGGATTAGCTCAGCTGGGAGAGCACTTGCCTTACAAGCAAGGGGTCGGTGGTTCGAGCCCGCCATCCTCCACCATCTAACTTCATTGCCGACCTAGCTCAATCTGGCAGAGCAACTGACTTGTAATCAGTAGGTTGGGGGTTCGAGTCCCTCGGTCGGCACCAGTAGTTGGAGGGGTAGCGAAGTTGGCCAAACGCGGCGGACTGTAAATCCGCTCCCTTTGGGTTCGGCGGTTCGAATCCGTCCCCCTCCACCATCTTATTGGGCCATAGCCAAGCGGTAAGGCAACGGGTTTTGGTCCCGTGATTCTCAGGTTCGAATCCTGATGGCCCAGCCATATATATTTTAGTTCAAGTTAGAGCCATTAGCTCAGTTGGTAGAGCATCTGACTTTTAATCAGAGGGTCGGAGGTTCGAATCCTCCATGGCTCACCATTTACATAAGAAGTAAGGGGCCTTAGCTCAGATGGGAGAGCGCCTGCTTTGCACGCAGGAGGTCAGCGGTTCGATCCCGCTAGGCTCCACCATAACATTGATTTAAAGTTGTTTCCTGATTTGGGAAGCAGCTTTTTTTTGTATTCTAAAAACTAGATAAGAGTTAATTAAACTAAATTTGTACAAACTATAGGTTGTATAGAGAAGTGAGGCTTACCATTGAAAGCGCCTTCGGTCCTGCATAATTATTCACTTTTTTGTCCAGTTGAACCATTTAGATAATGAATATAAAATAACCTCAGGTAAAAGGAGGGGTTTAGATGAAAAATAGAGTAGGGATTATAGGTGCTCCGATTACAATTGCACAGCCGAACTATGGTGTTGACCTAGGCCCAAATGCTATTCGATATGCCGGTTTACATAAACGATTAGATGGGCTAAATGTAAAATACGAAGATTATGGAAATATTGATATAAAGAATGAGGGGTCTAACGAAAAAGATCCAAAAACAAATTTAAAGAACTTAAAAGAGGTTACGAGTGGTAACCAAAAAATTGCAGATAAGCTAAAAAAGATAAAATCCAAAGGTGATTTTCCATTAATTTTAGGTGGAGATCATAGTATAGCTATAGGAACTATTGCAGGTCTTTATAGTTTTTATCAAGAACTAGGTGTTATTTGGTTTGATGCACATGCAGACTTGAACAGTGGTGAGACATCTCCTTCAGGTAATATTCATGGTATGTCACTTGCAGCGAGTTTAGGTGTAGGACATCAAGATCTTACATCGATTAATGGGGATGGTCCTAAAGTGAAACCTGAAAACACTGTTATTATTGGTGCACGGTCTATTGATGAAGGTGAGAGAAAGTTTATAAAAGAGCATGGTGTTCAAGTTTATACGATGCATGACATTGAGAAACGTGGTATGGATGCTGTAATTAAAGAGGCAATCGATTATTTAAGGCCGCGAGTTAATGGTGTCCATTTAAGTCTTGATGTGGATGGGATAGACCCTTTACATACACCAGGGACAGGGACACCTGTTGATGGAGGTCCTTCATATAGAGAAACATTTCATGCAATGTCTACATTATATGACTCTGAAATACTTACTTCAGTTGAAATTGTTGAAGTCAATCCTTTATTAGATCAGCGGAATCAAACGGCTGAAGTCGCTACTGATATGATCGCAGCCGTATTTGGTGAGAAATATATATAATTTTTAATAGCTTCATTTCATTTTTGAGATGGAGCTATTTTCTTTTTCTCCCTTCTTAGCAACCTATGACCAACAATTTTTTCCTACAAACTAATATGAAATTATTGGTAATTGTTGTATAATGTTATTGATTGTATGAAAAGAGGAGAAGGATACCAGTGTCTGAACAGGGGGAGTATAACAAGATAAATTCAGATTTAGCGTTGTATGAAGAGGTGTTAACCACATACGACAATGATTTGTTTCGTCATTGTTATCGTGTTTTAGGCTGTTTTTACGACGCTGAAGAGGTGACGCAAGAGACATTTCTAAAAGTTTATCAGAACTTATATAAATTTAATGAGATTAAGCAGGTCAAGCCTTGGCTTTTTAGAATTGCTACTAACCTTTGTATTGATAAAATGCGTAAGAAGAAGCCGCTCGCAATCCTTGATCAAGCTATAAAAGGTTCTGAGTATGCTACCCGATTGGACCAAGTTGAAGGTCAAGCTCTTAACCCGGAAGAATCAGTCATTACGAATGAGCGAGATGAGCAGATATGGGACTACATAAAAGCTTTACCACCGAAGTATCGCTCTGTTATATTACTTAGATACTTCCAAGAGTTTTCGATTAATGAAATTTCTATAACACTTAATATTCCAGTGGGGACTGTAAAGACTAGAATATATAGGGGAAAAGAAGTTTTGAAGAAGAAGTTCGTTAATGGTAAAACGCTAGTTTAGGATGATCTGAATTAGCGTTTTTAGTATTTTTAGTACAACATTTAGCAATGAAAAAATAGGAATTTAATCATCTTCCATTTATTTAAGTCATAATAAAATGTGATATAATAAAAACAGTTTAAAAAGCTCCTAATGAATATAAGTGCGTGAAGGAAGTGTAGGCATGTCGTGGGAAGAATTAGATCTCATACAAGTGCTTAGAATCGTCGTTGATATAGCATTAGTATGGTTTGTTATATATAAATTATTTTCAGTTATAAGAGGGACGAAAGCCGTTCAATTGTTGAAAGGGATTTTCGTCGTATTAGGTATATGGTTTTTTAGTTCAATTTTAGAGCTTAAAACTGTTCAATGGTTAGTTTATCAAGCGATCACATGGGGTTTTCTTGCGGTTATTATCTTGTTCCAGCCAGAAATTCGACGTGCATTAGAACAACTTGGACGAGGGAGCTTCTTTGCGAGAAATACTCAGTCTGAAGAGAAAGCAATCCACGAAACAATCGATGCAATCGTTAAGTCGTGTAATTATATGAGTAAGAGAAGAATTGGTGCGTTAATCACTATTGAGCGTGAAACTGGTATGAGTGAATATGTTGAGACAGGTGTTGACGTTCATGGTAAATTAACGAGTGAGTTATTAACGAATATCTTTATTCCAAACGCACCATTACATGATGGAGCGGTTATTATAAAAGCTGATGAAATCGTGGCGGCTGCTTGTTATTTACCGTTAAGTGAAAGTCCTTTTATTTCGAAAGAATTAGGGACAAGACATAGAGCGGCTATGGGTGTAAGCGAAGTAACAGACGCTTTAACTTTAATCGTTTCAGAGGAGACTGGAAACATATCTGCTACTAAAAATGGTGAACTTCATCGAAAACTAGACGAAGAGGATTTACGTAAATTGTTAATGAAAGAGTTAAACCCTGCTGAAGGTACGTCTGCATCAAAGTCGTGGAGTTGGAGGGGAAGCGAAATGGATAATTGGATTAAAAGCCCATGGTTTACAAGGATCGTATCATTATTTCTAGCCATTTTGCTTTACACAACAGTAGCGATTGATGAAGCAAATACGTCTCGATCAAATGATATCTTTCTTCCAACAGGTTCATCAGATGTTGAGACGATGGAAAACGTGCCATTACAAGTTGACCTAGAGGAAGATGATTATGTCGTGCGGGGTGTTCCTGATACGGTTAACGTGACAGTAGAAGGGCCACGCAGTGTTATAACCCAAACAGTACGACAGCGTAATTTTGATGTGTTTATTGATTTAAATGATCTAGGACCAGGACAACATGAAGTTGATGTTTTGCATGCTGGTATATCTAGTCAATTATCTGTTTATATTGAACCTAGAACAGTAGATATCACGATTGAGGAACGTTCAACTGTGTCATTTCCAGTTGAAGTGGACTTTTTCGGCCATGATGAGTTAGGTGAAACTGATGCGTTTGCTAGTGAACCAGTTGTTGCACCCGAAGAGGTTGATATTACAGGTTCGAGTGCGGAAGTGGATCGTATTGCGATGGTGAAAGCTATTGTCAGCCTTACAGACTTGGCAGAAGATGGAGTGATAAATGATGCTCCAATTCGTGTCTATGATGCCCAAGGAAATGAATTAAGTGTATATGTCGATCCATCAACGGTTTCGGTTGAGGCGGATGTGTCGATTAATGATAAGCGTTATCCGTTAACATATGAGTTAAGTGGAGAGCTAGATGACAGCTTAGTACTTCAAGGGGTTAATTTAAATCCTGTTTCTGCCACTTTATACGGTAGCCTTGAGCGTTTAGATGAAATTAATATGCTAGAGCCATTAGAAATAGATTTAAGTGAAATTGAAGAAACGACGATATTAGAAGTTGATGTACCTGTACCATCTGGTGTTACTAGGGCAGAACCTGAAACAGCTGAGGTAGAGGTTGCAGTTGAAGAAGCAATCGAAGACACATTAGATGACGTTGAAATAGAAGTTGACAACTTAGAAGACAACCAAGAAATCACTTTCATTGACCCAGAAGAAGCATTAATTGATGTTAACGTAATTGGAACTCAAGATGATTTAGATGATTTAAGTTCAGATAATATAAGAGTTTGGATTGATGTGGATGGTCAAGTAGAAGGTGAGTTTTATGCGGACTTACAATTAGATGGCCCTGAAGGTATTAGACTTTCTACAGAAGAAGAACGAGTAAGGGTCAGAATCGAATAGATCTTGACGAATGATATGATGGATTGAATGAAGGAGCGGAATGATCATGGGAAAATACTTCGGGACAGATGGAGTACGTGGGGTAGCTAACACAGAATTAACACCAGAGCTAGCCTTCAAATTAGGGCGCTACGGTGCCTACGCACTAACGAAAGATGCAACAGAGAAAGCTAAGCTACTAGTAGGTCGTGATACACGTATATCAAGTGAGATGCTTGAAGGTGCTTTAGTAGCTGGAATTCTATCTGTTGGTGTAGATGTCATGCGCTTAGGTGTAATATCGACTCCTGGTGTTGCTTATTTAACAAAAGCTTCAGGTGCTCAAGCAGGTGTCATGATTTCAGCATCTCATAACCCAGTAGAAGACAACGGTATTAAATTTTTCGGCGAAAGCGGATTTAAACTTAATGATGAACAAGAACATGAAATTGAAAGCTTGCTTGATACAGACACTGATGAGTTACCAAGGCCTGTCGGTACAAAAGTAGGGCAATCAATGAATTACTTTGAAGCAGGTCAGAAGTACTTACAACATTTAAAGCAGACGGTTGATACAGATTTTGAAAATATGAAAATTGTTATTGATTGTGCCCATGGAGCTACTTCATCACTAGCATCTCATCTGTTTGCAGACCTTGAGGCGGACCTGGTGTCAATTGGTTCATCACCAGATGGCACTAATATCAATGACGGTTATGGCTCAACAAGCCCGGAAAACTTGCGTCAAACTGTAGTTGAACAAGGCGCAGACATTGGTTTAGCCTTTGATGGTGATGGTGACCGTCTAATCGCTGTAGATGAAAAAGGTAATGTCATCGACGGTGATAAGATTATGTATATTTGCGGCAAGTTCCTTAAGCAACAAGGGCGCCTGAAAAAAGATACCGTTGTAACGACTGTGATGAGTAATATCGGACTTTATCGTAAGTTTGATGAGTTAGGTATTGATACAGTGAAAACATCTGTCGGCGATCGTTATGTCATGGAAGAAATGTTAGCCAATGACTTTAACTTAGGTGGTGAACAGTCTGGTCACATTATCTTCTTAGATTACATTACGACAGGTGACGGTATGTTATCTGCATTACAGTTACTAAATGCAATGAGCGAGACGAAAAAGCCATTATCTGAACTAGCCGAGGAAATGCAGAAGTTCCCTCAAGTTTTACAAAACGTTCGTGTTGTGAATAAGCATGAAGTTCATCTCGATCAAACTGTTCAAGAAGCAATCGATCGAGTAGAAAGTGAGTTAGATGGAAAAGGACGTGTGTTAGTTCGTCCATCAGGAACTGAGCCAGTCGTCCGAGTAATGGTTGAAGCGCCGACGAAAGACGATTGTGAGAACTATGTTGCACAAGTTTCTAAAGTAATAGAAGAAACATATGGCTTAAAAGATGCATAGAATATAACAAGCATGAGGGATGGTTTTTGATTTTCATTCCTTGTGCTTCACTTTTTCAACAACAGTAATTGACCTGTTTTACAAATATAAGTAAAATAGGAACAGTCAGTTTTATTCAAGAATAGAAAGGAGCGTAGAGTGAAAGTATAGTTTTAAAAGCGCCAGGGCTATTTCTCGGACGGAGAAGAGAAATAGTTGACGAGGAGGAGGTTTAATCGAGTATTCGGCGGATGCCTCCCGGTTGCAGCACCTCAACTGTAGTGTTGGAAGTGAAAACGTAGAGGCAACTCTATGCACAACCACTTCTTACAAGGTGTATAAATAACTAACACGAGAAAGGGGCAAACAATCGCCCCTTGTAAAGGAATGCATTTGTTTGCCTCTTTCAAAATAGGAGGTAACACATTATGTGCGGAATTGTAGGATATATCGGGAATCAAGATGCAAAAGAAATCCTTTTAGCAGGTTTAGAGAAATTAGAGTATCGTGGGTATGACTCAGCAGGTATTGCAGTGCGAGGCGAAAAAGATACAGATCTATTTAAAGTAAAAGGACGAATTGCGAACTTACGTGAAGCAGTTGATGAATCTGTATCTGCTAACATTGGTATTGGTCATACACGTTGGGCAACTCACGGTGAGCCAAGCGAAACGAATGCTCACCCTCACCAAAGTACATCAGGCAGATTCACTTTAGTTCACAATGGTGTTATTGAAAACTTTGAAGAACTAAAAAGTGAATACTTGCAAGATGTTAACTTTGTAAGTGAAACAGATACAGAAATTATTGTTCAACTAATTGAGCAATTTGAAAAAGAAACAGGCAACGCGCTTGAAGCGTTTCGTAAAACTGTAAGCTTACTACACGGTTCTTATGCATTAGCTGTATTAGACCGTGATCAGAAAGACACTGTTTTCGTTGCGAAAAACAAAAGCCCATTACTTGTTGGTTTAGGCGAAGAGTTCAATGTCGTTGCGAGTGACTCAATGGCGATGCTTCAAGTAACCGATCAGTTTGTTGAATTAATGGATGAAGAAATCGTATTAGTTGCGAATGATCGCGTTGAAATCCAAAAGCTTGATGGTACTAAAGTGGAACGCGACCCATTTGTTGCTGAAATTGATGCTAGCGACATTGAAAAAGGGACGTACCCTCACTTCATGCTAAAGGAAATCGATGAACAGCCTTTTGTTATGCGTAA
Organism: Alkalibacillus haloalkaliphilus; assembly: GCF_007991275.1. GTDB lineage: Bacteria > Bacillota > Bacilli > Bacillales > Alkalibacillaceae > Alkalibacillus > Alkalibacillus haloalkaliphilus. Next base: position 141,771 of record NZ_BJYA01000014.1, on the reverse strand, counting down.
GATTATTCAAGAATACCAAGATGACAATGATCAAATTAAGCTAGATGAAGACGTACGTCAAGCGATGGCAGACTGTGATCGCGTCTATATTATTGCAGCAGGAACAAGCTACCACGCAGGCTTAATTGGTAAAGAATTCTTAGAAAAGATTGCGCAAGTTCCAACAGAGGTTCACATCGCAAGCGAATTCTCATATAACATGCCATTACTATCTGAAAAGCCATTATTCGTCTTTATTTCACAAAGCGGTGAAACAGCAGACTTACGTTCAGTATTAGTTGAAACAAATAAATTAGGTCATCCAGCGCTTACGATTACAAACGTACCTGGATCAACCCTTTCTCGTGAATCGAATTACACATTACATTTACATGCAGGACCAGAGATTGCAGTTGCTTCAACGAAAGCATACACAGCACAAATGGCTGTCTTAGCTATTTTAGCTGTAGATACAGCGCGTGCTAAAGGTTTAACGTTAGATTTCGATCCGTTAAAAGAATTAGCGATCGTCGGTAATGCAATGGAAACGTTATGTGATCAGAAAGACCAGCTAGAGCAAGTTGCACGTGATTATTTATCAACAACACGCAATTGCTTCTTTATCGGACGTGGTTTAGATTACTTCGTTGGTTTAGAAGGCGCGCTAAAGCTTAAAGAGATCTCTTACATTCAAGCAGAAGGTTTTGCGGGTGGAGAGTTAAAGCACGGTACAATTGCTTTAATTGAAGACGGCACACCTGTGATTGCACTTGCAACACAAGACCATGTAAACAGCTCAATCCGTTCAAACGTACAAGAAGTTGTAACACGTGGTGCTAACGCATGTATTATTAGCCCTGAAGACCTTTATCGTGAAGGTGATGCATTTGTCATTCCAACAGTGCATCCATTACTAACACCGTTAGTTTCAGTGCTACCATTACAAATTATTTCTTACTACGCAGCACTACACCGTGATTGTGATGTTGATAAGCCAAGGAATTTGGCTAAAAGTGTTACAGTAGAATAAATATGGTATAATAAGGATAAAGGCAGAAGTGATTAGACACACTTCTGTCTTTTTTACCCTTAAACGATTTTAGTTAAAAAAGTAAGGGAGTGGCAATAATTGAATTCTTATAAAGATATTCGTTGGAAACAACGATTTGAAAATTTCGAAAAGGTTTTTCAATTACTTGAAGAACATAATCAAGAAGAGCTAAATAGTAAAATATTAATTGCCGGCTATATTCAATTTTTTGAAATGACAATGGAGCTTTCTTGGAAAGTGATGAAAGACTATTTAGAAGCTGAAGGCTACATTGTTAAAAGTCCTCGTGAAACTATTAAACAGGCATATCAAAATGGGATCATTAATGATGGTCATATATGGCTAGAAGCGTTGAACAAAAGAAATTTAACTACTCATACATATGATGACGACCTGGCATTAACATTGATTAGTGAAATTAACAAAAAGTACTTTCCGGAAATAAAGTGGTTTTATGAGAAGTTAAAGAGGGAGTTACTATGAATTTTGGTTTAAAAGATGAAGATTTAGATGAATTGAATAACCTGTTTGGACGTTACCCAGAGGTAGAAAAGGTAATCATCTTTGGAAGTCGAGCAATGGGTAATTATAAAAAAGGTTCAGATGTTGACCTCGCCATCACTGGTAAAGAAGTTACACAAGAGACAATTAATCAGATTAATTATTGGTTAAATGAAGAGTCATCGATGCCTTACTTTTTTGATGTGATACAGTATGAACAGATTTCTAATGAGAGTTTGAAGCAACATATCGAGGAAAATGGATATTCACTGCCGCTGTACTAGGAGGTTTTTTTATGGATACCAATCTACAACTTCGCCCACTAGAAAAAGAAGATTTAGATTTCATATATAAAATGAGAACAAATCCAAACATCATGGATTATTGGTTTGAAGAGCCTTATACAACGAAGGAAAAAATGGTTAAGGAGTATGAGAATTCACTAAATAGTGATTCACATCGCTCCTTCATCTTGTATCACGCTAATGAGAGAGTCGGTTATCTCGGCCTTTTTGATATTGACCAGCGTCATCGTAACGCAGAGTTTGCCATTATGTTTGACCCTGCTCACCAAGGTAAAGGTTATGCAGTAGAGGCTACCAGACTAACCGTTGAGTATGGTTTTAATCAGTTAAACTTAAATAAAATCTTCCTATACGTCGTCAAACATAATGAAAAAGCCATTCACCTTTATGAAAAAGTTGGGTTCAAAGTTGAAGGGGAGCTAAAAGAACACTTCTTCGTTGATGGAAGTTATCACGACGCCTTGATGATGGGATTGTTGAGGAAGGATTATAACAGAATGTAGATTGAAACATGAACTGAGATCGTCTATACGGTCTCAGTTCTTTTTTGATTATTTTTCCCAAAAGTAGTTGCAAATAAGATTTACTGTGTATATAATGTGTATATAGTATATATACATTATGTAAACACACTGATCAGTAAAAAGAGGGATAAAGATGCAGATTATTATTTCAAATAGCTCCAAAGAACCGATTTATGAACAGATTATCAACCAAATCAAGTCTTCGATTTTATCCGGCGACTTAAAAGAAGGGGCAGCCCTTCCATCAATACGGCAGTTGGCGAAGGACTTGCAAATTAGTGTTATTACGACGAAGCGGGCGTATGAAGAGTTAGAGAAATCAGGGTTTATTTATTCCATTGTCGGTAAAGGTTCGTTTGTGGCTGAGCAAAATTTAGAAGTAATCCGTGAGAAAAAACTAAAAGTAATAGAAGAACAGTTAAGTGCAGTGATTGTAAATAGTAAAGAAATCGGGTTGTCTTTTGGTGAACTACAAGAACTTTTAAAGCTTTTGTATGAGGAGTGAGTTATATGGAAAATGTTGTTGAGTTAAAAGGTATTAAGAAAGCATTTAAAGGTTTTTCCATTGATCAAATCGACATGGAAGTGAAGAAAGGTTTTATAACAGGATTCGTTGGGGCAAACGGAGCAGGTAAATCAACAACCATTAAAATGATGATGAATTTATTAAAACCAGATCAAGGGGAAGTAAGTGTTTTTGGATTAGATTATAAGACACATGAGAAGGAAATTAAAGAGCGAATTGGCTTTGTATATGACGCTAATGTCTTTTACGAAGGGCTGAACTTGAAAGATATTAAACGTACTGTTGCACCTGCTTATAAAAGTTGGGACGATGACTTGTTTGATTACTATGTTGATAAGTTTGGTTTGCCGCTTAATAAAGCGATGAAAAAGTTTTCAAAAGGAATGCAAATGAAAGCTTCCTTAGCAATTGCTTTGTCACATCATGCTGAATTAATTATTATGGATGAACCGACGGCAGGGTTGGACCCTATTTTTAGACGTGAATTTCTTGATTTAATTCAAGAGTTAATGGTGGACAGTAATCGTACGATCTTCTTTTCGTCACACATTACAACAGATTTAGACAGGATTGCTGATTATATCGCTTTTATTCAAGATGGAGATATAGTATTTAACCATTCAACTGAAGAAGTAGCTGAAAATTATGCGATTGTAAAAGGGGAGTTAGACCTTTTAGACCGAGACACAGAAAAAGCATTTGTTGAAGTACGTCGAGTTCCGACGGGCTTTGAGGCACTGACAGATAATTTAAAGCAAGTGAACGATATTTTCGGAGATTCTGTAGTCATTGAGCATGCAACGCTTGAAGACATTATGTACTACCTGAAAGGGGGCGTGTCCCATGTTTAATTTATTTAGGCGAGACCTTATTTTACAGAAGAAGATGATGTTAATCTTCATCCCATTTATTTTGTTCTTCATTATTATGGGTACATCTACAACTTTAATCGCTTTGGTCGCTAGCGTATTTATTCCATTTAATGCTTTTTACTATGATGAAAAGGCAGAGACGAACATTTTGTTAAACTCCTTACCTTATACACGTAAAGAAATTGTCGCTTCTCGTTACATTGGGGCAGTCGTCTATATGCTCTTAGCGATTGGTTTAACAAGTTTATTGCTACTAGTCTTCAACCAATCTTTTACATTAAATGAAATTGCAATTGGAGCAACAATGTTTATGTTGTTTGCAGCATTAACGTTTCCGATCTTTTATATATTTAAGCCTGGCTACTTGATGATTGTTGTGTTAATAAGCTTTTTCGTCTTTTTATTCATTGTAGAAAATGCCATTCCATATGTAATGGAAAACTTCACTACACTAACAGAATTCGTGTTAAATCTTTCAACAGTTGAGTTATATGTATTTGGGACATTAACGATTTTGGTGGTTTATGGCGTCTCTTGGTTAGCTTCTACAATTATTTATCAACAGAAAGCTTTGTAAGGTTAGTAGGAGGTGAGCAAATATTTATCGAGAAACTATACAAAATGTTCTTAACTCTTTGGGTGAGGTGAATGAGTTATTGCAAGCAATAGGGATTTTTCTATTATCTTTAATTCCGTTTGTTGAGTCGCCAGGTGGTGCAGCAATTGGTACATTAATTGGCCTTCCAATCTTATTGGCACTCGTTATTAGTATGTTAGGTAATTTGTTGTCGTTGATGATGATTATTGTGCCATTTAATGCGTGGCTCGTTCGCTTTCGAGAGGCAAAACAAAAGGGGTTTATTCATAGAAGAGCGAGTAAAGCTAGAGAAAGGTATGAAAAATATGGTGTACCTGGTGTAGCACTTTTAGCCCCATTAGTCGCTTCTGGACATATTGCTGCTTTCGCTTCTCTTGCAGCTGGAGCAAGTAAAAGGAAAGTCGTTTACTGGCATGTTATTAGTATTGTCGTATGGGGCTTAATTGGTGTAGGTTTAGGCACTTATTTTGTTCATGATATCATGAATTGATTGAATTTAGTTTTTGAATTTTTTCACTCCTATTCGTCACATAAATTACAAATAATGTGATTTATAAAATTCGCTCACAATGCATATTGTCACCTTCTCTACCCAAACTAAACGTTAAGAAAGGAGTGAAAAGAATTGGATATGAACCATTTCAAGTTAATACTAACAAAAGCAATCGCATCATTTATTCTTTTGTATGTGATTTTAGGATTCGGTTATCAAGTGACTTTTGCTAATGTTTTATTCATTACATTAATATTAGGCGCGATCTCCTACATTATCGGTGATTTGCTTATATTATTGCGAACTAATAATATAGTTGCCACTATTTCGGATTTCTTCCTATCCTTTGTTGTCCTTTATTTAATGCTAGGTTTTATTATGCCAGGAGGACCAATATTTCAAGCTTCATTAATTGCTGCAGTCGGAGTAACTGTATTCGAGTTGTTCTTTCATATGTTCGTTAAGCGAGATTATGAAGAAAGTGAACAAAGAGAGGTCACAGAAAAGAGACAGCAAAATTACCAACTACAAACGGAGGTATCTGACGAATTGGAACCAAAACATGAACGTGAAAATCAACATTCCGAATACCGTAAAACGAAAAATGAAGTGGCTGATGAGATAAATCCAGATGACTTTGATGAAAGGACTGGCCGCCCGAGAAGTGGACGTTTAAATGATGATATTACAGATGAATTAAACCCGGATGATTTTGATGAGCGAAAATAGTTGCTATATAGCAAGCACTAATGCTCCCTAAAATAAGTTTTAGGGGGGCTATGTAAATATATTATGTTGTGATTAACCAAGGGTGTGAAACTGTGAACATTGTATTTGAAGTGTTAATAATGGTTTTAGCGGGGTTACTATTTCTTCGGCTTGCTGGTCGAAAATCTATATCACAAATGACTTTGGCACAAACTGTTGTCATGATCTCTATTGGTTCAATAATCATACAGCCAATAGTCATCCGGACCATTTGAAATAAGCTAACACCCTCTTTATTTTACAATTCTATTATACCATAATATAGAAATGATTATTAGACTACAATTTAAGTGAGAAACCCCTTATGATGGTCATACACCACTACTTAGGGGGTATTAAATGTTAGGGTTAAGCAAAGGTGAAGTGAAGCTTGTCAACTACAACCCAGAATGGCCTCAACTATTCCAACAAGAAAAACAGCTGCTACAAAACATGGTTGGAGAACACGTCTTAGGTATTGAGCATATTGGCAGTACAGCTATAAAAGGTTTGAAGGCAAAACCGATTATTGATCTTGTCGTTGGGTTAAAAAGTTTAGAAGACGTTCAATTACTAGGCCTAAAAAGAATGAGTGAAGCGGATTATTACATGTTGCAGAAACAAGAGATAGAAGGGAAAATTGTCTTTGCAAAGTTTCCTTATATCAAAGACGAGGATTATACGAAGACGCATTTTCTCCACGTTGTTGAGTATAATGGTGATTGGTGGAATGCACACATTCAATTTCGAGATCGACTGAATGCCAATCAAGACCTTGCTAAAGAGTATGAAGCGCTAAAGCTTAAGCTAGCGGAAGAACACCCTAAAGATGTAACAGCTTATGCTGAAAGTAAAGAAATGTTTATAAAATCTGTTTTAAAATAATAAACTAAAGGCTGTCTCAATAGCGAGACAGCCCTTTTTTATGCTCTTCTTACATTTAGTATTACGTGATAAATTATGATTAATATCGTTCCAACTAGAGCGAAAAAGCCTAATACTGTATAAAGGGCATTAGCGCTATAGTGATCAATTATAGGTCCACCCATAAGCGATCCGATAATGCCTGATATACCGAAAAAGACGGTATGGAACATAAGGTGACCAGTTCCTTGGACGACTTTTGGAATTAGTCTTGTAATGTAATCAAATGCTGCTAAATAAAGAACAGCAAAAGTTAGACCGTGTAGAAACTGCAAGCCGATTACAACCCAAGGGTCGTGGATCACGCCAAATAAAAACCAACGAATCGTATAAAGGACTCCAGCTACAATAATGAACATTAGTGTGTGATACTTTTTAAACCAGAAGGCAGCTGTTGCAAATATAGCAGCTTCACTGATTACACCGACAAACCAAGAGACCCCGACTAAGCTTTCGGTTCCACCTAATTCAACGATGTAAATACCAATAAAGCTATCACTCGTACGATGTGAGATCGTAATGAACATGATAAATAGCAAGAAGAACATTAAGCGTTTGTTCTGAAAAAGTAGTTTAACACTTTTAAGGCTAACCGATTCTTTAGAAGGCTCTGCATCCGTTAGTCTAAAAGCAACTAAAAGGGCTAATGAGCCAAAGAGTAAGTAAGGCCAAATGATATTCTCTATGCCGGTCCACGTTAAATACTGCCCAACAACGAGTGAAGACACAGCAAAACCAATTGACCCCCACGTTCTAATCGTCCCAAACGATATTGAGAGCTCATCTGCACGACGTTGGGCTAAACTATCACCAAACGCCCCAACAGGTGCAGAGAAGAAATACATAAAGAAAGCAAAGGTCAGAATTAGACCTAAGCTGTAAACATTAAAAAAGACGACACTGAATAACAGTAAAGCCGTTAATAAAATAATTAAAATGCGTTTAACGGTCTTAAACTTATCGCTCATATAGCCCCAAAAAGGCTCTGATATAAGCGCTGCTAAGGGGCCTATAGCTAGTACCCATCCAATTTCAGTACCGCTCAAACCCAAGTCTTCTTGCAAATATATAGGTATATAACTCAAAATGATTGTATTTGTTGCAAAAAACGCAAATAAAAACGTTTTAAGCGGTGTTAATGATTTATGTTGTGACATAGAATTTCTCCAATGCTTGTTTTCCTATGTCATCATATCATTAATGAAGTAAATTAAACAGCTTTAATCGCATCTTCAACGGCTTGGTTGCCCTTAACAACTTTAAATGATTTTCCGATCGTATTGTCATTTTCTACAGCAGCTTTAATGACTTTGGCGACATCTTCACGTGGTACTTCTGTTGGCTCGCTTTGACCTGAAAGGCTAACTTGTCCTGTTCCTTCATCATTTGTTAACAGTCCTGGGTGAACAATTGTGTAATCAAGGTTAGTGTCTTTTAGCCATTTATCAGCATAGTGTTTGGCTGCAACGTATGGCGCGAATGATTCAGGTGCTGATTGAATCGCTTCACGTGTCGTATCAAATGAACTCACCATAATAAAGCGTTTCACATTCGCTTGTTTGGCAGCTTCAATCGTTTTAACAGCCCCATCTAAATCGATCATAATTGTTTTATCTTTGCCAGTGTGTGGACCAGAACCAGCTGTGAAGACGATTGAGTCTACATCTTCAGCTGCTTTCTTTATATCTTCAATGTCTCCTTCTAAATCTGCGACAGCTACATCTGCACCAAGGTCTTTAAAAAATGAAGCTTGGCTTTTCTTTCTAATCATTGCTTTTGCCTCTAATTGATCGCTTTCTTGAATGAAGGTGACTAAATGCTTACCAATTTGGCCATTTGCACCGACGACTAAAACTTTTTTCATATTCCCACCCTTTCCAAGTAATTTAACTTAATCGTATAAATAAGTTACGGTTAATGTCTAGAAATAAGCTTGCAGAAAAATAAGGAGATGGGTTAATTACATCTCCTTAATGTTCATCTTTCTTTTTAGTTAATGTTTTTTTATCGATTGTGCCAGGAGGTTCCTCCAACCAGTTGTTTTTAATCATAAGCTCGGCTCCATCTAACGCGTACCTTGCTACTTCTACTGACAGCCTTTCGTAGTTAACGATTAAATCAAGACGTTGACTTGCAGCAGCAGCTGTTGAATAGTTCCCGATTCCTGCGGCTGCTAAAAGTGACATATGAAACATGTTTAATTTATCAGAGAACGGCGCTGTCGTTGAATCTGTTACTCCGATATCGGATGAATTTGGTGGTGAAATATCATTATTTGTTAAGTTTTTAGTGAAAATCTCGATATGCTTTTGTGAAATTTCCTTACCTCTAATCATCCATTTTTGAACTTTCTCATTCGATGATGTTTGTGCGAGGCTTTGTGATAATTTGCTACCGATTGTGTTCGTTTGAATATTCATAAATAGATGAGATATTTCTACAGTGTTAAATGGACGTTTTTGACTTAACGGGTTTAAGCCAGCTAAATAAGACTTGTTGTCGACAAAGTCAGTTGATTTTGGGTAATTCACATATGGTGGTCTAATGAAAACGCCTTTATCTAACAACGTCTGGGTCGTTCGATCATAAAGTTCTGCTGACTCTTGCAGGCACTCAATAAAATAGTTTCTAATATCTTTGCGAGCGCTCATAGAAATGAATCCGCTATATGAAACTAGTCCTACTCTAGCCATCTGGTTAACATAAGTTAGCATAAAATGGTCTGTGTAAAGTCTTGCTGCATTTAGGTTTACATCATTTTCATAGGAAAACGCTGTCGGTAAAGGGAGTTCCTCAGATTTAAACAAGTCTGTTAACGTTTGTATGTGTTGAACAGATAAGTCTAATGAAAATTGAACAATTTCTTTAATTTCAGTATCCTCAACATGTTGAAGTAGATAGCTCAATACACATTTAGACATACTGTCATTCATATATGCAGTCCAGACACCTGTGATTTCAGCTGAAGTTAACCTCGGTTGATTTTCAATCATATATAAGCCTCCATATTGTTATATGTCTGTAGTGTTTGCAATTAAGTAAAAACTTATGAATATAGGGTTATTTTTCTTATGAAAAAACTTTGACATTAAATAGATTTTCACATACGATATTTAAAGTAGTAAAAACAGATAGATTTACTGTGGATTAAAAGGGGAGGGGTTAATATGAAAGGTTTGTTAAGGATATATTGGGAAACTTCACTTATAATGAAGATCACCATTGGGTTACTGTTAGGAGTAATTGTAGGATTTACTATGACCGAAGAGGCAATTCCGTATGTAGAGCCTTTTGGAGACCTTCTATTGCGTTTATTAATGTTTTTAATTTTACCGCTTATATTGTTTACGTTAATTGTCGGAATTAACCAAGCGCATATAAGGGATGTTGGGCGAATGGGAGGTAAAGTGTTTGGCTATTATGCTATAACTTCAGCTGTTGCAATTATCGTTGGTTTATCTGTAGCATCTTTGTTCTCACCAGGGCAAGGTATGACGCTTGAAGGTGGAGAAGCTTATGAGACGACTGAACATCCGGGTGTAGCTAGTGTCTTACTAAATATCGTTCCAGATAACATTGTGACGGCTTTTACTGAATTGAATTTACTAGGGATCATATTTACAGCGTTAGTGTTTGGTATCGCTATTTCTTACTTAAGGTCATCTGAAAATTTCAGCCAATCAGGAGAAACTTTATATAATATTATTGAAGCGTTAAATGAAGCGACGTTTAAAATTATGCACGTCATCTTGCAATACGTTCCAATTGGTGTGTTTGCAATTATTGCGACAACGGTTGCGAGTCATGGAATGGACACGATAATTTCACTTGGAGAGTTCGTACTTGTCCTTTATGTAGCATTATTTGTACAACTTGCGCTTTACTTAACGTTATTAAAGATTACAGGCTCTTCTCCATTACAATTCCTAAAGTCAGCTAGAACACCAATGCTTACTGCTTTTGTTACGCAAAGTAGTGCGGGTACGTTGCCGCTAACGATGGATGCTGCGCGAAAAATGCAGCTTCATAAATCGCTTTACAGCTTTAGCTTACCGTTTGGTGCAACGATTAATATGGACGGCGCAGCTATTAGAATTGCGGTGTCAGCAGTGTTTGCATCGATGGTAATCGGCCAACCGTTATCATTTGCTGAAATGTTGACGGTTGTCATTGTTGGAACACTTGCATCGATTGGTACAGCCGGTGTTCCGGGTGCTGGAATTGTAATGATTGCAACAGTGTTCGTCCAGTTAGGTTTGCCGATGGAAGCAGTTGCTCTACTCGTTGCAGTTGATGCTCTCGTAGGAATGGGTTGTACAGCACTAAACGTAACAGGGGACTTAACAGGTTCTAAAGTTATTAATAAGAGCGAAGAAAAACATGTAGAAGCTCAATCATAGTTTGATTTAATCCCTATTAAAGTGGTTGCCATTTTAATAGGGATTTTCTTAACATTTTGAAGCTCCACAGTTTCTGTGAAATAATAAAAGGTAAGAGAAGCGTGGAGGTTTTGTTGTGAGAAGAAATAGTGTAACGCAATTTATAACAAGGAAGCGAATCGCTTTATATATATTAACCTTTCTTCTAGTCGTGGGCTCATTTTGGTTTGTTCATAATAACCATGAGTTTTATGAACGTTCAATCGCTGAAATCGTGGAAGTTGAAACGGTTCAAAGTGAGGAAGTAACAGACCCGCATGGTAATGAAGACCAGCTAGTAACACAAAGGTTAGAAGGTGTTATTCAAAATGGAGAGGCTAAAGGTTCAGTGATTCAGCTAGACAATGAATATGCTGCATCACAAGCATATGATCATGAATATAGCGTTGGAAATGATTTATTTGTGTCAATTGATACGGCGAATGAAGATGGACACTTAACAGGTTCTATATTAGACGTGAAGCGAGACCATTATACGTTGTTAATTGCCTGGGCGTTCGTTTTTATCTTATTATTAGTCGGTCAAAGGCAAGGCTTTTACTCTGTGATCAGTTTAGCGATTAATGCTCTGATCATTGCATTGGCATTAGATTTTTATATTCAAACGGCAAACATTAGCTTACTTGTCATTAGTGGAGTTAGTATTGTTTTATTTACCGTAATATCCTTACTTCTAGTTAATGGAAACAATGAAAAAACGTATGCCGCAATAGCTGCCACTTTATTGGGTACATTGTTTTTGTTTGCGGTTACGTCTTTTGTCATGTGGGGGACAGCAGGGGAAGGCTTGCGTTATGAGGAGATGCAGTTTGTTACACGTGCACCAGAAATGGTCTTTATGGCTGGTGTGTTAATTGGGGCGTTAGGTGCTATTATGGACGTTGCCATTACAATGTCATCATCGTTATTCAATTTATACGAGAAGAATAGCAACATTTCGAATAAAGCTTTAAGAAAATCAGGAATGGATATTGGAAAGGACATTATGGGGACGATGACGAATATTTTGTTCTTCGTTTATATTAGTGGATCAATTCCAATGATCATCTTGTATTTAAAAAACTCAGCAGCGTTAGGATTTACGTTAAATATGAATTTAACTCTAGAGTTAGCGAGAGCGCTTGCTGGTGGAATTGGGATTGTCGTCACAATTCCAATTGGCGTTTATTTGACGATCTTCTTTATAAATCGAAAGAGGGCTAGAGTATGAGTGTATTAGTGTGGCTTGCAATTATATTATTCATTTTAATGGTTGTGATTGGTGGACAAAAAGGCGTGCGGTCATTTATTGCACTGTTTTTCAATTTCGTAATTTTAATTATTTCAATTTTATTTATGGCTGATCCAAGTATTGATCCTATTATAGTTACATTAATTGCGACGACTATTTTAAGTTGTATTAACTTGTTTTATATAAATGAAATTAATATTAAAACGAAAACCGCATTCATATCAACGATGGCAACGATCATTGCTTTGCTTTTATTTATTATCTTTATGACCGAAAGCGCAATGATTCAAGGGTTTAGCGAAGAGCAAATAGAGGAGATTAAAGGTTTCTCTGTTTATTTAGGTGTTGATTTCGTTAAGATAGCGGCTTCGGTCATCATTATGAGTACGATTGGAGCTATAACAGATGTTGCAATCTCAATCTCTTCTCCTATGAGGGAAATATACCGACATAATCCTGATATAAGCCAAAAATCTCTATATCAATCAGGTGTAAGTATCGGAAAAGATATTTTAGGAACTAGTACAAATACGCTTTTCTTTGCGTTTTTTGGAGGATACATGGCACTTCTCATTTGGTTTATGGACCTTAATTATTCGTTTGGAGAAATTGTTAATTCGAAAATTTTTAGTGGTGAAATGGTGACAATTTTAGCGGCGGGAATTGGTGTAGCCCTCGTCATCCCAATAACGTCTTGGGTGACGGCGTTAGTGTTAATGAAAGCAGGGGCGAAAGAAGAAGAGAAAGAAGAATAAGATTCTAAGAATGTTGTTATACTTACCAAGGTTGATCACATAAAATAAAAATGTCACAAAAGTTCATTCTCCCTCGTCATGATTAATAAAAGGTGACGAGGGGTTGTTTTTATGGAAAATAAAGTTTGGGATGTTGCAATTGTTGGTGGTGGGTTAGCTGGTTATATTGCAGCTAACTACTTAGCGAAATCAAATATATCAGTTGTTTTAATTGAAAAGGGGAAGGAGGTGGGAGGAAGAGCTAGAACAAATAATATCAAAGGTCTGTATTTCAACTTAGGACCTCATGCATTATATAAAAAAGGGGAAGCTAAGTTAATTCTAGAAGACTTAGGTATAAATTTAGAGGGAAAAACACCAAAATTAAATGGTAGTTTCGTAGATGGTAAACATGAATTTGATGCTCCATTCACACCTCTAAAGCTAATTACTACTAAACATTTTAATTGGAAAGAGCGCTTAGAGTTCATTAAAATTTTAATGGAGATCAAGAAAACAGACACTAACAAAGTTAAAGATTTAACGTTTAAACAATGGCTTGAACAAAGAATTAATTCGAATAATGTTCGTTCGTTTATTGTTGTGTTAGGGCGATTGGCAACCTACTGTCATACCCCAGAGAAAGTAAGTGCTAACGTTATTATTAATCACTTAAAGCTTGTAATGGGGGGTGTTAAGTATTTAGATGGTGGGTGGCAGTCAATGATTGATCAACTTCACAACAAAGCGATTGCATCAGGTGTAAGTGTTAAAAAACAGAGGAACGTAATAAAAATCACGCCTAATGACAATGATCTATTTCAGTTGAAGCTTTCAAATGATCAAGTTATTTTAAGTAATGAAGTTATTTGTACTACATCCCCCCATGAACTTAACCGTATGTTAAACAAGAGGTACACCGAGGTATCTGAGCATTTTCACCCTGTGTGTGGTGCTACGCTAGATGTTGCATTGTCTCGATTACCTAATGCTAACAAACTTTTAGCATTAGGTTTACATGAGCCATTATATTATTCAGTGCATTCAACTTTTGCTAAACTTTCAGACCATGAGGATGGTGTTGTACTCCATGTTTTTAGATACTTTCATCCTGACGAAAAGATAGAGAGTAAACAAATAAAACTTGAGTTAGAACAATTTTTGGATCGAATTCAACCTGGCTGGCGGAAATATGAAATCGCTAGTCGGTGTTTGCCTCATCTAGTTGTTAACCAAAGGGTACCTCAAATTGGTGATGAAAAGAATTTATCATATATTGAAACTGATATTGATAGATTATATATAGCTGGTGATTGGACATCTTCTGACTTAATATTGTCTGAAGCGGCAGTTAGTAGTGGTAAGAGAGCGGCAGAAGAGATTCTTCGATTTAGAAAGGGAGAGGATCGTATTGGAAATTAGTCAAGAAGAATATAAAGAGTTGAATCCTCTGCTATTTTCATTAGGGTATCGACTTCTTGGTTCTGTGGCTGATACTGAAGATCTCGTTCAAGAGACGTTATTAAAAGCAGCACAAATCGATGGGAAGAACATTAAGAATAAAAAGGCTTATCTTTGTAAGGTAATGACTAATAGTTGTTTAGACCACCTGAAGTCTGCTCAACATAAAAAGGAGCAATATGTTGGCCCTTGGAATCCAGAGCCTATCATAGTTAATCAAGGTAAATTTGATTCAACTTTAGAGGTGGTTTTAAATAAAGAGGGTTTAAGTATTGCTTACCTTCGACTTATGGAGAATTTAACCCCTCATGAACGTGCAGTATTTCTTTTAAGAGAAGCTTTTGATTTCCCCTATGAGGAAATTGCGGGTGTGGTAAATAAGAATAAAGACAATTGTCGCAAGATCTTTAGTCGCGCAAAGACAAAGCTTTCAACTATTCAAGAAGAAAGTCTAAATTATGAATGCAATAAGTCTATTGTTGAGCAATTTGTTGAAGCTTTTCAACATCAAAAAACGGATGAACTATTATATTTATTATCAGATGAAGTAATCCTTTATTCTGATGGCGGTGGTAAAGTTAAAGCAGCCATTCGTCCAATAATAGCACGAACAAATGTAGTAAGGTTTGTGTCAGGAATCGTAAAAAAAGTGCCTGAAAGCTTCTATTACGAACTTAAAAATGTTAATGGTCAACCGGGGATTGTTACTTATGTTGATGGGAATATTCATAGTGTTATTAGTTTTTATATAGCTGGAGAGGAAATAAAGGAAATTTATATGGTTTTAAACCCTGAAAAGCTAAAGATGAGTACTAACAATTTAAGCACAAATTAATTTCTTTTCGACTAATAATGTTTTCTAACCATTAATAGACAGTAAATACCCAGCTAATGGCCCTAGTCCACTAGCTGGGTAAGTTCAGTATTGGTAAGTATGCAAAATTGATTGATATATCTTAGGTAACAATTGATATTAATGTAGATTAATTTTAAGAGTTGTAATTATCCTCTTTTTTGTTATCTTCTTCGTTTTCATTTCGGTTAATTTGTTCACCCTCTAGCTGTTCATTCTCTTTTTCTGATTCGTTTGGTTTGCCTCTATTATCCGGATTTCCTGTAATGATGACTTGTAATCGTTCGCTCATATCAGACTTACCTGTTGCATTTTCAGATTCAGCATATAAGAATGTATTTCCGTTATTAAAAGTGATCACTGTCTCGAAATTACCTTCTTCATCTGCCTCAATGGTAACAATTATTGATTGTTCATTACTTTGTTTTTCATAAATATTTATAGAAGTGTGAGGGTCTGAAGTTCCAGTGATTTCTACTTCTCGCTCATTTGTACGAATTTGTTCCTCATCAAAAGCTGGTTTGGCCGGTTCTTCAAACTCTGTCTCAGCTTCCATAGCGTATTGAGCAGATTGTACAAATAGTGTTTTAGCATCTTCAGTCCAACCATAAGTTGGCGCAATTATATTAGTTGCAGCAAAGGATGATAACAATATATGAATTGATTGTTCACTGCGATATTCATAAGCTATGGCAGTCCCTAACTCCTCGTCATTAACATTTAGGTTAGCAAGGTTAGAACCGGGGTAGCCTTTAAACGTTGAATAAGGACTTCCTTCCCCGTGTATGACGAAAGAATCAGGCAGCTCATTGAAAATAGGGTGGTCTATCTCACCAATGTTTAAGATCACTTCGCCTTCATCATAACCGTGCTGGTCATGATTAGGGTATCCAGCATATTGTTCAAGCAAGTGAATTGAACCGTCATTTTGCCCCCAAGTTCCTAAGAACATAACACTGATTTCTAGTTCATCAGTTCGTTCGATTAATTGTTCAACTTGTTCTTCATCAGCTTGATTACTATTGACGACAACCAGTTCGAACTGTTCAATGCGATCTAAAACATCCCAACTAACCGATTCCGCGAAAAGGTCATGTTCATTGAGTAAGTTTTCTAACTCATGGTTGTGATCGTCAATTACTGCGACAATAATATTGTTAAGCATTAAGTCAACGTTGATTGGTTCTGTCTCAACAGTAACTTCATCTTCTGAACCGATATAGCCATCCTTTTCTACGCTGACAATGTAATCGCCGGGGAGTAGTTGGTCGAAAGAGTATTCTCCATCTGCGTTCGACTCAATCGCTTCCAACTCTTCATCGTCTTTCGTTAGGGTGACAGTCGCTTCTTCAATAGGATCACTAGTCTCATTATCAATGATGATACCTGAGATCGATGTTCCTTCAATTTCTTCTAATGAGAAGTTTAACTCTACAGTATCACCTTGTTCTTCAATCGTGACTGATTGGGTTTTCTCATGGAAGCCAGTTGCTTGAGCTGTCACGTCATAAGTTCCACTTCCAACGCCTATACGATACTCTCCGTTGGCATTCGTCACAACTTCTAAATCATTGTCTGGAATCGATACGCTAGCTTGCTCAATTGGGTTACCATCTTCATCTGTTACAGTCCCTGTAATTTCACCTAAGCTAGCGGATATAGCCCAATCAATGGAGTTTGCATAAAGTAGTTTTGCTTCATCTGTCCAATTTGACTCTACATCAGCATAGGTTCCTACTTGTAATCCGGATAGAAGGAGGTGGACGCTATTGGCTGTTCTAAAGTCATATCCAATACCTTCACCTAAAGTTCCTTCATCATTATGCGATATTTGACCAACTGTTGTACCGCTATAATTGTTATAGACGGCATACTGCTGGTTGCTAGAGCCACTTTCTAAAATGCTGAATTCATCTTCTGAAATTCCAGCAAATAAAGGGTGGCCCGTTTCTACCGTTAAGTTAACGTGACCTGGGACAAAGCTCCAGCTAACAGACTGTGGATTACTGTAAATATCTCTAAGGTCAGCAATTGTACCACCTCCGAACTGGGAAGCAAAGATTATACTAATCTCACGCTCATCTGCTTCATCAATTAATTCTTGAAAATCTTCATTGCTTATACCAGAAGAACGGTTGTTGAAAATAATTAAAGCATACTGATCAATTACTTCTAAAAGTTGTTCAGCATTAGCACTTGAGAAGTAATCAACTTCATAGCCGATCTCGTCAAACAATACGTCAAAACGACTTTGGTTAGTTGTTGTCGTTATTACGGCGATTTTTTCTGATTCACTCATATAGAAGTTTGTTGTAACTTCTTCGCCTTTAACAACTTCTACGTTAGAAGTCGTCTGTCCCATATATCCAGGTGCATTTGCGCGAACGTCATATTCTCCAACAGGTGCAACAACTTCATAATAACCATTTTCATCAGATTCAACTTCAATTGGTGTACCAAGTAAGCTAATAGTAGCTCCTGGGATATACTCTTCAGTTTGTGAGTCGTATACTGTACCACTTATTACACCGACGTCATCTGATTCTACTGTAAACACTTCTTCATAAACAGAACCGTTATCAATAGTCACCTGGAATTCAGTCGTTTCATGCCCGTAAGATTCCACTAATAACGTGTAATCACCAGCAGGCAATCCTAAGAAAAATTCGCCCTGTTGATCAGTTGTAACAGTTTTGCCTGTTTCTACTACGGTAACTGTCCCTTGAATTGTTTGGTCTAAATCATTTTCTAAAACGCCATGTAAATCGCCGGCTAAAGGTTCTTCATGATCTAAAGCCCAAAGGATAGCATTGTTAATAATTGTTTCTCTGTTTTCATCAAAGTCACCACCAGGGTGGAATAAGTGGCTAATCGTCATATTACCTAATAGAATTTCGACTGATTCCGTTGTACGCCCTTTATATGCGACTAGATCACCGATTCTTTCTTCGTCAATTTCTACTTGTGCTATTGTTTCACCGTCATAATCATCAAAAGCATAATAACGGTCAAAGCTTGCTTCCATAGGGAATGGGCTTTGAACTTCAACGCCTTCCACAATCGGGTGTTCTTCGATTGCTTTACCAACGACATTGGAATCTTGGCCATTTATTTCTTCCCCAGGGTTATTCTCAAACTCATTTAGAAAACGTATAGCACCTCTACCACCGGTGTGTCCAGTCCATATAACAGATAATTGTTCCTCATCTAGTTTTTCAACAAATCGATCAAACTCATCATTAGTAGGATTGTACTCATGCCCATAATCTGAGTTAGCGAAGATTAAATCAACTTCACTAAGCTGATCGAGATCAGTGTATAATAACTCTGTTGTGTTAAACCCTCTCTCTTCAAGATACTCACTTAACGTTACACCAGAAGAGGAGGTGTTATCGACAATAATCCCTACAGTAGGGGACGGTTTTAACTCGATGTTTTGAGTTATAGTCTCACCTGCCTGTACCTCAACCTCAATTTCTTTTAAGACGTGATCTTCAGACTCAAAAGTTAATGAATAAGTTCCAGGCTCGATGTGATCTAGTGTGTATGCCCCTTGAGTATTTGAAATTGTTGATATTGGAAAACCTTCTAAATTAACTGATACATCTGAAATGGCACTCGCATCCACTTCGCTTTCAATATGCCCTGTAATTGTTCCGGCATCTTCTCCAACTTGCATCGTAATATTTAAAGGCTCTCCATCTGGTCCTGCAGAAGCAGAGACAGTTTTAGTTTCATAACCAAATGAACTGACTTCTAACTCATAGTCTCCATCCAAAATAGGAATTGAAAATTCTCCTGAGCTATCTGTCATTTCCTCGATGTCATCTCCGACAATACTGATTGATGCTAGTAAAGGTTCTCCATTTTCATCTGTTACAGTTCCATCAATCGTTGAAAATTCAGCATGAGCTGCCCAAACGACTGAATCTAGTAGAAGCTCTAGTGCTTCTTCAGTGTAGTGATCACCATGATGTCTAATTGAGAAACCGTGACCAGCCATTAACAGTTCAACACTTGAATCTGTTCTCGGTTTGTAAGCTACAGAAGGACCATATCGATTTGACCCTTCATGTTGGCTTTCTGCGATTGTGTAACCACTATAATTCTCGAAGTAACCAATATGACTGTTTGAAGGAACTAATAACTCAATAAACTCTCCTTGTTCATAATTTCTGAACAAATCATGTTCTTCAGTTACGACATAGCCTGATGGATTTGACGTATCACTAACGGTGTTACTATATTCAGGGTCATTCCGATGCTCAACAATAGCCGGAAGAGGAGAAGTTGATGAATCTGTTTCACCGATTACTAAACTAGTATTGTTTTCATCAGCTAACTTAAAGAGTTCATCTATATCTTCATCTCCAAATGAAAAGCTACTCATAGCATTTATGAAAATCACATCAAAGTCACCGACATGATCGTGCACATTATTATAAGTTAATTGTTCAACATCAATGCCATATTCACTAAATACATGTTGGAAGTTACGACTACTAGAGAAGTAGTCTGCCATCACAGCAATGTCAGGTGTTTCTCTTAATGTTAGATCGACTGTTACAGGACTTGACGCTAATTCAACACTAGTTGTTTCACTTAAATAACCATCTAGTGAAAAAGTTAACTCATAATCACCTTCATCTAAGTTTAGTAGTTCATAGTATCCTGTTTCGTCAGTTTCTGTTTCCGCAATGACTTCATCATCATTAACAGCTTCAACGGTAACGTTTTCTAACACATTAGAAGTGTACTCATTTAAGACTGTTCCCGACACGGAACCGCCATCTGTTGATTGTAATTCGGCATTAAAAGAGAACGGACTACCGTTTTCTACATCAATTTCAATCGTTTCTGTTTCGAAACCTTCTGATCTAACCGTTAACGTATAGCTTCCTTCATCATGGTAGAACTGTAATTCGCCATCAGTTTCAAAAGTTTGGTTAGTTTCATCTACCATTACGGTGGCACTTATTGCATTACCACTTTGATCTTCAATTGTGCCATTCACTTC
Source organism: Alkalibacillus haloalkaliphilus (assembly GCF_007991275.1). Classification (GTDB taxonomy): domain Bacteria; phylum Bacillota; class Bacilli; order Bacillales; family Alkalibacillaceae; genus Alkalibacillus; species Alkalibacillus haloalkaliphilus. Next base: position 121,516 of record NZ_BJYA01000014.1, on the reverse strand, counting down.
ACCGAACGCTACATTTTGTAAATATTCGATGCTGTTTAGGAAAGTGTTTTGCATATCAGGTAGCCAGCCTTGGTAAGGTGATACCCATGGTGAAGCGGCATGTGAAGCTAGTAAAAGGTGTGCGCTATCCTCTGTGATAGCTTTATAGCCGATTCCTGTCCCGACCATTCCTAGTTGAGAAGAGCCAATGCTACTAATCTCACGGCCAGAGTATTCATTGAACCAAGCGAAATCTCCACCTTGTTCATAGAGTGTGAGTGTGTCTCCAACATCATACCCGTCAAAGATTGGGTGTGATTCGTCAACTTGCATAGAAACCGTTCCAGAATTGTAAGTGTGAGAGAGCTCTTTTGGGTCATCATCATAATCTACTAAATGCCTAATGGATCCGTAACTAGGTCCCCAAGTATCAGCAAATACGAGATGAACGTTATTTGCTTCAGCTTGGTCAATTAGCTCATTAAAAGTATCCTCATCTGGTTGCCATCCCCCACTTGTGTAGGCGCCATTTAAATAAAGGATGTCATAGTTGTCTACATCTTCTACGATATCCCAATCACGCTCTTCAGCTGCAAAGCCATTCGTGTTTAAAAAGTTAGTTATTTCTGATTCAAAATCATTTAAAACAGCTATGTCATAAGGTTGTAAAGTGAACTCAAATGAGTTGTCTATCCCTGCTAATATTTCAATTTCTTCACTCATTTCAACAAAGCCGTCTAATTGAAGATTAAGGATATAACTTCCAGCGTGTACTTCTTGTTCCTGTAATACACCATCTGAGTCAGTACTACCACTAATAGGTGTGTTGATTAAATCGACAGTAACATCTTCCAGTGGATCATTCGTTCGTTCATCTATAATAGATACTTCAAATGAACCGACCGACGCATCAGTTAGTGTATAATCCTTCTCGACTCCGTATCCTGATACGAAGTTCACGTGTTCATGAACTTGTTCTTTGCCATAATATTCGACTTTCACTTCATACTCACCAGGTTGGTGCGTTAACGTAAAGGTCCCATCTTCATTTGCTTCAACAGATTGATCGGTGTCTTTTACACTGATTGTCCCTTCAAGAGGTTGTCCGTCTTCGTCAGTAATCGTACCTGTAAGTATGCCTGGGGACGAATAAGATTGTACGCCAGTAACATTTGGCACGATAACAGTACCAGGTAGTATTAAAGTTCCAGATGTGCTGTAGTTAGGCATATTATATTCATCCATGACTTCGCCAGTATACACATCAATTGCGAAGAATGAACCATTAGAGTTTGTTAAAAATAAAACGCCATTACTACTAACTGCTCCGTTTTGATAACTTGTGCCATACGACTGGTTACTCCATAATTCTTCACCAGTATTTTTATCAAATGCTTTTAAAACCGGTTGTGCTAAAGAACTTGCAATAACGAGATCTTCATAAACAATTGGCGAACCAGCTTGTGGGTCTCCCAACCCTTGCTGTTGCCATAACACTTCACCAGACTGAGCATTAATGGCATATAAAGTAGCAGAGCCTTGATCTAAGTTTGCGCTTGTTACGTAAAGCGTTTGCTCTTTGTATACAGGTCTAGATGCGAACCCTTCGTTTTGTTCAGTCGTAAATGTCCAGACTTCATCGCCATTATCAGGGTCAAAAGCGCGTAGTGTCCGATTATCATAGGTCCCAACATATAAATAGTCGTCACCTAAAGCAGGCCCGAAAAATGATGAGCCACCTAAATCGTTTGCCCATAACGTATCTCCGCTATTTTTATCTAATGCATATAAAGTTGCATCATCATTAAGGCCAGAGCTTACATACAATGTGTTACCTTCAACTATTGGTGATGCATAGATAGCGGCTTGACCGATGAAGCGGCTCCAAACGGTACTGCCAGTTTCTAAATCTAAAGCATAAACTGACTGGTCATCACCGCCCGAAACGTAAACAATATGATCCTCAATAGTTGGAGTAGAGCGGTTTGTGCTACCAAAGCGAACAGCCCAAGACTCTTCACCAGTTTTGGCATCCAAAGCTACAATCCAGCCCCGGTCAGTCGTTAGAACAATCTTGTCATTGGTGGCACTTGGAGTGGAGAAGAGAATTTGTCCACGCGAATCAGTATCGTATGTCCAGTCTAGGTCTAAATGGTTTTCATCAATAACATTTGGTGAGACAGCATTACGCTCATAGTTATAGTTAGCAGTCTTCCAATCTTCTTGACTCACCTGCAATTGTTCATTAACTTCAATCGTAAGATGCTGTTCTTCTGCTAGGTTTATAGTTTTAGTAACACCGTCAAATGTTTGACCACTTACTTGTAACTCATAAGTGTCAATAGGCAAGTCTTCAAAAGCGAACTGCCCGTTTTGGTCTGTTCTTTCTGGTTGAAGTGGTGTATCTTTTAGTCGAACAAATGCATAAGAGACCGGTTCACCATCTTCATTTAAAACTTCACCGGTCAGAGAGTCTCTTTCAGAAGAAGAAAGGACCCATTCTACTTCTGTTGTTTGATCCTTTTCAATCGAGACATTTGTTTCATATGTTTCGTAACCAAATCCGTCAACAATAACTTCATGATTACCTTCTTGGATTGTTAAATCGATTTGACCGTCTTCTTCTAGAGAATAAGTTAAATCTTGTTCAGGCAATTTAATTGTTGCAGGAACAGGCTCTCCATCCTCATTTAAAACATGGCCTACTAATTGACCAGAGAAAGCAACTTCAGTAACCGCTTGATGAATATTTATAATTCCATATCCATATAAATCATTTGGAGTTTCACCCATGTGTGGTTCTACTCGAGCAGTTCGCTCAAGGTGGTCTTTTACATCATCGATCGTCAAGTCTGGGTTAGAGCTTAGTAATAAAGCAATGGAACCAGCTACGTGCGGGCTTGCCATTGATGTTCCGCTAATGGTGTTGTAGTCTCCTCCTGGCCAAGCAGAGTAGATTTCATGTCCGGGAGCAGATACCTCGGGTTTAGTGTATCGAACCGTTTCACCGTCATCATTGTCCCAAAACACTGGTCCACGACTTGAGAAGCTTGCCACTTGATCGTGGATATTTGTAGCACCAACGGCGTAAGAATCAGGGAAACTGGCCGGTGAACCAATTGTTTCTGCCCCAGGCCCGCTATTACCAGCTGAGAAAAGAGGGAAAATACCAGCTGCTACCCATGCTTGAACCCCTTCATAAAACTCAGTGTTATATGTGTTGTTATTTCCCCAAGAGTTGTTAACGACATGAGGAGCTTTGCTTGGGTCACCACCAGGGGCTAAAAACCACTCAAAAGCTTCATGAATAGCTGATGTTGTTGTCGCGCCGTTGTCATCAAAAATCTTTGCTGCAATCCAATCAGCTTCTGGAGCAACACCAATTGGTTCTCCATCACCTCCGCCAACAGCAGTCCCAGCGACATGAGTTCCATGCCCATGACCATCAGTTGGATTGTCATAACCGTGACCTGACACGTCAATCCAAGAGTATTCATGGTCGCCATCTCGTCCGCGATAATTATGTTTTAAAGCTTCGTGTTCACCTTCGACACCTGTGTCCATAATACCAACAACAATGCCTTCACCTTTAATTCCGTAGTCTCCCCATACATCAGGAGCTGAAATCTTTTCTAACCCCCATTCAGGAAGTCTGGGTTCAGTTGATTCAATTGTAATTTCAGGAAGTTCGATGACTTTGTCGAGTGTGATTTGGCTAACGTCATCACGCTGTTGAATCGTGTCTAAAGCATCTTTGTCGACAGTAGCAACAATACTATTATTAATCCATAATTGCTTTTGAATTTCGACTTGTTCGTTTGCAGTAGAATTATTAATTTCTCGGATAAAAGATTCTTGAGAGGTTTCTGCTTTCGCTTGGAGATTTTGTTTAATTGAGTTAATTCGTTGCTCGCGAGGTTGATTACTAACTTCTTCATAAAGTGTGTTCATATTCTCTTGTTCAGTTAATCGAATAATGACATCGACTTTATCGTTTTCTTCTAATTGTGTCTTAATATTAGGGTCAACTTTCGGTGGGGCGTTTGGTCTTTCTTGAGAAGATGGATCTTGCAGGTTAGGTTCGAAGCCTAATCCATCGAGGATTGATGATAGGTCTTCTTCTTCAACGCTGTTAGGTGACTGTTGCTCTTCTTGATAAGCTTGTTCTCGTTCTTGTTCAACAGTTTCATCGTTTTGTTCGATCTCATCTGCTTGAGCAGACATTGTGAACGCACCATTGGAAAGGAAACTCGATGACGTAATCACAATAATGAGTAATAAGTGCAACCATTTATGCCGGTTGAGCTTTTTCATAAATACCCTCCTTAAAATAATAGTCCTCCCCTTGGTATAGTACATTCATTAAAGCTCTGTAATCTCCTTCAAAAATGGTTACAATTGAACCCAAAGTATTACTGTTTCCTTTTTTAGTAGTTCTATTTGTTGATTGAAAAATGTCGTAATCTATAGTTTTATGTTTGTCATACAGAGTACCTTAACTGAGAGCTAATAATGCCTATAAAAAAACCCTCACCAATAAGATGAGGGATCAGTAGAAGAAGAGAGGTTTTTAAGCCCACCACATGTCTTCAACTGATTCTTTGACCATAATAGGTTTAAGTGTATCGACTGCCTTAGTAAAACCTTCATCAATGGACATCAAACCGTCTTCATGTTCGATACTGATAACATAATCATAATCATATAATCGGAGAGCACTAATCATATCTGCCCAATCTTTTGAACCATGGCCAAAGCCTACTGTTCGGAAGTACCAGGCTCTATCCTTCATGTCAGCGTAGGAAGTCATATCAGTTAGGCCATTTTTGTTAATATTGTTTTGGTCAAGTACTGTGTCTTTAGCGTGAAAGTGGTGAATAGCATTTTCTCTACCGAGTATTTTTATTGATTCGATTGGGTCAATACCTTGCCACCACATATGGCTAGGATCAAGGTTCGCACCAATGGCAGGACCGCATGCTTTTCTTAGTTGAAGAAGGTTTTGAGGTGTGTGGACCGAGAATCCACCATGAAGTTCTAACCCTATTTTTATACCGTGTTTTTCCGCAAACTTAGCCTTATCTTTCCAGTAAGGAATAATTTTCTTTTCCCATTGCCAATTCAATATTTCTTGAAATTCTGGAGGCCAAGGCGCGACTGGCCAATTAGGGTGTTTGGCATCCTCATGATCACCAGGACAGCCAGAGAAAGTGTTAACAACAGGTACTCCTAATTTGCTGGCTAACAGAACTGTTTTGTCAAAAAGTTCATCATCTCTTTGTGCTATATGTTTTTGAGGGTGTAATGGGTTACCGTGACAACTAAGAGCACTAATCGTGAGACCTCTTTGGTGTACAGCTTCAAGGTACTCCTTTTGCTTCTCTTCACTTTCTAGCAATTCATCAACCTTGCAGTGTGCGTCACCAGGAAAACCGCCAGTTCCAACTTCAATAGCTTCGATCCCTTTGAATGATACATAATCTAACATTTCTTCTAAAGTTTTTTCGGAAAACAGAACAGTAAAAACACCTAGTTTCATACAAAGACCTCCTTAAAATGTAAACCGTTACATTGTATTATATCAAAATAAAACAACAATTAAAGCAATTTTCATAAAAATCAAACACTTTTACGTAGGTTATTGACATACTATTCACAATATTTTATCATTTAATTGTAAACGATTTCATACAAATAATTGAAAGAAGGAAGAAAACTGCATGGCAAATATACATGAAGTAGCAAAGCAAGCAGGAGTTTCAAGTGCAACAGTATCTCGTGTACTAAACAACACTTCATCTGTAACAGAAAGAACGCGTCAAAAAGTAGATCAAGCAATTAAGGAATTAAATTATGAACCTAGTATGTTAGGGCGAAATTTACGTAACTCTGAAAGTAGATTGTTACTTGTTTTAATTCCGAATTTCTCAAACCCGTATTATACAGAGATTATAAATGGGATTGAAGATTTTTCAGTTGAACGTGGTTATAACATTTTGCTTTGTGAGACTGACTCCAACCCTACAAGAGAGAACACTTTCTTTAATATGGTCAAGAATAAGTTGGCTGACGGAATTATATCGATGGATCCAACAATCAATATGGCTAAGTTGCAAGAGTTAGCTAAAAAACACTCAATTGTATTGTGTAGTGAGTATGACGAGTTAGAACGCATACCTTATGTTGCCATTGATAATGAAGTGGCAGCTTATAAAGTAATGAAACATTTAATTAGGTTAGGGCATGAAAATATTGCGCTTATTAACTCAGATGAGAAGTTCTTATATGCGCGTCAACGTCGAAAAGGGTATGAACGAGCTTTAGAGGAGTTTGATTTACCTTTGAGGCAAGAGTACATATATAACACAAACAACTTGGATTTCCAGGATGGTGCACAAGCTATGAGGAAGTTGTTACAACTCGATGAAACACCTACAGCAGCTTTTGCTGTTTCAGACACACTAGCAATTGGTGCACTAAAAGAACTCAATGTGAAAGGTATGAACGTCCCAGGTGAGTTTGCGTTGGTTGGCTTTGATAATATTAGCTTTTCTAATATGACAAACCCCACGTTAACAACGGTAGCGCAACCTATGTATCAAATGGGAATAGCAGCTGCTAATATGCTAATTGACCAATTACAAGGGAAGCCAGTAGATAGTGTAATGTTAGATCATGAATTAATTATACGTGAGTCGACTCTAAATTGAGGAGGGGCTAAGTATGGGGCTGAAAGTAGGAATTGTAGGGTGCGGTTCAATAACGCGGTATAGGCACGCACCTGAGTATTATGCAAACCCATTAGTTGATGAAATAGTATTTTTTGATCGTAACCGACACCGAGCAGAAAGTCTGGCAAAAGAGTTTGAAGGCACTGTTGCTCATCGTTTCGAAGATCTAATTAATGATGAGACTATTGATGCTATTAGTGACTGTTCTTCGAATGAAGTTCACCATGTACATACAACTAAAGCCTTGTTAAGTGGCAAACATGTTTTATGCGAAAAACCTTTAGCTATTTCAAGTGAACATGCTAAAACAATTTTAGCTGCTCAAACGAAATCAGGTAAAAAATTAATGGTAGACCATAACCAACGTTTTACTAAGGTACACCAGAAAGCACGTGAAATTATTCTAAGTGGTGATTATGGTGACGTATTATCTTTTAAAACAACATTTGGTCATGGCGGGCCTGAGGATTGGGGTGTCACTAAGTCCAATGCTACATGGTTCTTTAAAAAAAGTCGTTCCCATTCAGGGGTAGTTGGAGATTTAGGAATCCATAAAATCGATTTAATTCATTACTTAATCGATGATGAGATAGAAGAAGTGAAGTCATTTGTTGGTTCCTTAGATAAAGTTGATGAAAATAACAAACCAATTGAAGTTTGCGACAACGCTGTATGTATCTTCAAGACGAAAAAAGGACGATTAGGCAACGGGAGTTTTTCATGGACTTATTATGGAGAAGAAGATAACTCAACGACGATTTATTTACAAAAAGGCATTTTGAAAATCTATCATGATCCAGAGAACCAATTAATTATAGAGCAGCCTGGTGGAGAGAAGATCAAATATGAACTTGAGCATATACAAACTAATGATAATCAAACTAATACAGGTGTAATCGACTCATTTGTCGACTGGATTGTATCGGGTGTTGAACCACCGGTCAGAGGGGAAGATGCATTAAGCTCTTTACAGATTGTTGAACATATAGTAAATGATTAGCTATAAAATGTAACGGTTTTCATTGGAGGTAATTGAAATGATTAATCAACTTGCTTTGAACACTAATACTTATCATGGTTTCTCACTTAATGAAGCACTTAAAGGGGCTTCAGAAGCTGGGTTTAAACAAGTAGAAATTGCAGCAGTGCGTGACCACACTGCACACGTGACAACAGATTTTACTGATGCTGATTTCAACGAAGTTCAATCCTTGTTAAGGAAGTATGATCTAACATGTGTTGGGATAAGTGGTCACAGCAATGTGATGTCTCAAGAAGGTGTAAAACAACTTGAGGAGAACATAGACTTAGCCAAAGTTTTTAACTGTGACTACGTCGTAACAGCAACAGGAGATTCACATGGAGACAGTGACGTTATTGATGATGTTTACAAACTAGTTAAAAATTTGGAACCTGTAGTTGAGAAGTGTGAGCGATTAAATAAAACGTTAGTAGTCGAAACTCATGGCAATAATTTTGCGACAGGAAAATCATTATTAAAGTTAGTGGAAGCATTTAACGATAGAATAAAAATTAATTATGATACGGCCAACGTGATTTTTTATGGTTATCAACAACCCTATGAGGATTTAAGTGAAAGTATTGAACATGTTGAATTTATTCATTTGAAAGATAAACAAGGTCCAGATTATGAATTTAACTTTCCGGCAATTGGTGATGGCTATTTAGATTACAATCGTTTATTCAACATTTTATCAAAAGCTAATTATAAGGGGCCGGTCAGCGTAGAGCTTGAGTTCACACCTGATGGTCCTGGTGGAATTGAAGATGTCAACAGTGCCGTAAAACGCTCCTATGACTATTTAAATCAATTGTTGAAATAAAAGGAGGGAGCCGATGTTAAACATCGCATTAGTTGGGTTAGGTTTTATTGGAGAAACACACTTACAAGCATACAACTCGGTTAAAGAAGCGAGAGTGCATACAGTTTGTACAACTCAGGTTACTAGTGAAAACAAAGTCAATAATTATAAAGTTGTTAAGGAGTTTGACTCTGTATTGGCTGACCCAGAAATAGACGTTGTAGACATCTGTCTTCCTACATTTCTTCATGAACAATATATCATAAGAGCTGCACGGGCCAAGAAGCACATTATTTGTGAGAAACCCTTAACTTTAACTGAAGAGTCAGTGAAAAGAATACTCCAAACTGTAAGTGATGAAGGAGTAAGACTTTTTGTTGGGCATGTTGTTCGTTTTTGGCCAGAATATCAAAAGTTAAAACATTACATTGACGAAGAAGTGCTGAGCAATGTTAATTGGTTCACTGCGAAAAGGTTAGGTCAGTTTCCTACCTGGAGTAATTGGTTTAAAGAACCTGAGAAAAGTGGCGGGGCATTATTTGACTTGCACATACATGATATCGATTTTGCTTACTATTTGTTCGGTAATGTGGAATCCGTTTACGCGATCGGTCAACAAAGTGAAGAAGGAGCATGGAGTCAAATGTTGACCAACATCCGTTTTAAAAATGGTGTTCAAGCAGCTATAGAATCCTCACACGAAATGCCAAATGGGTACCCATTCACAGCGGAGTATCGTGCACAGACTTCTAAACAAACTCTCTCCTATCAAATGAAAGCTGGTAGTAATATAGATGATTTGCAGAGTGCTTCACAAAGTTTTGACCTCTTTAATGATGAAGTAGTTAAACCTATTAGAGTCTCTAAACATGACCCTTTCACCTTAGAACTTCAATACTTCATAGATTGCATAAATGAAAATGCGAAAAACGAAGTTATTCCCTTGTCAGATGTAAAGTATGTGATTGGCTTAATTAATTCTATTAAGAAGTCTTTAGAAACTAAAGAAGTGGTTAGGTTGTAATGGTTGATATTAAAAATGTGGTCGAAGTCACATTGTTTAATATATGACTCACGATATGTGGGGGGCAATTAATAAACAGGAGGGTTCAATATGAGAAAGGTCGTTTATTTGTTGGCAGTACTCGTTCTTACTTCAATGTTTGTTTTAGTTGGTTGTGGAGAAGGAGATGAAAGTGGGGCTAGTGATGGCAATGGAGACTCTGATTCCGATGGTGAGAAACATAAAATTGGTATTTTAGCACCAGAAGTGACACACGGTTGGGTAGCGGCTGTTGCCTATCATGCGGAGCAACGTGCAGAGGAGCTTTCTGATCAAGTAGAATACCAGATTCAAACCAGTAGTGATGCAGGAGAAATGACTAGCCAGTTAGATGATCTAATGACTTGGGGTGCTGAAGCTATCGTTGCTTTCCCTCAATGGGAAGGGATGGAAGTTCCGATCCAAAATGCGTTAGATGAAGGTGTTGAGATCGTTAACTTTGATATTGTTATAGATGCTGATGGTGTTTACCGTGTGGCTGGAGACAATAAAGACATGGGTGTGCAAGGTGCACATTATATTGTAGATAAGATCGGTGACAATGGTCATGTAGTAGCTCTTGAAGTACCTTCTGCTGGTTCGGTTTCGGAATTAAGGATGGAAGGGTTTGAAGAAACAATTGCAGAAATAGCGCCAGATATGGAAATTAGCACTTATGCGTCAGAATTTACAAGAGAGGCTGGATTACAAGATTTCCAAGATATTTTAACTAGTAACAGTCATATTGATGCTGTATATTCATTGGATGATGAAACATCTGTAGGTGTTATTCAAGCAATTCAAGAATCCGGTCGTGATGACATACAAGTCGTGACTGGTGGCGGTGGTATGCAAGAGTATTTTGAGATGATGCCTGACTATGATGAGCTATGGGTTCAGTCAGCTTTATACAGCCCAGCAATGGTTCAAGATGCAGTTGATATGGCTGTTGATATCTTAAATGGAGAAGACGTGGTAGAGGACAAAATTATTCCTACAACTATCGTGGACCGTGAAAACTATGAAGAGTTCTTAGATGAGGATTCACCATACTAGATTGTTAGTTTATGTAAGCGTTTCGAATTAAAAGTATAGGAGAGATTATAGTTCACCTGTAATCTCTCCTTATCATTAATTATGGAAGTGATCTTATGCAGGTTGAAATGCTTAATGTTAATAAATCTTTTGGAAGTAACAAAGTCTTAGAAGATGTTTCAATTACAGTTAACGGTGGGGAAATCTATGCTTTACTTGGTGAGAATGGTGCCGGTAAATCCACCTTAATGAACATCTTAGGTGGAGTACTACCGCTGGACCGAGGCGAAATCTGTATTAATGGTGAAAGTGTGAGCTTTGAAAAACCAGCAGACTCTCAGAGTTCAGGGATTGCTTTTATTCACCAGGAGCTTAACTTAATTAATGATTTGCCAGTCTATGAAAACATGTTTATTGGTAGGGAACCGAAAAAGAGGTTTGGTCAGTTAGATCACAAAAAAATGATAAAAGAAACAGAGGACCTTTTCAAGAGAATGGATATTGACTTAGATCCTAAAGCGTTGGTGGGAGACCTTGATGCATCATATAAGCAGATAGTGGAAATTTGTCGAGCGATGTCAACGAATGCATCTATCATCATAATGGATGAGCCAACAACTTCATTGACAGACACAGAAATTAATCGTGTTTTTGGAATGATGAATACTTTACGTGAACAAGGGGTAGGGTTAATTTTCATTTCTCACAAATTAAAAGAGGTTAAGAGAATTTGTGATCGCTATGCTGTTTTACGTGATGGTGGATTAGTATCAGAAGGTTACGTTGAAGATGTTACGATCAATGATATTGCTAGGTTTATGGTTGGATATGATGTTAGAACTGAACCGCTTATACGTGAAAGACCCTTAGGAGAAGAAGTGTTACGTATTGAAAACCTTACATATGAGCAACAATTTAAAGATATTAACTTTTCAATCAAAGCGGGTGAAGTAGTGGGGTTTACAGGCCTTCTAGGGGATGGTAGAAGTGAACTTTTTCAATCGATTTTTGGTTCGAAAGGGGTAAGCTCTGGCGCCATATACGTTAATGATAAGAAAGTATCAACAAATAGCACAATGGATGCGATCAAAAATGGTATTGCTTACCTTCCACGAAACCGGAAGGAAAACGCCATTATTAGTGATATGGATATCCTTGAGAATAGTGCCATTGCTACATGGCCGCAGTACTCTAAGTTCGGAATTATAAATAAAGATATTCACAAACAACAATTTGAAAAACAACGAGACAAACTGAACATCAAAATGGATAAGTGGACAGATAATATTACTAAACTGTCAGGTGGGAACCAGCAAAAAGTTGTGCTTTCGAAATGGTTAAATACGGGTCCTAAAATACTAATTTTAGATAACCCAACTCAAGGTGTTGATGTAGGTGCTAAAGAGGATATATATGATATTATTTTAGACTTGGCTGACCAAAAGATTGCTGTTGTCGTTCTATCAAGTGAAGCCCAAGAAATTATTAGAGTTTGTGACCGAACAATGGTTATGTATCACGGGACAGTTCAAGGTGAATTAAAAGGGAAAGAAATGACTGACCATAACATCATGACTTTAGCGACAGGGGGAGAGTTAGAATTAGAAGGTGAGGGGAAACCGTTATGGAAGCAGGAGCAGTAAGTGTAAGGAGAGGCTTTGTCGAATGGTTTAAGGATAAGTGGCAAAATGACCCTTTGTTCAGTATCTTCATCGCTTTAATAATTATGGTTATATTACAAACGTTAACTCTTGGATTTGACTTTAACTCTTTTGGTGAATGGTTTCAGACGTGGGTTAATAACTGGATCAACATACTAAGAAATAACGCAGGAGTAGCTATTGTGGCTTTAGGTATGACGTTTGTAATCATGACGGGTGGAATTGATTTATCCGTAGGAGCGACTTTAGTTGCAACAGGTGCATTCGCCATGACTTTGATCGACATTGGCGAACGTGGTTTATTTGCAATGATAGGTATAACAGGAGTTCCTGCTATTATTTTCACTATGTTGTTAACCATGGCATTTGGTTATTTACTTGGTTCATTGATTGGTGTAACCGTGACAAAAGGATTGGTACCGCCATTTATTGCGACTTTAGGTGCTATGATGGTCTTCAGAAGTGTAACTCAGCACTTTATGCAGGGCTATAACCCTAGAGTTCCAACTGAGTTTTTGCAAATTGCTAGTTTAAAAATAGGTAATGTTATGATTATGCCAATTATATATTGGTTACTCATAGCGGCCATTATGTACTACGTTTCAAAAAGAACGACATTTGGAAGACAGATTATAGCTGTTGGCTCAAATGAAAAAGGTGCAAGGTTGTCTGGTATCAATGTAGATAAGGTGAAGTTACGTGTTTATGCTCTGATGGGACTACTAGTTTCTATAGCGGCAATTATTCAAGTATCTCGTGTAGGTTCAATGGACTTTGCTGGTGCTGGAAGAGGTTTAGAAATGGATGCTATTGCAGCTGCAGTTGTTGGTGGAACAAGTATGATGGGTGGAAGAGGTTTTATATTAGGAACTGTCTATGGTGTATTAATTATAGCTGTTCTTAACAATTTATTAAACTTATTTGGTGTCCCCCCATTATTAAGGGATGCGTTTAAAGGATTAATTGTCATTGCAGCAGTATTACTTCAACGTAAAAAGATTATTTAACTCTAACTCGTCGTTATGGCGAGTTTTTTTGTTTATTTTCACGTCAAATGGTTAATTCGTGTTAATACTTTGCTAAAATAAAGACATATGTAGAAAGATAAAGAGAAGTCCAACAAGTAAAAAGAGGTTATACATATGTTTAAAGATAACAAGCTCAAAACAATATTATTAATTATAGGGATCATATTTGTTGCTTTTAATTTAAGGCCATCAATTACAGCTGTTGGGCCGATTATTGGTGATATAAGGGCGGATATAGGGATCAGTAATAGTGTAGCGGGTTTACTAACTACATTGCCGTTACTCGCTTTTGCTGGATTATCTTTATTTGCCCCTAAGTTGTCTGCTCGTTACGGTAATGAGTGGACAATTTTCATTGGTTTAATTTTGCTTAGCATTGGAATCGTTATTCGTCCGACAGATGCTGTATCCTTATTGTTTATTGGAACTTTTTTAGTCGGCTCAGGTATTGCTATATGTAATGTTATTTTACCAAGTATCGTTAAGCATAAATTCGCTGCACAAGTTGGTCTAATGACTGGGGTGTATACGTTAGCAATGAGTGGAGCGGCGAGTATTGCTTCAGGTGTTAGTGTTCCAATAGCTCATGATTTGAATTTTGGATGGCAAGGAGCGTTGTTGTTTTGGGGAGCCATTACAATCGTTGCGATTATTTTTTGGATCCCACAACTTAAGCGAAATCAAAGTGACGCAAATAAACAAATAGCAAATCCGACAGGGAGCTTGGTTTGGTCATCTAAATTAGCTTGGCAAGTCACTATATTTATGGGCCTGCAGTCTTTTTTGTTTTACTGTTTAGTCACTTGGTTACCAGAGATTTTACATACTGGTGGTATGAGTTTAGCTCTATCAGGTTGGATGGTGTCAATTTTACAAATAGTAGGGTTACCATCAACGATGATTGCACCTTACTTAGCTGGCCGTTTAGTTAATCAAAAGCCAATTATGGTCGTCGTTGGTATTTTGTATTTGCCTGGTTTTATTTTACTTTTGATCGGTGGTCATTTATGGATCATTGTAACAAGTGTCGTATTATTAGGTGTTGCACAAGGGGCGACGATCGGCTTGTCCCTGACGTTTTTGAGCTTAAGAGCACGTAATGCAAAGCAAGCGGCTAATTTATCAGGCATGGCGCAATCAGTAGGTTATTTATTGGCGGCAGTTGGCCCGTTTGTGATTGGGTTTATGTTTGATTTAACAAACTCTTGGAATGGGCCGATCATAACTTTACTTATCGTATGTGTCGTCATGACGTTCTTTGGCATTAAGGCTAGTCGAAATGCTTATGTATAGAGGAAGGGGAAGGGTATGAGAAAGGAATTGAAAAATGTACTAGAAGTCATTCATTTAGCTGAGAAGTTAAAAAGCGAAATGCGTCATAGTTGGTTATCTGATGGAAGGCGAGAGAGTGTAGCTGAACATACGTGGCGGTTGTCGTTAATGGCCATTTTAATTGAGCCATTTTTAGAGCGAGAAGTTGATATGCTAAAATTGTTAAAGATGATTACAATTCATGATTTAGTAGAGATTGAAGCAGGCGATATCCCTGCCTTTGATACACTAACGAATGAAGAAATGAAAGCGGCTAAAGCACATAATGAACAAAAGGCGATTGAGAACTTTAGAACGAAACTAAATCATAAACTTGGCGAAGAAATTGAACAGCTATGGTATGAGTTTGAAGGGAAAGAAACATACGAAGCTAAAGTCGCCAATGCGCTAGATAAACTTGAAGCTCAAATTCAGCATAATGAAGCGGATCTAGATACATGGTTAGATATTGAGTACGAAATGAGTTACTTATTAGATCGACATGTTGGTTTTGATCAGGCTATGACAACGCTTAAAGACCTAATTGAAGAAGAAGCGGAACAAAAAATGACAGAAGCACATGTGGATGTTAATGAAATTAAAGCAAAGCTATAAGGAGAAAAGATGATGGATTCAAGTAAAGAATTAAGGTGGAAGCAACGATTTGATACATTTGAACAAAGCTTTCTAATGTTAGCTCAGTATAGTGAAGAAATTTTTGAAGACGATTTAGAAAAAGCAGGCTTTATTCATATGTTTGAAGTGGCGTTAGAGCATGGTTTAAATACAATCATTGATTATTTAGACGCAAAAAATGGAGTTGAAGTGTCTTCACATCGACAGGCTATAAAAGAGTCTGCTCAATATGAATTCATTGCAAATGAACAAGACTGGATGAAAGCATTAAATAGGCAAAACCTCACTCACTATATTCATACGAAGAAAGTCATTGAACAATTAGTTGTCGATATTCAAGGTCAATACTATGAGCAGTTAAAGCACTTTTATGTAACGTTAAAAGAAGAAAAAGCGTCATAAAAAAGAGTTGTTTTGAAAACTAATATGTTTCAAAACAACTCATGTTTTTCGTTTAGGAAATACAGTAATCATTTGATACAACAATACGTGCAATAGTATAAAAGGTAATGCTAATAACAGAAAAGAATCTAATTGAAACGCTCTTAGAATAATGGTTAACATAACAGGAATTGTCAGTGCGTAGGCTGTCATTTTCCAAAGTTGTTGAAAAGCAAGCTTACGTCTCATGAAAGATCTAGTTACATAAGCAATACCAGCGTGAAGTGACACACCTGCTACCATTAAAAAAGCTACTAAAAAAGGATAAATAATAATGAGTTGCGTAATAAATAAGTCAACAGGAATAGAACGTTCACCAATTATATAATTATACGTAATTCTAGTCGCATCAGGTAAACAAATTAAAAACATTAATACTAAAATGTAAATCATTGTATCCCGCATGCTTTCACGATTGAGAGAAAATAGAGCCTTCTTGCTCGGAAGCTTTAGGCTGCTTTTGAAAATTCTAACTAAACCCATGTTTTTCATCCTCTATTAGAAATCATTAAATGCTGCCAATTCTTCATCGATCGCTTTCTTAATCTTTTCTACGCATTGTTCAGGTGTTTTCCCGAAGATCCGTCTATTATTCACAAGGGCAAATGGGCGCACGGCACACATGCCACATTGATTTAAACATGTATTTTCAATAACGTCAGCTTCAGGGTATTCTGATTCAATAATCCCTTCAAGATCGACTTCAGTCATTAAGTTCCCATCACATATTTCAACTAAAACAATACCCATCTTAATACCTCCCAACTATATAGTGGGCCACTCCTCATTATATCGTCTTTTTTATTATTACCCAAAAGAAAAACTTAACAGTTATGTGGCGAAATAGTTGTCGATTAGTGTAGTATATTCATATATAAGTTTTTATAGGTATATCGAAGTGAACAAGTTTACCTATTATTTGTAACGGGTAATGGTAAAAAACCTTTTAAAAGGGGTTGTTAAATATGTCCAATAAAAGAGTACAACAATTAATTGAAGGTCAAAATTTCTATCATGTTTTTCAGCCGATTTATAATTTAATAGAAAACCGAATTATAGCCTATGAAGCGTTGTTCCGTTCACAGTTATTTGACGCACCTGAACAAGCATTTCGTTCAGCCGATTCGTATGATCAGTTATTTGAGTTAGACAAGTTATCGGTAACTAAGGCGGTCAAATACTTTTCTGACTATCGCTTAGAAGAAGACGAATTGTTATATATTAATGTCTTTCCTTCGACAGTTAGGCGATCAGAGTTTGTTCCTTTCATAATCGATTTAGTAGACAGTACAAGGTTGAATAAAGGTCAGGTCGTAATAGAATTAGTTGAACTAGAGGCTATCAAAACTTTGGATGATTTACATTATAATACGAGAAACTTAAAGGAGAACGGGTTTAAGTTTTCGATTGATGATGTTGGAAAAGGTTCCTCTTCTTTTCGGTTAATGATTGAATTAGAACCCCAAATTGTAAAGATGGATCAATATTTTACTAGGGAGTTACCTCATTCGACGTTAAAGCAAAAAATGATTGAGTCATTAGTTGGGTATTGCGATGAAACTGAAACGGATTTTATATTAGAGGGCATAGAAACGGTGCAGGAGTTGGATGTTGCCAAACAGCTTGGGGTACGAAAGGCCCAAGGTTTTTATTTAGGAAAGCCTGCACCGTTAAAAATAAAGATGTAGAGCTTTATGCTCTACATCTTTATTTTGATATCTCGTGTTAATAAGCGGTTAACGACTGTTAGTGCTATAATGAAAAATATTGTTACTAAGCTAGATAATAGTAACGGAAGGCTACCTAAATTTATACTTATACCGAAGATTTCAATCTCATCACCCCAGAACGCCCCTATCACCATTCCAGAAATGACAGCAATTAGAATGAACAATAAGCCACTAATCCAGTTGTAGCGGTAAAACCCAATTGTAATAAACCACCCAACCATGAAATAGAACAATATAATTAAAACATAACTCACAAACTCCTCTAATAAAGCAGAGCTAGAAAGGTTTGTGTATCCAAAATTGTAAGGAGTAAATGTATATAGTACCCACTCAATCGCTTCTAAGACTAAATAAATGCTTGGAATTGTCAAGGATAACCCAATGGCAGACATTAAAGTCCCATAATAGTAATCTCTTCTTGTAATACCACTTTGAACTAAGAAAGTTAGAAAGACATAAGTTGATAATAAGCCGACGATCAGCATAAATATTCTAGCTGGATTGGAAGTGAATGAGATGAACCCACTAAGTTCAGTTGAATCGAACCCTTCAATTAGGTCTCCAAACATATATAATCCGTACTTAACAATTACCGAACCAATAATTAACCATAAAGCCCATTTTAACTTTTCTGAATAGAGGTCTTTTGCAATTTCCCAGTGTCTACTCATCTTCATCCCCCTTTTCTTTCGTTAGATGTGTAAACAACTCTTGTAATGTGGCAGGGTTAAGCTGTAATCCGTCCTTTTTAGCTAATTCTCGATCTTGTTCTGTTAAGCTGCCATAAATAAGAGCAGATTTAGTCCCGCCCAATTTTTGTTCATGTATAACTTTATATCCTTGAATGAATTTATTAATGGAATTTTCGTTGCCCGTTATGTGAACCCCTTTCGAGATTAAATCTTCGTATTGTTCTTTAACGATTAACGAACCTTTATGGACCACTAAGACTTCATCAAATAGATGGTCCATTTCAGATACAAGGTGTGTTGAGAGTATTATAATTCGTGGATTTTCTCCTTGTTCTTTTAAGATTTCTTCATAGAAAATTTCTCGCGTTGGAACATCCATTCCTAGATACGATTCATCAAAAATGGTAATCGGTGAGCGGCTTGCTAAGCCTACTGTCACATTAAAAGCTGATTGCATCCCTTTGGATAAGTTTTTAACAGGTTTATTTAATGGAAGTTTAAATTTCTTAATTAGGTAATCAGCATACTCTTGATCAAAATATGGGCGGTACTTTTTAGTAGCTTCTAAAAGCTTTTTTACTTTTTCGGTCTCTTCACTATAATCTTGGTCATAAACAAAACTAATCTTTTGCATAGACTCCGGATTTTCAAAGACTGAAGCCTTATTAAGTTTGATTGTACCCTTTGTTTGTAATTGGAATGCGGCAATTAGCGATAGTATTGATGTTTTCCCTGCACCATTTCTTCCTAACAGACCGTATGTTTTGCCTTGTTCCAAAGTAAAAGTGAGGTCATCTATTGCTACAAAATCGTTATAAGTTAGGCCGACATTACGTACTTCTAACATATCCATTATTCATTACGCTCCTTTGTTTTCTTTATTAAATTGAATAACTCTTCTTCTGTAATGCGTAGTTTATGAGCTTCAGCGATCATGCCTTTAATGTAATCATCAACGAATGTTTCTTTCCTCTTTTGTACGAGTTTTTCCTTTGCTCCTTCATTGACGAACATGCCAACACCTCTTTTTTTGTATAAGATGCCTTCTTCTACAAGTTGGTTGACCCCTTTTGCTACGGTGAGGTGATTAACCTTATAGAAGTTTACGAGTTGATTGGTTGATGGAGCTTGATCATGCTCTAGCAGTTGGTTATCTAAAATTTGGTCCTCTATGATCTCGCGAATTTGTACAAATATTGGTTTATCGTTTTCAAATGCTGATGACAATAAAATCACCACCTTATGTTTAATGGTTATATAGCTATGTATATAAGTATATATCTTTAAGGTGGTTATGTGCAAGCGTATATTTTGTCAGTATTTGTTGCATTTTTTGTAAATTTATTTCGAAAGGCGTAGTTTTTTGTTGACATTTGTCCTACAAAAGGTTTAAAATTAGCCCTAGTTAAAATTTTTTGAATTTTGGGAGGGGTTTCAAGATGAAGAAATATCTTGCGTTTTTACTTGTAGCCATTATGGTTTTAGCAGCATGTAATGGTGATGACCAAGTAGAAGAACCAGAAGAGAATGAAGAAGAGACAGAAGAAACAGAAGGTGAGGAAAATGGTTCTGAAGAAGATGAAGAGGCTGCTTCAGAAGGTAGTGTAGAAGATATCGGCTTAGAAGCTGTGCGCACTTATAGTGAAGTAATCGGCGATATTTATGAGCCAGGTGCAGAAGCTGATTTCGGTTCTGTTGAAGAGGTTGCTGACTATTTAGTTGAGAATGCACCAATTTCTGAAAATCAAGCAAATGAAATTGCTGGTTTAGCATATGATGAAGATGGTACTTGGGCTGAGCTAGATCATGCATTAACGCTTGAAGAAGATGATGCATCAAGTTTCGATACTGTAGAGCTTATGGAAGGTAACATTCAAATTAGTAAAACAATTAGTGGTGATGTAGAAGAGAACCGTGGCCATTATGTTTATAACGTAAGAGATGTTGATGGTGAATGGTTATTTGATAACTTCCACTTCGGTTATTTAGATGGTGAACATCCTGATGATCAAGAAGAGGAAGAAGAAGAGGAAGAAGAGTAAGTAATGAAAAAGCTGTTCCTAAAGGGAACAGCTTTTTTATGGTTTGAAAGTTTGATTAACGATTCCTTTACCTTGTTGAACTTCCACTTCCGTCCAAGCCCCATTAATAAAAGTGATTTGAGGGGGCATGTGTCCACAGTCAATATCATAAGCGACTGGAACTCCACATTCAGCGGAAATCTCTTCGCACACATCTTCAGCTGCATAACCATCAACAGATGTGTTAGCATCACTTCGTCCAAATAAAATTCCACTACAATGGTCAAACCAACCAGCATAACGCATTTGTGTTAATGCCCTTTTTAAATCAGGTGTTGCAAGGTCACAGTTTTCTAAATACCAAATGATCGGTTCTTTATCGTCTAAGTATTTTTGTTTAAAGTGAGACACATCCCCGTATGGCGTTCCAACTAGGTGATGAATAACATCAATGCACCCACCAAGTAAACGCCCTTCCGCATGAAAGGAATCTCCATTAATGACTTTCCAGTTCGTTCTCTCAGTTAAATGGAAAATGTGGTCTGTTGGATTGTTGAAATCCCATTCTTTTTGGTATAGCTCGGAGCTGTATTGATTAATAGTTTCACCTTGCTTAGTCTTTAAGACGTCTTCCCATTTTGATGTGGTTGGATCGGAATATTTCCCGCGAATGTCTACAATGTTTGTGCCATGAGCTGTGGCAATACCAGTTTTAAGAGTGATTGATAAAAGTAATGCACTCGTATCTGAGTAACCTAATATCCACTTTTGAGGAATTCTACTAAAATCTATATGTTCTAGAACTTCAATTAAAAGCTCTCCACCCCAAGGCGGGATTATGGCATCAATAGACTCATCAAGAATCATTTCTTCAAACTCTTTAGCACGCTTAATAGCAGAAGCAGACTTTGACTTAGTTTGAGTCCAAGCTGTATCTCCAAAGGTTGTGCTGTACCCTTTTTGCTTCATACTTGCTTGTACTTCGTGTAGTAGATGGTGTAATGGCTCTGGAACACCAGAAGAAGGTGCAGTTACACCAATTGTAGCTTGATCAGGAAGATGTGGGTATTGGATCATTTTAGCGTCCCCCTTTTTGTTTTTAATATCATAACATAAATTAAAGTTTTATATAGGGGATTGTTTAGAAAAATGTTCCAGTTTAAGTAGGTATCATGTATAATGTTATTCACCGATATTTTTTCTTTGATGAAGGTAAAGATCTAAAGAATAACTCGAAGCTGGCCCAACATTTAATAGATGAATGGCGATTGCTAAGAGAGCTAAGTCAAATTCATACCCAGCAGAAGACCCATCCCCGAGAAACCCAGCACTTAGTTTGACTGAAACTAGAGCGCCGACTAACAGCAATATGAAAGCGCCTGAAAAAAAGCGTGTCTGAAATCCTATAATCAATGCAATTCCACCTAAGACTTCTAGCCAGGCCACTAAGTAAGCTAATACTCCAGGTAACCCTAAGCTGCTAAACCACATCGCAACTTGATCAAGACCTGTTTGGAACTTGTCCAATCCATGCACAAGAAAGATTAAACCTAACACAATTCTTAACATCATATTCGTTGTATTATGATTCATACTTGTCCCTCCAATCCTTTTGTTATAAGTGTATTCATGAAGGTGGGGTGAATATTATACTAGTTTATAAGTTTGGAGGTTATTATTATGGTTATTGAAGATCAGCTTTACGGTAGTTACGAATTAGAAAACGTATTACGAGACTTAATAGAAAGCAAGCCAGTGCAAAGGCTAAAAGGTATTCATCAAGGGGGAGCCAGTTATTTGGTGAATCCTAAGTGGAATGTTACGCGATATGAACATTCATTAGGCGTGATGTTACTAGTTAGAAAGCTTGGTGGTTCTTTAGAAGAACAGATTGCGGCACTTTTACATGATCTTTCTCATACAGCATTTTCTCATGTCGTTGATTATGTATTAGAACATGATGATGAAGATTACCATGAAAATATATACGAGCAGTTTGTTAAACACTCAGATATTCCAGTGATTTTAGAGAAGTATGGCTTTCATTTCGAAGAGATTTTGCTAGATGATTCGAGGTGGACTTTGCTAGAACAACCGGCACCTGAATTATGTGCAGATCGAGTCGATTATACGTTAAGAGATATGACACAATACGGGCACATTACGCTTCATGAATCTCACACGTTTTTAGAACACTTAACGGTAGTGGGTGGAAAGATGTATTTAAATGATCTAAGTGTAGCAGAGTGGTTTGTAGAAACGTACTACAAAGAAGTAATTGATTTTTTCATGGACCCTCTTAATATATATGGAAACGACCAGCTTGCAAAAGCATTAAAGCTTGCTCTGCAGAAAGAGATTATTAGTAGCGAAGATTTTTTGAAAGAAGATGAAGAGTTATTAGAACATGTTAGAAGTTCACGGGATTCAGAGGTTGTAAGTCTTATAGAAAAGTTGCAGCCTAGCGCTAACGTAATAAGTGATACAAAAAATTATGATATCCATAGAAAAGGCAAAGTTAGACTTATAGATCCGTCTATTTTTTACGAAGGGGAACTTATTAGAGCATCAAAACTGTCTAATAAAATTCAATTGATGAATAATGATGCATACAAAAAATCAATTACAGGAGCATACGTTAAAGTGCTTACAAAATAGAGGAGGAAAGTGAGTGGCTAGTATTGATCAAGGAAGGTATACAAATAATCAAGAACGTGAAGAAGTTGTTGTGTTTTTAATTGGCATGCATATTAAAAAGTGGTGGGCTATTCACAAATGGCTCCCTGTCTTATTAGCGATGCCTCCTATGTTAAAGGAGTTAACTCAACATAAAGAATTGGGTTGTTTAGCTTTTGAAAACTTTTGGCGTTTTAGAGAGACGTTATCAGTTCAGTATTGGAGGTCAGAAGAAGAGCTTTTAGCTTATTCAAGAAGTGAGGGGCACTTGAAGGCTTGGCAAAGATTTAATCAAAAAGCTCGAAATAATACTAGTGTTGGAATCTACCACGAAAATTATATTGTGACTGAAGGCAAGTTCGAATCAGCCTATGTCAATATGCCTCTCTTTGGTTTGGGTAAGGCGATTGGTAAAGAATCAATGGGTTCTAAAACAAATTCAGCTAAGCAAAGGATTGGTTTAAAATAATAGGAGGTTTTTGCAGTGTTAGTAAAAAATAAGATTAATAACTGTTTTATTCACCTTGTAGATTTTAAGTCTTCTAAAGAATGGTATAAACGCGTTTTTGGCTTTAAAGTAAAAAGCGAAGAGGATGACTTTTTAGAGTTTGACTTAGAGGGTACAACTTTAATTCTTTTGCCTGCGCAAGTGAAAGAGCTCAACCCATTACCATATTCAGTGTTTTTCTTTGAAACAAACGATATAGATCAGACGTATCAACAGTTAGTCGATATGGAAGTAGATGTCGATGACATAAGGGACTTCCCTGAAGGAATGAAGGGTTGTCATTTCTATGACCCAGAAGGAAACATTCTGTTAGCTTGTACGACACCAAATTAAGGAGTGTTAAATGAGTACACATATAAGAGTTAGAGCTGGAGCAATTATTATAGAAGATGAATCGATATTATTAGTAGAGTTTAATGATGAAACAGGTGTACACTTTAATTTTCCCGCGGGTGGTGTTGAGCCAAATGAATCGGTAGTTGAAGCAGTGAAAAGAGAAGCAATGGAAGAGGCCTCGGTTGATGTGGACGTTGGTTCATTAGCCTTTACTTATGAATACGCTCCACATTTATGTAACTATCGGTTTGGAGAATTGCATCAAGTTGGGATGTTTTTTAACTGTTCGATTAAAGAAGGTTCCTTTCCTAAGCTCCCAAAGGATCCTGATCCTTATCAAACGGATGTGAAATGGATTCCTTTAAAAGACTTACATAAAATAAGCTTATTTCCAAACATGAAACAACAATTATTAAGTTATGTAAATGACCCTAGTCGTGTGGCATTTATTGAAGAGCGTCTATTAGAAAAGAAGAACGTTTATTAGAAAAAAGTTAGCAGGTGTCGGAAAACGACACCTGCTTTTAATAGGCTAATTTCAATTAATTATCTGTTAGGTCCACCAGGTCCATGGCCATTACCGTTGCCCGGTCCGTTACCATTACCAGGACCGCCTGGGTTACCGTTACCTGGTCCACCAGGATTACCGTTACCCGGTCCACCTGGGTTACCGTTACCAGGACCTTGATCAGTTACAATCGTAATTTCACCATCAGCTTCAGCTGTGCTTTCGTTACCATAATCATCTACTGCGATGACTTGGATCACAGCACCGTCAGCTTCAATCCCTTGTGGAATTGTCCAATACCCAACGTAATGACCTTCCTCAGTTTCTTGCATAGGAAGTTCATTAGCATTTTGAACATTCGTTAGTGGCATATAAACCTTGAATGATGCGTCAAGGCCAGGCTCACTATCGAACGTAATCATGACTGTTTCACCAACTTCAACTGTTTGGTCTTCAGCTGGTGTTACATTTTCGATCTCAGGTGCTGTAAAGTTAACATCAACCGTTAACGACTCAACTGTTTCGTTACCAGCTTTGTCAGTTGCGACGACTTCGATGTTATTTTCACCTTCATCTAACATGATGCGGTGAGAATACTGGCCATCTTCAACTGAAGCGTCATCTCCGTTAACTTTTACAGTATTTAAGTTTTCATCTGAAACTTCACCTTCGACCGTTACAGTTTCAGTGTTTAATTTATCACCATCTTCTAGGTTATCAACTGTTAAATGAGGAGCTTCTGTATCAAGTGTTACTGTAACACTATCAGATTCGTTCACTAGCTCATCATTAAGATATGTGACAGCAGTTAATTCGTTATCGCCCTCAGAAAGTTCGATATCGAAGTCGAATAATCCATCATCTGCAACTTCTATTTGTCCTACTTCTTCACCATTGTTTTCAAGTGCAATGGTTGTTGTAGGTGAAGCATTACCTTCGACAGTCAGATCAGCTTCATTAGTATAGAAGTGTTCTGACGGTGAAGTGATTTCAGCTTCTTCAACCTCGTAAGCTACACGAGAACGGATCATGTAGTTACCTTCATCAGCTGGTGATTGAGACCATGTCCCATCAACTGATTGGAAACTTCTCTCCGCGTAAGGTCCGTCTTCATCTGTTGCTAGACCTGGAGCATTAGTGTTGTCAGTTGTTTGAACATAAACCATAAAGAAGTCACCTTCAACTTCAATGTTATGTTCGCGTAAATCAACAACTGTCCATTCATCAAGGCTTCGGATTGCTTCTGCTTCAACAGGGCCGGCAATTAGATCGCCTGGCATACCATCTTCACCAGCTTCCCAAACCTCTACTGCAAATTCAGTACCGCCTGGCTCAGGCCAGTCGTTATCATGGAACTGGAATACACCATCAGTAACAATCGCGCTGTCTTTGTCTTCAGGTAAAGACATTCTTACAGCCCATTTGTTGCCTGGGTCGAAGAAAGCACGAGCGTTTTCCGCTGTACCATCATCATATCCAATTTCTCCACCTGGGTAAGTGAATAATGGATCAAGCTCAATGTTAAGCTCTTGGTCTTGATCTAAAGATACTTCAACTTCTTTACTGCTGAAGTCAGGAGCGAAAATTCTTAACGTATAATCGCCTTCATAAGCAGTAAGTTCGTATTGACCGTTAGCGTCTGTCTCGACAGGGTCAATATTAGCATCTTCAATTAGTTGAATAGTAGCACCTTCAATAGGGTCACCAGAATTAGCACTTGTAACAGTACCATCTAATGTTGCTTCTGGTAGCTCTTCAAGTACAAAGTTAGCTGTAGCTGTTTCGTCCTCGTCTAAGTTAATAGATTGCTCATCTGAGTAAAAACCGTACGCTTCAGCTAAAACTGTAAATTCGCCAGAAGGATGAGTTAAAGAGTAACTACCGTCAACTGGACTCGTTGTGGTAGAACGTCCACTTTCTAACACTGATACTTGTGCATCTAGTGGAAGAAGTGAAGTTTCTTCTTCAACCATTGAGTCAGATTCTTTTGTCATAACTGGTTGAATTTCAGAAGGGTCCATTGGTTCACCTTCACGCTCATTTACATCAACGTCAATAGAGTGAGGTGTAATTGATAAGTCACCTTGTAAATCTAGTGACTCGTCAGATAATCCAACGTCATCAATGTACCAACCAGGGTAAGTGATGATAAAGTCGCTCGTCATGTTAAATCCGATATAAACACGTTCACCGGCATAATCTGATAAATCAACTTCAACAGGTTCCCAACCATCGTTAGAGCCTGTTAACTCTAACAGTTCAGTCCATTCTTCCATATCAGTTGAGATGAATACGTGAGCATAATCCCAACCACTTTCAATGTCATAGTAGTGTTGGAACTGCAAGTATGATTCACCTTCTGGAAGATCGATTGGTGGCATTACTAAAGTACCGTTTTCGTCGTTGTTATAATCACCAGAAAGGTTTGTTGCGTATACGTGATCTCCAGAGTATGCTTCACCTGGACCTGAAGTCGGTTCGCCATGCTCCCAAGATACGTTTTCGCCAAATGTATCCCAACCGACAGGGTCTGTTTCAAAGTCAGTGAAATATCCAACTGTAATACCACCAACAATTGAAATGGAGTATTCATCGCTTACGACTTCGTTCTCACCAAAGTCAACAACTGTAATTGAATAAGTTAAATCACCTTCAACTAAGTCTTCACCTGGGATTGTAGCAACGTACTCTCCAGATAAATGGTTACCAGACTGTTGTGAAGCTTCAACTGTATTCGTCTCACCGTCAGCATTTGTGTATTCAACTGACACTGACGTTACAGCTACATCGTCACTAGCATGAATTGTTAAGTCTAAATCCATGTCAGTGAATGCTTCTTCAGCTGGTACTTCATGTTCATATGTTGGAGGTTCAGTATCTTCACCTTCCATAGAAACATGACCTTCAATTGTACCTAATCCATCAGCAACTGCTGAAACAGCAGCATAAGCATCGATTAAGCCATGTCCAAATCCATTGTTAGGTGTTTCTGGATAGTCGTCGTTTGTAAGTGGGGTCGCTGTGTCCATAATGATGTCTTCTAAATCTTCAACGGCTAAGTTAGCGTTAGCTTGAAGAAGTAAAGCTACAAGGCCTGAAACTGCTGGTCCTGACATGGATGTACCATTCCATCCGCCTTCATATCCACCACCTGGAACTGCAGAGCGAATGTTAACACCAGGAGCTACAACTTCCGGCTTAATTTCATTATATGGTGAAGGGCCTTCTAAGGAGAAACTTGCAAGGTTGTTGTCGCTATCAGTTGCACCTGTAGCGAATGATTCAGGGTAGTTTGCTGGAACTGCAATTGAACCAGGTCCACCAGGGTTAGTAAGTGTTGTATTACCTGCAGAGAACTCAGGGAAAATACCAGCAGCTCTCCAAGCAATGACAACATCACGATACCATTCATCCAAACCAGGTCCGCCACCCCAAGAGTTGTTTACAACGTCTGGAGCTTTAGTAACGTCCCCACCAGGAGCTAGCATCCATTCACCAGCAGCTAAGATGTTGGCATCATTTCCTCCACCACTAGCATCAAAAGCTTTGGCTGCAATGTGTTTTGCTCCAGGTGCAACACCGACTTGGTTTGACCCATCCGGCTCAGCACCAACCATTGTACCTGCTACGTGAGTTCCGTGACCTTGGTCATCATAAGCTTCAGCTTGTCCGCCGACTGCATCAAAGAAGCTATATTGATGATCAACTTCACCTGTAGCTGCGTCATAGCCACGGTACTGTTCCATTAGTGCTGGGTGATCCCACTGAACACCAGTGTCAATAGCACCAACTACAACGCCAGCTCCGTCGATTCCCATGTCCCAAACGTCAGGGGCATTAACTTGCTCTATGTTCCATTCAACGTTTTGGATTTCAGAATCAACTGGCTCAGCTTCTGAATCAACTGTTACTTCGTTCAGTTGGCGCTCTTCGTTAGGAAGAAGCTTTTCAACTTCTGGAAATGCTGCAATTCTCTCAGCTATTTCTTTAGGAGCTGTAACAGCCATCCCGTTTACAATGTGATAAGAGTGGAAATTGTCTACATTACCATTTTCCATCTCTTGCTCTAAAAATGCTTTAACATTTTGTTGTGAAGTTTTTGAAACGTATTTAAGTTCATTGATTACAGCAGAGCGTTGTGTGTACTCTGCGCTTAATGCAGATAAGTTGTTGTCAGTAGCCTTTGCTTGAGATTCTTGAGCTACTTTCATAACATCTGCCACTTCATTGAACTTAACAAGGAAAGTGACGTGATCGTCCTCAGCAAACTCTGTGCTAAGTCGTTCACTAATCTTTTTTTCAGGGGCTTTGTCATGGAGAGCTTTTGATGCTGGTTGTGTCTGTGCGAAAGAAAAAGCGGGTGTCATAAGCGAGACAACCATGACAACTGAAACGATGATACTTAACCATCTAACCATAAAATCCTCCTCCCAATATTTAAAACTATTGTAGGATTCTGAGGTGGGGTGAAAATCAAAACGAGCCTCCTTTCATACGTTGAAATATTATCTGAATATTCTAGCTGTTAATTAAAGTTATTATCCAATCAACCTTGAAAAACCTCTAATTTATTTGATGTTTCTATAAAATGAACAGAACTAACTATGTGTAATTTGTCAGATGATGTAGACTGTGAATACAAGAGACTAGTATAAAAGATTGTAGACAAAAGAGTTCGTACTTTAACAATTGGATCCTTTTAAGTTAAAATAACAATGAATAGAAGGAGGGTTATAAGATGGCATTTGTAATTACAAGCCCTTGCGAAATGGAAAAGGCAGCTGAATGTGTCGATGTATGTCCGGTTGACTGTATAGAAGAGGGGGAAGATCAATTTTATATTGATCCTGATATATGTATTAATTGCGGTGCGTGTGTTTCTGTATGTCCAGTTGGCGCAATAGTTGAAGATTTAGAGATGCTTCCTGCAGATGAAAAGTATTTAGAGAAGGCAGAAGAATTCTTTAAGAATAAATAAAAGTTCTCTTCAATTTCGAAGAGAACTTTTCTGTTTAGAACATTGACATAATCCATCCAATAACAACAATCGCACCGATAATCATTAAAATGGTTCTAATCATAATGTTCACTCCTTGAAAGGCTTTGTACGTAAAATAACCTAAATGGATGAAGTTTAAACATTAGAGTGGTTATCTTGAATTCAAGATAATTGTTGTGGTATGATGAAGCTATCATTGTCGTATATAAAGGAGGCTTATAATAATGAAACATATATTTAAAAAAGGATCAGATCTATCTAATCCGACACTTTTACTATTACATGGAACTGGTGGGACGGAAGAAGATCTATTACCATTAGTTGATCATATCGACCCTGAAGTGAACGTTTTAAGTGTTCGAGGTAACGTTGAAGAGAATGGGATGCCACGATTCTTTAGACGTTTAGCAGAAGGTGTCTTTGATGAAGAGGACCTCATTTTTAGAACGAAAGAGTTATACGAGTTTCTAGATCAAGCTGCAAAAGACTATGGGTTTGATCGTGATAATATCATTGCAGTTGGGTATTCAAATGGTGCTAATATTGCTGGGAGCTTAATGTTCCATTATCAAGATGCGTTAAAAGCGGCAAGTTTACATCACCCAATGGTTCCTCGTCGTGGAGTCGAATTACCGGATTTGACAGGTAAAAAAGTCTTTATCGCTGCAGGGACAAATGATCCGATTTGCCCGGCCCAAGAATCTGAAGATCTTAAAGAATTGCTTGATGGGGCTGGGGCTAATGTTCAATTACACTGGGAAAACCAGGGACACCAATTAAACTTAGGTGAAGTTAAAGCAGCGGCTGATTGGTATAAAAGCTTATAATTATAAAGCCTGAAGCGGAATAGCTTCAGGCTTTTTTTAATCCATATGAGCAAATGGAAGGTCGGTATCAACTTCACCTTCAATTTTGCTAATGTTAAGGTCGCTTCCGTTTAACCATTTATCAAAGTTAATTTTGACGGGTTCTTTGTCACCGCCTAGAGCAAACCAAGCTTCGCGTTGTTTCGGTAAGTACGCAGACGTGTGAATAGTGCCAGCCCAGCTTTTGTATTTGTCAGAGAAGATACCGCGATCGCTGTCGTTCATTAATCTGAAGGCGTCATTTACACTCATGCTTGTTTTTCTTTGTGATTTAATGGCGTCCATTCGTTTATATGAGTCTTCTAAATGGTGACGGTTTTCTTTCGTTAAATGTTCGAAATGATTGGTACAGACGTTTGATTGGCGGACATGGACACCACGTGGGCTCGTTTCGACAACATACGTTTGACCATTTGGATCAAGTAATATGTAACTAAATGCATTGCGATGTGGAATGTCTTTTAACAATTGGACAGCTTCATCGACATTGGCACACGTATCTAAAATAATTCTACCAATCATATAGCAGACGAACCCATCCTTTGGGGTTTTCCGGTGTGTGAAGTTGTACGCCATAACTAAACCTTTTTCATTCATGCCATCCATACGTCCTGTAACACGTGAGGTAGGTCCTAATACAGCATAACCTCCGTCATTTGGTTGAAACAAACTGTACCTTCCTTCATAAGTTTGTGGCTGATAATCGTAATTTCGAATCATGTAATCTTCTTCAGTCATAATGGAGCAGCCAAATTTTTTAATTTCAGTACGGTAACCTCCGAAATCACGTAACACTTCTTCCATCGGTAGCTCTAAACCTTCACGCAACCCTTCTAACTCTTTCCACATGTTAGGGGCATACTGCATAAACTTGTCCTTAGCTTCATATACATCAATTGAAAAACGTGGTCTTCTTATTTTCCAATGTTTAAGGCGGTTTTGGATCGTTAACGTGCCTTTTAGTTGCTTTCCTTGTTCATAGCCAAAGTCATAATGGCCACCTCTAAATTGGATGATTTCACTATATATTTGCTTCATCTTAGTTCAATCCTTTTTAAAAATAGTTCTTATTATTATACAAGAAATGGTCGAAATAGGCGAAAGTTTGAACAAGTGGTTGATGAACTGAAATAAATTCAAGCCCTTAAAGTGAGTAAGGCCACTTTAAGGGCTTATTATTTTGCATGTATACGTCAAACTGTTTCCATAAAATCACTTAGTTTAGATAATTGAATAAAAGATAATGTTATTGTATAATACAGTGTTGATTTGTCTTATATAAAATAAACTATAAAATATATTAAAGCAAGGTGGTCAATATGTCTAATAAGGATTACAGAGTATTGCTTTATTACAAATACGTTCATATTGAAGATCCAGAAACGTTTCGTGATGAGCATTTACAATTCTGCCAAGACCTTGACTTAAAAGGTCGAATCATTGTCGCTGAAGAAGGTTTGAACGGAACTGTTTCAGGGACAGTTGAACAAACGAATCAATATATGGAAGCTCTTCAAGCTGATCCTCGTTTTGAAGATATGACATTCAAAATTGATGAAGCGGATGAACATGCATTTAAGAAAATGCACGTCCGTCATAAAGATGAAATCGTTAATTTAAGCTTAGGTGATGATGACATTAACCCTAATGAACAAACGGGTGAGTATTTAGATCCTAAAGATTTCTACGAAGAGATGAAAAAGGAAGATACAATCGTCTTAGATGCACGTAATGATTATGAGTATGATATAGGACATTTCCGTGGTGCGATTCGTCCAGATATTCGCAACTTCCGTGAGCTCCCTGAATGGATTAAAGATAATAAAGAGCTATTAGAAGGTAAGCGTGTGTTAACGTATTGCACAGGTGGAATTCGTTGTGAGAAGTTTTCAGGTTGGTTGAAAGAAGAAGGTTTTGATGATGTTGGTCAGCTACACGGTGGTATTGTCAGTTATGGTAAAGACCCTGAAGTTAAAGGTGAATTATGGGATGGACAATGTTATGTGTTTGATGAGCGAATTAGTGTACCAATCAACCAAGTGGAGCACAAAGTTGTAGGCCGTGACTATTTCACGGGTGAGCCTTGTGAACGTTATATTAATTGTGCGAACCCAGATTGTAACGAGCAAATTCTTTCTTCAGAAGAAAACGAACATTTCTTTTTAAGAAGTTGTTCACATGAATGCCGTGTACACCCTCGCAACCGTTATATTGAAGAACATGGTTTATCAGAAGAGGAAGTACAAGCGAAAATGGAAGCAATTGAAGGTTACGAAAAACAGAAAGTATAAATTTTGTTGACATAGTTATAAATGCCATGGTAATATGCATATAATTTAATATTAATAATTGAATAACAATTTTGACTCTTATCAAGAGTGGCAGAGGGACTGGCCCGATGAAGCCCGGCAACCTTCAAACAACGGTTTGAAAGGTGCTAATTCCTGCAAAGCATATGCTTTGGGAGATGAGAGAGACAAATAGCTTGAATATTTGACCTCTCTATCTCAAAGGTAGGGAGGTTTTTTGCGTTTTAAAAGTTATGTAAAGGAGGAGGTGATGACAATTAGCAACAATGAAAAGAAAGTTGTCATCCCTAATTTCACTTTAGAATCAGGTTTTACGTTTAAAGAAGTTGAGTTGGTTTATGAAAAGGCAGGAAACAAAGAAGGACCAGTAATTTTGGTGTGCCACGCTTTAACAGGAAACCATAAAACGATTGGTACAGACGAGGACCCTGGTTGGTGGCGTGGTTTAATCCATGAGGGCGGTTATGTTGATTTAAATCATTATCAAGTGATCACGTTTAACGTGTTAGGAGGGTGTGATGGTTCAACAGGGCCGAAGTCGATTGATCCTCAGACAGATGAACCGTTTGGGGCAACTTTTCCAAATGTCACGGTACGTGATTTAGTTGAGGTTCAATTTCTAGCGCTGAAAAAGTTAGGGGTTAATCATTTACGTGCTGTGATTGGCGGTTCTTTAGGTGGGATGCAAGTGTTGGAGTGGGGGTTGATGTATGCCAACTTTGTTGACGCGATGATCCCGATCGCTGTGACCCCTCAGTTTAGTGATTACGCTATAGCTTTTAACCACATTTCTGCAAAGGCGATTAAGCAAGACCCTAGTTGGCAGCGGGGTGAAGTCCCAGAAGAAGGATTAGGATTAGCGCGAGAAATTGGTATGATTACGTATCGCTCAGCACCTTTATTTCAGGAAAGGTTCAACCGAAAGAAAACAAATGGTGAATATGACGTTCAGTCTTACTTAGATTATCAAGCTGACAAAATCGTTGAACGTTTTGATGCGAATAGTTATTTAACATTGTTAAATGCAATGAATAACCATGATGTTGCCTGTGGAAGAGGGAGTTATGAAGCGGCATTAGAACAGTTAGAAGTGTCTGTTGTTGCTCTTGGTTTTCAACACGACTTACTGTACCCACCGCAAGAAATTAAGTTATTTGTTGATGACGTTAATATGCTAGGTGGTTCAGCTAACTATTATGAAGTTGAAACGATCTTTGGTCATGACGGGTTTTTAGTAGAGTTTGATAAGTGGGGGCACGTCATTGAAACAGCTTTAAAAAAGTTAACATTTAAAATTAATAAATAGGAGTGGTGAATGATGAGTCAAAAAGATTACCGTTTAGAGACAATTGGAGTACATGGTGGATTAGAGGCTGATCCGACTACAGGTGCAAGAGCGCTACCGATCTATCAAACGAACTCGTACAAATTTGATAGTACAGAACATGCAGCTAATTTATTTTCATTGCAAGAGGAAGGGTTTATATATTCTCGTATCGGTAACCCGACAGTTGGTGCTTTAGAAGAGCGTGTCGCACAGTTGGAAGGTGGAATTGGTGCCTTGGCGTTCTCAAGTGGTATGGCTGCGATCTCAGCTGCGATTTTTAACATCGCTGAGGCGGGTGATGAAATTGTTGCTGCATCAACGTTATATGGTGGAACTTATAACTTGTTTTCAACTACGTTACCGAAACATGGTATTACGACACATTTCGTTGACCCAACAAAACCAGACAATTTCCGCCAAGCGATTACACCAAAAACGAAAGCGGTTTTTGCTGAAACGATCGGAAACCCTGGCTTACACGTATTAGATATTGAACGAGTTGCAGAAATTGCTCATGAAGCAGGCGTGCCGTTAATTGTTGATAACACATTCCCATCACCATATTTGTTACGCCCTATAGAATATGGAGCGGATATCGTTGTTCATTCAGCGACAAAATGGTTAGGTGGTAATGGAACGACATTAGGTGGTGTGCTCGTTGATGCTGGTCAGTTCGATTGGAATTCCTCGAAATTCCCTGGCTTCACTCAACCTGACCCAAGCTATCACGGCATTGTTTATGCTGAAGCATTACCTGAAGCAGCATTCATTACGAAAGCACGTGTTCAAGTGTTACGTGACACAGGGGCTTCATTAAGTCCGTACAATGCGTTTCAAATAGCATTAGGTTTAGAGACGTTACACGTTCGTATGAAAGAGCACGTTGCAAATGCTCGTCGTATTGTTGAGTACCTAGAAAAACATCCAGGTGTAGAGTGGGTGTTGTACCCAGAAAAAGACGACCATCCTTCAAATGAGTTAGCGCAAAAGTATTTACCAAAAGG
Source organism: Alkalibacillus haloalkaliphilus (assembly GCF_007991275.1). Taxonomy (GTDB): domain Bacteria; phylum Bacillota; class Bacilli; order Bacillales; family Alkalibacillaceae; genus Alkalibacillus; species Alkalibacillus haloalkaliphilus. Next base: position 86,853 of record NZ_BJYA01000014.1, on the reverse strand, counting down.
TGCTGGTTCGATTGTTGTATTCGGTATTAAAGGTGGTAAAGAAGCAGGTTCTGAAGTGATTAATCAAGTGGAATTGTGGTCTCATCTAGCTAACGTAGGAGATGCGAAAAGTTTAATTATTCACCCAGCGAGTACGACTCATCAACAGTTAAGTGAGGAAGAAGTGGCTCAAACAGGTGTGACTAATGATCTTATTCGCTTATCAGTTGGAATCGAAAATGTTGACGATCTAATTGAAGACTTAGAGCAAGCAATTAAAGCTGCAACTGGTGAGTCATCACAAGTCGAACATGTGAATTCATAAAAAGGAGGCAACAAATGGGTTCGGTTAACGTAGCTTTGTTAGGTTTCGGCACAGTAGGAAGTGGTGTGTATGAGTTAATTGAACGAGAGCAAGAAAGGTTGTCTGAATCGCTAAATGGCTCTGTTAATGTTGTCGCTGTTTTAGTTAAAGATGACTCGATTAAGCGAGATGTATCTAGCGATGTCTTAGTAACGTCTAATATTGATGATGTTTTAGCACAACCTGTTGATGTTATAGTCGATGCGATTGTTGGTGTTGAACCTGCCTTTACTTATTTGTGTAAGGCGATTGACCAAGGGTGTCATATCATTACAGCTAACAAAGAAATGTTCGCTTATAAAGGGTTTGAACTTAAAGAAAAAGCAAAAGAACAAGGTGTAGCTGTTCATTATGAAGCGACTGTTGCAGGTGGTGTGCCTGTCATTCGAACGCTCAGTCAGTTGGTTTCGGTAAATGAAGTGGTTCGTATTGAAGCAATTTTAAATGGAACATCTAACTATATTTTAAGTGAAATGAGAAATAAGCAGATTGATCTCAATACAGCCTTACAAGAAGCACAACGTCTAGGTTATGCAGAAGCTGATCCAACTAATGATATTGAAGGGTTCGATGCCTTTTATAAAGCTGTTATTTTAGCAGAGCTAGTAACAGAAGAGCGGGTTAGTTTTAATCAGGTTTTCCGTCAAGGTATTACAGGCTTAAGACAAGAAGATGTGGTTAACCAACAATTGAAAGGGCATCGCGCAAAACATATTGTTACTTTAACGATTAAGCAAGGAGAAGTAAATGGTGTCGTTGAACCTAAATGGGTTACGGCAAAGCACCCTTTATATGATGTAGAAGGGGTTAATAATGGTGTTGTCGTCACTAGTCAATACAATGGCCAACTTAAACTTGAAGGTCCAGGTGCAGGGAAGGGACCAACCGCTAGTGTAATTGTTGAAGACTTAGTTCACATTTATAAGCATGAACAAAAAATAGTCGTTCATTAGTTGCGAATGACAAGCGTTCTTCCTCATAGGATTTGTGTTAGAATAGTGAAGGATTTCCCTATGAGAAAGGACGTTTTCAATGAGCACAACATATAAAACACCACTTTCCCCTCAATATGACCCTTGGGAAGCATATATGGATGTTGAAGAACATGGTGAAATAGTGTTATCGAACATTGAATTTACAACGACTCATTTATGTAATATGCGTTGTCGTCACTGTGCAGTAGGTGACACGTTGATGAAAAAAGACCCAGATGCTTTGCCAATTGATCTATTACTTAAAAGGCTCGATGAAGTGCCACATCTTAGAACGTTAAGTATTACAGGTGGCGAACCGATGTTATCGAAAAAGTCAGTAGATGAATACGTTGTTCCTTTATTGAAATATGCACACGAACGAGGCGTACGAACGCAAATCAATTCTAACTTGACTTTACCATACAATCGTTACGAAGCGATTATTCCTTATTTGGACGTATTACACATTTCGCATAACTGGGGAACAGTAGAAGAGTTCGCAGAGACAGGTTTCGCATTAATGGACCGCAAACCTTCTTATGAAAACCGCGAAATGTATTTTCATAGAATGGTAGAAAACAGTCAGAAGTTATCAGAAGCGGGTGTCATGGTTTCAGCTGAAACGATGTTAAATAAACGTACTTTCCCTTACTTAGAAAAAATACATGACCATGTTCTTGAAATGGGATGTGCCCGTCATGAAATTCACCCGATGTACCCAGTAGACTTCGCTAGCGACTTGCAAACGTTGTCGCTTGATGAAATGCAAGAAGCGATTAACCGTCTGCTAGATCATCGTGACGAAAATGTATGGATGTTGTTTGGTACAATGCCGTTTTATCCTTGTAACAAGTCAGAGGAAGACTTGAAGCTTTTAAAGCGGTTAGACCGAGCCAACAATGTGACGGTCCGTAATGATCCAGATGGGCGCTCACGGTTAAATGTTAATATATTTACGGGTGATGTGACAGTTACAGACTTTGGAGATGAGCCTTCTTTAGGTAATGTTCAAGATACTAAACTTCTAGATTCATATCATCAATGGTTAGACACAAAGACAGCTCAATCTTTAAATTGTCATTGCCCGATCGCTAAATGTTTAGGTCCTAATGTGTTAGTGAAAAACACGTATTATCAAGAAGTTGACTTTCAACAACGTCAAGCAAAAATAGAAATAGTAAAACGTTAAAACTCGGTCTAAGTGGCCGAGTTTTTTATAATATAAATTTGATAATTCTGATTATTTAAAATAGCATTGTACATTTCGACATTAAACAGTAAGATAAGAGTTATTATTCATAAAATTGTCACGAAAGAGAAAGGGGCAACAGGAAATGAAGTTAATCGTCAAATTAATTGCTGGTATTATACTAGGTATTGTTGTTGGGCTTATAGGAATTGAGTGGTTAACAAGGTCGTTAATTACATTTAGTGACTTATTTGGACAGTTTATTGAATTCATGATTCCATTAATTATATTGTTCTTTATTGCATCAGGTGTATCAAAGCTTGGACAGGGTTCTGGTAGGCTAGTAGGTTTAACAGTTGGTACAGCTTACACGTCAACTATTCTAGCAGGTATCGCTGCTTTCTTTATTGCAACATTAATTATGCCAATGGTGGCTTCAGAACGTTCTGCACCAGAAGAAGGAAGTGCGTTAGAAGGTTATATTGATTTAGCTATTGATCCTTTAATGGGAGTTATTACAGCATTAGTACTAGCCTTTACGTTCGGTATTGCGATGGCTAAGTTAAATAGTGAAACGTTAATTCGTGTGTTCGATGAAGGTAAATCAGTCGTGGAGTTAGTTATTGTTAAAGTAATTATTCCTTTACTTCCATTCTTCATTGCTGGAATCTTTGCTGAGCTTGCCTCAGAAGGAACAGTCTTTGATACGTTAAGAGTGTTCGGTGTTGTTTTAGTTGTAGCGATAGCAACACATTGGGCTTGGATTATTCTGCAATATACAGCAGCAGGTTTGTATATCGGTCGTAACCCATTTAGTTTACTGAAAACGATGATCCCTGCATATTTTACAGGTTTAGGTACAATGAGTAGTGCTGCGACAATTCCGGTTACTTTAAGACAATCAAAACAGAACAATGTACGTGAGGAAGTTGCGAACTTTAGTGTTCCGTTAAGTGCGACCATTCATTTATCAGGTAGTGTTATTACCATTGTCAGCTGTACAGTAGCAGTAATGGCTGTATTAGATGGCTACACGGTACCAAGCTTCTTCGAGATGTTACCAGTCATTGCAATGTTAGGTATCATTATGATTGCAGCTCCAGGGGTTCCAGGTGGAGCGATTATGGCGGCGATTGGTATTTTAGGTTCAATGTTAGGGTTTACTGAAGCAGCTATTGCGTTAATGATCGCGTTATACATGGCGCAAGATAGCTTCGGAACAGCAGCTAACGTTACAGGTGATGGTGCCATTGCACTGTTCGTTGATAAATTTACAAGTAAGTTTAAAGGATAAAAACAAGGCAACCTCTTTAAGTAGAGGTTGCCTTATTTTAATACGTCAATAATCCGATTATAATCATCAAGACTAATAATGTTGCATTGGGCGAGCTTATGAGTAGAAGTCTTTTAATCCATGTATCTCTACTATAGCGATCTTGTTGTGTTTCAGTATGATAATTAGCTCTTACACGATCACCGCGATTGAGAGCACCTGTTAAGATACCTGCTATAAGCAGTGGAACAATTGCACCTACACTAATGATGGTCAGTGGTACATTCCAATCACCAGTGAAAGCCCCAACTAATAAAGCGACAACTGTAATTGCTAACCCATAGCCAACGTATGAAAACTTCTTGATAATAAATCTCCCCTTATAATTAATTAATCCTCATCTACAGGGTAGACGCCATTTTCATCATGAACTTCTTTACCTGATAGAGGCGGGTTGAATACGCAAACAACGCGCATGTCTTCACTACCACCACGTAATAAATGTTCATCATGTTCATCTAAAGAGTAAACTGTGCCTGGTGTAATTTTGTATACTTTACCGTCTTTTAATGTCTCAACCTCACCGTCACCTTCAATACAGTAAACAGCTTCTAAGTGGTTTTTATACCAAATATGAGTTTCAGTTCCTGCTTTAATTACAGTGTCATGGAGTGAGAAGCCCATACCATCTTTCTTTAAAAGTAAGCGACGGCTATCCCAATTTTCACCCTTAACTTCGTTTTCTGATCCGATTACATCTTGTAATTTTACAATTTTCATTAGTAGATTTCTCCCTTCGAATATGTTTGTTATAGAATTTTACTTAAAAACTCTTGTGTACGTGGGTTTTGTGGATCTTCGAAAATTTGTTGTGGGTCGCCTTCTTCCATCACAACACCTTCATCCATAAACATAACGCGGTCACCAACTTCACGCGCAAATCCCATTTCGTGTGTTACGACGACCATCGTCATACCTTCTCTTGCTAAATCTTTCATAACTTCTAACACGTCACCAACCAACTCTGGGTCTAATGCAGATGTTGGTTCGTCAAAAAGCATGACTTTAGGCTCCATAGCTAATGAACGCGCTATAGCTGCACGTTGTTTTTGCCCGCCTGATAGACTTTCAGGGTAGGCATCTGCTTTGTCGGATAACCCAACTTTTTCTAAAAGTTGTAAAGCTATCTCCTTAGCTGCCTCTTCTTTCATACCTTTTACTTTAACAGGTCCAATAGTAATATTTTCTAGCACCGTCTTATGTGGGAACAAATTAAAGTGCTGAAATACCATTCCCACTTGTGAACGGACTTGGTTAATGTTAGTTTTGGGGTCATTAATTACATCTTGATCGATTGTAACTTCGCCTGATGTAATGTCTTCTAAAAGGTTGATACACCTTAGAAATGTACTTTTACCAGAACCTGAAGGCCCGATTACACAGACTACTTCACTTTCTTTAACTTCAGCACTTATTCCTTTTAGGACTTCAAGGTCCCCAAACGACTTGTGTAAATCTTTAACAGTAATCATCTATACATCTAACTTCCTTTCTACACGACGTAAAATTACCGAAGTTGGAATTGTAATCATAAGGTATATGATACAAACCATAACGAGAGTCTCAAAAACTTCGAATGTTGCATTGTAGTATTGTCTACCTTGGTATACTAATTCTCCAACTGCAATGACGGAGAATAAGGAAGTATCTTTCAAACTAATGATAAATTGATTACCTAGTGGTGGAATCATCCGTTTAAAAGCTTGAGGCCAAATGATGTAGCGCATCGTTTGTCTTTCGGTTAACCCTACAGCACGCCCAGCTTCATATTGTCCTTTATCAATTGAATGGACAGCTCCACGGACAATTTCAGCGATATATGCACCTGCGTTTATAGTAATTGCAATTATAGCAGCTGTTAAAGCGCTGATGTTAACACCAATTAAGTCTTCTGAGATTCCGAAATATATGAATAAGACTTGTACTAAAATAGGTGTACCTCTAACTACTTCAACGAAAATGGTACTTATTCCTCGAATGAATCCATTTTTAGATAACCTTCCAAGTCCTGTAAATGCACCTAGAATAAAACCTAAAAATAAACCGACTATAGTAATTAGTAAAGTTAGCTTTAAACCTTCATATAAAAAGGGTAACGATTTAATATAGGCTGAGTCCATTAGTGAATCAAGCATGCTGTTAAGTGCATCTATCATTCTATTAATCTCTCCTTCTATGAAGTCGCGTTACAGCCGCGACTCAGTATGGAAAAAAGCGTAACAAGCATGTACTTGTTACGCTTGAATATAGTAGTGTCCGTGTTGTTATTTAATTTTTACTCTGGTGATTCGCCAAACCATTTTTCGTAAATTTCATCATAAGTCCCGTCTTCTTTTACTGTAGCTAAAGCTTCATTAACAGGTTCAACTAGTTCAGAGTCTTTAGGGAAAGCAATCCCGTATGGTTGACCTTCTAAAACGTCACCTACCGTTTTAAGTTCATCTTCTGCATTTTCCATAATGTAGTATTGAACGTTAGGTAAGTCATACAGAACAGCATCTAAACGACCTGCTTCTAAGTCCATATAAGCTGTTACGATTTCTGGGAATGCTGTTACTTCAGCATCTGTATTGTTTAATAGAAATTCCTCACTTGTAGAACCTTGACGAGCACCGACTTCAAGTCCGCCGACATCATCAATCGATTCAATATCTGAATCCATCGGAACTGCTAAAATCAAACCTGAATCGTAATAAGCATCTGAGAAGTCAATTGTTTCTTGTCTATCTTCAGTAATTGAAATACCAGCTATACCGATATCGTTACGACCTGATCTCATTGAAGCTAACAAGCCGTCAAATTCCATAGTTTCATACTCAACTTGGAACCCTGCTTCTTCAGCGATTGCGTTAAGTAAATCAATGTCGAAACCTTCCATTTCGCCTGTGTCAGGATTTAAGTACTCAAAAGGCTGGAAGTTTGCATCTGTAGCAACTGAGTATGTTTCCATATCTCCGTCTCCACTCTCACCATCTGTGCCGCAAGCTGCAAGTAATCCAATTAATAGCATCGCAGCAAGTAAAATAGTTAACTTTTTCATTTCAGTATGTACCCCCTACCAAATTTTGTTTACCAATTTTATTTTCTCATGGTTTTCATAGTTTTGGAAAATGACATTAAACAACATTATTATGAATTATCTGATATCTGAGCTGATTTTTCGTAGTAGAACTCAATCACTTATAAAATAACTGTCGTTTTTTAAATATTACTTTCGTTTAATCTACATTTCCCTTTAACAATAAATATGGTAGTTGTACAAAAAATATGATAGAAAAAAGCTTTGTACGTTTTCATTACGTACAAAGCTTATGTTCAAAATTAATATGGATCTGATGGATGTCCCATCTGTTCAGCATCGTGAACGGCTTCTTCCATTTTGTCATCTTTCGGCATTGAATTAAGCCCTTCCGCCACACGTTTTCCATACTCTTCGTCGGCTTTTGTGAAGTTCTCAATCATTTGGTTTTGAATATCTTTATGACATTGGGATAAAGCGCCAACTAAATTGTTAATTAAGTCGTCACGCTCCCAGTCATTAAGACGACGATATGTCTCACCAGCTTGCCCGAAGTTGTTCTGTCGGTCAATTGTCTCTCTTACAATGTTCCCTTCGACGTACGGTTCATGTTCTTGACCATTGTTCTGATCTTCTGTGTATCCACCAAGAAGTGAAGGTTCATAGTTAATATGTGGGTTTTTATCTTCACCGTAATCTGTTCGGTAATCCATTTGCCCGCCGTTTTGGTTCGTGCGTATGCCTTTAAGTGGACTGTTAATAGGCAGTTGTAAGTAGTTAGGTCCTACGCGATAACGTTGTGTGTCTGAGTATGAGTACGTACGCCCTTGAAGTAGTTTATCATCTGAGAAGTCTAGTCCATCTACTAATACCCCCGTACCAAATGCGGCCTGTTCTACCTCCGCATGGAAGTTCTTCGGGTTTTCGTTAAGTACCATTTTCCCGACTTTGTGCCACGGAAATTGATCGCGATACCATAGCTTAGTTGGATCCAGTGGGTCAAAGTCTAACTCAGGGTGTTCGCCTTCTTCCATAATTTGAACGTAAAGCTCCCACTCAGGGTAATTACCTTCTTCGATTGCTTCATATAAATCTTGGGTTGAGTGGTTAAAGTTCATGCCTTGGATTTTGTCAGCTTCTTGTTGTGTTAAGTTTTTAATGCCCTGTACAGGCTCCCAATGATACTTCACTAACACAGCTTTTCCTTCTTTGTTGACCCACCTGTAGGCATGAACACCTGAACCTTGCATTTGTCTATAGTTAGCAGGTATACCCCAAGGTGAGAATAAAAATGTAATCATATGTGTTGCTTCTGGTGATTGACTAATAAAGTCAAAGATTCTTTCAGGGTCTTGAATGTTTGTTACAGGATCTGGTTGAAATGCGTGTACGAAGTCAGGGAATTTAATTGGATCACGAATGAAGAAGATTTTTAAATTATTACCGACTAAATCCCAGTTACCATCTTCTGTGTAAAACTTAATTGCGAAACCACGTGGGTCCCGTAACGTTTCGGGTGAATGTTTTCCGTGGTTAACTGTCGAGAATCTTGCAAAAACAGGTGTGCGCTTTCCTTTCTCAAACACTTTCGCGCGCGTGTATTTTGAAATAGGTTCACCGTTTACTTCGCCGTATGATTCAAAATAACCGTGTGCACCAGCTCCGCGGGCGTGAACGATTCGCTCTGGGATTTTTTCTCGGTCGAAGTGGCTAATTTTCTCGAGAAAATCGTAGTTTTCAAGAACGGTAGGGCCACGTTTTCCAACTGTTCTAGTGTTTTGGTTGTCTGTGACTGGGTGCCCTTGTTGGTTCGTTAGTTTTGATTTTTGATTTTCATCTTTGCTGACTTTATTTTTCATATAACAATTCCTCCTTTCAAATTCACATTTATTGTGTGCAAAAAGAGGAAATTTAGTATAAAAACAACAAAACACCTCTTTTATGTTTGTACATAAAAGAGGTGTTAACGTTATTGTTCATCTTTAAAAGAGCTTGAAAAGCGCTTCACCGCTTCGTCATCTGCATCAAGGTAAAGTGAACGAGAAGGGAAGGCGATTGACACATCTTCTTCTTCTAAAATGTCCATAATCTTGAAGTTAATATCTTCTTTAATTTCTAAATATTCTTCCCATGCCGTTGTCTTCGTGAAGAAGTAGAGCATAATATCCAAGCTACTGTCGTTATAGTTGTCAAAGCGTACAAAAATTGTTTCTGGATGAATGTCCTCGTGGTTTTCTAACAATTCACGGATGCGTTTAACAACTGACTCAAGCTTATCTTTCGGTGTACTATATTCAACACCTAAATTGAAGAATATACGACGTTTGCCCATTTCACTCCAGTTCGTAATGGGTTCATTTGAAAGGGTCGAGTTCGGGATCGTGACAAGTGATTCCGAAAATGTTCTAATACGTGTACTTCTAAAGGTAATATCTTCAACGACACCTTCAACGCTAGGGGTTTCAACCCAATCCCCCATTGTGAATGGTTTTTCAGTAATGATGACGACCCCGCCAAATAAGTTTCTAATCACTTCTTGGGCAGCTAAAGCGAAAGCTAGACCACCAAGACCTAAACCAGCGACAAAACCGCTGACGTCATAGCCAAATTCTTGTGCAATAATACTTAAGCTGATGGCAACGACGATAAAGCGGACAGCTTTTGATATAAACGGAATTAGTATTTGATCAATTTCTAAATTAACTTTATCACTGACTTTCATTAGTAATAAAGATGAACTGGATGCTAAGTTAAACAGTCCCCAAGTGATGATTAAAATAACCGAAGACCTAATTAAGCTTTCAAATAGGTCACCTTGTTGGTTAATGAATGGTACATAATCAACAGCGATATAAATACCAATAATGACAAAGAGTAACCTCACAGGTCGTTCATACGACTTCACAACGAAATTAAGTAGATCTGACCCGGACTTATTTGTCAGTTTTAAGATGAAATAAAAAACATACTTAGCAAATAGTTTTCTTAGCAAAAGAAAGACTAATAGAATTCCTAAAGCAATACCTAGATTAATCCATAAGTCGTAATCGTTTATGTATTCCCAAAATCGCCAGTTCATATTATTTCTCCTTCATCTTTAACGCCTCTTTAAAACTATTATTATCATACTATACACATCTTAAAACATAAAGAAGCTGAATATGTAAAAACCTCGAGCTAATATGCCCGAGGTCGTCTGTTAAACGGCAGAAGCTTCAATAGCACGGATGACGCGATCTGCTGTGCTGCCACTTGATTGAGGGTTTTGTCCTGTCACAATGTTGTGATCACGTACGGAGAAGTCTGACCACTTTTCACCTCGTTCAAAGTTGGCCCCTTGTTCTCGAAGCTTTTCCTCTAACATAAATGGCATATGCTGATCTAATTGCATTTCTTTTTCTTCTTCGTCAGTAAATGCCGTTACTTTTCTATCTTTAACAATTGGAGTACCGTCTTCATAAGTGACGTTAACAAGTCCGGCTGGTCCGTGACAGACAGAGCCGATCACTTTTTCTTTTTCAGCAAATTGTTGTAAAACATATTGAAGTGTTTCGTGATCTGGGAAGTCGAACATCGTACCGTGTCCGCCTGGTAAAAATATTGCATCGAATTCACCAGCATCACCTTTTGTTAGCTTTTCTGTATCTTTTAGTTCAGACTCAGCAGCTTTCCACTCTGGATTATCTTCAATACTATTCGGGTCTAGTGGTACTTCGCCACCTTCAATGCTCGTTACCTTCACTTCATAGCCTTGCTCTTTAAATTTAACATATGGTAGTGCGAACTCTTCTAACCATAAACCTGTTTTGTGATCATCTGTAATTTTCGTATGATTGGTTAAAACCATTAAAACTTTCTTTGTCATGTTTATACCTCCTTCTGTGATAGTATTTATAACATTTATGAAAAATATGACGCAAAACAGATGCTCATAAAAAGAAAAATCCCTAAAAAGGGATTTAACATAATTGAGGTGGAATATTAAAGTTCGTATCAAATGTGTATGGAGGTGCCGGTTCAAGTACTGGGATTGAGCCATAAGCTGGTGGATGTTGAACGTAATGGAAGTAAGAGCAGCTATCCATACTCGGTCCATGAGCCCAACGCCCCTCTGCGCTCGCATCTCCACGTGAAAAGTTATAAAAATCATAAGCGACTTCTTTTAATTCTTGGTCTGATGGGAAAGTTGATGGTACAACAATGCCTTCTTTTTCTTCAAGCTCACAAATAGCAGCTAACCACATATTTTGGTGCATACGATCACGTGCAATTAAGAAAGATAACATTTCTTTAACACCAGGGTCATCAGTCATTTCATACAATCTTGCTGCTTGTAAACGCCCTTGTGATTCGGCTGTTAAATTGGCTCTAAAATCAGCAAGTAAGTTACCACTAGCACCGATGTAATCAGCAGTCCAACTGTTACCATTACTGTCTTGAGGCATCGCACCAAGTCCTGAAACGATTGCGTGTTGTGGGTTCATTCCGCCAATAATGGCTGCCATTGCAGGGTCTTGTGACGCTTCTTCCAAAGTTCCTACTGGTGCATCATCTAGTAAGCGTGCAATCATCGTTGCTAACATCTCAACGTGCGCTAATTCTTCTGTTCCGACGTCGTAAAGCAAATCTTTGTACTTGCCTTCCATACGTAAATTAAAACCTTGGAATAGGTACTGCATGGCAACAGAGATCTCACCATATTGTCCGCCTAATATTTCTTGTAGTTTTCGTGCGAATAGTGGATCTGGTCTTTCTGGCTTGGCTTCAAATTGAAGTTCCTTAATGTGATAAAACAAGAGTTTCACTTCCTTATTTTTTTCTTTTAGGTATCTGTGTATAGTTATGCATTTGCCTTGGCTAATGTCTCGTAAATAAGTAAAAATAGGCATTTAACTCATAACAATGGACAATCTAATAACAACACGAGTGAAGGTGGCTAAATTAATGGAACGGTATGATGTCATTATTGTTGGTGGCGGATTAGCTGGTATAACGTGTGGGATTGAACTCGCCAAAGCCCGGTATAACGTATTAATATTGGAGAAAGCATCGCACATGGGAGGGCGTACTTCTTCGTGGGATTTTAACGGTATGGCAGTAGATGCGGGTTTTCACAGAGTTATTGGTTATTATAAACATTTTCCAAAGTTGCTCCACCAAGCAGGCATTAACTTAAATGATATCGTCGTCTGGGAAGAGAAATTGGATGTCCTATCACCAAAGCATAAGCACGTTACGACTTTTGGAGTCGCGCCTTTTCATGGACCGATTAAAATATTAAGGGCCATGCTAGGTAATAACAAATCAATCTCACCTAAAGCGAAACTATCGCTTATGCCATTTTTCAAAAATGGTCTTCACGAATTTAAGGTTGATCCGAAGAAATTAGATCAGACTAGCATATTAGACTTCGCACGTGAACATGGCGTCCATGAAGATGCGATTCACTTATTTATCGAAGCGATGTGCCGGGGGATTTTTTTCACGCCTTCAAAGGACTTTTCAGCTTATGTCTTTTTTGGAATTCTAGCACCTGCTCCACAAAGGTTTTATAAAATGCGGATCGGTAGTTACTTAGGTGGAATGAGTGATGTAATGATTGGCCCACTCGTTGATTATTTAGAAAATCTAGGTGGGGAGGTAGCATTAAATCAAGGTGTTGAAAGGTTGTTAGTTGAAGGAGAGGAAGTGGTAGGAGTTGATCTTGGGCATGATAAGTTCTATGCAGAGCAAGTCGTATTATCGACAGATATAGGAGCTGCTCAAAATATCATTAGTCAGTCACCCCTAGACCAAATAAACTTTTATTCGTTATTAAAGTTACCGACTTTGCCTGCCATTTCAGTTCAAATAGAATTAACAGAGCCAGTGTTAGAGCATGATCGAACTACTTTTGCTCCAGGAACAGTTTTAGGAAGCTTCTCTGAACAGTCGAGGTCAACATTTAGACAATCAAAAGGCCGTTTGTCAGTGATGCTCGTATCAACTGAAGAACTAGAGGTGCTTACAGATAAAGAGTTAATTGAATTAATTTATAAAGAAGCTGATGAAATTGGGATTAGTATGAGAAATAAAGTGATCGATTATCGGGTTGTTAGGCATAGTGACAAATTTTACTCAGTTGCACCTGGACACGATTTATTAAGACCAAGTCAAAATACTGTTGTTCCTGGTTTAACGCTAGCTGGAGACTATACAAAGCAGCCTTATTTATCAACGATGGAAGGGGCGGTTTTATCAGGAGAGATAGCAAGTGAAAATGTAATAAATGCGCTTCGTGAAAGCCAATAAAAAACTGCTCATAACATAGTGAGCAGTTTTTTCGTTTATAATATTCTTCTTTTCGGGGGTTGTCTTGTATTATCTTTAGTATTTAGAATGCTAGGTCGTTTATCGTTAAATGGCAATGGTGATCGCACTAATGTTAGGAAGAATGCTCTTGGGTTAAACGGTAGTAATGGCCACATGTACGGAACGTTTAGTGTTTTTGTTTTAATTAATGCGAGTAGCCAAATCGTAACAGCAACAATAAATCCGACAACGCCAAACGCAGCTGCGACCGTTAAGAACGCTAGACGGGCGATTCGATTAGCTAAACTTAATTCGTAACTTGGTGTGGCGTAGTTTCCAATAACGGCAGCTGCAATGTATAAAATAACTTCATTCGTAAATAACCCTACCTCTACAGCTATTTCCCCAATTAATATGGCAGCTACTAGACCTAATGCGGTAGCTAAAGCATTAGGCGTGTGAATGGCCGCCATCCTTAATATATCGACCCCAATTTCTGCGAGTAAAAACTGCACGTATAATGGAATAGTACCCGGGTCATCAGGTCCTAAAAAGGCTAAATGTTCACCGCCTAAGTGAGGATTTGTTGCAAGTAAGTACCACATCGGTAAAATAAATAAAGCAATTAATACTGAAATGAAGCGAATCCAACGTAAGAACATGCCTACAGCAGGTGCTTGGCGGTATTCTTCTGCATGTTGCAAATGGTGCCAAAAGGTTGTAGGGCAAATCATGACACTAGGTGAACCATCTACTAAAATTAGAACATGCCCTTCCATGAGATGAATACTTGATGTATCTCCTCGTTCAGTGTAGCGAACGAGTGGGTAAGGGCTTAACCGTTTGCCGAAAATATACTCTTCTAACGTTTTCTCGCCCATAGGTAACCCATCTACATCGATATATTCTAATTCTTTTTTGATTCGATCCACTAATTCTTTGTCTGCAATGCTGTCAATATAAGCCAGTGCAACGTCTTTCTTTGAGCGTTTACCAATTTGTAAGTATTCCATAACTAAAGAGCGATCGCGGACGTGTCTTCGCATTAATGCGGCATTAAAAACTAATGTTTCGACAAAACCATCTCTTGGACCACGCACGACTCTTTCTAAATCGGGTTCTTCAGGTGAACGAATTGGATATTCACGTGTGTCAACCATCACGACTGTATTACAGTTCTCGATAATTAGAGCTGTTTGTCCTGCTAATACTTGTCCTATGACTTCTTCTAGATCCTCTGAAGTTTCTACTTCTTGGTGTGGAATAATCGACTGAGTAAGAGTATCAATTGGGTTTTTCTTTAAGTCTTCGATTTCTAGGTCGTTTAAGCTTTTTAACGTCTCGATCATCGATAAATCATTAGCAAAGCCATCAACAAAAAACATCGCCATTCTTCTACCACCATGAACGAGTTTGTGGTGAATAACGTCGAAGTTTTCTTCAATTCTTAATTCTTTAGTTAAGTATTCGACATTCTTTTTGAAGTTTTTAGATACAGGGACTTGGTTACCAGGTTTACCCATTGTCCACCCTCCAATCAGTCTAAAAGTGACTAACCTTATTATTAATAAGTCACTGAAAGTTATGCGGTGTTAATAGCTCATTTAAGTTTGGTATATTATATAAAAAGGATTAGAGGAGTTTTTATAATGAATTTGCTGCTGAAGTGGTGTTACATAATCGGTTTATTGTTGTTTATGCAACCTGCAATTTTTAGTTTTGGTTTAGAAGGGAGAACTGGAGAAGGCTCCTTCGTGTTAGTGTATTTGCTTATAATTAGCTTAAGTTTAATTCAAGTTGGTTTAGTCTATTGGCTGAAAAAATACTCTGAGGACCAGTTAATGCAAGGTGCTTTGATCATTACTATAATCGGTGTTCCTTTCTTAATGATCAGTCAGTTTATCTCCTTGTTAAACTTAGTTGGGGAAACGACATCAAATGTTCTTTCAGTTCATGTCGAGCTAACATTTGTAGGTGTTATGTCATTACTTTTTCCTTTGGGGTTAATTAGTTTTGGATATGTCCTATTTAAACGTTATATGAGAATAGGAATTATAATGTCGATATCTGCTTTTGTTATGATGGTTGGTCTAGTTGTATTTCCGTGGATTCATCACTTAGGTATGATTTCTGTATCAGTTTTTGGGCTGGTTATGGTCAAGAATTTGTAAAAAAGTATTACAATTAGGTCACGTTTTTACATGTATAATGGATGGAGGGGAAGTTATTTTGAAATAGGTTTAAAGGTGAGTGGATATGAAAACAGTCTGGGATATATTCAAGCAAGATATAGCCAATATAAAGCGAGTTCCGCTCGTTGGAATATTATTAATCGGTTTAGCAATTCTTCCTTCACTTTATGCATGGTTTAATTTAGCAGCATCTTGGGACCCATATGACAATACTGATGATGTCAAAGTTGCGGTCGTTAATGAAGATGAAGGCACTGAAGTAGAAGGTGATTTTGTACATGTAGGAGATGAAGTAGAAGCTAATCTTCAAGAAGAAGGTGGGCTTGGTTGGACATTTGTTTCAAGAGAGAAAGCTGAAGAAGGGGTGTATTATGGTGATTATTATGCAGCCATATATATTCCTGAAGATTTCTCTGAAGGCCTTGTAAGTGTAATTGATGGCTCACCAAATCCTGCGGAGATTCAATATGATGTTAACGAAAAACTGAACGCGATTGCACCGAAAATGACAGAAACAGGTACGTCCACTATAGTCAATGAAGTATCATCTCAATTCATACAAGAATCGAGTGAAGCTCTTTTTACTGAGTTTGATCGTCTTGGAATTGCATTAGAAGAGGAATTACCTACTATTAGGGCACTTAAACAACAGGTCTACACACTAGAAGAAAGTACGCCTTTATTGATGGATATTGGGGACATGGTTATATCGATTGATGAACAGTGGGGTGATGTTGAGAGTCAAGTAGAGCAGTTTGAATCGTTAGATGAGCTCCGACCACAAATTACAGAAGGGGTAGAGTATTTTCTTCAGTTAGAAGAAAATTTATCTGAGATTGAGGCGTTAGGTGAAAGAATCGTTGAAGTTCAATCGTATTTGCCTCAGATTAATCAGTCTTTAGAAGAATTCCGAGCTTTTTCTAAGCAAATGGAAGTGATTGAAGACGAAATTAACGAGGTTGTATTAGTAGCCTTACAGTTACAAGAAGGTATAAGTATAGTTGATGATAATTTACCTAGCGTACTAGACCAAATTCAAACGATGGAAGAGCATACAAGTACTTTAGTTGATCTATTAGCTAACTTGAATGAAGACCTTGATCAATATATTAATCGCCTCAACGAAATGACAGACGACACCATTCTATTATTAGAGGAGATAGAGCAAGCTTTAAATCAATCAGATATAGGTGAAGTAGAAGCGAGGTTACATGACTTAAATGATCAGCTGCAATCTTATGATTTATTGTTAGGAGATGTTATATCCCAATTAGAACAATGGGAGTCAGTAGACCCTGATATTTCAGAAACGGTTGAGCAATTACAAACGATTCAACAGCATGTTCAATCTACCCAACAACGAATTGATCAAACTATTGAAGGACTTGAACAAAATGAGGAAGTTACTGAAGATTGGATTGATGGTATAAATCAAACCATTGGAACGCTAAATAATAACTTAGTTGATTTTCAATATTTCATGACAACCGAAGGCGAAGACCAAATTCATTCAGTGTTTGAGAAAGCTTATCAACAAGTGTATGAGACAAATGAACAGTTAACTAACATATTAGAAGTGCTTCCGGAGCTAGAAGATCATATAGATGAGATGGATCGACTCTTTCAAATAGATGAACAAGAGTTAGAAACATTTTTAAACGAGACAAATGTTAGTGATGATCTTGTTGATTTAATCGATCAAATCGAAGAGACTCTCCCTAAGGTTGAAAATACTCTTTCGGATGTTGCATATTTTATGGAACATCAATTTGGTGATTTGCAAGAGAGGATAGAGGGAGTCGCACTTTTCATTCGTAGTGATTTGCCAGAAGTGGAAGCGCAGTATTTGTCATTACTTGATTTAATCGATGAACACTTTCCTCAAGTGGAAGAAACTGTACAACAGTTAGCGCAATTCGCAGATGAAGACCTCGAAGACCTGAATACCCAACTTAGTGAAGTCACTGAACGAATGCGAGAGATAGAAGAAGAGGGAGCTTTAAATGAATTAATAGTTCTTTTAAGAAATGATGTAGAGGAAGAAAGTGATTTCTTTAGGGAGCCTGTTGTTTTAAGTGAAAACCAACTGTTCTCCGTTCCTAACTATGGTTCTGCGAATGCACCTTTTTATACAGCTTTAAGTTTATGGATTGGTGCTTTATTGCTATGTAATCTACTTAGTACTGAAGTCCACCGAAAAGATCGTCAACCGCATTACAAAATGCACCATATGTATTTAGGGAGAATGATTTTATTTCTCATTGTGGCTGTATTACAAGGTATCGTCCTTAGTGTAGGTAACATTATGATGCTAGGAGTTCATACGCAATCGCCGTGGTGGTTTACGATTTTTACAGTGTTAATTGCTGTTGTATTCATGTTGATGGTTTACACGCTTACTTCAGTGTTTGGGAATATTGGTAAAGCTCTAGCCATTGTCCTTCTCGTCTTACAGCTAGCTGGTGGGGGAGGAATGTTCCCGATTGAAGTCGCACCAAACTTTTTCCAAGCGATCCACCCTTACTTACCATTCACGTATGCTGTTGATTTGTTAAGAGAAGCGGTAGGAGGAATTATACCGTCTATTGCTTGGTTTAACACAATCATGCTTGTAGTATTTGGGGTTGGAACGATTGTATTTGGATTACTTTTAAAAGAAAAGTTAGCCGCGCGAATTGCTGAAACATCAGAGAAATCGAAGTCTAGTCGGTTAATTGATTAAAAAAAGCTGTCGAGTGATTACTCGACAGCTTTTAAATTAATTCTAAAATCCTTGCATCATCGCTTCCATCATCATTTGTTCTAACTCTTCAAAGTCTAGAATCTCTTCATTGTCAGGATCGATTGTAAATTCGACATCTTCATTGAAGTTACTGTAAGTCGTATGTCCAGCTAAATAAATCTTAACTGACTCATCACTGTCAGGGTCTTCTAATAACAGATCCATTACGAACGAATCTTGCTCAAGTTGATCTCCATCAACAACAACAGAAAAGTCTAGCTGCTCAATGTTCATTACTTCAGAAAGCTCAGCAACTGCTTCATCTAAATCTTGTTCTACCATTGCAAGCTCTTCATCAGTAATTAGGTCATCAAACTCATTCATGAAAGCTTCTACTAAATATACAAAGTCATCTTCGTTAAACGAAACAGTGTATTCATCTCCATCGCTAGAGAAATCACTTTCGTCCTTCTGTTCAAAGAAATCAGCTAGAAGTTGTTGCATTCTTTGTTCCATTTCTTGTTGGTCAAACTCTGGTGCTTCACCTTCAAGATCTTCAAGGTCTTCTAAGTTAATTTCAAGTAACTTCCCTGCTGCCTCCTCAGGAAGTGGGAAGAACATACCTAAGTTCTCAACAATGCTATCTGTTTGGATATACATCGTTTGTGTCTCTAGGTTTTGTAAAAAAGGTACTTCAACATCAAGAGTTAGTGGTGGCATACTACCACTAAAATGGATAACCGCCTCTTGTAATTGTTGATTCGCATCATAAACTTGATCCACTTTGAACTCAAAATCATTCAGCATAGCTGAAGCTTGATCGAACATTGGGTCATTCATATCACCATTCAATTCAAAGTCTAACTCTGAAGTTGACTCATAACTTTCGGCTTCTAACAATGAGTCAAACGCGTCAACGACAACCTCTTTGTCACTACGGTCGTCTCCACAAGCTGCAAGTATTGTAACTGCAGCTAATACGGCCGCTAGTATAAGTTTTTTATACATGGATATTCCCCTCTCCTAAATAATTACAGTAACTATCTTATCACATACTACTAGTCTATGGTGACACATATTGTGAAAATTCTATAATATTAATATTCAGAATATTGTTGACCACGGTGGTCTACGTAGTTATAATTTAATTAGACCGAAGTGGTCGATTGTTATTGAGGAGGAAGTAAAAGTGACAAATACATTTGAAAACCTAGGGAAAGAAAAACGCCAAAGAATTATAAATGCTGCATTAGAGGAGTTTGCGCAACATGGCTTTGAAGAAGCCTCAACTAATCGAATCGTCAAAAAGGCCGGGATCGGTAAAGGAATGTTGTTCTATTACTTTAATAATAAGCAGGACTTATATTATTACTTAGTTAATTATTGCTTCGACTTACTACATAACAAATACTTACCGCAAATAAACTTAAATGAACCCGACCTTATTGAACGATACAGGAAAGCTACTGTTAGTAAGTTTTCTTTTTATAAAGAACACCCTAATGTATTTAACTTTTTAGGGACAATTATGTTAGCTGATGGTGACCTATTAACAGAAGATGTGCAAGAGAAATTGGACCACTTGAGAAAAGTTGGATATGACCTAGTTTATAACAATTTAGATTATAGTCGTTTTCGTGCAGATATTGACTCTGAGAAAGCGATGGAGTTAATAAAATGGGCGTTGGAAGGCTACCAGCAACAAGTGTTGGCCAATTTTAAGGGTGAAAAGATGATGGATATTGATTTGGATCAATTAAGTAATGATTTTGGTGATTACTTAGATGTGTTAAAAACGGCATTTTATAAATAATGGGAGGGGATTTGTGTGTCGGTATTAGAAACACAAGGTATAACGAAACGTTTTGGGGAAGTTGAAGCATTAAAAGGTGTTGATTTAAATGTTGGGAAAGGTGAAGTGCTCGGTTTTATAGGCCCAAACGGTGCTGGTAAATCGACGACTATTCGTGTACTACTCGGTATTATTAAGGCAAATTCAGGTGAAGCGAAAATTTTTGGTCAAGATGTATGGAAGGATGCCGTTGAACTTCATAAACGAATGGCATATGTACCAGGTGATGTTAATTTGTGGCCTAACTTAACAGGTGGGCAAGTGATTGATTACTTCATTAGTTTAAGAGGTGCTCAAGTAAATAAAGAAAGAAAGCTGGAGCTTGTCGAACGGTTTCAGCTTGATCCGACGAAGAAGTGTGGAACATATTCAAAAGGTAACCGTCAAAAAGTTGCTTTAATTGCCGCTTTTGCCGCAGAGGCTGACTTGTATATTTTAGATGAACCAACTTCAGGTTTAGACCCGCTAATGGAAAGAGTGTTTCAACAATGTGTCATAGAGGCGAAAGAGCGTGGTAGTAGTGTGCTACTGTCGAGCCATATTTTATCAGAAGTTGAAAAGCTATGTGATCACGTCGCCATTATTCGCGACGGTGCTGTCATCGAATCTGGTTCATTAACTGAACTGCGTCACTTAACGAGAACACACCTTTATATTGAGACTAAAGCTTCAGTAGACTTATCAGATGAATTAGGGGTATTTGAGTGGAAACAAGAAAAAGATGGGTACAGTTTTCAGGTGGATTCAGACTCTTTATCAAGTGTCATGAAAAAGGTTAGCGAACATGGGTTGTTAAAAGTTGAAAGTGCGCCTCCAACACTAGAAGACCTGTTTATGCGTCATTATGAAACTGGAGGTGACAATTCGTGACCAACCATTGGTTTAGAAGAGTTTTGCCCATTGCATTATGGCAATTGAAACAAGACCGTGTTCGTATTCCGGTATGGATCATGTCATTTCTAGCTGTAACGCTCACAACTGTAACATTGTTTGAATCTTTGTACCCGTCTGCAGAAGATCGAATGCAATTAGCGCATTCTGTTGTTAACCCTGCGATTACAGCACTGTTAGGCCCGGCTTACGGTGTGGACAATTACGACGTTGGTGCAATTTTGGCCCACCAAATGTTGTTGTTCACTGCTGTTGTCGTTGCAGTAATGAGTATTTTAATTGTCACAAGACATACACGTGAAGGTGAAGAAGAAGGGCGAGCTGAATTAATTAGTTCTTTGCCTGTAGGTAGGTTATCCAATCTTGTATCTACGTTGTTAGTTCAATTCATTGTATATGCAATTTTGAGTTTGTTTATTGGACTCGCGTTAGTGAGTATCAATATCCCATCTGTTACAATTGAAGGCTCCTTCCTCTACGGTGCTGCACTAGGAGTGACAGGTTTCTTTTTTGCCGCGGTTACAGCTGTTATGGCTCAGTTGTCCGAAACGGCAAGGGGTACAATGGGGTTGAGTTTTGCTGTATTGTTAACGTTTTATTTAATCCGTGCCATTGGGGATGTTTCGTATGAACCATTATCTTGGTTTTCGCCATTAGGTTGGATGTTAGAGTCCCGAGTTTTTGTCGAAAATAACTGGTGGATGATTGTATTAGTATTTGGTGTTGCAGTTTTAATTGGTATGTTTGCGATGTATTTAAACGCTATTCGTGATATCGGTGCTGGTTTGCTCCCTTCAAAATCAGGAAAGCCACACGCATCCAAATGGTTAAAGTCTCCTTTAGGCTTTACGATTCGAATGCAACGTACATCAATTATTGCTTGGAGTATAGGTATGTTTGTTTTTGGAGCGACTTACGGTTCTGTTCTAGTTGAAACAGATACTTACGTAGCTGAAATTGAAATTATGGCACAAATGCTAGGTGAAGACTTAGGGACAGGGATTGAGTTGATTGAACAGTTCATTGTCATGCTCGGAGTGATTATTTCAATTGCTGCTACAATTCCAATGATTTTATCGGTTTATCGACTGTCTAAAGAAGAGAAAAACAACCGTATTGAACAGGTCGCAGCAACAGCATTATCTAGGAGAAAACTTTTAGGATCCTATGTTGTAACTGCTTTGATCGTCAGCTTACTGGTCATGGGGTCAGCAGCTTTTGGAATGGCATTGGCTGGAACATTGACGTTGGATGAGTTAGCTTTTAGTACAGCTTTTAATGCGATTATTGTTTACTTACCTGCTACTTGGATCATGATTGGACTTGCGGCTTTATTTGTAGGCTTAGGTAAATTTAAAGGACTTACGTGGCTATATTTAGGTTATGCTTTCATCGTCGTTTACTTAGGAGGCATATTAGAGTTTCCTTCATGGATGAAATCATTATCACCTTATGAGCTTGTACCTGGTTTACCAGTAGAAGAAATGAACTGGAGTGCACTGTTTAGCTTACTAATGATTTTCGTAGCATTGATCATTATGTCGTTACAAGTTTATAGTAAAAGGGATTTAAAAGGATAAAGAAGAGGAGCTGATTTTACTCAGCTCCTTTAATATTAGTTATGAAGTACAGCATCCAATTAGCATGTCGTAATTCATCAGCTGCGATTCGTTTAAAACGGTCTTTGAAATAAGGATTTTTAATCCTGTCTGCGATGTCCAAGTATGTTTTCGCGGACTGTTGTTCTTGTTGAAAAGCGGTATGAATGGCATCAGATAAATTTGTAAGCCCTAGCTCTGTTTGTTTCGGTTGGTAAACTTGGTTCGTTAATTTGAAATAAAAATTAGAGAATTCATTTAAGTGTAGTTGCTCTTCGTTTCTAATTAAAATGACTTGCTCTTGAATCTCGATGTCCGTCGATAAAAGAGCTAATTCGTTGTAAAAACAGATTGTTTCATATTCACGGTCAATTGCTTCTTTTAAGTCTTGATGTACAGGGTTGGACTGGTCTTGTAAGTACTTACTCTTAAGTTGATGATCATGAAAATGGTGTTGATACATATACTTTCTTCCCTTCTAAAAGACATAGTTGTGTATTTTATGCGGGAAGAGATATTGGCATGATTTTAATATGAATATTTTTGAAGCCCAAGTACACGATAAGAGTAAAAGGAGTGATATAAGTAATGGAAAATGCTATTAAAAATTTAATGAGTTCAAACATTGTATCTGTTACATCAGAACAAACTGTACAAGAAGCTGCTGCTTTAATGGAACAGAATGATATTGGGGCTATTCCAGTTATTGAAAATGGTCAACTTCGCGGAATTATTACTGACCGTGACATTACTCTACGTGCAACAGCTAAAAATCAACAAGGGGATTGTCCAATTGGCCAATGTATGAGTAGTGAAATTGTTTCAGCGGATGCAAGTATGGATGTTCATCAGGCTGCACAACTAATGGCAGAAAAACAAATTAGACGTTTACCAGTAACTGAAAATGGTCAAACAGTAGGTATGTTATCAATCGGTGATTTAGCACAACAAAACATATATCGCAATGAAGCGGGAGATGCACTGTCAAACATCTCAGTCCCGCAAGCATTAAGACAGGCTGCTCAACAAGGTAATGCACAAGCAGCACAACAGCAAAATGCTCAAATGGCGCAACAACAAAACACACAGATGGCACAGCAGCAAAATAACCAAATGAATCAACAAAACAACCAAGGTATGCAATAAAAAAAGACGGCCGTTAAAGTTTAACGGCTGTCTTTTCACATTTTAGTATTCAAATACCTCACCAATATGTTCGTGTAAGTCATCATTTTCAATATGGATGATGACATGGTGTTCTCCAGTTGTATCCTCATCGAATTCTGCTTGGTAAACACCTGGTGCAGACTCACTCGCAGAGATCCATGCTCTTTGTTCCTCGTTGTCAATATGCCACACTTCAAACGTGACATCAGCATTTTCTAGTTCATGCCCTTCAAATAATACTTCAGTTGTCATATGATCATCTACCATTTCGAAATCAACAGATAACCGCTCATCAGCATCTTCTGTATGACTATGGTGATCATGTTCGTGTGGGTGACCATCAGATGTCGCTGTTTCGACATCGGAATCTCCAACAACAAGGTCATGTTGCGGCATATGGTGCTGATCACGAGCTGTAACGTGAGGCACTAAGTAAAACACACCTTCTTCTTCAAATGTGTAGCTTACTTCATAGAGCCCTTCTTCAACATGATTTCCTTCAATCATGTCACTCGACTCTTTTTGACCCTCTTGCCAGACTTCAAACATAACTTCACTAGCATCCTCAACAGGTTGTCCGTCTTGAGTTACACGAGTTGATAGTATGTTTTCACCTGTATCGATTTGTTCGTCCATTAACACTTCTACTTCAAGTGGAGCTAAAGAGTCAACTTCTTGCTCTTCTGTTGTCTCCTCATCTTGACCTCCACAGGCAGCGACTGTCACTAATAAGACAGTAACTAAAGCTAAAAGCCATTTATTCATATAAAATCCACTCCTTCCATCAGCCATTCTAACCATATAATTCAACTTTAACACGCAATTTGTCAAAAAAATCGACACGTTTTTGACGCTTTTAAGAAATATGTATGGCGAATTAGTGAAACAAGCTATGTGACAAATGTCATATTAAAGTCCTGACGTTCATGACTGTTTAATAAGAGGGGCAAAAGCGTATTATAAGAGTAAAGATGAGCGACGAGGTGAAGATATGGCAAATGCAAAATTATCAGAGCTAAGAAAGAAAATTCGTCCTTTTGAGGATGCAGATGACAAAGCAAGTTCAAAACAAATGGTTAACACTTTACCACCTTTCTTTGCATTGTGGGTACTAGCATACTTAAGTTTATCAATTTCAGTTTGGATCACGATTCCGATTGCTATTATTGCAGCTGGATTTTTAGTGCGAGTATTTATTATTTTTCATGATTGTTGTCATGGCTCTTTCTTCAAAAACCGTAAGTTAAACAACTTTGTTGGAACAGTGACCGGTATATTAACGATGTTTCCATATTCAAAGTGGAAGAGAGAACATGCGATTCACCACGCTACGAGTAGTAACCTAAACAAACGTGGCACTGGTGATGTATGGATTATGACAGTGGATGAGTATTTAAATTCATCAGCATTACAGCGATTGCAATACCGCTTGTATCGTAACCCGATAGTTATGTTCGGGTTAGGTCCAATATATATGTTGTTTATTACGAACCGTATGAATCGTAAAGATGCCAAAAAAGCTGAAAGACGAAACACATATTTAACGAATGTATCAATCCTAGGTGTTTCATTATTGTTAATTTGGTTAATAGGATTTTATGCTTTCTTCGTTATTCAATTTACGATTATGTTTGTTGCTGGTATGGCAGGTATTTGGTTGTTCTACGTTCAACACCAGTTCGAGGATTCTTATTTTGAGGATGAATCAGAATGGGATTACGTAAAAGCAGCGATTGATGGAAGTTCTTATTATAAGTTGCCACGAGTTTTACAATGGTTAACTGGCAATATTGGCTACCATCACGTTCACCATTTAAGCCCGAAAGTACCTAATTATCACTTAGAAACAGTGCATGAACAAACACCTCCATTACAGCAAGCAACAACGATTACGTTACGGTCAAGCTTGAAGTCAATTAAGTTTAGACTATATGATGAACGTAAGAAAACGTTCGTAAGCTTTAAGGAAATTAAGCAAATCATGCGCCAAAATCAAACAGTCAATTACTAAAGATTAACCACCCTAATATTTTTGGGGTGGTTATTTTTACATAACATCATTAAGTCAGTTATATATGGCAGAAATCAATGGTACAAAATGGTATGATGAAATAAAGAAGAATGAAGCAGGTGACCTAGTAGATGCAAAATTGGTTCAATATTATACCGCGCAATTTAAGTTTAAATATATATGTATGGGTGATTTTTAGCTTTTTACCGTTTTTCTTCATTTTTAGATCAAATTCATTAGTAGAAATCATTTTAGGAATAGTATCCATTTTAACTTTCTTTTTGGCTTATCGTCTGTCATTTATGTCTGACGGTTGGCCAGTATATGTATGGGTTTCAATTAAAATTGTTATTAGTGTAGGAATGACGTTGTTTTACGGTTATGTTTACGTTTCGTTGTTTTTAGCTTATTTCATCGGGAACATTCAACAGAAAGCGGGATTCTTAACGTTATATATCATTCACTTAGTAACGACATTGGCAGCTGTTTATGGAAGCTTCTTCACTCAAACGGAGCTGTTCTTTACCCAATTACCGTTTATCATTATTACAGTGATCGGAGTTGTACTACTTCCCTTTAATACATACAACCGAATTAAACGTGAGAAATTGGAAGGTGAATTAGAAGATGCTAATCAGAAGATTTCTCAGTTAATCGTTTTTGAAGAAAGACAACGAATTGCCCGTGATCTACATGACACATTAGGACAAAAGCTGTCATTAATAGGTTTGAAAAGTGACTTAGCTGGAAAGTTGGTCACCGTGGATCAAAATAAAGCGATTGAGGAGATGCAAGATATAAACCAAACGGCTAGAACCGCTCTAAAAGAAGTGCGAGATATGGTAAGTGATATGAGGGGGATTAAGCTTGAGGAAGAAATTGAACACGTTAAACAATTGTTAGATGCAGCAGAGATTGAGTACAAAATAGAAGGTGACCACAGTTTAAAAGATACCCCATTATTAATAGAAGATGTGGCAAGCATGTGCTTGAAAGAAGCGGTAACTAATGTAGTGAAACATAGTCAGGCAACTTTTTGCCAAATTAAAATTGTTGAGAAAGTTGAACAGCTAGAAATAGTCATTGAGGATAATGGAGTGGGGATCCCTGATGAAGTGTTAGAGTCGTCTAATAGTGGTATTCGTGGAATGCGTGAACGTTTAGAATTTGTGAATGGTGTGCTTGAAGTTAATGGAAAACAAGGTGCAATGTTAAAGATCTTGATTCCGAAAGCAGTTAAACAAGATGATACTGGGGTGGTTAGATGATCCGAATAGTATTAGCTGAAGACCAAGGAATGCTCCTTGGTGCATTAGGGTCGTTATTAGATTTAGAGTCTGATATGGAAGTTGTAGGAAAAGCACATAATGGTGAAGAAGCAGTGCAAATGGTTAAAGAACTTAAACCAGATATTTGTATTATGGACATTGAAATGCCTGTGAAGACCGGGCTTGATGCTGCAGAAGAGTTAGTTGAAGAAAATTGCAAAGTTATTATATTAACGACTTTCGCAAGAGCTGGTTACTTTGAAAGGGCGCGTCAGGCTAGTGTTTCAGGATACTTGTTGAAAGATGGTCCGAGTGAAGAATTAGCAAGTTCGATTAGAACAATTATGAACGGGCGAAAAGTGTATGCCCCAGAGCTAATCGATTTGGCTTATGACCAAGTGAATCCACTTACAGAAAGAGAAGTGCAAGTGGTTAAGTTAATAGCAGAAGGTAAAAGCACTAAAGAAATTGCCCAAGAGTTATATTTAACGCATGGTACGGTTAGAAATTATATTTCAATCGTTTTTGATAAGCTTGAAGTAAGCAACCGGATCGAGGCTATTTCAAAGGTAAAAGAAAAAGGATGGCTATCATCATGAAAAGAATCCGAGATTACGGTATTAATATAGGAACACTTCCGACTGGCAAACGAAATGAAATTACAGATGTAGAAGGTGTGAAAGTTGGCCATGAAACGATTAGTTCTGGTGAAGTTCAAACAGGTGTAACAGCCATAATTCCGGCTAATGATAACTTGTTTCAAAACAAACTGATCGCAGCAAGCCATGTTTTTAACGGTTTTGGAAAGACGACAGGCCTTGTTCAATTGAATGAATTAGGTACGTTAGAGACGCCAATTTTACTAACGAATACGTTAAGTGTAGGGACGTGTACGACAGCACTTGTGCGTTATATGTTAGAACAAGACGAAACAATTGGGAATACAACAGGTACAGTGAACCCAGTTGTTGGCGAGTGTAATGATATGGTATTAAATAACATTCGAAGCCTTCAACTATCAGAGGAAGATGCGTTCAAGGCGCTACAAAGTGCACAAGAAGAGGTTGTCGAAGGTAGTGTCGGTGCAGGTCGTGGCATGAAATGTTTCGGATTGAAAGGTGGAATTGGTACATCCTCTCGTAAGCTTACATATGAACATGGTGATTACACCTTTGGGATCTTAGTTTTATCTAATTTTGGGAAGTTAGAAGAATTCCGGCTAAATGGTAAACAAGTGGGGATGCAATTAAAAGATCAGTTTAACAGTGAAATTGATGAGACTGACAAAGGATCCATAATGATGATTGTAGCAACCGATTTACCTGTTACTTCTCAGCAATTAAAAAGAATAGTTAAGCGAACAGGTAATGGTTTAAGTAGGACGGGTTCATTTATGGGGAATGGTAGTGGTGATGTCGCTATAGGATACTCAACAGCTAATCGTGTTCCACATTCCTCTAGTGTAACCCAAATGTCAGTTGTCCACGAGAATGATTTGGACCAAGCTTTTCAAGCAGTCGCTGATGCAACTGAAGAAGCAATTTTAAATTCAATGGTTATGGCTGAGGCAGTAACTGGACGAAATGAAATAACGCTCCATTCGTTATCTAATTATATAGAAGGTATCATTTAAGGAGGGAGCATTGAATGGGGATGAAGTTTAAAGGTAAGGAAAAGAGAACAAGGTCCAGGTTTACGGAGTTTCTCTTAACGTCCATTGATGTGTTGTTAGTTATTCCGAGGTTAATCATAGCACTAGTTCGAAGCATTTTTTGAAGTGGGGTGTATTTATGGAGGACTTAAACGAATTAAATAAATGTGATGCTTTAGCACAAAAAGAATTAATTAATCGTGGTGAAGTATCAGTGAGTGAAATGACAAGCTACTACATAGATCGTATTAAGATGTTAAATCCGATACTCAATGCTGTTGTTCACCCGATGTTTGACCAAGCTATCTCGCAATCTAATGAAAAGCAAAATGTCGATCATCCATTAGCCGGTCTTCCTTTGTTAATTAAAGACCTTAATCCAATTGCTAATGAACCTTTCACGAATGGATCAAAGCTCCAAGAAGGTTTTGTTGCTAAAGAAGATGACGTCTTTGTTCAAAGGTACCGTGAAGCGGGCTTGAACTTTCTTGGAAAAACGAATACACCTGAGTTTGGCTTTTTGCCTATTACTGAACCTGAATTGCACGGCCCTGCTCACAACCCTTGGGAATTAACTCGTTCACCAGGTGGGTCGAGTGGTGGTTCGGCAGCGGCTGTGGCAGCAGGAATGGTCCCTTTTGCACATGCTAATGATGGTGGCGGTTCAATAAGAATGCCAGCATCAACTTGTGGCTTATTTGGCTTTAAACCATCACGAGGGCAAATACCAATTTCACCATATATTAATCAAATATCCGTCAATCATGCTGTCACACGTTCTGTTCGTGATAGTGCAGCTTTATTAGATGTTATTAAGGGTGGGACAGACTTAGAACTTTACCCGACTTATGAAACGAGTAAGACGTTTTTAAGCTCAACACAAAAGGAGCCTAGAGTGTTGAGAATTGGGGTTACTCCTGATTGGAATGGACAAGTCACCATCGATGAGGAAACAAAAAAAGCATTCGATCAGATGGTTAAATTACTTTCTGACTTAGGACATGAAGTTGAAGAGGTAACAGTACCAATGAGTTTTAATTCTTATACAGAAAACTTTATCAAAATATGGGCAGGTTCAGGCGCTGTCGCAATAGATCATTTAAGTAAAATGACAGGACAAGAGCCTTCAATGGATAAATTAGAAGCTTTATCATATGAGATTTATAAAGCAGGAAAACAGATGACAGCTTTTGACTATGAAGAAGCACGTGTCATGCTACAGCTAGAATCGAAGAAATTCTTGTCACTGTATGGACAGTACGACCTTCTTCTTACACCTGTATTGAATAGAGTTCCTGTTAAAACAGGGGAGTTAAAGCAAGAATCAATTGAAGCTTTAACGAATAATATGGTTAGCTATTGTAGTTTCACACCGATTGCTAATGCAACAGGACAACCTGCTATGAGTGTGCCTGGCTATTGGACAGATGACAATGTACCGATTGGGATGCAGTTCAAAGCTAATGTAGGTGAAGATCATCTTCTCTTTCAACTTGCGAGCCAAATTGAGCAAGCTAAACCTTGGTTTTACAAATATGAGGAACTAAATGCACAGTTAATGCAAAGTGCCAATTAAAAAGGATGCCGCAAGTGGTGCGGCATCCTTTATATATTTTAATGGACCATCGCGTCGTAGGCTTGAATTAATCCGTTACCGTAATGGTTTCCACTACCTAAAGGTTTAGCTGTTTGGTTTAGAACACTTCTTAGTTGAGCGTTCGAATAATGAGGTCTATAGTGCCATACAAGTGCAGCAACACCAGCAACATGAGGTGATGCCATTGAAGTACCGTTTAAAGATGAGTAGTTGTTGTTAGGATATGTGCTTAAAACGTCAACACCAGGTGCTGAGATTTCGACGGCAGGTCCAGTACTTGAGAATGAAGCGCGATTTTCATTTTGGTCAACGGCTGCAACAGCCATAACTGAATCATATTGTGCTGGATATCCTACGTTATCGCCAGATCCCCAAGCGTTACCGCTATTACCCGCAGCAGCTACGACTAAAATACCTTGGTTGTAAGCATAATCACTGTATGCCTGTAAGATTGATGAATGAGTTGGTCCACCTAAAGACATGTTAATAATGTCCATGTTATTTATGATTGACCATTCAATCCCTTGGGCAATGCCAGAGTATGAACCGCCACCGTTACTATCTAATACTTTAACCGCATATAAATTAGCTTGTGGTGCAACGCCTAGAACGCCAAGGTTATTATCTAAAGCGGCAACTGTCCCAGCAACATGTGTACCGTGACCACTCCCATCATAATACGGATCACTTTCTGGCCAGTTACTAAAGACAGAGTGTCCACCAGAAACATTTAAATCTTCATGGCTAGCATCAATTCCTGTATCTAAAATCGCAACATCAACACCTTGACCATAGTAACCAAAGGGGTGAACGTCAGTTGCTTGAACAGATTGAATGCCATACGGTACATCTTGATAGTAAGCCTCAGCCTCAGCATTTTCCTCTATATGCTTAATTTGTGGGTGATTATCAACTAATCTAGCTTGTTTTTCTGTTAACTCAATATGATAGACTGGCAAAATCTCTGACTTAAATAGAATATCGTCTTCCTCAACATCAAAAGACTGCAAGATTCCTTTTTCTGCTGGACCATCAAACATGATTAAATAATCGTCTTTTTCATTCGAACTATCAGCTGAAACAGTAACTTGTAGCGCGAATAAAATCGCTACAGTCAAAAACGCAATTAAAAACTTCTTCATTTAAACACTCCTAATTTAAGATTTATAGATTATGTTTAAGTCTAGTGAGAGATTGCTTCAAAAGACTGAACTAACCCATGACCGTAACGGTGTGAAGGTCCAAGGTTTTGAGCAGTTTGTTGCAGTAATTCACGCAGTTCAGTATTAGATAAATGAGGTTTTGCATCCCAAACTTGTGCTGCAACACCTGCTACATGGGGTGCAGCCATTGATGTACCATTATAAGAGTCATAGTTGTCTCCAGGAACAGTACTTAAAACGTTCACACCAGGTGCAGAAAGCTCTACAGCTGGTCCTGTACTAGAGAATGTGGCGCGGTTGTTGTTTTGATCTATTGCTGCAACAGCAATAGCTGAGTCATATTTTGCAGGATAGCCCACTGAGTCATTGTTTCCACCGCGGTTGCCACTATTACCTGCAGCTGCTACAACTAATACGCCTTCATCATTTGCTAAGTCTGTGTATGCCTCTAAAATTGATGAACTTTGAGAGCCACCTAAACTCATATTTACAATGTCCATATCATTTTGAATGGACCACTCTAGACCTTCAGCAATACCAGCGTAAGAACCGCTACCACTATTATTTAGTACTTTAACAGCATATAGGTCAGATTGAGGTGCTACACCTAGAACACCGACATTGTTGTCTAAAGCCGCGACTGTACCAGCTACATGTGTACCGTGACCACTGCCATCATAGAATGGGTCGTTGTTAGCACTGTCATCAAAAACAGAATAACCACCAACAACGTTTAAATCTTCATGAGAAGCATCAATCCCAGTATCTAAAATGGCTACTTTAACACCATTCCCAGTATAACCAGCATCTTGGGCAGTAGTCCCTTGTACGTGTGGGACACCCCAAGGAACAGTTTGACTAAACGCCTTAGCATCAGCGTTACTTTCGACATGCTCAATGTGAGGGTGGTTTTGTAGACCGTTTGCTTGCCCGTCAGTTAAGTTGAGGTGATAAACAGGAAGTAAATCAAAGCTGTGTAAAACATCTTCGTCATCTACACCGAACGCTTTTAAAATTCCTGATTTAGCAGGTCCGTCGAACATCACCAGGTAATCAGATTTCTCTTCTTGCGTTTCAGCTGCAAACACGTGTTGGAAGGGGATGAACAATAATAGAATGGTACTTAAAACAATAAGAAGCTTTTTCATGAGATCCTCCTCTAAAATTGGTATGCTCTGCATAACCAAATTTTCTGTTGAAGAGAATGCAGGAAATTAAGTAGGGTGAAAGGGTGTATATAAATAGAAGAATAACAGAGCTCTTTAGGTAAAACTTATAACGCTTCTTTTTGCACCTCCTAATTCAAAATCATCTAAATATTAGCATAAATAACTGTGTCGCGTTAATGGTTAAAAAGGATGAAATGGAGAATGGGAAGGTTTGTGTCCAGCCGTATAAGTGAAACTATTAACCTACAAAATTATTCCATAATGTGGTAATTATAATTTGTGAAAGTAATTGGATATTAACGAGGGAATGTGTACTGTGTGTATAATTTTAGTCATTTTAAATGGATTTATTGTAGAACGAGTGTTTGCGAGGAATTAATTATAATTTAGTAAATATGTAACTAAAAAAACTATTTTACATTTTAAAGGATAGATACATTGTAGTGTTTCGGTAAATATATCGGTTTAAGTAGACAGACTAAAAGGTTTGTAGGTTAAAACATAGGTCATTTAGTAGGTAAACTGTAAAATAATGTATAACATAACTAAGTATACTACTAGGACATTTTATGAAAAAAACCTACCCTTATAAAAAGGGTAGGTGGGGAAGGGTTAATCAAAATTACTCTTGAATAGCATCTAACGATTGGACAAGGCCATGACCATATTGGTGTGCTGGTCCTAAATCCAATGCAGTATCGTTAAGGAGGGAGCGTAATTCTTCATTTGTAAGTTCAGGTTTTGTTTGCCAAACTTGAGCTGCAACACCTGCAACGTGAGGGGCAGCCATTGATGTACCGCTAAATGAGTCATACCCATCACCAGGTACTGTACTTAGGACATCAACACCTGGTGCTGCAATTTCAACAGCATCACCAGTGCTTGAGAATGTAGCGCGATCATTGTTTTCATCAACTGCAGCAACGGCCATAGCTGATTCATAATTTGCAGGATAACCTACAGTTTCGTTGTTACCACCACGGTTACCATCATTTCCAGCTGCTGCAACGACTAAGCTACCTTCATCATAAGCTAGGTCGGTATAATCTTCTAATATATCAGAGCTTTGAGATCCACCTAGGCTCATGTTAATAATGTCCATATCATTTTGGATTGCCCATTCAATACCTTCAGCAATACCAGCGTAAGAACCACTACCGTTATTGTCTAACACTTTCACAGCGTATACGTCCGTTTCCGGTGCTACGCCAATAACGCCAAGGTCGTTGTCTAGGGCTGCTACCGTTCCAGCTACGTGTGTTCCGTGACCATTAGCGTCATAATACGGGTCACTATTTTCTGCATCGTCAAAAACGGAATAACCACCAGCTACATTAAGGTCTTCATGAGTGTTGTCAATACCAGTGTCTAATACAGCAACGCTGACACCTTCACCTGTATGCCCTTCTTCTTGGGCATCATTACCTTGAACGTGAGGAACACCCCAAGGTTCTGTTTGTGATAATGCTTCAGCTTCAGCATTTTCTTCAACGAACTCAACTTGCGGATGATTTTCTAAACCGTTAGCTTGGTTTTCAGATAAGTTAATATGATATACGGGGAGTAACTCATAAGCATGTAAAACATCTTCATCCTCAACACCAAACGCTTCTAATAATCCTTGCTCAGCTGGTCCGTTGAATTTAACTAAGTAGTCCTCACTTTTTTGTTCACTCTCTGCTGCAAATCCTGTTTGTAAGGGTGCTGTAAGTAGTGCTAACGTTCCGACTGCTGCGACTAATTTCTTCATAAAATCCTCCTTTAAAGTATAAAAACTTTATGACAGTCTTGGTGCAGTAGAGTGAAAAAATCGTTAACTATTCGAGTATTTTCGACAACACCTCCCAAAATTCGAATTGTTAAAATATTAGCACATATTGGTTTGGTATGTTAATGGTGAAAAAGGATGAATTATAATAACCATTGTAAGTCATTAAGTAGTTTGAAAACGCTAATCATTTACCTTTTTATTCCACTTAGGTAAATTAAAAAGCCTTCCAATAAAGGAAGACTAAGAAAGTAGGTTATTTATAACGGCTTGTAGTTTTTCTGCGTAATGCTTCCGATCTTCGACTGTAAAAGCTTTTGGCCCTTTTGTTCGCTGTCCGCTTTTTCTTGCCATGGCATTCACATAGCGTGATTGTAAAAGTTGATCGATGTTTTTCTCTGAGTATAAGAATCCTTTTTGATGGATAACTGTACACCCTTTCGGAAGTGTGAGAGAAGCAAGTCCGTAATCTTGTGTAACGATTAAATCGCCACTTTTAGCTTGCTGCATAATTTTATAATCGGCAGCTTCTGCTTCAGAGTCAACGTATATTGTTTCAACACCATCTTGTTGATCAAAAGGTGAGAAGTGGGCGAAGCTTTTAACTAACAAGACAGGTATATTGTATTTCTTTGCTTCGGTAATGGTCTCTTCAGTAACAGGACATGCATCAGCATCAATGATGATTTTCATAGGTCAACTCCTAACAAATAATTTAATTTTTATAGGTGAAAAGTTGTGTTTTCTAGTCGAAATAACAAGTATAATGTAATTTAAGATTAACGTCTTAAATTAAAGGGGGATATTATAATGTCTGATGTGTCAAAGTATATTATATTTCAACTTAATCATGAACGATTCGCCATTAATATTCAACAAGTAAGGTCCATTGAGAAAATGCCAGAACTAACAACGATGCCACAGATGCCTCAAGCAATGAAAGGAATCTTTGAACTAAGAGGTGCAATTACACCTGTCATTGATCTAAAAGAAAAGTTAGAAATGGGACTAGCTGAACAAACGGAGGAAACTCGTCTTTTAGTGTTAACTATTGATGGGAAACAGTTAGGTGTTATCGTTGATAAGGCTACTGAAGTGGTTGATCTAAATGAAGAAACAATTGAACCACCACCTGAAATGGTTGCAAACGTTGAGCGTGAGTATATTACTGGAGTAGCTAATCAAGAAGGTCAGTTGATCGTAATATTAGATTTAGATCGTGTTTTAGACTATGAAGAGTTTAATGTGAAGTCGTAAAGCAAGCTTTTATAGTACAGAGAACTTATTTAGATAGCTGGAGAACCTAGTATGTAAATCAGTCAGTGTAAAGGATCGTCGAATTCTATAATTTGGCGATTTTTTATGTTTAAAAAGTTAGCACAATAACCATTATAAGAGTTAATTGTCAAAAAATACAAACTATGTATTAGTAGTCATTTAATCTACATAATAAAAGTATATGAACTTAACTTGAAGGTGGTTGGAATAAAGATGCAGGACTTAACAGCATCAGAAATTACAAATTTAATAGCATCATTTACAACAAATACTATGGCTTCTGTTGTAACATCAGATGTGTTAAAGAAAGCTGAATCTGACGATGTACGCTCTATGTTAGAGTTAGGTGTACAAATTGCGAAGGCTGAAGTGGAAGGTGCTGAGTATTTCATGAATCAGGCAGGGCGTGTACTACCAGTTCCTTTTACAGAGCAAGATATTTTGTTACCTAACGATAAGTACTATTCAGACAACTTTGTTATTTTATTAAAGTATAAACTTGGTCAGGATGCGTTGAATTTATATGTTACGTCGTTATCTACTTCGACAAACCCAGAGGTGCGAGCATTTTACAAAAAATTATCACAAGATACAGCTGAATTGGTGGAAAAATGCATAGAATTAATGGTTAAAAGAGGACTTCATCAACCAGTAATTCATATCCCGAAAAGTGATGAAGTAGAACGAGCACAAACGAAAAAAGTCTTAGGTAAATTCATAGGGGAAAAACGACCTTTAAGTGCTCCTGAAGTGTTGCAAATCCAAAATAACTTTGTGTCTACAGAAGTATTAAAAGAGATTTTACGTTCATTTAGTAAAACAGAAACTTCGGAAATTCGAGAACACTTTGAACGTGGGAAAGATATGTGCTCTAAACACTTAGAGATGATGCAAGCTAAGTTTGAGAAAGAAGAACTTCCTCAAATGCCAACGTGGGAATCAGAAGTTGATACAGAAGGACAGCCTCATTTTTCCGACAGGTTAATGATGTTTAAAGTGTCTTTGATGGTTGGAGCAATTGGCGCTCGTTATGGTGTGACAGCAACTGCTACACTTAGAAAAGATATCGGTGCAACTTTTAGTAAGATGATGGGAGAGGTAGTCTTATATGCAGAAGACTCTGCGGCCCTCATGATCAAGAATAATATGTTTGACGAACCTCCCCTTGTGAAGCTAAATAATAATATCTAAAACATTGTATAGTTAGTTGAGCTAACAGCGCTAGGTTATGTAAATAATCTGGCGTTTTATTTTGTGATTTTTTTATATTTTTATTGAATTATTTCTAAATAAAGTTAAAATACAGTTAGTGCATTACATCACTAATGCACTAGGTTTCTTCGTGAAGAGGTGAGGGAAACGTTGATATTAAACCATGAAAGTATGAAACCAATATATATTCAAATTGCAGAGTGGTTAGAAACGGAAATTATTAAAGGCAGTTTGGAAGTAGATGACAAGATCTACTCGCAGTATCAACTCGCGGACTTGTTGAATATTAATCCGGCAACAGCAGGTAAAGGTTTAACTAAGTTATTAGACGATGGGATCGTTTATAAAAGGCGAGGGTTAGGTATGTTTGTGACTGAAAATGCGCGCGAGCAAATTTTACTTAAACGAAAAAATGAAACGTTAAAAGTGATGGTTGAAGACCTTGTAAAAGAAGCAAATTACTTACAAGTTAGCAATGAGGAGTTGTTACGCATGATTGAAGCTACACGAAATAAAAGGGGGAGTGACTGATGGGTGTTATTACGAGTCGTCAGTTAACGAAGTCTTACCGAAACACTGAAGCTGTTAACCAGTTAACAGTTCAATTTAATGAAGGTGTAATAACTGGATTGATCGGTCGTAACGGTGCAGGTAAAACAACATTGTTGAAAATGATTGCAGGTTTAGTGAAGAAGTCAGGTGGTGATTTATCGGTTTTCGGTGAAGACCCATTAAATAGTTTGAAAGTTTCAGCTAATTCGATTTTTGTTGACGATCAATTGCCACTTCCACTCGAATTTAAAGTGAAAGATGTATTAAAAGAGTTTGAGCGTTTTTATCCTAATTGGGACATTGAACTGGCCGAGCGGTTAATCCGTCACTTTTCAATTGATCTCGACGCACTACCAATTAATTTTTCAAAAGGGAAGCGAAGTACATTTAATGCAATTGTTGGTTTAGCGGCTCATGCACCGCTTACCATTTTTGATGAGCCGACTACAGGGATGGACTACTCTGCAAGGCAGGACTTTTATCGTGCTTTATTAAAAGACTATTTGGAACACCCTAGAACGATCATCTTGTCTAGTCATCTATTAAATGAATTGGAGGATGTATTAGAGGACATCGTTCTTATACATGATGGTCAACTGTACCTCCATGAAACTGTTACGAGTTTAAAAGAGTTTGCGGTTGGACTAACGGGTGATTCTTCTGAATTAAGTTCAGTAACATCGAAGTATGAAGTGTTACATAAGAAAGATGTTGGCTTGAATCAGCAATATGTTGTTATTGAAACTCAGTTAGAAGAAAAAGATGAAGAACATCTTAAAAAAATGGGTGTACAAATTACACCTGTCTCACCAGCGGATGTTTGTGTATACGTAACGAACCGTGAGAATGGAGGGATTGACGATGTCTTTAACCGAAGTAAGCACGTATGATGTAGTGAAAAAGCAGTTTATGCTTAAATTCAAAGCTTTTTCGAAAGTGTTCACAGCCTTAATTATTGCGCAAATCATTGCTATGTTGTTCTCGGCTGGTAGTTCCAGCTCATCAGGAGGATCGTTTGGTTCTGGTCATCAATTGTTTCAATTTTATTATGTCACAGGGGATATTGTTTTTACATTTACATTAATTTGGGCTGTAGCTATACCGTATGGCTTAGTAAAACGAGAGCAAAGGACAATTGATTTTACGTTTGTTTCTAACCGAATTACGAACCACTTATCCAACTTTGTCTTCTTAACTGTAATGAGTTTGGTCGGGGCATTAATGGCATTCGGTTCTTCATTATTACTAAGAACATTGCAGTATTTATTTCATACTAACGTTTATGTACAATCGTCTCTTACTTTTGTAGAGGTTCTTACTATAATTAGTGTTATGTTTTTATATATTTTGTTACTAGCTATTATAGGATACACAATGGCTCTTTTAATGAACTTACATGCTGTTATGAAAGTGGTTGTTCCAGTGACAGTACTAGGGTTCGCCATTTTTACAGCTGTCTCGCCTATTTATTTTCTTGAATCGTCATTGTTCTTGTTGTTTGTGAAAGTATTGTTTACCGTGTTAGCGCTATTGGGTGCAATATTAATGTTTTCAGACCGATGGGAGGTTAGGTGATGATTGAATTATTAATGACCTTTTTACCGCTGATACTTATCATGTTCGTTATTTCAGTATTGGTTCTTATATTTAAAGGAGGCTCGATTTTACCTAACCGCCTAACAAAACACCAAAATCGAATTGTAATAGGTGGTTATACTTTAGTTTTATTTGTAGGTAGTATATTTTACTTTGTCGTCGTTAATGATGGGCGAGAATTAGCTGATGGAGAAGAAGTAGAAAATGAGGTTTCACAAATATATTCAGAGTTATCTAGTGGGGCTTTTGATGACTTTGACCGTTTGACTGCAAGGGAGTCTTTAAGTTTGGAAGTATTAGATGAGGTCACTATTGAATGGAGGAGCTCTAGCCTACCAAACTATAATACTGTTGTATATATAAAAGAAAACGAAACACTTGATCATTCTATGGAGGTGACAGTTTACACGCCAGAACATATACTCGTAAGTGGTGTAGCTATTGATGGCCAATATATCGCTCCAACGGTTAATGGTCAGCAAGGTTCAGTTCAAATTGGGGTGCCAAAAGAGGTTAGGCTTGAGAAGCGGGTGATTTCACATGAGCAAGCCGTTGCTCGTTTTCTTAATTCTGACTATGACGTAAGGGATCGACTAACTCGAGGGAGAAATGAAGATACTTTTAGTGCGTTAGTCATTGAGTTACCCCCTGGTGTAGAGATGAATAGTGAAGTTGATCAGTTGTTTGATCAGAGAGAAAGCTGAATCTCAAAAGAGGTTCAGCTTTCTTAATTGATATGAGATTAGAAGTTTGTCATCGAAATCGGCTTATGTCGAGTATAAAAAATTTCATTAATCGTGCTTACATGTTCTTCGTTAGAAATGGCGACTTTGTCGTATAAATGAAGTTTCTTAAAATCAATTACTCCTAGAACTAAACTAGACAAGTCTGATATATCAATTGTGACAGTTGAGTCAGCTTTAGCACCTTGGATCACAGTTGGCTTTCCGTTTGTGAACTTAACTGTTACATCACCAGCATTATTAGAGTACATCGAGTCAGTCACTTGAAAAGTAATTGTATAATTCGCGTTGTTAAAGTTATGTTTTGATAATTGTTCAAAGAATCGTTTCACATTGATGATTCTATACATTAACCCAAGTCCTGACCGATTCGTCTGGTGGTATACGAAGTTAATGAGCTCATCAGATCCATCCCTTGCATCAGTGAAGAAATGGTGAATCGTTTCATCTTGTGTTGGGAAAGAGATTCGATGTACTTGGTCTTTTTGTGAATGGAAAAAGGTTGATAATTGTTGTAAAGCATCTTTATCGGTATAAACGAACTCATGGACGATGATGTTGCTTGATAAGAAATTGTTCGTTTCTTGACGTGCCCTAAAAGAAAAGATCGCATATCCAGTTAATTTGTCTTTTTTCTTAACACCGACAACTTTAATGTCAAACTTCTCAAATGCTCGTTTGTATTGGAAAAAGCTCTTCTTCATTAGCCCGTGCTTTTGTGCTGCGAAAGAATTATAACAGTCGACTATTGTTTGTCCTTCTTCTTGTGTTATAAATTCAAGATTTTCTTTATGTTTGAAGTTTGGAAAAGCATGCGGTGCAACAGTGTAAACATCTTTTTTAAGTCCGTAGCCAAAACCCATTTGATAATAAAAGTCTGGTCTAAACGCATATAATGCAGCTAACGCATAACCTCTTTGATCAAAGTAATCTAAATAAAAATCAACGAGCGATTTTGCGACACGTTCTTTCTTGTGTAATAAGTCGACCCCTACTGAGCTTAACCCACCCGTTGGAAGGAATTGCCCAAACACATTCATCTCGAAATCAAATAATTTCATAGAGCCAATTAGTTTGTTGTTTTTAAAAACACCATAAGGTACAACACCTTCAGCTTGACTGAGAAATTCTTTTTCTTGTTTAACTAACTTCTCAATTTCTTCTTCACTACTAGCTGGGTTTGATGTGTAAGCTTGTTCGTGCAATATGACATTATCTCGGTATTCTTCTTCACGTATTTGTCTTACTTCGTGCATGTTGACGCCTCCTTAATAGCTTTATTATAGAACTGTTGGGACAATTATCCAAGAGAATGTAAATTGTTTAATAACTTAGTCGTTTATTTTAAA
This sequence comes from Alkalibacillus haloalkaliphilus, assembly GCF_007991275.1. Lineage (GTDB taxonomy): Bacteria > Bacillota > Bacilli > Bacillales > Alkalibacillaceae > Alkalibacillus > Alkalibacillus haloalkaliphilus. The sequence continues at coordinate 45,925 of NZ_BJYA01000014.1, read as the reverse complement.
TGTTGATTTTAACAACTATTTAACTTGATTTATAGGTAAAAAATACTAATCGTTTAATTTTTCTGGCAATTCAGTCTAATTATTTGTATAATGATTATTGATAAAAATAATGGAGGGTTGTGGATGAGAAAGCAAGTTAAAAAGGCGGGTCTGGTTTTAATAACCTTTTCAATATTAATGTTGTTAATGGTAGCGTCTAATTATAATCAGTCTAACGCCTCAATATTAGGACTGACAGAAAAAATATCGGACAAGTTAATCGAAACATTAGAGTCAGTTGATGATGCACTATATCATGATGTTGTTGTCGTATTTGATGATTTAGAGAATGTAGAAAAGCTTGATCAATTCAATCGTAATTATCACGAATATGAACACTTGCCTTTTGCAAGAGTTTATTTAAACCAGGACGAAATTGTTGAAGTATCTCAATGGGATGAAGTTAAGTTTATCGAACCTAACCAAGAATTGTCCCTATTTAATGCTGAAGGTCGGGAAATGACACAAGTAGATACTATGCAAGAAGAGTACGGATATACTGGTGATGGAGTAGAAATAGCTATTATTGATACAGGGTTGGATGGTTTACATCCTGATGTACAACACAATCAGTTGAGAAACTGGCAAGTAGCGGGTACCGTTTTAACAGATGACCATCTATATGTAAGTACAACACCAGATGGTACAAACATTGAAACAAGTGTATATGATGCTGAATTAGAAGTAGGAGCACCTGTTAACAATGATGAATATGGTCATGGTACCCATGTTTATGGAACCATTGCGGGTAGTGGAGAAGCTTCTGATGGCCATTTACGCGGGATGGCACCAGATGCAGACGTGCATAGTTATAGCACATCAACTGGTATGTTATTAGTCTATACATTGGAAGCGTATGATCATATCATTGATTTAGTAAAGAATGAAGAAGCTGATATACGGTTGATTTCAAATAGTTGGGGTTCTGATGGGTGTGAATTTAACCCTAATAACGCCACGAATGTAGCAGCAAAAGAGGCTTTTGATTTAGGGATATTAAGTGTCTTTGCATATGGAAACTCTGGTCCAGACAGTGATACATGTAATCCGTATGCCGCATCACCATATGTTTTAGGTATTGGTGCGACTGATAAGTCTTTTGATGTAACCGGCTTCTCGTCTAGAGGAAAAGAAGATGCAAATTATGATCGTGAATTAGCATTACAGAATGCAGAAGCTTACTATAACGCTACTGTTGAAGAACAAGAAAATTGGGATTATGAAAGTGATCCAATAGGTTTATATCGACCATCTGTAGTAGCCCCAGGTGCTGACATCGTTTCAGCGCAAAACCCACTACATGCTATGACATTAAGTGGTACTTACTACGGTTCAGCAAGTGGTACATCAATGGCTACACCAATGGTTACAGGTGTATTAGCATTAGTAATTGAGGCATATGAACAAAATCATGAGGGAACTTTAAGTCCTGCACAATTAATTCGTTTAGTGGAAGTGACTGCTGATCAAGATGTTATGCACGGATACCATGAGTATGAAGCTGGTGCTGGTTTTGTTGATGCTTACTTAGCAGTTGCAAGTGCTGTAAATGGTGATATTCCAGACGAAGTGACTGGAGATGATTTAGTAACTTATGAAAAACCTGAAGATGTTGTTGTTGAAAGTGGTTCTTATGAAGGGCAAGTTGCGATAAATTCATGGGAGACAAACGAAGGATATGAAACGCATACTTTTGAAGTAGAAGAAGGAGCGCTAAACGCAACGGCTAATATAGATTGGGGATTGGCACTTGAAAACATTTACATTTCATTATATGGACCTAATGGAGATGTGACAGATGTTGATGCTGCGGATGCACAGTCTGCAGGGTTACTAGATTTAGAGAGTGAGCGTTCTGTTTCCGTGAACTTCCCTGAACCAGGTACTTGGACAGTTCGTGTCGATGGAAGAGCGAATACGCTTACGAGTTACGAAGGTGAATGGCATGTGGAGTATCCTGAGGATTTGAACTATGATCCTGAAACAGTTTTACAAGTAAGTCCAGAAGTTGTTTCTGGAAATGAAGGTGTGGATGTGTATGCTGAAGTGTCCGATCCAGATGGTCTATCTGATCTTGAGTCGGTTGATTTAATAGTCGAATCCGCCAATGGTAACACATTGCACCATTTTAAGAAAAAGGATTTCAGTGAAAAGGATAGCACTTTAGAGTTAGAGAAATCGGATTTGAAACTAACGGCTAAAGCACCTTGGTTTGTTAAATTAATTGCTGAAGATTCAGCAGGTAATGTAACTTATGAGCAAGCTCTGGTTGGAAGAGAATAGTAAGAAGGAAAATCGCCGGAATGTGTTCTGGCGATTTTTTTGGTAATGTAGGGAGTTAACAGTGAATGGAAGAAATTAGTGTCATTATGTGTTAAATTAAATGGAGGGGAGTGATTAAATGCGAAAGCGCGTTATACTTGCAGGCGGATCCGGTTTTTTAGGAACATCTTTAGCTGATTATTTAGTTGAAGAGGGTTATGATGTTATTATTTTAACGAGAAATGGTTCTAAGGTTTCTGAGAATGGAGTTCGCTATGTCCAGTGGGATGGTGCAACTTTAGGTGATTGGGCTACTGAAGTGGATGGTAGCTTCGCGGTTGTTAATTTTACAGGTAAAAGTGTAAATTGTATTTATACTAAGGCGAACAAAGAAGAAATTGTCTCATCAAGATTGAATTCAGTTCATGTTGTAAGTGATGCGATCAATCAGGCTGAGAATCCTCCATCAGCTCTTATTCAAGCAGGTTCTTTAGCTATTTACGGTGATACTCGTGAAGAGTGTGATGAAAACGCCCCTCATGGTGATGGGTTTTCTGTAGAAGTTTGTGAGAAATGGGAAGAGGCGTTTTTTGATCAAACGTTTGATGAAACACGACAAGTCTTGTTTAGAATAGGCTTTGTCCTCGGTCAAAATGGTGGTGCACTAGAACCGTTAGAAAAGCTTGCACGTTTAGGGCTAGGAGGCACTGTTGGCTCAGGTAAACAATACATAAGTTGGCTTCATATTGATGATTTAAATAAAATGTTTCATGAGGCAATTGAAGATGAACGTTATAACGGTATATACAATGCGACAGGTCCAAATCCTGTAACTAATCAAACGTTTATGCGTGAATTAAGGCAAGCGATGGGGAAAGGCTGGGCTCCACCAGCGCCTACACCTTTTGTTTGGCTTGGAGCCTATACGGTGATGCGAACTGAACCAAGCCTTGCTTTAACAGGAAGGAATTGTGTTCCAAGAAAGTTAGAAGAAGAAGGGTTTCAATTTCAATATACGAATTTAAGAGAAACCTTAAAAGAGTTGGTATAACGTAATAAAAAGGTCCACTCACTTTGTGAATGGACCTTATTTTATTATTTATTATTTAATTTAAACTCATTGATCAACTCATTTAAATGTTCGCTAGAAGAGTTAAGTTCTTCAGCGGAGTTGGCTAATGATTGTAAGGCGTTTGTCTGCTCATCAATTGTTGCGCTAATCTCTTCATTAGAAGCGGCTGTTTCCTGAATATTAGAAGAGATGGTTTCTACTGATGAAACAACATGATCTTTATATTGGCTCATATCTTGAATGGCTTGAACGTTTTGCTCAACACTTTTCGTAATGTTTTGTACGGAACTACCGATATCGTTAAAGACTTGTACAGTCGTTTCAACGATTTCGTTTTGTGAATCAGTTGTTGCTTTAGCTTCATTCATTTGGTTAATCGCCTGGTTGGATTGACCTTTTACATTTTCTATTATTTTACGGATCTCTTCAGTTGACTGAGATGATTGTTCGGCAAGTTTTCGAACTTCATCAGCAACTACGGCAAACCCTTTACCATCTTCACCAGCACGGGCAGCTTCGATTGAAGCATTTAATGCAAGTAAGTTTGTTTGCTCTGAGATATCATTAATCGTATAAATAAAGTCGCTAATTTTTTGAATTTGATTATTAAGCTCTTGTACAACACTTTCTGCTTGTTCAAATTGTTGTTTAGACTCTGTAGAGTACTCAGATAGTTGATTCATCTGGCTAAGCCCTTTTTGATTAACGGTATTTGCTTCGTCAGCCAATTGATTCATCGTTACACTGCTATTAGAGATAGACTCAATCTGTTCACTCAATTGATTGATTTGTTCAGTCATTGTGTCTAAGCTTTCCGCAGATTGTTGTGCACCGTTTGCAATTTCATCCATTGTTCCTTGTATTTCTTCATTAGAAGCCGTCGTTTCTTCAGATACAGCACTGAAGTTTTCAGCTGATGAACGAATGACTTCGGCAGATTCATTTGTGCGTTGAATTAAATTCTTCATGTTATAAACCATTTTATTAAAATGTTCATATAAAAAGCCGATCTCATCCTTCGAATTGTGTTCAGCTTGCACGGTTAAATTACCATTGGCTACTTCATCCATTTTCTCTCGTAAAGTCGTAATAGGCTTTGCAATCCGGTTAGCAAAAATGTAAATACCTAAAGCTAGTAGTGAAATAACGATCACACCAATAATTATTTGTTGGAATAACATTTCATTTAATGATGCATATACTTCACTTTCAGGTACAGCAATTCCAATTGTCCAACCTGTACTAGGGATTGTTGTGTAATAAACACGGTTTGTTCCGTTATTCAGTTCAGCTGCAAATTGACCTTCATCATCGTCTAATAGCTGTTCGCTATAATTAGCGAAAGCATCAACTTCTTCTATTGAACTGTTCATGACGATCGAATCATCAACGTGTGCAATCATTTGGCCAGTATTATCAAAACTAAACGCCCAACCTGTATCATAGACTTGTATTTCTGAGATGATATTTTGGATTTGAGTTAAATCAATGTCAGCTGTTACAACACCATTGAAGTTGCCGAAACGATCTTCAAAAGGCACAGTAGTCGTAACCATTGTGATGTCTGATGCTTCATCGAAATATGGATCTCCCCATACAGCACCTTCAGCACCTTCAGCTTGTTCGTACCATTCCCAGCTTGGATAGTCATATTCTGGATCTTCATATACGTCAGTGTATACGGTAGAGCCTCCATCTTTGTATACGTAAGGTCCGACGTATTCAGTATCTTCGTCATAAGCATAAGGCTCAAACCATATTCCAGAACCGAATGTGTCAGTATTGGTTATGATGTTACGTTCTAGCAGTTCTATGTATGCACCTTCGTTAACTGAATCTCCAGTAGCTGAAACTGTTCCAGCAATTGATTCAGCTAATTGTTCGTGACTTGCAAAACGTTCTTCAATCTGATTAACAGAGCTGTTTTGTAAGTTTGTAATTCGGTGTTCAATTTCTTCATCTAATTGGGTTTTGGATATGTTGTATGAAAAGAGCATGAACATTGCTAACCCAACAACTGTCAGTGGGATAAAGATAAGTAATAACTTTCGTTTTAAGCTCGAAGTCCCGTTCATAATTAACCTCCAGTTAAATTTATTCAAAATAAATTTAACACTTTAGACTTATCGTGTCAAAAAAACAAGAAATTTGTCGTAAAACGAAAGACTTATATTGAGAAGTGTGTAGCGAATAAAAAACCACTTGTCATACGACAAGTGGTTGGTGGATTATTGATCTTTTTTCATTTTAGTCATTTCAGTCATCTGTTTCCAAATAGACCCTTGTGCTGCTTCACCTTCTTGAATGCGTGATAGTGCCATTTTTGCTTGCATACGTACTTCGAATTCAGGGTCTTCTAAAGCCTTTTCTAATGCTGGGATTGCTGTCTCATCACCATACTCATATAGAAACATCGCCGCTCGCCAACGAATGATTCGGCTTTTGTCTTCTAATCCTTCAATCATAATTGGAATAGCTTCAGTGAATCCTAAGTCTGAAAGGCAATCACCAGCTGTTCGTCTAACTGTCACTGTTTTATCTTCTAAAGCTTTATATAAATAAGATAGTGTTTGACGGTCTTCCACCATACCTAAATACGCAGTCGCTAAACGGCGAATAGACATTTTAGGGTCGTCTAATGCTTGGCCTAACAATGGTAAATCATCAATTGTAGGGTCAGGCATACGATCGAGTGCAGCGTAACGCGCTTTCCAATCATCTTGTTGTAGCTTATCTTCAGTTAGTGGCTCTAATACTTTCGCTTGGCTTGCATCAGCTTGTTGATCTGATGTTGCCAGTTTCACTAACGTATTTAACCGTTTTTCATCATAAGTTGCTTCAATCTCATCGACGATATCTTGCCCAACCTCATTGGGGTCTCCGTATCGCGGGTCCTGTTCAACCCATTTACGCTCCATTAACATGTTTGTCGACTCTTTTGATGCTTGCATGGCCGCGTCGGTAAAGCGCTGTGATAGTCCAAACCTTTTCTCGTCTTCGTTTTCTTCAAGCTTAACTTGCATCGGTATGCCTCTAAACATTTGAATGGAAATTTTCACTTCACCAAAATCCTCATCTTCTGGTTGAGGCTGAGTACCAGATGCTTCTTGATCGTTATCAGTTGCTCCTAATGCTTCTTTAACTGATGGGAGAATAGCTTCCCATTCAACTTTAGGGTCACGTTCTAAAGCGATAAAATCAATCACTCGATAAAGTTCTTTTACACCTTCAACCTTAAACAATTGACGAACGTATTCGGGAGCAGATGATAAATCATCGTCTCTTTTGAAAGTCTCTGTTTGCATATCGGGTAATGTTTTATCAACATTAATCTTCATAGAATAAGGGCTAGGAGTTGGTTCGATTGAGATGATCTTCATATAGTTCCCCCTCACAAAATTAGTTACCCCTATTTTATCACAATCAACATTTTACTGACGAAACTCCCACAAATGTCATCATACAATCGAAATAAATAAACATATAATATTAGTAGAACGGGTAAAGTATTTAAAAAGTTAGTGGAGGAGTAGACGATGAACCAACCCTATCCATTTAATTCAATCACAAATATAGTCATAGTTGTGTTGTTGACGATTTATCTTTTCTTCATGTTTTTCTTCTCAACACATTGGTTTTGGGTCATGATTTTTGTTGGTGGTTTTGCTTATGCGATTTATGAGTTGAGAATGTGGATTAAAGAACCGAAAGAAGAAAGGGATTTATATTTAATATATGGTTTACTTATATTTAGTTTAGCTTTGTTTGGATATGCTTTTTTCAATTTGCTTTTATCTAGCATTTTAGGGTAGTTGAGTTAAAATAAACCAATATCTCAACAAATTTATGCCAGTTGCACAATAGTATTGTGTGGCTGATTTTTTCTGTGGTATGATTACCTAGTTGTTTATCATACTAAAGGAAAAAGGTGTTTTTTGATGAAGGGCTTAATATATTCAATAATGTTTTACGTACTAGGCATGATCACACTTTCATTTGGTGTTACAATGCTGATTTTGTCTGATTTAGGAGTTGGTGCATGGGATGCGCTATTTGTAGGACTATCAGATTTAATTGGTTTTACAGTTGGTACGTGGATTTTTACAGTTGGTATTTTGTTAATTATTATAAATAAATTTTTATTAAGAAGTAAGTTCGATTACTCAGCAATTCTTACGATCTTCTTAATAGGTGTATTTATTGATTTTTGGCTTTTAGTTGTTTTTGATGGTGTGATTATTACTGAAATGGCAGCACGTATTGGTCTATTAGGACTAGGTGTTCTTGGAATGGGTGCAGGTATTGGTATGTATTTACAACTTAACTTTGCACGTAATCCAATCGATAACTTAATGATGGCAGTACATTATCGCACAGGGTTAAGTTTAGCTGTTTCTAAATCTGGATTAGAAATTATTGTACTCATTATCGCGTTTGTAATAGGTGGACCGATTGGTATTGGTACTATTATCGTAGCGTTCGGTATTGGACCATTAGTGCAGTTGTTCTTTAAACAGTTTGGCAAAATAAAATCAATCCTAGCAGGAGAAGCTGAACCTAATACTTAGGTGGTATTAGTCCTTTAGGATTAAGACGTTTAAACTAGTTATTTAAAGGTAATTAAATAACTAGTTTTTTCTATGTTAATTTATGATCTGAGGTTTTGGGGGTAAATATGAGTCAAAGACAAATGACACAGTATAAAATAGGTTCCAAATTTCTAATTATACTTGCACTTTTATTAGTTGGTCAGTTTGCTGATCGAATTGTTGAGTTGTTGTTTGGCGAACAACAATGGAGTGGAAGTGATTGGCCAGTTTTATTTGATTTAATGTATGTCTTGTTTATAGTAGCGCCGGTCGTATTTGTTTTTTTAAAACAGATTCAGAGACATTTAAAAGAATTAGAGAAAAAAGAAGCGTTTATGGAAAATATTTTTGAAAATATGTATGAAGGTGTTTCTGTTGTTGATGGACAAGGGAACTTAACGAAAAAGAATAACATCATTAATGACTATATTGATTTAGATTATAATCACTACATTCCATTTGAAGAATGGACATCTTATGTGACATATTTGGATCCGCAATCTGAAGTGAGTATTGAACCTAAACAACTACCACTTATGCGTGCTTTAAGAGGCGAGAAAGTGCAAGACCAACAATTATATGTTATGTCTAAAAATGGTGTGAAGAAATACTTATCAGTTAACGCAAAATGTCTATTAGATGATAAAGGGCATACTGTAGGTGCAGTTTCTGTGGCTCGTGATATTACGAAGCGAAAACAAATGGAGCAGGCGTTAGCTGAAACGAATCGAAAATATGAAATGATTGCTAAAAATATGAGTGACTTAATTGTTATTATTGATAAGGTGGGCCGTTTAACTTATGTTTCACCTTCGCATGAAACCGTTTTAGGCTATCCGCAAGAAATGTTTACTAAGGAGGAAGCGCTAAGCTTTGTCCATCCTGATGATCAAAAAATAATGCAACACTTATATGATGATATTCTCTTAACGGGAGAGACAAAAGAGGCGGAGTACCGCGTGAAGCATCGAGAGCGCGGCTGGATATGGATTGAAGTATTAGGTTCACCGATCGAACAACAAACTTCCAATTCAGCGTTAGTACCAGATGAAATTTTACTCGTATCGAGAGAAATTACCGAAAGAAAACAGCTGGAAGACCAGTTAAAACAAATGGCCTATTATGATGAGCTGACAGATTTACCTAATCGTAAATTGTTAGATATGCATTTAAAGAAAGCAATGGCGCGTGCAAGCCGTAAGGGCGAAGTGTTGGCTGTTATGTTTATTGATTTAGACGGTTTTAAAGAGGTTAATGATCAATTAGGTCATGAATCTGGTGATGAGTTATTGAAAGTGGTTGCCACACGTTTTGTTAGCTGCTTGAGAGAAGAAGATTTCGTATCACGATATGGTGGGGATGAGTTTGTCGTTATTTTAGAAAATATAGGTGAAGAAGGGGCTAAAGATGTTGCAGAGCGTATTATTGAACAACTCTCAAGACCGATTGCTATAAAAGGTGAGGAAGTACTTGTATCACCAAGTATTGGAGTTAGTCATTATCCACATGATAATGAGGTCCTTGATGTGTTGTTAGATCAAGCCGATCACGCAATGTATTATGCCAAAAGTAAAGGGAAAAACACATATCAGTTGTATCATGAAGATCTTCCAGAAGTGAAGTCGATCACCAACAATCCAATAAGTAAACTTATTAATCAATTTAAAAGTTAGAAATACCCCCGCTTACCATATCTGTTGGTTTGTGGGGGTGTTGTTCTTTTTAAAACCGGTCGATTAAAGTGGAAAATATATAGCCAGCACCAAGACCAATGGCTGAGTAGATCGCCATTATTTGACCAACAGGGAAAAATACATCACGGTTTAAGTCTACTAGTGCAAAAAAGAGCATAATGACACTCATTGCTAGAAGTGGTCCAAAAACGAATATATAAATTTCAATACGAGTAAAACTGCGAATCTGGACAACTCGCAAAATGAGAGCTAACAGCGCTGTAACAAGAAGCAGTATGAAGTAGTGTTGAAAGCCCAAACAATCAGCCCCTAAACATCTAGCGTAAGTGACACTATTAAATCATACGCTACTGCAGACTAATTTATTATTAATTTACCATTTCGCTTCATGGTCTTCAGCCCAACCGAGAAGGTTTGTAATTTCTATTTCGTCTCCTTCGTGTAGCTGAACGGTTCCCGAATAGTAGCCGATTAATTGATTTACGCTTGATTTAACTACCCCTGAATTTGTTCGTGCTTTTCGTTCAAACAATGGTTCAAACAATAGCTTGATCCGTCTTGATTGAGGTGTTTGGATGATCCACGGTTTCATATAATTATGGTGGTCATAAATCCAGTCAAGTTGTTCATCCACTTTATGAAGGCGTCCATCAATAATTAATCCATTTTCAGTTTGTCCGGTCCCATCAGTCCATTGCCCTCCAAGGTTAATGCCAATTCGTGTATCCCCAGTAAAACCAGAAGCAGCACCCCAGTTCCATTTTGAATGATAAGGCCATTTTCCTCTTCCGAAATCGAGAGTGGCAAAGGCGTAAGTAGGTTGAAAAGAATAAGTACCAGCGTACCATTTAACTTCACCCCGAACAGGCAAGGCAACTTGTTTGGATGTGAATTGGAATCGTTTATCACTCCAAGGGATCACAACGTTTAATGTGTCAAATTCACACGCTCGGTCAACGACTAAATGAGCTTGTAATGATTTCCCTTCATGAAAATCCTCCCATTGAACGTCAATTTTCGCTAAATCGTCTGTTTCGACAAATTCAACAGTAATGCCGTCTTTTTCAAAATACGCTGAGTCCCAAACGTTATCCGACATAATTGTTCCTTTAGCAAATGGCATGACAACTGTTTGCTCTTTGAAATTTAAAGTCTCTAAGTCAAGAACATAAGCAAAAATAACAGCTGCATAATCTAAATGAGAGATTGTAACCGAGAATAAAGCTTCGTCACTTGTGAAGCACCAGTAATTCCATTTCTTTTTACGAAGAAAGCTTCCAGATAAATTACAGGAAGTGAGCGGTGTTCGAGACCACCCAATTGCTTCATTGTTTAATGTTCCATTACGGTCACATAATTGAACAGGGGTTAATATTTCTTCACTGACCATGACATATTCCTCCATAAAACTATTTATGTAGTTATACGATTTTTGGGTTGCGAATTCCTCTAAGTATAGTAATTTTATGTTAAGATGGTGGAAATTAGTGGTTGTAGGGGGAAGAACAGTGTCTTTATGGAAGTTAATTGTTGTGCTGTTATCTATTACGATCCTTATGGCGATACCAGTTGAATCACAGATTCATGCACCAGTTATTTATTATCTCATTATTATTCCTTTGTCTATTATTGTATTAGCTTTTGCAGTATTTGAAAGGCGTATTGAGAAGTCGAGAAAAAAGCGGTGGGATCGAATACGTAAGTGGAAAAGGTGGCAAGGGATTAGTTATTACATTACTATACAATTTGTATGGATTAATATGTATATGGTGTTTTTAGCGTATGTAATTTATGGTCTAAATCCGATCTTATGGTTAGCTGAGCTTTCTATTAATATAAAAATATTTTTAACATTAGTTTTCGTACTTATGTCTACTCTTGGTGGGTCAGTGACCTACTATGACAGAGGCAAAAAGTATGGTTTTAAAAAGTTAAGTGAAATTATGAAGTAGGAGGGGTTATGTTGTCACAGCAAAATCAGGGAAACCAAGAAATAAGTGGGCTAGCTATTGCATCATTGATCTTAGGAATATTAGCGGTCATTGGCTTACTAACTTACTCAACCATGACGATCTTATTTAGTATTATTGGGACATTGATGGGGATTGTAACTATTGGCTTAATTCGTAAAAACGGTAAATCAGGATTAGGTTTAGCAAGAGCGGGCTTAATATGTAGCTTAGTATCTTTAGTGGTTACTGTTAGTTTTTTAATTTACGTACTTCTAATTACATAGGATTATAATACTTTCCTCTCATTGCGGAGAAGCCTTGATACTGGTGTAATAGAGGGTGGATAATATAAGAGAGGAAGATGGCATGAGGGTAGTTGTTGGAGCAGCTTTAATATCGGCTCTACTAGTTTTAGCAGCATGTGATGATCCAGTTGAGCAAACCGATTCGTCTAAGGAAGAAACGATCGATGAGGCGGAAAAGGTTGAACAGGATGAGGATGAAGAAGCAACTGAAGAAGAGAATTCTAACAAACAAGAGACGGAACAATCCACCAACCAAGAACAAGAAGTACAAGGTGAGCTAGAAGTGTTTTATTTCGATGTCGGTCAGGCGGACTCTACATTGATACGACATGATTTTGAAGGTGAGACTTATAAGGTTTTAATTGATACAGGGGATTGGCAAAGTAGTGATGTCACGCATTATTTAAACGATTTAAATGTTGAAGTGATTGATCTAGTCATTGGCACTCATATTCACGCTGATCACATTGGACAGATGGATGAAGTAATAGAGAATTTTAATGTAGATGAAGTGTGGATGACAGGTAATGAAGGCTCTTCGGAAACATATGAGAGTGCTATAAATGCAATTGAAACAAGTGACGTCAATTATCATGAACCGCGTGCTGGTGAAGAGTATGAAGTTGGTTCACTAAATGTGGATGTTGTACACCCAAATGTTTTAACGGGCGATTATAATGACGATTCCATTTCAGCACATATGACATATGGTAATGTGTCATTCTTATTTACAGGGGATGCTGAAGAACGTGGAGAAGCGACAATGCTTGAAGGTGACTATGAATTAAGTGCTGACGTTTTAAAACTTGGACACCACGGGTCAAGTTCTTCAACCAATCCAACATTTTTAGAGACTGTCGACCCGCAAGTGGCAGTCTACTCTGCTGGTGCTAACAACAGTTATGGTCACCCGCATAAAGAAGTTGTAGAAAGAGTGTTGAATGAAAATATTGATTTGTATGGAACTGATGTTAACGGTACAGTGACGATTACGACAGATGGTGAATCTATTAATGTTGCGACTCAACATTCAGGGGAAGTTGAAGCTCAAGATCAAGAGGTAGAACAACAAGAAGGCCCACCAACCAGTACTTCTGAATGTATTAATCTTAATACAGCATCAAGTGAAGAGCTTCAGTCGATTGTTCACATTGGTCCTGATCGAGCAGCTGATATTATTGATTTACGTCCATTTGATGCAGTTTCAGAGCTGACTCAAGTATATGGAATTGGCGATGGTCGCTTAGGTGATATTAAATCAGAAGATGAAGCATGTGTAGGAGGTTCATAATGGGGCAAGTTCAAGGTGTATTAGATGAAATTGTTGATGGTCAAACTGCCGTCATTTTAGTTGAAACGACTAAACAAACATTCCATTTGCCGATCTCACAATTGCCAGAAGGAAGCCAAGAAGGTATATGGTATGATATAAGAATCGAAAGTAATCAAATTGTAAAGCTAACTATTAATGAAGAGAAAACTAAGGAACAAGAAGAATCCATTAGTAACCGCCTAAATAGACTAAGGAAAAACAGTAAAGGAAGCAAGTTTAAAAAGAACTAGGAGTTGGAGCAATGTACGGATTTTATAATAAGTTGTCGACTGAAGTATATGATCTTGATAAACCGATTGGCCATTCGTTTGGAGATATTGAGTATTACTCAGACCGATTGAAAGGTGTGGAAGGTAGAATATTAGAGCCTGCAGTCGGGACAGGGAGAGTAATGATCCCGTTAATAGAATCTGGTTATCAAGTTGATGGGATGGACCTTTCTGCTGATATGCTTGAATTATGTAAAGACCACTGTGAAGCTCGAGGAATTCCAACAAGGCTATTTCAAGGAAGTATGCATACAATGTCCATTGATGAGCGGTACGAAGCTATTATTTTACCGGCAGGATCTTTCTTATTAATTGAAAATCGTGAACAAGCGATGCAAGCTTTAAGTAATTTCTATAAACATCTTGAATCAGGTGGCAAGTTAATTCTTGATACCTTTTTAACGACTGATTTTGAACAGGGGCGTATTGACACGAGTGAATGGATGACATTAGATGGAGATGTTATTACTTTGGATCGAAAGCTAGTTGAGGTTGATTTTGTAAACCAGTTTACAGTAGCTCACCATAAATATGAAAAATGGCATCGTCAACAGTTTGTTGAAGCGGAGTTAGAACGATTTCCACTCAAATGGTATGGCGTTGAAGAGTTTAAGTTAATGCTAAAAGAAGTCGGGTTTGAAGATATTGTTATAAGTGCTGATTATCAATATAGTGTTGAGCCAACGAACTCCGAGCAAACAATAACGTATGAAGCATATAAGAGATAACTTTTTTTGAATTGTCATAACGATTATAATGTAATCAATATGATTGATGTGGGGGCGATGTCTTTGAAAATGAAAGGTAAAACGATGGTTTGGATTTTAATCGGCATTGTCGTCGTAATGGCCTTTGTCATTTACTTCTTGTTTACTTTTATCCAAAACAGAGGCTTAATTGATGAATCGATGGCTTTGGTTAATATGATGTGATTAAGAAAACCGCTAGATTTAATCTAGTGGTTTATTTTATAATGAGCGACTTAACAGTTCTGTTACTTCGCAAACCGAAGTTTTTCTGTTAATATTAAATATTAGTAGATCTACATATGAAAGAAGGAATAAGATGTCGATAGAAGACCAACAACAAAAGGAGAACATAAAACGTGTTCCTCTTATGATTGTCCTTATATCAGGAGCTTTTGTTGCTATTTTAAACCAAACTTTGCTAGGCACAGCCTTGCCACATATAATGACAGACTTACAAATTGATGAAGCTACAGCGCAGTGGCTTCAATCGATTTTTATGCTCGTTAATGGTGTTATGATACCAGTTACTGCTTTTTTAATAGGACGGTTTACGACGAGGGCTTTATTTTTAACAGCGATTGGCTCATTTACTGTCGGTACACTCGTCTGCGCAATTGCACCTAACTTTGAAGTGCTATTAGGTGGAAGAGTACTTCAAGCAGCAGGTGCAGGTATTATATTACCTTTAATGCAAACAATTATCTTTCTGATCTTCCCAATAGAAAAACGTGGTTCAATTATGGGGATTTTCGGTTTAGTTATTTCATTTGCTCCTGCGATTGGACCAACGTTATCAGGGTGGTTAGTTGAGCAATTTGTATGGAGAAGTTTATTCTGGGTTGTTTTACCGATTGCTATTATTGATATTATTGTTGCTTACTTTATTCTTAAAAATGTAACGAAGCGTGATTTCCCGAAAATTGATGTATTATCCATTATTTTATCAACACTTGGGTTCGGTGGTTTATTATACGGATTTAGTGTTGCAGGAAATGTCGGTTGGACACATCCAGAAGTTTACGTCTCAATGGCGGTAGGTGTTGTAACCTTATTAATCTTTATTAGTCGTCAATTGAAACTTGAACAACCGATCTTAGAGTTTCGTATCTTTAAGTATAAAATATTTACGATCTCTACAGCTATTGGAATGACAGCATTTTTCTCAATGATTGGTGGAGCAATTGTCCTTCCGATCATGATGCAAAATACGTTAGGGTTTACTGCATTTGAAGCAGGTCTCATGTTGTTACCAGGTGCAATCCTTATGGGGATTATGAACCCTATTACAGGGCGAATGTTCGATAAGTTTGGACCGAAGTGGTTACTTTATGTGGGGTTAACATTAACGACCGTTTCAACATTTATGTTCTCAGTTTTGACACCTGATACATCATTTACTTATTTAGCGACTGTGAATGCTTTTAGAATGCTCGGGATCGCCATGGTATTAATGCCTGTTACGACAGCAGGTTTAAATGTCTTACCAGAAAAGTTAATATCACACGGTTCAGCGATGAACAATACGTTAAGACAAATGTCAGGTGCGATTAGTACAGCTTTAATGGTAACGATCATGGTGACCTTAGCTGTACCAGGTGAAGGGGTCCAAGGGGAGTTGCAAGGGGTTAACGCCTCGTTCTTCTTAGCAGGAATCTTTTCATTATTAGGTTTAGTCTTAGCTTACTTTATGACGAGAATTAGTAAAAAAGAAAATCAAGAGTTAGTAAAATAAAAGTTGGGCGCATCTTTGCGCCCAACTTTTATTTAATGAAATGTTTGTTTATATATGATTCAACCTCGTTGTTAGTTCTCTTATTTAATATGTCTTCAACTGTACGGTCAATCTCTTCATAATTTAAGTTTCTAATCTGATGGCGAGCTTCCAGAATAGTTGAAGCGCTCATGCTAAATTCATCTAATCCTAGCCCTAATAAAATAGGAATTGCAACTTC
This sequence comes from Alkalibacillus haloalkaliphilus, assembly GCF_007991275.1. Taxonomy (GTDB): domain Bacteria; phylum Bacillota; class Bacilli; order Bacillales; family Alkalibacillaceae; genus Alkalibacillus; species Alkalibacillus haloalkaliphilus. The sequence goes on along the minus strand of NZ_BJYA01000014.1, from coordinate 29,709 downwards.
GTCACCGGCCATTTCGCCACACATACCAGTCCATTTGTTCTCTTCGTGAGCAGCATCAATAACTTGCTTAATAAGGCGTAAAACCGCGGGATGATATGGTTGGTATAAATGGCTTACGTTTTCGTTCATACGGTCAGCTGCTAAAGTATACTGGATTAAGTCATTTGTCCCAATGCTAAAGAAATCGACTTCTTTAGCAAATTGATCAGCAAGAACGGCTGTTGATGGAATTTCGACCATGATTCCAACTTCAATATCCTCATTTACAGCTATTTCCTCAGCTAATAAGTTTTCTTTTTCTTCTAACAAAATCTTTTTAGCTTCACGAAATTCTTCAAGTGTTGCAACCATTGGGAACATAACTTTTAAGTTACCATAAACACTTGCTCGTAATAGAGCTCGAAGTTGTACACGGAATATATCATCACGCTCTAAACATAAACGGATAGCACGGAATCCTAAAAATGGATTTAGTTCTTCTGGTAGATTTAGGTAAGGCAAATCTTTATCCCCGCCAACATCTAGTGTACGAATAACGACAGGCTTATCGTCCAATGTTGACAATACTTCTTTATAAGCTTCGAACTGTTCTTCCTCAGTTGGTAATCGATCACGGTCCATGTATAAGAATTCTGTTCGGAAAAGACCGACTCCTTCTGCATCATTTTCTAAGACTGTATCCAAATCTTTAGGTGATCCTATATTAGCAGCCAATTCAACTTGGTGACCGTCAGATGATACAGATGGCTGGTTAATTAACTGTTTTAATTGTTCTTCTCGCTCTTGCTCTTCCTCCATCTTTCCTTTAAAGTATTCAATTTCTTCCTCGCTAGGTTCAACAATTACCGTTCCGTTTTGACCATCTAGGATAACAGTTGTCCCCGCTTTAATGGTTTCGGTTGCATTAGTGGTACCAACAACAGAAGGTATTCCCATAGAGCGAGACATAATGGCAGAGTGTGAAGTTCGACCACCAATATCTGTAATGATTCCTTTAGTGTAATTACGGTTTAATTGGGCTGTATCAGAAGGAAGAAGATCATGGGCAATCAGAATAACTTCATCTGTGATATCGCTTGTTGTCACTAATGGTTCACCTAACAGATAGGAGATAACACGCTTTGAAACATCACGAATGTCAGCAGCGCGTTCTTTCATATACTCGTTATCCATACTTTCGAAGATAGTAATAAATTGATTTGCTGAATCTTGTAAGGCTTTTTCAGCATTCATTTGTTCTAATTTAATTTTATCTTTAACAGTATTTAGAAGTTCAGGGTCTTGCAAAACGAGTAAGTGAGCGCTAAATATTTTTGCATGTTCTTCGCCAATTTCTTTTTCTACATGATCTTTAATTTTTTCTAGGTCATTAACAGCATGGTTAATTGATTCCTCGAAACGAACTAATTCCTCATCAATATCATTAACTTTATACTCTTTTACACTTAGATTAGGACTTTGTAGTACGAATGCTTTTCCAATTTGAATTCCCTTGGAAGCACCAATACCTCTTAAATCGGTCATATTCATTCATCTCCTTATAATAAAAAATCATAAACATTCAATAATAATTATATAATTTCTCTTTATAACTCTTTGACACCGCTTACACTATCTATTATAATCATAATCAATCACATTCAGTCAATAATAATCAAAAACAATCAAATGAAAATGAATAGGTGGTGCTTCGCCATGCTATATAGTGAAGAACGAAAAAATAAAATTCATGCATACGTTGAGAAGCATAAGCGTGCATCAGTACAACATTTATGCGATGCATTTAATGTTTCAGAGTCAACTATTCGAAGAGATTTAAGTGAATTAGAACAAGACCATTTGTTGAGACGCACACACGGTGGTGCTATTGCATTTGAAAGCGTTAACTTTGAACCAACTGTCACTGAAAAAGCAGACCGCTTTCAAAAGGAAAAACAAATAATTGCTACTCGTGCAGCAAGTTATATTCAAGAAGGTGACACAATCTTAATTGATGCCGGAACAACAACATTACCTTTAATTTATGAGATTAAACATTTTTCTTCGTTAACAGTTGTCACTAACTCTGTTGTTCATTCAGAACTATTAAAGGATTCTCCGCAGATCGAAGTGGTTGTTCCTGGTGGAAGGTTAAGGCATGAGACACAAGCATTAGTTGGACCGATTACAGATCAAACGTTAAGTCTTTTACATGTTGATAAAGCGTTCATCGGCACGAATGGTATAGATTTAAGTGACGGTTTAACGACACCAAACTTAATAGAGGCATCTACTAAACGTACGATGATTAGTCAATCATCAGAGGTGATTGTGTTGGCTGATCATAGTAAGTTTGAAAAAGTAACTTTTGCGAAATTTGGTGACATTGACGATATAGATCGATTTATAACTGATGAACAAGTCGACCAATCTTTCGTATCGGAGTTTCATCAACGAGGTGTCAAACTAGATATTGTATTACTTCAGGAGGATTGAGCATGACACAACCGCTAACGATGACACTTAACCCAGCAATTGATAAGACAATAACTTTGCCAACGTTCGAATTAGGTGGCTTAAACCGTTTGACACACAAGCCAGTTATCGATCCTGGAGGTAAAGGTGTTAACGTAGCAAAAGTTCTTAATCAACTAAATACACCAGTAACAGCAACTGGTTATATAGCAGGTCAATCTGGGCAAAAGTTTGTCGAAGAATTAACAAGTTTAGGAATTAATACAGCTTTCCAGAATATTCAGGGAGATATTAGAACTAATTTAAAAATTGTTGATCAATCGAGAGAACAAACGACTGAGATAAATGAACCAGGCTTTTCAGTTGAAGATAAAGATATTCTAAAATTCAATCAAACATTTGATGAATTATTGAATGACACATCTTACCTTGTATTGGGAGGGAGTACCCCAAAAGGAATTGGCGATGATCAGTATAGACGCTATATTGAATTAGCTAAACAAAAAGGTGTTAAAACGATATTAGATGCAAGTGGAAGCGCGCTTAGAGAAGGTTTGAAAGCGAATCCATATGCAATCAAACCTAATATTCACGAACTAGAGGAACTTTATGACACAAGTTTTGAAACAAAAGACGATGTTCTGAAAGCTTCCCATCAGCTAGTAGAGGGTGGTGTCCAATTAGTTATTGTTTCTCTAGGGGCGGATGGAGCTCTGTTTGTAGGTAGGGAAGAAAGTTATGAAGTGAATCCATTTAAGATAGTCCCAAAAAGCACTGTTGGCGCAGGGGATTCGATGGTAGGTGCAATTGTATATGCACTTAATCATAATTTTTCATTAAAGCAATTATCAAAGTGGTCAACGACTGCAGGGACAATTACAGCATCAAAAGCAGGTACAAATGTCTGTACCTTAGCTGAAATAGAAGAGTTAGTTGATCAGGTTCATGTTCAAGCTATTAAATAATTTGGGGAGGTTAGAAACATGAAGAAGTTATTAGCTGTAACGGCTTGTCCGACTGGTATTGCTCACACATTTATGGCTGCAGAGGCTCTTGACCAAGCAGCGAAAGCGAAAGATGTGAGTCTGAAAGTTGAAACAAGAGGTAGTGTCGGTGCTGAAAATGAATTAACAGAAGAAGAAATACTTGAAGCACATGCTATTATTTTAGCAGTTGATACGAATGTGGATGAAGATCGATTTGAAGGGAAAAACGTCATTCGTGTAGGGGTTAGTGAAGCGATTAAAGATCCGAGTGGCTTAATAGATCGCGTTTTAGAAATGGAAGAGAAGTCAGCAGACGAATATGTTGAACAAGTTCAAAACAAGAAAAAAGAAAAAGGTGCTGAGCGACAAGGGTTTTATAAACATTTAATGAATGGTGTATCCTTTATGATCCCGCTTGTTGTAGCAGGGGGCCTATTAATTGCATTATCTTTTGTGTTTGGAATTGATGCCGCTGAAAATGAGGGGTCTCTTGCCTATTATTTAATGGAAACTGGAGGAGCAGCTTTTAGTCTAATGGTTCCTATTCTTGCTGGTTATATTGCTTATTCCATAGCAGATAAACCAGGATTGGCTCCAGGTTTAGTTGGTGGTATGCTCGCAGAACAAGTAGAAGCAGGCTTTTTAGGTGGTATTATTGCAGGTTTCTTAGCAGGTTATGTGGCTTTATTAATTAAGAAATATTTCAAAGTTCCAAGAAACTTAGAAGGCATTATGCCAGTACTCGTTATTCCTTTCTTTGCAACGTTAATTACTGGGTTGTTAATGTTTTATATAATTAATGATCCTGTTGCAGGCATTATGGGTGGTTTAGAAAATTGGCTTCAATCAATGACAGGTGCCAATGCCTTTATTTTAGGCCTAGTACTAGGTGGTATGATGGCGATTGATATGGGTGGTCCTGTAAATAAGACAGCTTATGCATTTGCTGTAGGATTATTAGCAAGTGAAATTTATGGACCAATGGCAGCTGTTATGGCAGCAGGTATGACTCCACCACTTGGTTTATGGTTAGCAACAGTTATTGCTAAGAAGAGATTTACAAATGAGGAGCAAGAAGCAGGTAAGGCAGCGAGTGTTCTTGGAATCTCCTTCATTACTGAAGGTGCGATTCCGTTTGCAGCTGCAGACCCACTACGTGTAATCCCATCTTTAGTTGCTGGTTCAGCAGTTGCTGGTTCACTAGCTATGATATTTGAAGCAGCCTTACGCGTACCTCATGGCGGTGTGTTTGTGCTATTCATTCCAAACGCAGTAACAAATGTTTTACTTTATGCACTAGCGATTGCAATTGGTACAGTTGTTACAGCATTATTTGTTGTACTATTAAAGAGGAATTCACCTCAAGCAAAAGCAGCACAAGCTAACGAGTAAATAGCGAACAACCAGCGTCACTTGACTACCACGCTGGTTGTTATGAACTTCTCAAATTTTGGGAAACGTATGGACATCATGAATTAATAAAGGAGTAATAGATATGCAACTATCAGAAATTCTAAAAAACGAACATGTATTGTTAGATGTAAATGTTGATTCAAGAGAGACTTGTATTGACGAGTTAACAAAATTAATGGAGAAAACGGGAGTAGTATCAGACTCAGCCGTTTATAAAGATGCAGTATTGAAGCGTGAGGAAGAAGGTTCAACGGGTATTGGTTTTGGTGTAGCAATTCCTCATGGTAAATCTTCAGGTGTTGAAGAAGCTGGACTCGCGTTTGCTCGTTTGTCCGATGAAATTGATTGGCAGTCACTTGATGGCAAGCCTGTTAAATCGGTATTCTTAATTGCAATTCCAGAAGAAAAAGCAGGTAATGAGCATCTGCAAATTTTATCTCAACTTTCGCGTAAATTAATGCACGAAGATTTTAGAAATAAACTATTACAAGCAACGTCAAGCGACGAGTTAATTGCAGCATTAGATGAGTAGGAGGCACTTTTATGAAACAAGTTGAAGTTCAAATTCAAAATGAAACTGGACTACATGCTCGTCCAGCACAACAGTTCGTTCAAGAAGCAAGTAAGTACAGCTCAGATATCAAAATCGTAACAGGTGATAAGGAAACAGAAGCGAAAAGTATTTTAGGTATCATGACACTTGGTATTGAAAAAGGGACGACAATTGGAATTAAAGCAGAAGGTGATGATGAAGAAGAAGCAGTTAATGCTTTAGTGCAGCTAGTAGAAAGTAATTTTGAAGGCTAATAGTGAAAGGGGGTGCATAAAATTGCACCCCCTTTCTACTACTTTAAGGTTAGTTTGCAAATAGACATTTTACACTAAAGTCCAGCTTGACGTTGCAGTCGTTTAGAGATTTCTTCAAAGTCTTCGCGAGAGATGCCAGGTGCGAAAGTCTCTGGAGCTGGTGGATAGTCTGGTACAGGAACCCCTTCTGGTGCACCTTGAATAACTTCAAGAGGCATGCCAGTTTCAGGGTCGTCACCTTTCCAAATTTGTCTAATTTCACCGTAATCTCGACGGCTAAACGTATAAAGTTTGTTCCCTTCGCCAGCATCCTCCCATTTTCGTGCGTAATCAAATTGTCGGTTGCTTAAATTAGGGACAGGAAGCATTTTAGTCATGTCAGTTCCAGTTAGGGCATAAAGGGCTTTAGCGTAAGCTTTAATGTGTACACCACCACGCACAAGTAGATACCCGATCATTTCACGCGCAATTGGACTACTCGTCATTTCATAGACGCGCATTTTATGTGTTCGCGCTCCAATTTCTAAAAAGTAGTTGTGCAACAAGTCTTCAACTAAATTACCGCTTTTAAATGTGTAATCACCGGTCCATGGAGCCCCCATAGAGTCAAAAGGTTTTGCCATTTGATCTGTGTCGATAAAATGATATGAAATCCGTTTATCAACCCCATCTCTCATTGGTGTTTGGTCTGGGTCTTCCGCGTAAGTAGCACCTTCTAACATTGAATTAATGGCATGTGAAACTAACTCGACATGACCAAATTCCTCACCAGATATACTACATATTAAGTCATAAAATGGTTTTAACTTCTTTTGTTGTCTAAAACCGAATGACTGAAACATGTAGTTATTTAGTGTAGACATTTCTCCAAAGCGTCCACCAAGTAATTCTTGGACAGCGGCGGCTGCATTTGGATCAGGGTCATCTGTTTTAGGTAATTCAATGGCGATGCGATTAAACCGTTCAATCATGATGTTCCCTCCAACTGTTTGACGTCATTACTATGTGTATGACGTTGGAAGGTTGTATTATCCATTAAATATGATCGGGTTCATAGTTTGTCGGCATGACCCATACAACTTCTTGCATACGAATAAAGTAGTAGTTCCCGCTTACTTCCATTGTGATGTGGTCTGGAGTTGCCTCAACTAATTTACCACGTTCGGCTCCTTGTGTTGTCTGAACAACAACATTTGAACCGTTAAGCCCTTGTAAGTTATAAAACATAAATGGCTCAATGATCGATAATGATAAAAGCCCAACTTCTTGCTCATCTTGGCGTGGCATTTGTGGATACCCATATTGCGTGTAATTTGGGTTGTTATAATACATAAAAAAATCCCCCTTAAACATGTGCTGATTTAGTTTATGACAGCACACGCCTAAGGGTGAAATATTTTCTTACCATAAAGGCTCTTCCTCGTTGGATAACGTCAGGAATTTTGGAGATATGAGAGTGTAAAAGATCAGTAATGGTGTGATCGCAAGAAAACCTATGAGAAACCCGACATTAAAAACAATACTTACTAAAGGAATAATGATAAAATAAGCAGGAAGAAAAGCCATTTGACTAACCCAATAGCTCCGTTGAGTAGAATATTGTTGCTCATTGCAGTGCTCACAAGTCATTTTCCTTCTCAAATTTAAAAGTTGTTTTAGTGATTCTTTATAAGACCATGTTCCTCCACAATGCTGGCAAACTGGCATAAAATCACCTCATAATTTTTATTCAAATTCAATATCTGGATTAATCGACATAAGTTGTTTAACAAATAAATTTTTATCAGCCGGCGAAATTCTAATTACACGATGGTCGTAACCGTATGTGATTTCTAAGCGAGTAACAGAAAGTGCAGGAGATAATTTTAGGCTGCGTACTAACCTAATTTGCTCAATGTCTAGAATGTCGATTTTCTTTGTGAATGGTCCAAACTTTATCATCAATTGTCCTTCATCTACCTTATACCTGACTGTAAACCAAAACCAAACGACAGCAATTAAAAGAATGACACCTATGATCATGAAGAATGTATCGGATTGAATAAACGAGTATGTAACGATAAAGCCTGTAATACCAAATAATAATATGGCTACCCAGACGTCTTTTTTAGTTTGATAATTCATAGTAATTCCTCCTCCCGTATACAATTTTACAGTATTATGTAAGTTGTTTCACCTATTTTATACAGCGGGTTTGTTTTACAAAGAAATGTATTCATTATAATATAAGTGTGTAAAATATATGAGGTGATAATATGACATGTCATAAATGTGGAAATCAATTGTTTGTAAACGATCAATATTGCTCTAAGTGTGGTGAGCGCGTTAAGCCAAACGTAAGCCAACATGAAAGCACGGTTATAAATGATGAACAACAACCAAGTAAAGGAAAGAGTCCGATACTGGCCTTGATTCTTTCAGCATTGGTTGTTGGGTTAGGTCAATTATATGCTGGACAAGGCTTGAAAGGGATTGTTCTGTTTGGTGTGTGGGTTTTAGCGACAATTGCTACAGCCGGAATGGCAACGTTCGTCATTTGGATCATTAATTTAATCGACGCATACCGAATCGCGAAGAAAGTCAATCAAGGTAAGCATGTTGAGGAGTGGGAATTTTTCTAACGAGACTCTACCAAAATGGTGGAGTTTTTTTATTTTCGTTTCTTCTGTTTAGTTACAATTTATGGTATTATTCCTGTAATAGTTTTAACAAGTGTGGTCGTTTAATCAAACGTTTGATTAAAAGGAAAGGAGCAACAAGAAATGCTTGAATTAATCGTTATTATATTATCCTTTTTTATTTTTATGGTGTTGTTACAACGGACAGTTCGAAAGTTTATGGGATTAGACACGAGTTGGCAAGCGATTTTTCAAGGAAGAGACCCGTATGTAAATGACCGACATCGTAAGTTAAACCAAATTTTCGTGCTTATTGGTATTACGTTACTTATTGGTCATTACATGGTATTTAATTTTGATAACTTAACCTACGTCATCTTAATTACATTTGTTTTAATTTTTAGAGGGTTAGATATATTTATGTTTTGGAAGCACCGTCCCCAGGAGAAAGTTCATTGGATCATGTTAATTAATACGGTTGTCATATTATCTTTCTTTGGGTTTTTATTAGCTTTATCTAACTCGATAGCAGTATAGGTAGTGCTGTTATGTATGCGGAAGAGATTGTGTTTTTAATTATGGCCTTTTTACTGCTCATGTTATTCATGCAATATGGCATGAGGAAGTTGTTAGGGGTTGATGCTAGCACGAAGGCTGTTTTTGAGAGTGATGGAAGACACGTTAATGACGTTCATCGTTATATAAATAAGTTACTGGCTATAATATTAATTTCAGTTATTTTAGTTAACAACTTCTACATTACAATTGAACATTGGGGATTAATTGTAGTTGGTGTAGTGGTTTTATTTAGAGTTGTAGATATTGTGATGAATTGGATCTTTCAACCGGAAGAGAAGCTTCATTGGATTATGCTTATTAATTCATTTGTAATTGTAGGGTTTGTCTATTTACTGATTGAACTGGTTAGTCGTGGGAGTTAGGGAGAGGATTACATGACGGAATTAGTGCCTTTATTTCTCATATTATTAAACCTACTTGCAATAGCATATATTGTTGAGAAGGTTATTCGTCATAATTTACATATTCCAAAGGAAAAGAAATCGTTTGAAGAGCGTTTTTATAACTTTTCACATGGATTTCTAATAATTGCTGTTTCGATGGTTGGAACGATTGTGGTTACACTTTTTGCTGAGGGTTTAACAAATTTGTTGCTTTGGGTGATCGTTTTATATACGGGGATTTATGTCATCGAAGGCATTATGGAATGGGTCCATGCACGAGATAAGCGAGAGTATATCGTTATTTGGGCTGTATCAGCAACTATGCTTGCTTTAGTAATCGTTTTTTATTACACCGAATTTTTCGGAGTTGTGCCTGACCACATTTAGTTTTGTTCTTATCACCTAGACTTACAGATTTAGTGATGTAGTAAAGGGGTGGGTTTACATGGAAGAACAAATTGAATGGAAGCAACCACGGTGGTTTTGGTTTTCGATCATTGGGTTAATTTTAGTGAAGTATTTATTCACATTTATCTTAGTATGGTCCGGCCTAAGAACTGGTGAAATTCTCCAATATGGGATGACCTTTTCAGTTATAACGTTTGTCGTATATGCATGTGTCGTTATGTATCTTTTGCCTAAAGAAGCAAGAAAAGATGTTAATACGCTTTTTTATCTTTTTCTCCCTCTCATATTTTACTTACCAAACTGGGGAATGCTAGCGGAAATTTTGTAGTGCGTCTAGATTTAGGCGTGCTTTTTTTGTTTTGTGTAACTATTTTACCTAGACTTTTATACTGTTTTATCCTTTAGAGGAATAATTTACAGAAATTTAACACAAAAGTGACAATATTTTGTTTATAATGAAACTGATTTTGACAATATGGGAGGTTAAACAGTGCAAAGGTTAAAAAGTGTCTTACTAAGTGTGTTTTTTGTTGTTTTAATTAGTAGTATGTTGGTAACACCCGTTAGTGCAGATGACTTCGAGGACTTAATCATCTCTGAATATGTTGAAGGTAGTGGATTTAATAAAGCATTAGAGCTTTATAATGGCACAGGTGATTCTATTAATCTAGAAGACTATACGTTAGTTAATTTTACAAATGGAGCAAGTCAAGAACCTGATGATGGCTTTGCGAGTCCGTTAGATCTTACAGGTGAATTAGCATCTGGAGAGACATTAGTTGTCGCTCATGCTAATGGGTCTGATGAGTTGTTAGAAAAAGCTGATGTGACTGGGTCATCATATTTTTATGGCTTTAATGGGAATGATGCCATTGTTTTATTTAAGGATTATGATGATTCGGTAAGAGATGGTGAAGTAATCGACTCAATTGGACGAGTTGGTGAAGACCCTGGTCAGTATTGGGGTGATGAACAAACGAGAACAGCTGATCAAACGTTAGTAAGAGATTACGATGTGAAAATCGGCGATCGAAACATTCACGATGAGTTTCATCCAGAAGATGAGTGGATTCCATTCTTTGCTGATACATTTGAGCACTTAGGACAGCACGAACCAGTTGAACCTCCAGAGATTGAAGATGAATACATTGCAACAGTTGACCGTGTCGTTGATGGCGATACGATTCATATAACGAGTCCGGTTCTAGGAACAACGAACATTAGGTATTTAAATATGGATACGGCTGAAACTTATCATCAAGATGATTATGATGAAGATTTAATTTTAGAAGACCCGAACCATTCACAAAAGTATCACGGTGAGAGAGCAACGGAGTATTTGCAAGAGTTGCTACAACCGGGTGATGAAGTAATTTTAAAGTTGGGTGAAGAACCGTTAGATGCTTACGGTCGGTTATTAGCTGAAGTAATTCGAGCTGAAGATGATTTAAATACGGGATTAGAGTTAGTGCGTGAAGGGCATGCACCTTCTTACTTCATATGGCCAATTGGTGATGAAGAGACTTATTTAGAGTATCAAGAAGCGGCTCGTCAAGCTGAAGAGGACAAGCTTGGTGTTTGGTCCGAGGAAAAACCTTTAATGGAATTACCGTTTGAATTCCGTTCACGATATGATGACAGACCACTACATCGCATGGTTGGTAATTCAAGTACGATGCAGTATTACTTGCCGGATGATTATGAAGAAGTTCCTCATTATGAACGTATTTTCTTCCCAGATGAAATGACAGCGTTAGCAGAAGGTTATGAGCCCGCGTTTGAACGTGATCCAGTTATTGCTGATGCAAGAGTGGCTGACCTTGGCACTAATGTCATGGTTGAGGGTACTGTAACGCATAAAGTTGAGGCGAGTGGCATGATTAACTATTATGTACAAGACCATACTGCTGCTATTGTAGTACGTACCGGCGACTTAGATGCTGAAGTTGGTGATGAAATACGTGCTGCTGGGACTACAGAAGAGTTTTACGGAATGTTACAAATTATGGCTAGCAATGCTGAAGTGATTGAAGAAGCGCAGGATGTTGTTGACCCACAAGTGATTAGTTCGAATGATTTAGGAGGAGAGCTAGAAGCACAACTTGTGACATTGGAAGATGTAGAGATTTTATCAGTAGATCAATACAACGATTATACAGCACGCGATGCAGATGGTGAATTTATTATTGATAATGATGCTGGTTTTCTTGAAGTTGGTGAAACTTACGATGCCATTACAGGTGTGATTGATTACAACTTTGGAGAGTACAAGCTGATGCCAAGAAGTGAGGATGATCTCCAAGTTGAACTGCCAATGGTTTCACTTGAGGAAGTTCGAAATGCTGAGCTTGGCACGCGCGTTCATTTTACAGGTGTTATAACAGCAGGGTTCTTTCAAGGCGGGATGTATAATTATTATGTACAAGATGAAACAGGTGGTATCGTCGTTCGTGCCAATGATTTTGGAGCAGAATTAGGTGACGAAATCCAAGTGAAAGCACGAACAGAAGAGTATTTTGGATTACTTCAAGTCATACCAAGCGATGCCAATGTCGAAGTAATTAGTGAAAGTGTCGGCATACCTGAACCGAAACTAGTTGCATCCACGGAGATCGGTGAAGCGCTAGAAGGGCAATTAGTCACAGTAACTAATGTGACAGTGGAACCTGGTAATCAGTTTGGTGATTACCCAGCTTTTGATGATTATGGTGAGTTTGTTATTGACGCTTTAATTGGTGACATTGACACAACAGTTACTTACGAATCGATTACAGGTGTTGTAACTTACAACTATAATGAGTATAAGTTAATGCCGAGGTTTGAAGAAGATTTTGTCGTGGAAGAATCGTTGTTAAGTGGGTACGTTGAAGGCGAGGACACGTTAAGTGACGTCACTACTAACCTAGTTGAACGAGCAGATGATGATTTAGAAGAAACGTTACTGTTACTAGAAGAAGAGTTGAACGAATTGATTGAAACAAAAGGAAATACAGATCAACATATTGCTTCGGGCTTACAACACATTGAAAAGTCGTTAGACAAATACTTTGATCGCGGTAAACAAGTTGAATTAAATAAGATCGAAAATGAGTTGGACAAACTGTTTTCACGTCCATAATAAAAGAGCAGAGGCTTAGTCCTCTGCTCTATCTTTTTAGACGTTCTTCATGTTTTAAAAACTCATGAAAAGTATGGAATAGTTGGTTCGGGTTGTAATCGATGGTTTTTAAATAACGTTTTACAGCTTGTTCAGGAACGATTTCACTTTTCGCAATTCGCTCTCTTATATAATTGATACTTGTTTGGTGAAGTGATTTGTTATGATGTAGTGATTCTCTAAACAAAGCCATACCAAATGCACCGATTAAGGCTAAAACACCAATTGCTAACAAAACTTCGCTAGAATACGGCATTGATGTTAATACGAAAAATAAATTAAAGATCGAAACGGCCATAAGTGGAAATGCGATGAATGAATAAATTAAACTTCGCTTCATAAAAGGTGAAATTTTTGACTGCATTTCATCGAACTCTTCTTTAACATAACTGGAAGCATCTTTTGGTGTAAATAGATTCATATGAGACACTCCTTTATCTTCGACTTTTCGCAATTAAGATGAATTTAATTAACTGAAGAACAGCCATTAAAGTACTGGCAACGTAAGTTAAAGCTGCAGCGTTTAACACTTTACTTACACCGCGAACTTCATTGTTTGAAATCATACCAAGTTCAACTAATTTATCTTTGGCACGACTACTAGCATTGTACTCCACTGGAAGAGTAACTAGCTGGAAGAGTACTGCTAATGAAAACAGAACGATCCCTACAGTAATTAAATTGAACATATCTAGAATAAAGCCACCAATTAATAAAATTGGAGCTAATTGTGAACCGAAATTCGCTACCGGAAACACTTTATGTCGTACGACTAACATCGAATAATTAGTCGCATCTTGAATCGCATGCCCCACTTCATGAGCGGCGACTGATAACGAAGAGATCGAATTCCCGTTATAGACCGGATCTGATAATCGCACCACTTTCTTAGACGGATCATAATGATCGGATAACGTACCTTTGTTCGAGCGCTCAAGCTTCACATTGTGTAAGCCTTCTTCGTCTAAAATCCTTCTTGCGACTTGTGCTCCACTCATGCCAGCAGAGGCTTGCACTTTCGACCATTTTTCAAAATTACCTTTCACTTTCGACTGTGCCCACATTGCTAAACCAAGTGCTGCAAAAATTAATATATCCATTGGGTGGAAAAACATTGAGTTTACGTCCTTTCATTGTTAACCTTCACTTTTATTTTATAGGGCCACAGTGCGCTATACAATTTAGAAGCTCTAAAAACATTATGACAATTTAAGCGAACATTTAACCATTTTTTTGAAAAAATTATGTTAAGATGAGGCAAAAGGTTGGTAAAGGGGAGCTTTTAATGTGGTATATAATTGGCGGCATTATGTTCATTACCATTTTTGTTTTAGTCATATCGATTAATTCCAAAGTTAACTACATTATGAAACACCTTGGCATACATAAGAAGTACCATAACTTAGAAGAGGAATCGTTTGATGAAAAAGTGGAGCGTGAGTTAGGTGGGGGAGAAGGAGAACACAATAAATAACCAAATTAGTAGAGAATATGTGGGAGCTTTATCAGCGTTCGTAATTGGTTTATCAGCGTTCACGCAAATCTATCGGCGTTCGCTATATTTTATCAGCGCTCACGAAAATTTATCAGCGTTCGCTATATTTTATCAGCGCTCACAAGAATTTATCAGCGAACGCCATTATATCATGCTAGAATAATAGAGGAGTTGTATTTAGAAGGAGTTCTATCATGAATCTACATCCATTTTTACATAGAAAACAGCACGAACTTGGGATCGCTTTGAATGAAGTCCAGCAACAGGCCGTTCTAACAACAGAAGGGCCTCTACTTCTATTAGCTTCGCCTGGTTCAGGTAAGACGACGACGATCATTATGCGGATAGGTTATTTAATAGAAGAAAAAGGTATTAGGCCTGAACGGATTAAAGCTGTAACCTTTAGTCGTGCGTCAGCAGCTGATATGAAAGAGCGTTACCAAGCCTTTTTCCCGAACTTAGAAGCAGTGGATTTTTCAACAATTCATAGTTTGGCGTTTCAAGTCGTGCGTGAATATTTACGTAAACAATGCGTTACATATGAATTGATTGAAGGAGAAGTTGACCGGCCGCAGTATCATAAAAGAATGTTGCTTCGTGATTTATACAGTCAGCTAAATGAAGAGTCTATTACAGATGATCAGTTAGAAGAGCTATCAACTTATATTAGTCTAGTAAAAAATAAACTTTTACCTAACGAACAATGGCAAGAGGTTGAATGTGATGTGACGAATGCGTACGAGATTTTGAAGCAATACGAATCGTTCAAACAGCAGACGGCCTCTCATTTGTTAGTCGACTATGATGATATGTTAACGATCGCTCATGAAGCTTTCGAAAATGACAATGATCTTCTATTAAAGTATCAAAACCAATTTGACTATATTCTCACAGATGAGAGCCAAGATACGTCGAGGGTTCAGCATGCGATTATCGAAAAGTTAGTTAATAACCATCAAAACTTGTGTGTTGTAGCTGATGATGATCAGTCGATCTATACGTGGCGTGCTGCTGAGCCAAAGTATTTATTAGACTTTCAAAAAGTCTATCCAAATGCACAAATATTAAAGATGGAACAAAATTACCGTTCATCTCAAGAAATTGTACAAACAGCGAACCGGTTTATTAAACAGAATAAAAACCGTTATGACAAAAACATGTTTACAGAGAACTCAACCCATGAGCAAGTCCAGTTAAAGTCGTTTCATTCAGATCGTGAGCAAATTGAGTACGTCATAGAGGAGTTGCAAAAGGCCAAAGGTTATCAAAATATTGCTCTGTTGTACCGTAATAATAGCTCATCAATTGTTCTTGCTGATGCATTAAATGAAGCGGGGATCCCTTTTTATATGAAAGATTCAGATCATCGTTTCTTCAATCACTGGGTTGTACAAGATATATTAAACTTTATGCGTTTAGCGTATGACCCGACTCGAATGGATATTTTTGAAAAAGTCTTTTCTAAGTTTCACGGCTATCTGTCGAAATATCAGGTTGAACAAGCGAGAAGAGTGTCGACAAACCAGTCCGTTTTTGAAAAGTTAATCACTTATGGTCAGTTAAAGGACTTTCAACTAAAAAAGTTCAAACACTATCAGTCAGTTTATCAAAAGATGCACGAATACTCGCCGAAAGAAGTCATTCGTCAAATCCGAAAAGAACTTGGCTATGAGAGAGTCGTTAAAGATATGTGTAAACGTTTAGGATTTAATGAAGAGGGGTTAATGGAAACGTTAAACTTACTCGAAGTCATTGCTGAGAAAGCGGATGATATGGTTAGTTTTGCGAAACGTCTTCAACATTTAGAGACGTTAATGAAAGAATCGAAGTTTAATAAACATCAAGATGCAGTTACTTTGTCGACGTTTCATAGTGCGAAGGGGCTTGAGTTTCCGACTGTATTCATGGTCGATTTAATTCAAGGCGTTATTCCAGCCCGGTCAGACATTGAAGCTTACAAAGAAGGTGACAAAGAACCAATGGAGGAAGCGGTACGCCTTTTTTATGTTGGGATGACTAGGGCTGAGACAAGATTAGAGTTATTAACTTATGAGAAGAAATTTAATGCAAAAGTTCAACCATCTAAGCTTTATTTCGATGTTAATCGTATAGTTAACCCGTCTAAACAAAAGCCAAAGCCTGAAGTGAAAAAGAAGCAGCATAATCCTAATGCCATCCAATCTGAAGAAGAGGTTTCAGTTGGTTTGAAAGTCAAGCATCGTGTGTTTGGTGAGGGTGAGATTGTTGATCACATGAGTGATTACATTATGGTTCAGTTTGAAGGAGACATGAAAGAGTTAGCTTTAAAAACGTGTGTTGAGTTCGGGCTGATAGAAATATTAGACCAAAGTGTATAACTATATAAAGTCACTGACTATGTTAGTGGCTTTTTATTTACTCTTAAAATAGGGCTATATACCTAATACTTTTAGACTGAATTGTTGTAATTTAGCAAAAATTATCAAAAATACTGTTGACTTTAGGTTTTTAGTCTTATAACATTTGGGTTGTTTCGACCACCATAAGAAAAAATATCCAAGAAAATATGCTTTTATGGGCAAACTCATTGAAAAATGAGGACGCAAAACCACAGGTCTAAAGGCAAGAAATTGCTACGACGGCTGGGTTGCACTTAGCATTGGTTAAGTATGCACTCCAAGTCTGTTTGATTTGGGGTGCTTTTATTATGTTTGAGAGGATGGTTTTTTGTGTTTAAGAAGGTAAAAGGGACTGCTAAAAAAGTTCTAATTGTTTTATTAATTATCTTATTAGTATTTAGCAGTTTCCCTGTATCGCCACTAACTATTGGCGGTAATCAAATTGTTCAAGGAGAAGAAGGTGATGTCTCTCCGGATTTAATGAACCCTAACTCTATTATGGATTTCGCGCCGGAGACAGAACAGGATCCAATTCCTGCTCCAAGAGTATCACAGCAATCACAGCCTTCACTACCACCAGCGGCTCAAGGGGATATGGAGCCATTAGTTGCACCAAATCAAAGAGACAGTTCTAATGCAAATGAAAATGTATCAACACCAGAAAACGAAAACCCTGTTGATTTGGTTACTGGGAATGTAAAGCAATCATCTACAGATTTACAGCTTCCTGGTATTGGTCTTGATTACATGTTCGAGCGTACATATCATGATGCTGCTGAAGATGCCGGATATTTAGGTTATGGATGGACTGCTAACATAGAATCACAGCTTCAGATTTTCGCAGAATATGACATGGCAGAAACGCGAATTGATGGAAGTGTTCATTCATATGACTTTGTTGAAGAAGATGAAGATGCATATGTAACTAGTTATGATGGTGACGAATTAATCAACTATGA
This sequence comes from Alkalibacillus haloalkaliphilus, assembly GCF_007991275.1. Classification (GTDB taxonomy): domain Bacteria; phylum Bacillota; class Bacilli; order Bacillales; family Alkalibacillaceae; genus Alkalibacillus; species Alkalibacillus haloalkaliphilus. Next base: position 12,072 of record NZ_BJYA01000014.1, on the reverse strand, counting down.
ATTACATAAAGGGTACTTTGAAGAATCTGAATCAGAATCTTCGTTAGAACGTATTAGTCAAACAGAATACGTTGTGACAAATCCTGATGGTTCAAACATTACTTATAATGGTTATTATGCCCCTTGGCGCGAGGATCAAGATCCTGCTGCAGGGAAAATGACGCGTTATGAAGACCGTTATGGTAATACATTTAACTATAGCTATGACGGTAATGGTAATATTGGTGAAATAACAGATACAACAGGTAGGGTCATTTCTTTTGAGTGGCAAGGTAGTACTTTGAAATCAATTGAAGACCCTTTTGGTAGAGTTGTAGATTTTGGCTACGATAGCGAACAAAGGTTGGATCAAGTTAATCGAGCGGATGGAACGACGATTAATTATTCTTATAACTCTAACAATCAAATTAGCTCGATTACAGAAGATGGCCGAACAATTGATTTATCATACAACTCAGATGGTAAAGTATCGACTGTAAGCATGTACGGAGAAGTTGTTTACCAAATTAGCTATAGTGGTAATCAAACGACTGTAGTTGATGCAGATAACAACACATGGGTTTATGAACATAATGAAGAAAATGTCACAAAAGTCATAAATCCATTGGATGAAGTGACAGAGTACCAATATGATGATGGTAATTTAACACAGATTAAAAGTAATCAAGGAACTATTGAATATAAATATGATGATGATGGAAATAGAGAAGAAGAAACAAATTTAGCTGGAGGAACAACGGTTTATGAATACCATGATGTATGGCAACAACCAGAAAGAATTGTTGACCCATTAGGTGGAGAAACAATTTTTGAGTATGACGAAGATGGTAATTTAGAAAGAAGAATAGATGCGACAGGTGTTGAAGTTGAGTTTGATTATGATGATCAAGGCCAACTAACGCACATTAAAGATGGTGATGGTAATGTCACTGAAATGGTTTATAACGATCAAGGCTTGGTTGAAGAAGTCATTGATCCTTATGAAGAAGTTGAGACGTATGTATATGATGACTTTGGAAGGTTAGAAGAAGAGCACTTGCCTAATGGTCAAACAATTAAGTATACGTATGACGATCGAGGCAATCTTTTAACGAGAGATGAAGGTGACGGTGTCAAAACGTCTTATGTATATGATGATGACGGTAAAATTGAACACATTTCAGACCCCATTGATCGTGAAACAACATTTTCTTATAACGGCAAGGGTCAAGTAGAATACATTATTGATTCATCTGGTAAAACATCTTACACTTACGACAATTTAGGTAATGTTAAGACTATTACTAACCCGAATGATGAAGTGACGACATTTGAAAGAGATGCTTTAGGAAAAGTGAGAAAAGTTGAAAGGCCAAATGAGACAGCTGATTATGATTATGGTCCTTTTGGCGTAACAGAAGCTATCATTAAGTCAGGCACGACTGAGAAGGAATTTTATTATGATTATGATGACCGAGGCAACTTAAAAGAAGTCAAAGATCATCATGGTCGTACGATGTCCTTTGATTATGACATTGAAGGAAATCGCACTGAGGCAATTGACCCAATTGGAAGGGTCAATGAGTGGACTTATGATGATGCAGGTAGACAAGATACATGGACTGACCACGATGGGAATGTAACCGATTATATTTACAACCATTTAGGTGAATTAGAAGAAGTTAAACACCCAAATGGTACAACTACCACTTACGAATATGATCATAATCAAAGACTAGTTAAGAAAACTTTAGCTGATGGTTCGGTTGAGCGATTTGGTTACGATGAAGTTGGGCTTTTAACTTCTAAAACTAACGGTGAAGGTGAAACAACTACGTACCAGTATGATAATCAAGGAAGAATGTTTAAATTAACCGACCCATTAGGAGGTGTGTTTGAGTATAATTATGATGATGCAGGTAGGTTAGTTGAGGAGCTTAACCCTAAAGGTGAAACAACAGTCTATCACTATGATGATTTAAACCGTATTGAAGAACGCATAGGGACTGATAATAGGTCAGTAGAGTTTGAATATGATTCATTTAATAGATTGACAGATTTTATTGATGAGGCAGGTCTCACACATCAATGGAAGTATGATGAAGAGAGTAATGAAGTCGTTTATCGTGCTCCAGATGATTATGAGACACTTTATCAATATGATGAAGATAACCAGCTAACATCGATTGTTGACCCTGAAGGCTATGAGACAACGTTTGAATATGATGATCGAGGTCGTTTAATTGAAAGAACTAATGAACTAGGTGAGTCAGCGACATGGTCATATAATAATTTAGATCAACTTGAAGAAGAGACAGATCTAGCAGGGAACACGACTGTTTATAATTATGATCAGTTAGGTCGAATGGATACAGTAACAAACGAATTAGGTTTAACGACAGATTATCGTTATAACGAGTATGGACAATTAGCTGAAATTGAAGATGCTCGAGGGGCGATTACTTCTTTCGGTTATGACGCGATGGGAAGAGAATCGTCAATTGTTGATGCTAAAGGTCATGAAACGACTCGACAATATGATGGTGTAGGTCGCATTAAGCAAGAGACAGATCAATTAGGTCATGTGACGAAATATGACTATCACCATAGTGGACAAGTGAGTCGAATTGTTGATCCAAATAATGGTGAATGGTCCTTTAAGTATGATGAGCTCGGTCGCTTAGTAGAAGAAGTCGATGCTAATGGAGAACGTACTCAGTATGCTTATGATGCTGCTGGACGTTTAACATATGAAAAGGATCCTGAAGGTAATGAGCGAAGCTGGGAGTATAATAACCTTGATTTAGTTGAGAAGGTAATTGACCCAGCAGGCAATGAAACGAATTACGATTACTCGGATACAGGTCTTTTAGAAGTCATAACAGACCCATTAGGTCATGAAACAAAGTATGATTACGATACTTTAGGTCGACCTAATGAGGTTGAAGGTCCAAATGGGGGTACGACTGAGTATGAATATGATGCATTAAACCGAATTGTTGAGGTGAAGGACCCGAATGGAGAAGTAGAGTCATTTGAATACGATGAACTTGGTAATATCACGCGCTATGAAGATGTTCTAGGAAATGAGGCCTTATATAGTTATGACCCATTAGGACGTACGACTAGTGAAACAGACTTCAGAGGTTATACAACTACTTTAGAGTATGATGATGAGAACGGCATAAACACCGTTACAGATCCAATGGGCAATACGGAAACGATTAAATATGATGTGTTAGGTCATGTTGATGAGATGACGGATGCACGTGGTTATACGACATCTTTTGATTATGATGCCAATGGGCGAATGGTACAAGAAGTTGACCCATTAGGAAACGAGTATAAATATAATTATGACGCTTTAAATAACTTAACAGCATTCATCGATGCAAACGGTAACGAAAGTGAATTTAAATATGATGCTGTTGGTAATTTAGTAGAAGAAATCGATTCGTTAGGCCATGTAACATCATATCAATACGATGAAAATAACCGAATTCAATCGATTGTAGACCCTCGAGAAGGGGAAACGCGTTTTACTTATGATGAACTCGGTAATGTTTTAAGTGAAGAAGGTCCTGAAGGGGGTAAATGGCAATACGCATATGATGAATTAAGTCGTATGACAACGATGACGAACCCATTAGGTCACGAGCGAAAAATGGAGTATGATTCAGTCGGCAATGTCGTTAAAGAAATCGATGAGCTAAACTATGTCACAACATTTGATTACGATTTATTAGGGAACATGACAGAACAGACTGATGAGGATGGCGCTACTTGGGAGTATGAATATAACCCACAAGGTTGGGTTACAAGTATTGAAGACCCATTAGAAGGGACATATTCTTACACTTATGATGAAAATGGAAACTTAATCAAAGAAACAGACCCACTAGATCATGAACAACAATATGTATACAATGCTAACAACCAAGTAGAAAGACAGATTGATCCTGAAGGCTATGAATTAGCCTTTGATTATGATGCAGTTGGTAATTTAGTTGAAGAGACTAACGCGTTAGGTGAAACAACTACTTACGAATATGATGCATTATCGCGACTCGTACAAGAGCAGGTACCAAGTGGTTCTGAATGGGAATATGAATATGACCCAGTCGGTAACCTTGTTAGTGAAACAGATCCACTTGGTCATACAACGGATTTTCAATATAATGAGTTAAATCAATTAGTTGAAGTGACTGATGCTCTAGATGGCGTGACACAGTACAACTATGATGAGACGGGTAATTTAATTGAACAAATTGATGCCAATGAAAATACGCGTCAGTGGGAGTATGACTTAAACCATCGTGTCACTAAAGAAATAGATGGCCTAGGGAATGCTCATGAGTATGAGTATGACAAAGCAGGTCAATTATCTAAAGAAGTTAACCGTAATGACCAAGAGATTGAATATTCGTATACGGAAAGAGGACAAGTAGAACAAATTGATTTAGACGGCGATAAACAAAATTACGAGTATGATTATGCTGGAAGGTTAACTGCAATGAGTTCACCTGATTCAGAAGATATTTTTGAATATGACGAATTGGGGCGTATAACTCATCAACATAATCAAACAGTGGAGAAGACGCTAGACTTCACATATGATGCTGTTGGTAATGTGCTTGAAATGACTAACAGTGAAGATCGTACGATTAGTTATGAATATGATTCAAGAAACTTAATGACAAGTATGACGGATCCAGATGAGCATAGAAATACATTTGAATACGATGCTCTTGGACGTTTAGAACAGCAAGATCTAGCAAACGGGAATACGATTAACCAAAGCTATACAGAAGATGGTTATCTAGAAACTGTTGAGAATTTAATGGAAGATGCTGTTATTTCATCATTTACTTATGAGTATGATGATGCTGGTAAAAGAACTAAACAAATAGAGGAAGACGGTGCAGTTACATCATATGAGTACGATGAGTTAAGCCGTCTGACGGATGTTCATTACCCTGTTGAGAAGTTAAAGAACTTAACAACAGAACCTTATTTTCCAGAACAAAGGAAACATCATCGAAATGAAGAAGATGACGATGAACAACAGCCTGATACTGAAGTCGTACAACAAGAATCTGATGAGGGTGATAGCCAATCACCTGAGTCTGAAGTCGACTTAACTTCTAATGAAGAAGAAGGTCCTTCATCTGTTGAAACTGAAACAAGTTCATATGATGAATCTCATGATGAGAGTTTAGACAACATGGAAGACGAGCAAGTGAACTTGTTTAACACACCTTTAGATGATTTTCACAGTCAGGAGTTTGAGTTATTGATTGAAGAACCATCTAATGAACAAACGAATGACCAAGCAGATGAACAAGACCAAAGCGAATCACAAAATCAAGCTGATGAGTTAGCGTCAGAAGATGAAGAGTCGCAAGGTGTATTTAGTCGATCGGTTCAAGCTATATCGAACTTCTTCCAAGGAGTTGGAAATACTGTTCAAGATGTGTTCAATTGGTTCTTTAATTTATTTACTATTCAATTAGTAGAAGCAACAGAAGAAGAAACAGTCGAGACATTTAATGAGCCGAATTACCATAGAGCGCCAGCAGAGCATGTCAGCTATACTTATGATTCTGTTGGAAACAGGTTAACAGAAGAAGTTGACGGTGAATTAACAGAGTATGAGTATAATGACAATAACCAATTAACGCAAGCAGGCGAATACAACTTTGAATATGATGATAATGGTAATATGATTCGTGAGGAAGGACCTGAAGAGGAGAGAGATTATACGTACGATGCTGCTAATCGTCTACGTGCAGTCATGTTCGGCGATGAAAGCTATGTCAGTTACGGCTATGATGCGTTAGATCGAAAAGTAACGCGAGAAAGTGGTATGTGGCGTTCACTAGATCCAACGCATAACGACACTTTACCTGCACCGAATCAAGGTCATGACCCATTTACGAATCATCCAGGTCAAGGAAATGGACCGAACTTTGATGGTCACCCAGGACAAGGTAAAGGCCCTAACTTCGACGAACACCCAGGGCGAGGTAACGCTTGGGGACTTCATAAACGCGGAGAAGGTAAACAGAAGAAAGAAGTCGTCGAAAGCCATTACTTCTATGAAGGTAAATCACACGTCGTTCATAAGGAATACAGCCCATCCGGCTCACCTTATGCGGAATATTACACAGGACCTAACAACCGAGTTGTCTCACAGAAAATGTTTGGGTATCATGGAAGAAGCATCCCAGGACATGACCCAAGCTTAAAGACAACAGGCGGAATGCTGTATCACCAATACGATGGCATGTCATCAGTCAGCGAACTCACAGACCGTCATGGTGACATCGTTGAACGCTATCGTTACGATGCATTTGGTGGTGTTGTAACTGGCCTAACTGCACCGTACAACACGAATAGCTATACGGGCCATCACTACGACCAAGACGCAGGTCTTATTGATATGCAGGCGAGGTTTTATGATGCGAAAATCGGACGCTTCCTCCAAGAGGATACGTACCCAGGCACCTTAGACAACCCGTTATCACAAAACCGTTATGCGTACGTCATGAACGACCCTATGAACTACTGGGATCCGACAGGGCGCATTCCTGAAGAAGTTTTTGATGAGAAGAACTTTAGTGATAATACTGATACGGAGATGTGGTACTATGAATTCCAAAGCCACACATCAATAACGACGGAAGAGAATCACCGAACGGATGATACAGGTACAGAGATCGTTGAGAAATGGGATGTCGTGACTTGGGACCATTGGTACTATGAAGCCACTTTAACGGGGCAAATTGAGGATAGTAATGGTGAAAAGATTGTTAAACCTATACAGAACGGACCGACAGAAGATCATGTGTTTAGACTCCGTACAAGTTACGTAGAAAGCGATACGACGACTGCAGAAGAGTTAGCTGGTCTCAACCAAGCCATTCTAGCAGGGTATGGAAATTTGCCAGGTGATCAAAGTCAGCCACAGTTCGAGTACACAAGCTGGCATAATGGTGAAATGCAGAGTAGTAGTTTGTTTACGACAGGGCATTTTGAGCCTAGTAGATTAATATCTGAGAGGCTCCAAACTAGTTCAGGTAGTCAAACAAAGACAGCCACTAATGTCTATACAGATCCTGTGATTTTCATGCATGGTTGGACAAGTGAGGCATCTGTTTGGCATAGAGAACATGGTGGTAGAGCATCCATCATTGACTCTTTAGGAGGTTATGGTGAGTATGCTGGAACTATTTCAGCAATAGACATAGATAATGATATAAGGCTTGAACTGGATTATAGTGACGAGTGGGTTGAAAAGGGCAAAAGTCCATTGGTATTATTAGACCTTCAACCTAATGCAGAAACTGTATCAGTCCAAGAACAAGCATTATCACAAACAGTGGAACTGGTGATGGAGGAGTTTAATGCAGATTCGGTATCAATAATTGGCCACAGTATGGCAGGGTTAACAACAACAAGTTATCTGCAGAATAATAGTGATGCTAATAATGTGGATTATTTTGTTACAGTAAATTCACCTATAGAGGGGGCCTGGGGAGGATTAATCGGATTCTGGGGTTATCCAGGCAATTTAGACCTAATTCCACACAGTGGTGCGGTAAGAGACATTCGTCAAGACACAACTTTAAAATATGATGGTGGAAATACACATTCACACTATTCTCCGGGTTCACTAAAAATTGAGGTAGAGACGCCAAGTTTTCCAAAACAAACTGAAGTACTCTCAATAGGGACAACGCAACTTCATGAAAATTGTACTGAAAATGGTTTGCATTGTTACAACATAAGTATAAAAAATGATGGTGTAGTCTCATTAAGAAGCCAAAAAGGGTTAAGTGAAATAGTTCCGAGTAACCAGTTTAAGTTTAAACAAGTAGAATATAAAGGAAGAGGATATGGTGTCCATACTGAATCAATCAATCATAATTCAACAGTTGAATCTATTAGGAAATTTATCTGGGAATAAATAGGTAGGTGTAAAATTGAAAATTAAGTATAAGGTTTTGTTATTATTATTGATGAGTATGTTTTTATTAGTAGCGATTTGGATTATATTAAATAGTAAAGAGAATGCAACATACGAATATTCATTAGAAGAGAAGGCTATATTACTTCAGCCTTCTCCTGATGGCCAGTTTTATATTACAACAACCAAAGAATCAGGTTTCTACCAGTTATCCGTCTGGCATGTTGCTCAAAATAAGAAGGTAGGGGAGTTTAATAGTCGTTCTAAATCGTTAGGGAGTGTTGAGTGGTCTAGTGATTCTAAACACTTTTTATTCTCCTCTCAAGACAGTTCATTATTCTTATTTGATATCAATCAAGCTAATGTTGAGAGCGTTTGGGATACAGGTAATAGTAAACAATTCAGTCCTGATGAAGAGAATGTAACAGTAGTGGATGGGAAACAATTGGTTGTTATTGATTTGAAGACACTAGAACCAGTTTCTCAAATTCAGTTTCAAGGTCAAAGACCCCATAAAGTAGTTGGGTGGAGTGAAGATGGTATTCCTAGATATGTGATTGGTTCACAAGAAGAGCAAGGCCATGCATTGATGGACATAACCGAAGATAGTGGAGTTAGTTTAATAGAAAACAACCTGGCTGGGAACACACACTATATTAGTAGTAGTGTTGCGGTTAATAACCATGAATCCATTTATTTTAGAGACAGTGAACTAAGGTTATATGAATTTAATTTACAATCAGAGGATATTACTAGAAAAACTAATCACCCGGTATCTTTGGTTTCTTTAAGTCCTGATGGCACTAAAGTAGGGAGTTATAATAATGGGGTTAACGTATTTAACTTAGATGATGATCTTGAAGAAGAGTATAGTCAACTTAAATCTGAGTCTTATTTAAAATTATGGGAATGGCTTAATAACAATGAATTCATTACAGTAGAGCGTCGTGTAAAGTTTGCTGGATTCTTGGGCGAGTCATATCATACTGAAATACATGATATATCAACAGGTGAAAAGAAAATGTCAATGAGAATACCTAAACCTTTGATGGATAATGTGTATTGGGCTGAGAAAGCTCAACAAATATTTATACAGACTGAAGATCGTGAATTGTATGTGTATGACATTGAGCATTAGATATTTTTGAGTAGAAACAGAAATTGATAATATAACTTAGTTAACTATAATTGATAGTTAATAGATAAGAGAAACCTTGATTGGCCACCACACACCTTTCAAGGTTTCTTTTTTGTGGGGCTACCTTATTCCTAATGGAAAAATCGAGCCAGTTCATTAACTATATCAATCACAATAATTATTCAACCATGTGTTATATATTTTATCGACACAATGAAAGATCATGGTGGAGGAATTAGCTCGAGGCTTGTCGAATTGAATTATTACAAGACGCAGGTCTTATTGATATGCAGGCGAGGTTTTATGATGCGAAAATCGGACGCTTCCTCCAAGAGGATACGTACCCAGGCACATTAGACAACCCGCTATCACAAAACCGCTATGCGTACGTGATGAACGACCCTATGAACTACTGGGATCCGACAGGGCGCATTCCTGAATGGGTTCAGAAGCGTAACGACCATGATAAGTTTTCGGACAATGATAGCATTGGTGAGTTTTGGGTTTATGATGGAGAAGTACGTGAATATACATCAGGCTCAAGGGTAACCGGTTCAGAGACCCATGAAAGATATATAGACGTTGAATATGAAAGAGATGTACAAGATACCTTAACGTATAATTACTCGAAGTATACGGTTGTTAATGATACTCCCAACCACCTTCTTGAAGAGGATATAATCAAGTTCACGTTGGATGGAACGGTAACATGGACCGATACTATTACAGCGGAAGAAATCGCAGAACAAAACGCGTCGTATTTGAATCGTAACTTCGCCATGCCGGGTGATATCGACCACTTTGTCACAACACCATTATGGGCAGAAGCGTCTTATGATACCCTTCATGACACCGGGCATATGTCTACTGATGGTATGGTGCGACAAATCCATGAACAATCGATTGACGCTAGAAATCAAAGTGGATTACAGCAACAGTTCAACATTTCGTCCTATTTAATGAGTTCGAAAAATGATTATCTATATAACGACTTATTAGCTCCTCTAATAGGAGATTATCAGAACCATGCTAATAGACTGAATAGACTCCAGTCTTGTAATACTGATGCGGAGTGCAGACAGGCTCAACTTTCAATTGAGTTTTTATTGAATGAGCTTGAAGGTATAGAGAATCAAGCTGAAGAAGTAATCAAATCGCATTATGATGAATTTATTGAACAAAGTATACATGAAGACACTTTGAATAGAGTTTACTTTATAAATGGAATTGGTAATAGAAGTGGCCCTGATGAGTCACCAAGATATGCAAGAGATTTTAGAAATGCACTTGAAGATCTTGATTTAGAAGTTGTATTAATTCCTATTTATGAAGAAAACAAGTTTCGAGGTGTTACAAACGTCTTGAGTGAGGAGTATGTAGCTTATAGTTCAATAATGATCGAATACGACTTGAATGCAAACCCTTTACCTGAAGGGGGAAGTATTTCAATCATTGGATACAGTGGGGGAGGACCTGTTGCTATAGGGGTAGCTAATAACTTTAGGAATTCTAATATAAACATTGACACTATTGGCTTTATTGGCACTGGAAGAGTAATAAATAAAGTTAATCCACTCTCTGTAAATTACGGTTTAAATAATGTGAATCAAGTATTAAATGTATACTCTTACGGCGACCTACTGTCTAGTAGAATAAACAGTAATCCGTTAAATCCGTTTACCCCACCAGTGAGAAATAGGATGACATACACTGATCATTATAATTATTTTGATGAGCCTTATATTGATCCGATTGCTGAATTTTTTAGTGAGAATATTTCTAATTAATATAGTACAAAAGATTGTCTTCCGCTTTTTACCTGAATACTTAACCCGTATACTCAATGGTGATTTTTCGTTGAGTATACGGGGTGTAAATAATTCCTAAAGTAAGGAGACCTTATTATGAATAAACCCGTGATAATAACCTTGGTAGTAATAGCTTTACTTTTGATAACAATAAATTTACCTATCACCAATAAAACAGATGATAACAGTGAATTTAAACATAAAGAGGCGATTGATCTTAATTCTTTAATAATAAGAGGATCAAAGTGGATGATAGGTCTTAATACTGATTTAGAAAGAGATTTTCTTATAAAGACAAGAGGGTATCCAACAAGTTCTCAAATTAACCATGAAAGACGTTCCCTTATTAGTAATTACGGTTTAGATGCAAAGTTTCATGGTGATGCTCACTTCATTGGTTTTATCGAGGTTAATGAGCAGGGTGAAGATTCTATATACAGGATTTCGAGAGAGTTTGATTTCGCTCCAGGAGACCACTTTTATTCATACGGTGATTTAATCTTAACCATACCGAGCTCTCAAGATAAAGTGGGAATATATAATCTAGAAACCCATAACTTTATTGACACATTGCATTTAGAAGAACGCTGTCATCATTTGAATATAACGGGAAAAGACGAGATCGCTTATATAGCATGTGGGAAGTTCAATCCAGATGATCGAGATATAATTGATACAACAATTTTTAAAATGGATCTAGAAAAAATGGAGTTCGAAGAACAAGTTCAAATGGATAATATCATTGTGTCTGATCTTGCGTATTCTGAAAATCATGGATTACTTGTAGCGATGGAGCAATATGATACGTATACACTAGCTAGAGTAGACGACCAAATGCATATTCTAAAGCGCATAGATAAAGTGGATGAAGTACGGTTGAAAACAATCACAGTACATCAAGATCACGTTTATCTACTGAAAAACGAGTTAAATAATAATATCGATTATGTAGGATTGTATGATATTAAACATGATGATTATCAAGTTACAAATCTATCAGAAGGAGAAAATGCATTAGATATACTAGCAAACCAAGATGACATATATGTTCTTGTCTTCAATCGCGATAATATGCAGAGATACTTATTAATGTTTAATAAACATTTACAACACACGAATACTTATGACTTAACAAATATGGTAACTGATTTAACGTCTTATAGAGAACTGATTTTTTT
>NZ_BJYA01000013.1 GCF_007991275.1 Alkalibacillus haloalkaliphilus | reverse complement strand
ATTATTTCAGACCATTCAGTACCTTGTGAATACAATTCACAAGGTTTTTTTACATTTATAGAGCGATTTTTACATAGTTAGCTTAAAAGATGATTATTTCCCTTAATGAGCCATCTTTGCTATGATACAGTTATACTGAAGTTATGGAGAGATTCTATAATGAAAGAGACTGATCTAATTAATCAAATAACTCCATCTTTCTACCGTCAAAGTTCTGTTGTTACGGGGATTGGCGATGATGGTGCTGTTATTAAGCCGCCTAATGGCCATGAGCTTGTCATTGTAGCAGATGCCATGATCGAAGATGTTCACTTTTCGTTAAATTATATGAACTTATCAGATGTTGGACACCGCGTTCTAGCTGCTAATGTGAGTGATTTAATCGCTATGGGAAGTAAGCCATTATATTACATAATAACCCTTGGTGTACCAAGTGATTACAATCATAAAGATATTCAATTGTTATATGATGGTCTGAACCAGTTAGCAAAAGTATATAATATGGATCTAATTGGCGGTGACACGACTTCATCAAATAAACTTATGATATCAATTACTGCTTTTGGATCTGTCTTACCGAATAGAAAAAGGTTAAGGTCTCAAGCCGATGCAGGAGATGTCGTATTTGTTACTGGTTATTTAGGAGAATCAGGTTATGGATTACATTTATTAAACGATCAAATAGATGAAGACTATTTCATTAACCGTCATAAACGTCCAGTTCCAAGACAAGATTTTCTCTATGCTTCTGAACCGCTTAGCAGGGTTTGTTTAAATGATATAAGTGATGGAATTTCGACTGAATTAAATGAAATTGCAGAAGCATCTTTAGTAAATATAGAAATCAATTATGAATCTTTGCCTGTCCATGAAGAAATGAAAAAGCTTAATTCAACATTTCTAAAAGAACTCATCTTATCTGCTGGTGAGGACTTTGAATTAGTAGGGACTTGTTCTGTGCAAGAATGGAAACAATTAGAACAGTCTTGTCAAAAGTTGAATATCCCGATTAAATCAATCGGAACGGTAACAAGCTCATCTTCAACTCCCAAGGTTAATTTAATTGAAGGTGACCAAATAACCCTTTTAGACCGTAAAGGGTATGAGCATTCATAATAATTAATAGGTGATTATATATGTACAAGTTCACAACAATAAATGAAAATGAAACACAACGTTTAGCTAAACAAATAGGAGAGAAGTTAATGCCTAATGATGTGTTGACGTTAGACGGTGACTTAGGCGCTGGTAAAACAACTTTTACTAAAGGTTTAGCAGAAGGTTTAGCTGTAAAACGAACGGTAAATAGCCCAACTTATACAATAGTTAAAGAGTATAAAGGCCGTATACCACTTTACCACATGGATGTATACCGTTTAGAAGATAGTGAAGAAGATATCGGCTTTGACGACTACTTTAATGGAGAAGGTGTGACCGTAATAGAGTGGTCACAATATATATTAGAATTTTTACCGGAAGAACGATTACAAATTAATATAGAAAAGATCGATGAGGAGCGACGTGAAATTAAAGTAACTCCTCATAGTGATCATTTAAATGAATTATGCAAGGAGCTCAAACTATGAACGTGTTAGCGATCGATACTTCAAATCAACCAATGAGTGTTGCAATATTGAAAGATAGTCAATTGGCTGCGGAATTGACGGTAAATGTAAAACGTAATCATTCAATTCAACTGATGCCAGCTGTTGATTATATATTTAACCAAGCAAATTTAACGCCGAAAGATTTAAATTTAATAGCTGTTTCAGAAGGACCTGGGTCGTATACGGGTTTAAGAATTGGGATGACGACGGCTAAGACGATGGCATGGACATTAAATATTCCCGTTGTCGCAATATCTAGTTTAGAAATGTTAGCAGCTAATTTAACCTATCATAATAGCTATGTATGTCCATTTTTTGATGCTAGAAGGGGTAATGTCTTCACAGGACTATACCAAGCTCAAAACGGACAAATAGCAAACGTGAAAGATGATCTCAATACATCAATGGAATCTTGGTTAGAACAGCTACAAAATATAGATGAGACCGTTCATTTTATTAGCTCAACTAATCATCAATTTGATGAACTAATAAAAGAGAAACTAGGAGCACAAGCAAATATTATTCAACATTCTATGAATTTACCGCGAGCTAGTATGTTAGCTCATTTAGCGCTAGAACGTGAACCGACACCTGTTCATGCGTTAAAACCTCAATATCATCGAATGGTGGAGGCCGAAGCAAAATGGTTAGAGCAAAATCAAAGCAGGTAGAAAAGATGAACAAAACAATAATTCGCAAAATGGAGTTGACGGATTTAGACGATGTTATGAACGTTGAGCTAGCTTCTTTTCAATCCCCTTGGAAGCGAGAAGACTTTGAATTTGATCTCGTAAAAAATCGCTTTTCGCACTATTTAGTTTTAGAAAAAGATGAACGAGTTATTGCTTATTGTGGTGTTTGGATTGTTATGGAGTCAGCTCAAATAACAAATATTGCGGTTTTACCAGGAGAACGAGGCCATAAATATGGTGAGAAATTGTTTGAGCAAGTGATGAAAATGACGAAACGATTCGATGTAGATGAATTAACATTAGAAGTACGTGAATCAAATGAAGTTGCACAAAAAATGTACGAAAAGTTTGGACTAGAGATTGTTAGTAGACGTGAAAACTACTACCCAGATCAAGAAGATGCTTATGTAATGTGGGTGAAATTATCATGATAGAAAAGAATGAATTGATCTTAGCAATAGAGACAAGTTGTGATGAAACGGCAGCCGCAGTCGTACAAGATGGAACAAAACTGCTTTCAAATGTTGTCGCAACCCAAATGGATATCCACCAAAAGTTTGGTGGCGTAGTACCAGAGGTGGCATCAAGACATCACATCGAACAAATGACTGTCGTATTGGAACAAGCGGTAACAGAAGCTAATGTGACGATGGAAGATATTGATGCTGTTGCTGTAACAGAAGGACCAGGACTCGTTGGTGCGTTACTCGTTGGTGTTAATGCAGCTAAAGCGCTAGCTTATGCACACGGAAAACCTGTCATTGGCGTTCATCATATTGCAGGTCATATATATGCTAACCGATTGGAAAAAGAGTTTGAGTTTCCGTTGTTGTCCTTAGTTGTATCAGGAGGACATACCGAACTTATTTACATGGAAGAACACGGTGAGTATGAGATTATCGGTGAAACACGAGATGATGCAGCAGGCGAAGCGTATGACAAAGTGGCTAAAGCTTTAAGCTTACCTTATCCAGGTGGTCCACAAATCGACCGTTTAGCACAAGAAGGTAAAGATACTTATAACTTCCCAAGATCATACTTAGAAGAAGGTTCATATGATTTTAGTTTCAGCGGTCTAAAAACAGCCGTTATTAACAAGCTTCATCACTTAAGACAAAAGGGTGAAGAGATTGATGTTGAAAATGTCGCAACGTCTTTCCAAGAGAGTGTCATTGATGTGTTAGTCGATAAAACGTATGATGCAGCAAAAGATTACGGCGTTAAACAGTTAATCGTCGCTGGTGGCGTTTCTGCGAATAAAACGTTAAGAGCGAGAATGGAACAGCGTTTTGCAGAAACTGATGTCGAATTAGCGATCCCGCCATTATATCTATGTACAGATAATGCAGCGATGATTGGTGCTGCAGCATCTGTTGAGTATCATAAACAAAATTATGCTTCGCTTAACTTAAATGCTAATCCAGGATTAATGATGTAATTGATTACCCACAACTTATACACAGAGTTGTGGGTATTTTTTATAATATTAAGTGTGACGGTATGTGAACTTGTGCATAATTCTTGTGGACAAAATTGGTTAATCTTGTGGACTTTGTTAATAAGTCTGTGCAAAACTTGGTGTGTTGGGTACTTGTGTAGTGAATAAACTGTACTTATACAGAAAAAAGCACTCGGAATAAATTCCAAGTGCTCCATAACTTAAGAACCAGCCTTAAACGACTCCAATTCTTCTTGCAACGTTTCCCATTCTTCCATCAGTTGTTCTAATGAATCTTGGCTTGTTTTAATCGTATCATTAATTTCTTGAAGACTTGAGTAATCACCGGTTAAATCAGGGTCGTCCATTTTAGCTTCTTGTTCTTCGATGATTTGCTCATGTTGTTGAATCTCTTCTTCAACTTTACTGATTCGACGTTCTACTCTACGGATTTCGCGTTTAACTTGTTTATCTTCTTCAAACTGTTTCTTGTTCGCACTATCTTCTTGGACTTGTTGTTTAGCTTCTTCCATCGCTTTAAGCTCTGCTTCTTCTTGGATTTTTTCGATGTAATAGTCATAATCACCAAGGAACATTCTAATTTCATCTTGTCTCATTTCCATCACTTGTGACGCAATTCGATTAATGAAATAACGGTCGTGTGAAACGAACAAAATCGTACCAGGGAAGTCAGCTAATGCAGCTTCTAGGACCTCTTTACTATCTAGATCAAGGTGGTTGGTTGGCTCGTCCATAATGAGGACGTTTGCTTTTTTAAGCATGAGCTTAGCGAGTAGAATTCGCGCTTTTTCACCACCGCTTAACATGCCGATCGTTTTTAACACATCATCTCCAGTGAAGAGGAAGTTGCCTAAAATCGTGCGTACGTCCTTTTCAGGCATAAGCGGATAATCATCCCACAATTCATTTAAAGCTGTTTTTGATGGATTAAGTGTCGACTGTTCTTGGTCGTAATAACCAAACTCAACATTTGTGCCGACTTGGAGTTCTCCATCAATGAATTCCATACGGTTTAAAATCGCTTTGAGTAAAGTTGTTTTTCCAACACCGTTAGACCCGACAATCGCAATCCGATCACCACGATTAACTCTGAACGTCACATTTTTGAAAATCGGCTCATCCAAAGCACCATACTTCGCTTGAAAATTTTCAACCTTCAACACATCATTACCACTTTTACGTTTAATGTCGAAGGAAAATTTAGCTGAAGCATCGTCTAAGTCAGGATGGTCAATCCGCTCCATCTTTTCTAATTGCTTTCGCTTAGACTTGGCACGGGTACTTGTTGAGTCACGTGCTATGTTACGCTGGACGAAATCTTCCAAACGTTTAATCTCACCTTGTTGTTTTTCATATTGTTTCTTTTGTAGCTCGTAATCTTCGGCTCGTTTCTCTAAGAAGTAACTATAATTCCCGTGATATTTTTTAGAAGATTGAAAAGCGACTTCATAGACGATATTAACTGTTTGATCTAAAAAGTAACGGTCGTGTGATACGATAACGACGGCCCCATCATAATGATTTAGATAGCCTTCTAACCAATTTAACGTTCTAATATCTAAGTGGTTAGTCGGCTCATCTAAAATTAATATGTTCGGCTTAGCTAAAAGCAGTTTACCTAATGCTAAACGCGTCTTCTGACCGCCACTTAAATCAGTAATAGGTGTATTAAGATCAAAGCCACCAAAGTTTAACCCTTGTAAGACAGAATGAATGTCGGCTTCGTATTGAAAGCCACCGATCGATTGAAAGTAGTTTTGCTTTTGGTCATACGTCGTTAGAAGTTGTTCGTATTCTGCTTCGTTTTCAAAAGCGTCAGGATTAGCCATTTGCGTCTCAAGTTCGCGCAACTCTTTTTCTAAGTTAATGACATTTTGATATACTTCTAGCATTTCATCCCAAATCGATTTATCAGAATCCAATCCTGTATGTTGGTCTAAATAGCCGACAGTGACATCTTTAGGTTTAAAAATGTCACCTTCATCATGCTTTAATTGACCAGCCATCACTTGCAAGATCGTTGATTTACCTGCACCATTTCGCCCGACAATCGCAATTCGATCTTGGTGATGTACTTCTATGTTAATTTTCGATAAAATAAGGTCAGCACCAAAATATTTACCGATATCTTTTAATTGCATTACGATCATAGTTTATTCACCTCAATGTGAACTAGTTTATCTTATATTTCTATCATAAAGCAATGTTCCACGTTTTAAAATGGAATTTAAAAAAGGAGAACCTTAAACGATGGAAGAAAATAAAATACCTCAAGCTACAGCAAAGCGATTACCACTTTATTATAGACATTTAAATAATTTGCACCAACAAGGGAAACAACGCGTTTCGTCTAAAGAGCTAAGTGAAGCATTAAAAGTTGATTCAGCAACGATTCGTAAGGACTTCTCGTATTTTGGCGAGTTAGGCCGTAAAGGATATGGTTATGATATTCAACATTTAATTTATTTCTTTAGAAAGACGCTCGATCAAGATGAGATTTCTCGCGTTGCTTTAGTTGGAGTGGGGAATTTAGGAACAGCCTTATTAAATTATAATTTTATAAAAAATAACAATACGAAAATAGAGATTGCATTCGACACAAATGATAAGGTAGACAAGACAATTGGTGGTGTCCCAATCTATAGCGTTGATGACTTAGAGAAAGAGTTAAAACGTACAGAAATTACAGTTGCGATCTTAACTGTACCGATGCAAGCTGCAGATGAGATGACAGAACGGTTAGTTAATGCAGGGATAGAAGGCATTTTGAACTTCACACCTTCACGATTGTCTGTTCCTGATACTGTTAGAGTTCATCATATCGATTTATCAGTCGAACTTCAGTCTTTAATTTATTTCTTGAAAAATTAGAGAGGGTACCCCCCTCTCATTTTTATTTATTATCTTTCATTTATTGTCTAAAAGAAGTACAATAGTTCGTGAGACGAATTAATTAAGGGAGAAAGAATTTATGAGTAAGTTACCAAATAAATGGCTAGTCGTATTATCAGTTCTATTCGGAACGTTTACCGTAATATTAAACAATAGTATGTTAAACCCGGTGTTACCGGAATTTATGCATATATTCGATTCAGATGCCGTAGGAGTAAGCTGGATTTTAACAATATTTATGATCGCTATGGGGATGACGATGCCGTTAACGGGTTACTTAGGTGATCGGTTCGGTAAGAAGACAATTTACATAGTTGGGGTACTGTTATTTACTTTCGCATCAATTCTTGGAGCTATGTCTCAAACGTTAAGTATGATTATTATCGCCCGTGCTATACAAGGTATTGCTGGTGGTCTTATGATGCCAAATGCGATGGCGTTAATCTTTAATGCTTTTCCGAAAAATGAACGTGGCTTCGCAGTTGGAACATATGGTATTTCCGTTATGATTGCGCCAGCTATTGGTCCTACAGTTGGTGGTGTCATTGCAGAAAGCTTTAATTGGATTTTCTTATTCCTCGTCAATTTACCATTTGCATTACTCAGTCTATTTTTCTCAATTAAATATTTAAAGCCTACACCATCAAACCCTAGTATTCGTTTTGATTACATCGGTTTTATAATGGTTACACTTGGAGTAGGTTCAGTCCTTTACGTGTTAGGTCAAGGGCGAGAGTTAGAAGCTTTAGTTAGCTTGAACAATGCGCTTTTATTAGTTGTCGGCATTATTTTAATTATCGTCTTTGTGAAATATGAATTACGAAGAGAACAGCCTTTACTTAACTTACGCGTATTTAAAATAAAAACATATCGTTATTCGATCTTTGTAACGTCAGCTTCTTCTATTGGACTGTTTTCAGGGTTATTTTTAATCCCGTATATGATCCAAGAAGCATTTGAACTCGGCATGATTGCAACTGGCTTAATTTTTCTACCGAGTGCTTTAGTTAGTGGTTTGTTTATGAATATAGGTGGTAAGCTGCTTGATAAGAAAGGGCCGAGAGTTGTTATTCCAACTGGATTGGCTATTCTTTCAGGGGCAAGCTTAGCATTTGGATTTATCGAGCTAACGACTGCTTTTTGGGTGATTGTTGTGATCTACATTGTGCACGGTGCAGGTTTAGGTTTTGGTAACATGCCAGCAACAACAGCTGGAATGAACAAAATTCCTGAACATTTAGTGGCTCAAGGTTCAGCAATGAATAACTTAATTAGACAGTTTGCATCTTCATTAGGAATCGTCTTTTTCTCAGTTTATTATGAGTTAAGAAGAGGCCATATGATTTTGCTTGATGAATACACCGTTCAAGAAGCGACATTACAAGCGATTAATGAAGCCTTTATTATAGCAGCAGTTATTATTGCATTAGCTATTCCTGCAGCATTTAAGATGAAGGGTGTTGAGGACGAAGAGGAGTGATCAGTAGTGTGTGGTCGTTTTACTTTAACAGTAGGAGAGCGTTTCTTAAAACAACATTTTAATGTCGACAATGTTGACTGGGATCCGAGTTATAATATTGCTCCAACTCAAGATGTGTTAGCTGTTGTACATGATGGATCTAGTAATAGATTAGGGAAGATGAGCTGGGGTTTGATCCCATCGTGGGCAAAAGATGAAAGCATGCGCTCGAAAATGATTAACGCAAGATTAGAGACAGCCGATGAAAAGCCGAGCTTTAAAAGGTTAATGACGAAGCGGCGTTGCTTAATTTTAGCTGATAGTTTTTATGAGTGGGTGAAAGTTGACGGAGAGAAGAAGCCTGTTCGAATTTACCCACCAGATCATGACTATTTTGCCTTCGCTGGACTATGGGATAGGTGGCAAAACTCTGCAGGTGAGAAAATCGTTACATGCACCATTTTAACAAAGGAAGCAAATGACACAATTGAACCAATCCATCACCGTATGCCTGTCATCTTGCCGAGAGAGTACGAACAAGATTGGATCGACTTCGAAGCAAAAGAGCCAAGTGAGATGAAAGAATGGGTAAATGATGTATCAGATATCCCACTCGACTACTATGAAGTAAGCACTTATGTGAACAGTCCGAGGAATAATGATGAGACGTGTATTGAGAAAGTCTGATATTCTCAGCTGAGCGCTGATAAAAAGTTGTGAGCGCCGATAAACTGGATCCGAGCGCTGATAAAATATCGTGAGCGCTGATAAAGTGGGTCTGAACGCTGATAAATTGGTTCCGAGCGCTGATAAAAACTCGTGAACGCCGATAAAATATCGCGAGCGCCAATAAATTTTCGTGAACGCCAAAAGTATAGCCCGAGCGCCAAATTAATCTCGTGAGTCAAAAGTAAGTGAGAACAAATTTTCTTGTTATATCTAGAAGCCCTCCATCTGATCTACTTTATTAGCAATCAAGAAGGAGGGTTCAATTTTATTTAGGTTTGACCCCCACATAATGGGTGGAATATACTTCTTCAATATATGCATTCCCTTTTTTCGAGAATTGAAGAGTTTTCTTAGGTCCTTTTCCCCAAGATTTATAGATTGTCATAGAAGGTTTTAAGTTTTGCTCCTTCGCAAATTTTTGTAACGTTTTTAGAGTATGATTGATTTTGGATAAATTACCTACAGTAACGCTTTCAATATTAGGTATCTTTTTTAATCGCCAGTCATTCACTTGTTTTGGTGTGACTCGGTCCATTTTGATTAATAGATCGATTGGACTGATGTATCCTTTTTCCTGAATTAGCACTTTCCCATGTCGATATACGTTTTGTTCAATTTTTTCTTTACTCATAAAAAACACTCATTTCTCTAGTCTTCATACTCTAAATCATGGTTGTTACAAAGTTCAATTGCAATCTCTTTGTAGCGTTCGTCTCGAAAGTTGAACCACTCTTGGTCTAAGCCTAACTTGATTAGTTTATCTTTAAATCTTCTAAATGCTCCTCTTCCTCTTATGGCTTGCAATAGATCAGATTGAACTTGTGAATTGTCAAAGTTATAACAAAAATCTTCCATCATCTTATACTCATTAATATCAAATTTTGATGGCAACTCTATGTATTGGTTTTCATTATCCAAGATTTCGTGAGCTAGTTTCAACTCCTCTTGTTGCCAGTCAGGTAACTTATTATCAAAGGGTTCTGTATCTTCTGCTACGTTAAAAATTTCATTTGTTATACTGACTATTTCACCAGATTTTATATTTATAAAATCAATATGATAATCAGTTTGAGTATCCATTGCCTCTACTAAATCACGAAGTTTAACTTTTGATGTCACGTTGATCATCCCTCTTTTACTAATATACGGATTATTGTAGCACTAGGACGTGGTTGTGTCATTATGTGAAGGCGGAATCTAACCGTTGTAAATACTTGGGTTATCTAGTGAGCGCCAAAATAATTCCACGAACGCCAAAAAGTATAGCCCGAGTGCCAAAATAATCTCGTGAGCGCCAGAAAGTACAGCCCGAGCGCCAAATTAATTCCACGAGCGCCAGAAAGTACAGCCCGAGCGCCAAATTAATTCCACGAACGCCAAAACCCTACCCACAAACACAAACAAACCCAACAAAAAAGGTGACTCGGAATAAATCCGAAGTCACCTTCTTATATGAGGTAAAGCGTTAAGACTCAGTTGGTGGAGAACCGGCCTTTTCTGCTGCTTCTTCCTCTTTTCTAACTTTAATAAATTTCCGAGTCTCATTAACTACTACACCTGATAGTAGGAGTAATCCAATTAAGTTAGGTACAGCCATTAAGCCGTTCATAACGTCAGCGAATGACCATACAACATCTAATTGAACAATTGCACCTACGAAGATGAATAGAATGAACACTACTCTGTATCCTGTTAAACCACGGTGTTTCGTTAAGTAACCGAAACATTTTTCTCCGTAGTATGACCAACCTAGGATCGTAGAGAAAGCAAAGAATACTAGACCAATTGAGACGATCATTGAACCAGTTGGTCCTAAGAAGAATTCAAATGATTGTGATGTTAAGCTTGCACCTTCTTCACCAGCTAAGTACATGTCAGCCATTACGATCGTAACACCTGTAATTGTACAAACGACGATTGTATCAATAAACACCTGTGTCATGGATACTAACGCTTGTCGACCAGGGTAATCTGTTCGAGCAGCAGCTGCAGCAATAGGAGCAGAACCTAAACCAGCTTCGTTTGAGAATACGCCTCGAGCAACACCCCAACGGATTACAGCACCAATGGCACCACCTGCAACGGCTTCACCTGTAAATGCGTCCGTAAAGATGAATGCGATCGCTTGGCCAGCCATCTCTAAGTTTGTAAATAAGATGACTAAACCACCAATGACATAAAATAATGCCATAAACGGTACGATATAAGCCGTAACTTTACCGATACTCTTAATACCACCAAGAATAACTAAACCAGCAAGCAAAGCAAGTACAACACCTGTTGCGACTACAGGCACACTGAACGTATCATCTAATACGTCTGATACTGAGTTCGACTGAACCATGTTACCAATACCGAAAGCTGCAATGGCGCCGAAGATTGCGAACAATACAGCAAGCCATTTCATCTTAAGACCTTTTTCGATATAGTACATCGGTCCACCAGCCATTTTACCGCTTGGCTCTTTAACACGGTACTTAACAGCTAGAATTGCCTCGGCATACTTGGTTGCCATACCGAATAGGGCCGAGATCCACATCCAAAAGACAGCACCTGGACCACCAAGTACAACGGCTGTTGCAACACCAGCGATGTTACCAGTACCAATAGTCGCCGCTAATGCGGTCGTCAATGCTTGGAAGTGAGAAATGTCACCTTCAGATTTTTTGTCTTGTCTTTTTGGACTAAAAGATAGTTTCAAAGCATAAGGTAGAGTTTTAAATTGCAAAAAGCTTAGTCTAATTGTTAAGAATATACCAGTACCAACTAGTAAAATTAACAACCATGGTCCCCAGACTATATCACCTATAGTCCCTAACCAATCAATCACAGTCTCTTGCATCGTATTCCTCCCTTGTAAAAATTTGTCCTCCCTTTGTTAATAATAATGGAATTTTGTAGATAAAACAAGATTATTTCAGAAAATTATGATATTTGAAAAAGTGGAGGCTTGTTTAATGATTATTCAGTTTAACTATTTGATATGCTAGATAAAAATAGATTATTTAGTAAAAAAGTTCTAAGCCATAAAAAAAACCACAACGCCATACGTTGCGGGTTCAATATTTATTGATCTTTTTTGTTTTTCATAGCACTATGGACACCGAACAATCTAAAGGCAACGACAAAATCAATCGTCGCAATCAGTGCGAAAATAATCGTTGCGAAGTTCCAAACCGTCTCATCAGCGTACTGTATACCAATGTATACGAACAAAGCGCCCATGATCAGATAAACCCATGCTAAAAACAGTGGTGAAAGTTTCATACATTATCCTCCAAAGAAAATCATCATTGCGTTCTCAAATTCTTCTAGTTGTCTTTCTAATTCATCAATATCTACATTCATTTGAATTAATACAACAATCGCGTTCATCGCCATATGTGCGATGATCGGCACAATAATACGTTTAGTTTTGACATATAGGTAAGCAAAGGCAAACCCCATAGCAGTATAAGTCAAAATGAACGTAAAGTCCATATGAACCGCTGCGAAAATTAATGCCGAAATTATACCGGCAATGATAAAGTTCGTGCGTTTATATAATTCACCGAAAATAATTTTACGGAAAATAATCTCTTCTAATATTGGTGCAAAAACAATCGGCAATATAATAAACCAAATGTTTGCATCGATAATTTCCATAATACTTTGCGTGTTCTCAGAACCACCATCAATACCTAACACATATATGTTAATCATGTTAGCAACGATCTGTACTGCATAAGCTAAAAACACACCTATAATAGACCACTTCACAATTTCTCCTGTTGTCGGTCCACTTCTCATATTCACTTCTGCCATGTCTTGTCTTAATAGATATAAAATCCATAATGTTGCAATGGCCATGCTACCTAAAGTCCAGTAAACCATGTCATCAATCGATGGACTTTCAGGATAATGGATATTAACTAAAATAATCCCTGGTAGTAGTTGTGCAATAATGTAAACAATCAGTATTCCCCAATATCTTCTCGGCACTATAATCGTCCCTTTCTAATATGTCTGCTATAACCATTGTAGTATCTAAAAGCTATTCTATACTAAATAAATAGAGGAAACAAAAATTTTGTGGTTTTTACTTGCAAAAAATTTCGTGATTATTTATTATAATAATTGGAATTAGCACTCACCGATGTTAAGTGCTAATAATCATCTTCAACATATAAATCAGAGGAGGTTTTGATTATGTTAAAACCACTAGGAGATCGCGTAATTGTAGAAGTTGTAGAACAAGAGGAAACGACTTCAAGCGGAATCGTACTACCTGATTCTGCAAAGGAAAAGCCACAAGAAGGTAAAGTCATTGCTGTAGGCTCAGGCCGCGTAACAGACAATGGTGATAAAGTGGCTTTAGAAGTAAGTGAAGGCGATACAGTCGTTTATTCTAAGTTCGCTGGAACAGAAGTTGAGAAAGATGGTAAAGAATACTTAGTATTACGCGAAAACGATATTTTAGCAGTTGTACAGTAATAATTTTGTTATTAGAGATTAAAACATTCGAGGAGGGTATTGATCATGGCTAAAGAGATCAAATTTAGTGAAGACGCACGTCGTTCTATGCTAAGAGGTGTTGATGCTCTAGCAGACGCAGTAAAAGTAACATTAGGACCAAAAGGACGTAACGTTGTTCTAGATAAGAAGTTCGGTTCACCACTTATTACAAACGATGGTGTAACAATCGCAAAAGAAATTGACCTTGAAGACCATTTTGAAAATATGGGTGCACAATTAGTATCAGAAGTTGCTTCTAAGACGAACGAAATTGCTGGTGACGGTACGACGACGGCAACAGTACTAGCGCAAGCAATGATTCGTGAAGGTCTTAAGAACGTCACTTCAGGTGCAAACCCAGTAGGAATCCGTCGCGGTATTGAAAAAGCGACAGAAGTAGCAACTGAAGAATTACGAACAATCTCAAACCCAATCGAAGGAAGAGAATCAATCTCTCAAGTTGCTTCAATCTCTTCAGCTGATGAAGAAGTTGGTTCTTTAATCGCTGAAGCAATGGAGCGCGTTGGTAACGACGGAGTTATTACAATTGAGGAATCTAAAGGCTTCAACACAGAGTTAGAAGTTGTAGAAGGTATGCAATTTGACCGTGGTTACGCTTCTCCATACATGGTGACTGACCAAGACAAGATGGAAGCGGAATTAGAAGACCCTTACATCCTAATTACAGATAAGAAGATTTCTAACATTCAAGAGGTTCTTCCTGTATTAGAACAAGTTGTACAACAAAGCAAGCCAGTATTAATTATTGCTGATGATGTTGAAGGTGAAGCACTTGCAACATTAGTTGTGAATAAGCTTCGCGGAACGTTCAATGCAGTAGCAGTTAAGGCTCCTGGTTTCGGTGATCGTCGTAAAGCAATGCTAGAAGATATTGCGACATTAACTGGTGCAGAAGTGATCACTGA
The DNA here is from genome assembly GCF_007991275.1 of Alkalibacillus haloalkaliphilus. GTDB lineage: Bacteria > Bacillota > Bacilli > Bacillales > Alkalibacillaceae > Alkalibacillus > Alkalibacillus haloalkaliphilus. Next base: position 136,214 of record NZ_BJYA01000013.1, on the reverse strand, counting down.
AGACTTAGGCTTAGACCTTAAGAGCGCTACAATTGACCAATTAGGTCGTGCATCTAAAGTTGTTGTAACGAAAGAAAACACAACAGTAGTAGAAGGAGCAGGCGACCCAGAAAAGCTATCAGGTCGTGTAAACCAACTACGTGCACAGTTAGAAGAATCAACTTCTGACTTCGATAAAGAAAAACTACAAGAGCGCCTAGCGAAATTAGCTGGCGGTGTAGCAGTGATCAAAGTTGGTGCAGCTACAGAAACAGAAATGAAAGAGAAAAAGCTACGTATCGAAGACGCATTAAACTCAACACGCGCAGCTGTTGAAGAAGGTATTGTTGCTGGTGGTGGTACAGCACTAGTAAACATCTACAGCAAAGTAGCTGAACTACAATTAGAAGGCGACGAAGCAACAGGTGCAAGCATCGTACTTCGCGCAATGGAAGAGCCAGTACGTCAGATCGCACACAACGCAGGCCTTGAAGGTTCAATCATCGTTGAACGTCTAAAAGGTGAAGAAGTTGGCACTGGATTCAACGCAGCAACTGGCGAGTGGGTAAACATGGTTGAAAACGGCATCGTTGACCCAACAAAAGTTACGCGTTCAGCACTACAAAACGCAGCATCCGTTGCAGCAATGTTCCTAACAACTGAAGCGGTTGTAGCAGATCACCCAGACGAAAAAGAAGGTGGAGCACCTGACATGGGAGCAATGGGCGGCGGTATGCCGGGCATGATGTAATAAGCATCTCTAACCCTTGATATATAAGGATTTTAGAAATGAAATTAGTAAAATGCTAACATTTTGCTAACATTGAGGATATTATTTTAGGCTTCTCATTAATTGACCAAATTTTTGAGAAGCCTCTTTTTTCATATCTTTTGTAACATGTAGATATATATTTTTGGTTGTTTGATCATCAGAATGGCCTAATCTTTCCATGATAATTTCTAAACTAACTCTTGCTTCGGCAAGTAATGATGTATGGGTATGTCTTAGAGAATGAGGTGTTAGAGCTTCATTAAGCCCTGATAATTTTAATAAACGTTTCATTCTAGTTTCAACAACCTTGACTAATATTGGATAGCCAGGGTGACGTTCTTTCTTCGCAAATATAAAGCCTTCATCATGGTAGGAATCACGGTATCTCATTTTAACCTTATTCTGTATTTTTAGATGTTTTTTTAAGTTGCTAATAACTTCTTCATCAACACTAATTATACGTTTCGACATAAGGGTTTTTGGGGGAACTAATTGGTATTTAAGAGTATTATTTTTAGGGTTGTAATAGGTTTTTGTAATACTTATAGTGTGATTATTAAAATCTATATCCTTCCATTTGAGTGCGACTAATTCGCCAACACGTATTCCAGTATAAGAAAGTGTTAAGAACATTAAGTAATCTAAATCTAAGCCTTTATTTTCAGCTGTTTTTATAAAAAGGTTTAATTCTTCTTTCTCTAAGTAATTAGGTAGTTCAGTGCTTTCTAAGTCTTGAACTGTTTTCTTTGTTCTCCTTAAGTAAGCAAACTCAGTTGGGTCCCTTTTAATTTTCTCCATTTCAATTGCTTTTCTAAATATCATTTTGCCGGTACGGTGAACACCTTTTAAAGTGTTATCAGCATAGCCATTCTCTAGCAAAGTCTTTAAATAGCTCCTCAGATTCTTTGATGAAAGTCCTCGTCCTGATCTCATGTATTATTGCTGCTAACGCAACTTCTGCTTCTTGTTTTGTTTTAAATCCACCTTTTGACTTTTGTTTTCTTTTCCCTGTTTTAGGATCAGTTCCAATATCAATTACATAGGTATAATTTGCACCACATGTACATTTTCTTTTCTTGCAGGTGCACCCTCGTCTGTAGACATGCCCTTTCATTTGATTTAACACCTCTTGAGCATCGTTTTTCATTGCATTATTCCCACTATAAAAAAAATAATACATTAACAAACCACTTGTAATTTATTTCAATAAGAATCATGGTGTAATATTTAAGGTAATATTAGTAGTTAGGTTAATATAAGATAGAGGACTTTGAATTGAATTAACAGGGAGTAATACGATATGAAATCATTACTCTAAATGCATAGTAAACGTATACTGCGCAATAAATACCTTCTTTTAAGAAAGAATGTACTTAAATTTAATAGTTTTATATACAAGTGATAGAATTCCACAATTAGGCTGGATTGCTAACCAATTATATAGATATGAAGCATATGTAAAGGCACTTTTTGTCGGCAAAGTTTCGAATATATTTAAACAATGATATAATTGGTTAAAAATGGTAAGGAGGAGATTTGTTATGAGGTTACATTCGTTATCAATTGAAGGATTTAGACGACACTATAACACTAGGGTAAGGTGTTCTGATGCAACTTTTTTAATAGGTACAAATAATGTTGGGAAAAGTTCTATATTAAAGGCTATTGAGTATTTGTTAAGCGATAAACAAAAAATGCCAAGTGAGGACTTCTACAGTATTTGGAATGATAGCGAAGAAAATGAACAAATATGTAGTGAGGTAGTAATAACAGGTGAGTTTAGAAATGTTCCTAAAGAAGCTTTTCAATGGAAAGGGTTTAATAGACAACGTATTTTTGAATATGAAGCAAATGGGTACCAAGAAGACACTGGATTGAGTATCTTTTATAGAAAAACTTTTAAACCTGATCAGAAATATAAAGTAGAAATGAAACAATTCCAAAGTGTAAAAAAAGATATTTTCAACGATTGTAAAAAGATTCAGGATTACATAGAAAATGGGTTAAGTGTGGAGGTGATTAGAGAATTATTTCCGTCAAAAGAACTTAATCAAAATATGACAGCTAGTATGGAGAAAGAACTTGAGGCTTTTGGTAATGAGGAACTATTTGACATTAACCATGATGTGGTAGAATGGTTTGAAAATCCAGGGGGAATTGCAGGGAATGTTTCACATAGACTTCCTAAATTCTTGTTAATATCTGATAAATCTAAGGGTGAAGAACTATCAGCTAATAATGGGGCTTTAATGCAAACTCTTAAACACCTTTTTGAGGATGTTAGAGATGAGTCAGAAAATTTTCGACAAGCTCAACACTATTTAAACGAACTAGCTAAAGAATTAGATCCTAATGATGAAAATAGCGAATTTGCTAATTTATTAACAGATTTAAATAGAGTAGTTGGAGATGTTTTCCCCGAAACTGCCTTCTCAGCTAACGCTAATTTGTCAAATGCTGATCAGGTTATAACTCCTAACTTTGATGTGCAATTAGGGAGTAATATTAATACTTCTGTTGATTATCAAGGAGCAGGAGTTATTCGTTCTGCGGTTTTCGCTATGCTTAGGTACCGAAGTATTAGGGAAAATCAAAGAAAGGGGCGGTTACGTGAATATATTAGACCGCTACTAATAGCATTTGAAGAACCTGAAATATATCTACATCCTCAAGCGGCCAAGCAAATGAGAGATACAATTTATGATTTATCACTGGAGGCTAACAATCAAATTATTTGTACTACTCATTCTCCTTACATGATAGATTTAAGTAAGAAAGCAAATCAAGTTCTCAATTCCTTTTTTATAGAAAAATCATTTATTGAGCAAGCTGGTACCACTAAGAATTTAGAGATGGTTATATGTAATCCTTTTAATGTGAGTGACGCTTTTCGGAAACTATTGGATGATGACAAATCATATATAAAAATGCTACTTAAAATTGATGACGATATAAGTAAAGTATTCTTTACGAAAAATGTTTTAATAATTGAAGGAGATACGGAAGAAGTTGTTGTTCGGGAATCTTTAACGAGGATGCCAGAAGAGTTGTATAAAGAATTTTCTTACAATTGGGAAGTAGTTAGAGCGAGGGGAAAAGCAACGATTATTTCATTAGTTAAATATTTAAGGGCTTTAGGATTAACACCTTTTGTGATTCATGACCGGGATAAGGGGGAAGAGAAAGCCTTCTCCTTCAATAAACCAATTCTGGATGCTGTCGGTGAAGAATCTAAAGTGATTGTTCTAAGGGAATGTATGGAAGATCTTCTTGGCTATTCTGCTCCCAGTAGCAATAAGCCATATAGTGCTTTCAAATTCATTAATGAGAATTGGGGTGATACTTGGGAGGAGGTAAATCCGGAATGGAAATCTATAATAGAAAGCTTAATTTCTAGTGATTTTATTTATGATCAAGTAGCAGCAACTGTAGAGAATGATTAATAGGAAACGATAGTTGTTATAATAAAACAGGATTATAAGTAAATGAATTTCCACAATAGGGCGCTGCAAAAACAGAATCAATAGCTGAACAGTATAATGATACTGGTAATAGAATAAATATTAAAGAGACGATTACATTCAAAGTGACCGTCTTTTCGCATTTGACAAATACTGCGTAACACAGACTTTTAAAGTTTGTCATCTTTTGGTTAAAAGGCATTAAAATAAGCAGTAGCATGTTGAAGAAGTAATTTATATTTTTATGGTAAAGTTGCATATGGAAAGTTGGGGTATTTTGATAAAAAACAATAAGAATACATCAAGTATTAAGTAAATGGTAACGATAAATGGCCTTAAAAAGCTCAAGAAATTTTTTCAAAAACACCAAACGACTCTTTTAAAGAGTCGTTTGATGTTTTTTACTCCATTTGTATTTCTACATCAAAAAGCGTCTCCCATACTCTTTTTGAAGAAAAGTCTAAGTTCATTTCGTACTTATTTTCAAATATTTCATATAGTGTTACTGAACCATCTTTTATAAAATCATTAAAGGTATTTAGTCCTTGCAGAAGGTTGCTGATAACAAATTCGTCATAGTCCGGAAAAACTTCAAATTCACCTTCATCAACAACTAAAAATTTGTCTGCTTGCAGTTCAATTACAGTTGACCAATTATCCTTTGGCCAAAAACCAAAATCCGAAACAAAAAATTTGTCGTGGTACATTGCTGAAATCACCATGGGGTGTACTTTAGCAATTTGAGTCTTAATGTCATTAATGTATTCCTTAAATTGTTCCCACTCATCATTTCCAGTTGACTTTAGTTCTGCTACCTCATCTTGGTTCTTTAAAGATTCTAATGATGAAATATATTCTTTAAGTTCGCGAATTGTTTTATCTTGATTTGCATTGTTTTCAATCATTTGGTCAATTTCTTTTTTTAGCTTTCCATGTTCATCGACTGAAATAAATTTATCTTCTTCAAATTGACATAACTCTTCATAATCTCTAATGAAACTTCTTGCTTTTGCAGTTACAGTTGAACCAAGGTAATCTTCTATTACGCCATACTGTTTAAATTCATCTGCCAATTGCATTAAATCATCTTCTTCACGTATTTTTAAATATTGAGTTAATCCCTTTAAAGGTGTAGTTTCTAAGCTACTTCCATTCACCGGATTAATTAAAATGGGATAGATATTTTCTTCCAAAACCCACGCTGCTCCTAATTCGCTTAAGCAGAAGTCACTCTTTAAATAGTTCGGGGTTACAAAAAAAACTACAAGTTTAGTATCTTTTATATTCTCTCTTATTGAAACTATAAAATTTTTACCTGTAGTAATTGTTCCTCTTTGAGAAGTATAATAAATATCAGAAGAAGTCATATCGAAACCAGTTTGTAAAAATTCTACAAATCTATCTACTAATTTTTTATCCGCACTTGCATGACTTAAGAAAACTTTATTCCCCATACCCTAGCCAATCTCCTTTTATAATCTATTCACATAATTTTACTATAATATATTTTAAGCATGGATAAAAGAGGAAGTTATAGGCCGAGCGTTTAATGAGGTTAATAAATAAAAGTGGTACAGGGTGGAATGTACTAATAGGGGGGGCAATAGTAGGACAAGAGATTATATCATACGGTCTGAACAATGTTCGAAAAAACATTGGATGAACATTGATTGACCTCCATTCAGTAAATTAAATTAAAGAAGAGCATATTTGCTCTATGGGATTCAAAAGAGTACGATAGATTGATAAGTGATATATATAGCATTGAAATGTCAATTGATGATTATGAGAGAAATGAGGATTTTTATTTAGAAACAAGAGGCGTAAGCGAACAAGAATATAATGAGAGATTAACAAATCTTTATGTTGAACACGAAATCTTAGAAAGAGAGTTATTACTATTAGACACTAGGCAGCAAGTGATCCCTCTAGATTGGAGCGGTTTTTTTCTATATGGTACACCAATTCTAATTATTGCCTACTTAGTTGTTAGAATAAGGCAAGATAAAGACTCAAAGGTTAAGTACTCCTAGCGTATGTTCCTCCTGCCTTGGCAAGTTAGTATGGTAATTATGTAGTTACATAGTAGACTAATATTGCACAAAAACTGTTAACTAATTTCCAGAAAAAAGAACAATAATTCGTGATACTCTGCTATAATTTTTGTTAAGAGTACAGTTATATTAAAGAGGAAATTTCATTGAATATAAAGAATAATTCATTTTAAAGTTTAAAGCAAAGTCTAGCGCTTACTAGTAAAAATTTAATGGAAAAAGCAGGAGTGTTTTTTTGAAAGCAGAATATAAATTCTATGAAGAGTTCGATGAATATAAAGCAATAAAAAGAAGGTATCAAGTAGATACTTCAACTTATTCTTTGAAAAAACTCGATCTAATGCGCTTATCATGGCAAGTAGGGCTATCTAAGGATAGCAAACAGACTTATCCACTCGAATTAAGAGAATGGAAGATGTCCTTTATTGAAGCTTTTATAGAGGAAGATATCACTAATAATATATTGAAATTTAAAAACTTGGACAAACTAGAGACCACTGAAAAAGGAGCAGTTGCATATTTTCTCGGAATGGTTTTTACATATGCATATATGTACAAAAATTGCAATTTAAAACATTTACTTCATTTAAACAATGAAGAAATAATAGTAGGGAGAGTAAATGAGAGTTCACCTGATTTATGGGGATATGTAGACAAAAACCAATCATACTTAGTTGAGGCCAAAGGATCACTAATTAATGCTGAGCGATTTGAAAAATTTGAGGACCTTAAAAATGCTTATACGCAATTAAAGCCCGTTTACGGTATAAAATTAAATTATGAACAGAGACAGAAAAACGGGTTAGTAAAAATTAAGAGCTGGAATTTTTCTTTCAAAAAATTAAAAAAGATGATTATTGGGACTCATCCAAATAAAGACTTCAATGTTAGACATGAAGCAATTGACCCTACTTCAGGAGATAAAACACTTATAGAAATTGATGGAGATAAAGCTATACATAATTATTACTCTAATATCATGACCTTTTTAGTTCAAAATAAAGATTTTGCTCAAATTGAACGTGTACAAGGAATGGAGTTTTTAGTTATTTATAGTACAAGATTTCCATATAGAATTGGTTTATTTAAAAGTTTATATGATATTTTAGAGAACAAATTTCATTTTAGATCATCCCCTGATCTTTCAGGTTTATTTAAAGAGATTAATAAGAGACTTGAAGGTCTCGACCCAAATTCTTTTGAGAATGATGATAATATTTCACTGGGTAATGACGGAATCATTTTCATGAATAAAATAGAATAACAAAACAAACTCACCAGTACATTGTAGAATAATGGGATTAGGAGAAACAAAGAAGTAGATATTAGTTATTAATGTGGGGAGAGTATAATGGCAGATTTAATCACGATTATCTTTGGTGGTATTTTGAATGCATTAATATTAACACGAATAGCAAAGTTTATTCTGAAGAAGAGATACGATTTACATAAGACAGCATATTACACATTTTTTTCGTGTCCATTATCTATGTAGTACTAGGGGTGGCATCAGGAAACTTTATTATTATTGTAAATATCCTTGCTGCTTTACTTTTATTGTTTTACGACCTTTATAAGGAAAAAAACAAACCAAACGAACCAGCTCAACAATTTCTATACTGAGAAATACCTTGAATTCTTCTCATTTATTATAGGTTATGTTCTTATCGGCGTTGTGGTTTTAAATCATCGGTTACGAATGAAACCCCTAAGCAATTCTTTAAGGTTCTTCTTTGGTATTCTAAGACTATTATCCATGAAATATTTGAGGACTATGAAAAGCTTAGCGACGAAATTAAGAAGGAGATACCTATTAAAAGGGTCAGGATGTTCGATAGTGAAGTAGAATAAAAATACACATAGTAAACGAATAAGTATTTAATTTACATAAATACAGCTGAGAATCAAGTTGAGATAGGGGTTAATATTCATGAAGAAAAATTTATATTTAATCTTAATTCTGTTAATCGTTTTAGTGGGATGTAGTCAAACTGTAGAAGAAAAATATGAAGAAGCAACTAAATTATTGGGTGAAGGGGAAATAGAGAAAGGAAGCTCTGTTGTTAGAGAATTAGATTCTGACTATAAGGAGACTCAAAAATTAATAGACTATGTTGAAGTATATACAAAGTATGAGGAACATGGAGATAACCCAACTGATTATTCACCCGTAGCTAAGTTGCTTAATAGTAAATTCCCAGAAGGTTATGAGGGTGTATTGAAGGAAGAGGTTGAAAGTTTACGAGAACAAGTGATTACTCTTCGAGAAGGGTATAGCATAAAATTACTAAAAGAAGTGTTGGGCAATATTAATGATGAGGATTTTGAAGCTGCAAAGGAAATAATAGATGAACATAATATTAAACATGAAGATATTAATGACATAAGAAATTTTGTTTTATCTCGTTATTATGGTAGACAATTTCTGAAGTACAGGGATATGAGGTATAATTTAAAAGCTTTAGAATACAAATATGCAATAGATCCAGAATATGATGGACTTTTTAAAAATACGATCCTTAACCATGTTTATTTTGGTATTGAGCATAGAGATGAAATAAAAGAAAGAATTGAAAGTACAAAAGAAAACATCGAAGTTTTAGAGAGTATGCCTTCTGATCCTAGTATTGGAATGACAGCTGAAGAAGTCAAAGAGTCTTCGTGGGGTGAACCGAGGGAAGTCAATAAAACTACTACAGCTAATGGCGTTAGAGAGCAATGGGTATATTACAATCAAAGGTATATTTATTTAGAAGACGGCATTGTTACAACCATCAGGGAGTGAAAATTTCTTATAATACTTACTTTTTACCTTGCTATAAAAAGCAAGGTTTGTTTTTCTTTTGAACCTGGCTCTTGAGTATAAAGTCGAGAGATTGACTTCATTTATTTTCCGTTAAAGCCACAAATGATTAGGGTCAGTTGTAAATAGTTATTTTACTCACTTTATTGTGGAGAATCAGGAATATTAATATTTATATAATTAATTACATTTAAATCTTAAAATCTCCTAAAAGTTTCTTGTAGTTTAAGGAAGCTTTTTTATAAAAACTATACTCTCGTTGAACTCTCAGGGTTGAATAATGAGAAAATTATTCATGGATGGTATAATTATCCTATGTTAAAAGTGCGGGAGGAGATTAATCTGATATTTGAAGAGCTTCATATTAAGAACTTCAGAAATTTTTATTGCTCTAGAATAAGTTTAAGTAACAAAAATGTAATTTTTGGAATGAATGATGTAGGGAAAACAAATTTTTTGTATGCAATAAGGTTTTTATTTGATAAACAATTAAGAAAAAATGGATTTATGCATAGTGATTTCTACCAAAACGATACAAGTAATCAAATAATGATTACAGTAAAATTAAATTTATCAGATTTTGAGGAAAGTACTGATACCAAAAAACTTGTTGCTGGGGTTAAAGATGCAAGGACTTCAGATGATTCAGATGAATTCTATATAAGGATTGTATCTGATTACAATGAAAGTGAAGGATATGGTGAACCGTTGTTATATTGGGGAAGTAATGAAGGAAGTGGGGGAAATAAATATGGACATTCAGTTTTCAGTAATAGAAGATACAGAGATCCCGTATAAAACTGATAGTGGGACTATAGTGTTTTTAATGAAAGATTCTTGGAATGATTGGTGGGAATACCGTACTGTTTTTGGGGTATATCTTGCTAATGAAAACACGGTAAATTGGATTGGTACTGTTAAAATCGGGCAAACAGACTTAATGCATAATGGAGGAGAGGCTGTTTCACCTGTTATATCTGATTCATTTAATCAATTAGAAAGAAAGTTCTTTTCTTTAGGTCAAGATGTTAGTTACTATTATAATTTAAATTCTTTAGGTGATGAAATAAGGTTTCAGATTTTAAGAAGACTTAATGATATAGCGCTGGATGAAGAAATTTATGAAGAAGTTAAAGAACTGCACATTACTAAAAAATCAATACTAAGATCTGTATCAAAAACCTCCGTTAAAGGACAATATCGTAGATTGGCAAATGGAAATGCTGAACTAACTGAATATAATTTCTCTTATGTACTTCCGAATAACGAGATGGATTCAAAATTTAAAATAAAAGTAAAGCCCGGCACTTTACCCCCTTCAAATATACACGTGGTTATTGGTAGAAATGGAGTTGGAAAGACAAATTTACTTAAAAATCTTATTAATCGTTTAAGAACAAATTCAAGTGAATACGGAGAGTTAACCTATGATGTAACTAGTCAAAGTCCTGAAGATTTGTTTGCTAATCTAGTTTCCGTTTCTTTCAGTTCTTTTGATCCTGGACATGATGTTTTTGAAGAGGTCACTGATGCTGACGGAATAAGATATTTAAATATTGGGTCTTTGAAGAAGACAGGAGAGAGTTTCACACCTAAATCATTAGAAGATTTACAGAATGAGTTCAAGGAATCAATAAAGTCATTAAGTAATAGTGCAAAAACAAAGCGTTGGAAAAGAGCAATAAAAACTTTAGAAAGTGATCCAATATTTGAAGGTTTGGGGATAGAATATTTAATACAACCAGAATTTGAACCGAGAATTGATCCTATTTTTAACAATTTAAGTTCAGGCCATAAAATCGTTCTGTTAACGATAACTAAGTTAGTGGAGACGGTAGAAGAGAGAAGTTTCGTTATATTAGACGAACCGGAAATTCACTTGCATCCGCCTTTGCTTTCTGCATTTACGCGAGCCCTTTCTGATTTATTAATATATAGAAATGCTGTAGCGTTAATTGCAACCCATTCACCTGTGATATTGCAAGAAGTTCCGGGTGGTTGCGTTTGGATAATGAACAGAACTAATAATTTAGTTTCATTTGATAGGCCAGAATTGGAGACGTTTGGGGAAAACATTGGTACATTGACTAGAGAAATCTTTGGATTAGAAGTAACTGATTCGGGTTTTCATACATTTCTTAAAAATGCGATAGAACGACATAATAGCTATGAAGAGATTATAGAAGAGTTTAATGATAATTTAGGTATGGAAGCAAGAACAATCTTGCGCTCACTTCTTATTGCAAGGGATGATAGATAATGAGGGCTTTAGATAAACCAATAATAACCCATAGTGAAGTACTTAAATCTTGTATCAGTAACATACAAGATTACAATTTAAAAGATCGAGTAACTAACGAGATAGATTTTTTTTATAGAAGTTCAGAAGAGTACGATAATAAAGGGAATTCAGGTAAACTTTCAGAAATACCTATTATACATACGGTTAATGGAAATATTTCAAAAGAGGAGATGAGGTTTCTTTATAGAAAGCTTGTTGTTAAAGGGCAGCCAGGGAGGGTGTTTTATGACAGACTATTACATAGTTCTAAATTATGTCCAATGTGTGGGTATAGACTTTCTACTACATTAGACCATTTTCTCCCAAAATCTGAATACCCAACATACGCTGTAGATCCATTAAACCTAATTCCTTGTTGTACAGACTGTAACATGGAAAAAGGGACAGATGTTCCTGCTGGAGAAACAGAGAAATTACACCCATATTATGATAGAGTTAATGACCAAAAATGGCTATTTGCAGAAGTGATATATGACAATGGGATTGGTTTTAGGTTTAAAACTATAAAACCTTCAGTGTGGTCATCACAAAAATATAACAAAGTTAATCACCATTTTCACGCTTTTGGACTATCGGAACTATATAGTATTTATGCTAGTCAGGAACTAAATGATCAAGCTTTTTATTTAAAAAAACTGTCTTTTGAGGTTGGTTCGTTGGGTGTTAGAAAACAGTTAATTGAATATCAAAAGAGTGCGGAAAAACATTATTTAAATAACTGGAAATCAGCTATGTATGAAGCATTAGGGAATAGTGAATGGTTTTGTTCTACTGGTGTTCAGGAGTATATTGTATAAGAACAAATCAACAACTTCTGCTTTTCCAAGGCTTGGTGCTATTAATAATTAAATTTCAACTAACAGTAATTTATCTATATTAAATTACTCTGTGAAAGTCTTTATTGTATATTAAAAAAGTAAAAAAATTAATACATATTGATTAATAGGTACAATATTGTACTATTTTTTGTTCTGGTTCGGTACATCATTGAAGTGCAAATTTTCAACACATATTTAGTTGAAAGTTAACAAGCGTTTAAAATGTATGTTGCAATCAGAAAATAAAAATTGGTAACTGATAATAGTATCCGTTGTATGACAGTAGAAAGCCATGGCAATAAACTTTAAAATATCTTTTGGTGTATAATAGAGGGTAAATTAATTATATTTATCGACTAATATAAAATTGAAATCGGCTATACGAGTGATGGATAATTTGGGTTTTTTAGAGAGGATTTTAAAATTTCATGTCGAAATAGTAAGCTTGGGTGATAAAATGAAGAACCTTGATGAAATAATTAAATCTTCAAAAGATGATATTGAAAATGTTGGTGATTTTTTGCCATATATCGGGAGTCTTTTTCGAGCATTTAAAATGAAACAATTTAATAAACGTCTGGCAAAAAATGAGAATAGAATCAAAGGAATTTATAGTGTTATTCCATCAGAAAGCTTTGAGTATTTTGGAATTAAAATTGGAACTTCTGTTATTCAAAACATTTTACTTGATGATGAAGATGAAAAAACTGAATATTTATTATTAGGTTTTGAAAATACAGTCAGAAATGGTTTTACAGATTATGATGTAACATTATTATATTTTGATTTGATTTGTGAGTTACGAAGTGCAGATTTGAAAAGACTGGTAGATTTATCACATAGAAATGGACAGGCACCTTTAGTACCTATTGAAGATTCCTCAGAACAAACTTTTCTAAGCTACATTGATCGAAAGCTAGAGAATAAAAATTTAATTCTTAGAGAAAGAACATGGGGTGGTTTAGGTGGAGAGTATGTGGAAAATACGGATTTAAGTACAGTTAAGATAACTGATTTAGGAAATAAACTTTTAGATTTTATAAGCTATTAATTGCAGTAGGCGACACCTGCTATAAGTCTGTTTGGACTACTCTAAATTAGAGAACAGGGAGGAGTTAGAAATTGAGCTGAAATTTCTCATACTCTTTTTTTCGTCCCCATAATTAAGGATAAACTAACTATAAAACAAACAAGACCGCATAATATAGCAATTGCACTATGATAGAATGTTACTATATTTATTTATAAGAAGGTGTGCTCAAACCCGTGACCATACCATAAACCTTTTTAATGCATATATATTTAGAAATTATCTATTTAATATCTTGTGGATAGTACTATTGGAAACATAAATATTGCATTTGTTAAAATTTGTGTCTTAATCCTTACAATTCTTTTATCAGCACATCAATCTTTGCCAATCCATAATATTTTAGACTAACTGAATGTCCTTATTCAGTAGATAAATTAAAACAATGCCGGGTAGCATTTTATATCAGGCTTAGAAACACATTTCATTTTATAAAAATTATATTAACTCTTTTAAATAAACTATTGGATAACCTAACAATGTTTTGATCTTAATAACCTCAGTAAAACAGGGTTATGAAAGTACGTAAGGGAACGTTTTCAAAATTAAATAATCACTTTAGAGGTTGAATTCCGCGATAACAAAATGCTAACGCAATGAAGTGAAAATGGTTATTTATGATTAAACATGTTACACATACAATTCATGAGGTCATTGAATTAACGCACTTTTAGAACCTCAGGTTAAAAATATAACACACAATGAAATTATCCCGGGCATGATGTAATAGTTTAATTAAACCTTAATTTAAAAGAGTTTAATAGTATTCAATGTACCGAAATTGAGAACGATATAACAAACCCTCTGAAGGCTTTTCGCTTCGGAGGGTTTTTTAATCTTTCCAAGTTAAAGAGCTAAAACCATTTTCATCTAATTCCTTTATGTAAAAAAGAGGCCCCGACAAAGCGAGACCTCCTCATGATTGAATAATTAGTTACCTTGCTGCTGGTTGTAACGCTCAATTTGTTCTTCGATATCAGCTGCAGCTTGATCGAGAAGCTCCTGTGAGTCCTCACCTTGGTAAAGTGCTTCAATTGCGTTCTCAACAATGTTACGTGCTTCTGGGAAGACACCCATTAACGCACCCTGGGTTGCAGGCGTTAATGTTGTATTTTGAAGCTGATCAACACTTGTAGTGAACTGTGGGTACTCCTCATAAATGTCCTGAAGAATTTCGTTGTTATACGCTTCAGGTGAAATTGGGAAGTATCCAGTCGCTCCAGCCCATACAGCTTGAACTTCCGGGTCAGCCGTGTACTTAATGAAGTCAAACGCTGCTTCTTGAGTTTCCTCAGCAATACCGTTTGTCATCCATAGAGAACCACCACCAACGATCACACCTTGTGGGTCCATACCGTCTGGAACTGGTAAGAACGCTGTACCAACTTCAAAGTCAGCGCCTTCAACGTTTCCGCGAGTTGCTGCTGTTGAGTCAAGGTACATCGCTACGTTTTCAGCTGCAAATGCTGTACGGATATCATCCCACTGACGACCGAAATTACCAAGTGTACCTGCTTCATTCATTTCATTTAACCATTCGAAAATACGTTGTCCTTCCTCACCATTGATTAATGCTTCATCTGCTACTGCAGAACGGCCGTTATCGTTGTTTAGATAAAGCCCCCCTTGATTCGCAAGTAACTGCTCAAAGAACCAACCGTAAATTAAAATTGCGAACCCGGCTTCACCTGTAGCATCATTTAGCTGCTGAGAGTACTCTTGTACCTCACTGAATGTTCTTGGTGGCTGTTCTGGGTCTAAGCCAGCCTCACGGAACATGTCTTTGTTGTAGAACATGATCGCGTTAGACGTGTTAAAGGGCATTGAGTAAAGGTCGCCATCTAACTGGTAGTAACCTAGTATATTTTCTTCTAAATTATCAACGCTGAAATCGTCATCTCCATCGATGAACGTTTGCAGTGGCTCAATGAATCCACTTTCGCTCATGTACTGAGTTCCAACCTCATACACCTGTACGATTGATGGCGCTTCACTAGTTCCACCAACAGCACGTAGCTGATTTAGAAGTTCCTCGTAGCTTCCTTGATAAACAGCGTCAACGTAGATCTCATCTTGAGATTCATTGTAGCTATTAACCATCTCGTCAATTGCTTCACCAGGTCCGCCACCCATCGCGTGCCAGAATGTTACAAGACGTTTACCATCATCTGTCATCTCCACTTCTGGATCATCATCGCCACATGCAGCTAATAGGAAAACAGAAAGAATGACTAATACAGCCAAACTAAATAGCTTTTTCACTAAATCTCCCCCTTTTTAAGTAGAGTTATTTATCCTTTTAAGGCCCCTTGCGTCAAACCACGTTTCAAGTGGTTTAAGCCCAAGACCAAAAGAATCAATGTTGGTAATAAAACCATGACAACCCCAGCCATAACAACATTCCAGTTTGTACCGGTTTCTGCAGAGATCATCATTTTCAAACCAATTTGTACTGTACGTACATCATCATTGTTCGTTAATAAAAGCGGCCATAAGTACATGTTCCACGTCGTCAGGAATGCGAAAATACCTAATGCACTTAAGATCGGTTTCGATAATGGCATTGCAAACGAAAGGAAGAAACGAAAATGTGTGCATCCCTCCATCTGAGCAGACTCCCAAAGCTCATTCGGTAATGTCATAAACTGCTGCCGCATCAGAAAGATCCCGAATGCTGTCGCAAAGAATGGCACCATGAGTCCGGTATACGTATCTACCCATCCGAAATCTAATATCGTAATGTAGTTAGTTAAGAATGCTGCTTCCCAAGGGATTAATAACGTTGACACGAAGAGGAAGAACATCACTTTCGCACCCTTAAACGGGATGAACACAATTGCATAAGCAGCTAAACTACAAATAATTAACTGTGCGACCATAACCCCAAATGCCACAATAAAACTGTTCATTAGGAAATGGAAAAGTGGGACACTTGTAAAGGCACGCACATAGTTATCAAATGAAATACTAGACGGCAATAATGCCCCGCGGTTGATCTCTTGTGTTGTCATAAAGCTGGCTGAAACCGCGTACAAAACGGGGAAGGTAATTAAGAATGCTGAAATGATGAGTAAGATGTAAATTATGACTTTTCGCATCATTGGTAATGCACCTTCTTTTCAACAAACTTAAATTGAATAATCGTTAAGATTAATACAAGAGCAAACAAGATCATGGCTTGCGCACTCGCTGTTCCAAAGAATCCACTTTCAAATGCTTCCCTGTAAATCGAATAAACAATGAGGTTCGTGCTGTTATTCGGTCCACCACCTGTTAAGATGTCAACCTGGCCGAATGACTGGAACGAGTTAATAATCGTCACAACACTTACGAAGAAGAGTGTTGGCGATAATAAAGGGATCGTAATTTTGAAAAGCTGTGTCCAATACCCTGCACCATCGACCCGCGCACTTTCATATAATTCCTCAGAAATATTCTGTAATCCACCTAATAAAATAATGAAGTTAAATCCTAAGTTCATCCAAATCGTTGTAATCGAGACTGAAATAAGTGCCCATGTTGAAGACGTTAACCATCCGATTCGATCAAACCCAATTCCAGCGAGGAGGTTGTTGAATACCCCAACACTTGGGTGTAATAAAATTAACCAGATCGTCGCACCGGCTGCTACTGATACCCCTAGCGTTGAAGAAAATGCAACACGGAAAAATGGAATCCCACGTACCTTTTCATTAGTTATGACGGCTAAGAATAACGAAACTAAAATCGTTGTCGGTACTGTGTAAAGGGCAAATAAAAATGTTGCCTTCATACTCGTTCGGAATGTTGAAGACTCCCATAAGTATAAGTAATTCGAAAGCCCAGCAAATGAAATTGTATCTCCACGTGAGTTAACGACGAAAAAGCTAAAGTAAAGCGTTTTAAACATTGGGTAAAATAAGAAAAAACCGATGATTGCAATGGCAGGTAGCATGAACAGCATGGCTGTCCAAAAATTCTTCCGCGCTTTCTTCCGCTTTTCCTTGTCACGCGATGCTGGATCCATCAGTTGCTTTGCAGCTACTTGGTCCGTCATAATAAGCCTCCCCCTCCAATTATGTACACTTTTCATAAGTCAAAAGAAAATCCATACGAAAACACACTACAGCGCTTTCAATTTTTTGTAATGGTCCATCTAATTACATTCTATTTTCTATTTATTAGCTTTATGTTAACTGCGTGTAAAGGTTTTGTTAATTTGTATCCTGATAGTTTCATTCATGATTATATGGACCATAATCAGATCTTGGAGTGGTACATATGCAAACCATGGAGCAACAATAACTGAAGGATTGGAGGCTTTAGCTTTAATAAGTTTCAATATTTTTTGTGTTCAAATTTAAGGAGTGATTTCAGATGAAGAAAGTGATTGTATTCATGATTATAACTGTTCCTCTAAGCGGGTGCGGACAGTCGAATCAGAATGTTGAAGATGTTCAAAAAGTGCACGAGGATACAATAGTTGATAAAAGAGAACGCCATGATGGCACACTTCAATTTTTGTTAGTATCAAATGTTGAAGTATTATCAGCATGTAACAATGAACCAGAAGAACATGAGTTTACGTTTAAAGGTGAATCAGAAAACTGGTCAGTTGAAATTACGGGCGTCTTTTCTCCTGGTTCAGGAGATGTTTATGAGGAAGCTAATGCAGTATATACATATGAAGGAGAAGAAGAGGAGATTCGATCGGTCGTTATTCATACATACGCGTCAGGAGAAAGAGTGAGGATTGGTAAAGAGGAAGACCGACTATCAAGTATGGAATCAGTAGAAACTAACTTCAGAAATTATAGTTTTTGGACGTTAAATGATCAAGGTCATGATATGATCGTTGATTTTAAATGGCGAGAAGGAGACCAAAACACTAAAGTAGAAGAAACTATAACATTGGATTTTATTGAGTAAGTGTAAAACACCTGAAAGCGACAGATTAGTTTTCTGTTACTTTCAGGCGTTTTATCTTTATATAAACTCATGCTTCAAACAAACAGCTTTAATCATCGTATAGGTGATGTCATCAGATAATGCATCTTTAATTGGTTTATAGCGAAACTCTTCTAAATTCAACTCATCAATAACTGTTAAAATCTCATGTTCCGCCTCACCTGTGAAAAACCGCGCTAGATCAAGTTCATACCCTTCTTCGTATGCTTTGAACAAATGACTAGTGATAGTACTTTTCGCAAGTGATCGTTCTTCAACAATCTCATCAATGTCTTTGCCTTCTGTGAATAGCTCATAAGAAACTACATAACTCGGTTTGTCAGGATCTTTATTCTCTTTCTTAATCTTTGGTTGTACAGGTTCAACCGTTCGATTGGCCAGGATTTCATCTTCGTTCTCTTCTCGAAATGCTTTTAGTTTTGTTAAAAATGGCTCGCCATATTGTTCGTATTTCTTTTCCCCAATTCCTTTCACTTGTAGCATTTCAGGTTGTGTTGCGGGCACATGGCGTGCTAATTCTTTTAACGTCGCATCAGAGAAAATCATGTATGGCGGTAAGTTTTGCTCATCAGCGATTTCTTTCCTTAATTCTCTTAACTCTTGGAAGAGTTCTTCAGAGTAGCCCGTTTGAACAGCTTTCTTTTGTTCAGGAATTTTCATCCACACTTTTTCCTCATTTTTAAGAACAGGAATGGCATTGGCTGTAAGTTTTAACACAGGGAACTGTGCATCGGTTACTTGTAAATATTGATCAGCGACTAAGTAGTTGATTAAATTAGTAATCTCTTTTTCGGTATAGTGGCTTAGCAGGCCATATGTTGAAAGCAGATCGAGTTTAAAATCGGTCACTCTCTGGCTTTTGGACCCTTTAAGTACTTTAGCTGTTAGTGTTATGCCGAATTTTTCGTTCATTCGTTTTACACACGATAAAATCATTTGAGCTTCTTTCGTCATATCCTCTTTGTGACCATCATCAAGGCAGTTTGAACATTTTCCGCATTGATCAAAGTCTTGACGATCCCCGAAGTAATCTAAAATGTAACCTTGCAAACAGTGGGTCGTATGACAATAAGCAATCATATCTTGCAACTTCTGGTACTCATCTCTCTTCTGTTCTTCTTCGAGTTCTGACTGTTCAATGAGAAATTTTTGTAGCTGAATGTCTCTTGGTGAAAAGAGTAAGTGACATTCACTTTCCACACCATCACGCCCAGCACGACCGGCTTCTTGATAATACGATTCAATGTTTTTTGGAAGGGCATAGTGAATGACGTAACGGACGTTTGATTTATCAATTCCCATACCGAATGCATTCGTTGCGACCATGACTTGGACATCATCTGATATGAAAGCTGCTTGAGCCTCTTGGCGTTGTTCTTTTGACATGCCGGCATGGTATCGTGCTACTTCAATTCCCTTTTCCTTTAAAGTTTCATAGATTTGATCAGTTGTTTTTCGTGTTGCGGTGTATATAATGCCTGAATCATTTAAATGTGTACTAATAAAATCGTTTAAATAATCGTTTGGGTTAACGCCTTTAATGACTTTAAACTTCAAGTTTTCACGGGCAAAGCCAGTCACAACCGTATGCTCTGAATCAATGTTTAATAGATTCTTAATATCATGAATGACTTGTTGTGTAGCTGTTGCTGTTAAAGCAATCGTCGGTGGCTGTTGTGAAAGTTGTTTTATGGACGGAACAACAGAACGATAACTCGGTCGAAAGTCGTGTCCCCATTGTGATATACAATGTGCCTCATCAAATGCGATTAAGGAAAGGTCGACTTTCTCTAGCATATTTAAAAAGTGAGGTGTTTCAAAACGCTCTGGTGATACGTAAACCATTTTATAGTTGCCGTTTACCATTTCATTCAGTCGATGTTGTTGTTCGGATCCATCGAGTGAGCTATTGATGTAGGTGGCTGGAATATCGGTTGCGTTCAATGCCTCAACTTGATCGTTCATTAATGAGATAAGTGGGGAAATAATGATCGCCGTTCCATCTAGAACGAGGCTAGGAATCTGGTAACACAGCGATTTACCACCACCTGTTGGCATGATCATTAACGTGTTGTTTTTATTTAAAATCGAATGAATGGCTTCTTCTTGTCCAGGGCGAAAAGAAGAGAACCCATAGTAGTGATTGAGTGTATGGACTGCTTGATTAATCAACTTGCTCCCCCTTTAAGGTTGGTAACTTCAATTAAGTCTATTATAACATTTTGCCCTCCATAGTTTATGTCGTGTTAGCCAACTTTTTATTAGTCGTTTTTCATAGATGTGAAAAAATCACTTCAACTCTAGTATCTCCAAAAGCCCACTATCCGAATACCTAAAGAACCCTATTAAAAAGAAATTTAACAATCTAGCTACTTCACAGTTTACAGCTTTTTAGTCGTGTGTTATATTTAACTTGTTAAATTCGTTAAGAAAAAATTTAATAAAGTTAACGCAACGGATGATTCATTTATTTAGTGTTATTTATACCCCCATTTATATATTACTTTTCATCCTTGCTTTAAGTTAAAGATATTCAAGGAGGTTTTTCATATGGCAGAAAGATATGATTACGTAGTTGTAGGAGGCGGAAGTGCTGGTTCAGTCGTAGCCAACCGTCTAAGTGAAGATAGTAGTAAAAGTGTTCTCGTACTAGAAGCGGGACGTAAAGACTTTTCTTGGGACTTATTAATTCAAATGCCAGCAGCTTTACCATTCCCAGCTGGTAAGAAATTATATGATTGGATGTATGAGTCTGATCCAGAACCTTATATGGATGGACGCCGTATTAAGCACGCTCGTGGTAAAGTGCTTGGTGGTTCAAGTTCAATTAATGGTATGATTTATCAGCGTGGTAACCCAATGGACTATGAGCGTTGGGGTTCAGAACCTGGTATGGAATCTTGGGATTATGCGCATTGTCTTCCATATTTCAAGCGCTTAGAAAATACAGCAGCAGCGGATAAAGATGATCCATACCGTGGCACTGATGGTCCGTTTACTTTAGAGCGCGGACCTGCTAAAAACCCACTATTCCAAGCGTTTTTCGATTCAGCTGTTGAAGCAGGTTATTCTCGTACGCCTGACGTTAACGGTTATCGTCAAGAAGGTTTCGGTCCATTCGATAAGCACTTAGAAAATGGTCGTCGTATGTCAGCGGCACGTGCATATTTACATCCGATTAAAAACCGCAAAAACTTAACGATTAAAACACGTGCTTTTGTATCAAATATCGATTTTGATGGCCGTCGTGCAAAAGGGTTAACGTATGAACGAAACGGGAAGAAGCATCAAGTAGAAGCTGGTGAAGTTGTCTTAGCAGGTGGTGCGATTAATACACCGCAACTACTTCAACTATCAGGAATTGGCGATGCAAAACATTTAAAATCAGTAGGTGTTGAACCTGTCGTTGATTTGCCAGGTGTCGGTGAAAACTTACAAGACCACTTAGAAGCGTATATTCAATATGCTTGTCCAGAACCTGTTTCTGAACAACCAAACTTAAGTAAAGTGAAAATGCCATGGATTGGCTTGCAGTGGTTATTAGCGCGTAAAGGTGCAGCTGCTACGAACCATTTTGAAGGTGGAGGTTTCGTCCGTTCTAACGATGAAGTCGATTATCCAAACTTAATGTTCCACTTCTTACCGCTTGCGGTTCGTTATGATGGTCAAAAAGCCGAAACGAAACACGGTTTCCAAGTACACGTTGGTCCGATGTATTCAGATGTTCGCGGTTCACTTAAAATTAAATCAAATGACCCGAAAGAGTACCCAAGCATGGTGTACAACTATTTATCAACAGAACGCGATCGCCAAGAGTGGATTGAAGCATTACGTGTCACTCGTAAAATTATGTCACAACCAGCAATGGCGAAGTATAACTCAGGTGAAATTTCTCCAGGACCTGATGTACAAACAGACGAAGAAATTTTAGACTGGGTTAAGAAAGATGCTGAAACAGCACTTCACCCATCTTGTACAGCAAAAATGGGACCTAAATCAGACCCAATGGCTGTAGTAGATCCTGAATCTATGAAAGTTCATGGCTTAGAAAACGTGCGTGTCGTTGACGCATCAGCTATGCCACACATTACAAATGGTAATATCCACGCACCTGTCTTAATGCTTGCAGAAAAAGCAGCAGACTTAATTCGTGGTAAGAAGCCATTAGAGCCACTTCATTTAGATTATTACCGTCATAAAGTTGACCCAGTAGATGCTGGTGCAAGAGAGAGCTAATTTAAACTTAATAGGCGCTGTTGAAATGCTTGAGGAAAAGGGGCATTGGCAGCGCCTCTTATAGCTATCATTAAATTTTATAAATAGGAGTTGATCGTTTTGAATTTAAAACTGAAACAATACATTAATGGTCAATGGGTAGATGCTAAGTCAGGTCAAACGCGTGACATTATTAATCCATACAATCAAGAAGTTGTTGCAACTGTTCCAGAAGGTGATGATGTAGATGCTAAAGAAGCGATTGCAGCAGCTCGTGAGGCATTTGATCATGGCGAATGGGCAACACTTCCTGCAATCGAACGTAGTCAAATCGTCCGTAAAATTGCGAACTTCATTGAACGTGATCGTGAAGAGTTAGCACGTCTAGAATCATTAGACACAGGTAAAACAGTAGAAGAAAGCCGTGGAGACATGGACGATATTGCTGGAGTTTTCCATTACTATGCAGATATTGGGGATAAAAACGGCGGCGAAATGATCGAATCACCAATGCCGAATTCGATTAGTAAAGTCGTTCATGAACCAGTTGGTGTATGTGGTCAAATTACGCCATGGAATTATCCATTATTACAAGCTTCTTGGAAGTTAGCGCCAGCACTTGTAACAGGTAATACGTTAGTAATGAAGCCGAGTGAAATTACTCCATTAACAACCCTTAAAACATTTGAATTAATGGAAGAAGCGGGTGTACCTGCTGGTGTTGCTAACTTAGTACTTGGCTCAGGTGCTACAGTAGGTAATGAACTTTCAAGCAGTGTTGACGTTGATCTTATTTCATTCACAGGTGGAATTGATACTGGTAAGAAAATTATGCAAGCAGCAAGTTCTAACATGAAGAATCTTGCCCTTGAATTAGGTGGTAAAAATCCAAACGTTATTTTCGCTGATGCAGATTTTGAATTAGCAGTTGACCAGGCACTTAACGGTGTATTTTTCCACGCAGGACAAATTTGTTCAGCTGGTACTAGATTAATCGTTGAAGAGAGTATTCACGATGATTTAGTAAATGCATTAGTAGAACGTGTGAAGCAGTTTAAGATCGGCAGTGGTTTTGATGACGATACACAAATGGGACCACTTATTTCTGCTGAACACCTTGGAAAAGTAGAAAAGTATGTTGAAAGAGGAATCGAAGAAGGTGCTACTCTAGCTGTTGGTGGTAAGCGCCCAGAAGACCCAGAACTACAAGACGGTTTCTTCTACCTTCCAACGATTTTTACGGATTGTACAACGGATATGGACATCGTTCAAGATGAAGCGTTCGGTCCAATTATTACAGTTGAGAAATTCAAATCTGAAGAAGATGCAGTAAAACTAGCGAATGATTCGATTTACGGTTTAGCGGGTGGCGTATTCACAAATGATATCGCCAAAGCTGAACGCTGTGCGGCAAAAATGCGCATGGGTACAGTTTGGATTAACGAATTCAATGTTTACTTCCCGCACGCACCATGGGGTGGATATAAACAATCAGGCATCGGCCGTGAATTAGGAAAGCTAGGAATCGAAGAGTATACTGAAACGAAGCATATCTTACAAAATGTAAAACCGGAACCGTTAAATTGGTTCTAATATAAGGAATTGGCCGCTAATACGTTCATAGACTTGAGCGTGTTAGCGGTTTTTTTGAACTTCTGATTAGCCTTACAAACGAAACTTTAGTATGTTTTATTTCAATCCCTAACTTAATTGAGCTGGCTTTGCTTGGGTGAAGACATTAGAGGAAGACTTTATTAACAATTTTTCCACTAAGTTGTTGTATTGTGATGAGCGAAGGTGGTGACGCCGTGCCCCTGCATAGAAAACACTGCGACTAACGACCGTAGGGAAGTTTGAGCAGATGTTGCACTTGTGCCCTGTGGGTACAAGCATCCACCGAAAGCGAATCACAATAACAACAACGGACAATTCAATAAATTAACTAACTTCCAGAAAATTCTTTTGTTCGTTTTTTTAACATTAGGGGTTCAAATTAATAGACTTTTATAATACAATCTTTTTTATAACCGAACAATTTAATAAATACCTACTTGTATAATAGTGGAAATAAGGTCCACGAGTCTCTACCAAGTTACCGTAAATAACTTGACTACAAGTGGTTTCGATACTCGGGGAGCTTATGCCTAATATAGGTGTATTAAATTCCTGGTTATTTTCGTACTTAATTTTTATTAGCTAAGTCGAATGTCTGAAATCACTTTAGTCAAAGTGGTTAAGGGTATTCGGCTTTTTTTATTTTACAGAAGTTTTTAGACGAACAAAGGAGGAACAAATATGGATCAGTTGCAACGAGCGATTATAGAGAGAGGTTCAGTATTATCTGATGACGTGTTGAAAGTTGATCAATTTTTAAACCATCAAATAGATACAAATTTAATGATGAACATTGGAAGAGAGTTAGTTAGTCGATTTCAAGATAGCAAGATTACAAAAGTGCTCACAATTGAGTCATCTGGCATTGCACCAAGTTTTATGGCTGCAAATAAATTAGACGTTCCACTCGTCTTCGCCCGTAAGAAAAAGTCTCTTACAGTGAAAGACAACATTTATTCGAGTGGTGTTTACTCTTACACGAAGCAAGAGATGAACAATATTACGGTTTCAAACAGTTATTTATCATCTGATGATCACGTTTTAATAATCGATGATTTTTTAGCACATGGAAATGCTGCACTTGGGTTAATAGATGTAGTCAAACAAGCGGGCGCATCTGTTGCTGGGGTTGGCATTGTTATTGAAAAGAGCTTTCAAGAAGGACGAGAAATACTAGAAAAAGAAGGTTATAGAGTTGAATCGTTAGCTCGGATTCAATCATTGGAAGGTTCGAAAGTGACATTTTTAGAAGAACTAGCGACAAAATAAACGGTGAGGAGCATTAATCATGAATCAAACAGTAAATTATCCATTGTTTAAAAAAGAAGATACAGATGCGTTTTTCGCCTTATTTCAAAACAATTTAGCGAATTTCGTTATTATCGCGGTGACGATGTTAGGGTTAGGCTTTCCAGTGAGTATTGTATTTGGGCAAGTAATTCCTGGTGCAGCAGTTGCTGTAATCGTCGGAAACCTGTATTACGCTTATATGGCAAAACGACTAGCTCAAAAAGAAGGACGGACCGATGTTACAGCGCTGTCTTACGGGATCAGTACCCCAGTTATGTTCGTATTTTTATTTGGCGTTTTAGTACCGGCATATACGTTAACCGATAACTATCAGCTTGCTTGGCAAATTGCTGTAGCAGCAGCGTTTATTAGTGGTTTAATCCAAGTGTTAGCGAGTGTCGCAGGTAATTGGATTCGTGCGCAAATTCCACGAGCTGCCTTATTAGGTGCGCTTGCTGGTGTAGCATTTACATTTGTAGCTGGTGAGATGTTATTTAATACGTTCTCAATCCCAGTAGTAGGCCTTGTCGCACTAGTCATCATTATTGTCGGTGTTATTGGTAAAATCGCCATGCCATTTAACATTCCTCCGACATTATTTGCGATCGTGATCGGAACAGTATTAGCTTTTACGTTAGGTTATCAATCAACAGGACAAATTGCAGAAGGGCTTTCTAATGTCGGGTTTTATCCACTCATTCCAAGTCTGGCAGCATTTGATGGCATGAGTTATTTATTTACTGCTTTAGTAGGGTTGTTAGCTGTTATTTTACCTATAACGCTATACAATTCGATTGAAACGATGAACAATGTCGATGCGATGGATGCTGCTGGTGATGGTTATGATGTCCGTGAGTGTCAAGCTGTGGACGGCGTTGGTACCATGCTTGGTTCGATATTTGGTGGCTTATTCCCAACGACGGTCTACATTGCATCAGTTGGTTCAAAAGAAATGGGAGCAGGGCGTGGTTATAGTATTTTAAACGCTATTGTATTTGGTGTTGCAGCCGTAACAGGTGTGATTGCCGCTTTATCTGCAATTATTCCTTTAGCTGCAATTGCGCCTATCCTAGTGTTTGTAGGCCTCTCTATGGTTGGAACAGCTTTTCAATCGAATAAAACGAAATACTTCCCAGCTGTTACGATCGCGATGCTTCCTTATTTCGCAAACTACGTCATGACACGTTTTAATACAGATGCCGGCGCAACAGTTGCTGAAATCTCTGAAGGAATTGTCCCACTTGGGGAAGGGGCGATGTTTACAGCGATCATCTTAGGTGCGATCACAGTGTTTGTTATCGATCGACAATTCATTAAGGCGGCCATGTTCTCAATTATTGCAGCAGGTTTATCATTTGTCGGATTTATGCACGCACCTGAGCTGGCGATCAATGCAGCACCAGACTATGCAGTGGCATATTTGATTATTGCTGTATTCTTTGTCTATTTAGCTTATAAAGAAGCGAACAGTACAATTAAAGTTGTACAGAACGAATCAGTTAAACAACAAGCAGCTTCCTAAACTAACTTCTTATTTTACTATCGGTTTAGGGTAGTATATAATGAGATGTCAAAGATTAGAAAAGTTAGGTAGTGCTTATGTCAAAACGTAAAAATAATGCTTCATTCAAAAAATCAAATAAAGAACAAAAGCAACATGGTAAGAAAAAGAACCACGCTGCACCAAAAAATCAGGGTAAACCTCAAGGTAATCAAGGTAACCCACCAAATCAAGGCAAAAAAGCAGTGACAGCCGAATTGACATGTAACGGCTTGGCCAATGATGGTAAGGGGCTTGTCGATTGGGAAGGAAAGCAATTAAAAGTACCTTACCTTTTACCTGGTGAAACAGCAGAAATTGCGATCACGAAAAAAGGGAAGTACTATAACACAAAGTTGAAACGTGTCTTAAAACCATCTAAAGACCGCGCAAAGCCGCCATGTCCGTATTATTATGACTGCGGTGGTTGTCAGCTTCAACATATGAACAGTTCAGCACAAGATCAATTAAAACAAAATACAGTCGATCATCTCATGAAGCCTTTCGTGAAGCCAGAACCAATTATGACGATGGATCACCCGTGGGATTACCGTAATAAAAATACCATGACATTTGGTCTAACGAGAAACCGCCAAATTATCGGTGGACTTTATGCACAAAATACACACCGCATCATTGATATGGATCGATGTATCATCCATGATCCGAAAGCAGATCAAATCGTCCATACGATTAAAGGCATGATGAAGTCGTTCAAAATGATCCCATATAACGAAGATTCAAGACAAGGATTTTTAAGACACGTCCTCATTAAAGTCGGTAAAACAAGTGGAGAAATTATGGTCGTCTTAGTCGCTGCTTCACCAATCTTTAAAGGTAAGAACAATTTCGTTAAAGCGTTAAGAAAAGAACATCCTGAAATCTCAACGATCCTTTTAAATATTAACGACAAAGACACGAGTATGGTCCTAGGTGATCAAGAAAAAGTTCTGTTTGGTAAAGGAACAATCACTGACACTTTATGTGGTATGAAGTTTGAGATCTCACCGAAATCCTTTTATCAAATTAACCCAGCTCAAACTGAAAAGCTGTATGGTAGAGCAGTTGAAATGGCTGAATTGACTGGTAAAGAGACTGTTATTGATGCTTACTGTGGAATCGGAACAATCGGTCTAATTGCGAGTCAAAAAGCAGGAAAAGTAATTGGTGTCGAGTCAAACAAAGATGCCGTTCGTGATGCGATTCGTAATTCAAAGCGTAACGGTGTAAATAATGCTAGGTTCTATCAAGGTGATGCTGGCGAATTCATGGTCCAAATGGCTAGTCACGGTGAAAAAGCCGATGTCGTCATCTTAGACCCACCTCGAAACGGCAGCGACGAAGCCTTTTTATCAAGTGTTGTAAAGCTTAAGCCGAAGCGTGTTGTATATGTCTCATGTAACCCAGAAACACAAG
This sequence comes from Alkalibacillus haloalkaliphilus, assembly GCF_007991275.1. Classification (GTDB taxonomy): domain Bacteria; phylum Bacillota; class Bacilli; order Bacillales; family Alkalibacillaceae; genus Alkalibacillus; species Alkalibacillus haloalkaliphilus. Next base: position 107,913 of record NZ_BJYA01000013.1, on the reverse strand, counting down.
CGCGCGATATGAAGTATTTAGTGAAGAACGGTTATAAAGTTGAAGAAGTTCAACCTGTTGATATGTTTCCTCAAACTCATCATGTCGAGTCAGTTGCTAAGTTAGTGAGGAAATAGCAAGCCAATAAAAAAGTCATTACAAATCGGGTGTTTTGTAATAATAAAGTTTGAATAGACGTCTGAGAAGTGTGAGGGAAAATGTTGATTTCCTGCATTTCTCAGGCGTTTTTTGGTATGAGTTTGTTGTTAAGGGTAGAGAGGGACATAGTAACTTTTCTATAAATTGCAGCTTTGAGCAAGAACTCGACTCTTCACGTGTGCTTCATTCAAGGTTTCTGCTTTAATCTGTTTTTTTCTAATTTTTGTAAATGGCTATTGTATGCATGAGTTAATTATAATACCATAAAGAAAAGTCAGAAAATGGATGGGTTGATTATGTCAAAAAAGGATAAAATAACCTGGTTTACCCTTGGATTTATATTTTTAATTAGCCTTGTTATGCTTTATTTTAATATATCGTTAACCTCCTTACCGACTACATTTTCCAATGTGGTTAAAGAGCATTTAGAAAGTGAAGAAGATTTCGATCAAATTGAACACTTAGCTGTTAGTCAAGGGATAACCATAACAACAGGAGGTTTTTTTGATCGAACAATGATTCATAAACCTGATGATGACCGAGAATTTGCAATTGAGGAAGAAAACGAAGTCCATGATCTCTTAAACAGTGATATGCGTGTTTATAATGGTGGGAGAATCGAAGAAAGAACTGAAGCTTTCGACTTATATATACACTTTGAAGATGGAAGTGAGCAATATTACACAGTATCTGAAACGTCTATTGCCGTTTTGGATGACGAAGGTTTTACAGAATACAAAGTTTTAGATGACGACAATGAAATTTTTGATTACCTCGATTCCTTATATGATGATTAATTTAAAAGACGTTAGATCATTTGATATAACAACATATTAAATATTTTTACAAGTGGTGAAGGAGTTAAAAATGGGTTACTTAATACTTTTAACGATAGCTGGTTTAATTGGTTTATCTCTTCGGATGATCGTAGTAGGTGAGTTTGAAATAAATCAGTTTCTGCTATTATTGCTATTTCCTTTAGCAGCAATTGGAATTTTATATTTTCAGCGACATCAAGTGAAAAAAGATCAAAGTTTTGCACCTATTAACAGTGAAGGCGCTTGGGTCATTCGTTTAGGTGACTGGGTGTTTAACCAATGGAAACCACTTTATGCTGAACAACTATTAAAAGGACAATTTAGACGCTATTACCAATCGTCGTGGAAAATGTTAGTCGCAGAAACTATGCGACAATCAGGGCGTTGGTATTTAAATCTGATGTTTGAACTGAAGGACGGTCGTTCAATAACCTTTGAGAATCCACAAGAAAATCGGTTGATTGGAAATGATCGTTGGGCAATATTCGAAAATGGTGAAAAGGTTGGAGAAGTTAGAACGGATCTGTCTTTCAAAAATGCGACGAAACTAAAAGGACGTTTGAAAGCAACTATAGGACAAACGGAATATGTATTTCAAACATACGTTACGAACAGTCAAGTAGAGGTGTTTGTAGGGAACACGGTGATAGGTAGAGGTCAACGAGAAAAAGGATATAAATACTACTTTCGTCCAATGACTACAGATGAAGACGAGGCAATGTATCTAACAGGTATTTTTACACTTATGACTTATTATTTTAATACATGAAAGTATATGGAGGACATGAAGTGGCTTTTTTAATACTAATTACATACAGGTCACTTTCTCATTAAGTATAAGGTATTTACGCAATGATTGATCAATACTTGAAGAATCCTTATGTTCGAGGGTTCTTTTTTTTTACCAATGATTGTTAACACATAAGTGCCATTAAATTGGAAAGGGTAAGGTTATGTTGAGGGGTTTACAATCCATAATAAAGGTGACTACATATGAAAATTTTAAGCATAGATGGTGGTGGCATTCGGGGTGTGTTTGCTATTGCGATTTTACAATTAATAGAGGAAGAATATGGGGTCCGAGTAGGTGAACATTTTGATGTCATTACAGGAGCGAGTACAGGTTCAATCATTGGCACTTCAATTGTATTAAACAAAAATATGGCAGATGTAATGGGATATTATAAAAAGTATGGGAAAAAGATTTTTAAACGCCAATCGAAAATTGGTCTGTTTAAAAGTGTTTATGGTGACCGATATTTACGCTACTTCTTCCAAAAAGCATTTGGCGATTATTCACTTCAAGATATTCAAAAGCCACTGCTCATTCCATCGGTAGATGTGACTCACGGTAAGCCGTATATTTACCGTTCAAATTATGGTCATGACCAAAGTGAAAGCTCAAACATTAAGTTATGGGATGCGGTTCTTTCATCTTGTTCAGCTCCGATCTATTTTCCGCCGAACAATATTAGTAATCAAATATCAATTGATGGTGGTTTGTGGTCTAATAATCCTTCTTTAGTTGGTATGACAGAAGCCATTCACCACTTCAAACGAGACATTGGTGATATAAAAATATTATCACTTGGGACTGGACTGCAAGATATTGAATTTAATATTGAAAAGGAAAAAGATTGGGGACTAAAGCAGTGGCTTCCTTTCCATTTGTTAACGATGAAAGTGACACCGAAATTGTTAGATTTAGTTCTTCATTTATCCTCTGAATCGACTTCTTATCATTGTAAGCTACTCCTCAATGATCGTTATCTCCGTATAAATAAGGATTTAGGCAAAGAAATTTCTTTTGATGAAATAAAATATATTGATGAATTAATTCAATTAGGCAAAGAAACGTATTTAGAAAACCAAAAAAGTATTGAACGGTTTTTAGAAGAGAATAGATGACGCTAAACTGGTTATGTATAATTTTCGCAAAGAGTAAAATAATACTCCATACAAGGTATTTTTAGGTTTTTCAACAAATGACTGTCAACAAGAAAGGTGGTATGGAAATGAACAAAACTGCTTTAGCTTTATTGATTATAGGTGGATTGAACTGGCTCATCTTCGGATTATTCGGTTGGGATTTAGTTGGTGCCATATTTGGTGGAATGGACTCAGTTCTTTCACGTATTATATACGTCGTTGTTGGTATAGCTGCCTTATACTCATTCACTTTCTTTAACCGAGTCGATGCAGAGTAACTTGAAAGCGCCGATCAGTTTAATTACTGGTCGGTTTTTTTAATTTGGTGAAGCCTTAACTCAATCTACAACTACTTTTGCATTCCGTGTTACGATAATAAGAAGTAGACAAAGGGTAAGGTGATGGAGATGGACCGTTGTTTCTGTTATGAAAAGTTTAAAGACCAATTGCCTAAGGACTTTAAACCAAAATGTTTCAAAGAACAGTGTCGTAATTATCGCGAAAATATGAAGAAACTTGGTTATAATGTTGAAAAACCAAAATAGTTTCCTAGAATTCTAGAAAATTTGCTATAATATGTATAATTTGTCTCACATTAATCAATCATTTTATAGTAAGATTGAATTAGCGAAATGTTATGACAATTTTGGGAGGTTGTAGTAATGAACCAGCAAATGACCGGACAACAAACTAAAGTTAACGAGTTAATAGAAAATATCGAACGAGTTATGGTTGGTAAACGTGATGCAATTGAATTAACAATTGTTGCACTACTTGCTCAAGGTCACGTTTTATTAGAGGACGTTCCTGGTGTTGGTAAGACAATGCTAGTTCGAGCGTTAGCGAAATCAGTTGATTTACAGTTTAGTAGAATTCAATTTACACCTGATTTATTACCGTCTGATGTAACAGGTGTTTCTATTTATAATCAAAAAGAGATGAAATTTGAATTCCAACCTGGGCCGATTATGGGTAATATCGTCCTTGCTGATGAAATTAACCGTACGTCGCCAAAGACACAGTCAGCTCTTCTAGAAAGTATGGAGGAGAAACACATCACAGTTGATGGTGTGACGATGAGGTTAAATGATCCTTTTTTCGTATTGGCTACACAGAACCCGATCGAATATGAAGGGACTTATCCGTTACCGGAAGCACAACTCGATCGTTTTTTACTGAAATTAAAAATGGGTTACCCCGTTAAGCAAGAAGAGATTACGATGTTAGACCGTACTGCGAATGTGCATCCAATTGATACGTTAACGCCAGTAATGACAAGAGGTGAGCTTTTAGAGAAGCAAAATGAAGTTCGCGATGTTCATGTAAGTGACTCGGTTAAAAAGTATATCGTTGAGATTGTATCAAACACGCGTAAAAACCCTCTGATCCAGTTGGGAGCAAGCCCGCGTGCTTCGATTGCTTTAATGAAAGCTGCTCAAGCTTATGCTTATATACATGGACGTGATTACACAGTGCCAGATGATGTGAAGTATATGGCACCACACGTGTTATCGCACCGCTTATTGTTAACGTCAGAAGCGAAGTTCGAAGGTAAGACAGACAAACAAGTATTAGAAGATTTAATTAAAAAGACGATGATTCCAATTGAGAGAGGATCGTAAATGGCTAATTCGTTGAAATTTGTATTAAAGCTAATTTTAGTTTTAGCGTTGACCGTTACATTGTTTGTTTACGGAATGTTTCAAGGTGGGTTTGTCAGTTGGTTTTTATTTTTCAGTTTTTTACCCATTCTTGCTTATTCTATTATGATGATTTTTTATCCGATGAAATTTGTCAAAGTTGAGCGTCAAGTTAGTAAACATTACTTACAAGCAGGGCAAACGTTGAACGTTACGGTTAATATTAAACGTATATTACCTGTACCTATTTTTTACTTAGTTGTAGAAGATGGGGTTCCTGAAATGTTGACTTGGCACGACACGAGACATCATAAATATCGTTTTCTATCCAACCCTAATAAACTAAAAAGTAGACTAAACAGTAAAACGATCGTATTCCCGTTTCTCCGAAGAAATATTAGCTATCAATATAACTTAGAATCGATTCCTAGAGGACGTCACGAGTTTGGTCAAGCTAAGTTAATAACGGGCGATTTGATGGGACTAGTTAGAAAAGAGAGAACTTACGATGTTGAAACAACCGTGTTAGTTGAACCAGGTGAAGTGTCTTTAAGATTAGAGCTTGAAAGGTCAACCTTTGAAGAAGGTCAGCAGTCAGCTTATACTATAACAGCTAATCATACAAATCTCGTATCCGGTGTGCGAGATTATGCACCGGGTGACCAGTTATCATGGATCGATTGGAAAACAACAGCGAGAAAACAAGAGCTCGTCACAAAAGAGTTTGAAGAAGAGAAGCATAAAGATTTATCGATTATTTTGAATGGTAGTTCTTATGATTTTAACTTATGGTTAGCGTTTGAAGCGGCTGTAGAAGTGACTCATGCTGTTGCTAATCACTCGTATGAAGACCATGGTAATGTATCTGTTATTGCGTTAGGTCAAGCACGAGAAGAAGTTGTGTTATCACATGGGAAACAATCATTAGAAAAATTAACACGTTTATTAAGTCAAATCCAACTTGTTCAAGGTGATCATTTTCCACAGCAGTTAAAACGTGAAGCGTGGCAGTTATCAAAAGATCGTTATTTAGTGGTAGTGACGCATGAATTATCACCAGCCACTAATAAGACGATTATGCAGCTTAAACAGCAACAAGTTGATGTGCACATTATTTTCATTAGAAGTAAACACCTAATTAGTCATGAAGAAAGAGTTGGAATGGATCAGTTGCACTATTCGGGTGTAAAAGTGTCATGGCTAAATGAAGACCGCTTAGTAAGAAGACATATTGAGGTGAACGCCTAATGCGTTTAAAAGATATGAGTTCCAGTAAATGGGTTGGAATAGCTTTATATATTGGCAGTATGCTGTTATTAATGGAGTGGGTTTTACCATTAGGACAAGTAACAGATACTGGCGGAACACATTTATTTATTATTTATATTGTGTTCTGTTTTGTCATTTCGTTAATTCAGTTACCTATGTGGATTGCTCCTTTTATAAAGCTCGCAGGATTGATGTTTCTATTAAACTATATATTTTATGAACCGTCATTTTTCTCATTGGCTTGGTTAGGGGAGCTTTTAGTTGATCTACAACTAAGCACTCAAGCACTCTTAGGTCAAAGTTGGATTGAATTAACACCTGTTTTTAGAACATTATTGTTTTTAATCTTATTATGGATGATGAGTTATTTACTTTATTATTGGTTTGTCGTCGTTAAACGTCCTTTTTCTTTTGTTCTATTAACGTTTGTATATGTAACAGCACTAGACACATTTACACTTTACGATGGGAATGTTGCCATTGTACGAGTGTTCATTTTTAGTGTGTTAATTTTAATATTAGCTAATTTGAATAGAATTGTAGATCAAGAGAAAATTAAAGTGCCAAGTAGTCGTACGATGGCTAAATGGATTGCACCAATGGCAATTGTTGTTTTTATAAGTGCGGCGATCGGTTTTGCGGCACCTAAGTTTGAACCACAGTGGCCTGATCCAGTATCGTTTATCCAAGCAGCTGGACAAAATGGTTTTGGTTCAGGTGAAGGTAGTGGAGGCGTTAATCGAGTCGGCTATGGTGAACATGATGACCGTCTCGGTGGCGGCTTTATAATGGATGATACGACTGTCTTTTATGCGACAGCTACATCTCCAAGGTATTGGAAAGTCGAAACGAAAGATGAATATACAGGCCATGGATGGGTGCGTTCAGATGAAGGTACACCAACGACAAATGAAAGTGGGCACTTCCCACATATTTCAGATTACGGCGAAAGTGTAGAACGTAATGAGACAGAAGCGGAACTACAATTTATTGAACCTGGCCATTTAAATAAGATCCCTTATCTTTATGGCACAGAGACGGTTGGAACTACAGTTGATGGTGTTAGTTTTTATTATAATCATACGACTGGTGAGCTTGCATCAATAATTAACGAGGAACAGGATTTAGTAGAAGAAGGGTATTCTTTGGAAGCAGGTCGTCCTGACTTTCCAAGAAACGAAATGAGAGAAGTGTCAGTTGAATATGAAGAATCAGAAGAAATGCCAGATAGATATTTGCAGTTACCGGATGATCTGCCAGAGAGAGTGTCAAACTTAGCGGAAGAGATTGTATCTGACGTTGATGAAAACCGCTATGATTATGCTCGCGCTATCGAGAGTTATTTTGAAGACAGTGGGTTTGAATATGCGACATCAGATGTAGCGATTCCTAGTGATGATGAAGACTATGTGGATCAGTTTTTATTTGATACACAGCGTGGTTATTGCGATAACTATTCAACATCTATGGTTGTCATGTTAAGAAGTTTAGATATTCCCGCAAGATGGGCAAAAGGATTTACAGGCGGTGAGCGTGCATTCCAACAAGACGTTTTCCCAGGTGAAGGATCTAACGTTTTTGAAGTACAAAATAATAATGCCCACTCTTGGGTAGAAGTTTACTTCCCTGAAGTTGGTTGGGTACCTTTTGAGCCGACAGTTGGTTTCGACAACCAGGCGAACTTCTCAACCGGAGAATCGATAGACGACATACTAGATGGAGATACTAACGAAGATGATCCGTTAGAAGCTCCAGAGAATGATGACCAATCTGATTTGGATGATTTATTAGACGAAGGTAATGAAAGTGAAGAAGATGGAGCAGTTGGTTCTGGAGGTCAAGACAGTAACTTCAACTTACTACATTTATTCGCTATAACAATTGGGACGTTATTAACAATCTGGTTAATCTATATGTATCGTTCAAAAATAGTAGCTAGCTGGAAAAACCAAAAGCTAAAACGAAAACCTTCAGCTAAAACAATTACAAATTCGTATCAGTTTATCTTGAAATTGTTAGAGAGAGAAGGATATCAATTCCAAAGTGGCGAGACGCTGCGTGAGTATGCTTATAACGTTGACCGTATGTTAGGTAATAAGCAAATGACTGAGTTAACTCAGTATTATGAGCGTTTCGTTTACCGGGAAGAAGATCTAATTTCTGAGGTTGATCAATTCTATCAAACTTGGAGACAGTTAACGAAACAAATTTTGTCGAAATAAGTATTGACTAAATGTTTAATCGTTTGTAAAGTTAAGCTATATCATTTAAAAATTAATATGAAACACTTCGTATAATGTTGGGGATATGGCCCAAGAGTTTCTACCGGACTACCGTAAATGGTCTGACTACGAGTGACGGCAATAATAGATTAGTGTAGTAGATTACCGATTGAAGGTTTAGTAGACTGTAATTCGGGTAGTTCATTACACGATTGATTGCAATATGTCCTCGTAGCACTCTTGGTTTCGGCCAAGGGTGTTTTTTTAGTGTTTCAACAATGGGGGAGGACAAACGATGAAGAAGTATTTTCAGTTTGAAGAACTGGGAACGAATTACCGTCGCGAAATTATGGGTGGTGTTACGACATTCCTAGCGATGGCTTATATATTATTCGTAAACCCAGCTGTTTTAGCTTTATTGGATATTGAAGAATTGCCCGCAGGTGTGACAAGAATGGATCCTGAAGCGGTCTTTGTGGCGACAGCTTTAGCAGCAGCAGTTGGTACGTTAATTATGGGTCTTGTAGCAAAGTACCCAATTGCGTTAGCCCCTGGTATGGGATTAAACGCATTCTTTGCTTATACCGTTGTATTAACGTGGGGAATTCCATGGGAAACAGCTTTAGCTGGTGTTTTAGCATCGGGTGTTATCTTTATGATTCTAACTTTAACTGGTGTTAGAGAAAAAGTTATTAATGCTATTCCTAACAATTTAAAGCTTGCAGTCGGTGCAGGTATTGGTTTATTTATTGCATTTATAGGTTTAACGAACGTTGGAATTATTGAATCTGACCCTGACACTTACTTAGCTTTAGGCGACTTAACAAATCCGTACACACTATTAGCGATTTTTGGTGTTGTGGCGACCGTTATTTTACTAACGTTAGGTCTTAAAGGTGGTGTATTCTATGGTATGATCGCGACTGCTGTAGCTGGTATGCTTGTTGGCTTGATTGACCCGCCAACTGGGGCGAGCGATGTAGTTAGCACGGTACCAAGTTTAGAGCCTACGTTTGGTGCAGCTTTTGAAAACTTTGGTGAAATATTCACCATTCAAATGTTAATTGTTATTATGACATTTTTATTCGTAGACTTCTTTGATACAGGTGGTACTTTAGTAGCCGTTGCTACGCAAGGTGGATTTATGAAAGACGGCAAGCTACCAAGAGCGAACAAAGCTTTATTCTCTGATTCATCTGCAACGGTAGCTGGTTCTATTTTAGGTACTTCTACGACGACATCTTATATCGAGTCAACGACAGGTGTCAGTGCTGGTGCACGAACAGGTTTCGCCTCTGTTGTAACGGCGGCATTGTTCTTATTAGCTCTCTTCTTCTCTCCTTTACTTGGAGTTGTAACAGCAGAAGTGACAGCACCAGCTTTAATTATCGTTGGTATTTTAATGGCAGCGAACTTACGCCATGTTGAGTGGGATAAGTTTGAAATTGCGGTTCCTGCTTTCTTTACATTACTCGCAATGCCTTTAACTTATAGTATTGCTACAGGAATTGCTGTTGGTTTCATCTTCTATCCAATTACGATGATTGTAAAAGGACGAGGAAAAGAAATCCACCCAGTCATGTACGTTTTATTTGTCATATTTATTTTGTACTTTATTTTTATCCCTGAGTAAAAATTACTTTTTACCTTTTTGAATGTTAATCGAACGTCCGCGCTCATCTTGATGGACATCTTTATATAACTTCACCCATACAAGCCCGTGTTCATAACGGGCACTAATCTTATCTTTCCTAACCTTGCAAGGGAGCTCAATGACACGTTCAAAGCTCCCTTGTATTAATTCTTCCTGAACCATTTCATATCCTTTGACATTTATGTTAATCTGTCCTTTTATTAGAAGAGAATAATCTTTAACCTGACAATCAATTCGTTTAAGATGATCAATTCCGGGAATATTGAAAACGCAAAGGATTTCGTAATCTTTGCGCAGAATATTAACTGGAGGGAAGTTCGGTTTTAATGTGCTCTCAAATTCGTCCCAAAAAGAATCGCCGAAAAACCGTTCCATTTGATCTTTCCAATCGTGCATATGGTTAAATTGACTAAATGGGTTCATAACTATACACCTTCTTTCACCTATAAATATATGCACATTCAATATCGTTAGTGTTTGTCTCATCTACAGCAAACAGAAGGGGGTCTTGAAATGTTAGAGTCAGGTTTAATAATGCTGTTGATTATTTTTAGTGTTAACATTGTTTATGTATCATTGCTGACAGTACGTATGATTTTTACGCTAAAAGGTCAAAAATACATAGCAGCATCAGTCGGTGTTTTCGAAATAACTGCTTATACGTTAGGTTTAGGCCTCGTATTAGATAACTTAGAAAACGTCCAAAATTTAGTTGCATACGCATTAGGTTTCGGTTTAGGTGTTATTAGCGGTATGAAAGTAGAAGAAAAGCTTGCCGTTGGTTACATTACAGTTAATGTAATTTCATCAGACCCAAGTATTCCATTTACAGAAACGCTTCGTGAAAAAGGTTACGGTGTAACGAGTTGGTATGCTTACGGTATGGAAGGTGACCGATTAGCGATACAAGTTTTAACTCCAAGAAAATATGAGCTTATGTTGTATGAAGTGATTAAAGATATAGACCCTAAAGCATTTATCGTCGCATATGAACCGAGGCAAATTCACGGCGGGTTCTGGGTTAAGAAAGTAAGAGGGAGTCGATTAAAGCGTGAAGAAGAAAAAATACAGAGTGAGTGAGTTTAAATCAATCGATGCCTGTTTAGATCAAATGAAAGAAGACGGTTTTACACCTATTAAAAGAATAGAAAAACCAGTTTTCCAAGAACAAGGTGAAAATGAAGATCCTGAACCAATTCAACAAGACATAGTCTTTGAAGCGGTAAAAAAAGATTAAGCATATAAAGTTTGAGGCAAAAGGGTTTAAGTATGGTGAGAATATGAAGATTAAACCTTAATTGAGCAGTTACTTAGCGGAATCAAAATGCGTAGACTCCTGTGGGAGCAAAGGCCAGGATGAGACCCCGCAGTGCGTAGCACGAGGAGGCTCATTAGCCGCCCACGGAAAGCGAAGCATTTTGATGGAGCGATGGTTAGAAAGCAAAACCCGAACGAATTAAAAATATAATTTCGTTCGGGTTTTGATTATTTAAGACGGGTTAATATTTTCAGCAGCTTTTTCAATAGCTTCAGCCTTATCTGTTGTTGAATTACTTGAATGATCGTTTTCTGAATGACTACTAGCATTCGAACTTTCATTAGAACTTGAATCCGATTTTGAATTTGAACTTGTCATTAAACTAAAAGGAAATTTAGTTTCCACTTGTTGCTTAACCATGTCAGTCACAGGGCAGTACTTTACTATTCCTTCAGCAACCTTCATAGCCGATACTAAAATAATTAACCAGTATCTTTGGCTCCAAGGGCGTTTAGTAACTCTTACAGCCCCATAAGTGATAAAAAATAAACCGAAAGTAATTCTAACCATGGCGTTTATTGTACCAATGTTTTGTTTTCCCATTTTACCCTTCCCTTCAGAGATTTAATGTATTAAAATTTTACATAAGTGGATATAGTTCGTTTATAAATGGAGGCATGAGATCATGAAAGAACATTTGTATAGATGGCGAAATAAACAACTTCGAGAACATACTGCCGTCGTTGATGGTGAAGTGGCACCAACAATCATCTTAAAAAATGCCACTTACTTAAACGTGTACTTAAAGAAGTGGTTATCAGGCCACATTTGGATTTATGAAGACCGTATTGTTTACGTTGGAGACCAGCTTCCAGATCAAATCTCAAAACAAACAGAAGTTGTAGACTGTTCAGGTCAATATTTAGTTCCTGGATATATTGAAGCACATGCTCATCCATTTCAGTTATATAATCCCCACTCACTAGCTGAATATGCATCAAAAAGAGGGACAACAACATTAGTCAATGACAACTTAATGTTGTTATTATTATTGAACAAAAAGAAAGCGTTTTCTTTATTGGATGATATGCAAAACTTGCCGGTATCCATGTTTTGGTGGGCTCGCTTTGATTCGCAATCTGAACTGCGTGATGAAGAGGGCTTTTTAGACGATGATGCCGTTGTTGAATGGTTAGAACATGAAGCGGTCATTCAAGGTGGAGAGCTGACTAATTGGCCAGAGATTTTAACTGAGGACGATCGTGGCTTGTATTGGATGCAAGAGGCAAAACGAATGAGGAAAGTCGTTGAAGGGCATTTTCCTGGGGCATCTGAGAAGACGCTGACGAAAATGAAATTGCTTGGTACTGATGGTGATCATGAGTCCATTTCTGCTAAAGAAGTTTATAGCCGTGTGAAGCTTGGCTATTATGCTGGCTTACGTTATTCATCTATTCGACCTGATTTACCTAAAATGCTTGAAGAGTTAAAGGAATATGAAGGTGACTTTTATAATTATTTATTTTTTACAACAGATGGTTCCACACCTTCTTTCTATGAACAAGGTGTCATTGATCGTTGTATTGAAATTGCATTAGAGACAGGTGTTCCATTAGAAGAAGCGTATGCGATGGCAACGATTAATGCCGCTCATTATTTTTCATTAGGTGATCGGTTAGGAAGCATTGCGCCTGGACGTGTTGCGCATATTAACTTCCTAGAAGAAAAAAATCAACCAACACCAGTCAAAGTGTTGGCTAAAGGTGAGTGGATTAATTTTGAAGGTTATGCTTTTAAAAACCGCAATCCTGATATTAAATGGGAAAACTATGGGTTAGGTAATTTAAGTATAGACTGGGAATTAAGGGCAGATGATTTATTGTTCTCCTCTCCATTAGGTATGGATATGTTAAATGATGTCATTATGAAGCCGTATCCAGTTAAGTCAGAATCACAAACACAAAAGCTTCCAACGACACACGATATTGCTTATGTCATGCTAGTAGACCGTGAAGGTAATTGGCGAATTTCTTCCTTTTTAAAAGGGTTTACAACTGAAATTGGTGGTTTAGTAAGCTCTTATTCAAATACAGGAGATATCGTGTTAGTTGGTAAAGATAAGCGTGATATGAGTATGGCTTTTGAACGCATGAAAGAGTTAGGTGGTGCAATTGTCGTTGTGAAAGATGGTGAAGTTATTTTTGAACTTCCTCTACCACTACAAGGTGTCATGACGGACTTACAAATGGATGAACTTATGGTTAAGGAGAAAGAGTTAAAACAGTTGCTTATTGCAAATGGATATCAATATAGTGATCCTATTTATACATTGTTGTTTTTGTCATCGACTCATTTGCCATATATTCGCATAACACCAAAAGGACTTATGGATGTTAAGAAAAAAGAGATACTTTTTCCTTCTGTTATGCGTTAAAATGTTAGTATATAAACAATAAAGGGTGTTGAGGATGAACAAAAGGTTATTAGTGCTCGCTATAGCACTTTTACTAGTGTTAGTAGCATGTAACGGGGAAGACGAAAGTTTAGAACAAGAAGAAACACCTGAAGAAAATGACACCGAAGAACAAGAAGAAGTTGAAGAGGAAGAAGAATATGTGGATCCTGAATTTACGTTCCCACTAACGGGTGAGGAAGCTGATCAGGAGTTTGACAGGAGAACTTTAGCTGTACAAGTAAATAATCATCCTGCGGCAAGACCTCAAACAGGATTAGTTCATGCTGATATCGTTTATGAATTTTTAGCTGAAGGCGATATAACAAGGTTGTTGGCCTTATATCATAGTAATATTCCTGAAGAAGTCGGCCCTGTAAGAAGTGCCCGCTCATATTATATAGAAACGGCGAAAAACCATGGTGCCATTTATGTATATCATGGGGCGGCCGATTTTATTGAAGAAGATTTAAGAGCTGGTTGGGTCACGAATTTGAATGGTGCTTATTATGATAATGATCAGTTTTTATTCAAACGTGCAAATCATAGAAGCGCGCCACACGATTCTTATGTTATGCTAGAGAATGCCTATGATGTGGCAACACGTAATAATATTAATGTTGAGCAAGAGCATGATTCATTAAATTTCATGTCATTATCTGATGTAGAAGAAATTGATGGAGAAACGGCTGAACAAGTGGAAATCAGCTATGCAAGTAATACTCGGGTGTCTTATCAATTTGATGAGTCTGAAGATGGGTACTTAAGGTATAGTGATGGCGAACAGTCTGTAGATTTAGATACAAATGAGCCTGTTGTTTTGGATAATGTGTTAATTTATGAAACAGACCACCGTGTCATCGATGATGTTGGAAGAAGAGATATCGACATTGAATCAGGAGGTAATGGTTACTTGCTGCAACAAGGTACTATTAAGGAAATTGAGTGGCAAACTGTTAATGACATTATGGTACCAACAATAGATGGGGAAGAAGTTGAACTTGTACCAGGTCAGACGTGGGTTAATGTTATTCCGACATCACCTGGGTTGTTAGAAGCAGTTACATACGAGTAATGAGGAGGTAATCGCAATGCAAATTGATAAATTAAGAGGTAGAGAGCTAGACCAATTATTTGAAGCTATTTTGCAGTTAAAAGATGTAGAAGAGTGTTATCGATTTTTTGATGATGTAGCTACTGTGAATGAAGTACAAGCATTAGCTCAACGTTTAGATGTTGCTCGCATGCTTCGTGAAGGGCATACGTATCAAAAGATTGAAGAGGAGACGAGTGCATCAACTGCAACAATCTCCCGCGTAAAACGTTGCCTGAATTACGGTAACGATGCGTATGAATTAGTATTAGACCGAGTTCATGAAGAAAAGAAAAACGAAAAGTAAATCTAATCCAAAAAAAGATAAGACAAAAGGGTTGGAGTGTGGTGGAAACACAGTAATTGGCATTTCAGCTTAGTTAAGCAATCTCTTAGCGGAATCAAAATGCGTAGACTCCTGTGGGAGCAAAGGCCAGGGTGAGACCCCGCAGTGCGTAGCACGAGGGGGCTCAACAGCCGCCCACGGAAAGCGGAGCATTTTGATGGAGCGGAGCTAAAAAGATAAACCCGAACGAAGTCAAAAGTGATTTCATTCGGGTTTTGTATATTAACTAGGCTAATTGTACTGTGACAGCCACGCTTAAACCAAAAAGAATGATAGAACCTAAAACACTCATTAATACGTACGTCCAAAAAAGCTTTAACTGACGCTTTTGGATCAGTTGCATAGCTTCAACACTAAATGTTGAGAAGGTCGTAAAAGCACCGAAAAAACCAATGCTAAATAATAAGTATAGTGGATTTTGTAACGGTTCAGACCCTGGGTTATAAACACCGATGAACAAACCTAAACCTAACGAACCCACTAGATTTACGATTAACATAGCAGTGGGAAGTCCTTCTTTTTTTCGGTTACTCATAATGAATAAGCCTAGTAAGTATCTCAAGACGGCTCCAATAGCTCCTCCGATTGCCACTAACGTGATACTCATGACGGATCACCTGCTTTCCATTTCATTAACGAAACATAACCTAAAACAGCTAATCCGATACCGCCAATAAATGAAATGAATAAGTATAACGTGAACAAAAGAATATCCCCGTTTTCAATGAGCACAAATGCATCGTTAGCAAGAGCAGACATCGTCGTAAACCCACCACAAAAGCCTACACCTAAACCAGCCTTAATCCATTCTCGTGTATCTTTAATAATATAAATTGCTGTAAGAGTACCGAGTATTAAACTTCCGATTAAGTTAACAATAATCGTATTAATCGGAAAATATGTATCGTAAAGTGGTAAGTCAACACTGAAGCGGAGAATTGCTCCAAGTGCGCCCCCAATTGCAACAGCAATGACATTGATAAAATATGTTTTCAAATTTGAACCCTCAAATCTAATCAAACAATAGCGTTAATTACCGTAAAGATAGCATAGAACAAGTGTAAAGTCTATTAGGTCATTCATTAAAAAATGTTTAAACACCAATTGACTAGGGAATGCATATCATGTATTCTATAAAAGGAAAATTTGATAATCCTCGTTAGGTGAGGCTCCTGTTCGGAGATACGCTACTGCCCAAAAACGTCCAAAGACGCCAATGGGTCAACAAGAACCATCGACTTAAGGTGGTTTTTAACGTAGCTGGACTAAGTCCTATGCCGTTCAGTGCTAAAGCTCAAACGAATGGAGGAGAAGGTCGGATATTGTTATCATTGACTTTTTCATAAGAGAGCTCTCTTTTCTCCATGTTTGAGGAAAGAGAGCTTTATTTTTGGCTAAATTAGGGAAATTAATATTAATTATGGACCCTAACCTAACGAGATGCATCAGGAGGTGATGGGGGATATGGATCCCGATTCGAGTTTTAACTTCAATCAATATTTAACAAGCAAATTATATTCACCCCCTATCACTTTGACAGGTGGGGGCTAATCAAAAGGAGGCTCTACAATGATGATGCGTCGTGTGAATAAGTCTAACTTATTCCAACAGTTAAAAGATTATTTAGAAGAAAATAAATTAGATTTATTTCAAGAATCATTACAATCACTTCATATTCAGGATCAGGTGGACTGGTTTCAAAAGTTAGACGATAAAAGGTTACGCCAGAAAGTGTATTCTGTTCTTACACCTGAGCAGTTAGCAGATATTTTACAAGGGTTAGAAATTGACGAACAGAAAAATGTAATGGATGAAATGGATCGCAATAAGTGGATTGCGACGTTAAATGAGATGGCTTCAGATGACGTTGCCGATTATTTAACAGAATTAAGTGAACAAGACGTTAATGCTGCATTGGGAGAAATGGACCAAGTGGCAGCAAAGCGAGTTAAGAAGATTATGGAGTACCAAGAAGAAACAGCTGGTGCTCTTATGGCAACAGAATATATTGCGATTAAAACGACTGATACCGTACAAAGTGTTATGTCACGTCTTCGTGATGAAGCGCCTGAAGCTGAAACAATTTACTACATTTATGTCACTGATACTGAAGGTTCTTTAGTAGGGGTTGTCTCGTTAAGAGATTTAATAACAAACGAACCTGAAGTTAATATTGAAGATGTGATGAGCACACGAGTTGTTTCAGTTAAAGTTAACCAAGACCAAGAGGAAGTTGCACGGTTAATTCAGAAGTATGACTTTTTGGCTGTTCCAGTTATTACAGATGACAATAAATTAGTTGGTATTATTACGGTCGATGACATTCTTGATGTTATTGAAGAAGAGGCCACAGAAGACTTCGGAGAAATTTCAGCGGTAAGAGGTGCTACAGGTACAGACGTTACAGCATGGGATGCAGCAAAGAAGCGTGCACCGTGGATTATTATGTTAATGTTTTTGGGCCTAATTACAGCTGAAGTGATTGGCCAGTTCGAGGAAACGTTAGAAGCCATTGTTATTTTAGCTGCATTTATCCCGTTAATTATGGACTCAGCTGGTAATACAGGTACACAGTCACTTGCGGTTATGGTGCGTAACTTAGCGATTGGTACGTTTGATAAACGTAATGTGTGGCGTGTGTTAAGGCGTGAATTTTTCACAGGAGTTATGATTGGTTTAGGAAGTGCAGTTACACTTGCCATTTTAATTATAATTTTTTATGATCAAAATTTAGCATTAGCTGGTGTTGTTGGTACGTCAATATTATTAACATTGAGCATTTCAACTTTAACTGGTTCAATCATACCGTTAATCATTGATAAATTTAAAATTGACCCTGCAGTCGCATCAGGTCCATTTATTACAACGTTAAACGATATTATGGGATTACTCATTTACTTTACGATTGCGACTTCAATGATTCATTATTTAATGTAGTAGCTATAAAGAAGCTCCCCAGTCTCAATAGAGGCTGGGGAGCTTTTGTTTAATAACTCACTTTTTCTTGTAGGAACGACTTTAGTTCTGCAATTGGCATGCGTGATTGTTCCATTGTGTCACGGTTACGAACAGTTACTTGTCCATCTTCTTTTGAATCAAAGTCATACGTAATGCAATAAGGTGTTCCAATTTCATCATGGCGGCGGTAGCGTTTACCGATTGATCCTGATTCGTCGTAATCAACCATGAAGTCCTTCGCCAAGTCTTGGAATACTTCTTGAGCTTCTTCAGATAACTTCTTAGATAATGGGAAAATCGCTGCTTTATATGGTGCTACTGCTGGATGGAAATGCATCACAGTTCGCGTAGAACCATCTTCAAGCTCTTCATCTTCATAAGCATTTGTTAAAAATGATAACGCTAAACGGTCAGCACCTAATGATGGCTCAATGACATACGGAATGTAACGTTCATTTGTTTGTTGGTCGATATATTCCATATCTTCACCTGAATGTTCAGCGTGTTGTTTTAAGTCATAATCAGTACGAGACGCAATACCCCACAGCTCGCCCCAACCAAATGGGAATTGATATTCTAAGTCAGTTGTCGCATTACTGTAGTGAGATAATTCATCTTCGTCATGTTCACGACGACGGACTTTATCTTCATCAAGTCCTAAGCTAGTTAACCAGTTATGACAGAAGTCTAACCAGTATGTAAACCATTCTTTCTCTTCACCAGGTTTACAGAAGAACTCCATTTCCATTTGTTCGAATTCACGCGTACGGAAAATGAAGTTACCAGGTGTAATTTCATTTCTGAAGCTTTTACCAATTTGAGCAATACCGAATGGAAGCTTTTTACGCATCGTACGTTGAACATTTTTGAAGTTAACGAAGATTCCTTGTGCTGTTTCAGGACGCATGTAAATTTCGTCAGAAGAATCTTCTGTAACACCTTGATACGTCTTAAACATTAAGTTAAATTGACGAATTTCAGTGAAGTTAGCTGAACCACATGTAGGGCATACAATTCCTTCTTCGTTAATAATCTTTTCTAATTCTTCAAAAGGCAAGCCGTCAACTACACGCTCATCACCTTTTGCTTCAAAATGATCTTCGATAATATGGTCCGCACGGTGACGTGATTTACAGTCTTTACAGTCGATCATTGGGTCGTTAAAGTTACCTAAGTGACCACTTGCTTCCCACGTTTTAGGGTTCATTAAAATGGCTGCATCTAAACCGACATTATAAGGTGATTCTTGGACGAACTTTTTCCACCAAGCATCTTTTAAGTTTTTCTTTAGCTCAATACCTAGTGGGCCGTAATCCCAAGTGTTTGCTAGGCCGCCGTAAATTTCAGACCCTTGGAAAATAAACCCTCTGTGCTTACAATGGTTAACAATATGTTCCATATCTTGTGCCATGTTAGTACCTCCTAGTAACATTTTATATAAACAAAAAACTCCCGCCTCTGAGCTAATTGCTTAGCTCAGGGACGAGAGTGTTATTCCCGCGGTTCCACCCTGATTGAAGTGCTATATGCACGACCACTTTCAATCAATCTACTCCAGACTGCCGTTTCACTGATACCTTACTTCAGGCTCACACCATCCCTGAATCGCTTGAGTAGTAGAGGGTATAGCTACTATTAATCCTTCACAGTAAATAAACCATTATGATTTTGTCTAACTTATATTAGCATACCCAAAAACGTTTCTCAACTTTCACTATGAGTTTTACGAGATTTAATACGATGTTCAATGAAAGTTAGGGTTGATTTTTGATATAATAGGTAAGGTTAGGAACAAACGATGGAGGAATCAACGTGATTGAAGATTATCAAAATTGGCGACATATATTTAAGCTTGATCCTAATAAAACAATAGATGACGAAGCTTTAGAATCATTGTGTGAATCGGATACTGATGCAGTGATGATCGGTGGGACAGATGGTGTTACATTAGACGATGTTCTTAATTTATTAGCACGTGTAAGACGTTATTCTGTTCCGTGTGTATTAGAAGTGTCTAATCTTCCTTCTATTACGCCTGGCTTTGATTTTTATTTCATTCCAACAGTATTAAATACGCAAGATAAGAAGTGGATGATTGATTTACACATTGATGCAGTTAAAGAATATGGTGACTTAATTGAATGGGAAGAGTTGATGATGGAAGGGTATGTTATGTTAAATCCTGATTCGAAAGCTTTCCAATATACGAACTCAAAAGAAGTGACGACAGAAGATGTTGTTGCTTATGCACAGTTAATCGAACATTTGATGCATTTACCTTTCATGTATTTAGAATATAGTGGTACATATGGAGATCCTGAGTTAGTCAAGCAAGTAAGTGATGAATTAAATAACACGACATTAATTTACGGTGGCGGGATCAGATCGAAAGAACAAGCAAGTGAAATGGCAGCTTATGCTGATGTTGTCGTTGTTGGCGATGTCATATATGAAGATTTAAAAGCGGCATTAAGAACTGTTCATGCTGTTAAAAAGGTAGAAAAGTAAAAAGGTGGTATAGTCATGGGCATGACGATGAAAGAAATATTAAATTCAATGAATACCGAACAGAAAGAAGCAGTGAAGCATACAGAAGGCCCTTTGCTTGTGATGGCTGGTGCTGGTAGTGGTAAGACGCGTGTTTTAACTCATCGAATTGCATACCTTTTAGCTGAAAAAGGGGTTCAACCATATAATGTTTTAGCGATTACATTTACGAATAAAGCAGCGAGGGAAATGAAAGAACGTGTTGAAAAGCTAGTTGGAGATGATGCTAAAGACATTATTATGTCGACCTTCCACTCGCTTTGTGTTCGTATTTTACGCCGTGATGGTGACCGAATTGGTATTAATCGTAACTTTGCAATTTATGATGCGACAGATCAAAAGACAGCGATTAAAGAAGCGTTAAGGATTCAAGATTTAGATCCTAAACAATATGATCCTCGTTCGATTCAATTTGCGATTAGTTCGGCGAAAAACCAGCTCATCACACCTAAAGTGATGAAGCAACAGGCGAATAACTATCATGAGGAGAAGATTGCTTCAATTTATGATACTTATGAAACACTTTTAAGGAAAAATGGTGCTTTAGATTTTGATAGTTTAATTATGGAGACGTTTTTCTTATTTGACCGTGTACCTGAAGTGTTACGCTTTTATCAAAATCGATTCCAATACATTCACGTTGATGAGTACCAAGATACGAACAAAGCACAGTATAAACTCGTGCAAAAGTTAGCTGAACGTTTTAACAACTTATGTGTCGTTGGTGACTCAGACCAGTCGATTTATAAATGGCGTGGTGCTGACATATATAACATTTTATCATTTGAAAATGACTACCCTGATGCTAGAACAATCCTTTTAGAGCAAAACTATCGTTCAACGAAAACGATTCTGCAAGCAGCAAATGATGTTATTGAAAATAATATCTCGCGTAAACCGAAAGAACTTTGGACTGATAATGAAGATGGGAGCACGATCCGCCTATTTGAAGCACGTGATGAACGTCAAGAAGCGCGTTATGTTATCGATCAAATTCAAGAGGTTGTAAATGAAGGTGAATATAGTTACGAAGATATTGCCATTCTGTACCGTACGAATGCTCAATCTCGTGCGATGGAGGACGTTTTCGTTAAATCTAGTGTTCCATATCAAATTATTGGCGGCACGAAGTTCTATGATCGTAAAGAAATTAAAGACTTGTTAGCCTACTTAAGATTAATTGCAAACCCTAATGATGACATTAGTTTTATGCGAGTCGTCAATGTTCCGAAACGTGGTATTGGTAAGACGTCAATTGAGAAGTTGCAATTACACGCTGAAATGCATGACTTATCACTATTTGAGGCGATTCAAGATATTGCACTAATCGGCGTTAGTAAAAAAGCGGCCCAGCAATTGCAGACTTTTAGGCACATGATTGAAAACTTTCAAAAACAGCAAGAGTTTTTTAGTGTGACAGATTTAGTTGATGAAGTGTTAGAGAAATCTGGTTATGAAGAGATGTTAAGACAAGACAAGTCATTAGAATCGCAAGGTCGTCAGGAAAACTTAGAAGAATTCAAAACGGTAACGAAGCAGTTTGAAGAAGTGAGTGAAGACACAACGTTAATCGCCTTTTTAACTGATCTAGCGTTAGTGTCCGATTTAGACGACACAGATGATGAATCGACAGATAAAGTGACGCTTATGACGTTACACGCAGCAAAAGGATTAGAGTTTCCTGTCGTCTTTTTAATCGGATTAGAAGAGAATATGTTCCCGCATAGTCGTTCACTTTTTGACGAAGAAGAAATGGAAGAAGAACGTCGTCTAGCGTATGTAGGTATTACTCGTGCTGAAAGACAGCTATATTTAACATACGCTTCAATGCGTACAATCTTTGGTCGCACGCAATTTCATGAGAAGAGTCGTTTTATCGATGAAGTACCAAGTGATTTATTACAGCGAGAAGGTGACTTTTCACAAGGGATGTCATCGAATGAGTCATTTGAAGAAGCTATCAGTCAATTGGAGTCGCCATCACAGACGCAAACGGCTCAACCTAAGCGTAAAGCGGCAACGATTAAACAGAAACCTTCATCGCCACAACTTTTCCAAGTCGGTGACAAAGTAAAGCATAAAAAGTGGGGCGAAGGAACAATTGTAAAAGTTGAAGGTAGCGGTGATGACATGGAAGTCGATATTGCGTTTCCATCACCTGTAGGCATTAAGCGTTTATTAGCACAATTTGCCCCTGTTGAAAAAATATAAGAGGAGTGGCGTTTCTATGAACCGTGAGGAAGTAAGACAATCAATAGAAGCCTTAAAAGAAGAAATCAATCAATACAACTATGAGTATCACGTTTTAGATGAGCCGACTGTCTCTGATGCTTACTATGACCAACAACTACACAAACTTATAAAACTAGAAGAAGAATTTCCAGAATTTCTAACGAACGATTCTCCAACTCAACGTGTTGGTGGCAAACCACTTGACCAGTTTCATAAAGTAGATCACCGTGTCCCGATGTTAAGTTTAGGTAATGCTTTTAATGAACAAGATTTAAGAGATTTCGATAGACGGATTAAAGAGCGTGTTGGAAATAATGTTCGTTACGTGTGTGAGCTAAAAATAGATGGACTAGCTGTCTCTCTTCGTTATGAAAACGGTCAATTCGTCCAAGGTGCAACGCGAGGAGACGGCAAAACAGGTGAAGATATTACACAAAACTTAAGAACGATTAAAAGTATCCCTTTGAAAATTCGCGAAGAAGAAACGATTGAAGTGCGTGGCGAAGCATTTATGCCCCAGAGGTCGTTTCTTAATATGAATGAGCAGCGTCAACAGGTGGGGGAAGAGCCATTTGCCAACCCGCGTAACGCTGCAGCAGGTTCATTACGCCAATTAGACCCGAAAATAGCAGCGAATCGTAACTTAGATATTTTCTTATATAGTGTTGGTGAGTGGGAAGCGGCAACGACAACTTCTCATAGTGAACAACTTCAATATATGAAGCAGTTAGGGTTTAAAACGAATCAAGAGACGAAAGTTTTTGATACGATTGAAGATGTCATTCAATATACAGAAGACTGGACGATTAAACGAAGCGAATTAAATTATGAGATCGATGGAATCGTTATTAAAGTTGATTCAATCGATTTACAGCAAGAACTAGGGTTCACAGCCAAAAGTCCACGTTGGGCGATTGCGTATAAATTTCCAGCAGAAGAAGCGGTTACGAAATTATATGACATTGAATTAAGTGTAGGCCGTACTGGTGCGGTTACGCCAACAGCTATTTTAGAGCCAGTTCAAGTGGCCGGCACAACAGTTCAACGTGCCTCTTTACACAATGAAGATTTAATTATTGATAAAGATATTCGAATCAATGATACAGTGATTGTTAAAAAAGCCGGTGACATTATCCCTGAAGTCGTTCGTGTCGTAACAGATGAACGGACTGGTGATGAACAACCATTTAGAATGCCGAAGACTTGTCCTGAGTGTGATGAGCCAATTGAAAAAGTCGACGGTGAAGTAGCGTATCGCTGTGTCAACCCAAATTGCCCAGCTCAGTTAAAAGAAGCGTTAATCCACTTTGTTTCACGTAATGCGATGAACATTGACGGTTTAGGCGAGAAAGTCATTGAGCAGTTGTTTGACCATGAGTTAATAAAAACGATCGCTGACCTTTATAAGCTTACACCGGATGATTTACTTCCGCTTGAAAGAATGGGGCAAAAATCAGTCGATAACTTATTAAGTGCGATTGAAACATCGAAGGAAAACTCATTAGAACGACTGTTATTCGGCTTAGGTATTCGTTTTGTCGGAAGTAAAGCAGCTGACACGCTAGCTTCTCATTTTAAGACGATGGATCAATTAATGGAAGCTTCCAAAGAAGAAGTCGAGGCTGTACCTGAAATTGGTGATAAAATGGCTCAATCCATTGTTGCTTATTTCCAACAGGAACAAGTTGAACGACTAATTGAAGAACTGAAACAATTAGGCTTGAATATGGAATACTTAGGTGAAGTTGTAGAAGTCGATGAAGGATCAATATATTATGATAAAACGATCGTATTAACAGGTAAGTTTGAAGAAATGTCACGTAATGAAGCGAAGACGAAAATTGAAACACTTGGTGGAAAAGTGACAGGTAGTGTAAGTAAAAAGACTGACTTACTAATTGCTGGTGAAGATGCTGGCTCTAAATTAGACAAAGCTAAAGAATTGAATGTAGAAATATGGGATGAAGCTCAAATGATTCAATCGTTTGAGTCTTAGGGGGTGGAAATGATGAAAAAACTGCTAGGCTTATCGGTCTTCTTCTTAATCACGTTAACGGCTTGTGCGCCAACGTTTGATACTGATGAAGAAATTGTGCAAGAGACAGATGAAGAACAACAGCCAGAAGAAGAGCAACGTTTTATTGTGTCTCCAGATAGTTTGGATACAAATGATTACCGTATGATTTTACCTTATCAAACGGGTGCTGCACGAGGTACTATTACAAACCAAGTGGCCAACCGTTATGATATTGATGAATTTGAACAAGGGTTAACGCGATTAGCGAAAGGCGTTTTTGACCCGGATGAGTATTTATTCCAAGAAGGGCAACACCTTGATCGAAGTAACGTCTTTAATATTATTGATGATTTAAATCCACCTCGTCCAGAAGATTTAGAAGAAGAACTCGAGGATGTGCTTGAGGAACAAGAGGATGCGACTGGTGAAGAACTAGACGAATTAGAGGGTATGGAGGATCAGATTACAGAGGAATTAGAAGATTACCAAGAAGCTAATCCACGTGTATTCTCTCACATTCTTGAGCAAAACTTTTTAGTACGTGAAGGAGAAGATCGTGTAGAATTAGGTGGCGTTGCAATCGGAATTGCTTTAAAGTCAGAGTATGCATTCAGTGTCAACTACGGTCCGACATATGGAGTTCCAATTGATATGGATGAAATGCTTAGTGTTGGTGAAGGTGTTGCAGCAGAAATCTTAGTTCAATTAGATGAGTTAGGTTTAGAAGAGTTTGATGATACACCGATCTTAATTGCTCTTTATCGAGAAAATGACCGTAATGCAATCGTTCCAGGAAATTTTGTGCAACAAACCGTTGTTAATTTAAACAATTTATCGATTGATGAAGATGAAGGGCTAAACCCTGGCGCATTAGAATGGGAAGGGTTGAATGAAAATAATGTATTGTTCCCATCTAATGAAGCTGATGAAGACTACTATGAAGACTCAGAAATGATGGTTGACTTCAGACGTGGTGTAGCTGACTTCTTCCCGAATTATGTCGGTGTAGTGGGTAGAGGTTATTATAAGGATGACGAGCTACGTACTTTGAATGTAGACATTCCAATTGAGTTTAACGGTAAACATGAAATTGTCGGATTCACGCAACATATTAGTTCATTAATGGTCGAACATTTCCCTCCATACTTTGATCTTGAAGTGAAGATTGAGTCTCCTTCAGAAGTAGAAGCGGTGTTATTTAGGAGAGCTGGAGAAGAAGAAGTGACTCACCATATTTTTCAATAAAAGGTTTTAACGTGCTGTGTGATAAGAAATGCAGCACGTTTTTGTTGGATAAAACAGGATTTATATTTGATTAGGTTCGCATGTTCGTTTAAAATGTATTATGGAAGCGCTATTACTAGCGTAAAATCGTAAAGAGGAGGCTTTATCATGGTACAACCGTATCGTCATGAACCATTTACAGATTTCACAGTAGAAGAAAACGCTAAAGAATTAGAAGCAGCACTACACCAAGTTGAACAAGAACTTGGACAAGACTACCCGTTAATTATCGGTGGGGAACGTATTTATACAGATGACAAGATTACTTCAATTAACCCGAACAACAAAAATGAAGTAATTGGTACTGTTTCTAAAGCAAATAAAGAGTTAGCAGAAAAAGCTATGAAGACAGCTGACGAAACGTTCGAATGGTGGCGCAAATCAACACCAGAAATGCGCGCAGACATTCTATTCCGTGCTGCTGCAATTGTTCGTCGTCGTAAGCATGAGTTTAACGCTTGGGCGATTAAAGAATCAGGTAAGGCATGGAAAGAAGCTGACGGTGATGTTGCTGAAGGTATCGACTTCCTTGAGTACTATGGACGTCAAATGTTAGAAATTGCTGAAGGTAAAGAAATTAATAGCCGTCCGGTTGAAAATAACCGCTTTAGCTATATCCCATTAGGTGTTGGACTTGTCATTTCACCATGGAACTTACTATTCGCAATTATGTGTGGTACAGCAGTTTCACCAATGGTTACTGGTAACACAGTATTATTAAAGCCTGCATCTAACTCACCAGTTATCGCTTATAAATTTATGGAAGTGATGGAAGAAGCGGGTATGCCATCAGGAGTTATTAACTACATCCCTGGTAGCGGAAGCGAAGTTGGTGACTACTTAGTAGAACACCCAAGAACTCGTTTTGTAAGCTTCACAGGTTCACGCGAAGTAGGCGTTAACATTTTTGAAAAAGCAGCTAAAGTACAAGAAGGTCAAAAATGGCTTAAGCGTGTAGTAGCTGAAATGGGCGGTAAAGATACAATCGTTGTTGATAATGAAGCTGATCTAGAGTTAGCTTCTCAAGCAATCGTTCAATCTGCCTTTGACTTCTCAGGTCAGAAATGTTCTTCTGGTTCACGTGCGGTTATTCACCAAGACGTTTACGACGAAGTGCTTGACCGTATTGTTGAAATTACAAAAGGTCTTGATATTGGTGACACGTCTAAAAAGAACTATTACATGGGCGCTGTAATCGATCAGGGTGCTTATGACAAAATTATGAGCTACATGGATGTTGGTAAAAAAGAAGGTCGCCTTATGATTGGGGGCGATGGCGATGATACAAATGGATACTACATTAATCCAACTGTCTTCGCTGACTTAGATCCAAACTCTCGCATGCAGCAAGAAGAAATCTTCGGCCCAATCGTCGGCATCACTAAAGCAAAAGACTTTAACGAAGCAATCGACATTGCAAACAATACAGATTACGGTCTAACAGGAGCGGTGATCTCAAACAACCGTAACCATTTAGAAATTGCTCGTGAAGACTTCCACGTTGGTAACTTATACTTCAACCGTGGTTGTACTGCAGCAATCGTTGGTTACCACCCATTCGGTGGCTTCGACATGTCTGGTACTGACTCTAAAGCAGGCGGACCTGACTACCTTTACAACTTCTTACAAGGTAAGACAGTATCTGAAATGCTTTAATATGATGACAAAATCCCCTCAAATTGAGGGGATTTTTGTGTATTAAGGGTTTTTGTTCGGCAGTAAGAGTGCGTCGTCCGGCATTAAGTGCTCGCCGTCCGACACTAAGGTGAGTTTGTCCGACAATAAGGGTGAGTCGTTCGGCAATAAAGCGAGTTTGTCCGACAATAATGCCCGTCCATCCGGCAATCCCCCTTCTATTCAAGCTCCGGAGCAACTAACTCACTTACTTTCTCAGCACTTTTATAAGATGGGAAAATAAACGTCCATGGCATTGATGTATGAGCATTAAGAGTAACAGGAAGTGAGAATTGATTTTTTGCTACACCTACATACTCCACAACTGTTTCATTGAATAACACATCTTCTCCACTTAAGTTGTGAACGATCGCTGTTACGAGTAGATCATCACGGTGATTGATAGCCTGCCATAAATATGTAAAATCAACCTTTCGACTATGATCAAAAGAAAGGTTATCAAAAATTTCCTCAATATAATTCCGGTCTTTTTCAGCTAAATTGTTTTCCCAATTCCGTTCATATACTAGTTTTTGCATTATGTTCACTCCTCTTATATCATTGTACGAGTAAAAAAGTAGTCTGTCACTGAATAACAAAGCGACTCGCGTTATAATAGATATGGAGGTGTGCATCATTGTCTTTATACGAGATATTAGTATTCATTCATATAATTTCAGCCATTATAGGATTGGGTCCAGGTTTTATTTTAACTCGTGTCACGAAGTCTGCGACGAACTTAACTGAATTACAACATGGCTATAAAGTAAAACGTCAATTGCATTACTTTGTCATGGTCGGTGGATCGTTACTTTTAATTACAGGGCTATGGATGGGCTTTATTAACCCAGCTTTATTTGAGCAAGGTTGGTACATAATCAGTTTAGGCTTATTTTTATTTGCTTTAGCAATGGGGCCAACAGTACTGAAACGTAATTCAAAACCGATTAAAACGTTGTTAAACGAAC
Source organism: Alkalibacillus haloalkaliphilus (assembly GCF_007991275.1). Lineage (GTDB taxonomy): Bacteria > Bacillota > Bacilli > Bacillales > Alkalibacillaceae > Alkalibacillus > Alkalibacillus haloalkaliphilus. Next base: position 79,414 of record NZ_BJYA01000013.1, on the reverse strand, counting down.
AGACTGATGATGAAATACCGAAAGACTATTATCCGTTAGCACAAAGGCTTTATCGGATCGAATACATGGAAAATACGATTTTTATAATCATTATTATTTTAATGATTACGAAGCCATTTTAAGAAAGGAGCGACAACATGAGTTATGTAATCGTCGGCGGAGGCATATTAGGAGCATCAACGGCTTATCACTTAGCGAAAAAAGGTGAATCAGTCACGCTAATTGACCGAAATGATCAAGGGCAAGCGACTGATGCAGCTGCAGGAATCGTCTGTCCTTGGTTGTCACAGAGAAGAAATAAAGCATGGTATCAATTAGTGAAAAATGGAGCGCGTTATTATCCAGAATTAGTCGAAGCGTTAGAAAATGATGGCGAATCAAATACAGGGTATAAACGTGTCGGTACAATTAGTTTACATACGGATCAAGGTAAGTTAGAAAAAATGGTGGAACGTGCTGAAAAACGTCGTGAAGACGCACCAGAGATTGGCAAAATTAAGCTTCTTTCACCTGAAGAAACGAAAGCGATGTTCCCACCACTTTCAGAAGAGTACGGATCAGTATATGTGAGTGGAGGGGCTCGAGTAGATGGACGAGCTGTGCGTGATGCATTAATTTCAGCAGCTAAAAAGTATGACGCAACTGTCGTTGAAGGAGATGCTCTATTAGTAGCAAAAGATGGACGTGTTACAGGTGTGAAAGTACAAGACGACTATGTTGAAGCAACACAAGTCATTGACACAGCAGGCGCATGGTCAAAACAATTAGTCGAACCGATCGGCGTTGACTATGACGTATCAACACAGCGAGCACAAATTATTCATTTGGATTTAATGGGTGAAGATACAGCAGATTGGCCCGTTGTTATGCCGCCAAGCAATGCTTACTTATTAACATTTTCAGGTGGACGTGTTGTTGTAGGCGCGACTCGTACTGATTATGCCGGTTTTGATTACCGCGCAACTGCTGGTGGTGTGCGCGAAATTTTAGATAAAGCGTTAACCGTAGCACCAGGCTTAGATGATGCATCGATTTTAGAGACACGTGTTGGATTCAGACCATATACACCAGGGTTCTTGCCGATTATTGGGCCAATGCCCGAATATGAAGGATTGTTAGTAGCAAACGGCTTAGGCGCGACAGGATTAACAGCTGGTCCATACTTAGGGTCAGTGTTGGCCGATTTAGCTACTGGAGAAGAGGTTGAATTAGACTTAAGTCAATATGATGTGAATGAGGCTATAAAATAGTGGAGAATCGCCGGGTGGATGGAATCCGGCGATTTTTTCGATATTCCGGCGAAAATTAAAATAATCCGGCGAAAAATTTATTTTTCCGGCGAACGGGAGTAATATTCCGGCGAAAAGACCCCATAATCCGGCGAACGCCGAATTACGGATCTCGAACGACATCTCGATAAGTATAAAAGTCTCCTTCTACCACTTCGTCACCTAGCTTCACTTGAAGAGGCTTTTTAAATAAAGGACCATCGACAACAAAGGTGTGAAATTCACCATTTTCCCCGCATATGTCTACTTCATCAGGTAACGCATTTATAGTTTCACGATCTAAAAACGCACCTAAAAACTTAGCTGGAACACGTGACGGATCAATCGTCGTGATCAATGTCTGATAACGTAACTGTAAAAATTCATCGATCAACTCATTAGTAGACTCTAGCCATAGCGGAAAAATAGCTTCTAAGTCCATGCCTTCTAACTGTTGCTCTCGAAAAGCTTTCACATCAGCTAAATTGATGTCACCGTATACAATGTGGGTAATCCCATCTGCTTCAGCTTCTTTGAATGCATTAACCATCGCTTCGTTGTACTGTTCATTAGATGGTGATTCAGGTAAATAGATTTTCTGTAACGGAAGGTTTAAAGCTTCCGCCTGCATTTCTAAAAGTTCCTCACGGTTGCCGTGCACACTTGTACGGTTGTACGCTTCGTTAACTGTCGTTATGAGACGATCAACAAAAACATCATCTCGCTGCATAATCCGATGCAGAGCTAACATTGAATCCTTACCACCACTATGGGATACTGCTATACGTTTCATTTTCATACCTCCTAGCTAACTATAATACTATCATTTCAGTTAAATAATAGTAAAATATGTTAAAATAGTACTATAATTTTAAAAAGGTAGGAGAGAGGCGTGTCTTATAAAAGGTTGCTGAAACTAACTATTTTAAGTTTAATAGCATTAATTTTAATCGGCTGTGATGAAGAATTAACTGTCGAGGATGTTGAAATACCTGAGAAGAGTGAAGCCTTCTTTTGGGAAGCGGAGCACAATGATAAGACGATTTATTTTTTAGGGACATTGCATGCAGGTCATGAAGATATGTATCCGATGAGAGATGAAATAGAAAATGCTATGGATGAAACAGAGCTGTTGTTGAGTGAGTATAATGAGTCTAATGATGAAATACGTCTAGAATACAACGAAATCAGAGACTCATATACTCAACTGCCAAGCGGACATCAGTTATCGGACTATTTATCAGATGAACAAATGGATGATGTTAGAAAGATTGAAAGTGAACTAAATGTACCATTTTACCTCTTGAATGCAATGAAACCATGGCGTATTCAAAGTTTATATGAGTCATATTTGTTAAGTGTGATCTCAGATTATACATCGGAACAATCAGTAGAAGAGTATCTTTATGACCGTATGCTTGACAACTCTGAGGGTATGCCACTAGAAGATCTAGAAACAAATCTTCAAAACGTACGGGACCGTGACATGGTTTATCAGGTTTATATGTTGGAACAAGTGTTAAATAAACCCTATTCAGAAGCCGAAACCCATGTGGAGACAGAAATTACCGCTTGGCGTGCAGGGGAAGAGTCACTTGTAGATACTTCTCGAGAAGTCAGTAAAGATGCTGAGTCCCCTGGAATTGAGGAAATACATATAGAAGAGATGTTTTTCAATCGTGACATACAAATGGCAGAAAAGATTGATGAAGTCGTTCACAATCATGAAGAGGATACCATCATGGTTGCTGCAGGCTATTTACATTTCTTCGGACCTGATAATATTCTCGAATTACTTGAGGAAAAAGGTTACGAGATCGAACGCAGGTAAAATTAAGGAAAGGTGTGAGACAGCTTTGAGACATACTTATTCTAGTTTTCTAGAAAGATTAATTGCTCGTATTTTAGATTTTAATATATTAACGTTATCAATTGCGCTTATATTTTTCATAGTAACGGGTAACTTCTCGATCGATTGGAGAAATGGGATTACTTGGGATGCTATTTATATATTATATTTAGTCATTACACCTGTCCTTTGGTCTGGGTATGTGATTGGAAAACGTATATGTAAAATAAAGATGAAAAGAACAGATGGCGATGACGTAACGTTAACTAACACCTTGTTACGAGAAGTAGTCGGTTTTCACATAGTTGGTATTGTGACATTTGGAGTCTCTTTAATTGTTAGTATTTTCATGGTTGTATTCAGAGAAGATAAAAGAGCAATCCATGACTTAATAGGTGGCACGTATGTCGGTAAAGCATAAAAGTTGGAGCACATTCCATAAAAGGAGTGTGCTCCATTTTCTAACTGAATTCTTTGATCATGTCCTCATACCAATCTTCGTTAACTTCTTCATTGAAGCGGTTTATGAACCTTCTAAGATTTGTTAAAACTTCTTCGTCATCGGGAATCTCGTTTAAAACTTCATGTTGCGAATACAAATGCCCACCTTTGATGACATGATGAATGTTTTTTGTATGTTTAATATCTTCTAGCGGATTCGCTTTTAAAATCACTAGGTCTGCTTGGTTATCAGGTTGAATTGACCCAATATGACTTAATCCAATTGATTCAGCAGCATCAACCGTTGCAGCGCGTAATGCTTGGAGGGGAGAAAAGCCATTTTCCACAAATAACTCTAGTTCACGATGTAAAGCTAATCCGGGCCACGTGTAAATGCCTGCAGGTGTGTCTGTACCTGCGACGACTTTTCCGCCTAAGTCTGCATATACCTTTGCGATTCTTTGATTCATTTTGCTTTGAATTGCTAAAGGTTGAAGGGCTTCTTCATGTTGACTAATCGCTTGCCATTGATTCATCAAGTTTGAGTTGGTTTCGATTGCTTGTATTAAAGTATGCTCCGGTTTCCAATAGTTAGGATAACCTCTCATTTGGTCAAAAAGAGTCATAGTTGGACATAGTATGGCGTCATATTTTAATAGCTTTTCACATACGCGACGAATCGCTTCTTCATCAGGTTGGTCAAAAGGAATAAGGTCCCAGCTGGATTGCTCAGCGCTCATTGACCAGTTTGGATAAATGGATTGAATGATCCCAGAAGCATGTTCGAACCATTTGACACCTAGTTTTGCTGCTGTGAGGGCATCTACATCTTTAGAGTGAAGCAAGTCACAGCTAACGTCGAGGTTATATTTTCTCGCTTCTTTCACAGCGTGTGCCACTAACTGTTCAGGCAGTCTACCATATATTTTAATAAATTTAGCCCCTGCCTTTGCTTGTCTCTCAACCTCACGTGTCACTTCTTCCTCGTTAGTAACATTAAGATTCCAAGGACTTGTGTCACCCCATAAGCCAGGAGTACCATCAATGATCCGGTCAGTTGAATAAACATGAGGTGTAGGTGCGTCATTACTCGCTTGAATTAGTGCGTCTAATTCGTGTACATTGCCTCCAGTATTGCGAACAATCGTCACACCAGCAGCAACAAAGTACGGCGCATAGCCTTCTTTAATATGAACATGCATATCAATTAAACCCGGTATTATGTAATGTCCTTGGAAATTAATACTTTCTACACCGCTAACAGGCTTCTCTGGTTCTAAAATTGTTTTGATCTTATCATCTTTAATCTCAAGGTCTTGACGACTAAAATCACCAATATCAAAGTCTAAAACTTCTGCTCCTCGAATAACGTAATGTTGAGTCAAACACATTCCCCCTTTTTCTTTATTGTAAATATAATAAAAAAGAGGAATGTTATAATTTTCATATAGTGGAATTAGGAGTGAAAAAATGAACTACGGCCAAACGTTTCGCGAAATAAGGGAAAATAAAGGGTATACACTGAAAGAAGTATCAGAAGGAATCGTTTCTGTATCGTTTTTATCAAAATTTGAAAGAGGCGAATCCGAGATTTCAATCCAGCACATACACGCTTTATTAGATCGTTTGAAAGTGACCTTCGAAGAATTTTTGTTTTTCCATAACAATAATCAACCTTCAGAGTTAGAAGCTTTTTTCAACCGAGCTCATGAGTATTACTTAAAAAGAGATCTTCAAAATCTACAAAAAATGCATGATGAACAAATGGCTCTATGGGAAAAGTATAAAGTGAAGCCATACCGATGTCAGGCTGTCATACTAAAAATCTATGAAAATATTATTAGAGACAAAATGATCGATGATGAACGTGATGGACTAAAAGTGTTAATTGATTACTTATTTAATGTTGAAGTTTGGACATTGTACGAACTGAGACTTTACAGTAAAACCATTCTCGTCCTCGATGAGAAAATGATCGAAACACTTTCTAAAACAGCATATAAGAAAAGTAAACAATATCAAGGATTGCCGAAAATAAGAGAAACAGTGAACAACATTTTGCTGAATACGATTATTTACTTAATAGGTCCAGTAAACCAACCTAAAAAACTAGTTAACGAACAATCCATTCAATACTTTTTTGAAATCGTAGAGGGGAATTGTCTAGAAACAGATCTATTATTAAAAACAAACATTATGCAGTTAAAAGGAATGTACGAAGTGAAGAAAGGTAATCGGGAAGCTGGATTAGAAATGGTGGATAGGGCGATAGAGGTATTCAAAGACTTACAAGCTCCACATTTAGCAAAAGATGCCGAACGATATTTAAACTTAATGCTAAAGTACCGCTAAGTAGTAGTATAGTTTCAGTTTAAAAGTCTTAATTTTAAAATAATACTAAACTTTTAGTCTGAAAAGTGTTATGATACTTATTGATTATATAAAAAGCAACGGGGGGTATCCCGTTGCTTTTATACAGATTCGTGTTCTTGGAAAGATTGAATGTCATGTTCAATGATGTTAGAAAGGTTTTCTTTGCCTTCAAGTTCAAACAGGAATTTTGCTTTTTTCCAATATTCAATTCCAAGTTCAACGTGGCCCTTCTTTAACAAATTTCTGCCAATTTGGTAGTGAAATTCTGCAAACGTGTATAAATCTTCGTATTCACGACAATATGAAAGACCTTGGTGACACACTTTTAAAGATTTTTCTATTTCGTTAAGGTCCGTATACACTTTGGCTAAGTTATACCTTACTTTGGCAATAATTCTTTTATCATTTAAATTAGTAATTTCGTTTATTAAATCATAAGCTTGTTCATGGTAACTTTTTGCTTCATAAAGTAAACCTTCATTCCTAGACATTATACCTAAACTACAAAGAACTTGAATATTAATTTCAGCAGAGAATCGGTCGAAAGATGAAAGTGATAAACAGTCTTTCAATGTACTCATCGCTAATTCAAAATCATTATATAAGTGATATTGAACCATGGATTTGTGCCACATTAAATTTCTTCTGGCTTGTTGAGACTGAAAAGAAGGGTTATTTTGTTCGACTTTTATTATATCTTCGATAGTTTCATAGTCTCTGTCTCGTCTAGCTTTATCAAGTTGTTTCCAAACTTCTTGCATATAGTCTTCACGTTCGCTATTTGTATCTGATAGAAAATGAGTGATGTTTACACCTAATTTATCAGCAATACCTTTTAAAGTCATATATGATGGTTGGTGCTGATCTCTCTCAATTCTACTCAGTTCAGATTGTGAACAAACCCCGTTTGCTAGGCCTGCTTGTGAAATATTTAACCGTTTACGTAGGTCTTTAATTTTCTCTCCAACAGTTAAATTCATAAGTTCTCTCCCTTTATATGCATAAACGCATATTTTTTTTAAAAAAGCATGCAAATGAGCAAATATTATGTATAGAATCCTTTAAAACCATTATAGTCAGGTTTTAAGCGTTTTTACAAATCCCTTGGCAGAGTACATAATGTACATAGATTGACTGAGGGAGGTGTAAAAAGATGAAAAAGTTATTAGTATTAACTATTCTTCTAGGTGCTATTTTCGGTCTTACCCCAACTGAAACAGCAGTAGAAGACAACAATGACCCAATTACTGTTTTAGACTTACCTGATTTACACTAATTGAGTCATACATACTGAACCCAGTATGGCTCGTAATAAGTCCCTGTACCCTATAATCATCTAATAGATTAAGGGCAATCACTTTATTGATGAACGAATGATTTTTTAAAAGAGAATACAAGATCACGCTCTTGTAATGGTTTCACCTCAGCCGCATCCTCCTTAACTCGGCATTAAGGAGGATGTCCCCCATTTTTTTAAGACATCAAGAAACCGAGAGTGGAGGAACGATATGAAACTATTATTAATTTTACTAGTTTTAGTCTTCAGTGGATGTGATCATTACGATGAAGAAAAACTAGTTCAGGAACATCAGCCAGCGACTCCTATGTTCGATTATAATTTAACGATTGTAGTAAGTGACGAACATCAAATTAGTAAAATTAATAATAGCGTTGTATCTGAATTCGAGCAGATGGATTTGAAACGTGTTATGACAACCTCTTATGTATGGGATGACCAAAATAAAAGTTATACAAAGGTTTTTAACATTGATGAGTATCCTACATTTTTATTGTTTGGGCATGAAGGAGTTGTCTTAAAAACGAGTGACCTTACAGAAGTAAGACGATATTTGAATTAACAGCCGATTGAAATAAGGGTGATGACATGATCAATCCACTTATTGTACTAGTTGCTTTATCTTTAACTGTCATTGTAATTAGGTTAAGATATTCGCGCATGTATAATACATTATATGAAGCGGTAGGACATAGACCGAATGAAATTAATAATCGCTATCAATTTTTGCGTAATCAAGGTGTAAGGTGCCGGTTACAAAATGTTAGCTCTAGGCCAGGTGTAATTGTTCATGGTAGTTCAGAACTTGGAACAACGATTCGTTTACTCGTGCATAAAAACGATTTAAACGTAGCTGAACAATACATGGTTAATTATAAGAGAAGTTGTTAAATTGCGTATACTCCCTATCATACTCCCTATAGATGGAAGGCAAGTGCTACCTGAGCACTTGCCTTTTCCATTGCCATTAATCTACTAATTCGTAGCTTTTCTCTAATTCGTCTACTAATGAACCGACATAGGAAACGGCTTTCTTAATAGGGTCAGGTGTTGTCATATCAACCCCTGCATATTTCATAAGTTCTTGCGGTGTTTTCGTACCACCCATCTTTAATACTTCTAACCAACGATCAATGGCTGGTTGGCCTTCTTCTTTAAATAGCTGTGATACAGCAGTTGAAGCTGTTAAACCAGCTGAGTAAGTGTATGGGTATAAGCCCATGTAATAGTGAGGCTGGCGCATCCATGTTAATTCTGCACCTTCATCAATTTCAACGACATCGCCCCAGAAGTTACGTAACGTTTCGCCTTTTTGTTGTTTTAATGTGTTTGCTGTTAAAGGTACCCCTTGTTCAGCTAATTCGTACACGCGACGCTGATATTCGCCTTCTAGTAAGTGCGTTACGAAATTGTGGTAGTAAGAGCCTAGCAGTTGTAAAATCACCCAACGACGCATGCGTGGATCGTCAGTTGTTTCAAGTAAATGATCAGCTAGTAACATTTCATTCATTGTTGATGGTGCTTCAATGAAGTATGTTGACGGTCTAGTATTAAAAATGTGTTGATGCTGGTTGGCTAAATGTAAGTGACCTGCGTGACCTAGCTCGTGAGCTAAAATAAATGCACCACGCATTTTACCTGTATACGTTAATAAAATGTATGGGTGAACACCGTAAGGGCTCGCACAGAAAGCTCCTGTTGACTTACCAATGTTGTCAGCGTAATCAACCCAACGCTCTTTCAATGCTTTTTCCATAATGGCTGTATATTCGGGCCCCATAACTTGTAAAGAGTCCAATATCGTTTGAGACACGTCTTCATAAGAAGATTCAGGGTCGAACTCAGGATCTAAAGGTGCTTTAAGGTCAACGAATTGCAGTTTATCCAATCCGTATACTTGTTGTTTAAGCTTTGCGAAACGTCGCATATGTGGAGCGAGTTCTTTTTGAATGACATCTAATTGGTTATGGTACATTTCTTCTGTAACTTTTTGTGGTTGAAGTAACATTTGTGTGACCGACTCATAACCACGCGCACGTGAAAGAGCGACTTCTTTCTTAACTTGTGTCGCGTATGTCGCAGCATAAGTGTTTTCATACTGTTTTAACGTTTTGACAAAAGAATCATACGCTTTACGACGAACTTCTGTATTTGATGAAAGTTCATGCTCATCTTCAAATAATGCAAATGAGTTAGCGTATTCTGTTCCATCACTTGTCGTAAATGATTCAAATTCCATATCAGATGATTTACTGCGCTGATAGATCATATATGGTGCTGAATGAACTTCACCTAAAGATGCTAGCACTTCTTCTGTTTCTGGTGCTAATGTGTAAGGTTTGCGCTCTAATAAATCGTTTAATGTCTTCTTATAAACTTGTAACTCTTCATTTTCTGCTAAGTATTGTTCGATTGTTCCTTCAGGAAGAGCTAACACTTCTGAATCGAAGAAGGCCATTTCAGCTTGGACCTTTGCGAAAACAGAAGATACTTTACCAGAGTTTGCTTGGTTTTCAGGGTTTGTTCCATCTTCTGATGATCGTAAGTTAGCATAAGTTCCAACAATAATCGCTTTCTTTTGTACTTCTGCTTGTGCATCTAGGCAAGCTAATAAAACGTCAGAACCTTCATGTAAACGACCTTTATATTGCGTCACTTCTGGAGTAAGTTGCTCTAAATCAGTTAATGCTTGTTCCCACTGTTTGTTTGATTCAAATAAATCTTCTAACTTCCATGTCTGTTCGACAGGAACGTCTTGTCTTTGTAAACGTTGTGCCATAATTTTCAAAAACCTCCTCAAAATCTATTTCGGAAATCTAAGTATTAGTATAAAATAAAAACTACAACATGTCACATAAATCAGAAAATTAATAATCATTTTTCTTTTTCAGTCCTAAGGCTGAGAGAGATTACAACTTCGTTACGGTTCACGCCAGGATGAAGTTATGTAAGATTAAGTAAAAAGGGGGAGTTACATGTTAAATCAAGCGTTAGTTCAAGATGTCATTCATGAAGCGTTAACAACAGGTGGCGATTTTGCAGAAGTTTTCGTTGAAGATACGTTTAAAGATAACCTTCTGTTACAAGGTGGACGTATTGATAAGAGTTTATCAGGAAGAGATTTTGGTGTCGGTATTCGTGTGTATAATGGCTTTCACAGTGCTTATACATATACGACAGACTTCTCACGTGAAGGTTTATTAAAGACAGCACGACAAGCAGCTCAAGCAATTAACGGTAATGCACAAGTAAATGGCCAACCGTTTCAACATGAACAAGCACCAGTTATTCACGAGATCAACCAACTGCCACAATCCGTTGAGAAAGCGCGTAAAGTCAATGTTATGAAAAATGCAGCGGATATTGCAGGTCATTATCATAACAGTATTTCACAAGTAAGAGTTAACTTATTAGATGAAGAACAAAATGTATTGATTGCTAACTCTGATGGCAAATTTGTTGAAGATAAGCGCGTTCATAGTCGTATGTCGATCGCAGCCATTGCATCGAATGAGCACGATATGGAGACAGGTTTTTACGGACCAGGTGCCGTTCAAGGCTTTGAGTTCTTTGAAAACCTTGATTTAAACCATTACGCCAAAGAAGCAGCACGCATTGCGGTGACCAATTTAGGTGCAGATCCATGTCCAAGTGGTAAGTTTCCAGTCATTATTGATAATGAATTCGGTGGCGTTATTTTCCACGAAGCTTGTGGACATGGTTTAGAGGCTACTTCTGTTGCTAAAGGTAAATCAGCATTCGCGAACAAAGTGGGCGAACAAGTAGCACCAGATATTGTAACTTATATCGATGATGGTACGATTCCGAATGAATGGGGCTCAATCAATGTGGACGATGAAGGTAATAAACCTCAGAAAAATGTCTTAATTGAAAATGGTATTTTAAAAGGTTACTTAGTCGACCAATTGAACGGACGCATTATGGATACTGAGCCAACTGGTTCAGGGCGTCGTGAATCATACCGTTATGCACCGACATCACGTATGACAAATACTTACATTGCACCAGGTGAGTCTACACCAGAAGAGATTATCGCTAATACGGAACACGGAATATACGCTCGCTACATGGGTGGCGGTTCTGTTAACCCAGCAACGGGTGATTATAACTTTGCCATTAACGAAGCTTACTTAGTGAAGAATGGTAAGATTGACAAACCAGTTCGCGGTGCAACATTAATCGGAAATGGTCCTAAAACATTACAAACTGTTGATATGGTCGGAAATAACTTAGGCCATGGAGCAGGTATGTGCGGTTCTCTAAGTGGTAGTATTCCGGTAAATGTTGGACAGCCAACTCTAAGAGTAAGTGAAATTACAGTTGGTGGCCGAAAGGAGGACGCTTAAGATGAACGTATTAGAATTCAAAGATGAACTATTCCAAAAAGGCTCTGAGAAAGGCTTTAAAGATATGGAGCTTTATTACGAAAAAAGCGATCGTTTTGTTTGTGCGATTGATAAAGGTGAAGTTGATCAATTCACAACGGCAGAAGTAACAGGCGTTTCTTTCCGTGGTGTGTACGCAGACCAAATGGGATATGCCTACACTGAAAAGCTCGATGAATCTTCAATTGAATTTTTAATAGAAAATGCACTAGAAAATGCGAGTGTTTTAGAATCAGAAGATGTTGAAGAAATATATGAAGGTGATTCGAATTATAAAGATATTAGTTTTTCTTCAGAAGCGCTGAAATCTGTTACAACTGAAGAAAAGATTAATTTTATGAAAGAATTAGACAAAGAAATTTATGCTGCTGACGAACGTGTCGTTGCAACGAACTTCTTTACTATGCAATCAGTTGATGTTGAAAAAGCAATGTACAATAGTAAGGGGCTGTCTTTAGAGGATGACCAAAATTATCTTGTCTATATGGTCATTGTCATTGTTGAGGAAAATGATGTGACGAAATCTGGTGTTCACATAGAAGTGGTGAGTGACTGGGGTAAAGTTAACGCAAAAGAGTCAGCTCATAAAGCAGTTCAAGAAGCTGTGTCATACTTAAATCCGTTAGAAACTGACGACAAATTTTATCCGGTTATTTTAAGACAAGATGCTGCTAGAAGTTTACTCAACACTTTTGTAACGACGTTCTCAGCTGAAACAGCACAACAAGGGATGTCGAAACTAAAAGAAAAAGTCGGAAGCAAAATTGCAGGAGATAATATTAATCTAGTTGACGATCCTTTCTTGAAAAATCGAATGGGAAGCCGTACGTTCGATGCTGAAGGTGTTGCAACTGAAAAATTAAATGTAGTAGAGAATGGAACACTTACAACGCTACTACACAACCGAAAAACAGCTAAAAAAGATGGCGTTAAAACGACAGGCCATGCATCAAAAGCATCTTATAAAGGAACAGTTAATGTCGCTCCATCTAACTTTTATATTGAGCCTGGTAGCCAATCATATGATGAGCTAGTTCAAGGCTTAGATGAAGGAATCGTCGTGACAAATTTACAAGGTTTACACTCAGGTGTTAATGCGATCTCAGGCGACTTCTCCTTAGCTGCTAACGGTTATTACGTTAAAGAAGGCAAAATTCAAGGACCAACTAATTTAATGACCATTGCTGGGAATTTCTTTGAGTTATTGAATGAAGTCAATGAAGTTGGAAGCGACCTTGAATTCGGACCGTCAACCGTTGGCGCACCATCATTATTGTTAAAAGGATTATCCGTTACATTTGAATAAATAGCGGTTATACGTTGCCACGTTTGGCAAGACTGGAAGAGGAAGGCTCACTAAAGTGGGCCTTCTTTTTACGTTGACTGCTCAGTTCGTGCGAGCGCTGATAAACCGGGTACGAGCGCTGATAAAAGTTAGTGAACGCTGATAAAATTTGGTGAGCGCCGATAAAGTATGCTCGAACGCTGATAAAAATTAGTGAGCACTGATAAACACGTCTGAACGATGATTATATAAAAGTTCCACGAGCGCCAAAAAAAGTGGACGAGCGCCAAATTCCATAGCTCAAACGCCAAATAAATTGCCCGAGCGCCAAATTATGATCGTGAACGACAAAAAAGAGTGCGCGAACGCCAAAATCCATAGCCCGAACGCCAAATAAATTGCCCGAGCGCCAAAAAACTCACACGCGCTCACCAGAAATATCCCATGAGCGCTTATAAAGTAGTCACACAAACTACTATCAATAGCTACCCATAAACCAAACCACCACACCCAAAACTAAAAACCTCGACACAAACTAGCAAAATAACTGAAATTTCTCGGGTAATTAATGGTAAAATAACAGTAGTGCAATTATTGTCATTGTAAAGAAAAATTTGCTATGATGAATAGTATTGTGAAGTGTATAACGTACGGAGGTGTAAGTGATGTCAAAGATTTCAAAAGATCAAGTGAAACACGTTGCTAATTTAGCAAGGTTGTCAATTACAGAACAAGAAGCTGAGAAGTATAGTGAACAGCTAAGTGCCATCATTGATTTCTCAGAACTACTAAACGAACTAGATACGTCAAATGTTGAACCGACAACACACGTACTAGAAATGAAAAACATTGTGCGTAAAGATGAGCCGAAAGAATGGATTTCAAAAGAAGACGCATTAAAGAACGCACCAGATCAAAAAGACGGCCAATTCCGTGTACCGTCCATCTTAGATTCATAAGGAGGGAAAAACAGATGTCAGTTTTAGATTTATCGATTAAAGAACTGCAAGAGAAGTTAAACAATAAAGACATAACCGTAACTGAGATCGTACAAGCTGCGTATGATCGCATTAAAGAAACAGATGATGATATTCAAGCGTTTGTTACATTAAACGAAGAAGAAGCGTTAAGCCAAGCCAAAGCATTAGATGAAGAAGGAATTGACGAAAATCAATTTCCACTTTTCGGAATGCCAATAGGGATAAAAGATAACATCGTAACAAAAGGACTACGTACGACTTGTTCTAGCCAAATTTTATCTAACTTAGATGACCCACTATACGATGCAACGGTCATGCAAAAGTTAAACAGTGCAAAAGCGGTTAATATCGGAAAATTAAACATGGATGAATTCGCGATGGGGTCATCAACAGAGAATTCTAGCATGAAAGTAACGCGCAACCCTTGGAACACAGACTTCGTACCAGGTGGTTCAAGTGGTGGTTCAGCGGCGGCTGTTGCTGCAGGCCAAGTGCCATTTGCTTTAGGATCTGATACAGGTGGTTCTGTACGTCAACCAGCTTCATACTGTGGCGTCGTTGGCATGAAGCCTACATATGGACGTATATCTCGTTTCGGATTAGTTGCCTTCGCTTCATCGTTAGACCAGATCGGGCCACTAACTCGAACAGTTGAAGATAATGCACGTATTTTAGAAGTGATCGCTGGTCAAGACGAGATGGATTCAACAAGTGCAAACGTTGATGTGCCAAAGTATAGAGACGCTTTAACTGGTGATGTTAAAGGTCTTAAGATCGCTGTACCGAAAGAATACTTCGGTGAAGGTGTCGATGAAGAAGTTCAATCGAGCGTACGCCAAGCGTTAAAAGTATTAGAAGAACAAGGTGCAGAGTGGGATGAAGTTTCATTACCACACTCAAAATATGCCGTTGCAGCTTATTACATGATCGCATCATCAGAAGCATCGGCTAACCTAGCACGTTTCGACGGTGTACGTTACGGTAAACGTGCTGAAAACGCAGAAGACATGATGGACATGTTTAAAAAGTCTCGTAGCGAAGGGTTTGGCGAAGAAGTTAAACGCCGTATTATGTTAGGAACATTCGCTCTAAGCTCAGGTTACTACGATGCTTACTATAAAAAAGCACAACAAGTTCGTACATTAATTAAACAAGACTTTGATCAAATTTTTGAAGAGTATGATGTTGTTCTTGGGCCAACAGCTCCGACTACAGCGTTCAAAATTGGTGATCAAATCGATGACCCATTAACGATGTACGCAAACGACATTATGACGATTCCAGTTAACTTAGCAGGTGTTCCAGGAATCTCTGTTCCATGTGGTTTCCATTCTGAGAACAACTTGCCAATCGGTCTACAAATTATCGGTAAACACTTTGATGAAAGTACAGTTTACAAAGTGGCTCATGCTTATGAACAAGCTACAGACCATCATAAACAAAAACCGCAACTAGGAGGTGCCAAGTAATGAATTTCGAAACGATTATCGGATTAGAAGTCCACGTTGAGTTAAAAACAGCATCTAAAATTTTCAGCCCAAGCCCAAATGCGTTTGGTGATGAACCAAACAGTAACGTTAACCCAATCGACCTTGGCTATCCTGGTGTTTTACCGGTTTTAAATGAAGAAGCGGTCAACTATGCGATGCGCGCAGCGATGGCATTAAACTGTGAAATCGCAACAGACACGAAGTTCGACCGTAAAAACTATTTCTACCCAGATAACCCGAAAGCTTACCAAATCTCACAATTCGACCAACCAATCGGTGAGAACGGCTATATCGATATTGAAGTTAATGGTGAAACGAAGCGCATTGGCATTACGCGCCTTCACTTAGAAGAAGACGCAGGTAAGCTAACACACGGTGATGACGGCTATTCATTAGTTGACTACAACCGTCAAGGAACTCCATTAGTGGAGATTGTATCAGAGCCAGACATTCGTACACCAGAAGAAGCTTATGCTTACTTAGAAAAAATGCGTAACATTATCCAATTTACAGGTGTATCAGATGTGAAAATGCAAGAAGGTTCACTTCGTTGTGATGCGAACATTTCACTTCGCCCATACGGCCAAGACGAGTTTGGTGTTAAAACAGAACTTAAAAACTTAAACTCATTCAACTTTGTCCAAAAAGGTCTAGAGTTTGAGCAAGTACGCCAAGAGAAAGTGCTTCGTCAAGGTGGCGAAATTTTACAAGAAACACGTCGTTATGACGAAAAGACGAAAGAAACAATCTTAATGCGTGTTAAAGAAGGGTCAGACGATTACCGTTACTTCCCTGAACCAGACTTAGTGAAGCTTCACATTGACGATGACTGGAAGGAAAAAGTCCGTCAGTCCATTCCAGAACTGCCAGATTCACGTCGAGCGCGTTATGTTAATGAATTAGGTTTAGATGAATACGATGCAGGTGTTTTAACGAACACGAAGGAAATGTCTGATTTCTTTGAAGCAACAATTGATCAAGGTGCAGATGCTAAACAAGCGACGAACTGGTTAATGGGTGACATTTCAGCTTACATGAATAAACAACAAATTGAACTGCAAGACTTACCGATCACACCAGAAGCGTTAGCGAAAATGGTCAAGCTAATTGAAGAAGGCACACTATCTTCTAAATTAGCGAAGAAAGTCGTTACAGAACTTGTGAAAAATGGCGGCGACCCTGAGAAGATTGTTAAAGAACAAGGACTTGTTCAAATTTCAGACGAAGGTCAATTACAAGGTATTATTTCTGAGATCCTCGATGAAAACGAACAATCAATCGTCGACTACAAAAACGGTAAAGACCGTGCTTTAGGTTTCTTAGTCGGTCAAGTGATGAAGAAGACGAAAGGTCAAGCCAACCCACCAATGGTTAACAAGATTTTGGTTGAAGAAATAGACAAAAGATAATTCATTTCAATAGGTGAGAGGAGAAACGCTAATGACTTTTACAGTAAAAAGGTTAGACCATGTACAATTAGCTGCACCTAGACATACAGAAGATGAAGCAAGACATTTTTTTGGAGAAATTCTTGGATTACCTGAACTTGAAAAACCAGAAGATTTGAAGAAACGTGGTGGCGTGTGGTTTGAACTTGGAGATCACCAGCTTCATATCGGTGTTGAAGAACCGTTCTCCCCAGCAGAAAAAGCTCATCCAGCTTTAGAAGTTGCCAATTTAGAAGGCTTAATGGCAAGGTTCGATGAGTATAACGTAGAGTATAAACAAGACGACAAGCTGCCAGGTGCTAACCGCATTTATACACAAGATCCATTTGGCAACCGTCTAGAAATTTTAGAGTGGGTGTAAATGCATATACTTCCATTTTCGAAGCTTTCGGAGTATAGTAAAGATATGAGAATACGAACGAAGGTGAGAATATGAAAAATGCTCGTGTAATATACAATCCAACTTCAGGTCGGGAAGCGATGAAAAAGGCGCTTCCTGATGTGTTAATACGTTTAGAAGAAGCGGGCTATGAAGCATCCGCTCATGCGACAACAGGGGAAGGCTGCGCAGCTGATGCAGCAGCTTTAGCATGTGAACGGCAGTTTGACTTAATCGTTGCAGCTGGTGGTGATGGCACAGTTAACGAAGTCGTTGATGGTATGGCAAAACAACCTTACCGCCCGAAACTCGGTATTATACCGATGGGAACAACGAATGACTTTGCCCGCGCCATTAAAGTTCCGCGTGATGTTGAACAAGCAATGGATATAATTATTGATGGACAGGCGAAAAAGCTTGATATCGGGAAAGTTAATGGCCATCACTTTATGAACATTGCTGGTGGCGGTAAAATTACCGAATTGACTTATGAAGTGCCTAGTAAACTAAAGACAGCATTAGGTCAGTTAGCTTATTACTTAAAAGGGGTCGAGATGTTACCTTCGATTCGTCCAACACATGCTCGAATTGAGTATGACGGTGAAGTGTTTGAAGGAGATATAATGCTCTTTTTAATCGCTAACACGAACTCAATTGGTGGCTTCGAAAAGTTAGCTCCAAATGCTGAAATGAATGACGGTTATTTTGATTTATTAATCTTGAAATCTACTAATATAGCAGAATTCATTATGTTAGCAAACAAAGCATTAAAAGGAAATCACATTCATGATGACAACATCATTTACACACATGCGAAAAAAGTAACAGTCGAAGCCGAAGAAGACGTCCAAGTTAACTTAGACGGTGAATATGGTGGTAAACTACCAGGCACGTTTGAAAACTTGTATCAGCACATTGAGTTTTTATTGCCGAAAGAATAAAATTGTACAAAGAGCTCAGAGTGATAAATCGCTCTGAGCTTAACTTTTGTATAAAACTCAATTTAACCTAGGTGAGTAGTACAATTATAAAGTCTACAATGCCAACGATCATCATTGTTTTGAAGAATGGTGAGAGATGTGTTATCAATATAAGTGGTCGTAAATTGTTCAGGGATTAAGTGTTGGAGGGTAATCCCGATTAAAGCACCATGACTTACAACTAAAATTCTTCTCCCGCTATACTCACGACGGACTTCTTCTAAAAATTCAATTCCTCGGTTTGCAACACTTTCAAACCTCTCCATTCCAAGGTCACAGTCACGCCAGTTACTTCCCCATATTTGAACTCTTTCCACTTCAGTTGTTCCCTCAATTTTCCCGCAATCTAACTCTCTTATTCTTTCATCAAAATTTTTAATAGGTAAATCAACTCTGCTACTAATAATATTTGCTGTTTCTTTTGCTCTAGTTAAATCACTAGAAATAATTAGGTCCCAGCTCTGTTCACTTAAAAGTCTATTACCCAATTCTATTGCTTGTTTTTCACCTTGATCATTTAACGGAATATCAGATATTCCTTGTGCCTTACCAAGACTATTCCACTCTGTAATACCATGTCTTATTAACCCTATTTCCGTCATAAGTTCCACCTCGATTCTTTTTCATAAATCCTTCTAAAAAAAGTGGTTTTCTCTTATTTAAATTTTAGCATAAAGTCACAGCCCTAAAATCTTTAGATATGTTTAAAAGGGAATTACTTTAATCTAACAACCCTTTTAGCTATAATGTTAAAAGACTAACATAAGGACGGATGAAACATGGGAAAAGCAAACGCACCAGTCAAGAAAAATCAATTTATCGATTTAACTTTTAGCGATCTTACACATGAAGGTGATGGGGTAGGCAAAATTGACGGCTACCCTGTATTTGTTCCATACGCATTACCAGGCGAGCAAGCGAAAGTTAAGATCATCAAAGTGAAAAAGAACCTTGCCTTTGGTAAGTTAATTGAGTTACACGAAGAAAGCCCAGACCGGATTGAGCCACCATGTGACGTATTTTATAAATGCGGTGGTTGCCAAATTCAACATATGACATATGAACGTCAATTAACGATGAAACAAAAACAAGTACAAGATGTCATGAAGAAAATAGCGCAAATGCCAGACGTACCAGTCCACCCAACAATCGGCATGGAAGAGCCATGGGCATACCGTAACAAAGTACAAATCCCAGTAGGAAAAAGGGACGGTAAAGTCATCACAGGCTTTTATCAAAAGCGTAGTCACAACATCATTGATATGGATACATGTCCAGTTCAAAGTGAATCAAATGACAACATTGTCCGCGAAATGCGTGCCATTATCGATGAATTAGAAATTGAACCATACAACGAAGAAACACATGAAGGCGTGATCCGTCACTTAGTGTTAAGAACGGGATATCACACAAATGAAGTGATGGTAGTCATCGTGACAAAAACGAAAGACTTGCCACACAAACAGGAGCTTATTGAGAAAATCAAACAGCTCGATTCGAATATTAAAGGTGTCATTCATAACATTAATCCGAAACAAACAAACGTCATTATGGGCCAAGAATCTAAGACGCTTTGGGGCGAAGATGTGATCATTGATAAAATTCATGACTTAGAATTCGCGATTTCAGCTCATTCATTTTATCAAGTGAACCCTGAACAAACTGAAAAACTCTATGATCAAGCATTAAAATATGCCGAGCTTTCAGGGCAAGAAACGGTCATCGATGCTTATTGTGGAATTGGCAGCATTTCACTGTTCTTAGCTCAACATGCGAAGAAAGTTTACGGTGTAGAAGTCGTACCACAAGCAGTCGATGATGCAAAGGCCAATGCGAAACGAAACCATATTGATAACGCTGAGTTTTACGTAGGTGAAGCGGAAAAAGTGATGCCTTGGTGGAAAACACAAGGATTAAACCCCGATGTAATCGTCGTTGACCCACCACGTAAAGGTTGTGATGAAGAGCTACTCCAAGCGATGATCGATATGCAGCCAGAACGGATCGTTTACGTATCGTGCAATCCTTCGACTTTAGCACGCGACTTGAAAATCCTATCTGAAGGCGGATTTGAAACGAAAGAGATTCAACCTGTTGATATGTTTCCGCAAAGTAACCATATTGAGAGTGTGGCAATGGTGGAGAAGAGAGTTGTAGCCCAACAATAAAGTTCGTAATAGTGTGTAAAAAACAAGGGAATCCCTTTATCAGGGGTTCCCTTGTTTTTCCTACAAGCTTTCCAAAACTATTCACTTAATAACTGCAAAAACTCCTTCGTTCTTTGCTTCTTCGGTGTCTCAAGTGCATCTTTTGCATTCCCGCTTTCTATAATATATCCTTCATCCATGAAAAATACTTTGTCGGCCACTCTTTTTGCAAAATTCATTTCATGAGTGACGATCACCATCGTTTGCCCTTCTTTAGCTAATGCCTCTATCACTCGAAGTACTTCTCGAACTAATTGAGGATCTAATGCCGAAGTCGGTTCATCAAATAATAAAACCTCAGGATTCATCATTAAAGACCTGGCAATGGCAGCACGCTGTTGTTGCCCTCCCGACAAGGAATCAGGATACTTATCTTTATGTTCAAACATCCCTACTTTTTTTAGAAGTTTTTCACCTTCTATAACTAGAGAATCTCTTTTTCTTCTTTGCACGATTAATGGCGCTTCAATAATATTTTCAATGACTGTCTTATGCGGAAATAAATGAAATCCTTGAAAGACCATCCCAGAATATTTACGTAACTCTTTCATTTCTTTTTTATCGAGTTTCTTTCCACTGAAATTTACCGCTTTATCCCCAATAGTAATGGAACCATAATTAGGTAGTTCTAATAGGTTTAAACAACGGAGCAGTGTCGTTTTCCCGGAACCCGAAGCGCCAATTAAACATACAACTTCCCCTTTTTGAACACTAAAATCAATCGACTCGAGGACAGTATTCTCACCGAAAGATTTTTTTAAATGTTTCACATCAATCATGACAAACAGCCCCTTTTCTAAGTTTTATTTAAATATCGGTTATAGCGCTTCTCTAATCGTTCTTGGAAATGACCAATAATAATACAAATGACCCAATAAATAAGGGCTGCGGTTATGTACATCGTCATACTTTCATACGTTCTTCCAGCAATGAGACGTGCCCCGTATAATAGTTCATGAACTGTAATAACCGATGCTAAAGATGTTCCTTTGACAACATCGAGAAAAATATTAAAGGTTGGAGGTAAAGCGATTCTAGTTGCTTGAGGAATAATAATTCTTCGCATCGTTTGCCAGTACCCCATCTGTAATGCTGCTGCAGATTCCCATTGCCCTCTTGGAACAGACATTAATGCGGAGCGAATGACCTCAGCATTGTAAGCGGCAAAGTTTAAACTAATTCCAACAATTCCTGCGGTGATTGGACTATCAAATTGAATACCGATTACCGGCAGGCCATAATATAAAATGAATAAAAAAACAAGTAGCGGAGTTCCACGCATAAATGAAATATAAATACGTGCTGGCCACCTCAAAAACCAAAAATTTGACATTCTCGCCATAGCTAAAAACAAGCCAAATATAAGCGCAAAAAACATACTAATTAATGCTATAAAAATTGTGATTTTTGCAGCATCTAATAAAAATGGGAGAGAATCCCATGCTAATTGTGGATCATAAAGATGCTCCCATTGAATATTTTTGAACCATTCAATCATCATAATCCTCCTTTCCAACATTGCTTTTCAATCCACACATGCATCATATGTATAAAAAGAGATACAAGGACGACCTTGTACCTCTCTTACTATCCTTAGTTTCCTTCTAAACTAACTACCTCATCTTGATCGACAGGCTCAGATGCATCTGCTCCGAAAAACTCTTGTGATAACTCTGCAACCGTGCCATCTTCTTTCATTTCTTGCAGAACTTCATCAATGACTTCCTTCAGTGAATTATTTCCCTTCAGCATTGGGAATGCACTTTCAGTTGCGTGAAACTTTACTTGTTCAGCAACTGCTAGACTGTCATCATCGAACCCTTCTAATGTTCGATGCAAGACAAGCACATCATTTAAGTAGGCATCTTGATTCTCATTAATAATATCTCTTAAAATAGCATCGACACCACCGTCATAAGCGGTCCCATCAGCACCAATGTTTTCTGCGAAGATTGCATAGTTACTTGTTAAAGAACCAAGTGCAACTGGAACTCCTTCTAAATCATAGGCTGATTCGAAATTCCCCATATCGTCTGATCGAACAATAACCGACCCATACGAAAACTTATAAGGTTCTGTAAAAGTGAAAATTTCTTCACGTTCTTCAGTGATTGCAAAATCATTCGAGGCAATATCAATCTGTCCATTCCTTAACGCAGGAAGGATCCCATCGAAATCCATCGTACTAAATTCGACTTCCACTCCTAAACGTTCCCCTATTTCACGCATCATTTCAACATCGAAACCAGTTAGTTCGTTATTTTCATCGTGATAAGTGACTGGTGCATATGTTCCTGATGTCCCTACGACAAGTTTGCCGGCTTCTTGAACATCTTGCCACAATGTATCTTCTCCATTGGCAGATTCCCCAGTTTCTTCTACCTCTGACGTATCACCTTGTGATCCGTCTTCATCTGCAGTACCACAAGCTGCAAGCAATACGATTGTTGATATAAATAAAACCGATAAAAACTTTTTCAAATTCTCCATCCTCCTAATCCCTATAATTCATAGTTGTTTAGTCAGGTTTAACAAATTAAATTCTACCACCAACTTTGAATTTAAGCAACAAAATAATGAACGAGTATTTCTAAAATTGTTTATAAAGAGGGCACTTTCCCTTTCTTTTCCAAGTCTTGAAAAATTTAAGTGTGATTAGTAAGTGAATAATTGTTAAAGGGGATATCATTACGATATGAAGTAAGCCAAGCAGACGTTACTTCCAAAACTTCTTGAATCGAAAATGCATCGGTTATACTTAATCAGACAGAGACATAGACACTTGGTTCAAATATATTGCTGAGGAGAGTAAATATGACACGATGTCAGAGAAGAACGTTTAACCAAAAATTCTTTTTTATGCTCTAGAAATAAACGGAAGGATATCTTAACCGATTTACCTTGCACTTTTCTCTTGTACCTATTAAAGTATATAATGGTTGAAAAACTATAAGATTGTTAGGAAACCTTAACGTTTAAATATTAGACAAGGGAAATTTGTAAGGAAAGGGGTCGAATTGAGATGAAAGATAATTTTTGGCATGAGTTACCACGACCGTTTTTCGTACTTGCACCAATGGAAGCTGTGACGGATGTCGTATTCCGCCATGTTATAAGTGAAGCGGCTAGACCAGATGTGTTTTTCACGGAGTTTGCCAATACGGAAAGCTACTGTCATCCAGAAGGGCGAGACAGCCTGCGTGGTCGTCTTACTTTCACTGAAGACGAGCAGCCGATTGTCGCTCATATTTGGGGAGATAAGCCCGAGTATTTCCGAGAAATGAGTATTGGGATGGCTGAGCTAGGTTTCAGAGGTATTGATATTAATATGGGTTGTCCAGCTCCTAATGTAGCACCAAAAGGAAAGGGCTGTGGGCTAATCAGACGCCCAGACGTTGCAGCGGACATTATTCAAGCTGCCAAAGCTGGTGGCTTACCTGTAAGTGTGAAGACGAGACTTGGATATACAGAAGTAGAGGAATGGCGTGACTGGCTGAAACACGTCCTTGAACAAGATATTGTCAATCTTTCTATCCATCTACGTACGAAAAAAGAAATGAGTAACGTTGATGCTCACTGGGAGCTCATTCCGGAGATCAAGAAGCTTCGTGATGAAGTAGCTCCTCATACGTTATTGACGATCAATGGTGATATTCCTGATCGTCAAAAAGGACTTGAGCTCGTAGAAAAATACGGTGTAGACGGCGTTATGATTGGACGCGGCGTTTTCCATAATCCGTTTGCGTTTGAAAAAGAGAAAAAAGAGCATACAAGTGATGAATTACTTGATCTTCTAAGGTTGCAGCTTGATCTTCATGATCAATATTCAGAGGAACTTGAGCCAAGGTTGTTTAAACCACTTCGACGCTTTTTCAAAATATATGTTCGCGGATTCCGCGGGTCAGCAGAGCTGCGCAACAAGTTAATGGATACGAACACTACTGATGAAGTTCGTGCATTACTTGATGAGTTTGAAGAGAACAATGAAATAACAGGAGATAAAAAGTTTATTATCTCTTAGTAAGGTGATGAGAGGAGACAGAATACTGTTTCCTCTCTTTTTTATCCTATCTCACCTGATTAATGGTAGTGAAAAAAGGAATACTTATAATGGATGAATTTTTTAGGAGGTATTCTAATGAGCAAAGTAGCAGTTATTACTGGTGGTGGAAGTGGTTTAGGTCGAGTGACAGCCAAACAGATGGCGGAAAAAGGTATTAATATAGTTGTTGTCGATGTCGATCAAGATAGCGGACAAGAAACTGTTGAATTAGTTAAACAAGCAGGGGCTGATGCTTTTTTCGTAAAAGCGGATGTGTCAAAAGCTGATGAAGTTAAAAAATACGTTGACCAAACTGTAGAGAAATATGGAACAATTGATTATTTCTTTAATAACGCCGGAATCTCAGGTAGTGGGAAGTTATTTTTAGAAACAGATGTTGATGAAATTAATAAAATTGTTGAGATTAATATGCTCGGAGCCTTGTATGGGATGCATTATGTGGCTGATGTGATGGTGAAAAACGGTGGAGGTTCGATCGTCAATACTTCATCAAGTGCAGGAGTCATTGGCCAAAGTACAGTCGTCACTTACTCAGCTACAAAACATGGTATTGTTGGCATGACGAAAAGTATGGTGGCTGAATATGCGAAAGATGGCTTACGCGTTAATGCCATTGCACCAGGCCCAACCGAAACACCAATGGTTAAGAAATATTTTGAAGATAATCCAGAAATGAAAGAAAGCGCAGAGCAAGGCATTCCACAAAAAAGATTAGGGACACCTGAAGAAGTAGCTGAACTCGTCACATTCTTACTTACATCATATGCACCATATATTAATGGAGATGTGATTAGGATCGATGGTGGTTTTACAAGTACGAAATAAGAGAAGTTGTATTAGAAGCTCGGTTTGGTTTAACTAACCCGAGCTTTTTTTATTATAAACATTTATCTTGAATTCAAGATAAAATAAGTTTATGATACTCATTAGAGGTTAAAATTACTATTAACCTTTTAACTGGTGGAGGTGGTTTCATTAGTTTCTCTGAAAAATAATGAAAGTAGGTGTCGTTATGGGGTTATTAGATAAAATTTTTGGAAAAACAAAGGAGAGTCAAGATATGTCAAATGTTAAATTAGCAGTAGTATTTTATAGTATGGGTGGAACAAATTACGAAATGGCTAAATGGGCTGCAGAAGGTGCAAAAGAATCAGGTGCAGACGTAAAAGTGTTGAAGGTTGAAGAATTAGCACCTCAGTCAGTAATTGATGAAAATGAAGCATGGAAAGCAACTGTAGAAGCTACAAAAGATGTACCAGTAGCTACTTCAGATGATATCGAGTGGGCAGATGCGATTATCTTCAGCGTACCAACTCGTTTTGGTAACTTGCCTGCACAAATGAAGCAATTCCTAGATACGCAAGGTGGCCTTTGGGCAAGTGGTAAAACAGTTAATAAAGTCGTAAGTGGTATGAGTTCTGCACAAAACCCACATGGTGGTCAAGAAGCAACATTATTATCACTTTATACATCTATGATGCATTGGGGCGCGATTATTGCTGCACCAGGTTATTCAGATCCTGTTATTTTTGGAGCTGGAGGAAACCCATACGGAACGAGTGTAACAGTCGACCAAGAAGGTAATATGGTTGAAGATGTTGAAGGTGCTGTTAAACATCAAGCGAAACGTACGGTTAACATTGCACAATCAGTGAAAAACGGAAACCAATAAATAGATTTCGATTATAATCTAATAAACTAGTATTTAAAAAGCACGCATTTGTGATTACAATTAACGTAAACAAATGCGTGCTTTGTTTTGTTTAAGGGGAGTTGGCAGTGAAAATCTTTAAAGACCTTGAATCTTTTAATGTTCAAGTGTTAATTAATCAGAATACAGTTATATTAGAGAAGTTTGATGACAATATTGAACAAGCAAAAGAAGCTGATTTATTAGTGTATAATTTGTGCAAAGAACTAGATCAAACGCCATACAATCGGATCTTATTTGAATGTCGAACAGAAATGTATGATCAGTTCCCTAAGATAAATAAATTGTTGAAGGTACAAGGTAAAAGAGTAGTTTATACAAACACTTTAGAAAAGTTACCGCTCCCGCATTATGATTATGACGTCTGGTCAGTAATTAATCCAAAGTCGATTGAATTCCTCTCAAAGATTATGGCGGTTGATTATGACAGAGCTGAGCAGTTTCTAGAGGGAATGAAGCAAGAATTACCTAACCAGGCGGACCAAATGTTCACTGTTTACGTAGAAGATGGACAGCCTGTCGGGGTTGTACTCCCTCATATTGAGCCTAATACAGATCAAGAAGGGAGAATCTTTTGGATGGGAGTTCATTCGAAATTTTTAGGAAAAGGTTATGGGAAGATTCTTCATGCCATTAGCCTTGAGAGATTGCGTAATGAGTTTAATGCTAAGTCATATCTTGGAGTTACAGAGGAAGACAATAAACCGATGAGAAATATAATGAAAGCTAATGGGTGTGAAGAAAAATACACCGTTGTATCTTACCGGTTCACCATTTGATTTTTTGTGAAATATTGCCACCACCTATTGTTTCTTGTACGATAGACTGAAATGGAAGAATTTGAATGGGGTCGTCCAATGACAATCGTTAAAAAACCAAATATCTATTTAACTTTAGGTATTCTAATACTAATTACGGTAGCTTTTCTAAGCATAGCAATCGAAATCAACACAGTTGTACTTTTAACTATAATTTTCTTTTCAATTGTTTTAATGACGGTTTCTAACCAAGTTAATGAAGGCAATTCAATCTTCTTAAACCTACTAGAAATAGCGATTAATCTTATACTTCTGGCATTAATTTTAATCTTAGGGGAGCAGTTGATGACCAGGATCCTTTTAATAGGTTTATTTGTTCTCAATATTTATATCTTTAGAAAATTGTAAAGTGAGGGAAAGGCGATGGGGATTTTGAATTTCTAATTAGACCTGTAATTTAATCAAAAATTACAGGAGGTTATGATATGGAATCAAAATGGGTAAAACCTTTTTACAATCGACAATTTGAGA
The DNA here is from genome assembly GCF_007991275.1 of Alkalibacillus haloalkaliphilus. GTDB lineage: Bacteria > Bacillota > Bacilli > Bacillales > Alkalibacillaceae > Alkalibacillus > Alkalibacillus haloalkaliphilus. The sequence continues at coordinate 51,948 of NZ_BJYA01000013.1, read as the reverse complement.
TGTTTGCTTATTTACATGAGTACAGTGAGAACTATTTAGATTGGGCTAAAGAAATTGAACAACAAGTTAATCAGCCGTTTCAGTCGGTTTTAGAAATTGGGGCTGGTAACGGTCATCTCGCAAAAGCAGTGGCTTCGTTAGGAAAAGATGTGACCACTGTTGAGTTAGTCCCTGATTTAGTGGATTTCGCAAGGCAAGACGAACCTCTGGGTGTCACGTCTATTTGCGCTAGTTTTTATGATGTCGATCTAATTGATTCATTCGATGTTCTATTGTATATCGACGGTTTTGGAGTCGATGGTGATGACGAACAACTCTATTTATTAAAGCGAATTAATCAGTGGCTTAAACCTAATGGCGTTGGGTTGATCGATATTTACAACCCGAACTATTGGAAAAAGGCAGCTGGGCAATCGATGTATATTGATCCGTCCAAAAGTGTTTTACGTAAATACGACTATGATCAAGAAAATCAAAGAATGGTCGACACGTGGTGGGAAGAAGGAGCACCCGATGACACATACACACAGACATTAGCGTGTTATAAACCTAATGAGATTGAAAGTTTGTGTGATCAGGCAGGACTGAAAATTGTTGGTTGGTTCCCAGGTGGAGCAATGGACTGGGATGAGTGGAAGTATAATCCGAAAGCATCTTTAGAAGACTGTTTATCCTATCGAATTAAAGTTGTAAAATCTTAAACTCGTAAACTAAAAAGCAGTTAAACAGCTATATGCTGTCTAACTGCTTTTTATTAATCGATCGGAAATTGGTTTGCTCTCACATAACTCCAATTATTCCTTGAGAAGTAAATAAACCAAAAGAGACCAATAGTTAGTAAAATAGCGCCAATTAAAACTAATGTGGTGAAATTTAGCTCTTCAAGTAAATGTACTCCAAATCCTAAATTTACTTGAACTATTTCTGTCGCATACGCAAAGATGTTATAAATCATATGTAAGATGACAGGTATAATTAAACTTCCTGTTTTAATAAATATGAGACACAAAATAATCCCTGTTAGCGTTGCCCCGATGAAGTTTGGCCCATGAAGTAACCCAAATAGGACTGAGGAAATTATGACACCTTTCGTTACACCAAACTTATAGCTCATTCTCCCAAATAAAAATCCTCTGAAAATAATCTCTTCAAAAATTGGTGCAACGACGATGGTTATGACTAAATTAAGAAGTAAGATCATAAGAGTCAGTTCTACTTCGTTAATTTCTAAAATAAAAGACCTAGTACTTTCTGATAGAAATTGCCACAAAATCGCAGTGACAATCGTGATTGCACCTAGGCTATAAAGCGTCATGAAAACAATAGCACTAGAGTAGTTTTTGGCTGAGAAACTACTTTCAGATTTACGAAACAAGTCCTTAAGTTGATAATCTTCATCTTGTAATTTCGCTCTAAACCATAGAAGTGGTATAAGGTATAAAGCTACGAATGAAGTAATGATCGGTCTATATTCTAGTGGAATTCTAATAATCATCAGTACAATAGATACACCGATAAACGCTAAAACACTCCATAAAATAATCCATCTCGTCTTGGCATCTTGAAAAACGTAATTCAAAAATAACAATCCCCCTAATGTGAAAATCTATAGTTCCAATACTAAAGTAAATAGTAATGATAATCCGAACAGAGCAATGACCATTCCAAGCTGATTTAGAATTAACATCCATTCCTTTGAGCTTTTAGCGTAGTAATAATACATTATTAATCTTCCAGCTAATAATGCAAATAACATAGCAAGCACTAAAAAGAAATTGGTCGGGTACGTCGTTTGAAGTATGAAGAAAACGAACACAATGACAATCCCAATATCAATCGCAATATGTAATTTGTTAAACCAACTTAAAACACCCACGAATGTATCTCTAATATCATATTTGTTTCTTAACCATTTGTCCGTGTAATGGCCGATAATGAAGACTAGTGCTACAGTCAGCAATACAATCATATTCATATTAACCTCTCCTTACTGACTGCACTAAACGTAAATTATGAACAGTCGCTTTACTGTATGTTATAAAACACAGTATTTCTTTAGATTTTACTTTTTTTGAAATATTAGGTCAATTGGATCAGCACAGTTTGATTTAAAAGTTTTCTAATTTTTAACAATAGATGTTTGAATATTGTTAAAATGGTGTTAGACCTTTGGGGAGAAGGAGGGGTTCACATGAAAACTTTAGTGTGGTCTGCTTTTGGAGCTGTATGTTTATATTTTGTTTCGTTAATAACTCTATCACCAATACTTTCATCCATATTTGGATATTCAACTGTTGAAGGTTCATACCATCTACATACACATGTATTACTCTTGGCACTAATCTTTACAGTAATTGCTTGTACCATTATTGGGTCAAATTATATTCTAGAAGAATTCAAGAAGGTCAATGAGCAAAACAAAGATGTTCGAGAAGAGCATATGAAGTTTAATGACTTTAATGCTTCACAAGTTAGAATCGCTAGACCAACTGATCAATTTGAAGCAGTCATCGACTTTTATAAAAATGGTTTAGGTTTAGCAGAAATTGAGCGGTTTAAGGGTCACAGTGGCTATGAAGGTATTATTTTAGGATTGCCAGATGTAAGTTACCATTTAGAATTTACTCGACATGTTGACGGGAGTCCTTGTCCTGCACCTACTAAAGATAATTTATTAGTTTTCTATATTACAGAACAAGAAGAGATTAATAAAGTTGTAAGTCACCTTAACGAAATGGGTTATGGGGATGTGGAGCCTGAAAATGAATATTGGAGAGAAAAGGGCGTCACTATAGAGGATCCAGATGGTTGGCGGGTTGTATTAATGAACAGGTCATATGAATAAGCTAGGAGGTTTTGTATGGATGCAGTTTTTAAAACAGAAGAAGGAATTTTCAACTACCGTGTTGCTGGAGTTTTAATTCATAATGATTGTGTACTTTTACATAAAGACAAGGAAGATGACTTCTGGGCTTTGCCAGGTGGGAGAGTAGAGGTGACTGAAGAGGCTTCAAAGGCTGTTGGTCGAGAGTTTAAAGAGGAAATAGGTGTCGATATACAAGTTGAAAAGTTACTATGGTCAGCCGAAAACTTCTTCACTTACAGAGAATCTAGCTACCATGAAATTGGGTTTTATTTTAAAGTGAAAGAATCTGATAACGGGTTACCACAGCAAGAAGTGTTTTATGGAAAAGAGGGCGAAAAAGATTTAATTTACAAATGGGTACGATTAGATCAATTGAAAGACTACTCTGTACAGCCTGAATTTATAAAAGAAGAATTGAAAGAGTTAAATTCTAGTTCGAAGCATATTGTTGTACACGATTGAATTTTAGGGAGGGATCCTCAATGTTCTCATCAAACAGATTATATTTAAGAAAAGTAGAAATGGAAGACACGGAGCTTTATCAGTCTTGGCGAAATGATGTGGATGTCATGTATTCAACTAACCCTTCACTAGATGTTTACTCATATGAAGATACAAGAAGATTTGTAGAAAATGTACTCGTAAATTCCAACACTTCCAAAAGCTATATCATTGTAGAAAGAAATGGTGAAACTCCAATAGGCATTACATCTTTAATTAACATGGATTATAAAAATAGAAACGCCGAGTGTATTATTGATTTGGGGAACAAACAATATTGGGGTAAAGGGTATGCGAAAGAAGCATTAACCCTATTGTTAAATTACGCGTTTATGGAACAAAACTTACACAGAGTTTCACTGAAAGTTTTTGATTTTAATGAGGCGGCCATACACCTTTATCAAAAGCTAGGATTTAAGGAAGAGGGACGTAGCAGGGAAGCTTTGTATAGGGGCGGTAATTGGCGTGACATTATACACATGGGTTTATTAAAGGACGAGTTTAATAACTAGTATGGAGGTAGAACGATGAGTCATAGATTACAACAATGGAAAAATCCTATCGTTCTACTATCCTCATTAGGACTTGCTAATGTTGGAGATTTTATCTATCTTGTGGCGATCAATATTATTGTGTATCAAATGACTGGATCGGCTACAGCTGTTGCGCTACTTTGGATCATTGGTCCATTAACGAACATTTTAACGAAATTTTGGACTGGGAGTTATATCGATTTTCGAAGTAAAAGAAAGATTATGATTCAGACATACATAGCACGTGGTCTACTCATTATGATGATCCCATTAGCACCTAGTGTTGTTGTTATCTATATATTATTAGTATTTCTAAGTATTGCAAGAGCCTTCTTTAGGCCTTCTTCTATGACATACACAACAATGCTTGTTCCGATCGAGATGCGGAAAAGATTTAACGGTATTCGATCGTTCACATCCTCATCCGCCTTTATCATTGGTCCTTCCATAGGTGGTTCACTCATTTTATTAACGAGTGTTAACGCTACACTTTGGGTTAACGGTTTTTTATTTATTATAGCTACTTTAATTTTAATTATTTTACCTGATTTAGATGAACGAGAAAAATCATCGATTCCTAAATTGACGACTCACCAAATTAAAGAGGATTTTTCACTTGTACTAAAGTTCTTTAGTGAAAATAAATATATATCATTTATTTATATTACTTTTATTTTAATTATGGTTGCGACTTTCGCGATGGATTCACAGGAAGTTGTCTTCACCCAACAAGTTATTGGTTTGTCCGAATTCGAGTATAGTTTGTTAATTAGTATTACTGGTATAGGGTCAGTCACTGGTGGAGTGGTTCTATCAATATTTTCAAAGCATTTTTCTTTAAGGTATATGATTGCTGTCGGTGTGATTATGTCATCTATTGGTTATCTAGTTTATGCTTTTTCGTGGTCATTTCTGTCAATTACGGCTGGGTTTATCGTATTAGGCTTTTTCCTTGTCTTTTTAAATGCAGGAATCACGACTTTTTACCAGAATAATGTCCCAGTAGATTTAATGGGACGAATTACAAGCATTACTCAACTCATTCAAAGCATCGCTCAAATTTTGCTTATATTAATAGTCGGTTTCTTAGGGGATGTCATTTCATTAAGGATGACGATTGTAAGCCTTGCTTCATTCATGTTTATGTCTGCACTAGTTTACAGTTTATTTTTATTTAAACCGAACTATAAAGGTTTTTACAAAGAAGAAAAAGAAGGTGTTTAGAGCTTGAAGGAAGAAGAGGGAGTTAAAGTGACACTTGATAAGTTAAAAGAAGAGTTATCGTATATAAATAAGTTTGTCTATTTTGATGAAGATGATTACTTACGTGAAAAAGTTTCTAACTCATCAAAAGTGAATGAGTTGATTAAGGAAGCTGAACAAATGTTAAGAACTTGTGAGATAGAAGAAGATCAATATTTTATACAAGGAATTTTAGGTAATTTATATAGAGTAAGTGAATTACCTAAACGTGCCATTCATTACTTAAAACAGTGCTATGAATACGCAGTGCATCATAATGTAATGAAGAAAGAAATTGTAACGCTTATTCGTTTAGGTGAAGCTTATAAGTATAATTCTCAACATAAGCATGCTATTAAGTTGTTTGATGAATCAATTAGTAAATGTAAATCGTCTAATGAGACACACTTTTTAGATTTTGCTTTACAACATAAAGGGAAGTGTTTAATAGAGTTGAGACAGTTTGACCAAGCAGAGCAATGCTTAAATGAGGCATATGATTTGAGAGTACTGAAAGGCAACGATGAGTTATTGAGTTCTACAAAACAAGCATTGGATTTATTAGTAAGCTTACGTTGATTATTAGTTCTAGAATGCAACAAGGTAGTTGTTGCACTCTATTTTTGAGATAAATATCTTGACTGACGATTATATCGTAAATTAAGATATAATTGTAAGGAGGTAAAGTATGGAAAATGATAATCTTGCAAAAGAAATAAATAAAAATTGGACCGACATTTATTATTTGCTGCACTACAAACATCAAGAGAATTTGTCACACCAAGTTATTAGGTTACTGCAACATATTAAAAAGATAGGTAATTGCTCAGTTAGTGAATTGGCAGAGTTACTAGATGTTACTCATAATACTGCTTCTGAACATATAAAAAGGTTAACTAGTAAGGGATTAGTGGTTAAAAAACGGAGTTCAAACGATGAACGAAGAGTTGTTATTTCATTAACTGATAATGGGGAGTTAGAACTTCATAAACATACACACTTAGATGAGTCAAAGTTGAATAAAGTTTTAGACAATCTATCTGTTGAGGAAAAAAATCAGGTTGAACAAGCTTTTTCTTTGCTTAGAAAGGAAGTAATAAAGTGTTTTTCTTAACAAAAGTTATGGTTTCAGCCATAATTATTGGAGCCGTAACCGAAGTGGCAAGGTACTTTCCTAAGTATGGTGGAATTATAGCAGCATTACCATTAGTGAGCTTGTTAAGTTTGTTTTGGTTAAGTGTACAAGGGGAAAAAATCACAAATTTAAGTAACTTTGCGCTTGGAGTATTATGGGGATTTCCTGCAACAGCAGTACTATTACTAGTAGTTGCTTTGTCTTTAAAGTACTCAATGTCTTTAAGTATTTCTATTGGTTTGGGATTAGTGTCTTGGCTTGTAGTGTTATACATTCAAGATATTTTGTTTGGATCATGACAAAATTGAAAATGAAGGAGAGCTTAGATGTTAAACAAACAAGGTTTTGATTTATGGGCAATTGATTATGACAAAACAGTTCAAATTAGTGAAGAGAATAATGCTTATCCATTTGCCGGTTATAAGGAAATATTAAATACGATATATAATGAAGTGATGAGTCAAAAAGAAGCTAAAGTGCTAGATATCGGCTTAGGTACGGGTGTTTTAGCAAGTGAACTGTACGATCACGGCCATCAAATTAATGGCATCGACTTTTCTTCTAAAATGATTGAGATTGCTAAGGGAAAAATGCCAGATGCTAATTTAGTAGAGTGGGATATAACAAATGGATTACCTTCTGAAGTTATTGGGAACAAATATGATTTTATTATCAGCTCCTATACATTACATCATTTAGCAGATCAAGATAAAGTTTTGTTTATTAAGCAACTAGCGTCAATTTTAAATAAAAATGGTAAAGTATTAATTGGTGATATCTCATTTGAAACACGTGCGGACCTTGATGCATGTTATGAGGACAATAAAGTTTATTGGGATGAAGATGAATACTACTTTGTATATGAAGAATTGGCTTCATCTTTAGGAGATGATTACAACGTTGATTATGAGCAAATTTCACATTGTGGTGGTGTGTTCACCATTATGAAAAAATAATTATTAAAGGTGGCCTTGGCAAATGCCAAGGCCTGTTGTTATTAATCCATACAACTGACCTCCCATTAACTTGAGGATATCAACTTACTCTATAAAGTTCCCCACAATTTGTGCACCGTTATGTGAGGTGTAATTTTATTCATATAAAAAAGTGATATCTTGGCTAACACTTTTATATGCTATACTATAATTACCAAAATTATCAAAGTGGCCATTGGATCGAAGGAGTTTAATATGAATCTATTAATAGAATACCAGTGGGAAATCTTTATTTCATTAGAAGTCTTATCAGTTGTGGCTTTGTTGTTATTTGGCGTTCTCCGTTATTACCTTGGACATAAACAAAAAAGCTTAGTCTTTATATTGTTATTTATTGTTTTGTTAGTCATAGAGGCAGTCTTGGGCGTTATCATTTATCAAGAAACGGGTGAGTTCTCAACGTTTCAACTCGTTGTTTTGCTTTTTGTCATTTACGCGTTAACTTTTGGTATTAATGACTTCCGCAAATTAGATCGTTGGATGCGCAAGAAGTTTGGAGCTTGGCGTGGAGTAGAACTGTTAACGGATGAAGATTACGCTATTATGAATCGTCAAAAAGACCCTAAACATGTTGCGAAAGTAAATCGTATAAGTGCCATGATTCATTTGCTTATTTTTGTAACTGTTCAAAGTTACTTCTGGTCTCTTGGGACAGAAAATTTTGCAGAAATTAGAAGCTACATAACAGACTTATCTTGGTTTGAATCAGGGAATTTTGAAGATTCACCATACCCAAATGAAACGCTATATAGTATTGGCATGTTATGGACTGTCATTTTTGTCATTGATTTTATTTATTCTTGGTCGTATACCATATTTCCAAGTTCGAAGTCTAAATAACTTAAGATCTATTTCGTGCCTGCAGATGATTAGGGGGTAGAACTGTGGATGGTCAATATTATGTTGGTTGGGGTACTCTTGCATTAATTAATGCGGGGTTGGCTCAAGGAAAAAATCGTTCAGGTCTTAATTGGTTTTTCGCATCAATCTTTTTAGGTCCAATCGCAACTTTTATTCTTCTAACTTTGGAGAAATTACCAGCAGATGATTATAATTAAAACTCGACTGTACTTTTACAGCCGAGTTTAATTTTTGACTCCTCTCCAAAAAACACTCCAAATATCATTTAAATATTGCTCTAACTCCGACCCTCTAAGTGAATAGTAACGAACATCTACATCTAAGTTATTAAAAATAAACAAGTAATTTCTTAAAACAATGCGACTAGATAGCGTTGCATCGATCTCTCGGTTGGCTTGACCTTCCTCAACGATCTTGATCAATGCTGACTCGAGTTTTTCTTCACTTCTCTTTATTAATGGTTTAATTTGAGCCTCAACTTCGTTAGGTGTAAATAATACAAATCGGTAAAAGAATTCTCCTAAAAATTCGGTTTGGTATTCATTAGTATAAGCATGATGTAATACATTATAAAGTGTATCTTTGGAAGTTTGACCCTTTGTCTGATCGATTGTAGTTAGAACAAAGTCGACATACTCACCAGTCACTTGCTTAACTGCGCTATAAAAAATGGCGTCTTTATTTTTGAAGTGCGCATATAAAGACGGCTTCTTGATGTCGACTTGCTCGGCAATTTTTGTCATAGATGTTGCTTCATAGCCGTAATCAGAAAAAAGTTGTATGCTCTCTTTAATTATTTGTTCTTTTTTACTCATGTTTGTCACCCTTTTCTTATATTAATAGGTGTGCTAAAATTATTATACAGACAACCTACCGTTCGTTAGGTTTGTTTCAATCTTAACATGATAAGGAGGAAAGATAAAGATGCTAGAGTATATTTGGTTAAGTTTGACGGCCTGGTTTATGGGATTCTTTCCTCTGTTTGAAATATATCTCGCAATTCCAGGGGCAATGGCGATGGGATTAGATGTAGTGTCGGCGATCATCTGGTCGAGTTTTGGTAACTTTATAGCCATCCCTTTTATTGTAGTCTTTTACGATCAATTATCAAAGATTAAAAGGTTAAATAAATACTTTATTAAACTATCACAATCTAAATTTAGTGACCGTGTAAGTCGAAATGGCTTTACGTTTATATTAATTGCTACACCGATTGTGGGAGCTTGGGCTGTAGCAGTTATTGGAAAGTTTGTAGGAATGGAAAAAGGCAAGCTTCTAATATCATCAGCAATTAGTATTGGAATATATGGTGTAATCTTAGGTGTATTAACCGAGTTAGGGATTAGTACTTTTTTTAACTAGTTCAACCTAACGACCGTTAGTTTTGTCCAGTTGACAACTAAGCTGCTATAAGAGATATTAATGGTGAGAACAAGTTTCTCTTTTAAAATTGAATGAGCCTTATGGTGCTTTAAAAGCTGAAAAGGGAAGGTTGGTGCAAGTCCAACGCGGTCCCGCCACTGTAATGAGGAGACATGTAGATAATCCACTGTTCAATGAATGGGAAGGGCTATATGTTGATGAATCTGAGCCAGGAGACCTGCCATAAGGAAGAACATGAATTCCTACGGGAGATAGGAGGGTGTTACGTCATGAAAGACAACCATTATGGTAGGGTTCCATGATGACGGTTGATCCTTACTCAAATTATATTAATTTAGGAGGTTAACTGTTGGAACCCATACCTGTAAGTTATTCGAAGATGAAACAAACAAAGCTCGTATTGCCACCAGATACGAATCATTTAGACACAATTTTCGGTGGGAAAGTATTAGCATTTATCGATGAAATAGCAGCTTTAACGGCCATGAAACATTCAAATGCCGCTGTTGTGACGGCATCGATTGATTCGGTGGACTTTTTATCATCTGCCAAAGTGGGTGATGCGTTAACGTTAGAAGCGTTCGTCACAAGAACTGGGCGTACTTCGATGGAAGTGTATGTGAAAGTTTACGCTGATGATTTATTGAGAAGACATAAAGAATTAACGACAGAGTCATTTCTAACCATGGTTGCTGTTGATCAAGATGGTAATCCTACTCAAGTGCCTGAAATTATTCCTGAGACCGAAGAAGAGAAAAGATTATATGATACCGCACTTGCTCGGAAAGAACATCGAAAAAATCGGTCATCATTAAGATGAAAGAGACCCAGCTACTTAGGTTAGCTGGGTTATTTAATTTCCTTACTGATATGTTGTTTGGTTTTGTTAAATTTCATCAAAAAATTTCTCCAAAAGTATGTGTTAACTGGTGAAGTTTATCCTCCTTTAGTTTGAACTGACCTATACGAAAAAGGGAATAGGTATAAGGTTTAATATGGTGTAACATATAAACTGATTGGTCAGAATTTTTAAAATATTAGGTTTTGATATTAAAAGAGGGGGGATGAGCTAAGTGAAAGCATTAGTTATGGAGGATGTGAAGCGTGCAGTAGTAAAAGATGTTCCTGATCCTCAGATTGACAGTAAAGGAATTGTAGTTAAGAACATGGCAAACGGTGTTTGTCGAAGTGACTGGCATATGTGGGTAGGGGATATTGACTTTGTACAACCAATTATTGGGCATGAATTTGCTGGAGTTGTTGAGGAAGTTGGAAGTGAAGTTAAAAATTTTAAAAAAGGTGATCGCGTCATAGTCCCATTTTCAGGAAGTGATGGTACATGTCCTTACTGTTTGAAGGGTGATACACACTTATGTGACTCATTTTTAGTCCCGGGTGTTGCTTATGAAGGTGGCTATGGTGAGTATGTTGGTGTTCCTAATGGAGATCGAAATGTCGTTCATATTCCTGAATCTGTTAGTTTCAAGGACGCAGCTGCAATGGGCTGTCGTTTTATGACAAGTTACCACGGTGTAATCGACCAAGCTCAAGTCTTGCCTGGGGAGAGGGTTGTCGTATATGGTTGCGGCGGTGTTGGGCTTTCTGCAATACACATTGCGAATTCGATGGGTGCTGAAGTAATCGGTGTAGATATTAATGATAATAACTTAAATCTTGCCAAACAAATGGGTGCACACCACATAATCAATAGTATAAATAATGACCCAGTAGAAGCTGTACAAGAAATCACTAGAGGTGGGGCAGATGTTTCTATTGATGCATTAGGAATTGCTCAAACTTGCTTAAATGGTATTAATAGTTTGAAGAAAGGTGGCCGCCATTTACAAATTGGTGTAACAACTCAAAAAGAAGCTGGTTATATTAGTCTACCAATTGATGATATGGTAATGGCTGAGAAGTCGTTTATCACCACGCTAGGGATGCCTGGACACCGTTTCGAACCAATGTTGAACATGGTTGGCCAAGGAAACCTTAATCCGGGTCAAATGGTAACTGATGAAATTTCATTATCAGAAGTAGAGCGTGTATTCAATGATATGAGTGATTATAAAACTAATGGGACAATTGTGGTTACAAAGTTTGATTGATCTTTCCGGTATATGGACAAGGGCCTTTTTATGATAAATGGCCCTTGTTTTATTTCTCGAACTTAGTTTGTAAGCTCCTTAATTAAGATGTGATTCATCTCCTCAATTGGTGTTTGGAAATCCTCGTTATACCACGCTAGAACTAAACCTAAAACAGCATTAGCGTAAAAAGCAACTTTAAATTCTATTTGATTCTCTTCAACGTTCAGCGAGTTCATCGAATCTTGAATAAGTGTTTTAATTTTATTGAAAAACATTTCATAATAAGCAAACTTAGAATGGTTGCTAAAAATAAAACTATAAAAGTTTTTGTTTTCATATACATGTTTAAATAAATTAATCATTTTAGGTTCGAGTTGGTCATCGTTATCTATTCGTTCTTGAGATGTTTTTACGATGGACTCTTCAAGTTCTTCAAGCAACTGATTAACAAATTCTTCAAAAAAGTGAGGAACGTTATTATAGTGAAGGTAGAACGTTCTTCTAGTGGTCCCTGTTTGTTTACAGAGTGCTGTAACGGTAATATCTTCTAATGATTTATGGCTCAGTAATTCCAATAATGCAACTTTTAAATTTTGTTTAGTTTTTATGACTCTTAAATCTTCGTTCATGGAAGTCTCTCCTTAACTAACGTTTAAAATGACATGTTTATTATACAAGTGTATAATAAAATTAGAAAGTAATCACAATATATATTTTACCATTTAGCGTTAAATAATTTTTTAGGGAGAGGATTGGATGAAAGCTAGAGACAAAGTGATTGTTGTAACAGGTGGAGGTAATGGAATAGGGCGTGAAATAGTTTTAAATTTACTTGAAAAGGGAGCTTCTGTTGCTGCTGTCGATGTAAATGAAGAGGGCTTAAAAGAGACAGTTAAGCTAGCAGGAGACCAACAAGATCGTGTATCAATACATGTTGTAGATATCACGGACCGGGATGCAGTAGGAGCATTACCGGGTGAAGTAATTAATCACCATGGACAAGTTGATGGGATCATTAATAACGCTGGAATCATTCAGCCATTTATTAATGTAAATGATTTAGACTATGAGAAAATAGACCTCGTAATGGATGTCAACTTTAATGGGACCTTGTATATGACGAAATCATTTTTACCTTATTTCTTAGAAAGGCCAGAAGCGCACATTACGAACGTATCAAGTATGGGCGGTTTTCTACCGGTGCCAGGGCAGACGATTTATGGTGCATCAAAAGCTGCCGTGAAGTTGTTAACTGAGGGGTTACATTCAGAGTTAAAAGACACTAATGTTAATGTAACGGTTGTCTTCCCAGGGGGAGTCGGAACTAATATTATGAAGAACTCTGGTGCAGAAGGAACGAGAGAATCAAAAAATGATGAAGGTAAAGCGCATAAGTTGTTATCACCTAAAGAAGCAGCAGAGATCATAATAGACGGAATGGAAAAAGACGAGTACCGTGTGTTAGCTGGTAAAGATTCAAAAATGATGGATCGATTGTACCGTTTAGTCCCCAAAAGAGCAGCTAAAATGATTGCGGATCGATTAGGTTAAAGGTTAAAAGCTGGTATGATTTGATAATCATATCAGCTTTTTTAATAGATTAGACTTAACATAAAGTGCCCGGAAATATATCCAAACATGATGATTAAAGTTGCGAATGTCACAATCATACTAAATTTGAAAAATGGCTCTTTTAAATAACTCTTCATAAGCTCACCTCCAGGTAAAATTTATTTAAATACAACTTACCATATTTCGGAAATCCAGTGGAAAAAATGTGGAAAATTGTGTTAAAATTATATGAAGAGCTCGCTGAAAGTGGTGGTTATATGCTATTAACAGTAGATATACAAGAGGCCAAGTATAATCAGAACCAAGTAGTATTAAGTGACATTCAATTTTCCATTCCTGCTGGTAGTTTAGTAGGTTTAATCGGCCCTAACGGAGCGGGGAAAAGTTCCATTATTAAGTCAATTATTGGGGTTATGCCTGTTTTTGAGGGGGAAGTCGATTATAAGGAATACTCATACATACCAGAGAGGCCTATTTTTTATGAAGGTTTAACATTGTGGGAACATATTGAGTTTTTATATTCGACTTTATCAGTTGATGAAGAAGTTTTCTTTTCTGATGCAGAAACCTTATTAGAGAAGTTAAAGTTGTTGAACGTTGTGCATGATTTACCTGATTCCTTTTCTAAAGGAATGCAGCAAAAAGCGATGATGGTGTTAGCTTTTTTAAGAAAGCCAAGTTTGTATATTATTGATGAACCGTTTATGGGATTGGATCCGCAAGCTATCAACCTATTTCTTCAATTAATTAATCAAGAAAAAGAACGAGGCGCAGGGGTTTTATTATGTACTCATGCATTAGATACAGCTGAGAAGATCTGTGATCAGTTTGTTTTGTTATCGAACGGTAAAATACTGGTTCAGGGTGAATTACGAGCTGTTCAAAAAGAAAGTCGACTCGTCGGCGGGTCGTTATTTGATTGCTTTAATATTTTAACTGAACGTGACGTTTATGGTGGCTAATCAATTGTTTAGGAAAAGGTTGAAGCAAGACGTTGAAAGACAGTTGAAAGTTGTTCGGACTGTTATCGATTGGACGACTATAGTCTACCTCATTTTACCTTTGGTAGCGGTTTTAATGTTAGATATTTGGATCAGCCCTGGCCAATACTGGAGTAAAGATATTCCTTTTTATGTTGTAAGTTTATTGATAATGCTTTTTTGTTCTAGCGGTAGCATTAGAACTTATCTGTATGAAGCGGATGTATTGTTTTTGTTACAGCGACCTGATCTTATAAAGCGTTTGCGTTTATATAGTTTTGGGTTGTCAGTCGTGAAATCGGCTATGAATATCTTAATGGTCATTCTTTTGTTTTTGCCAGTGCTACTCGTTATTTATGAACTGAAAGTGATGGACTTTATATTTTTAATGCTGCTTTTAATTGGATATAAAACTACAATATTGTTCATTAGAAAAAGGTTTAACCATTTAGTAGTTAGTGTGCTCATGTCTTTGGTTGTTTTAAGTTTAGTTGGGATGATTTTAACTTTTATTTCTCCGGTAGTATATGTGGGAATTGGGCTAGTTCTTACTTTCATTACAGGTTACTTATTTATGAAGATGGACTATAAACGTCGCTTACTTAAAGATATAGAAATGGAAAATCACTTAAGAAATAGATTGATCAACATGATCTTTCACATGTCGAATGATGTTGAAGTTGATATGAGAACTAAACCGATGAAGAGGGTTAGGTTAAGGTCTAGGAGACTATTTAAGAAGAGGACAGAAGAAAATGTTTTACTAGAAATCTTAATTAAATCTGTTATAAGACACCATAAGTATATCGGGGCTTATCTACAAATTATGCTAGTTACATTGTTTGTCATTATAATCGTTCCATCTTATTGGTTTGTCGCTATTATTTATATTAGTTTTATAGCTTTTATCCACTCTTGGTTTAACAGTGTATATGACCAACTAGTTTCTAGTGATTTTTTCACTGTGGTACCGTATTCGAATTCCAAGACAATTTTTGCGAAGAAGCGGTTTAAAAGATGGATGACGCTTCCGTCAATTATACTTGTAACCTTAGTATTAACGGTTAAAATTTGGTTGTAATTGGAGTGCAGTATTTTGAATCAACAATATTATTACTATGAAATGCAGTTTAATCTAGGCTCTAGAAGAGATGTCCCCGTGTATGATCAGGAGAATAACATTATATATTTTTTGCAACGATATAATAAAAATTGGGTTGATGCTATATTGTCAGCTCGTAACCCAAGAGGTGCTGTTAGTGTAAAACTGAAAGGTTCTCAAGGTCAGGTGCTTGTAACTGCGACAGAACCATGGTCTTTTAAAAAGAAATTCTATGTAAACTCTATTTATCAAGAAGGTGAGATGATCGCTACAGTTGTGAACAATTTAAATGTAACGAATAAACAGCTAGAGTTCTCCTTAAACGGGAATAACTATTTGATTTCAAAAGAAGCATTTAATAATAGAACACTAATATACGAAGATGAGAAGATCATTGGCGAAATGACGTATGACCAAGTCCTTCCACCGAGAAGTAATTATATAAAAGTTGTGGCTGGAGGGATTGAGTTGTCGGTTCTATTTTGTTTACTTCATACCTTTGAATTAGGCGTGAAATAATCAGCTAAGTTTGTCATTTGTGATACGATCAAATTAGATTTTAAAATTAGTAGAGAAGTGGTGAAGGATTTATGGGAAAAAGTGAAAGTGTTGTACTGACCAATATGTGCATGGTTTATGATGGTGATTACATATTAGTTCAAAACCGTATTAATAAAAATTGGCCAGGCTTGACGTTTCCAGGTGGACACATCGAACGAGGAGAGTCATTTGCTGATTCGGTCATTCGTGAAGTTTTTGAGGAAACTGGTTTGACGGTCATATCACCAGTTCTTTGTGGTGTAAAACAGTTTAAGCCAAAGGATGCTGATCGTTATATTGTTTTCTTCTATAAAACTGATCTATATGAAGGTGAGTTAACTTCTTCTGATGAAGGGGAAGTCTTTTGGATTAAAAAGGACGAGCTGAAAAATTATGAGTTGGCCAGTGATTTTGAGAGTATGGTAGAAGTGTTTGATTCTGAACAGTTAAGCGAGTTTTTCTATAATGAAAATTTTGAGATGGAGTTATTATAAGGTTATTTTGGAGGGGTTAAAATGGAGATTACGTTCGACCGTCCATTTATAGCAACGCAAAAGTTCTTAAATATTAAACAAGGTAATGTTTCAATAGGTAAGATGAGACGTTGGGTTCGTCCACCTAAAGAAAGGCCTTCAACCAATCCTCAATATGACGTTAACATTGAAGTGGTAGGATCCACTGATTATCAGATTACACAACAGTCATTCTCTGTCCGCGAAGGTTACTATTGGGAGTTTCGTCAGGACAATCAAATAATATCATCCATTACTAGTTCAAAAGGGTTGAAAGAAAAGCATCGAGTCGACTATCATTTTAACGAATCTATTCTAACAATCGAAGCCGATTGGGGTGTGAAGCCAGAAGGAAAGATCTTGATTAACAATCGTGAAGTGGGAAGGACACGCGGGGTAGGTTTTTTAACTAACCGCCATTTCTCAGTCGAAATAGATTCTAGAAATCATCAATTTGACCCGAATTTAGTAGCGGGTATCGCCTATACTTTTTGGTGTTCGAATAATCGTGGTTAAAATGTAATGATAATAATATATAGTTAGGTGATAGACAATGAAACAAAACAAAGAAGAAATAATAAGAATCGCAAATAAGTACGGCTTACGTCTAAAAGAAGAATCCATTTCGTTTAATCAATCTGGGTTAGATTTTTTAGTTGTAATGGCGGAGGACCATCATGGTGACAAGTGGATTCTTCGTATTCCTAGACGAGAAGATGTTACTTCGGGCATTCAAAAAGAAAAAGCAATTCTTGAAGTCGTTAAGCCAAATGTTAACTTCCAAGTTCCGAACTGGGAAGTTGAGAATAATGAACTGATTGCTTATAAGGCTTTAACAGGCTTACCGGCAGCAACTGTCAATCAAGAGAAACAACAATATGATTGGGTAATGGACCCAGAGCATATAAGTGAGACGTTTACAAACTCATTAGCAAAAGTCATGACATCGTTACATCAAATTCCTTTAAGCAAAGTTGAAGAACAAGGCCTTGAAGTGAAGACGATAGAGCAAGTTCGTTCTGAAATGGAAACACGTATGCAACATGCCAAAGCTGAATTTGGGGTGGCCGATCACCTTTGGAAGCGTTGGCAAACGTGGCTTCATAATGATTCACTTTGGCCTGATTATACAAGTTTTACTCATGGTGATCTTCATGCAGGACATACTTTGATTGGTGAGAAGGAAAATGTCACAGGTCTAATTGATTGGACGGAAGCTAAAGTAGCAGATATCTCAAATGATTTCGCAGGTTATTTAAAAACGCATGGGAGTCAAGAACTTGGTAAGTTGATAAACGCTTATGAACGTTCAGGTGGACGTGTGTGGCCTAAGATGAAAGAACATGTCATTGAATTAACAGCTACTTACCCAGTGGATATTGCTGAGTTTGCTCTTAAATCTAATATTGATGAATATAAACAAATGGCTAAGGAGTCATTGAACTCATAAATAAGGAGAGCAGAATACTGGCTCTCCTTATTTTAGGACCTTTAACGACAATAAATGACCAAAGATTGTCGGGTTTACTATTTCAACTCCTGTTATCGTATTAGTTGAGGAGGGATTGTGTGGATTTTATAAATAGAATGAATGAAGGTATTAAGTATGTCGACAGTCATCTCAAAGAGGATATTAACTTTTCAGAGTTGGAGCGTATTACACTTTGTTCAGAGTATCATTTTAAGAAAATGTTTTCTTCTCTATCAGGCATTCCGTTATCTGAATATGTTCGACGTCGACGATTAAGTTTGGCGGCATTTGAATTAACTAATACTGAATTACGTGTTATAGATATTGCCTTAAAGTATGGATATAACTCATCGGATTCGTTTGCTAGAGCTTTCCAGAAGCTTCATGGAATTACGCCATCAGAAGCTAAGGAAGATGGGAGTTCACTAAAATCTTACCCACCAATGACTCTTCAATTATCAATAGTAGGAGGAAATGAGATGGAATACAAAATTGTTGAGAAAGAAGCGTTTAGTATTGTTGGCTTAAAAAAGAGAGTTCCAATTATTTTTGAAGGAGTTAATCCAGAGATTGCTTCTATGTGGGAAAGCTTAGACGATGAAATGATAAAGAAACTTAAAGACCTGTCTAACATTGAACCTAGAGGTTTAATTAGTGCTTCTGCTAATTTTTCTGAAGGGAGAATGGAAGAGAAGGGTGAACTTGATCATTACGTAGGGGTTGCAACTACAGAGGGTTCAACAGGTTCATTATCAGAATTAGCTGTCCCAAAATCAAGTTGGGCTGTGTTTAATGTTGAAGGTCCTTTTCCAGAAACCCTTCAGGATGTTTGGGGAAGAATATATTCAGAGTGGTTTCCATCATCAAGTTATGAACAGGTAGAAGGACCAGAGATCTTATGGAATGAAGAAATGGATTTATCTTCGCCAAATTTTAAGAGCGAGATATGGATCCCAGTAAAAAAATCATAGCATAAATAAAGTGGGAATCGTTCATACAAGAGAACGATTCCCACTTTATTTTAAGGGAAAAAAGGGGAATACAGCTGAATTTATATTTATTAAGTACCCGTTTATTTCATCGTTCAAACTTTTTTTTACAATAATTGAGCAAGTTCAGACTTTAAAGTGAAGCATTGGGATTCAATAAAATAGTGATTGAACGGGGAGTCTTGGAAAAACCAAGCTCCTTTTATTTTGGAGAAAAAAAGACTTGGCTCCGCTGCCAAGTCTTCTTGCGGTTAGTGCTGATTCGGATTTATGTCTTCGAGGTTAAAGCCCCTGAAAGTAATTTCTTTTTCTAGTAAGTTAATAAAATCTTTAGATAAGTTGATCTCAACCGCTTCATGATAAGCGTTAATTAATGTTGAATCATCTAAGTTAGCCAATGGTTTCTCCCCCTAGCTCTTTACTACTACAAAACATATACCCATATATGTAATGTTTAAACCTAATTTGTATGAATTTTTTTCCACAAACTCTAGTATACACAATGTATATAAAAATTCTAGGGGTTTGTCCAATCTTTTTATATTTTTTTATAATTGTTAACACATTGTAAAGAAAAAAGTTCAAAAATCGACATTAGTTAGTCAAAATGTTCTCTATAACGTCCTTGTACATAATCGACCTCCTCGAGTAGACAATAAAAGTGACAGTGTGTTTATATGGGAAGTAATAAAAGAAAAAGTAGGGATAAGATGACGAATTTAGGATGGAAGTTAGAGAATAGCTACACTGAGCTACCAAATATATTTTACAGCCAAGACGAACCAACCCCAGTGGATTCACCTCAATTAGTGTTTCTAAATGGAGGTTTAGCGAAATCTTTAGGGCTTGACCCTCAAGCTTTGCAGTCAGAAGAGGGTGTTGCAATCTTTTCTGGAAACAAAATACCAGAAGGTTCCAAGCCAATCGCACAAGCATATGCAGGACACCAATTTGGACATTTTACCATGTTAGGTGATGGACGTGCCCATTTGTTAGGTGAACAAGTAACCCCTGACGGTAAGCGATATGATATTCAATTAAAAGGGGCTGGACCAACACCGTATTCAAGAAGAGGTGATGGGAGAGCGGCTTTAGGGCCGATGTTAAGAGAGTATATTATGAGTGAAGCGTTGCATGCACTAGGGATTGCCTCAAACCGCAGTCTTGCAGTCGTTGTAACAGGCGAACCAGTTCAACGTGAAACTATATATCCTGGTGCAATTTTAACACGTGTATCAGAAAGTCACCTTCGTGTCGGAACGTTCCAGTATGCCCGTCAGTGGGGAACAGAAGAGGATCTAAAGGAGTTAGCTGACTATGCGTTGGAGCGACACTTCACAGGTTATGAAGATGTTGAAAATCGTTATTTATATTTGTTAGAAGAAGTGGTGAAAAGACAAGCAAAAGTCATAAGCGATTGGCAACTAGTCGGTTTTATCCACGGTGTCATGAATACCGATAATATGACGATTAGTGGTGAGACGATTGATTATGGGCCGTGTGCTTTTATGAATGCTTATGACCTTGAGACAGTATTTAGTTCAATTGATGAACAGGGTCGTTATAAATATGGTAACCAGCCAAGGATTGCGATGTGGAACTTAGCGAGGTTAGCAGAGAGTTTACTTCCTATTATGAGTGATGATCCTGAATCAATGGTCGAAGTTGCTGAGAAGACAGTTTATCAATTTATAGAACTTTATAAAGAGCATTGGATGGAAGGCATGCGTTCGAAGTTAGGTCTGTTCAACGTTGAAGAAGAGGATGAGACGTTAATCGATGAATTGTTAACGTTAATGAAAGATCATGAGGCTGATTTTACGAACACGTTTCGCTCATTAACACTAGGGGAGCTTGAAGGAATGGATCTATTCGAGTCAGAAGGGTTTACGAACTGGTATGAAAAATGGCAAGAGCGTTTAGGTCGACAAGATGAATCAGAAGAGCAGTCTAAGAAATTGATGAAGCAATCTAATCCATCAATCATCCCACGAAATCACCGGGTTGAAGAAGCACTAGAAGCTGCAGAAAATGACGGTGATCTAACGGTGATGGAAAACCTTCTACGAGTGCTCTCTAAACCTTATGCTTACACACCAGACCAAGAAGAATATACAAAGTTGCCACCAGAATCTGATGATGATTATAGAACATTTTGCGGGACATAACGTAGTAAAGCTCGGGAGAATCCCGGGCTTTTATCATTTTATGGTAAAATGAATTAGATGGTGATAGTTTTATGAAAATGGAAGAATGGAATTACTTAAAATGTGTGTACAATTGGAATGAACGATCAAGTTATGGCTTAATGCATAAGGGCGAAAATGAAACATACCTTATTAACACTTCTGACCAAAAGTTTGTTTTAAGAAAATATAGACGAGATCAATGTTCATGGAAGCAAATCCAATCAGAAATAACTTGGATGCAAGAGTTGAAAAAATATTTAAATGTTCCTAAAGTCATTACGAATAAAAACAGTGAGATGATTACTTCTGTCTCACAAACTTTTTATGTTTTATTTGAACATATTCCTGGAGATTTTATTGCCAGTCCGACTGAGTCAGATTATCAAAGGTTAGGGGGGTTAATGGCTCAATTACATAAAACTTCAGATGAAATTGTAAAGTCAAAAGAATTAGGTTGGACTGGATTCGACAGGCCTATATATAATTCTGACTTACTCAATCATCAACCACTCAAACGGTTGTTAAACTTTGGACTACTGTCAGCTGAAAATAAGGATCGTTGTGAAGTAATTGCTAGAGTATTAGAAGAGGATTTTAAAAAGTGTAGTCGTGACGAAAGCCTTATCCATGCTGATTTACATTTTGGTAACATTATTGCTTCTTCAAAGCATTGGTATTGTCTCGATTTTGATGAGTGTGGATTTGGGCATAGAAGTATTGATTTAGGTGTTATCAGACTGCACTTAATGGCTGAAAAACAACATGAACAATTTTGGCCAGCTTTTATAGAAGGTTATGGTGATCACTTTGATGAGCAAGTCATTCGAATAGGAACTGCTTTAAGAATATTTTATATGGCCGGCAAAATTCCAGTTCGTCAAGATATTGAGCCACTTCGAAATCAACCAAATGAGAGAATAGGAAGATATTTAAGTTATATTGAATCAGAACTTCGTATGTAATTAGGAAGGTGAGTGGAGGAAAGTCATGATGATCAACTTAGAGCATTACTCAGAGGAACATTTACAAGCTTTAAATGAGATTAATCTACCCGAAGATCAAGCCAAATTTACAACGCTTCCACACCAATTAACGGAGGTTAGTGAAGGACAGCATCGAGTCGTGATCGTCGCAAAGGACCGTCCAATTGGCTTCTTTTTGTTAAATAACACAGAACGGGTGAAAACTTTTACAGATAACCCAAACGCCTTACTCTTATCATCGTTATCTATAGATGAGAAAGAACAAGAGAAAGGGTATGCTAAACAAGCGATGTTATTAATAAAGGATTTTGTACATAACGAATTCCCTAATTGTAACGAAATTGTACTAGCAGTGAACCATCAAAACATAGCCGCACAAAAGTTATACTTCAATGTCGGCTATTATGATACTGGGAGAAGAGTTGATGGCCCGGTTGGCGAACAGTGGGTAATGAGTCTAGCACTTTAAAAAGGTTAGGATTTTTCCTCCTAACCTTTATGTATTTATATATAGTTCAAGTAGTCCAAATAAATCAAAGTATATAACGATTACGACTAGCATTGTTAGGGCAAAACTTTCACCCAGACTTACAAATGCACGGCGTGGTGTCGAAGAATCTTTCCACTCATAAAATGCATTAACTAAATGCTCTGCAACTACCCAAGATAACATGAAAGCAAAGGCTATGTAATTCGATAGATTAGGTTGACTAGTAACATAAAAAAAGATGATTAAAGATAAAAAACCACCACCAAACCTAACAATCAAATTAATCTTTAAATGCTGGTCATTTATTTTATATGGTTTAAGAAACCCCGTCTTTACTTTATCTACATTAAATGCTTTTCTTAATAAAATGTTTGTTCCTTGTAAAATGATGATGAAGCTTAACCCAATGGCAAAAATGATAAGCCAGGTCATAACGCTCATAATGTTCCTCCTTATATACGCTCTTGAAGTTTTAATTGCAGGACAGCATAGCACACCTCTGGATCGGTTATTTTTGAACCTTTAATTTGTCGTATACATCGCTCAACAGGCATGGTTATGACTTCAATCGTCTCGTGTGATTCAAGTTGTTGAGCAACTCGACCTAAAATTTTTTTAGAATAAAAGACATGTGTCATTTCATTTTCGATCCATGGAGCAGCGTGCATCATACCTAAGTAATCAAGCTCTCCACATTGGTATCCCGTTTCTTCGAGTAACTCTCTTCTAGCTGCATTTTCTAATTGTTCACCTTGTTCAACACCGCCACCTGGTAATTGAATGATATATGAGTCAATTGGTTTTCGGTATTGATTAATTAAAATAAATTCATCGTCTTGACGGAGAAGGACGACGACGGATTGGTCCGCGTCGTGGTTATTAGTGTGGTTCACTTTAATAAGCTCCTTTATCGAAAGTTCTAAATTAATAGTATCATAGTGTTAAAAAATGGTTAACATAATGTCAGAAATTTGTTAATATGAATTTAACAAGCAAATATTTATAAAGTAACAAAGCTAGGGGTGCCATTTTCTATGGCTGAGAGGAGTAATTCCGACCCTTTGAACCTGATCTGGTTTATACCAGCGTAGGGAAGTGTAGTTGCTCGGATTTTTGGATTATAATTCTTATCCATATTTCTCCAAGTCAACCACTTTCTTATGTCTGGTATAAGAAAGTGGTTTTTTATTTGGAAAATGATGCACTCGAAGTTTTCCAAATTTAAATAAAAAATGATCTTGGAGGGATTGGTATGAAATTTTCAGAGTTACTAAGAAAGGAAACGAATCACATTTGGGAGGCGAACTTTAATCACCCGTTTATTAAAGGGATTGGAGAAGGGACGTTACCGATTGAATGTTTCCGTTATTATGTCATGCAAGATGCTTATTACTTATCGCACTTTGCTAGAATTCAATCACTAGGTGGGACGAAAGCAGATGATTTTTACACAACGAGTCGTATGGCAGCACATGCTCAAGGGACTTATGAAGCGGAGTCAGAACTTCATCGTAATTTTTCAGAAAGACTAAATATTACTGAAGAAGAACAAGCGAACTTCAAGCCAGCACCTACAGCATATGCATACACATCACACTTGTATCACGCATCTTATCAAGGTCATTTAGGTGATGTGATCGCAGCAATTTTACCTTGCTATTGGATTTATCAAGAAATTGGCGAGAAACTTAAAAACTATCAACCGGATGAGCCGATTTATCAAGAGTGGATTAACGCTTACGGTGGCGAGTGGTTTAAAGAGTTAGTCGAAGAACAAATTAATCGTCTAGATGACATTGCTGAACAAGTGACAGAAGCGGATCGAGAACGTATGAAAGAACACTTCACGATTAGTTGCCATTACGAATTAGCATTTTGGGAAATGGCGTACAACTTAGAAAAATGGCCAGCAGAAGCTGAAAAACTAAAATCTTAGGATTCTAGTAGCCCTAGCTTAATAAGATGTATTAACGAATGGAGGAATGTATGATGCAAGATTCATTAGTCATTGCAGGTAAAGAATTAAATAGTCGGTTGTTTGTTGGGACAGGGAAGTTTGCTGATCATAGCAAAATGAAAGAGGCATTACAACAATCGCGTTCAGAGGTCGTTACAGTAGCGGTACGTCGAGTTGATTTAAGCGGGTCAGATCAATATATCCTAAACGATATTCCTGACTATATGACGTTAATGCCAAACACTTCAGGTGCTCGCTCAGCTGAAGAAGCGATTCGAATTGCTCATTTAGCTAAAGCAGCTGGAATGGGTAATTGGATTAAAATCGAAGTCATCTCAGACAGTAAATATTTGCTTCCTGATAATGAAGAGACGATTAAAGCAACAGAAGCATTAGTTGAAGAAGGCTTTGTCGTGCTTCCGTATATGAGTCCTGACTTAATGGCAGCTAAACGACTAGAAGAAGCTGGGGCTGCTACAGTTATGCCATTAGGTTCACCAATTGGATCAAATCGTGGCATTCGAATGAAAGAAATGATTCAAATTATGATCGATGAGATTAACGTGCCAATTGTTGTAGATGCTGGAATTGGTCGTCCTTCTGAAGCAGCAGAAGCAATGGAAATGGGGGCTGATGCTGTATTAGTTAATACAGCGATTGCAACAGCAAAAGACCCAGTCGAGATGGCGAGAGCTTTTGACTTAGCTGTTCAAGCAGGTCGCTCGGCATATATTTCTGGATTAGGAGCATCATTAACGAAAGCGAATGCTTCTTCTCCGCTTACAGGATTTCTACACTCATAAAAAAGGATGATTTAACGTGAGTTTTTATAACGTATTAGAGAAGGTCAATCAACTTCCTTTAGAAGACATGATGGAAAATGTCACCCACCAAGATGTTGAAAGAGCGCTACAAAAAGATCGAATTAATGAAGAGGATTACTTTGCTTTGTTGTCACCGAAAGCTGAACCTTATTTAGAAGAAATGGCTCAAAAAGCACATCAATTAACGGTTCAACATTTTGGTAACACGATGCAAATTTTCTTGCCACTTTATGTTTCAGATTACTGTGTTAATACGTGTAAGTATTGTAGCTTCAGTGTCGACAATGATTTCCCACGTCGAATTTTAACGATGACAGAGCTTGAAGAAGAGGCGAAAGTCATTGCAGATATGGGTGTTGAACATATTATCATCCTCTCTGGTGAGTCGATGATGCATTCGTCTGTGAAATATCTTAAACAGTGCATGAAAGTGCTGAAGAAATACTTTTCATCAGTCGGGTTAGAAATTCAGCCAATGGATACAGAACAGTACGTAGAGATTGTGGAGAGTGGTGTAGATAATTTAACGGTTTATCAAGAAGTTTATGATGAGGAAATATACCGTGAGTTACACACAAAAGGACCGAAACGCTTCTTTAAGTATCGCTTGGACACACCTGAGCGCGGTTGTGAAGCGGGTATGCGAGCTGTTTCAATTGCAGCACTGTTAGGGTTAAATGATTGGCGTCGTGAAAGCTATATTACTGGGTTACATGCGCAATATTTACAGCAGAAGTATTTAGACGTTGAAGTTGGAGTAGCCTTTCCTAGAATTCAACCGAATGCGGGTAGCTTCCAACCTAGAGTAGAAGTAACCGATCAAAACTTAGTTCAAGCCATGTTAGCCTACCGTATTTTTCAACCGCATTCTGGCATTACGGTTTCGACAAGGGAGAGTCCAAAGTTCCGTGAGCAAATTTTACCGCTCGGTCCGACGAAAATGTCAGCAGCATCATCAACTGTCGTCGGTGGTTACAGTGAACCTGATAACACACAAAGTCAGTTTGAAATCTCTGATGAACGCTCAGTTGATGAAGTGAAACGAATGTTGTTAACGTATGGTTATCAACCGATTATGAAAGATTGGCAGTTGATTTAAATGACTGAAGGGATCCATTTAATTTCAAATGGTAAACAGTCTTTAGAGCAATTTGTAAGTGTCGCAAAAGCAGTGTCACCTTACGTCAACTACATTCATATTAGAGAAAAACATCGAACAGATGATGAACTAATTAAGTGGATTGATGAGTTAGTGAAAAACGGCATTTCGAAAGATCAACTCGTCATCAACGAACGCGTCGCGCTGGCAGTTCAAACGGGGGTTAAAGGTGTTCAATTAACGGATCATAGTGAAGGTGTCTCTTCTGTCCGAACAAAATACCCTAATCTATTAATTGGTCGATCAGTCCATTCCATTGAAGAAGCTCAACATGCGGCTAATGGTGGGGTAGACTATGTCATTTTTGGACATATTTTTGAGACGAATTCTAAGCCAGGTTTAGCCCCGCGAGGTTTAAAACAATTAGAACAGTTGACTGAGTCTATTAGTACCCCTGTCATTGCAATTGGTGGTATAACACCTGAACGAGTGGAAAGTGTGATGACTCATGGTGCTAGGGGTGTTGCTGTCATGTCAGGTTTAATAGATTCAGAGAAACCAATAGAAGAAGCAAAGCATTATCTAGGAGGTGTTCGTCATGGTTATTCATGTTAATGGGGAGCAGCGTGAATTATCGAATGATATTCAGACGGTATCTGACTTGCTTAATCATTTTGAACTAGGTGATAAAAAAATTATCGTTGAACTTAACGCCAATATCGTTGATTCAAGTCAACACGAAGAAATAACAGTACAAGATGGTGATCGAGTGGAGCTCGTTCACTTCGTTGGCGGTGGTTGATCAAAGGAGGCCATCAGATGCAGGAACGTTACTCAAGGCAAATACTATTTGACGGGATCGGGGAAGAAGGACAACAAAACTTGCAGAAAAAACACGTCTTAATTGTCGGTGCAGGAGCTTTAGGAACAGGCAATGCTGAAATTTTAACCCGCGCAGGTGTCGGTCGAATAACGATTGTTGATCGTGATTACGTAGAGGTAAGTAATTTACAAAGACAACAGTTATATACCGAACATGATGCCAATGACAGAATACCGAAGGCGGTTGCCGCTCAAAAAAGGTTACGCGACATTAACCTTGATGTTGAAGTGGACGGGAAAATCATGGACGTTACTGTGGAGGAAATCGATCGGCTTGTTTCTAATGTGGATTTAATTATTGATGCGACTGATAACTTTGATATTCGTTTTTTAATTAATGATGTTGCACAAAAATACGGTGTTCCATGGATTTACGGTGGGTGTGTTAGTAGTTATGGGCTAAGTTTTACGATTATACCTGGTGAGACGCCTTGCTTGAATTGTTTACTTGAAACGATCCCGCTCGGTGGTGCGACATGTGATACTGTTGGCGTCATTGCACCAGCAGTTCAAATGGTTGTTGCCTACCAATCAGCTGAAGCATTGAAAATTTTAGTCGAAGATTTTGAAGCGGTTCGTCAAAAGCTCGTTTCATTTGATTTATGGAAAAATGAGCAGTCTGCCATTGATGTTAGTCGTTTGAGAAAGGAAGACTGCCCATCGTGTGGAGAACCTCCAACTTATCCATATTTATCATATGAAAACCAGACGAAAACAGCAGTTCTTTGTGGTCGTAACACGGTACAAATTCGACCGCCTAAAAAAGTTAACCGTGATTTAAACGCTTTAGTAACACAGTTAGAAAATCAAGGTGGGGCCATTGAACAAAACCCATTTTTAGTCTCATATCAATCTGAAGACAGGCGCGTTGTCTTTTTCAAAGATGGGCGCGTACTTATTCACGGAATGAAAGATATAGTAGAAGCGAAAAAAATCTACCATCAATTATTAGGTTAATAGGGAGGAATAGGAGTGACGGTAGTCAAAGCATTAACGATCGCTGGTTCTGACTCTGGAGGAGGAGCTGGCATTCAAGCAGATTTAAAAACGTTCCAAGAATTAAAAGCATATGGAATGTCAGTCCTAACAGCTGTTACAGCGCAAAACACGTTAGGCGTACAAGGCGTTTATCCTCTAACGGTAAGCCAAGTTGAAGAACAGTTAGATTCAATTGGAGAAGATTTAAAGCCTGATGCATTAAAAACGGGGATGTTATTTAGTGCAGAAATTATTGAAGCTGTAGCGAAAAAGATCCAACAATATGACATGAACAATGTTGTTATTGATCCTGTTATGATTGCGAAGGGTGGCGCAAAATTGTTACAAGATGAAGCAATCGATGCAATGAAAAAGCATTTAATACCAGTTGCAACCGTTGTAACACCAAACATCCCTGAAGCTGAAGCAATTACAGGTCTAACATTAAATTCTATGGACGATCGAAAAGAAGCGGCCAAACGTTTATACCATTTAGGCGCTCAAAATATCATCATTAAAGGAGGTCACGGTGAAGAAAAAGAAGTAATCGACCTTATATACGATGGTGAGACTTTTACACAATTAATAAATGACCGTCAGATTACAGAAAACACACACGGTACAGGGTGTACATTTGCAGCTGCCATCGCCGCTGAACTTGCAAAAGGTGCAGATAGTCTAGATGCCATTCGTGTTGCAAGGGAATTTATTCAAGTTGCGATTGAAGATGATTTACACATTGGATCTGGTCATGGACCAACGAATCATTGGGCATTTCAAAGTAGGAGAGCGAAAGTATGATTAAACAAAACAACATAAAACAACAGCTGGAAATATACCTTGTCATGGGCAGTCAAAACTGTAAACATGACCCTGTTGAGACGTTAAAGAAAGCTATTCAAGGCGGTGTGACGTTTTTTCAATTCCGAGAAAAAGGAAAAGGTTCTAGAACAGGTGAAGGAAAGATCGAATTAGGACTTCAGCTTAAAGAAGTTTGCCATCAACATGGCGTTCCTTTTATTGTTAATGATGACCTTGGACTTGCAATAGAGTTAGACGCAGACGGATTACATATCGGCCAAGAAGACGGGGATATGAAGAAAATTAAAGATTCCCTTAAGAGTCATCAATTATTTGGGGTTTCGACTCACAATGTAAAAGAAGCGTTGGAAGCTCATAGAATAGGCGTAGACTATATCGGCGTTGGGCCTATGTTTAATACGGCAACGAAAGATGATATCGAGGAAGTCAGAGGTCCTGTCGTCATCAAGGAGATTAGAGAACAACTGCCTGACATACCGCTTGTTGGAATTGGCGGGATTAAACATGATAATGCGTCACAAGTTATTGAGGCAGGCGCAGATGGGGTGGCAGTGATCTCGGATATAGCTCAAGCTGATGTTCCGATGAAAGCTGCTGAACAGATATTAAAAGACGTAATATATTAATTTTATTATTAAGAGCATTAAATAACCTATAGTCATTTAATGCTCTTTAATTATATACAACTCTTTGGTACCCAACCAACTTCGCCGTTTTCCTTTTTAATTAACGTATACCCCTCACAACTGTGATCTAAGATACATACTTTCTCATTAGCGTTGACGGAAAGGATGGTAGTACTTACTTCATTTGTTTTAGCTTTGTCCCTATTACGATCTTTTAAATATTCATTTTTAATCCATTGTTTTATATTGAGACTAATATTTTTACATAATGTGAAGTTTTCTTCTTCTTTAATAATAGATACTTCAAAGTGGGGATAACTTACTGTTCCCTTAATTGGTTGTGTAGGTGTGTAATCTCTTTGTATGTAAGATTGATAGGGTAATGAGTCAACGAACCTATAGGAAAAATGGTCATCTTCAATGATTAAAGCATTTAGTTGACCGTCTCTTTTAATTTTATTGCCGCCATCGATGGCAATAATTCGCTTATCATAGTCAATCAATGGATTATTGGAACTTATGTCATTTATACGATAATTAGATACAGGCCAATGACCTACGATTACTATTTTCTGTTCTGAATGTCCTTTTTCATAGAAAGAAGAAGTAGTTAATGCTGCCTTTTCATCAGTTTGCTCCAAAGTTTCATTTAACCCTGCATGAATGATAATGGATTGTTCTGTTTCATAAGCTGTAGGTAATGAATCTAACCAATCTATTTCTTCTTTAAAGTTCTTATAATAATAATTAGCTAAATCGTTTATGTCGTGAAAGTCGTCTAATGCCTGATCATTCACCTCTAGCATTTCATTAAGGATAGATTTTCTACCGTCTTTCATATAGTCTAAAATGGCTTCGTGACCTTCAAAAACATAACGGTGGAGAATATCACAATTACCTTTCGTCACGAATACTCGCTCAGACTTTGATGATAATTGTCTTACATAATGAATCACGCCAAGACTGTTGTCACCTTTCTCACAAAGATCACCATTTATAAATAAGTAATCGTCAGTTGTATAATCAACTTTATTTAATAGTTTTTTGAATAAATCTAAACTACCATGAATATCTGATATTAAAATGATTCGTCTGTTCTTTTCTAAGTTCAACTTCGTAACATCAATCAATGTGTTCTCTCCTATCATTCAATGCTTCTCATATAATATCATAAAATTAAGAATGTTTTGTCGTACTTTCTAATTTTAGGAAGGTGGATGTAAATTTTTGTAGAATTACTTTATATTAAGACCAAAATTTAGGAGGTAATAAGGTGTCCTTTCCAACACATATAGTTGCATGCGGTGGAATTGTTGTAGATGAAGGTGGAAATATTCTTCTTGTAAAAGAGAATCATGGTGGTTGGGTCTTTCCTGGTGGGCAAGTTGAAGTCGGTGAAAATCTTGAAGATGGTGTCATTCGAGAGGTGAAAGAAGAAAGTGGAATTGATGTTGTCGTATCTCACTTAGTGGGAGTTTATTCAAATACAGGGATTCATAAGTGGCATGATGGTGTAACAGATGTTCCAACAAAAGTTATGTTTGACTTTGTTTGTGAGCCCATTGGTGGTGAGTTAACCACTTCAGAAGAAACAACTGACAGCAGATGGGTACCGAAGAATGACGTGTTAGACTGGATTGAAGCTTCAGCCATTCGTACACGATATCAAAGCTATTTAGATGATGAGCGAGTGAAGTATATGGATTATTTAACAAGACCAAATTTTGAAGTGAAAAGAGATCGTGAAATTTAATGCATATGATGATTTCGACCAGTTAATAGGTTTTGCTGCATACGATGTGTTTGAAGGAAAGAAAGGCTACATAGGCCCAATAGGAGTAACTTCTTCTAATAGAATAGGTGGAGTAGGATATGCTTTATTACATTATTGTTTACGAGATATGAAGAAGATTGGTTATGCGTATGCTGTTATTGGTGGTGCGGGGCCAATTGAGTTTTTTGAAAAGGCTTGTGGTGCAGTTGTCATTCCATCAACTTATACAACAAATGAGGTGTAAAAGGTGGTCAAGTTACAAAGCCATGGTGTCGAGTTTGTGAGTTTTATTGAAGTTTCTGAAGCCCAAATAGACCAATACGAACCGATTAAAGGCTCATATGCTATCATCAACTGCCAGGGTAAACTTTTAATCTGTTATAACATTTGGCGTGGGCAATGGGAGTTCCCAGCTGGTAGTCGAGAAGGTGAGGAAACACCAAAGAGTTGTGCAAAACGAGAACTTTATGAAGAAACAGGTCAAGAGGTTAAGAACCTTACATTTAAAGGACTTTTGAAATCAAAAGTTATAAAGAGTGGAGCCGTTAAATACAATCCAGTATTCTATGGAGAACTAGAAGAGTTGCAACCATTTAAAACGAACGACGAAACTTCTAATATTATGCTATGGGATGGCTTAGAACCGATCGATTCATTTGATGCTCTGGATATAAGATTATTAGATTTTATTTTAGTAAACATTTAAGCGTGTGGTTTTCACACGTTTTTTTTATTTTGTAGGAAACTTATTTTAACTGTTACATACAATGATTAAAAGAAAAGGAATTCCGAGTAAACAGGTAAGTTATTGAGGGATGGAAGGAGATTAAACGTTGAAAGGTTATAAAATTTGGTTTGGTTTAGTTTTAGTTATGTTAATGACTGTTGTTGCTTGTCAAAGTGGTGAACAAGAGCCGGAAGAAGTCGAAGAGGAAACTGAAGAAGAGGTTGAAGAGATAGATGAATCTCAGTCAGAGGAAGAAGACCAAGAAGAGGTAACGGCTGAAAGTGAAGAACGACCGCAATATGAAGTATGGATTGCTGATCAAGGGACGAATGAAATTCATATTATTGACGGGGTTACTCATGAAATCATAGATATGGTTGATTTTGGAGACGTTGGTGATAAACCACATATGCTTGTTTTTGATAGTGCAGGTGAATATGGGTATTCAGCTAATATGGGGTCTGGTACGGTATCTGTAATTAGAGCAGAAGAACGTGAAGTGGTAGCGACTCTTGAAACGGATGAAGGGGCGCACGCTGCAGTACCAACACCTGATGGAAGCCGTGTACTTGTAGCCAATACACCGGGTGAATCGATGACTGAGATCTTAATTGATCATGACAATGAAGAATATGCTGTTGGTCGTCACCTTGAACTAACTGAAGTAGATTTGCTACAAGATGAAGAAGAGTTTCCGAATCATCGACCAATTTGTTTAGAGTATACAGCAGATAGTAGTAAAGCTTATGTCACGTTAGGTGGCGGTGGATTGTTTATTATGGACGTTGAAGAATTTGAAGAAGTAAAAGCTTTTGGTAAATCAGATATTGGTGCACATGGTTGTGGAACAATTCTTTCACCGGATGGAAAACATATGTTTGCCAACTCAGGTTCAACTGAGTTAGCTGAGTATTATGTGTTTGATACTGAAACAGATGAGTTGATTTATACAGGTGAAACAGGTGGAATTGATGCTCATGGAGTTCAGTTTACGCCAGATGATGAGTATTTATGGATGCTTAACCGTGTAACAGACGATGCTTCAATTATCGATCCTGAAACATTTGAAGTTATTGAAATGGTTGATTTTGTAGGAGATGCACCAGATCTACTCGTTTTCAGTCCAGATGGTAAGTATGCTTATATTTCGTTACGTGGTCCTGAACCAGCAACAGGAACGCACGATATGGCAGGGGATACACCAGGTGTTGCGATTATTGATGTTGAAAGTAAAGAGAAAGTTGGTTTAATCGAGTTAAGTGGTGACCCTCACGGTATTGATTTAAGAGTATTAGACTAAACAGAGAAGGGGAGGTTCCTCTTCTCTGTTTTTGTTTAATTTCAATATAGTAATATGGTACTATTAATGAAATAGTTCTTTAGATTGATAGATGAGAGGAAGTTATCTATGAACACATCAAGAAAATTCGCGATTATAACCATTGTCACTATAGTTACTATTCTTTTAATTTGGATTGCTATATTTGAACATAACCAATATGTGAGACTTGTTGGAGCATCAGTTATTCCAACGATCGGTGGCAGTATTGCTTTAGTATGGCTTTTGAAGGCTTATAAAAGGTTGAACACAAATAATCGGCATTTTTGGTTGTTGTTAAGTTTAGGAATGTTATTTTACGTTTTGACTAATGTCGTTTGGTTATCTCGTCAACTAACAAGCAGTACAGAACAATTTAGCGATTTTGCAGGATTTTTATGGATTATGGCATATGCGTTTTTCTTTTTGGCACTTGTTTATAAAGTCCATTTAATCAGTGTTTATAAGGCTGGTCAGCAGTTTGTCTTTAATATTATTATTTTAATAACTGTGGCGACTTCTTTAAGTGTTTATTATTTAATTAATCCAATTTTATCTTTTATTAATTCGCCAATAGAGGTTAATAATTTAACCATTATTTATCCTTTACTAGATTTAGTGATTGTTTCAATGGTTCTTATTTTATACTATTTATCTCGTCAGGCTAATAATACGAACCGTTATATTGCTTTAGGTTTTATCATTTTAGTTTTTGCAGATTCGTTTTATATTTACTACGTCATTCATGATGCTTACCGTTTAGGTGGATACATTGATCCATTTTGGCTATTAGCTATTTTATTAATCGGCTATGCTAGTTTTTATGCTGAGGAGCATGTTGAGGTAGGGGACAAAGAGCAAGAGAACCGTTTAGTTCTAAAAAATGAAGTATATCCTTCAATTCTTGTTGTAGTTTTAGCCTTACTCGTTTTTCATAGTTACGATTGGAAAATGAATGCTCTTGGAATTGGGTTATTTTTTATCTTTGTTCTTATTCTTGTACGAAACATGATCTTATTACGTCATAATCAAAATTTCATGGAAGAGTATAAGTATTTAGCTTACCATGACTCCT
This sequence comes from Alkalibacillus haloalkaliphilus, assembly GCF_007991275.1. Taxonomy (GTDB): domain Bacteria; phylum Bacillota; class Bacilli; order Bacillales; family Alkalibacillaceae; genus Alkalibacillus; species Alkalibacillus haloalkaliphilus. The sequence continues at coordinate 17,432 of NZ_BJYA01000013.1, read as the reverse complement.
TAACAGGAATGTATAATCGTTCAAAGTTTAGAGAAGACCTAAACAAAGCTTTTGAAACTGATGAAAAAGTAGGTTTAATTGTTTTAGATTTAGATGGTTTTAAAGATGTGAATGATCAATATGGTCATCATATAGGCGATGATTTATTGCAATCTGTAGCCGAACGCCTCATTCGTTCTGTAAAGGGTAAAGGGAGAATCTACCGTATTGGCGGTGACGAGTTTGTAATTATCTCTAAGGATGCAGATCGACAAAAGTGTGAGCAAATAGTTGAACAAATCCTAGACACTCTTAATGCGCCGGTTGAAATTGACGGACATGTATTACGTGTTACACCTAGTCTAGGTATTAGTCTATATCCTGATGATAGTAAAGGTGCTATAGAATTGTTTCAATATGCTGATGCGGCTATGTATGGAGCTAAAAAGAGTGGGAAGAATGGTTATAAATTTTATCACAACCTTTAAGAAAAAAATCTCAGCCATAGAGCTGAGATTTTTTAGACATTAAGCAGTTCACGAATATCTTGTTCGCTAAGGCTTTGGAATGTCGTTTCACCTGGTTGTATAATATTTTCGATTAACTCACGTTTACGTTGTTGTAAGGAATGGATTTTCTCCTCAATTGTTCCTCTCGTAATGAGACGGAATACTTGGACGACGTTTTGTTGTCCCATTCGGTGCGCACGTCCTGCTGCTTGTTCTTCAACGGCAGGGTTCCACCATAAGTCATATAAGATGACGGTGTCTGCCCCAGTTAAGTTAAGCCCCGTTCCACCAGCTTTTAATGAAATGAGGAAAATATCTTTCTCACCTTCATTAAATCGTTCAACCATTTCAACGCGATCTTTGGAAGGTGTTTGTCCGTCTAAATAAAAAGCGTCCTGATTTGATTCGGATAACTTGTTGTGAATAATTTTAAGCATGCTCGAAAATTGTGAGAAGATTAATATCCTCTTGCCACTTTCACGTGCTGTTTCGACCATTTCGAGTAATTGATTGAGTTTACCAGATTCTCCGTCATAATCTTCAATGAAGAGTGATGGGTGACAGCAAAGCTGGCGCAGTCGAGTTAACCCGGCTAATATTTTCATCCTGTTCTTTTGGAACCCTTCTGTCGATAAAGCGTTAGCTGCTTCACCTTGAATTTTTTCTAAGTAACCGAGGTAAAGCTGTTTCTGTTTCGTTGTCAGTTCTGAATGTTGGACTGTTTCGATCTTATCGGGTAATTCAGTTAATACATCTTCTTTAATTCTTCTTAATATGAACGGTCGGCTCATTCTTGAAATTTGTTCTTCCGATAAGTTACGGAATTCTTTTTTCGCTGGGAAGAAGCCTGGTAAAATAACGTCAAATATCGACCAAAGCTCATCGAGTGAATTCTCAATTGGTGTCCCGCTTAGTGCGAAACGTTTTCTAGCTCGAATAGCTCTTACAGCTTTAGCTTGTTTCGTTAAGCTGTTTTTAATCGCTTGTGCTTCATCTAAAATTAGCGTTGAAAACTGCATCGATTGATAGTGCTCGATATCTTGTCGAACTAAAGGGTATGACGTAATAATCACGTCGTATTGATCGACATGTTTTAATACGGTTTCACGCTCTCCGACTGAACCATGAACGACTTTAATGTTCATAGTTGGGGCAAACTTCTCAAATTCAGCTTGCCAGTTATAAACTAAAGAAGCTGGCGCTACAATGATTGCTGGTTGAGCGCTTGCATTTTCATCTTTTTCAGACTGAAGAAAAGCGATTGCTTGTAGCGTCTTACCTAACCCCATGTCATCGGCTAAAATGCCACCAAATTGATAACGGCTCAGCGATTTCAACCATTGGAATCCGACTTTTTGATATTCTCGCATGTCGGCATTTAGTGATGATGGAATAGTAGCCTCAAAGTTTTCTGGGTTTTTAATGTCTTGAATGAGCTTTTCAAAAGCTTCGTTATACTTTCGTTTTAACCCTTGAGAGATCTCGTCGATTTGTAGTCCACGATAGGCCGGAAGCTGTATTGTTCCTTCGTTAATGTCTTGTGTGTTTAATCGAAGTTCTTTTAACATGTGTGACATTTCGGCAAAAGAATCGTCCTGAAGTGGCACGTAAGACCCGTTCGGTAAGCGGTAAAAACGCTTCTTCTCAACGACAGATTGGATGATTTGACTAATTTCACTCTGGTCAATGTCACCAAGGTCAAAATCAACTTCTAAAAAGTTTTCGCCAGAGTCGTATTCAACGTTTACTGTCGGATATTCAATGTCGTCTAATAATAAGTTTCTAACCGTTTGAGTTGAATAAATTGCTATGGACTCATCTAGTTGAGGAAGAACATCATATAAAAACGTAAAAACTTCTTCTTCATCATCTAAATAAAGCTCTTGGCCATTGAACTTAAATGATGCATATTCAATTAAACTCATAATTTTATTCTCTTCAACGACATCACGGACTAAAATGTGATCATGATTTTGCTTTTGTATGTGATCTGGTTGCATTGGATCAATAACGATATCATCATAATTGTAACGAACGTTAGCCGTTAACCGGTCTTCATCAAGGTCTAAATGTATCGTCGCTTGAAGAGATGGGTTAACGATGGATTGCTGCACTTCTTCAGACATTTGTACTTGACCGAGTTCTTCTAAGTTAGGAATAACATGTGAGATGAACGAATCAGCTTGTTGTTTTTTTATTGGGACTGATGCTTGCTTACTTCTGTATAAAAGCTTATACAAGTCGTTCATAATGTTCATTTGTTTGTTATTAAGTTTGAAAAAGGTTTCGCTTTCACGAATGATCCCATAATCTTTGAAGTATTGAGCATCATGAAAGTCTTCTAAAGATAACTCGTATTGCTCTTCATTTTGGTTTAATGAAAATTGGAATGGCGTACCATTTTCAACCCAATTGATCTCACCGTAATATTCGTTATTATATTCTAGCTGACAATGACAGTCCGCAAGTGCTCGTAGTAATTGTTGGGCGATTACAGGCGGAATAGTCATAGCTTTAGAACTTGGTGGTGTTTGCCACCTATTATCATAAAATACATCGTTACGGTACATTTCGAGTAATAAATTCACCGCTCGTTGGTCTTCATCAGTAAACTGATGAAGTTCAGGGTCATAGCTAAAGTTCGGTGTGAAATAGTGTTCTTTTTGCTCATTTACACTTTCTAAAAACTTTTTCAAGCTTTTGACGACATATGTTCTTCCAACCCCTAGTTTCATTTCTATAGACAACATATGATCATGTAACAACGGGTCATAAGGTTTTAAAATAAACTCAACTTGTAACGTATCTTTGTTAGTTGAAGTTCCTTGAAGGTGGTTAGAAAGTAATTGAATCATTTCAGTTGAATAATCACGTTGTTCTTGAAAACTATTGTATCGTTTAAGACGGCTATGAATGTCGTCATAATGTGTAATCTCTGCTTCTAGTTGATTTGAAATTTTAAGTAAAACAGCAACAGAATGTTTACATTGATTATATTGACTGTGAGCAGGGCAGTCACAAGAATAGGAAACTTGCGAAGAGTCAACTTTCACTTTTACATTATATAGCTCACTTCCAAGAACTCTCGCTTGGTATTGATCAATATCCTCATTATATTGCATATGAACAACTTTTCCTAGATTATAATAGACTAATCCTCTCTGATAGACTGTGGTAGAAAATAAGTCTTGTATCCAACGATCCGTTAACATCAAACTATACCTCAATTCTATTGATCTTACTATTATGTATTTATTTCTATCATAACATTAGTAGTATTGACTTTATAACTGTTTCTCATAACAGACAACATAAAAAAAAGAACAAGCGATCACATCACTTGTTCTTTTAAAAAGGTTTATTAGCCAACGTCTTCTTGGCTTCTATACTCGTTAATTAATTGTGTTAGTGAAGCGCGTTCTGTGTCGTTTAACGGGATAAGTGGTAAACGAACACCGCCAACTGATACACCGATTTGGTTCAATGCTTCTTTAACTGGTGTTGGGCTTGGTGCTGAGAACATCGCATTCATAAACGGTACGATATAACCATGCATTCTAGAAGCAAATGCGACATCTCCGTTGTGTAGTGCATTTAACATTTGTTGCATCTCATTACCAATCACATGTGCTGATACTGAAACAACACCTGTACCACCTATTGCAACGGTCGGTAATGTTTGACTGTCTTCACCTGTGTATAAAGTGAATTCAGGAGCAGTGTTGTTAATAATGGTAGTCACTTGGTCTAAGTCACCGCTTGCTTCTTTTACTGATACAATGTTTTCGATTTGTGATAGACGAATAATCGTATCTGGTGACATGCCAACAGCACTACGGCCTGGAATATTGTAAAGCATTACTGGTAAGTTAATGCTATTTGCGATTGTACCAAAGTGTTGGTACATACCTTCTTGGGATGGTTTGTTGTAATATGGTGTTACTAACATAACCGCGTCAACACCAATTGATTCTGCTTCTTTAGAAAGTTCAATTGATTCTCTAGTGTTATTAGAGCCAGTACCTGCAATAACTGGCACACGCCCGTTAACTTCATCAACTGTTAGACGGAATAAATGTAATTTTTCTTCATGTGTTAATGTTGGTGATTCACCTGTTGTTCCTGCAACAACTAAACCATCTGATCCGTTTTGGATTAAATAGTTAATCAAACTTCTTGTTGCATCGTAGTCGACTTCACCATTTTGATCGAATGGCGTTACCATTGCTGTAATTACTTGACCAAAATTCATGATACACACACCCTTTTCAATAAAATTTGTAAATCGTTCACCTCTAGGTGTGGAGGACCAAAAAAGCAACAACGAGAGGGCTCGTTGTTGCTTAAGAACATCATGTAGTCCTAAGTCAGAGATAGCCCTCCATATAGTCTCCTATATGACAGCTCTGCATCTTTTAAATATCAGAACCAGCTTCACGATTGTGAGAATCATTAAAGCTTCGGCAAATTCCCCTTTTCATATGCTTCAAAAGAGCTCACTCTCTTCCACATATGTACTCATGGTTTTTGCTCCTCTATCCTTACTTTAAAAAAGTTTAAAATAAGAAAGGTTTTATTTAGTTACCTATAATGTACCAAAGTAGATTTAAAAATACAAGCAAAAACCATGAAATTATTAATAAATATAAAGAATTGTGAGTAAAAATTAGTTTTGCTTTTAAGTTGGCATATTATATAGCCTCATATATAATGATGGGGAATTTCATTATTTCGATGGAGGCATTAATTATGACAAACCAACATATCGTTTTCTTTGATATAGACGGTACCCTTTTAGATGAAGAGAAAAACTTACCACTTTCAGCTAAACAAGCAATCCAACAATTAAAAGACAACGGTCATGAAGTTGCAATCGCAACAGGAAGAGCTCCTTTTATGTATGAAGATCTTAGAGATGAATTAGGCATTGATACATATGTTAGTTTCAATGGCCAGTATGTTGTGTTGAAAGGTGAAGTAATCTATAAGAATCCATTAGATACAAAGTCACTTGAAAGAATGGTGGATGAATCGATTAAAAATAACCACCCAGTCGTTTATATGGATCATGTAGATATGAAGGCTAACGTACCTGAACATGATTACATTACTGAGAGCATATCTTCTCTTAAAATAGATCAGTTTCCAACATATGACCCGGAGTATAAAAATCGTGAACTTTATCAAGCGCTCATTTTTTGTGAAGAGGGTGAAGAAGCGGTGTATGAAAAGCAATTTGACAACTTTGATTTCATTCGTTGGCATGAGCTATCAACAGATGTCATTCCAGCTGGTGGGTCAAAAGCAGAGGGGATTGAAAAAATCATTGAACGTTTAAATATTTCGAAAGAGCGTGTTGCGACATTCGGTGATTCGTTAAATGATCTTGAAATGTTGTCACAGTATCCTTTAGGAGTGGCGATGGGGAATGGTCATGACCGAGCTAAGAAAGCTGCAAGCTATGAAACGAAACACGTCGATGAAGATGGTGTGATGAATGGTTTGAAGTTAATCGGCTTAATTTAATTATAAACGGAAAGAGGGCATTTCTATAAATAGAGATGCCCTTTTATTTTTGTTTGCACAAGAGTACATACAAAAGTAGAGTCTATTGAATTTACTATAATAGAACAGCCAAATATGGCAGTTGGGAGGGAGTTCCTATGAGTTGTTGTCCTGAACCTCAGGTGGTGACCGTTCAGACATGTAATACATTTAATACAGATGCTGTAGCAGCGGATGCGGTCCAAATCTTTGAGCATGCAAACGGGCGTGCTTCAGGATATGTAACGTTAGCAAACTTTAATGCTAGTGGTGATGAGGCGAATGTTAGTACTGACGCCGCTGGTACTGAAATTATTGCAACAGCTGAACAAGATAGTAGTTTTACAGTTTATGTACCGGATTTACAAGAGTTGTATGTGTTTTCTACTGGTGGTGAAACAATTATTGGTCAAGTAACGGTCAATGTAATTCAAACATCACGCCCATAATTTATAGAGCTCACTCAAGCTTTTTTCTTGGGTGAGTTCTTCACTCTTACATAGATAAAGGTAAATATACAATCATATATTGTGAAATTACATATATTAGGTGATAGAAGTTTAGTTGAGGTGTGGTTGGATGGCTGAGTATTGTATTAATGTCGAAAAAGTATATGATTGGATCACGTTTGATTGGCATAAGCAATTATGCGCTATAGTCCCATGTCCAAGTCATATCGTAACAGATGATGTTTGTGGCAACTTTTTATTATCTAACGTTAATGAGAAGGTGAAATTGTGGGAATCTACACTTGATGACCCTATATCAGGGACAATTTCATTAAATTTAGAGTATGGTGATTTAAGTTATTTATCTGTTTTCATAAATGGTAAAGAAGTAGAGACAGAAGGAATGCAATTATCACAAACGTCAAGGAACATAAGGATGCTTGAGGTGAGGTTAAACCGTCCATCATTACCGATAAGAGGTAAGTATTGCTTAATCTTGCATTATAACTTTTTTCATTTTCCTAACATGAACAAAGAGGTTATCGAAGTTGAGGATAAAGCTGTAAAATTGACTTGTAAGGAAATAGCGTCTCGAAAGTGTAAGGAAATCAGGTTGCCTGATGGACGCCTGATCATTTTGCAGGAAGTCTTTTTGTTAATAGAAGGCGCAATTAAGTTGATCTACGAAGGTAAAGCTTGTGTAGTGCCTTTTAAATTCACGCGAACTCTTTTGTTATGTGCTCCAGCCGGGACTAAGGTTGTATGTGACTTAATATCGTTTCATTCTCAGGTTACGCATGTTCGAAGGTCTAAGGATTGTTATCGAATAGATTTAGAAGTTGACTTGTGTATTGAAGTTAAAGTCGTCTACAAAACGACAGTTAAAGTTCCGGCTAACCAGTGCTTGCCACGTATAGCAGGGGTGGATATAGAAGAGCAGTGAAGTATGTCGTCACTCCACTGCGTAATGAAGGTCTATACAGTACTTCCCTTCACATCTGTTGCGGTTTTGATTTTGGTTAGGACAAACAATGGCAACAGAGTTTAAGTTTAAAACAGTAAGTGACCGTGTGTTACCATTTGAAACTTGAAATTGTTCTGTTGTAAAATCTTCTCTTGTTATGATGACAGTTAAATCTTCGTCACAACTATGCCCGTAATAAATACTTACAGTACCAGCTGACTGGGCTCCACCAGCAAAAAAACTAGGGTCCAACTGCCACAATATATGCATCTCTCCATCACAAGGAACTAAAAAATTGCCACAAAAATCATCTGACACTAAGCTGTGCCCTGGTTTATCAAAGTGACATGTTGTACAATTTCCCATCATCTACTCTCCTTTACAAGTAGTCTCTATTAAAGTATATGAATAGAAAGAAACATTGGTTGGACGATAAAATGCTCGATAATATAAAAGGGCAGCCATCTTAATGACTACCCTTTTAAGTCGGTTTTACATATGTTGGTCTAGAAATTGTTTAATAGCTTGATATCCCTTGATTCTGTTATTCCTTTTAGTAAATCCATGGCCCTCATCATCAAAGATGATATACTCAACAGGCACGTTGTTATCTTTAACAGCTTCTACAATTTCATCTGATTCTTCTTGAAGAACTCTTGGATCATTAGCTCCTTGTAAGACGATCAGTGGCTTTGAAATGTTCTTAGCATGGAATAGAGGTGAAATGCTTCTAATGTATTCATTCTCTTCGTATGGATCACCAATTTTCTTATATAAAACATCGCGCATTGCTTCCCACCAAGGTGGAATACTTTTCAATGTTCGCTCCCAATTTGAAACGCCGAAAATATCAACGCCTAATTCAAACTCCTCGGGTTGAAAAGCCATGGCTGCAAGGACCATGTACCCTCCATAACTACCGCCAATAATCCCGATACGATTTTCGTCAATATACTCTAGGGAGGCTAAGTAGTTTTTACCTTCAATACAATCTTGAAGGTCTACTTCTCCGTGCTTTTTGTCAGCTGCTTTGAAAAACGTCTTACCATATCCAGAACTACCACGGTTGTTAACAGCTAAGATGGCATAACCATGATTCGCTAAGTATTGAAACAGAGGATTATAATCGACAGTTGACTGTCCACCTGGTCCACCGTGGACAAAGACGAGCGCTGGTATCTTTTCATTATGTTCAAGGTGAGGTTTATAATATATTGCAGGAATCGATAAGTCGTCGAACGATGAATAATGGACGACTTCAGCCTTCACCAAATCGTTTGGATTCATTTCTGGGTTTAACGTGTCAGTTAAACGAGTAAGGGATTTTGTTGTTAAGTTATAACAATATAGATTGCTCGGTGCATTTGAACTGTTCAATGTGAAAGCTAGTTTCCCTTCATTTTTTGAGATCGACACACTACTTATTTGTCCTTCGGGTAAATTTTCTATTTCAACATAATTGCCAGTAGCTGTATCCAATAGTTTAACTTCTGTTTTTCCATTGTTGTTAATAGCGTAAATAAGATATTTATAGTTATAAGAGAATTTAGCCATTACAATATCCCAATCCTCAATGGCAACTGTCTCAGTTGATTGAGTGGTTAAATTCATACGCTTTAAGTATGAGAACTCATGGTTTTCATCTGTTAAATAGTATAGATGATTTGAAGATTGGTCGAATGTTACAGGAAGGTAGTCAACATCACCTACATGTTCTGAAATATGCTTAATCCCGTATTCCTTAGAATAAATGTACATGTCTGAATTATTAGGTTTGTCCGTTTTGTATAGAGCAATATATTTCTTGTTAGGTGAAACCGATGCAATGTTATAGCCTTCTTCATTTTTGAAAACCAGTTGAGAAGTGAAGGAATCAATGTCCATTTCGTATAAATCCATGAATCGTTCATCACGCTTATTTGATTCATAGAAGAAACTTCTCTCGTCTTCAGCCCACCCGAAAAATTCTGCTTTTGCTTGTTCACTAGGTGTTAAGTCTGTTACTTTACCGTTTTCTTCACGTAAGTAAATGTGGTTTAATTCATTTCCCCCTTCATCACTTTCATATAAGAAACGTTTGTCTTGAGGAAAGTAGCTAATCGGGAAGATAGCGTTCGTCGCCGACTCTGTTAATTGAGTCGGTAGCATGTCCTTAATCTGAATGGAAAACGCATTAAATACACCTGTTTGATCACTAGCATATAAAATGGAAGAGCCATCATGAGATAAAGCAGCCCCTGCAATATTCTCTGTGTTTTGAAATTGTTCGATTGTGTACTTTTTTACCGCTTTAATGTTTTCAGACATCAAAATCGCCTTCTTTCTTATAGTCATTAATTCACTTTAAACCTATTCTATTTCGTATTGCTAAATTCCTTCTTTTAGGATATATTTGGAATTGTGTATAGTTATTAATTAAGGGGTGTTTACAGACAGTGAAAAAATTATTAATAATTGGTGTACTTATATTTTTATATGGTTGCGGAACAGCTGGAGCGGGTAATGATTTGAGTAACGAACATGAAGTGTATATCGCTAATGATGAAGGGGAAAAAGTCGCGACTATGTCAGACTTTGAAGGAGCATCAACAACTGATATTGAAAATCAAGATTATGAAGCACTAGTAATTGAATTTTATGACGCAAGCTTAGTTAAAGAATTTACAGAAGAGCATCAGGGTCAGTATTTACCTGTATATTTAGATGATGAAGTCCTTGCTAAACCTAGAGTAGGCGCACCAATTGAAAGTTCAAGTTTAGTGGTTGATGGTTTAGAAGTTGAGAAAGTCGAAAAAGTAAAAAAGATTTTAAATAACTAAAGGTCTAGAGCTTAACAAACTCTAGACCTTCTTTTTACTTTTCTTGCTTTTTAATATCACCAATACCAAGCTCTTTTCCTTCTTTATAGATCGCTTTAACGAAGCTGACTACCATGAGTAACATGATAACTGAGAAAGGTAGAGCGGCGACGATCATCGTATTCTCTAGAGCTTGTAGACCACCTGTGTAAAGTAAGGCTAAAGCAGTTGCAGATAAAATAACACCCCAGATTAGCTTGATTCTTCTACCTGGATGGTGCGAACCATTCGTTGTCATCATGCCTAATACATACGTACCTGAGTCAGCAGATGTAATAAAGAATGTACTAATTAAAATAATCGCAATCACTGATGCAACCATACCGAATGGATAGTGAGAAAATACTCCAAACAACATTTCCTCAGTTGCTAAGTTCGATAGTGTATCAACACCGTTGTGTTCAAGCGAAATTGCTGAACCACCGAAAGTTGAAAACCATAAAAATCCGATCAGTGAAGGAATAATGAGAACAGTAAAGACAAATTCTCTTATGCTTCTGCCACGCGATACTCTGGCGATGAAGATTCCGACAAATGGTGACCAAGCAATCCACCATGCCCAATAGAAAATTGTCCACGCGTCAATCCACTCGCGAACTTCTTCATTAAGTGGTGCTATTCGGAAGCTCATTGTGGGTAAGTTTTGCACGTAACTACCTATTGAGTTTGTAAACATATTCATAATAAATAAAGTAGGTCCAACTATAATCATAAATAAAAATAGAAGGACAGCTAGTACCATGTTGACGTTACTTAAAATTTTAATCCCTTTAGCAAGCCCGGTCCAAGCAGAGATCATGAATAATACGGTTACGACTGAAATGATGATAAGTTGTAGCATAAAACCACTTGGGATATCGAGTAAGTATGCTAACCCACCGTTTATTTGAACTGCCCCAAACCCTAGTGTTGTAGCTACACCAATGACGGTAGCGATCACTGCTAATATATCAATTATTTTACCAGGACTACCTTCCATACTCTTTCTACCGAATAATGGATGCAGTGTAGCGCTTATTAATCCTGATCTGTCATGTCTGAAGCTAAAATAAGCTAAAATTAATGCGACTATTCCATATATCCCCCATGCATGAATTCCCCAATGAAAAAATGTATAGTACATGGCTTCTTTCACTGCTTGATCTGTTCCGAGCTCACTCGCTGTAGGCGACATCAAGGAGTAGTGGTTTATTGGCTCAGCAGATCCCCAAAAGACTAACCCAATCCCCATACCAGCACTAAACAGCATAGCAATCCATGTTGGGCGGCTGAACTCTGGTTTTTCATCTTGTTTACCTAGTTTAATTTTCCCTAGAGGAGTAATTAAAAACACTAAACAAACGATCGTGAAAAAGGTAACAGCCAGTAAATAATACCAGCCAAAAGATTCTGATATAAATGCTTGTACATTAGTTGTGATCTCTTCAAGTCCATCTGGCCAAAAAATACCTAGACCAACGAGTATTAGCATGATGGCTAAGGAAGCTATAAATACAGTAGTCATTTTTTCGCGCATAAAAGTTGTGCTCCTTTCTTCACGTATTGTTTGAAGAAAAGAGCACATATATTCCTAAACTTGGGTATGGTAAATAGTGTTATTTTGCAGTTTGTACAGCTTTCAACAACTGGCTGATGATGTCTTGAGCTTCTTCAATCCCTATTGAGATTCGAACGACGTACTCGTTAATGCCTACCGTTTGTCGTTCTTCATCAGTTAGGGCGCGGTGAGATGTCGCAATAGGGTATGAAACCGTCGTCTCCACACCAGCGAGCGTTGGTACAATTTTGATCCAATCTAATGATTTGAAAAACGTGTCCACATTAACGTGGTGAGCTAACTCAATTGTTACGATCGCACCATGACCATTCTCAGAAACATTTTGAGGGTAGTAAACTTGTTTGATGTCTTCTGATTGTTGTAGTTGTCCAGCTACAGCATTTGCATTTTCTGATTGCTGTTTCATTCTTAATGCTAACGTTTTTAAACCGCGTTGTGTTAACCAAGCTTCAAATGGGCTTAAGTTAGTACCGAGACCAACGACTTTTTGATTGGCTTTATTAATTAATTCTTCATGTCCGACGACAACACCTGAAGTAACATCGCTATGACCGCCGATATACTTCGTAGCACTATGGGCGACTAGATCAACTCCTTGTGTGTATGGTTGTAAAAGGTACGGAGTCGCAAATGTGTTATCGACCATTGTCTTTAAATTATGCTCTTTGGCTATGTTAACGAGTTGCTCAATGTTTTCTACACGTAAAAATGGGTTTGTGATTGATTCAGTATATAACAACTTCGTATTTGGTTGGATTGCTTCTTTGATTGCCTTTTCAGAACTAAAGTCAACAATCGTGTATTCGATACCGAAGCTAGATAACTGCTTTGTGATGAGTTGTTGTGTACCGCCGTATAAGTCTTCAGCTGCCACAATGTGATCACCTGCTTCAACGACTGAGAAAATGCCAGCCATAATTGCAGAAATACCTGAAGATGAAGCGACCCCCGCTGGAGCACCTTCTAACTGGGCCACAGCTTGTCCTAGTTCATTTGTATTTGGATTATTTTCTCTAGTGTATAAATAAGGGACGTCTCCAGCGTAGTAGCTTTCAACATGGTCTAGGTCTTTAAACGTAAAAGCAGATGTTTGATAGATCGGTGTCGATTTAGATTTACCGACATTTTGTTGTGAAATATTATTATGGACGATTTTTGTGTTAAATGATTGCTCTGTCATAATCGCGATGCTCCTTCGTACAAAGTGTATTTTTGCTAGTATATAATAATCGGACAAAATAAAAAAGGTGAGATGAGCTCACCTTTTTAATTATAATACTTTATCACCATTAAAGATTGAATTTTTTACAATGACATAATCAACTTGGCGAATGGAATCAAGTTGTTTGCCACCAGCGTAAGAAATGGCTGATTGCAGGTCTTGTTCCATTTCCGTTAAAGTATCTTGTAATGCCCCTTTATGTTCAACGTGCATTTTTTTACCTTCTACGTTTTTCTTCTCGCCTTTTTGGAATTCTGAAGCAGAACCAAAGTACTCTTTATAAAGTTTTCCGTCTTTTTCTACTGTTTGACCGGGTGATTCTTCATGGCCTGCAAATAACGAGCCGACCATAACCATTGATGCACCAAAACGAATCGACTTGGCAATGTCACCGTGAGTACGAATGCCTCCGTCAGCAATAATTGGTTTTGAAGCGGCTTTAGCACACCAACGAAGAGCTGCTAGTTGCCAACCACCTGTTCCAAATCCAGTTTTAATCTTCGTAATGCATACTTTACCTGGTCCAATACCAACTTTTGTTGCATCAGCGCCTGCATTTTCTAACTCTCTTACAGCTTCTGGCGTTCCGACATTACCAGCAATGACGAAACTTTTCGGTAAGTAATATTTAATGTGTTCGATCATGTTGATGACTAAATCCGAGTGTCCGTGCGCAATGTCGATTGTGATGTAATCAGGCACTAGTTGGTCTTCAGATAATTGTTTAACGAAATCAAATTCATCTTCTTTAACGCCAACACTAATAGATGATACAAGGTTTTGCCTTTGCATATCTTTAATGAAATTCGTTCGTGTTTCTGGATTGAAGCGATGCATGATATAAAAATATCCATTTTGCGCTAAGTGCGTCGCAATATTTTTATCGATAATCGTCTGCATATTGGCAGGTACGACTGGAAGCTTAAAGAAATGGTTACCGAATTGAACCGTTGTATCACACTCTGAGCGACTATTAATAATACATTTGTTTGGGATTAACTGTACGTCTTCATAATCAAACACATTTTCCATTGAGATCTCTCCTTGAATAACGAATGATATTTTTAGTTTGTATTTAATTGTTCGCATTACAATTGTAATTTACATGATTTTGTTATTGATGTCAAAGATCATTTCAGAAAAAAGTGAATAATTATTTGTGAAATGGGCACAATATATAGTTAAAAATGTGTTTAGGAGCGTTTGTTATGAAGAAAAGGAATATATGGTCAGGTATATTATTCGGAATTGGCGTTATGGGATTTATTGATGAGTTAGTCTTTCACCAACTTTTGCAGTGGCATCACTTTTATGACTGGTCGACCACTGAAGTTGGAATTTTTGCAGATGGTCTTTTTAATGCGTTTGCTTGGTTTGCAACGATCGGTGGGTTGTTTCTGTTGGCAGACTTAAAACGACAGCAAATTTTCCAACGGACAAGATGGTGGGGAGCGGTCATTTTAGGCGCTGGAGTATTTCAGTTATTTGATGGCATTGTGTTACATAAAATTTTGCGCGTTCACCAAATCCGCTATGTCGATAATTTGATCGTTTACGATTTAGTTTGGAATATCGGTTCAATCATTTTAATTATTATTGGCATCTTGTTATTAAGAAAAGCGACTCAACATGAAGTGAAAGAAGGGTGATTTGAATGGAGGGGCATGTACATCATTCGAGTTCAGTGTTAGATGTAGATGGGCTTTTGTCACAAGTTTTACTTGCGATTCCTTTTGTTATAGCTTTTGTAATTTACCTATATGCTTATCAAAGGTCAAAAGAGAAAGGTCGAGAGTGGCCGATATATCGACTGGTTTTATTTGTTTTGGGGACGAGTTTAGCACTCGTTTCTGTCATTGGGCCTCTTGGTGTAAGAGCTCATATAGATTTCACCTATCATATGTTAGGTCATTTGTTGCTCGGTATGTTAGCGCCTTTGTTAATCGTTTTATCGGCTCCGATGACGCTAGTCTTACGAGCACTATCTGTTAGGAATGCCAAAAAACTAACGAAGGTTTTACGGTCCAACGTTGCGGGGTTCTTTACTGACCCAATCGTTGCTTCCATTCTAAACATTGGCGGTCTTTGGGTTCTTTATCGTACAGAACTATATATGACGATGCACGAATCACTGCTGCTTCATTTGCTCATTCATATGCACGTGTTTTTAGCGGGCTATTTATTTACGATTTCACTCATTTATTTTGACCCAGTCCCACATCGGAGAACTTATATGTACCGAACGATCGTCTTTATTTTTGCTTTAGCCGGTCATGGCATTTTGTCTAAACAAATTTATGCCTACCCTCCTGCTGGTGTGCCAACTAGCGAAGCCCAAAGCGGTGGGATGCTGATGTACTATGGCGGAGACGTCATCGATGCGGTTATTATTGTTATTTTATTTTATCAATGGTACCAGTCTAGGGCACCGCGATCAGCTGTGATGGCTACTTAGTGTTGGTGAGCGCTGATAAAATGTGTGCGAACGCTGATAAAATTACGTGAGTGCTGATAAAATGTGTGCGAACGCTGATAAAATTACGTGAGTGCTGATAAAAGGTGTGCGAACGCTGATAAAAGTTTACGAGCGCTGATAAAATTTCTCGAACGAACGCCAAATAAATTAAGTGAGCGCCAAAAAAGTTCCACGAACGCCAAATAATATCAGGGAGCGCCAGAAAAGAGTTCACGAGCGCCAGAAAAATTTCATGAACGCCAAAAAGAGAGCCGCGAACGCCAGAAAAATTTCGTGAGCGCCAAAAAAGGTGCCGCGAAGGCCAAATAAATTTCACGAGCACTTATTTATTTTCAAGTCCATCTTCAAGGAAGTAGAACACGATTTGTCGAATAAGGTAGAGAGTGACATTAGTGATTTGGGGAGAGTATCAATAAGTGTTGAAGAGAAGGTATGCCGATCGTTCCGAGTGGGCGAGAGTAAAAGCTAGAGACTATACACAATCATATTTTGATGACGATTATTTTAAAGGGTATGTGACTTTACTAAAAATTAATCAAGTTTCTGAGCCGCTGAAGGTTTCTTATGGAGTTCATGAAATTTGTGTTGTTGATAATGGGTATTTATGGTTACAGCACTTTCCAGAAGGGCAGCATTTTACAGTAACAACAATGTTTAACGCAAAAGGTGAAGTAGTTCAATGGTATATCGATTTATCGCTATGGAATGGTATAGAGAATATCATTCCATATTATGATGATTTATTTTTAGATATAGTCGTTTTGCCGAACGGACAAGTATTTTTGTTAGATGAGGATGAACTTCAACAAGCCTTTAATAAGGGGATTGTTAATAAGGAGATATTTAATCTAGCATACAATGAAGCTAATAGAATCCTTCAGTTAGTTGAGTTGAATCAGCTCGAGGTATTAAAGCTTTATAAAAATCATAAAGACTTATTAATGAGTAAATTGTGATTAATAAAGAAAAAATAGGGATTTGGGGAGGGATGATAGTGAACGGCAATCGCGCTAATTCATTTGTGAATGATCAAGGCTTTATAATAACGGAAGTTTCAAAACAAAACATTTCATCACAATTCGATGAAGTTGTTCACTTAACCATTAATAGTCTTGAGTCCAAGCTAGGATCATATATTCATAGTATATATTTATATGGGAGTGTTGTAGCAGGGAGAGCAATAGTAGGAAAGTCAGACCTTGATGTTTTAGTTGTTTTTAAATACCAGCCAAACGAACAAATATCTAAAGAAATTGATGAACTTTCCCAAGAATTAAGTCAAACATTTAAAGGTAAGTTACGAGAAGTTGGTTTAGCCTATACTTATTTGGAAGAAATACATGAAGGGCCAGATTCTCTTGGGCTGAAAGTATTTTTAAAACATTTATGTGTATGTTTATATGGGAGTGACCTGAGTGTTGATTATCCGTACTATAAACCGACAAAACGAGTTGCTGTAGCATTAAATGGTGATGCACCAGACGTTTTGAACAGGCTTTGGAAGAAATATAGAGAGGGACAAACTGCTTTAGAAAAAGCTCGAATTCAAAGAAGCATTGCTAGGAAGGTCATTCGTACAGGGTCTTGTTTTGCATCTGCAAAAGAAGGTGTCTGGGCTACAGATCGAGAAGATATGGCTAAATTATTTATGAACTGCTACCCCAACAAGGCTGAACAGATAAAAATAGCATTGTATGCTACAGATGAATCTAAAATGATATCAAGTGAACAATTAGAAAAATTAAAATTACTAAGTGACTGGGTATCAGAGGAAGCAAGACATGTTTTTGCAAGTAATTAATGGTGCTAACGGATTGTTAAGGATATAACAAATTATTTAAGAAAAGGAGGAGTTTCATGAAAAAACGCCCAT
>NZ_BJYA01000012.1 GCF_007991275.1 Alkalibacillus haloalkaliphilus | reverse complement strand
GGAGCTAAAAGATAAACCCGAACGAAGTCAAATTATGATTTCGTTCGGGTCTTGTGTATTAACAAGTAGTTCTGTCCCAGCTCCTTAAATATTTAATCTTGATGCTCTAATTTTCCAAGTAAATAAGCTGCGTAAATACCTGCAAAGATTAGTAATATACTTAAAGCATTTAACATGAAGCTTTCTTCAAAACCTGGATAAACGACAAACATTGAACCGAATACTAGTCCAATAATGAGCGCATATGTCTGATAAAAATACTGATTCAAGAAGTACTTAATAATTTTACTCATAATTAACAGACCAAAAACGATGCCTAAACCTAATGGTATTAAAGCTTCTATAACAACATCACTTAATATATAAACAAATGTCGGATACATTCCAACAATTAATAACAACATTGACCCACTAATACCAGGTAAGATCATAGCCGAGCTAGCTAACCAACCAGACAAGAACAACAACACGTATGTTGAAGCATCATATGTTGTAATAGTGTCAGCTACACCTTCTTGGAATAAGCCTGTTAAACCAACGAGAATCGCCGCTAAAATAAATAATGCATAATGCTGCCCGCTAAATGTCTTCTTATACTCAGACTTCTTTAACAGCATTGGGATAATCCCAACGATTAATCCTAAAAATAAAAATTGTATTTGATTTGGATAATTGTCATAAAGCCAATTAACGACATTAGATAATAAAAATAAAGCTAATAAAACACCGACTAATAACGGTACTAAAAACGCGAGATGACGTTTCCATTCACGTGTGAAGATACCATTTATTCCTTCAATTAACCTTTGATAAATACCTAAAACAACTGCGATTGTTCCACCACTGACCCCTGGAATTAGATCACTGATTCCCATAAGGCCACCGCGGTATAAGTTCCGCCATTCAATCATTAATAATCCCCATTTCCATCTTGTCCTACTTAACTCTATTATACTAAAAGTTGTTTGTATGACTATGGTTTTACAATAAAATTTGTGGGATATTTGATTTTGGATGACGTATTATTTCTGGCTTAGTTTGATAAACCGTCTGTAACGTGTCAGCTTCAATGATTTCTTCACTAGTGCCTTGCTTTATAACTTCACCGTTATTCATTAAAACCAATTGATCACAATACTGTGCAGCTAAATTCAAGTCGTGAAGTACCATAAGCACCGTTAATTGATCACGGTTTTGCCACTCTTTAACTAAATTTAAAACATTTACTTGATAACCTATATCCAAATATGATGTCGGTTCGTCTAATAATAAAACTTCAGGTTCTTGAACCATTGCTTTAGCGATCGCAACACGTTGCCTTTCACCGCCACTTAACGTATCAAGCATTTGATTACGAAAACTATCTAAACCAGTCATACTTAATACGTTCTCAACACGCTTGTAGTCTTCTGTTCCTTCTCTTTGAAAGAAGCTTAAATGCGGATAACGCCCCATTAATACCGCATCATAAACCGTCATTGGATAAGGTGATAAACCATCTTGTGTTAAGACAGACACTTTTTGCGCCAGCTTTTTAACCGACCACTTACCCGCTTCCTTTCCTAGAACTTTTACCGTTCCGCTCGTCGGCTCTTCTAGACCAGATAACAGTTTCATTAATGTGGACTTTCCCGCACCATTAGGGCCAATTAAACCAATACAGGCACCTTCGTCTACTTTAAACGAGACGTCATTTAACAACCACTTATTCTCTACTTGTTTAGAAACATTTTCAATTGTGATCATTTATAAAAGCCTCCTAAAAGTACTCTCGCTTCGTTCTTCGTAATAAATAAGCGAAAAATGGTGCCCCTAAAAAGGCAGTAATAATCCCTAACGGTAATTCACGTGGAGCCATTAATACACGCGCTAACGTATCAGCACCGACTAAGAAAATAGCACCACCGAAGATCGATAAAGGCAAGATTAACCGGTAGTCAGCTCCAACGATCAATCTTATGATATGTGGAACGACTAAACCGACAAAACCAATCGCACCCGATACAGAAACTGCAGCACCTGTCATAATAGACGCTAGTATTAATAAATAAAACCGAGTTTTTTCTACAGAAACCCCTGAATGGTGTGCTACTTCTTCACCTAGTCCTAGCATATTTAGCTCTCTTGCATAGAACAAAGCGATTATGGAACAAATTAAAATGATTGGTAAGACAATTTGATTATAGCTCCAATCAGTTAACGTTAAGCTACCCATCATCCAAAATACAATGGTTTGTAGTTGTTCATTCGCTAAAGCCATTACAAGAGAAAGGCAAGCGCCAATAAACGCTTGAACGACTACACCTGCAAGTATAATCGTTTCCATTCTTACTTTTTGACCGATTCTTGCTAAAAAATACACGACCATAAGTGTTCCAAAACCAAACATAAAAGCAACAACTGGTAAAGTAAACTTGCCTAACCAAACGACTTGAAAACCGAAGGCAAAGACTAGAGCTGCACCAAAAGACGCTCCAGAAGAGACACCTAATATAAATGGGTCAGCTAACGGGTTACGTAACACCCCTTGATATATAGCGCCTGCTAAAGCAAGCGCAGCGCCAACTATTGCGGCTAAAATTACTCTAGGCATTCGTATATCAAGTACAATAGTTTCTGTTGAATCACTCCAGCTTGGTTCAATCCACTGATGAATGTAAGGCAATTCAGCAAACACAATGAGCCATACATCTTGCCAGTTTATATTTGCTGCTCCGACTGTAATCGCAAGAGACATCACAACAAGTAAGGTGGTCAGTAAAGCTGGTATAGCAATTGACAATATTAAGCGGTTGTTCATTTGTTAACACCTAGTTTCAATTTACTACTTACTCCACATAATCTGGGTATAAAATTGATGCTATTTCTTCTAGCCCATCTACTAATCGAGGACCAGGACGTGATACGGTATCATTATGAATGTCGTAAACCTCTTCATTTTCTACCGCTGTAATCGAATCCCAACCTGATCGTTGTAAAACAGATTCAGCAACATCATCTGTATAGTAACCGTAAGTTGTAATAATGACATCAGGATTACGTTCAATGACAACCTCTTCACTCACTTGTGGCCATCCTTCCTGATCAGCGATAATATTCTCACCACCAGCAAGTGTTATTAGTTCATGTAAAAATGATCCTTCACCACCGGAGTACAGTTCTGGACCAACTTCCATCCATACACTCTTACGTTCTTCTTCTGGTACTTCATTCACTGCTTGAGTGACCTCTTCTACTTTCATTTCCATCTCGTTAACTATTTGTTCAGCTTGTTCTGTTTGGCCTGTTGCTTGACCGACTAACTCTATATCTTCATATACCCCTTCAAGACTTTGAGAGCCTAATGTTACAACGTTAAGACCCGCGCTTCTCATTGCTTCTAAGTCATCTGCATTATTTAAATCAGCAATGACGACATCAGGTTCTAACTCAACAATCTTTTCAATATTTAAATTCATGTCACCTACTGTTTCTTCTACTTCAAACACTTCTTCTGGATAATCAGCCCATTCAGATACACCAACGACTTGGTCGCCTGCACCTACAGCATACACAATTTCTGTAGCACTAGGGATGACAGACACGATTCGGTCAACTTCCCCTTCTATTGTAACCTCTTCACCTGCTTGATCAGTCAAGGTTACAGATTCACCTGTAGACTCCTCAGTAGGTTCATTCGTTGATTCATTTGTTTCCCCTTCATCTTGTTGGCATGCTGCTAACCCGACAGCAAGCACTAACATTAGTACTAAAAACAGTTTTGTCCATAAGCTTTGTTTCCTCATATTCCTCTTCCTCTCTGAATTAAAATGTACCCTCATCTCCTACACGGGCAGGAAATGAGGGTACACACCTCAGTTACTATATAAAATCAACAGACTGTATATAGCTTTTCCTTTAAACCCGAAGGAAATGAGCTAAAACAAATAGGCAGGTCTCCTGGCTTAGGTTCATTGCTTCTAACCCCTTCCCGTCTAAGACAGTGGATCAGTTAGTCGCTTCCCCTTACAGTGGCGGGACCGCGTCGGACTTGCACCGACTTCCCTTTTAAGTAAACAGTTGATCTGCTTACACCCATTTATTCTATGTATTTTATTATCAACTTCTATATTAAGCTTAATTTCCTACAACGTCAATATATCGATACTGTTCTTGCTCAAGTGCATATTAACCCGTTGGACTTAACCGTACTTAAATTACAATCTTTTCTTAAAATTTGAACTTTTTCATAATCCATAAAAAAATACCAAATTAATCCGATAATAGTTTAGTACCACATCTTTTCGATATAATTCGACAAACACTTTAATATTGGAGGAACTTATGAAACTTAGTAGATTAATAACAGCATTGCTTATAATCATGACTTTAATAGCTTGCTCTTCTGAAACTGAACAACAAGAAGATGAAACCATTAGTGCAGGCCTTTTAGTAACGGAAAGCGGTTTAGGTGACAACGCATTTAGTGACCTTGCCTTTCAAGGGTTAGCCCAGGCACGCGATGAACTTAATGTTGTTTTTGATTACCGTGAACCATTTGATGAAGAATACGAACGACATTTAGAAGAATTAATTGAACAAGAGCATGATGTGATCTTCGGCTTAAGTTTCTCAACTGCTCCGGCAATTGAGGCGATGGCCGAGACTCACCCTGAACAACAGTTTGTCATAATTGATGACGTCATTGACCTACCTAATGTAACTTCAATTACTTTTAAAGAAGATGAAGGAAGCTACTTAATAGGGTTAATTGCTGGCATGCGAACTGAATCAGATGTTGTTGGTTTTATTGGCGGTGTAGATAGTGAAGTTATTCGTACTTTTGAACAAGGCTTTGTAGAAGGTGTAGAAGAAGCCAATTCAGACGCTGAAATTTTAATAGAATATGCTGGCACTTTTGATGATGATCAACTTGGTGCCGACATAGCCGATAACATGATTGATGAAGGGGCTGATTACCTTTTCCCTTCTGCAGGCTTTACAGGGACTGGAGCCCTTCAAGAAGCTGAGAGTGAAGGGATCTATGCTTTTGGAGTAGATACCGACCAATACACAATAGCAGAAGACGCTGTCGTTACATCAATGGTTAAAAATGTTAACACAGCCATTTATGAAGTTGTTGAAAGCTTACAAAACGGTGAAGTATTAAATGGTGAGCATTTAGTGCTTGGCCTTGATGAAGACGGTGTTGGCCTAGCACCTATTCGTGTTATTGAGCTATCAACATTAGAAGAAAGAACCCTAGAACAAGCCCAAGATGAGTCGTAAAGGAGTGGACTAATGAATATAAAACGTAAATTATACATTATGACGTTAATCCCTTTACTTTTAAGTTTAGCTCTTGTCTCTTGGATCGTATTTGAAATGATTAATTTTCAAAGCTCATCTCAAGAAGATGTAGACGTTTTATTAGAAAGTAAAGAGTTTTATGCACAATTACAAGCTTCTGAACAAGCTTTATCTACATACTTTTACAGCCCATCAGAAGCAACAAGACAAGATGCTTTATTTCAAATTGAGCAAACTGAACAAACAATTGAGACTCTCTCAAACTTAATTGAAACAGATGAACAGGCTCGTTGGCTAAACCAAGCTGAAACAAAATATGAAGACTGGCAAGAGCTAACAGTTATGGCGATTGAGCAAGAAAATATGAACGAAATTCACCGCCAATCTTTAAGAACATCTGGATTAGTTAATGATGCTTACATGTTAGAGCGTGCTTCAACCCATTGGTACAATAATACAATCCAAGAACAAGAAACGATGATTAACAGTCTAGTAACATTTATTGTAATTGCGAGTATTGTACTAATCGCGTCATCACTAATATTATCAGTACGGTTATCTAATAGAATTGCCAACCCTTTACAACTATTATCGAAACAAGCTCAAGAAGCTGCTGATGGAAAACTCTCAATCACAGTTGATGTAAATGAAAAAGAAAAAGATGAGATTGGCCAATTAAAACGCTCATTTAAAACGATGATGGACAATTTAAGTCAAACTGTTCATTCAATCCATAGTATAAATAACCGAGTAAATGATTTTAGCAACCAATTAAACGAAGAAATTAATAGTTTAACTGAAGGTACTCAACAAGTTGCTAGTTCAACTGACGAATTAGCCCAAGGCAGTCAGTCCATTTCTAACGATGTACAAGATGCTGTTACTTTAGTGGAACAAATGCAACAAGACTTCATTTCAAACACAGAAGAAAGTAAGCTCGCCAATGAAGCAAGTAATCAAGCTCAACAAGCTGTTGGAAACGGAAATGAAGCTATGAAAGATCAGCGCTCCATTATGGAAAGCAACCAAGTAGCGATCTCCCAAGTTAAGAATTCAGTTGATCAATTTACAAACTACACAGAGCAAATTGAATCTGCTGTCGAATTAGTCAATGATATTGCTGAACAAACAAACCTACTCGCACTTAATGCAGCTATTGAAGCAGCAAGAGCAGGTGAACATGGACAAGGGTTTGCTGTCGTTGCTGATGAAGTTAGAAAGCTTGCAGACCAATCGACATCAGCTACAGGCGATATAAAACAAATGGTAGAACAAATCAAACAAGGTGTTAAAACGATTCACGACCAAACTGAACAAACGACAAACTTAAGCACTAAACAAACTGAAGTCGTTGCCATATCAGAAAATGCCTTTAGTTCAATAACTGAACACGTCAATGACATCTATGAACGGTTAAACAAACTAACTGAAGGTATGAATTATTCACGACAACAAAGTGAACAAATTACTTCTACAATGGAAAGTATTAGTTCAGTAACAGAAGAGACAGCTGCAGGTACTGAAGAAATATCAGCTTCAGCAGCTGAACAGCAGAACGCTTTCCAAAAACTTAAAGCAGAATCTGAAAAGTTAGAAGAGATGATCCAGGAGTTAAACGAACAAACATCACATTTTTATTAATTGAGAAGAGTTAGGTGAAACTGAAATCACCTAACTCTTTTTACATTTCTCCACAATTCTCTTACAATAAAATTAAAATAAAGAAAATTAGGTGAACACATATGACAAATATTGGTGCTTTCATCCAATACTACAGAACGAAAAGTGGTTTTACACAAAAAGATCTTGCCAACGGGATTTGTTCTATTTCTTACTTAAGTAAAATCGAGAACGGGACAATTGAACCAAGCCATGATGTCATCATGTCCCTATGCGATAAACTAGATGCTCCATACGAGGATTTAATCTCAGTCGAAAATGAAGATTTACATGATGACATTTATAATTTATATAAATTGATCACCAAGAAAAATTTTAATGAAGCTAAGTCATCTTACACACATTTAAAGAGTATGATTACACCATTTCATCAATTACAGACTTTACATTTCTTTCGATTAATTGAATTTTACTACTTAGTAGAAACGAAACAAGAAGATGCCATGAACCAACCTATTGAACAAATACACAACATGAAAGAAAGCTTCACTGGTGAAACTCTTTATCTTTTCAACAAAATATTAGGGGTATATTACATCCATTGTGCTTACCCAAACAAAGCTATCAATTACTTCAAAGACGCTGAAAGAATTCTAGTCGAGTATTCGTTAAAAGACCCTGACTTGTATTATTTGTTAGCTGCGACATATACAAGAATGGAGGAGCCTGTCTTAAGCAACCATTATTGTCAGGTCGCAAAGGAGCAATTCATTGGGGAGTTCTTCTATCCAAAAATTACTGATTGTTACGTATTATTTGGGATTAATTATACATTATTAAAAGAATTTGAACTGGCAAAACAGTACTTATTTCAAATATTAGATTCTAGACCAATGATGGATTCAGAATTAGTTACCGCTAACTTAAAACATAATATAGGGTTTATGTATTGTGAAATGCGTGAGTGGAAAAAAGCCATTCCATATTTAGAAGATGCCATTCATTCTTTCAAATCTTTTTATGAAAAACTACACTCCTATCATTTAATTGCAAAAGCTCATTATTACTTGCAGGAAATTGAGCAGTCTGTATCGTATATTGAACAAGGTGAAGTGATAAGTAAGAGGATTAATGATGTCAAACTTAAGTGTCAGCTCGAGATCTTAACAGCACAAGTTAACAATGAAGTAGGCGAATCATCATTTGTCGAGAAAGCAGAAAATAAGTGGATTCCTTATTTAACTGAAGTTGGTGAACGTCATACTTTAAAAGAGCTGTATAGAATATTAGGAGAATCACTTAAAGAGAGAGAACTATATAAGTTATCTTCTTACTACTTTCAACAATTAGCCAAAGAATCAATATAACGCCAAAGTGAGGTTTTACACAATGTCAGAAACAGTGCTTTTAAACTATGAGAACGATGTTGCAACAGTTACACTTAATCGTCCTGAGCAGCTCAACGCCATGAATGAAGAGCTTCTCGTAGACCTTCAAGAAAAGTTAGATGAAGTTCAAAGAAGTGAAGCTAAAATACTAGTCATCACAGGTAATGGGAAGGCATTCTCTGCCGGTGGGGATATGAAAATGATGCTTCAAGCAAGTGGCTCTGATACTTTTAACGATGTTATGTCTAAGATTAGAGATATAGTTTTAACGTTATACCAAATGCCTAAAATAACAATATCCGCTCTTAACGGTGCTACAGCAGGATTAGGTTTAAGTATCGCTTTAGCATCTGATTATGTTATAGCTAAGTCTGACGCAAAAGTAGCTATGAACTTTATTGGAATTGGTTTAATCCCAGATGGTGGTGGCCATTTCTTCATGGAACAACGAGTTGGAACTGTAAAAGCTAAACAACTCATTTGGGAAGGTAAAACGTTAACAGCGAAAGAAGCTGAACAACTACAATTAATAGATTTATCAACTGATGAAGATCTAAATCAAGTCGTTAATGGATATGTCCATAAATTAAAACATGCTCCAATATTAGCTATGATTGAATCTAAAGGCATTCTGAACTCTCAGCAATTAAGTAAGCTAAAAGCAATCTTAGATTCAGAAACAAACGGTCAATTATCTATGCGCCAAACGGAAGACCACCAAGAAGGTGTACAAGCGTTTCTAAATAAAAGACAACCACAGTTTACTTGGAAATAAACATAAAATTAGCACCAAACTCGTTTTAAGAGTTTGGTGCTTCTTATTATCTCTATGTAAGAGTTTAATAATTCAAATGATCCTCTTCAATAATTAATTGACTCATTGTAATATAATGAGAAAAAACTCTTGCCAACTCATAAACCCTTCCTCTCACATCTTCATCTATCAATTCATTATCATGTGAAAAGTGAGAAGGATGTGTATAAACATAGTTCGGAGTTATTAAACTACGAAAATAATCTAATATTGGCTTTAATTGATTTTCAATTACAAGATGATGTTGGATCGTTCCACCATTAGCTAATATTGATACAGGTTTATACCTCATAGCTTTTGGCGAAATTAAATCAAATAAGTTTTTCAAAGCACCTGGTATAGACCCTTGAAAAATAGGAGTTGCAACTATATAACCGTCTGCATTCTCAATACGGTTAATGACTGACTGGGTTTCGTCTGAATATTGTTCCTTAATTCGACCATCTGCAAATTCCAATTGATAGTCCTCTAAGTTTATATGTTCAATTTCTTTAATTGCTGAGAATTGTTTTAATTGGCTCTCTACTTCATGTAGTAACACTTTTGTTTTTGAACCAACTACTGTCCCGTTTATTAAAACAACTTTCACACTCTTACCCCTCTCATTGATGAACGGATGATTATATATTCTAGCTTATTACACTTCATCATACGTGTCACACATCTTGCATACTTAAATTAGTTATATAATCTTCTGCTTCCTTAGGAGATTTAAACTCAATAATGTTAACATGTGAACTCGATTGACGTAGCATTTCTTCTAGAATTGGCTTTTGGTGTTTAGGGAAATCCCAAATGTACTTTAAGAAACTAATAGGTAATCGCTCTTGACAGCCTTCCCCCATATCAGGTCTTGTCTTGCCCCTATATTGAAAACGTCTCTTAAAAGCCCTGACTAAACAAACTCGTCTAGAATAATTCAAATAGATCACTGTGTCAGCGTGCTCCATTCTAATGTCAATTGTCGAAGGATAAAAACCATCGATGACCCACTGTTTTCCCTTCACAATCTCTCTATTCAATTGTATCCACTCTTTCCGGTCAATTTGAACCCAATTAGGTTGCCAAAATAGCGAATCCAAATGAATAACGGATATGTCCAACACTTCACCTAAACGACGAGAAAGACTTGATTTCCCTGCACCACTTGAACCTACAACTAAAATGCGGTTCAATCCATTCATCCTTTCTGACCCCTTACCCAGTCATTGCAAACGGCCTAGTTGCAAATACCTACTAATTTAACTATATTATAAAACATTTTTCAACATCTATACGTAATCAATTTGACTTATTTGTATGTTATTAATATTTAGATTTTTTACAAACAATGTCATATGATTGTTATCTGTTCGTATAGGCACTGTGATTGACCTGTTAAACACAACTGTTATACTATCCCTCGGGCTTCAAAAACAAGGTAATAGTCCTATTGAAGTGAATTTTTATCCATCTATGGAGGTATATTTAATGAAAAGAACAATAGTACTAATGTTGGGAGTCGGCTTGTTAATAGCCCTTCTATTAGTAGCTTTTGATTCTGATATAAAAGAAGCAAACACACATCAAGAAATGACAACTCATATATCTGAATTAGAGCAATATACAAAGGGGTATGAAACAGCCTCAACTCAACTCGAAGCAAGAGAACAGATTACGATCATTGAACCTGAGACTACTCAACAAGCTGAGAATAATAACAACTCTAGTAATGAAGGCGATATACAACAAGTTAGTCAGCAAGAAGAAGCAACCGAAACCATGTATATGACAGCAACAGCATACACTGCTTACTGTGAAGGTTGTAGCGGCACGACTTATACAGGGGTTAATTTAAGAGAAAACCCTGACCAAAAAGTAGTCGCTGTTGACCCTGATGTTATTCCGTTAGGTTCAACTGTATGGGTAGAAGGTTATGGAACAGCAGTTGCTGCAGATATCGGGGGCGCTATTAAAGGTAATCGTATTGATTTATTTATCCCTGATGAAGCTGAAGCAAATAGGTATGGTGTTAGACAAGTTAGAGTCGAAGTTATTGATTAGTAAAAAAGCCGATCTGAGTAGATCGGCTTTTTCTTATGTTATTATTTAACTTTTGCCTCTAATTCAACTTCAATGTTATTTCTCGTTGCTTTTGAGTAAGGGCAAACTTGGTGTGCTTCATCCATTAACGATTGAGCTTCGTCTTGAGACACACCTTCAATTTCTGAGATTAGCTTAACAGCGATTTTAAATCCACCGTCTGACTCATCTTTCATGAAACTAACCTCACCATGTGTAGTAGAATCAATGTCTTTACCGTTATTTTTAGCTACTAGATTTAATGCACCATCATAACAAGCGGCATAACCAGCAGCAAAAAGCTCTTCTGGGTTTGTCCCTTTTTCATCCGTGTCTTCAGTCGGCATAACGACATTTAAATCAATCACACCATCTTCTGACTTAACGTGGCCACCACGACCACCTTTTGCTGTCGCTTTAGCTGTAAATAAGTTACTCATTAGCAACACTCCTTTATTATTTTCCTCAGTCTATTACATACCCGATTTTCTCTTATATCATGCACTTAATTCAAACTTTATTAAAAAGATTACTTATATAGTACTGTTCATACCACTTTAATAACTCTTCAGAAGACATAGGTTTTGCAAAATAAAACCCTTGTATTTCACTTGCGGATGTATCTTTAATAACCTCAAGGTGCTCAGAATTCTCTATCCCTTCCACAACAACTCCAAGTGACAAAGTATTCCCAAGATTTATAATGTCTCTCAGAAATTGTTGCCCCACTACATCTTCAGTAATACCTTCTAAAAATGATTTATCAATTTTAACTTGATCGATTGGTAATCTTTTTAAATAGGTCAATGAAGAAAAACCTGTTCCAAAATCATCAAGTGCTGTTGAAACTCCTAACTCTCTCAATGCTTGGATAGTATTCAGAGCATTTTCTTCATCTTCAATAATACTACTTTCAGTCATCTCAAATTCTAACTCATGAGGGTCTACATTATACTTCTCAATTATTTTCTTCACATCTAGGGCAAAGGCTTTTTCTGAAAGTGTACGGTTTGATAAATTAATGGCGACTTTCCCAACATCTATACCATATTCTTTCCACTGATTCATTTGCTTACAAACATGCTCGATTAACCATAAAGTAATTGGATGAATTGCACCCGTTTCTTCAGCGACCGGAATGAAATGGTTAGGTGGAATAAAACCTAGTTCATCATCCTGCCAACGTATCAATACTTCTACACCGCTCAATTCAAAAGTATGATTTGCAATTTTAGGTTGATATTTAACAATTAATTCTTGGTCATAATCAATCAACCTTAACCGTTCAACTAATCGATCTGTTAAGCCTTCACGGTGTAAAGAATCTGTATACATTGCATACTGGCCAATTAACTGATCACCATTTGCACTCAACACAGCGTAAGCCTGCTCCATTAAATTGTTTGTACTTGTTGTTGTCGTTGGTTTACACGATAAGCCAATACTTATGTTTAAACCATAGTTCATATTAGTTTTACAAGAACTAATTAAGTCTTTCGAAAAGATCTCCAACTTGTACTTAGGGTCCAGTTCATTTACTATAACAGCAATTTTCTTATTACTAATTCGATAAACTAAAAGTTCTCGTCTAGAGAAATTGCTGCGGTAAGCCGACTTAATCTGCTCAACTAATACTTTAATTGTTTCATCACCGGTTTGATAGCTGTACTTATAATTAATAGTGTCCAAAGCGTGTAAATGAACAATTGCCAAACCAACGTCATTGGACCTTTCCAAACCTTCTAGCTTTTGATCAAACATTTTACGGTTTGGCAAGTTCGTTAAGTGGTCATAATGCTCCAAACGTTTTTCTAATTGGCGATCAAAAGACGTGCTAGCTATAGAAAATAAAACAATACTAATGACACTTACCGTTACGCTAATAACTAAGACCTCTATTGAGTCGTGTCCACTGTGATTCATGTGTGCCATCGATTCCTCTAAGTCAAAGTATGTTGCCATCATGCCTGTATAATGCATGCTTGCTACACCAATTCCTAATAAAGAGGCTATAACTACTTTATTACGAACCTTCATTTTTTCAGGTTGATTAATTAATATGTATAGAGCAATAAATGAAATAAAGAGCGCAACTAAAACCGAAAATACAACTCCAATATAGTTATATACTATTGAGCCTTCCTCCACGACAATTGCTTCCATTCCACTGTAATGCATTGTGGCAATGCCAATCCCCATAACAGATGAGGCTATAATTAATTGAATGGGACCCTTTTTCTGTTCGTATGCAAACCAAAACGCAATAAACGCCGCAACGATCGCTGGAATGACTGACAGTATAGTTAATATCCAATCATAACTCATTGGCGCTTGAACATGATAGGCGGTCATGCCAATAAAGTGCATTGACCAAATTCCTAACCCCATAGTTAATGAGGCTAACACTATCCAATAATACGGATGAATCAACCCATTATGATAAAGACGTTCATTTAACGTAAGTGCACCATAAGATGCAAAAATAGCGATTAAAACAGATAATACAACAAGTGAAGAGTCATGAGATCCTTTAACACTGATTGTTATTAACAAGTTGTAGTCATGAATGTCCATTCTGATCCTCACTCTCTTAGATAATAAAAACTTACACTTATTTTAAAACAGATCACTGCTAAAAAATAGCAATTTTTAAAACGACATAAAAAAAGTGTGTAGCATAGCGCTACACACTTTAGATATTGTAGGTCAATTACTGAGCAACTACGTTAGCTGCTTGTGGACCACGGTCGCCTTCAACGATTTCAAATTCAACGCTTTGACCTTCTTCTAGCGTTTTGAAACCTTCAGCTTGAATTGCTGAGAAGTGTACGAATACGTCGTCACCGTCTTGGCGCTCGATAAATCCGAAACCTTTTTCTGAGTTAAACCATTTTACTGTACCTGTCATATTAAATGACCTCCTTAAAAAATAATCTTTGAAACAATTGAATCTTGTTACTTCAGACTTCTTTTAAGAGAGGCCAATCAGTAAACATCGATATCAATCATTCGTTCAATTAATACTTTACTCTCTTTTTGGGTAAAATGCAAGGGAAAAGACAAATATTACAATTATTTTTCATTTCGCACGTTTTCTTGTACTTAACAAATCCACTATGCTACAATGCATACTCGAAACATTTTATCAAAACAACAAAGGATGTGTTTTTAATGAAGAAGCTGCTATTACTATTAGTATTAGCTATATTCTCAATCGTGATGGTCGCTTGTGGCGGTGATAACGGTGAAGAAGAGGGAGCGCAAGAAGGTGAAACTCCTGATGTAGAAGACGAGCTACCTACTGATGAGGAAGACTTAGAAGATATGGAAGTTTCTGATGTAGATGAAGATGAAGTTGTTGCAACTGTAGATGGTGAAGAAATCACAGGTGCTGAATTACTTCAAGGTGAACAAGCTGTAGGTCAACAATACGCACAGATTGGCATGGATCCTCAACAAAATCCAGAAATGATCCGTGAAGCTGCACTTGAACAAGTGATCAATTCGAAAGTTGTTGAATTAGCAGCAATTGAAGAAGGTTATGAACCATCTGAGGAAGAACTTGATGAAGAAATTAACAACCAGATCTCTGGCATCCAAGAACAACAAGGTCTAGAATCTGAAGAAGATGTATATGAAGAAATTGAAATGACTGAAGAAGAAGTTCGTGATGAAATTTCAACAATGCTTCTAATTAACAATTATCTTGAAGAAAGCATAGAAGAATCTTCAGCTTCTGAAGAAGAAATTGAAGAAGCATATGAAGAGTATGCAGCTCAAATGGAAGAGATGGAAGAAGAAGTTGGAGAATTAGATGAAGTAAGAGATCAACTTGAAACTCAAGTTATGCAACAAAAAGAATCTGAGCAAATGGAAGAAATGATCAACAACCTACGTGATCAAAGCGACATCGAGATTCTAATCTAAATATATGTAAAAGGTTGAGCTCTAATAGCTCAACCTTTTTTATTTCTTTAATATAAACAACCACATAAATGACAAGCTTTGTTTTAACTCATGCGATAATTGATTAATATGGTTGGTTTGAACACCTTGTTTATAAACTCCCATTGAGTCCACTACTTCTATATCTTGTTCTTGAGCCATTTTCTCAAACTCCCAAGGCATCATCGTATTACAAATAACTTCTTCACCATATAACCTTCTATAGCTATGATTTCTCGGTCCTGCTGTTGGGCCTAAAATGCCAAAAACCATATAACCACCTGGTTTTATAACACGTGAGATCTCTTTAAACGCATCAGCTGGTACTTCTGTCCATTCTAATGAATTAATTGCCATCAAACTATCAAATGATTGATCCTCAAATGGTAACTGTAGCATGTCTGCTTGAAGAAATTTCAGTCGCTCAATGTCTTCAGATAACCTACTTTGACAAAATGAAATCATTTCATGTGATAAATCAACACCTGTGACTTCATAGCCTTGGTGCCACAGCTTATATGAACCATAACCATCACCACATCCAAGGTCTAAAACCGAATCACCTTTAGGGACTTGTTGTTCAAAAAAAGGAATAATCGTTTTACGGCTCCCACTATCCCACATCTCTCTTGCTTGATCATGCCATTTTGCATCACTCACCAAAATACACCTCATTTAATAAAACCATTTTGCTTACCAAACTCTAACAACCCACTATAAGGGTCACCATCAATTCCTAACACTTCACAAAACGCAGGCTCTGTCTTATACCCTTTTTCTTTTAAATCGATAATTTGTTGTTTCAAACTTTCTTCTCTTTTCAAAATTTCAGCTTGAACCACCATATGTAAATAAGCATGTTGGTTATGTGTTGGTTGATTTTGAGCAAAAATTTCAAACTCAAAACCGTCAAAGTTAAAGTTCGCTTTCACAACCGATTCTGCTCTAATTAGTTTCCGCTCTAACGTAAAGTCTGATAAATGGCCATATAATTTTAATACCTTCTGTTCAAAATCATCAAAGTTGTTAACATTAAAAATGACGTCCAAATCTGATTCCTCTAAGTCAATTTGTAAAGGAATTGTACCACACACAATTGGATCATATCTTGAAAGATCATTTAAAATATTTAACTCATTTATAGCGGTTAAAGCTTTCTGCTGTCGATTGTTCCCGAACTTCATTGCTACTAATGGGTCAAACAAATCAAAATCACCTCTCAACTGTAGAGTATATTTCTTCATCATTAACTGATACTAATTGTTTTGAGATAACATAATCACGACCACCGTGCCTATCATACCAATCCTTCACGCGTTTAACATGGGCTCGATCACCACGTACTTCTTCTTCAATTTGTACATAAGATCCATAGCTGTCGTATTCCCAAATCGCAAAAATTTCAACTAAACCATCTTGGTCATTCGTCATCCACCGACCAACTAAACGTGAGCCGTGCTTAATCTGTGTTGGTAATAAGTTTTGATTGAAATGTTTATTAAACGTACTAACAAACTCACTTTTCACTTGATACGTTTTCTTTCGGTAAAACAACCTAACGCCCCCCCTAAAATGAAAAAGCTTATTAGTAACATTTTACCAATAAGCTTTTATAAATTCTATATCGTTATTGATTGATGGAGTTAATAAGCAATTCTAACCTTGGCCATATTCCATCGCCAGCTTCAATCGAGTAACTGTACTCAATCATTAAAACGTCGCTATTAATTTCTAAAATGAAATAACCTTCTCCAATATCGACCGACTGATGATAACCTTCAAACGCCGTTTCAAACTGTGACAGATCGATTGGGGATTCGCTTATATTATGTTGTTCCTCCATCATTTGTTGAGTTTCATTTAGAGCTTGATCTTCAATCACACTTATTGTAACTTCTACCCGGTATTCATCATTATTATTATGATGTGTGACTGAATCGTCCCCTACTTCAACATGCGATAAAAACTGATCCATTTGATACGTGATGTCATAAGGCTGAAGATCGTAAGTTGTTACTTCAGTGTCTTCTTCCATTCCCTCGATTAAAATAGTTGTTGGGTCAACTGATACTTCCTCAACCGATAACGTTCCTTCAACGTCTTCTAATTGCTCAAATTCCTCTAACACAACTGATGCTTCAGTATCATCTTTCTTAACTGAAAACAATAACTCTCCTTCATTCGGGAGTAAGCTTTCTTCAACAGATAAATTAAGTGTAAAAGAATAGCTACCCTCCATTTCATGGGTCATATTGTAAACGTCATCTCCTGCATTAGCTATATTTTCTCCGTCAACCATTACAGCATACTCGAAGCTTTCAACGTCTTCTGGTGGTACTCCTCGCACCCGATAATCACCGTTTTCACCCTCAACTTCAATGGTTTCAACTATTTCAGAAGCAGTAACTTCTGATTCCTCTTCTATCTTTGTTGCTTGCTCTAACTGATCATTGTCGATAAACATCGTAAAGCTAATCACTGAAAATAGCGCAACAGCTGCAATAGTTCCACCTAATATGATCCACTTCTGCAACTTATTGCGATCTCTTTTCTTTTGAGCATGTTTAATTAGATTAGTGCGCATTTCGCTTTTTTTCTGTTCATCCATTTTTAGGGTATGAACCTGTTGACGTAACGATTCAACCTCTTGTTCTTCATTAAATCGATCCATCTTCAATACCTCCTTTGCGTTGAAGTGCTTTTACCGCTCTATGATAAGTGACACTAACTTTACTTTCTGACCAGCCTAGAACTTCAGCTACTTCACGAACTGACATCTCTTCAATCCCTCTAAGCAATAGCACTTCTTGGTAATTCGGTTTTAATTCAGAAATAAATTGATATAGTAAAGAACTAGCTTCTTTTTGTTCATATATTTCTTCTGGCGATTGATCGACTTTAGGATTTTGATATTCCTCATATTGTAGTAAGCGACGCCAATCTCGCACTTTGTTCTTCCTCGTATAGTCAACGGCTAAGTTTCTAGCAATCGTTAACAGCCACGTTTTAGGGCTGGCATCTCCTTTAAAGGAATGGCTATGATCAATTGCTTTTATAAAAACATCTTGAACTAAATCTTCAACATCAGGACTTCCTAACCGAAAGGCCAAAAACCGATACACATCATCAGCATATAAGTCGAACCATCGCGCAATTAAATCTTCATCCATGTGTGTACCTCTCTTTCTACCCGTTTAATTATTAGACGCACTAGCCGTCATCATCTTACAGAAAAAAGTTATATTCTCTCTTTAAATCATACAGCTATCGGAACATTTATAAAATGTTCATATTTCACCCGACTTTGCAATGTTCCAGCTCAAGCATAAAAATAAAAAGCTTCGCCGAATTTAATTTTCGGGCGAAGCTTTTTAACATTATTTCAGATCTTCTATTCGACGTTTAATCTCGTCACGAACATCACGGAACACTTTGTTAACCTCTTCTTCTGTTCCTTCTGCTTTAGCTGGGTCAACTAACCCCCAGTGAGCAGTTTCTACACCTGTAGGAATCACAGGACAATTCTCTTTCGCGTCACCACATAATGTGATAACTAGTTTTGATTCGTTTAAAACATTTTGATCGATAACCTGTGACTCTTGGTTTCGGATATCAATGCCGATCTCATCCATCATTTCAACCGCTTTAGGATTGATCCCATGTGCTTCAATACCTGCACTGTAAACATCCCATTCATCACCTAAGATCTCTTTCCCTAATCCCTCTGCCATTTGACTACGGCATGAGTTTCCTGTACATAAGAAATAAATAATTGGCTTATTCATTAAAATCACTCCTATAAATTAACTAAAACTAACGAGATGTATAAACCGAATAACGTGATGACTAAGACTGGCACTGTTAGAATGATCCCTACTTTAAAGTAATAACCCCAAGAAATATGAATGCCTTTCTTGTATAAGACGTGTAGCCATAATAAGGTTGCAAGTGAACCTATTGGTGTAATTTTCGGACCTAAATCACTACCAATTATATTTGCATAAATTAAAGCTTCTTTGATTACACCTGACGTATTTGTCGCATCAATCGCTAAAGCATTAATCATAACTGTTGGCATATTATTCATAACCGAAGATAAAATCGCTGCTAAAAAGCCCATAGCCATCGTTGCCGCTAACACACCATGCTGTGCTGAGGCTTCTATTAATTGTGCTAACACATCAGTTAAACCAACATTACGCAAACCATAAACGACAACATACATACCAATTGAGAAGAAAACAATGGCCCATGGTGCGCCTTTTACGACCTCCATTGTCGGTACAGCCGAACTTCGCTTAGCTAGGATTAAAAAGATTATTGCTATAAATCCTGCTACAAATGATACAGGTACCGTCTCTAAACCTTCTGTCATAAAGTAACCAATTAACAATAAACCTAACATAACCCAAGAAATGCGAAATAGCTTATCGTCTTTAATCGCTTCTTTAGGCTCCTTTAAATTAGCTAAATCATAGTCTTTCGGTATAGATTTTCTGAAAAATAAATACAACACAATGATACTAGCAACCATCGAAAATAGATTAGGGAGCATCATCCGTAACATATACTCGACAAACCCTATTTCGAAAAAGTCAGCTGATACAATATTGACTAAGTTACTAATAACTAGTGGTAAAGATGTCGTATCAGCAATAAAACCACTTGCCATAATAAAAGGTAAAATCATCGCTTCTTTAAAATTAAGTGCTCGAACCATCGATAAAACGATCGGCGTTAAGATTAGAGCAGCTCCATCATTAGCAAACAATGCTGCTACAGCCGCTCCTAAAAGAGTCACTAACACAAACATTTTCACACCACTACCGCCAGCGAGCCGTGCCATATGTAACGCTGACCATTCAAAGAAACCAATTTCATCTAATATTAGAGAAATAATAATAATCGCGACAAATGCAAACGTCGCATTCCATACGAGTTCTGTTACATCAACTACATCTTGTAACGTCACAACGCCAACAATTAAAGCAACTAAAGCACCTGCACAGGCTGACCACCCGATTCCTAACCCTTTAGGTTGCCATATAACTAAAGTTAATGTTGCTATAAATATAATGACAGCAATTGTTATGTCCATGGTGTACCCCTCTCACTCTACTTACATAGTAAGTTTTGTCTCTCTAACTCTTGCAATTTGTCTTCGATACTTGGTAGTTCATTAAGTATCTTTTCAATAACATAATAAACTTGATGCTCGTCATTAATTTTGTAATAAACCCAATTACCTCTTCGTTTTTCTTGAACTAATTTAGCATCTTTTAACTTTCTTAAATGCTGACTTATAGCTGGCTGTGACATACTTAATAACTCAACTAGTTCACAAACACAAAGCTCTCTTTCATACACGTACTGCATAATGGACAGTCGGGTCTTTTCACCGAGTAACTTTAATACACTTGAAAGCTCTTCTGTCGTCACCTTTGTTTGTATTGTCACGTTCAACCACCCCTATATAAGTAAATGCTTATATTATAATATAGGTTTTACCCCTCACATTTCAACCTGATTTACAAATTCTTAATAAAAAAAGAACTGCTGATTTACCATCAGCAGCTTTGTAAAATTAATTTAGTTCATTCCATGTAAAAGAAATTGATCCTTCGATGTTTTTTCCGTGAAAGATGATTGGCAGTTCGCCGTCTTGAGCTATGTCTAATTCATAAAGCCACTCGTCACCATCACCTATATATTCAATAGATCCTAGATCAGTTGCAGAAGGGTGAATCTTTAACCCGTGTGGAAGTGCGTCATCTTCTAAGTCCCAGTCAACTCGAAGCTCATAATGATGACCTGCTTCTACTGGAATCTCTACGACTTCTTCTCCATTAATTCGATCAAATGAAGCATAATATTCACGATCACTTTGTTCAATCGTTAACCCTTCAGTAATTGACGGGTTAGCTATTAAAATGACCAATAATACAACGATTGCAGGAAAACCAACAATAAATGGTCGCTTCCTCGACTGTCTCGCATATCTTTCTATAAAATAAAATAGTATAAACGCCACAACCGTAAATATACTACTATACAAAACTAAATATATGTACATTAAGAATGATGAAAAAATAAATGGCGAATAGGCCAGAAACCAAATAAGCATACCTGAAACCATATAAAGTGATACGTACATTCTTTTCGAATCGTCTTCTAACTTTTTAGCCAACCATTCATTAACATAAGAACTAATCATTAAATATAAAATGAATATAGCCCAGATTAATGGGTTTGATAACAATTCATAAGCCTCTGCTAAATGAAAACCTGAATATAATAAATATATAACATATGCAATTAATAGCGTCACAAAGGCTGTACCAATTCGACTGCTAAAACTATGAAATTTACCCATGCATGTACCTCCAATCTTTTATAATCATACACTATTTTATTTAGTTAGAAAATGTTCAAACAAATTACTTACTTTAATTACCCATTCATAATATAATTCTTATATAGTCTCAATGTTTTAATGATAGGAGATTCGTATAATGAATAAGAGAGCTGAAAATTTAGCAGTATTTAGTTGGATCATTGCTTTAGTGGCAACATTAGGTTCATTATACTTTTCTGAGATTAAACACTTCGAACCATGCCTTTTATGTTGGTACCAACGGATTATCATGTACCCGCTTGTATTAATCTACTTAATTGGGATTATTATTAAAGACCATAAAGTGTTCATATATGGAATTGCCTTTTCAATTATCGGCCTTTTAACGTCTTGGTATCATTATGCGATTCAAAAGGTGACGCTGTTACAAGACTCATCACCTTCATGTGGACAAGTTTCTTGTCTTGCTCAATACATTAATTGGGGAGGGTTTATTACAATCCCTTTCCTTGCTGGGACAGCCTTTACGTTAATTCTCATTATAAGCGTCATTGGTTATAAATATTCAAAGGAGGACTAATATGAAGAAATTATTAATTTTCGGTGGTGTCATCGTTGTTTTATTTATCGCACTAATTTTATTAGTGGATGCTTCTTCTGAAGACGTTACAGATGATCCGCTACATGATAACGAAGTCACACCTGGTGAACTAGAAACGAAGTTAGAAGAGGAAGATCAAGTGACAGTGTACTTCCATAGCCCTGAATGCCAATACTGTTTAGAAACAACACCTGTCTTAGTACCACTTGCAGAGGACATGGATGTTGATTTAGTCCTTTACAATTTACTAGAGCACGAACAAGGCTGGCACAATTATGGACTTGAAAGCACGCCTACTGTAGTACATTATGAAAATGGTGAAGAAGTTAACCGAATAGTTGGCGCAGCTCCAGAAGAAGAATTTGAAGCATTTCTAAACCATTATGCTTTAGATTAATACAAAAGCGAGGACATTTATTTGTCCTCGCTTTTTTCTGTACCTTTAGGTTCTTCCGATTCATCACCCGGTAAAGGATCAACTTGATGGCTATACGCATACCCTTTTGAAATAGCAACGATGGTTAGTATGGTTACAATGACTATAACCACAATTGATATAATTAATACGGTCGTCATGATCAACGTCTCCTTATGGCATCATTACATTCATTATAGTTTTGTCTATTTTTACTCGCAAGTATACTGTCTATTCATCTAAGGCCAATGCTGCCAATTGTTCGTAAACAACATCATCTAATGGTGGGTTGTGCAACCCTGCTCGGACATCACGATAGTATCGTTCAAAGTTAAAAGTTTTTGAAAGACCTCTACCACCTGCTATTCGCATTGCTAAATCGACTACCCGTTGCGCATCATTCGTAACATTTACTTTCACCATAGCTATTTCATTTACTAACCGTTCTCTTTGCTCTTCTTCATCCCATCTTCTTGCTAAATCAAATAAAAGGTGACGCGAACGCATAAGTAACAAATTCATCTCACCTAACTTTTGTCTTACTTGATGTGTTTTCGCTATTGGGTGATCTAAACTGTTCGGCTGAAAACCTCTGGCAAATGTAACAGCATCTTTTAAAGCTGCTTGCGCAATCCCTAAATAACATGCTGGTATATGTAACAGCCATGCTTTAGGTAATGATTGCTTGTTACCGTTGTGCTCTACATGAAATTCTGAATCAATCAAAACATCATCCAATACAAGGTCATCACTACCAGTTCCTCTCATCCCTAACGTATCCCACGTGCGGTCTATAGATACACCTTCTTTTAACATATCAACTAAAAACCAACTGACACTCTCTTCTTCAGGCATATATGCTGACACTAATGCATAATCTAACTTTTCAGCCATCGTCGTGAACGTTTTACGACCATTTAGCAGGTATACATCTTGACCTAAGACCGCGGTCGTTTCTGGTTTTCCTCCACGTGTAGGACTTCCTGTGTTTCGTTCAGTTGATGCGCGGTTAAAAAGTTTTTGTTTAGCTGCTTCTTTTGCAATAAATTCATTAATTGAATTAGACCAAATTCCTTCTGCTTTAATTTCCATTAATAAACCTAAATGCCAACCGACAGATAAAGCTGTGGCACCGTCTCCTTCAGCTATTTTTACTTGCATCAGTAACCATTCATATAAGCTTAAATCTTCCCCACCATATGTTTCTGGTAAGACGATTGATAAATAGTTATACCGTTTTAACACTTTTAACGTTTGATCTAAAAAACGGGCTTCTTGATCAGCTACTTTAGCATACTGGCTTACTTGATCACTTATCTTTGCCGCTTTTTCATATAATTCTACTTGTCGTTCGCTTTTTAGAAACACTTCATCATTCAATCCCACGACAAGAACTCCCTTCTTATGACTATCCAATCTCAAAGTATAAATTATCTTATGCAAGAACTGGGATTTAGCATATAATAAATGCACATTTTTAAGAATTGATTTTAAGTTTAAAAAGAAAAACTTTGAGGAACATAATAAGTAGAGGAGGGGTTAAAATGAAAGGTATTGGATTTATAAATCATTTAATTAATATTGTAATTGGTATTGTTCAATTGATTTTAGGCTTTCGAATTATATTAAAGCTGTTCGGCGCTGCAGAAACAGCACCATTTGTTGAATGGGTTTACAATACTAGTGATCCTCTCTTACATCCTTTTGAAGGAATTTTCCCATCAACGGTGCTAGATGGAACGTTTGTCATTGAGTTTTCTGCTATCTTCGCATTTTTAATTTATACACTCATAGGCTACTTTCTAACAAGTTTAGTAACAGGTTTTGACCGTCGTTGGAATAAAGAATAAAGCTAAGCGTTTAAGCTTAGCTTTTTTTACGAGCAGTTATATAGTTTAAAACCTTAGGCTTATTAGCAAGCAATAGTAAACCGATTATTAATAATAATAGGCCAAACCCAGATACGATCGTTAAAGGCTCACCAAGTAAAAGGATTCCAAGAAGGGCTGCTGTTACCGGTTCTGCCAAAGCTAACGTAACAGCCATTGATGCAGGAATTCCTTTCAAACCTCTAGCAAACAACAAATAAGCTAGTGCTGTTGCAATTAAACCTAAGTGCAACATACTGATCGCACCACTACTTTGAACCAACCAGCTCGTATCATAAACAAAAAGGATCGGCAGTAAGAATATTGCGGCTGTACTAAAAACGACGGCAACTACAACGTCAGATGGATAATTGGTCACAAGATCTTTACTAACAAACGTGTATATGGCAAAAGCTAGCCCTGCCATTAATGAAAACATCATCCCCAGAAAATTAAAAGTAACCGTCTCTCCTGACTGAAACAATAATAAGCAACCGACTACCGCC
This sequence comes from Alkalibacillus haloalkaliphilus, assembly GCF_007991275.1. Lineage (GTDB taxonomy): Bacteria > Bacillota > Bacilli > Bacillales > Alkalibacillaceae > Alkalibacillus > Alkalibacillus haloalkaliphilus. The sequence goes on along the minus strand of NZ_BJYA01000012.1, from coordinate 132,538 downwards.
AGAACTGTCGAAATAGCCCAAACGAGGTCAGGCAGTCTTTTATGTATAACGCCTTCCATTAAGCCTGCAAAAATTGGCGCACTACAAATCGCAATAACAGTCCCGATCGCTACCCCTGTTAAGTCAACACCTGAGAAGAAAAATGGTTGATACAATGCCATTGCAATTGCACTAATGAGTAAAGGCTTTTTTGGTATACCTTTGATCGATAACCGCTTCTGAAAATAGACCAATAAAAATAAAGAGCCACCACCAATTAGTAACCGTAATGCACCTACGACTAATGGTGTTGACTCTTCTGGTGCTAACGCTTGTGCTGTTCCTGTTGTTCCCCATAAAATAGCCCCGATTAAAACGAGCCATACACTACTTCTCATAACGAAACACACCTTTTAAAATGGCAAATGACGCTCAAACCTTACAAATGAATAAATACGCATAAATAAAACTAAAGATAAAACTAAAATTAAAGGAATTTTAATGTACTCAATTTCAGCAAAGTAGACTAAAATTAACCCTACAAACGTAAGGCCCGCCAAAAAGTTAGAATAACGACCATTAAGTGGCGTATTACTAACAGCTAAAGATGATACTTTCTTAATCTTATCAAAGTAACATTGTTTACAATAAGCTTGGACCATAAAAAAGATCTGTGTTGTAAACAAATCTTTCCTCGTCTCAATTAACTTTTCACAGTTTTGACAATGGACTTGTCTCATTATATGTTCACCTTCTATAAACTATTAATCTATCTATTTATTGTATCAGTTTTCAGTCAAAAATGAAGTTAGTTTTACCACACTTTAGCTTGATTAAAAGCCAGCTACTTAAACGTATGCTGGCTTTTAATCAATTAATAATCAATTGGCTTTAATTTTTGACTAATTTCATCTCGCTTCTCTTCTAAAAATGGAGGCAATGCTAACGTTTCTCCTAAGTTCAGTTCGTCTTCATCTGTCGTAAATCCTGGTCCATCTGTTGCAAGCTCAAACAGTATTCCATTCGGCTCTCTAAAATAAACAGATTTAAAGTAATACCGATCAACGAACCCAGAATTGCCAAGCTTAGATTGGTTTAATCGTTCAATCCATTGATGAAGCTCTTCTTCATTTTTAACACGAAAAGCAACGTGATGTACGCCTCCTCGCCCTAAACGCTCAGGCGGCAAGTCAGGACGAACATGAATATGCAGCTCAGCACCAGTTCCACCTTTTCCTGTTTCAAATACAACAACTTCATTTCCAGCTGGCGTAAATTCATATGTCCCAACTCTCTTAAACCCCATCACTTCAGTTACAACTGTTTCCGTTCGCTCAATGTCTGGAACGGTTAAATGAATAGGACCTAACCCAACAATTCCATGTTGAGGATCAGCTTTAGAATGTTCCCAAGCTGTGCCACCGCTAACACCTTCATTGTGCTCATCAGACACTAATATTAAGCGTTGCTGTTCATGATCACGAAACGGGATGACAAGACGACCAAACTGTTCAACAATCCCTTCATGTTTCACGTCAAATTGGGTCAGACGTTCCTCCCAATATTTAAGTGCTTGATCATTTGGCACACGCAATGATGTCGTAGAAATACTGTTATTGCCATCATGGTTTTGCCCAATTCGTGGTATCTCAAAGAAAGTCAACTCAGTACCTGGGTTACCAACTTCATCACCATAAAACAAATGATACATTGAAGGGTCATCTTGATTAACGGTTTTCTTTACTAATCTCATACCTAACACTTTGGTATAAAAATCAACATTCTCTTGTGCACTTTTAGTCATAGCTGATAAATGATGAATTCCTAAGAGCTCCATGTGTAAAGTCCCCCTAAACATTAGTTAGTTGAAGAATAACAGATTAAAGCTCAATTCCCTAACTATTACCCTTATCACCTAAATACATTTGTATTAATCTCTAAGATCAATCCAGAAACGTCTAACGACATTGCCGTCTTCCTCAGTAAAAGGCAAACCTTGCATACCACCACACTTCTCAATAACACGCATAGACGCCTCGTTATCATCATTAGACGTTACTAATGCTCGCGGTACTTCTAATGCTTTTAGAAATTTTAACGTCTCTTTTAGCATAAAAGTGGCGTGCCCGTTTCCTCGTTCAGATGGTCTAACACCGTATCCGACGTGTCCGCCTGTTTCGAGTAAAGGGCCTGTTAAATCGTGGCGAATGTTACAAGCTCCCAAAATTTTATACTTTTCATCGACTAACCATCGCGTTGTCGCAGGAACATAGCCTTCTGGTAATCCTACACCTTCTTCAGTATCTATTAAACCTTGAACGAGTGCTTCAAAGTTTGTTGGATCTTTTCTTAATGCTGAAGGTATAATTTCTTCCCCACTATTTACCCATTCTTGGTAGAAATCCATATAGGCGTCTTGTAATGATGTTGTTGGTTTAACTAATTTTAGGCTCATACAAATTCCTTTCTTTCTTACTTATTTCGCAAATCTTTCCCAATGTTCTATGGAACCTTCAATGATGTTAAACATTGGGTGTGGCTTTAAGTCGTTTGAATTATAATATTTAAGTTGGTCAAAACGACTAGGGTCTCGCGTTTCTAGTTTTCTTAACAAATGCTCCCATTCATAACCAATTTGACCAGTCGTCACAGGTATTTCAGAAACTTCTTCAGGCGCAACAATTTTAGTCCGATCAAAGCGATAGCCACGTAACGTCGCTTCTTCATGAACACCACTTAAGTAATGGCCAATCGCACCTATAGGATTCTCTTGCTCGCGAAATCGAATAAGCTGCGGATGATTACGATAACCCTTTGTCTCACCTAATAAGACTTTTTGCGCCAGTAAGGTTTCACGCCATAGGGCGACAAGTCCTTTTGCATCTAAATATGTTGGATGAACTGACCATAAACGCATTTGATCTCTCCTAGACGTATTCTCCTAATCGTTTAAATTCTAATTCGTTGAACTTTTCAATGACACGTTCACGATTCATTTTAAATTCTGCATCGTTTAAATCACACGTTACTCCTGCTTGACAATGGATTTCAGCTAGCTTACGTAAAAGGTGAATCATTTCAAGGTCGTTTTCAAATTTCGTCTTTTGTGCTGTCGTCAATGTATCTAAATTATCTAAGATCGCATCTAGAGATCCATGGTTAATTAATAGCTTTAAAGCTGTCTTTTCACCAACACCTCGAACACCTGGATAGTTGTCACTCGAATCACCCATCATTGCTTTAAGGTCAATCATTTGTTTTGGTGTTATGCCTTTTTCTTCTAAGAAACGATCTGATTCATATACATCGTAGTTACCGTACCCTTTTTTCAATAAGGCTACTCGAATTCCATCATCTAAAAGCTGCAAAATGTCTTGGTCACCCGTTAATATTGTTACATCCGCTTCACCTTGATAAGTTAGAGCTAATGTTCCGATACAGTCATCAGCTTCGAAACCCTTTACCCCAACATTCGGGATGTCCATTGCTTCTGTAACTTCTTTCACTAAATCAAACTGAGGAATTAACTCTTCAGGTGGGGCACCGCGATTCGCCTTATATTCAGAATAAAGGTCATTTCTAAACGTATGACTCCCCATATCCCAACAACAAATAACGTGTGATGGTTGAAATGTATTTGTGGCTGTTAACAGATGACGAATAAATCCGTGAATCGCATTGGTCGGAGTTCCTTTACTGTTAATCATAAAATTATTGTTCATTGCTGTAGCGTAAAAGGCACGGAATAATAGTGCCATACCATCGACTAATAAGACGTGTTTGTTCATCGGTCTCCTCCATTACTTAATTTCGACTTTTCTAAATTGAGCAATCAGTTCTGCAGGATCTTGTTTTACTTGGTACGTAAAGACGCCTTTTGTTGTGTGCAAGTAAAAAAATCCGTATTTGTCTGACAGCATTTTATATGACATATCAAAGACAATTTTAAGGTCAAATTTATTCTCGGCTGTTATGATTTTGTCTTCGTATAGCTCAATAAAGTGTTCATCTTCAATATACTTTTTTTGAAAATTAATATGGTCAATCTCTCGCCTAAGTATGACATAGGGGTGTTTGTATAGCATGTGGTTGACACTCCTTATAACAAGCTAACTTTCATTATAGCATTGCCGCCTGCGAGATGTCTTTTCAAACAAAAAGGTTGATGCGTAGTATGCACCAACCTCTTTATTCATCTTATTAACGACCAACAATATCATGAGCACCTTAGCAACCGAAGTAACGATGAATGCGAGCGCTTGTCAATCTTCAAACTAAATGAAAGCGCTTGGCAGTCGAGGCACGAGGGAAGCTGAGGAGCGGAGTGACCACCGTAGGTCATGAGCACCTCAGCAACCGAAGTAACGACGAATGCGAGCGCTTCTCAATCTTCAAACTAAATGAAAGCGCTTGGCAGTCGAGGCACGAAGGAAGCTGAGGAGCGGAATGACCAGCGCAGGTCATGAGCACCTCAGCAACTGAAGTAACGATGAATGCGAGCGCTTGTCATTTAGTTTGAACCATATTCACACAACAACATCGCTAACAAAGCACTACGCTTCGGCATATCCTTAACCACTAAATGCTCATGATGCGCGTGAGCTCCATCACCGACAGCACCTAAACCATCTATAGTAGGTGAAATGGAGGCTGTAAAGTTTGCATCACTTCCTCCACCTGTTGACTCTTCTTCAAGTTCAAACCCTAAATAGTCTCGCGCTAAATCACTTGCACGTTCAAATAATGCTTCAATCTCATCTGTTCGCTCTAGCGGTGGACGATAAATTTCGCCTTCTATATCAATTTGGATGTCTTCATCATGCGATTTAATTTGTTCTATTAATGGGGCAACACGGTCCATCTCCTCTTGAGTTTGCACTCGCACATCAACAACTGCGTGTGCCTCTTCGGCGATTACGTTTTTAGATGAACCTCCATCTATAATTCCAACATTTACTGACGTCCCTTTATCATAGTCCGTTAAGTTTGATAGATACGTAATTTGTTCAGCTAACTCTTCAATAGCACTCGCGCCTTTTTCTGGTTCGATACCAGCATGTGATGACACACCGTGAATGGTAATGTCGTAAGTTCCTACACCTTTACGCGCTGTTTTAAGCGCTCCTTGACTACCTTGAGATGGCTCAAGTACAAATACAGCATCACTCTTTTCAGCTTCTGCCATAATGTAATCTTTTGAAGTTGGGCTTCCTAATTCTTCATCACTCGTCATCATGAGCACGATTTTTTTATTTAAATGTTTATTCAAATCTTTTAAACTTTGAATAGCATAAAGAGCTTGGACAATGCCGCCTTTCATATCAAACGTTCCTGGGCCATAAGCTTTACCATCTTTTATTTCGAATGGCATGTCTTCTAACGTTCCTTCCGGCCACACCGTATCAAAGTGTGTAACGATTAGAAGCTGTCGTTCACCTTCACCCCATTCAGCTCGAATGTGTGAAGAATATTCGTCACTTGGGAGTTTCTTATACGTGCCACCTGTCATTTCGATGAATTTTTCGCTTAAATAATTACCCATTTTCTCAGTTAAATGCGGTTCACTTGATGGTGATTCAATTAAAACTAAGTCTCGTAATAACGACACCATCTCGCCTTCTTTGCCTTGCAAATATCGGACTATGTCATCCATTCTATCTTGTTCCTCCGTTGTTTTTACATTGTGTATCAACTTTTATATTTTTCAAGTCTATTATACACTTTTTGAAAGAAAATCGTTAGGGGAGATTTTTCCTTAGAAACTTGCAACCTCGACAAATCCCGTGTCGTCTAATAAGTAAATGAAAGGAGGTTGGTTATGTCGGTCTCACAACTTCAAGCATTGCAGAAAGAAACGATCACTGAACAAGACCGTATTGAGCTTCTTGATTACTGCATGGAGCATTACGGCCATGACATCAAACGGGTCGTCTACTCCTATGTTCAAAACGAAGTCGATGCTGAAGACGTCACACAAGAAGTGTTTATGTCGGTTTACCAAAAGATTGATCAATTTAATCAAGATTCGCAGCTTAAAAGTTGGCTTATCCGTATTGCCATTAATAAGAGTAAGGACCATTTAAGGTCGTTTAAACATCGTCAGCAACGGTTGAAAGATAAACTGCTTCAATCTTTTAAAAAAGAATCTATCGAAACAACAACACCAGAAGATTTGTCTATTCAAACTGATGAAAACAAACAATTAATCAAGCAGATCTATGAACTCCCCACCAAATATAAAGAAGTCATTATTTTATATTACTTTGAACAATTCACAGTAAAAGAAATGGCTGACATTTTGAAATCGAACGAAAACACGATAAAAGCAAGACTAAAAAGAGGAAGAGATCGCCTAAAAACCATCATCGAGTCAGGAGGTGGCGACCATGGATGAAAAAATGAAGCACTTACGAGAAATTTATAAAAACGAAACAAGTTTTAGCGAAAAGGAGCGTCATGCGATTATGAGTAAAGCCAAGCACGAGTCTTCTAATAAGTCAGGTGGCCCATTGTTTCCATTTAAAATAGCTATTCCACTAGTAGCGACACTGCTGATTGCGTTTATTATTTTCGCTAGCAATGATGGCGGACCGTTATTTCAGCCTACGACAGGGAGCCCTGGAGAAGTACAAGATGAACAAGGACCAACAACTGATGGAGAACCTAGCATTGAAGGGTATGTCATGAAATCTGAAGATGACCGAATTTTGATTGTTGAACCTAGAAACAAGGATACTAGCAGCTACACAGCAGTATGGTACTCTGATTATGACTCAGATATAGAAATAGGACAAAAAGTAAAAGCTTGGCATTCAGAACAAGAAGATTCAGAACCTCCACATGCTGTTCCTGAGCTTATACAAGTTGTGGAGAGTGATGTCTCATCAGAGAACACCACACTAACTGAACATGAAGCATTGAAAAGAGCAATAGATGCGACTGATCTGAATGACTTTAGCATACCAGTTGTAAGAAAACTAGTATATATAGAACAACGAGATGAGTGGGAAATTAAAGTTGAAGATGCTTACAATGACCACTACTCACTTTTAAGAGTTGAAGATACATTGGAGTTTAGGGTAGGTAGTTTCTCACCCACAGACACTATTGAAGATGACCAAATCCCAGAACCCAACATCGAAGACATTATAACTGAATTCGAAAATGCCTACGACCGTTTAATTGAAACAGATGATGAACAAAGGCTCGTCAATTTCGATTCGACCGAAGAAATACGTGAAGACTTCACTAACATTATGAATGAAGAGTTCGTCGACTATTATTTAGATACCTACGTTGATGAAGAAGATGGCGAACTATATATCATCCCAACTGGTATGGAAGTGTTCATTGACCTTGAACAAGATTATGAAGTCAATGAAGTATCGGATACTGAGTACCATGTGATCCAAGAAGTTAATTACGAATTCACTGACCACATTGAGCTAACTTATCTAATTGAATACCATGATGAGAACTGGATTGTTCAAGATGTACTTTACGACCCAATTGATGAATAACCTTAATTTGCTGTCACTTTAAAAAGTGGCAGCTTTTTTTCTATTTGTTAGCCTCTGAATTATGGTAATATATTAAATATATTTCGCATCCCTTAATAATAGTTGATTGATTACATCATAAAAAATAAGAAAATTCCGTTTTCTTCTATGGTTATTTAAAAATTCACGATAAAATATAAAGCGTCTGATATGAAATACAAATTAAAACAAACACTAATATATACCGTTACTGCTGGGGGCTGCCAACGATGATTCATGTTTTAAAGAACTTATTACCTTATCGTTTTCATATGATTATTGCTTGGACACTGATGTTAATTGAACTAGGTGTTGAATTAATGCTTCCATTCATTTTAATGCGAATGATTGACGAAGGCATTTTAGTCCAAGATTTAAACAACGTTGTCTTTTGGGGCTCCGTTATGATCGGACTCGCCCTTTTATCATTTGCCGCTGGAATTGGGAACTCGTTTTTTGCAGCACACGTTACATTTAAATTTGGTTATGACGTTCGCGGAAAACTGTTTGAGAAAGTTCAATCCTTTTCATTTAAAAACTTAAATGAATATCCTACATCTTCTTTAATCACCCGTTTCACTAATGATGTTAGACAAATTCAAAACGGTGTATTTATGGCGTTAAGAATTATGTTACGTGCACCACTGCTCGTTCTTGGTGGTGTCACGATGGCGTTTATCGTTAACTGGCGAATTGCATTAATCTTTTTAATCTCTGTTCCTATTTTGCTCTTTTTCTTAACTTGGGTTGTGAAAAAAGGTAGTCAACTGTTTGAGAAAGTGCAAGCAAGGCTCGACAACGTTAACAGCGTCATGCAGGAGAACTTAGCAGGTATTCGCTTGATTAAAGCTTTTCTTCGTCGTAATCATGAGCAAAACCGCTTCGTTGATGCAAACTCTGGTTTAATGACTGAAATGAAGAAATCACTTCGTTTAATAGAAACGTCCATGCCTGTACTCTTGCTCGTCATGAACTTAAGCTTGCTGTTCATCTTATGGTTCGGTTATGGCGAGATTAATAACAACAATGCGACTGAAGGTGAGATTGTCGCGATTATTAACTATGCATTACGAGTGTCGATGGCTATTTCGATGTTTGGCTTTTTAACGATGGCATTCGCAAGAGCTAAAGCTTCTGCAGAAAGACTTAAAAATGTTTTCACAGCTAAAATCGATTTAGTTGAAGCTGAAGATGCGAATCCGTCGAAACAAATTACGGAAGGTAAGATTGAATTTGACCACGTGAAATTTAGTTATCCTAATTTAAAAGAAAATGTAATATCAGATATTAGCTTTACTGCTCGCGCACAAGAACAAGTTGCTATAATCGGCGCGACCGGTTCTGGTAAGTCATCGCTCTTTCAGTTAATTCCGAGGTTATATGATGTTACAGAAGGCGCGGTTTACATTGATGGTAACGATGTTCGAACGTTAAAACTAGATCACTTAAGAAAAGCAATCGGCTACGTCCCACAAGCACCTCTCCTATTTACGGGGTCAGTTTTTGACAATATTGCTTGGGGGAAAAATGGTGCAACAGAAGATGAAGTGATTCAAGCTGCTAAAGATGCTCAAATCCATAACGCCATTGCTGATTTGCCAAATGGCTATAACACGAAGATCGGGCAAAAAGGCGTTAACTTATCCGGAGGTCAAAAACAACGTGTTTCCATTGCACGTGCGCTCGTTCGAAAGCCGAAAATTTTAATGCTTGATGATAGTACAAGTGCGTTAGACTTAAAGACTGAAGCGAGGTTGTTAGAGGCTATTGCTCAATATGAGTGCACGACTTTAATTGTAACGCAAAAAGTCACAACAGCTATGAACGCCGATCGCATCATGTTATTAGACGATGGTGAATTGCTAGATGAAGGTACACATAACGAGTTGATGAAGCGCTCTGACATGTATCGCAAAATTGTCGAGTCGCAATTTGGAAAGGAAGAAATCCATGAGCTTTAAAGACAAACTAAAAGAGCCTTTTCAATATGAAAAAATCGATTTAAATGAAGCCGAACAAGTCGATGAACATTCGAAGCCGAAAGTCCGCGACTGGAAAGGGACTGTCAAACGTATATGGAAGTACTTATTAAGTGAAAACTGGCTACTTCTATTTGTCATTGTGATGGTCGTCTTTAGCTCTGCCTTCTCGCTTTTAGGCCCCTATATGATCGGAATGGGTGTCGACGATTATATCGTTGAAAGGCAAGAAGAAGGAATCGGTACATTAATTGTGACGTTGTTATTTATTTATTTAGGTTACTCATTAGCGATCTTTTTACAAAATTTCTTTATGATTGGGATCGCGCAAAATACAGTTTATCGTTTGCGTTCACAACTGTTTAATAAACTTCATGAATTGCCGATTAATTTTTTTGATAAGAGGCAGTTTGGCGAAATCATGAGCCGCGTAACGAACGACGTTGATAACATTAGTAATACATTGAACCAATCGGTTATTCAAATATTCCAAAGTATTTTGACACTCGTTGGTACTGTTGCTGTCATGCTTTATTTAAGTCCGCTATTAACAGTCGTGACATTAACGATCGTTCCATTAATGGTTTTCGGGATGAAGTGGATTACGAAGCGAACAGGCCCATTATTTAAAATCCAACAGCGCCGAATTGGTGAAATGAACGGTTATGTCGAAGAGACGATTTCCGGACAACGGATCGTTAAAACATTCTCTCAAGAAAATAGAGTGTCACGAGAGTTTGAACAACGCAATGATGATGTCATGCGTGCTAGTTATTGGGCTGCTGTCTTTTCTGGCTTTATTCCGAAGTTGATGAACATGTTAAATTCATTCGGTTTTGCGATCATCGCATTTGTCGGTAGTATTTTTGCGATAAACGGTATGGTGACAGTCGGTACGATCGTCATCTTTACTGAGTTAGCCCGTCAATTTACCCGTCCATTAAACGAATTATCAAACCAGTTCAACCAGTTACTAACAGCCGTCGCTGGTGCTGAACGTGTATTTGACATTATCGATGAAGATAGCGAAGAGTTAGATGAAGTCGATGCTATTGAAATCGGTGAACCTAAAGGAGATGTAGAATTTCAAAATGTCGTTTTTGCATATGATGAAGACGAAGTTGTATTAAATGACGTCTCTTTCAATGCTACTGCAGGTAGTACTGTTGCTTTCGTTGGCCACACAGGTGCTGGTAAAACAACGATTATTAATTTAATGTCGCGCTTTTATAATTACGATGATGGTCAGATCTTATTAGATGGCACGGATATAAAAGATATTAGACGTTCAAGCTTAAGGAAACATATGGGCTTCGTGCTACAAGATGCTTTTCTTTTTGAAGGAACGATTCGTGAAAACATTCGATACGGCAAATTAGACGCAACAGACGATGAAGTCGTTGAAGCAGCTAAGAAGGCCAATGCACATTCATTTATTATGAAGTTCCCTAATCAATACGACACAGTATTAGACCCTGACGGAAGTGGGATCAGCCAAGGTCAGAAACAGTTGCTAACGATCGCACGAGTTATTTTATCTGATCCGAAAATTTTAATACTAGATGAAGCGACGAGCAGCATTGATACAGTTACCGAAATTAAAATTCAAGAAGCTTTGCATCGCCTAATGGAAGGCCGAACGAGTTTCGTCATTGCTCATAGACTTAATACGATTCAAAATGCCGATCAAATCATTATGTTAGAGCATGGCAAGATTATTGAAAAAGGGTCACACCAAGAGCTCGTTAAACATGGCGGGAAGTATTCTGATCTTTATCAAACGCAGTTGAAGCAAAAAGCTTAGTGGTGGTGTGGAAGATATTTGGCGCTCGTGTTATGTTTTTTGGCGTTCATGAAAATTTATTGGCGTTCAGATGGACTTTTTTGGCGCTCGCGACAGTTATTTGGCGCTCGCAACTTTTTATCAGCGTTCACGATATTTTATCAGCGCTCAGCAGCATTTATCAGCGCTCATGATATTTTATCAGCGCTCACGACAACTTTATCAGCGCTCGCATAAAACCCTCCTTACAAGACAAAATAATCTCAAGGAGGGATTGTGATGGCAACAGAATTTGTCGCAGTTCGCCACAACGAAGATGGCGACCTTACACATTTTAAAACTGCTGATGGTAACATTTTAAATTATGATGAAGCTTTGGCGTTAGTCGAGCAAGGTGAAGTGGATGGTGTCACAATCGGAAAAGCACGAAATGGACGTACAACAATTCGCGGAGTTGCAGATGGTGACCCTAGTAACAATTTAGATCATCTCGAAACATTTTAATACTGAAAAGAGAGCCTCAGTCTAAGGCTCTCTTTTTTTACAGATAAAAATCTTGTCCCGTTTGATCTTCGACTTTCATTCTTTCAAGCCACTCAGGTTTAAATAGATCTTTCACTTCATTAATCGGGATACTCACCTCAGGGGTTCCAGCAACGCCTGCTAATACTTCATACTTATTAAACTTAAACACGATATTACCATCTTCAATATACATGTTTGTAAAATGATAATCCGTTTGTGATAACCAACGTTGTAATTCATCGTCTAAAATATAAGCACTATATTGCTCTGAGTCCTTCAGTCGTTGCTCAATAATTGGAAATATAGTGCTTTGAGCTTCATCTGGGTCATTAAATAACTCAGCACGATTGATTAACTCACCTGCTTCTACATCAACCATATAAACGCTCGCCTTCTGATTGACACTTGCCCCACCAGTAAACGTTTCTTCACTGAATATAACGGAGTACAATTCTTCTCCAGCTGGTTCAATTTCAACTTTTAAACTTAAGTTACCTGGTGTGTCTGCATCGACACGACCTAACTGCTCCACCTCATGGAAAAACTGATTCATTACTTGTTCAACATAATCACCGAAGAACTCATTTAGTTCTTCAGAGTCAAACACCGGCGCTTGAACAAACAAAATATAATCTTCTGTTTCACGGGATACCGTTCGGATATTAATATTTGGATAACCGGATTCTTCAATTTCTCCTGTATCATTAACTGTCTCTAATGCATGTACTGTGGAGCTTTCACTAAAGTCAGGTGCAAAAAATATTAATCCAACTAAATAGCTAATTAAAAGCGAAACTAAAAAATAACGCAACGTCTTTTGCGAGCTCATGATCACATAACCCCTTGTTAAGCTTAGTTACTATTATTTAGCCCTATATAACAAGAGATTATTCATGAAAAAACACCGACAATCAGCCGATGTTTTCCCTATCTATTCTTCTTCTTTTTTCCTTAACTCTTTATTCTTCTTCTCTAGTTTCCGGAAACGACGGACTTCTTGTTTACTTATTGGCACCTGTTCGTTTCGCAACATTTTTATTATAGAGTAAAGCAAAATGAGTAAAATCACAGTGAAAGGTAGAGCTGATACGAGTGATGCTGTCTGTAATGCATCAAGACCGCCAGCTAATAATAGCACACCAGCAATTGCAGAAATGAGCACACCCCAAACTAGCTTTAGAAACAATGGTGGTGACAAACTTCCCTTTGCAGCCATGCTACCCAATACATATGAAGCAGAATCGGCTGATGTAATTAAAAAAGTGAAGATTAGTAAAAGCGACACTACTGATAAAATTGTCGTTAATGGTAACGTTTCATACAACTCAAACAACGCCACTGCCACATCGTTATCAACCGCTTCAGCAATCATCGTCCCTTCATTTAAATCACTATAAATTGCCGCACCACCAAACGCTGCAATCCATACACACGCGATCGCTGGTGGGACAATCATGACACCAATAACGTATTCACGAATTGTTCGGCCTCTTGACACGCGAGCAACAAACGCTCCAACAAAAGGTGACCATGCAATCGCCCACGCCCAGTAGAACACTGTCCAATCACGGACCCACGTTCCACCTTGGTATGGGGTTAACCTCAAACTATAACCAACAAAATTTCTTAAATAATCACCAACTCCAGCTACAAACGCATTTAAAATGAACGTAGTTGGACCTGCAATAAAGATAAATAAAAACAGAATGATACATAAAGATAAGTTCACGTTACTTAAATATTTAATTCCTTTATCAAGACCTGTTGTTGAAGAGATCATGTAAGCTATAAACATGACGACAATAATTAACATTTGAACCCAAATGGCAGTCGGTAAAGGGGTAACAGTTGAAAGTCCACTGTTCGTCTGCATGACACCTAAACCTAATGTTGTGGCAACCCCCATTACTGTTGCAATGATTGCTAATGCGTCAATTGTCGTTTTTAAAGCAGGCCTTTCACCTGTCACAGGCTCCATTGCTTTAGAGATTAACCCATTATCATTACGGCGAAATTGCATAAATGCAACAACTAAACCGACTATAGCAAATACTGACCATTGACTAACTCCCCAATGAAAGAAAGCATAACCCATCGCCACTCGGGCAGCTTCTTCTGTTTGAGCCTCCACACCTGCAAAAGGCGTAGAAAAATAGTGTGACATCGGCTCAGCAACTCCCCAAAACACTAAACCTACACCAAACCCAGCTGAAAACAACATCCCAATCCATGTAAAGAATGGGTACTCAGGTCGTTCCCCATCATCACCGAGTCGGATTTTCCCATAACGACTAATAGCTAATCCAATTAAATAAATGATAATCGCAAATACGGCAACTAAATAAAACCACCCAAAATGGTCAGTCGTAAACACAAATAGTGTACCAGCTACTTCACCAAAGCGCTCAGGCATAACAGCCCCGAAAATTACTAGCAATGTTACAATCGATGCTGATATATAAAATACTGGGTTTTTAAAGTACTCTGCTTTCATTGTCTAGCCCTCCAAAGCATACAGCATTTGAAGTGACCTAAAACTTATAACACTTTTTCTAAGAACGATTGTGCTCTTTCTGTGTTAGGCTTTTCAAAGAAAGGTTTTGGGTCACTTTCTTCTACTATTCTGCCTTCGTCCATGAAAATAATACGGTCCGCAACTTCCTTCGCAAAACCCATTTCATGCGTTACAACAGCCATCGTCATGCCTGAGTGAGCTAAATCTTTAATAACATCAAGCACTTCTTTAACCATTTCGGGGTCTAATGCAGAAGTAGGTTCATCGAATAACATTAGATTTGGCTCCATCGCTAAAGCTCTTGCAATCGCTACACGTTGCTTCTGTCCACCCGATAGACTATTTGGAAATGCTTCAAGCTTCTCACTTAAACCAACCTTAGCTAACAACTGTTCTGCTTTTCGCTTAGCTTCGGCTTTACTCTCTCCTTTCACAGTCATCGGAGCATAAGTTAAATTCTCCAACACATTCATGTGCGGAAACAAATGAAAATGTTGAAACACCATACCAATTTGCTGTCGAATATTTAAGATATTGACATTAGGATTTGTTATATCTTCATCATTAACAAATACACGCCCTGAAGTCGGCTGCTCTAATAAATTTAAACAACGTAGAAAAGTCGACTTACCGGAACCAGAAGGCCCAATAATCGTAACAACTTCTCCACGTTCAATGCTCGTGTTTATATCATGCAAAACTTCTGTGTCTCCAAAACTTTTATGCAACTTCTCTACATTAATCACTTGCTCTCATCCTCCGTTCAACATACTTACCAATTAACGTTAAGACCATCACCATCGCATAATACAGTAATCCTACAAATATGAGCGGTTCAAAGCTACGGTATATATCTGAAGACACGACTTGAGCTCGACGCATTAAATCTAAATAACTAATAACAGAAACTAATGCTGACTCTTTCGTTAGCGTAATAAACTCGTTCATTAATGCAGGTAATATATTTTTCATTGCTTGTGGCAAAATGATTTTAATCATCATCGGTCGATAAGGAATACCTAGTGCTTCAGCCGCTTCACGCTGGCCTTTATCCACCGCTTGAATTCCTGCACGAATAATTTCTGACACATATGCCGAGGAATTCAAACCAAACGTTAAAATCGCTGATAAAAATGGCGATATATCATATCCCGTAAGCTGAGGAACGGCGTAATAAATTAATAATAACTGCAAAATTAGTGGTGTCCCTCTAAAAATTGATGTATAAAAATCAGCTAACCACTTCAGTAATGTAAACCGGCTAATTTTTACTAAAGAAATTAAAGAACCTAATATAAAACCAAAAATAATCGCTATAATCACAAACTGTAACGTGACCCATACTCCTTCTAGCATAAAAGGAATATAAGGCACGATTTGGCTAAAGTCCAAATTCATGCCTTATTCACTCCAATCCCTTTAAATTTTATTGTTCATCTAACTCCCATTTTTCTTCAAGTTCAGCAATCGTACCGTCCTCTAAAAACTGTTCGATGATAGCGCTAATGTCTTCCTGTAACTCACTATCTTTAGGAAATGCAATAGCCATTCCAGGTGAAGCTTCAGTTGGATCTTCAAACCCTGCCAATCCTTGTTCTTCAATATACCCTTCAGCCACTGTCGTATCCATATAACCGACATCAATACGATTCGTTAATAAGTCTTGAATAATGTTTGTCGCTTCATCGACAGCATGAATTTCAAAGTCATATTCTTCTTGTAATGCTTGTGCACCCTCTTCTTGAATAGTTCCGAGTTGAACACCTACCGTTTTTCCTTCAATATCTTCAATACTTGTAATGTCTGAATCTTCTTGTGTAATGAACATTTCACCTGAGTGATGATAAGCAGGTGAAAAATCTACGTTTTCTTGTCTCTCTTCCGTTGCTGACATCCCAGCTAATACCATGTCAACACGATTGGATTGTAATGCACCAATCAATCCATCAAAATTCATATCCGAAATCTCTAACTCATAACCTAACTCTTCAGCAATTTCATGAGCTAAATCAATATCAAAGCCGACGAATTCACCATCTTCATTGAACGATTCAAATGGCGGAAAGTCTGCTGAAGTTCCCATTTCCAACACTTGCTGCTCATCAGAACTTATTTCTTCTCCATCAGCCTCTGTAGCACCTGTGCCACATGCAGATAACACCGCTAATACTACTCCAACAATAAAAATAAATCCCCAATTTTTAATTTGCATATCCATTCTCCTTTTTGTATATTTATACGATTATATGTATATTAACACGGGTTTAATTAAATTTAAATAGGTTTTTCTGTATAATTATAAAGTCTGAATTTTTAAAATAATGAAAGTGCTTACAAACTTGAACACAAAAAAGAAGCTGACAGGAAAGACTCCTGTCAGCTTCTCAATTATATTATAAGGGGGGAATGTTCTTACATGTCACCGTTGTCCATGTCGCCATCTTCATCTGCTGGATCTTCTACTGGATCCTCTTCTGGCATTGGATCTTCTTCAACGTCACCACCACAAGCTGCTATCACTAAAGTAGAAATCATTAGAATACTCATTAACCATTTTTTCATTTTCATACACTCCTTCTTAATTAATGTATCTTGATTGTACTAGTGTTATACCCTCGTATTCAATCGACATAAACTAACATTACAACATTGTAAGGTTTGATAAATTGTTGCAATGTTTTTAACCTAATTGTTACCTTTAGTAGTAATTCTAACCTAAAACCAACGATTTATACGAAGGAATTGTAAGCTTATCATGGTGCTAAAATTTAAAAATTATTCATTTCCATAGTTAGACAACTTTCGAAGGAGTATTCAGCCTACTTCTAAACAATTAAAAATGCTCAGTCTTTACGCCTCGATTTGCACATTATAATGTTCTAGCCAAGCATTAATCTGCCATAAATGAGCTAACAATTGTGGACCTGTCATTAATTGACCATACCAAGGTTCTTTAAACTCCTCACCTTGTGTATGAACTAACTGCTCAACTTTATTTTTATCCAGTAATTCAAATAATGGTGCATCTTGTTTACTCAGAACTTCTTCCATCATAGAAACAACTAATGAAGTGTATTTCGGTTGAAACGTTTTAGGATAAGGACTTTTCTTTCGATACAAAACTTCTTCTGGCAAATATCCTTCTAGCGCTTTTCGTAATAAACCTTTCTCATATCCATCCGCTTGCTTCATCTCCCAAGGAACATTCCAGACATATTCGACTAAATGGTGGTCAGCAAAGGGAACTCTCACTTCAAGTGTTGCGCCCATACTCATTCGGTCTTTGCGATCGAGCAACTGCGCCATAAACCACTGCATATTTACATAAAACATTTCACGACGTTTTTGCTCTTTAGGGGCTTCTCCTGTAAGCAAAGGTGTTTCATTAACCGTTTGCTTATATCGTTCCATTGCATAGTCTTGAATATTAAGTCTGTTTTTCCATTTTGAATTTAACAGATCTTCTCTTAACTGGAGGGATCTAATCCATGGAAAGCCTTCTCCATCTTGGTTAAAATCATCTTGAAACCAAGGGTAACCACCAAAAATCTCATCAGCACATTCACCTGATAAACTTACAGTCGTTTCATTTTTGACTTGTTTACAAAACCATAATAATGACGAATCCACATCAGCCATACCAGGTTGATCCCGTAGCAATACCGCTTCTTTCAAATATCCAGCTAAATCTTCTTCACTAATAAACAAGTCCTCATGGTTCGTTTTAAATCGGTCGACGATTAACGATTTAAAATCAGCATCTGAATTCGGTTGAAACTTACTTTTTTCAAAATATTGATCATTCCCTTTGTAATCGACCGAAAACGTCGGTAAAATTCCTTTACCATTTTCTTTGTAGTAGTTAGATGCAATAGCTGTAATAGCACTGGAATCAATACCACCTGACAGAAAGGTCGATAATGGTACGTCAGATACTAACTGTCTTTCAACCGCATCTTTAAATAAGAAACGCACCTTCTCAACCGTCTCGTCAAAGCTGTCAGTATGCTCCTCACTTTTCAAATTCCAATACCGCCAAATCTTCACACCTGTCGTCGAGCATGATAAAGCATGCCCTGCTCTTAACTCGTTGATCTGTTTAAATAAACCATGCCCAGGTGTTCGTGAAGGACCAAGCCCCAACACTTCTGAAAGACCTTCACGATCTACTATAGGCTGTATGTTTGGATGTTTAAGTAAAGCTTTTATTTCTGAAGCAAATAACAATTGTCCATTAACTTCACTATAAAACATTGGCTTAACACCGAGCCTGTCACGTGCAATAAACAATTCCTCCTGCTCATCATCCCAAATGGCAAAAGCAAAAATCCCGTTTAAACGATCTAGACATTCTTTGCCCCACTTTACATAAGACATGACTAACACTTCTGTGTCACATGTCGTGTTGAACGTGAAACCATCTTTAACTAACTCATTCCGTAAATCTTCTGTGTTGTACAACTCACCATTATAAGCAATGGTATAAGAACAACCTGCTTTTTTGACTGTCATTGGCTGCTTACCTTTTTCAGGATCAATTACCGCAAGCCTTTGATGACCAAATGCGACATGACTATTCATGAAGAAACCTTGATCATCTGTCCCTCGATGCGTTAATGTTTCTGTCATTTCCTTAAGTATTGGTAGTTGTTCCGCACTCGTTTGATTCCAATTCAACCACCCTGTTAGTCCACACATGATGTATCGTCTCCTCATATTTTTTTACTATGTAGTCATCATATGTGGTTTAAGCCTAAAGTTTCATAAACAATGTTAAAAATAGTTAGACTGAACCTTTTATTTATTGGTATGATAAAAAATATAATCGACGAAAAGTAGGTTGTTTTATGGAGAACCGAACTAAAAAAGCACAGTTTGCCTCAATTGTAGGGATTGTGGCCAACTTAATATTAGCAGTGGTAAAAGGAATCGCAGGTGTGCTTGGTAACAGTAAAGCACTAATAGCTGATGCCTTTCACTCAGCATCTGATGTCGTCAGTTCCATTGCGGTACTTGTCGGTATTCGAGCAGCTCAAAAACCACCAGACCCAGAACACCCTTATGGTCATGGTAAAGCTGAAAACATCGCGACACTAATCGTCTCAATCTTACTCGTAGTAGTCGGGGTTGAAATTTTACTTGATGCTATTTCAACTTTATTCTCTAATGAACAATCCGAAACAGGCATGATCGCGTTATATGCCATTATTTTCTCATTAATCGTTAAAGAAGCGCTTTTTCAATATAAAAAACGGCTCGGTGATAAAATTAATAGCCCTGCCATTATAGCTGATGCTTGGCACCACCGTTCAGATGCCATTTCATCGTTAATTGCATTAGTCGGTATTGGGGCAGCTATGATTGGAAGCCACTATGGCCTACCATTCTTACAGTACTTTGATCCAGTAGCCGGTGCATTTATTGCACTACTCGTCATGTGGATGGGCTTTAAAATTGGACGCGATGCGGTAAGTGTTACGTTAGAAACTGTTTTAGATGAAGGACGAACGAAGAAATTCGAAATGACAACGATGAAAGTGGACGGCGTTGAACGCTTAGACATGTTAAACGCAAGAACTCACGGCTCATACGTCATTATCGATGTGAAAATCAGTGTCGATCCAAACATTACAGTCGATGAAGGACACAGTATAGCTGCACGCGTAAAAGAAAAATTAATGGAAGACCACCACGAAGTGCAAGATGTTTATGTACACGTTAATCCTTATCATTAATTAGTGTGAACGCTGATAAATCTGGTCTGAGCGCTGATAAACCTAATCCGAACGCTGATAAATTTGTTCGAGCGCTGATAAACCTAGTCCGAACGCCGATAATTTTTGCTGAGCGCTGATATAAACCCGCCCAAGAGCCGATAAAACTAACTGCACAATCAAAAGAAACTGCTCAAAACCTATAAAGTTTTGAGCAGTTTTTCCATCCCATTATAATGATTTACTCATCTCTTGCTTTCTTAACTCTACGCGTCGAATTTTACCTGACGTTGTCTTCGGTAACTCTTTTACAAATTCAATTTCGCGTGGATATTTGTACGGTGCAGTTAAATCTTTCACATGATTTTGCAGCTCTCTTACAAATCCATCTCGCTTTTCATCAACATTGTCTTTTAACACGATGAAAGCCTTCACGATTGCACCTCGTACTGCATCTGGGCTTGCTACAACAGCACATTCTTGAATATCAGAGTGTTTGACTAGGGCATCTTCTACTTCGAATGGTCCTATTGTGTAACCAGAACTAATGATAATATCATCACTTCGACCTTCGAACCAGAAGTACCCGTCACCATCTTTACTTGCCTGATCACCTGTTAAGTAATATTCACCACGATAAGTCGCACTCGTTTTCTCAGGGTCTTTATAATACTCTTTAAACAATGCTGGTGTTGACTGGTGAACGGCAATGTCACCTACTTCACCTTCTTTTACAGGTTCCCCATCTTCATTAATTATTTCAACTGTATTGCCAGGGGTTGGTTTACCCATAGAACCAGGGCGCACTTCCATCCCTTTTGTAATACCAACTAACAATGTATTCTCTGTTTGACCATATCCATCTCTTACAGTTAGGTTAAAATACTTCTCAAATGTATCTATTACTTCTCTATTTAACGGCTCACCAGCTGAAACTGCACTGTGCAATTGACCTAAGTCATACCCATCTAACCCTTCAACTTTAGCCATTAGACGATATTCAGTTGGTGTACAACATAAAACATTAACACCATAAGTTTGCAGCAACTTTAAATACTTTGTAGGAGAAAACTTACCATTATAAACAAAACCAGTTGCTCCTGAACCTAACACTGATAAAAATGGGCTCCACAACCATTTCGCCCAACCAGGACCAGCTGTTGCCCATACTAAATCTTTTTCATTAATTCCTAACCAATTTGACGCAGCTGTTTTTAAATGGGCAAAGCCCCAGCCATGTGTATGCACAACACCTTTAGGGTTGCCAGTAGTACCTGACGTATAAGATAAAAACGCCATATCATCGCTTTTTGTATTTGCCGTTTTGAATTCAGTTGGTGCATGTTCAACTAACTCATCTAAATGAGCCCACCCGTCACTTGCTTCACCTAACACGAACTTTTTAAGCTGTGAAACTTTATTGACTTGCTCGAATTCATTAATATACGGGTAATATGTAACAACTGCTTTCACATCACCATGTTGAATACGATATTCTAAATCTTTAGCACGTAACATTTCTGAACTTGGAATAACGACTAGTCCTGCCTTAAGTAGCGCTACATAAACTTCATATGCTTGTATTAATCTCGGAATCATCACTAACACTTTGTCACCTTTTTCAAGTCCTTGGCTAACGAAAACATTAGCTAACTGATTAGCTCGACTAAACAATTGTTCGTATGTCACTTGGTCTGTACTACCGTTTTCATCTTCCCAAACAATCGCTTTTCGATCAGGGTCTGTCAAATACTGTTCAAACTCGCTTACAATATTATAGTTATCCGGTGCAATGAGTTCTTCTTTTTTCAAAATTTACCCCTCCTATTGTTACGCTTATATCTGATTATATTAAAAATTCAAAATTTTTTAAACCTGCTTTTTTACTAAATAACTTTATATCCTTATCTCCACACTAAACTTTTGCTAATATAGAGTTATATAGAAAGGAGATGTTTTACCATGAAAAAAGTTTATTCAACAGATCAGGCACCTGCAGCAATTGGACCCTATTCTCAAGCAGTAGAAGTGGACAACACGCTTTATATCTCTGGTCAAATTCCACTTAACCCAGAAACGATGGAAGTTGTCGGTGACAGCATTGAAGGACAAACACATCAAGTGATGAAAAATGTTGGTGCCATTTTAAAAGAAGCAGGACTCGATTATACTAACCTAGTGAAAACAACAATCCTTTTAGATTCAATGGAAGATTTTGCAACAGTCAATGATATTTATGCAAGTTACTTAGAAGAGCCTTACCCAACACGTGCTGCCTTCGAAGTCAGCCGTTTACCAAAAGACGTTAAAGTTGAAATTGAAGGAATTGCCAAACGCGCATAGAAAAAAGCGTAGCCATTATTGGTTACGCTTCTTCTAAACTTACTAAGGAAAATAACTACAACTTAGCGAAACTAATGACCTGATGGTCCACCTTCGATTAATTCAATACAATAACAGCAGTTAACTTAACAAAAAATAAAACCACACGTTTACTACGTGACCATTAGTCGAAATAATTAACGATGATACTTATAACAATAATTAATACAATTAAAACAAGCATACAACCAGGATTCCCGATCAATCCTCGGTGGAACAGATCATTTCTTTCATCATTGTGACCATTTCTACCTTGCCTCACTCATTTCTCCCCTTATTCAGAACAACTACATTGTTATATTTTAAGAATTTTCGTAAATTATACCAGATATACTTCTTTTGTAAATAACACTAGCAGCTCATAATAAACAAACACCCCCGACAACAGATACCCTGTCATCGAAGGTGTTAGTTCTTAAAACTATGTCATTTGGTAACTTTTCAAATCCTCCATGTTGTAAACGATGATTTCATTACGATTATAAGAGATTAACTCTTCTTTTCGTAACTTATTAAACGTTCGGTTAACTGATTCTCGGGTAACGCCGATCATATTCGCTAAGTCACTGTTTGTAAGCGGAATATGAACATAAATTGAATCATCTTGACGGTGTTTCCCCATTTCTTCAGTAATTCGAATAAGTGTTGTTACTGTACGTTCAAAGACTGTTTGAGTACTCATTTGTTGGATTCGGTCTTGAAGTTCTAATATTTTCTTACCCATTACACGCATAACTTTGATAGAAATTTGAGGCTTTTGCAGTAAAAGGTTTTCAAATGCCTCTATTGGAACAGCTATTACATTAACATCTGTTAGTGTAACAGCCGTTGCAGGGTATGGTGTTTGATCAAAAAAGCCGACATGGGGAAACATTTCATCTGAATGAATTAAGTTAATGACTTGTTCTTTACCATCAGCACTCACTTTATAAACTTTAATCAATCCATGGATGACAAAGTATACCGATTCCCTTCTCTCGCCTTCTCGAAAAATGACATCACCTTTCTTAAACTTACGGTGGTGTGCAATTTTGCCTACCTCTTCTAATTCTTCAAAAGATAAATCGTGAAAGATCGGAAACTGTTTAAAGAATTTGACTGAACAAGCCATTGTAGAACGCCCCTTTAATTCTTTATGCCTACCAATATTATAAAGGATGGTTAGTTATTTTAGGGGGCAGCAATGTTAACATTTATTAACTTTTCTTCAAGCGTTTTAAGAACCTTAACCAATCTCCTCTACTCGGTAAGCGCCAATCATAGATGACCGATAACATTCGAAGAGTAATAATTAGAACTAATAAGACCATTAACTCCCACATCGCTTCAGCAATTCCAAGTCCAATCACAAGAGCACCTAACACAGCCCACATAGCGTAAATTTCTTTATGTAATACAAGTGGCTTTCTTCCAGCTAACAAGTCACGTACCATACCGCCACCAGTACCAGTCAAAACACTTCCGACAATAACTGCTGGGAGTGGATAACCCGCTGCTACTGCGAACAATGCCCCTTGGATCGCAAATGCCGACAACCCAATTGAGTCAAAGAAAGCACCCCATTTTTCCCAACCAGTAAAGAACCAATGAAACGGTATAAAAAAGATTAACGTCAATGTTATAAAAGCTATAAAGAACAACATGCTTTGTTCCCAAACTTCAGAAACGGGCAAACCTAATACAACATGACGTATTAAACCACCACCAAAAGCTGTTGTAAAACCTAATAAATAAACACCGAACAGGTCATACTTTTCTTCCAAGGCAACAATGGCACCACTAATTCCAAAGGCCATCGTTCCAATTACGTTTAAAATTTCCCACGTCATGTTGTCACCTCTTTTCACCTTAGTTCTTCATTATTTTAACAGATGGTGTTAAAGAATGCTTACAAAGATAATAAGTTTTAACATTTACATATCATTAGGACATTACCATCCAAATCTCGAATGTTAAAAAAATGATCGTGTTGAATGGCTGTTAAAACCTCAATCCCTTTTAATTGTACATACTTATAAGCCGTTTCAATATTGCTAGTATTAAAATGAAATAAAGGCACATCATCTATAATCCGTTTTTCATATATCTTTGAGTCGAGTACCACCTTTAGATCATAGTCTAAATCAATAACAAATAAATGATCGGCTATTATTTCATTAGGGGTCTCAATATTTAATAAGTCACAATACCATTCTTTCGCCTTTTTAATATCTTTTACAGGGATAAAAATTGCACCAACCTTAGTTTGAACTGGACTTTTCATGCCTTTCACCTCTAAACCTTTATTATGTTATATATTTTCTATAAAGGGTCTTAAAAACCTCTAGATCAACAAAAAAAGCAGAGGCAAAAAACTTCACGCCCCTGCTTTCAAATTCTTTATTTCGTTGCTTGCTTTTGTGCACTCGCTGTTCCAACGTGAAGTGCTTCATGAGAAGTTAAGAATAGAAAAGCCTCTTCAACCGTTTTTAAGTGAAGCATCTCAAAACCAATTTCCTGGTCTAACTTACCTGATGCAAGTTCTTCTAAACGTTTCGCATGTTGTTGTACTTGTTCTACCAACTCATCTTTAGATGGAACATTTTGACCCCAACCTTTCGGGCTAGTCCCTCGACCAAACAATTCCCCATAATGACTAGGCAGTTGACTATCTTGACCTAATGCATTGGTAATGACACTGTCCCACGTCACAACGGAATGAGCAAGATTCCAGCGTGGGTTGTTGTTAAAACCTGAAGGAATCTGATCTAGTTCTTCTTCTGTCATACTTTCTAACAGCTTCACTAAGTTTTGACGCCAAAACCTCGCTTGTTCAAATACTGCTTCTTCATTCATTTTTAATTCCTCCTTTATTATTAATATCATAGCAAAACACCTAGAAAGTTGAGAAATAAACTGCTTTAAACCCCTACACTTAATTCTTATACTCTATAAAATGATATAATTAACGTAAGAATAAGAAAATGGGGGGTTGATAACAATGCAGATAGAAACGGAAGAATTATCACAAGGTGGTTGGAAACAATTTAAACTGACAAACAACAATGGAGTAAGTCTTCATCTCTTAAATTACGGCGGTAGAATTACTAAAATTATGGCACCAAATCAAAATGGTATATTCGAAAACATAGTGCTAGGTTATAAGAATTTAGAAGACTATAAAAAGGATCCTTATTATTTAGGCGCACTTATTGGACGTGTTGCCGGCAGAATTGCTGGGGCTGAATTTCATATTAATAACCATACATATAATTTAGAAAAGAATGACGGCAACAATCACTTACACGGTGGTTCAACAGGGTTTCATAATACACTATGGGATGCTCAGCCATTTCAAGATCAAGATCAAGTTGGTTTATCACTTTCTCATAAAAGAGCTAATTTAGAAGATGGCTACCCAGGTGACCTTCGAGTTACTGTCACATATACGTTAACAAATAACAATGAAATCATTATAGATTATGACGCTATAGCGAATGAAGATACATTTCTTACATTAACCAATCATACGTATTTTAATTTATCCGGTGATTTAAAAGATACAATAGACCAACACTGGCTTAAAGTGAATAGCCAGAAGTTTTTAGAATTAGACAATGAATTAATCCCCACTGGTATTATGAATGTACTTCATACTCCATTTGATTTTCTAAAGTGGCGCCAACTTGAAAGTGGTCTTAAGTCTAAGCATCAACAAATCAAACTTGCTAATAATGGCTATGATCATTATTTTATTTTTGACCGTTCTACTAATGAACAACTGTCAGTAAAAGAAGAGAAAAGTGGTAGGAAATTAACAATGCATACGACTCAACCTGGAATGATATTGTACACTGCAAATAATTTAAATCACGATGTTAAGTTATCGGAAAGAGATTCCCAGAAATATTTAGGGATATGTTTTGAAACACAAGCATCTCCTGGGTCTATTATGCATAACGACTTACCTAGTATAAAGCTAGATGCCAACACACCCTATAAACAACAAACCTTATTTCGCTTAAGCGCAGAAAATAATTAGGAATCCTAAGATTAACCCAGGATTCCTAATACTTCCTATTTAATTCCTAAACTTCACCAGTCTATGTTGAAGTTCCTTTGTATTTTGATATATATCTTGATAAATCTCAAAAAGTTCCTTGTATTTACGAACATTACTTATGTTTGGATTAAATTCTTTATCTACTCTTAAAAACTCTTCTCCACAAGCCCTTAGCGAGTCAAACCAATTACATCCATAAGCAGCTAGCATAGCAGCTCCCATTCCAGGTCCTTGTTCATTTTTTAGTTTAACAACTTTAGCATTAAAAACATCGGCTTGTAATTGCAACCAAGCATCGTTTTTGGCACCTCCCCCAATCGAGATAACAGTCTCTATCTTCTTTCCTTGTTTACGAAAGATTTCCACTGATTCATTCAAAGAAAATGTAATTCCTTCTAAAACCGCTCTGACAAAATCATCTCGCTTATGCGATCGATCCATGCCAACAAAACTAGCTCTAATATTTGCATCAACATGTGGCGTTCTTTCACCAACAAGGTATGGGGTAAATAAAAGACCATTTGCACCTGGGGGAACGTCATCAATACCTTCTAACAAGTCATCATAATCTTCATCTGGTGCAAAGACATCCTTAAACCAACTTAAGCTATCCCCTGCTGCAAGTGTAACTCCCATTGTATAATAAGCGTTCTCTACGCCATGGTTAAAATAATGAACTAATCCTTTGAAATCTTTCTCATGACTAGACTCATAAGAAAGAATTACACCCGACGTACCTATGCTCGCTAAAGTTTTTCCTTCCTCTAAAACACCAGAGCCAATAGCACCACAAGCATTATCAGCACCACCAGCAATTATTTTAGTATTTGAAGTTAACCCAATTTCATCGGCTATATCTGGTAATAACGAGCCCACAACCTCATGTGATTTGACTAATGGAGGGCAAAACTGATCTCTTAGTCCAAACAAATCACACATTTCATTACTCCATTCTTTATTCGCAATATCAAAAAGCAGTGTACCAGCTGCATCAGAATGTTCCATATGAAGTTTACCAGTTAACTTCAACCGTACATAATCTTTTGGAAGTACAAATGTCTTCGCGTTAGCAAACAAGTTTGGCTCATTATTTTTCACCCAAAGAATCTTTGGTAGTGTGAACCCTTCTAATGCAGGGTTCTTAGTCAATTTAAGTAATTGGTCTTCTCCTACTACATTATAAATTTGTTCGCACTCTTTTGATGTACGAGTATCATTCCACAATATAGCATTTCGTAATGGATATAAATCATTGTCTAATAATACTAGCCCATGCATTTGACCAGAAAAGCTTATTCCTTCTATGTCTTCAGGGTTGCCCTGAAAACTCCTAACTACTTCGGACAAACCATCTACCGTTTTTTCAACCCAAACATCTGGTTCTTGTTCACTATAGCCTGATCTTTTTTGTATAACAGGATAATCTTTTGAAACTTCATTAACTACATCGCCATGTTCATTCACTAACAATATTTTGACAGCACTAGTACCTAGGTCTACACCCAACACATACTTCATGTTATCTCAGCTCCTACATCTGAAAAATTACTCTCCAGCGAATGTCTTTAGTAAGTATTGATTTATTGTTGCCTTGATCTGTTCTAGCTTACCTGAGGTATTGTTGATTTCTTTTAAATTCAAGGCATGCTCTTCTAGCTTCGCAAAATTGGTCTTTCCATCGACAATATTTTTACCGATCCCTTCAGAGTAAGAAGCGTAACGATCTTCGACAATACCGTCTAACACTTTGTCGTCTATTAGTTTTTGTGCAACTTTTAATCCAACAGCAAAACTATCCATTCCAGCAATATGTGCATGAAGTAAATCCTCAAACTCAAATGACCCTCTTCTTACTTTTGCATCAAAGTTTAAACCACCTTTGCCTAGTCCATCATTCTTTAAAATTTCATACATTGCTAAAATTGTAGAGTACAAGTCAGTCGGAAATTCATCTGTATCCCATCCTAATAACGGATGTCCCTGGTTTGCATCTACTGATCCTAACATGTCATGAACACGCGCATAGCGTAACTCGTGTTCAAATGTATGGCCAGCCAATGTAGCGTGATTCGCCTCAATATTAAACTTAAAATGGTCTTGTAATCCATAATGCTGTAAAAACGCATATCCACTTGCTACATCAAAGTCATATTGATGAGTCGTCGGTTCTTTCGGCTTTGGTTCAATAAGAAATTGCCCATCAAAAGAAATCTCTTTGGCATAATCTACTGCCATGTGGAAAAAGCGTCCTAAATTATCTAACTCTAACCCTAAGTCAGTGTTTAATAAAGTTTCATAACCTTCTCTTCCACCCCAAAACACATAGTTTTCTGCCCCTAACTCTTTACCTATTTCCAAACCTTTTTTTACTTTGGCAGCAGAATAAGCAAATACATCTGCATTGTTAGATGATGCGGCCCCGTGAACAAAACGAGGATTTGTGAAGTTATTCGCTGTATTCCACAGCAGTTTAGTGTCACTATCTTTCATATAATCCTTAATCATAGCAACAATTGTATCAAGGTTTTGATTTGTTTCTCTTAAACTATCGCCCTCTGGTGCAATATCCACATCATGAAAGCAGAAATACGGTACTCCTAACTTCTCAAAAAATTCAAAGGCTGCTTCAACCCTTGCCTTTGCCAAATCCATACCAGAGTAATGATCCCATGGGCGAATAGCTGTCCCCGTTCCAAATGGATCAGATAAATCTTCTGTAAATGTATGCCAGTAAGCTACACTAAAACGCAAATGTTCTTCCATAGTTTTTCCACCAACTACCTCACTTGGATTATAGAACTTAAAGGCATGTGGATTAGTAGAATTTAAACCTTCAAATTTAATAGTTTCAATGTTTTTTAGATAAGTCATTTCTTATCCCTCCATCATCTTTTATTGTTTTAGGTTAAACAAATTATTAAATAGACAAATAAAGCTTTATATATTAACATGTTTTTAGAATAATGTGTAAATTTTGTCGGTTCTAGGGGGATTATTATGAGTAGAGCTTTATATAGTGCTCTGGAGTGGGTCACTCGTTTTGCTTACATTCAATTGTTATGGATTACCTTTACCATCTTTGGAGCTGTAATATTAGGTTTATTCCCAGCAACCATTGCCATGTTTTCAGTTATTAGACAATGGCTGAAAGGTCAAACCGATCTCCCTATACTTAATACTTTCTTAAAGTACTATAAAGAAGAGTTTTGGAAGAGTAATCGCATAGGCTTTTTCATTTACTGTATAGCATTCATATTTCTTTTTAACATCTTCTTTTTATACACAAACATTGGTGAGATATTGACTTGGACGTCTGTACCATTAATTGCAGGGGTTTTTATATTTTTATTATTTCTATTTTATCTCTTTCCAACTTACGTGCATTTTCATATAAAAGGTTTTCAAGTATTGAAGTATTCTTTTTTTACAATGCTTATTAGCCCATTACAATCTTTTCTAATTGTAGTCAGTTTAGCTTCATTTTATTTCCTTACCTACTTGTTGCCAGCTCTATTTTTTATATTTGGTGCTAGCTTTTATGCATTCATTACAGTTCATTTTGCAATACAAGCTTTTAATAAATTCGACAAGCAAACTACATAGTGAAATAGACGATTTGTTACATGAGTAAATGTGTAATTACCCTTTTACAGCACTGGAGGAAATACCATCCACAATTTTATTACTAAAAAATAAAAATGCTATTAAAATTGGCAGTACACTTATTACAAGAGTAGCTCCAATTGCACCCCAGTCGGTCATATACTGACCAACAAAGTTCTGTATACCAACTGTTAACGTTCTATATTGGTCCGAACTTATAAACGTGTTAACAAAGACAAATTCATTCCAGTTATAGATCATATTAATGATTACTGTAGTGGACATAACAGGTGCGGATATTGGTAATACAATCTTAAAAAACAGCCTATGTAGTGATGCGCCATCTATAATTGCAGCCTCTTCAATCTCTCTAGGTATAGTGTAATAAAAGCCTAGTAGTATCATCATCGTAATCGGCAAATTATAGGCTGTATATGTAATAACAATAGACCAAGGGTTATCAATAAGGTTGATATTCAAAAACATATTGAACAACGGAATTAATGAAGAATGAATTGGGATCATTAAACCGATCATAAATAACCCTAAAACTAAACCGCTAAGTTTCCATTTCATTCTCGTAATTACAAACACAGCCATACTAGCAAATAAAACTGTTAGGAAAATTGCTACACCTGTAATCCAAACACTATTAAAGAAGTATAGACCTATACCACCTTCCCATACTCTTAGGTAGTTTTCCCATCTAATTTCCTCTGGGAGCGCAAAAGGGGATCCCGCAAATATTTCGCGATTATCTTTTAAGGAAAATAGAAATAACCATACAATAGGAAAGACTTGAAATACACCGACTACTCCTAGGCATAGGTATAAAAAGAAATAACCTAAACGTCCCATCACAAAACCTCCCTTTAATATTGAATTTCTTCTTTTGAAGCGGTGAACTTCCTAACAATAATTGTTACAAGAAGTGTGATTAGCAGTAGCATAAACCCTACAGAGCTACCATAACCGAAGTCATTGTTTGAGAAGGCTAATTTATACATGTAAGAAGCCATGACTTCACTTGCACCATTAGGTCCTCCTCCAGTCATTACATAAATTAAGTCAAAATACTTAAGAGAACCAACAATTGCTAATACTATAGTTACTTTAACAACACCCATAATTAATGGAAGTTTAATTTGAAGAGCAACTTGCAAAGGTGAAGCACCATCAATTTTTGCTGCCTCAACAATTGTATCTGGGATGTTTTTTAAAGCTGCAAAATATATTAAAATGTAAAACCCTGCATACTGCCACAATATAGGGATAAAAATTGAATATAAAACTATATTTGGGTCAGCTAGCCATAGTGGTGGATTTTCAACTCCGAACCAATGAAGAACTGTATTTAACATCCCATTAGACGGGTTGTACACTTTAATCCATAGTTGTGCAATTGCAACCGAAGATAATAGCATCGGTATTAAATAAATTTTCCTTAATAAATCTGCACCTTTAATTTTGGAAGCTAAGATCATCGCAATAGCTAAGTAAATTGCTAAGCTTAAAGTCGAAAATAAAGCTAATAAAAATGAATGTGCAGCACTTTCCCAAAACCTAGGATCTTGAACTACGTTAATGTAGTTTTCAAGACCTATAAATTCCATTTCACCTATTCCATCCCAATCCATAAGCCCATAATATCCTGTTAGTAATAGTGGAATAAAAATTAAAACAGCTACTAGAAAAAACGCAGGAAATAAGTAAAGGATTATAAACCACTTATTTGACATGACTTTGTTCACCATTCTCACCCCCATATAAAGAAGTGGGGATGACTAATCCACCCTTTCATTGATGTATTTTCATTTGATGAAGTAAGGTATGCATTAGTTCATCCCTATTAATTGTAATCAGTATTTTCTATTCTTCTGAAAGTGCATTTTCATGCTCTTCTGCAAACTCTTCAGCTGTAATTTCTAATCCAAATAACGCTTGAATTAACTCTAAGTGTCGATCAGCAACACCCGCACTCATTTGCACATCAGCATATAGTGTTAAGTTTGTTGCATTTTCGAGATCTTCTAAAACTTCAACATACATATCTGGAAGATCTAACGATTCACCATCCACTATCGTACCTGGAATAACACCAGCTTCAGTAACTGACCTTTCTCCCCATTCCTGTATAAAGAAAGACGAAAATTCCAAAGCAGCATCTTTAACCTCTGAATTTTCACTTACAAACAACCCAACTCCTGGACCACCTACAAAACTATTCGTATCACCTGATCCTTCAACAGTTGGGAATTTAAAGTAATCAACAGAATCTCTGAACTCTTGTGGTATATCCTCATTGGTTGTAAAGTTCGGTAAATCCCATGTTGCAATCATATACATTGCAGCTTGATCATTCATAAACATACTACTTGCTTCTTCATTTGCCATTCCGTTAAACCCACTATTAAATGAGTCATTTGTTACCATCTCTTGTACCTTTTCTGCTGCTTCTACTAAAGCTGGGTCCTCAAAAGACCTTTCACCATTAATTGCTTCTGTAAGGACATCAGAACCACCAATTCGGTCTGCAAAATACATGTACCACATTGAACCTGTCCAACGATCTCTATTACCTAAAGATATAGGTTCAACATTATTTTCATTTAAAACTGAGATGATTTCTTGTAAATCCTCATACGTATCTGGTTTTTCCAAGCCATGCTCATCAAAGATGTTCTTATTATAAAAAACATAAGTTGTATTTAACTCCAATGGAAGGCCATATGAGACACCATCTAATTCAAACGCCTCTAGAGTTCCCGCAACAAATTCATCTCGAAGACCTTCATCTAACATATCATCAAGTTCCGCAAACATGTTACCGCTTACAAAAGGTTCCATATAACCAGCCGCCCATGTCATTCCTACATCAGGCAGTTCATTAGCAGAAGATAATACTGTTATTTGATCTTTGTATTGTTCATTACTGTAAACCTGTAAGTCAACAGTTTTATTTGGATGTTCTTCCTCAAAGTCCTCAATAATTTCATTGACTATTCTATAATGCTGGGCTGAACTTCCTTCTGGCCATAAGTGCATGAATTCTATTACTTCATCGTCTTCACTACTGCCAACTTCCTCATCACCTTCACCATCTTCACTACATGCAAATAATAAAAGACTACCTAACAATAAAATCAAAAAAGCAGACAACCATTTAAATTTCTTCATCTTCTTCCCCCTTAAAATTATTAGAAAAATCTTCATTTTCAAACATTAAGTAAATATTACCATGGTAAACATTGTTTGTCTAGTGGATAAACAAAGTGTATAATAAAATTATTGAAATAGTTTAAATTGGCAGACATTATTTATTTAGTCTAATATTTTAAAGAAAGTGTGATTACATTATGATAACAACTTACAATCAATACGTAGTGAAAGAAAGGAACAAGTCTTTAGTTTTAAACTGTATTAGAGAGCACTCCCCCATTTCTAGAGCGGATACCGCTATCAAGACTGGGTTGAACAAAGGAACTGTCTCCTCTCTTGTGAACGATTTACTAGACCAACATTTAATTCTCGAGTCGGGCCCAGGTACTTCAAGTGGTGGGCGCAGGCCTGTAATGCTTTTATTCAATGAATCAGCAGGGTACTCTTTGGGTATTGATATTGGAGTTAACTATATCTTGGCCGTTGTAACAGATCTGCAAGGGAACATTCACAATGAACAATTTACCAAGATTGGTAACTTAACATTTGAAGAAACGCTTAATGAAACTTACTCAATCATTGATGAACTAATTGTTTCACTCCCCAAAAGCCCTTATGGAGTTATAGGAATAGGTATTGGAGTTCCTGGTTTAGTAAAAAACGGTAGAGTATTAATGGCTCCTAACATTAGCTGGAAAAATGTTGACCTTAAGAAGTTAGTGGAAGAAAAGTACAATACCCCTGTTGTCATTCAGAACGAAGCAAATGCCGGGGCTTATGGTGAAAAGAAATTCGGTGCAGGAAAACCGTATAATGATATTGTCTACATTAGCATTGGTATCGGTATCGGTGCTGGTTTCATATTAAACGGAAAGCTTCATGAAGGGCACAATGGACTTACAGGAGAGGTTGGACATATGACTATTAATATGAATGGTCCTTTATGCAATTGTGGAAATAAAGGGTGTTGGGAGTTATATGCCTCTGAACAATCTCTTATTAATATGGCTCTCGAGTACAATATCATTAAAGGCAATCCAGAAGAAAAAACATTAGAATGGCTAATCTCACTAGCTGAAAATGAAAACGAACAAGCCCTTAAAATAATTAATAAACTAAGCGACTATATATTAGTCGGGCTAAATAATATCATTAACAGTTATAACCCTGAGCAGATCATCATTGGTAATCGTTTAGCTACACTACAGAATTGGCTTGAAGAACCTTTAAAACAAAACATAAGTACACACCCATTAGTATCACACCAGAAAGACTTACAGCTTCATTTTTCTATGTTAGAAAAAAAGTCAGCCGCTTTAGGAGTGTCTGCCTTTGTAACTGATAGTTTCTTTTCGAAAAATCAACTTACAAATTAAATGTTAACCAATAAATCTATAATTAGAGGTGAAGAATATGTCAAACATTAAAAATCCAATCTTGAAGGGGTTCAACCCTGACCCAAGCATATGTCGAGCTGGAGAAGATTACTACATCGCTGTCTCTACATTTGAATGGTTTCCTGGTGTAGGTATATACCATTCAAAAGACTTAAAAAACTGGAGACTTGTTTCAAGACCTTTAAACCGAATAAGTCAATTAAACATGCAAGGTAACCCTGATTCTGGTGGTGTATGGGCACCTGCTCTATCATATAGTGATGGAAAGTTTTGGCTTATCTATACTGATGTTAAAGTAACTGAAGGTCAGTGGAAAGACTGTCATAATTACCTTGTTACCTGTAACCAAATTGATGGTGAATGGTCAGAGCCAGTCACCTTAAACAGTTCTGGTTTCGATCCTTCTTTATTTCATGATGATGACGGAAGAAAGTACCTTGTTAATATGATGTGGGACCACCGACTACCCAACCATAATTTTTATGGTATAGTGCTACAAGAATATAGTGTTAAAGACGAGAAACTGATAGGTGATAAAAAAGTGATTTTTAAAGGAACAGATGTAAAGCTAACAGAAGCACCTCACATCTATAAAGAGAATGGATACTACTACTTACTAACAGCTGAAGGCGGTACAAAATACGATCACCAAGCAACTATAGCTCGTTCAAAAAGCTTGTATGGTCCTTATGAAGTTCACCCAGAAAATCCGTTAATAACATCTTTTCCATACCCTAGAAATCCTTTACAAAAAGCAGGGCATGCTTCAATTGTGAAAACACACACCGATGAATGGTTCCTTGTTCATCTTACAGGTCGCCCATTACCTAAAGATGAACAACCTCTTTTAGATCCTAGAGGTTTCTGCCCATTAGGAAGAGAAACAGCTATACAACGTTTGGAATGGAAAAATGACTGGCCATACGTTGTTGGTGGAAATGAACCATCGTTACAAATTAAAGGGCCTGACATAGAAGAAGTGAAGTGGAAAAAAGATTATCCCAGAAAAGATGACTTTAACCAGCAAGAATTAAACCCACACTTTCAGTCACTAAGAATTCCATTAGAAAATAATATGTCTTTAACAGAGCTACCTGGTCATTTACGATTGTATGGAAATGAATCTTTAACATCTAAATTTACACAATCTTTTATTGCAAGACGCTGGGAACATTTTAACTTTACTGCTGAAACGAAATTGAGTTTTAATCCGCAATCATTTCAACAAGCTGCAGGCCTTGTTAATTATTACAACACACAAAATTGGTCAGCTTTACAAGTTACATGGCATGAAGAGAAAGGGAGAATTCTTGACCTTACAGTTTGCGATAATTTTGAATTTGATCGACCACTTAAAAACGAAGTTATAGCAATTCCAGATGAAACTAACTACATTTACTTACGTGTAGAAGTAAGTACTAATCTATACCATTATCACTATTCTTTTGATGGAGATCATTGGGTGAGAATTCCTATTGATTTTCACTCTTACAAGCTATCGGATGACTACATTCAAGGTGGAGGTTTCTTTACAGGGGCATTTGTTGGTATGCAATGTCAAGATACTTCTGGAGAAAAACTACACGCAGACTTCGACTACTTCCTTTACCAAGAATCTTAAATATAAAAGCACTGATCATAAGATGATCAGTGCTTTTATTGTCTTTACAGGATTAATCTAATATTCGATTGTTTTCATCAACTTCATTAATACGGCTTCCTTGTTGAC
Source organism: Alkalibacillus haloalkaliphilus (assembly GCF_007991275.1). Lineage (GTDB taxonomy): Bacteria > Bacillota > Bacilli > Bacillales > Alkalibacillaceae > Alkalibacillus > Alkalibacillus haloalkaliphilus. Next base: position 96,193 of record NZ_BJYA01000012.1, on the reverse strand, counting down.
TTTCATACTTCGAAACATAACCATCTCCACTACAGACAGTACACGTGTAGCGCCATTCTTCATCGTCCATTAATAGTCCAGCACCATCACATGCTTTGCAACGAAACTGTTGTGAACCCATTTAGACACCACTTTCTTGTTGTTTGTTTTTAACCCAATTAATAATGCCTCCTGCTAGTATTATGTCCAAATGACGATCTGTTAAACTATGCTTTACTTTAACTTTTTCAGCTTTACCTCTAACGCCAACTTCAAATTCGTTTGACTCTTGGATCTTGTCACGAACGTTTTCAAATTCTAATACGGCGCCTTGCTCGATTTTGTCGAATTCTGATTCGTCTACAAACGTTAATGGCAATATGCCGAAGTTAATTAAATTCTGCAAGTGAATACGAGCAAAGTCTTTCACAATGACAGCTTTTAATCCTAGATAGCGTGGAGCTAACGCTGCGTGTTCACGGCTAGAGCCTTGACCGTAGTTGTATCCACCGACAACCGCATGGCCTCCATCGTCACGAAGCTCCATAGCACGCTCGTAGTAATTGTCATCAACAATTTCAAATGTAAATGTACTGATTTTCGGCAAGTTACTACGGTAAGGTAAAACACGCGAACCACCGGCTAATATTTCATCAGTTGAAATGTTATCGCCCATCTTCAATAAGACAGGTACCTCAAAGTTGTCTTGTAATGGAGCCATGTTTGGAATTGAACTAATGTTAGGCCCCTTCTCTAACTCAACTGTTAAACCATCAGCTGATGTTAATGGCTCTTCTAACATACCTTTTTCTTTTTCAAAATCAACTTTTGTCGGCTCTTTTACTTTAGGATAATCCATTTCTAACGTTCTTGGGTCGGTAATTTCCCCCGTTAACGCTGAAGCTGCTGCTGTTTCTGGGCTACATAAAAACACGCTATCCTCTTTAGTACCTGATCGTCCTGGGAAGTTACGAGGCGTTGTTCTTAAGCTGTTACGCCCAGATGCCGGCGCTTGCCCCATTCCGATACAACCGTTACAACCAGCTTGGTGAAGCCTTCCACCAGCCGACAAAAGACTTGCAATATGTCCATCATCGACTAATTGCGTTAAAATTTGTCGAGATGATGGGTTAATATCTAACGAAAGGCCTTGTGCTACATGCTTTCCTTTAACAACCTCTGCAACAATGGCAAAGTCTCGGTAACCTGGGTTAGCTGATGAACCGATATAAGATTGATAAATCGGTTCGCCTGCCACTTCAGTAACTGGTACTACGTTACCTGGGCTTGATGGTTTTGCGATTAACGGCTCAAGACTCGATAAGTCAATTTCTTCATGAAGGTCATAGCTCGCTCCACGGTCAGCGGTCACTTCAACCCAATCTTCTTCTCTTCCTTGTACTTTTAAGAAGTTTTTAATCTCTTTGTCTGAAGGGAAAACGGTTGCCGTTGCGCCGAGTTCTGCTCCCATGTTGGCAATGACATGGCGGTCCATTGCTGATAATTCTTTAACACCAGGACCGTAATATTCAATGACCTTTCCAACACCGCCTTTAACATCATGACGGCGTAACATTTCTAAAATAACATCTTTAGCACTAACCCAATCCGGAAGCTTTCCTGTTAACTTAACGCCCCAAACTTGTGGCATTTTAATGTAATAAGGCTCTCCTGCAATAGCTAAGGCAACATCAATACCACCAGCACCCATCGCAAGCATCCCCATACAACCGTTAGCGCACGTATGGCTATCTGAACCGAGTAACGTCTTACCTGGCACAGCTAGCTTCTGCATATGAACCGGGTGGCTAACACCATTACCAGGACGGCTATAATAAAGACCGAAACGATTAGCCGCACTACGTAAAAACATATGGTCATCTGCATTTCGATAATCATCTTGAATTAAATTGTGGTCTACATACTGTGCTGATGCTTCTGTTTTAGCTTGATCAACACCCATAGCTTCAAGCTCTAACATGACCATAGTACCTGTTGCATCTTGTGTTAACGTTTGATCAATTTTTAGCCCAATCTCTTCACCTGGATTCATTTGCCCTGAGACTAGATGCTCTTTAATCAACTTTTGTGTCACATTCATTTTCACGAGACATACCCCTTTCTATTATTTCCGCTCGTTAAAAAAGTGTCTTTACTGTTAAATTTACCCACACCACTACTTTATTAAACGCGACTACTCGATATACACGCCATTAATATAATGCTCAACTGTTATGTATTTTACACAGCTAAATAGGACATAAGTCGTTTTTTGTTCGATTAACTTTACGAACATATGTTCTTGTTTTACAATATAGACAACCCGATAGCGAGAGGAAAACTTTGGAGGTGTTGCTTTTAGTGGAAACGTACGGATTTTTGTTAGTCATGTTAGGGTTCGGTTCATTTGTGGTGGCGCTTCTTTCTCTAATCATCCAAATCATTAACGCCATCATAAAAAAGAAGTAGCTCCTTAGTGATACTATAAGGAGCTACTCGTTCTATTTTAACGTTTTAACATAACCATTACACTCATAAACTCGCTCAAATTTATTAATAACACTTTCATCATGTCCCATATAGTGAGCAAACGCAGATAATACAGTGACTTCTGAATGTTTCGATCCAATGAATTCATGCCTTTGCTCACCACTAATAAATGCTTGATAATAGGAGTTAGCCTTTTGAAACCCTTGATTTTCATACCAATGATTAACCCAGTCATCATCTCTTGTCCATGCCTCTAAGTATTCATAACCTTGACCCTTTAATTGACTCTCAGCATATTGAAGTAATTGCTTCCCAACACCTTCTCGTTGATAGTCTGGATGGACTGCAATGTGCCACATCATAGCACCTAACCCATTTCTTAACGTACATACTTGCCTTTCACTTTGTTCCAACTCCAAATCTAATAAGCCAACAATCTCCCCACCCTTTTCAGCTACGATTTCAATCGATCGGTTGTGATACTTCTCTTTATGTTGTAAAACATTATCATAGTAAGCTGTGTTAAGAAAAGATAAAACCCTACACCTTAGCCAACCTTCCTCATCTCTCGGTTCATAATTTCGAATAAACATATTTTCACTTCCTTAGATTTTGTTCTTGATTATGTTCATGCTAAATTAAATCAAATGGTATAATTTATTTACATAAAGCTTATTGTTATTGAATAAAAATAATAAACATCATAACGGAATGGGAGTTATTCGATGAAGCGTGTAGCAGTATTCTGTGGTTCACGAAAAGGTCGTGATCCTGTTTACATGAAGAAAGCTAAACAGCTAGGTGAAGTTTTAGCACAACACAACATTGAGCTCGTTTACGGCGGTGCTATCGTCGGTTGTATGGGTGCTGTCGCTGAAGGTGTGTTAAAAAACGGTGGGAAGGCAATTGGTGTTATCCCTGAAAAACTAAAAACGATTGAAATAGCTCACGATGCACTTACCGAATTACATGTCGTCGAAACGATGCACGACAGAAAAGCAATGATGGCACGACTTGCCGATGCTTTTATTGCCTTACCAGGTGGTGCTGGTACGCTAGAAGAATGGTTTGAAGTCGTAACATGGGCACAAATTGGTTATCACGAAAAGCCATGTGCACTTCTCAATATTAACGATTACTACACACCACTACTTGAACTGTTTGATCATATGATTGAACAAGGTTTTGTTGATCAGTTACATAAAGATTTAATAATTATGGATTCTGACCCACATAAATTAATTCACCATATGAAAGAGCTATAACGCATAGCTCTTTTTTTATTGATCCCAAATACGTTTGACTTCACGTCGAGTTAAGTTAATTTCATAAATATCAGGATTCGTTAACTGCTTCCAGCCTTCGAACCCAAATGATGGATCAAAATGATTTAAAATCAATGAAATAAGACCACCATGTGAAACAACAATTGTCGCTTTGTTTTGGCTTAATTTTATATCAGTCAAAACTTTAACTGCCCGATCGGCCGCTTCTCTACTTGATTCCCCACCTGAAAACTTCAAGTCAAAATCTTGATACGTTTGCTCTAATCGCTCCATCCAGTCGGATAAGTTTTCACTACTTAATTTCCTTTCTTGTAAATCGTCCGCTATATATAAGTCCAGTTGATGTTCTTGTGCTGTTGGCATAATAGATTGAATCGCACGCTCAAATGGGCTTGTTATAATCTGATCGACACGCTGTTCACTAAAGAAATCACGCAATCTATACGCCTGTATCTCACCTTGTTCTGTTAATTGACTACTCGGTTCTTGCCCTTCTGCTTCACAATGCCTAACGATATAAACTTTCTGATCAACCATATAACACTCTCCTAAACACTCTATTAAACTACTTATATATGAAATATAAAACTTAGTCAACTAAATTTAAAATAATGGTTGCTAATCTACAACGTAAAATGATATATTAGTTTTTAAATACTCGTCACTTTATCAAGTAAAAGCGTTCAAGTGGACAAGCGTAAAAGTGATAAAAAGGAGTGCAACCATGCAAACAGTTGAAAAGAAATCCGTACCTAAACATTTAAGAAAATACACAGCCGAACAACATTATGAACATTACACTGCTATTAACCATGCCGTATGGCGTTATGTCATGCGACAAAACCATAATTTATTAAAAGATACAGCTCACGAAGCATATACTGACGGTTTAAGAGCCTCTTCCATTTCAATAGATAAAATTCCTAACGTTGATGAAATGAATGAAAGTCTTGCACCGTCTGGTTGGGGAGCTGCAACAATCGATGGCTTCATCCCAGGAGTTGCCTTCTTTGAATTTCAAGCAAAAGGTATATTACCTGTCGTAAATGAAATACGTAAGTTAGAAAACATACTTTACACACCAGCTCCAGACATTATTCATGAAGCTGCTGGCCACGCACCAATCTTAGCTGACCCTGAGTACTCAGCATTCGTTAAACGATTTGGTGAAATTGGTATGAAAGCAATTGCGACAAAAGAAGAACATGATCATTTTGAAGCTGTTCGAAGTTACTCGAATCTATTAGAAAAAGGTAATGCTACTGAAGAAGAAATTAACCAAGCTAAGCAAGAAGTTGATGAATGCGAAGCGAAGATCACAGAGCTTTCAGAAGCACAAATCGTCGGTCGTTTTTACTGGTGGACAGTAGAATTCGGACTAGTAGGTGACCTTGATGACCCTAAAATTTACGGGGCTGGCTTACTATCTTCTGTCGGCGAAGGTTCCAATGCATTAAGTGATGAAGTTGAAAAATTGCCATTTGATATGGATGAAGTCATAAACACAGGTTTTGATATTACAAAGCCCCAGCCTCATTTATTCGTATGTAAAGACTTCAAGCAGCTCCTCGATGCAGCTGAAGAATTTGCGAAAACGATGTCGTTTATGAAAGGAGGGACAGAAAGTTTAGAGAAAGCCGTTCGTTCTGCTAATACCGCTACAGCTGTATTTAGCTCAGGTCTTCAAGTGACTGGTGTGTTCACCGACTTGTTAAAAGATGATCAAGGAGAAGCAATCTACTTAAAAACAACTGGTGAGACAGCCTTAGCTGCAAGTGACCAACAATTAGAAAACCACGGAACTGACGTCCATGCTGACGGGTTCGGTGCACCAATTGGTCAAATTACAGGGCTTGAAAAACCACTTGAAGACTTAAGCGATGATCAGCTTAAAGATATCGGAGTTCAGATTGGAAATAATACTGAACTGAACTATGAAAATGGGATTCAAGTGAATGGAACAGTTACTGATCTAGTTCACCATAATGAGAAGTTAGTAGTAATCTCATTAGAAGACTGCACTGTAACTAAAGGGGAAGAAGTCCTTTTCAAACCTGAGTGGGGCGCATTTGATTTAGCCGTTGGAACTGACATCACTTCTGTTTATGCAGGTGCGGCTGACGGTGAAAATTACTACACTGTCGATGAAGCTCAAGAAACGCCGATTCCAGAAAAGACACAAGTAGAACTTAATGAGCTTTATGCCCGTGTAAGAGCCATCCGAGACAATAGTTCTAACAATTTAGTTGCTGACTTACAGCCGATCCATGAACAACTTAAGGAAGACCACCCTAAAGATTGGCTTCTTCGTCTAGAAATGGTGGAGTTACTAAGTGAGCTTGCTGAAACAGATTTAAAGCAAACTTTACTAGAAGAATTAAATAACTTAAAGAGAGAGAATGAAGAGTTTAACACGTTAATCGAACGTGGATTATCAATTGTCTAATCAACCTTTTAAAGAGGAAAGCGAACGCCGGCTTTCCTCTTTTTACTTTATTGTAGTTTAAACTTTCTTATATACATAACTAATGACACGCTAACAATAAGCGATATAAAAGCTACCCCGATCGCAACGTATGTCAAAATGTTAGGTGAAGTGTTTAACTGAACATTATAAGCGATGTTTAAATCACCTCTTACAGCATCATTTAAGTCGGCTTTATTATCTCTGTCTCTTAGTTGCTCATGATTAGTTCCCTCATCAATGACGAGCCACCGACCACTAGTCAAAACATTAGAACCGGTTAAGGTTGGCTCGATGTATTCGGCAACACGCTCTTCATCAAAATGATTTAACTGCAAATGACTCTGTTCAGTTCCGTTATTATATTGCGGAAACTGATAATTAACGTTCACCACTTGAACATATATATTATCTCTTTGAGCAAATAGGGCAAGCCTTCCAGAGAAACCTGCTCCGCTACTACCGCTCCTTTGTCCTCCATCAACATATGTTGGCATATCAATTAATAAATCTACACGCACCTCATCACCGGGTTCGATGTCACCTGATATTTCGATTCTTTGCTGATCTCCTTCGTCTACATTAACATCTAAAGCTTCAGGCTTGTTGACTACCTCCACTGTCACACCTGGAAAGTGTCCAATAGTCGGCTGAAAACTTTCTGAAATACTTTGTGTCGTCGTACTCGTATTTTCATATTCACGTGACATTGTAAAAGACATATTACCACTGTAATCACCAGCACCCTGTACCATTATGCCTAGCGACACTTCTCCTTCTTCTTCGGCACTAACTTGTTGATCAATTCCCATTAAAAATAGAACAATTAAAGTAGATAAAATGATCTTCCTCAAAATAAAACCTCTCAATCTATCGAATCACTAACATCCATGATATGATAATGCTATATTTAATCAAGTAGGTGGTTTTAATGCTTCTTAGAAAATTTCTCGCTTTTTTACTCGCTTCGATTATAATAACACCGACACTAACCGCTGTTTTATATTTAACGAGTGGTGGAATTTTTCTATCGGTTTTATTACCAATCATCGCGCTTTATGTTGTTGGCGGTCTATTCTCTTACGGTATTCCAGCATCTGTCCTTTCTGATTGGTTAACTCAGAAAATGACTGAAGTTAAACGTCGACAATATTCTTTTTGGTTTCATGTTTTGTCTGGTGTAAGCTTTATTTTCATACTCGGTATTCTTGCCGACCCAAGTACGTTGTTTAACGATTTTATAACCTATTGGACAAGTATGTATCCATTCTTTTTTGGTGCATTGTTTGCCGCCATTGTTCTATGGTTTTGTGATGAATGGGTGCGAAAAAAGCGCGGTAATTAGTTAGTTAACATTTATACTCCCTAACGCATAATCAACTGCTTTTTGGACATGGATCTTTGATGTATCATAAACTGGTATGTCTAGACTCGTTTGGTTTATGAGTAGTCCTATTTCAGTACACCCTAATATAACAGAATCTGCTCCATCTTGTTTTAATCGTTCGATCACTTGCAAATAATATTGCTTCGACTGCTGATTCAGTTCACCTAAAACAAGCTCATTAAAAATGATATCATTTACTCTCTTTTGTTCCTCTTCAGTTGGAACAATAACATCTATACTATATTTACGAACCCGATCTTTATAGAAACCTTGCTCCATCGTATATTTCGTACCTAATAAAGCTGTCGAATGAACCCGATCTCCCTTCATCTTCTCAGCAGTTGCATCCGCAATATGGATCACTGGAAGGTCTGTTATTTCTTCAACATAATCAATTACTTTATGCATTGTGTTTGTTGCTAAAATGATGAGCTCTGCTCCAGCGCTTTCAAGTTTTTTCGTCACTTCTGCTAACCTTTCTCCTGATTCACTCCATCTTCCTTCCGACTGGTACCTCTCGATCTCTGCAAAATCGACACTATAGATGATACATTCAGCAGAATGTAATCCACCTAATCGATTTTTTACTTCACGATTGATTTCTTGGTAGTATGAAACTGTCGATTCCCAACTCATTCCGCCAATAATTCCAATTGTCCGCAACGCCATTCTCCTTCCAACGACAAATTCTAGCTATTTCCTGGGGAATTGATACAATTCCTACAAAATAAGCTCACTTGATTCTACAAGTTTAACACCGTATTTGTCAGATAATTGTTTCCAACCATCATACGTTTCATCTTCAAAACCTGGAATACAGCTCATCCCATCTTTTAGTACGTAAATGTTATTTGTAAAACTCTCATTTGATGCAAAGTGCTCTGCTAATTGTTTTACTGATTCATAAACACAATGTGACTCCGCTTCTCCAGCAACAACTACTTTGTCAAATTCACTAATAAAATTAAGTAAACCATAATCAGTTTGGTTATCCTGACTATACTCAGGTTCAATAATCCCATATTTCTCACTAAGAGGATCTAATCCTTTAACAACCTTCTTCACTTCTGTATTACGGATGATCGAATGAAAATGAATCATTCTCGAAAACTGGCTTTCTAATGCGGCACCTGGTGTTCCTTCTATACAATGAAATGGCCAAATGCACAGTTGCTTTTGACCTTGTTGCTCTAATCCTTTTACATATTGAATGCTTTGTTCGTGCTTATACAACGGCTTCCATTTACCTAATTCAACATCTTCTACAGTAATTATTGTTAAAGGATCAGGGTGGTTCCCTTTTGGATCAACCCACCAAGCAGGGTGAAAAATTTGTTTCATATTATGGGTGTCTAACGATACAGCAATACTTGTGATCTTACTTAAGTTGCGATAAATGAAGCGCGTTATACTATAGACATCTTCATATGACCCTGGTACTCCTAAAGCACCGCCTTCTATAAAGTCATTTTGTAGATCGATTCCTAAAAATAACACCTTTTGTTCATCTTGTTTGGCGTCGTTTAACTCCTCTTGATTAGCTAAATAATGAATTTCATTTAAGTCAACTTTTTCATAGCTTCCTATTGCGTCGCGATTAATGATTTCGTCAAAATTAACCTTCATAATCCCACCCTTTCAAATACACTCTATACACTTAATTATGCCGAAACTCAAGATACAATTCAAACTATTCAGACTAAAGTAATAGTATAAAAAACAGATTGTCTAACATAACTCACCCTTTATCTTCGCATACTACATTTGTACTAATTAACAAGAGAGGTGATATGGAGATGGGTAGAGATGAACATAAAAGAAAAAGCCGCAAACCCTTAGGTCAAACGCCTAAAAGTGAACAGCTAGAAGCGCGTGATGTCGAGTTTGCAGAAGAATTAGCTGACAGTGCTGACATCGAAGCTCAACGTCGAGCAGAAGCTGCAGATCAACGTGCGAGTCAACATCAACATAACCGACGTAAATCTTAAAAAACTTAAGTGACCGCCTTCACGCGGTCACTTTTCGTGTAAAACATTTACATTTTCTAGTTATTTAGACTGTCGAAATAATGAGTATATCTTCATATTAACTATTTCTTCCAAATCTATTAAACTATTAAATAGAGTGAATATTCACTAATTTTTGTAATGGAGGAATGTTTATGAAGAAAAGAAATCTTCTTGTTACCTCTGCATTGTCGGGAGCTTTAGTCTTCTCAGTTTTTACTCCTACTACATTTGCACATGATTACCTCGATGGTTCAGACTTAAACAAAGGTGAAAGAACATTATTTACAGAAGAAGAATTAGAAGATTTAGGAACTCCACATGTAGAAGGCGATAAAAACTTAAAGTTTCTTGATGAAGCCGCTTCTTTACAACTGGAACAAATCCGAGATGGGATCCAAAACAATGCCGCTGATGTATACTCACATAAAGGATTTGCTTATGTAGGTACTCATACAGCAGGTGGCGGCGATGGTGGTGTTCGAGTCTTTGACTTACAAGATCCCGAAAACCCTGAAGAAGTAGCAGTTTTCGCTCATGATGACGTTCCAGGCACATGGCATGAAAAGGTCATTGTAAAGTCTGTAAACACACCAGAATTTAATGGTGATTTAGCAGTCGTCAGTGTTCAACAATTAAACCGTAATGCAGACACTTCTGGAGGATTTTTGCTTTATGATGTAACAGACCCGTACAACCCAGAGAAACTTGGTTACTCAGAAGTTTATGCTGACACAAATGGTACACATGAACTTTATTTAACGACTCAAGGTAATCGCGCACTCGTTTTAACTGCTAACCCTTATGCTGACCTATACAGTGGTGGTGAAGAGCACGATTTTCAAATTGTAGACGTATCTGACCCGTCTAATCCCGAAAATCTATGGCAGTTTGACCCAAGATCCTTGCCGGAAGTATCAGACGAGTTTGATGGATATAATTGGGAGTCTCCAGATGGTAACACGCGACCTGTGTTTGCTCATAGCGTAATAACCGATAACAACGCTCGACACGCCTATGTATCGATGTGGGATTTAGGAACGATGATCTTTAACATCGAAGACCCTGAAAATCCTGAGTACTTAGGACGCACAGACTTCGCCTCTGATCAACAAGGCTCTGCTCATTCTGCAGCTTTGGCACAAGGTGGCAACGTTTTAATTGAAACTCGAGAAGTTTATGTTCCAGTTCGCGAAGGATATGAAGAAGCTTACGGTTATACACGTATCTTTGATATTAAAGACCCGACTGATCCAGAACTACTAAGCGAGTTCACGACAGACTTAACGTTCCAAGTTGAAGATGGGCCAACTTTTGCAAACACTGTTCACGACCCTAAAGTAAGAGGCAATACTCTTTACCTTTCACACTATGCTGGTGGTGTTTATGCTGTTGACATCACTGACCCATCAGATCCCGTTCAAGTAGGGCAATACAAATCAGACCAAGCAGATGTTTGGGGCGTATTTGTCGACCGAAACTTTGTATTAGCATCTGATATGGGACAAGGATTGAAGGTGCTAACGAAGAATAATAGTGGTGGAAATGGGAACGGCAATGGTAATGGCAACGGTAACGGACACAGTCCTACCCGATAAAATTTTAAAAAGGTGATCGCTTATTGCGGTCATCTTTTTAATTGTTATAAACATCACGTTTGACTAGGGGCAGCCTTATTAAATCAAATATATAAGCCACCCCCTAATCGGAAGTGGCTCATAATCAAATTCTTTGTCGTTTAAGTCTAAGCGAATTCGTCAATACAGAAACCGAACTAAACGCCATTGCTGCACCAGCTACCCAAGGTGCCAAGAATCCTAATGCTGCAACTGGTATGCTCGCTGAATTGTAGAAGAATGCCCAGAATAAGTTTTGGCGAATGTTTCGCATTGTCTTTTTGCTTAATTTGATTGCTTTTGGAATATTGTTTAAGTCGCCACCAACTAATGTTACATCAGCCGCTTCAATTGCTACATCTGTACCTGTTCCAATCGCCATACCAATGTCAGCCATTGCCAATGCAGGAGCATCATTAATACCGTCTCCAACCATAGCAACCTTCTTGCCTTCTTGCTGTAGTTTTTCTACTTGATCTGCTTTATGCTGTGGTAATACTTCTGCGATTACATTGGCTTCAGGAATGCCGACTTCACGCGCAACGGCACTTGCTGTTCTTCTGTTATCACCTGTCATTATATAAACGTCAATTTCGTCATTTTGTAACGCTTCGATTGCTTGCTTAGACGTTGATTTAACAGTATCTGCAATAGCAATAACAAAGCGTAACTGTCCATCTATTGCCGCTAAAACAGCTGTTTTCCCTTCGTCTTCAAACTGTTGTAATACTTCTTCTGCTTGAGTAACCTCAATACCTTGTTCTGTTAATAATTTACGAGTTCCAACTAATACGTCTGATTCGTCAATCGATGCTTGAACACCGTGGCCAGTAATAGCTTCAAACTGATTAGGGTTGTTAACTTCTACACCTTGTTCTGTTGCATAAGCAATAACCGCTTCAGCTAATGGGTGTTCAGAGCGCTTCTCAGCTGCTGCAATTAAAGCAAAATCTCGTTCATCACCTGAGATTGTTTTTACATCTGTAACACGTGGACGACCTTCTGTAATGGTACCTGTTTTATCTAACAATACAGCTTGAATACCTTGAGTGCCTTCTAAATACTCTCCACCTTTAAACAGAATGCCATTTTCAGCCCCGCGTCCTGTACCAACCATAATTGAAGTTGGTGTTGCAAGTCCTAATGCACATGGACATGCAATAACTAATACCGCTACAGAGGCTGTCAGAGCAGGTGCCCATACCCCTGGATTAACGATAAAGAACCAAACAACAAACGTTACAATCGCAATAACGACAACGATTGGCACGAAAATGCTTGAAATTTTATCAACCATTCTTTGGATAGGAGCTTTAGACCCTTGAGCATCTTCAACGATTTTAATAATGCCTGCTAAAGCTGTATCCTTTCCGACTTTTTCTGCAACCATTGTAATCGTACCGTTTTTGTTAATCGTTGAACCTATAACTGTTGATTCTTGTTGTTTATCAACTGGGATTGCTTCACCAGTAATCATTGATTCGTCAATCGAAGTCGTCCCTTCTACCACTTCACCGTCTACCGGAATTTTTTCACCTGGGCGAACGACGATGTGGTCACCGACTTGAACTTCTTCTACTGGAACTTGAACTTCTTCACCGTTCTTTAACACGGTTGCTTCTTTTGCCTGTAAGTTTAGCAATTGCGTAATCGCAACTGTTGTACGCCCTTTGGCGACTGCTTCTAGATACTTACCCAGTACAACGAGTGTAATAATAATCGCACTTGCTTCGTAATAAAGTTCCGCATGGTGTACAGCACCCATTTGCCATAACACTGATTGAACGAAGCTGTACATAAATGCTGCTGTCGTACCTAATGCGACTAATACGTCCATGTTGGCGCTTTTATTAATAAGAGATCGGTATGCACCTTTATAAAACTGTGCACCGATATAAAACTGAACGACAGCTGCTAATACAAACTGTGTCCACGGATACTCAATCCAGGCAGGTGCTGATAAGTTCGGTGCAAACGGTAAATGACCAAGCATCGTTAATAGTAAAGGTGCAGAGAAAATCGCTGCAATTATAAATTTAGTCTTTTGGCTACGAATTTCTTTCTCTTTTGAAGACTCTTTCTCTTCTTGATCTTGCTTTAACAGAGCTTCAAAGCCTAACTTTTTAACTTTCTCTTGAATGTCTTCTACCGATACCATCCCAGGGGTATAAGAAATGGTTCCTGATTCTGTTGTTAAGTTGATGTTTGCTTCACTAATACCGTCCATTCTAGATAGACCTTTTTCAATACGAGTTGAGCATGCTGCACATGTCATCCCTTTAATATCAAGTTCAACCTTTTCTTCTCTTACGCCGTAACCCAATTTATCAATTTTCTCAACGACATCGTCGACAGAGACTTGGTCCTCATCATACTTAACATCCGCTCGTTCCATTGAAAGGTTAACGTTTGCTTCAACCCCATCCATTTTGTTAAGGACTTTCTCAATTCGTGTTGAACAAGCGGCACACGTCATACCTTCTACGTTTAACTTTGTTTCTTTCATTAGTTGCACCTCCCTTTACTTCGTATATTGTTGCACGACTTTCATTAACTCTTCCATATATTCGTCCCCTTCACCTTGCTTAACTGCTTGGTGAACACACATTCTTGCATGACGTTCCATCATCGAATAACCAACTTTATTTAGTGCCGCATTGACTGCTGATATTTGAACTAAAACATCTACGCAGTAGCGATCTTCTTCAATCATTTTTTGTAAGCCACGCACTTGCCCTTCAATTCGTTTTAATCGATTAAGCATTTGTTCTTTTTCGGAGTTCGTACGCGGTACGACTGGCTCCTCATCAGAAACCATCTTTGGATCTATATTTTCATTTTGTGACATTAAGAACACCTCCTAAGTGTTTCTAACTTTACTATACCCCCCTATAGTATATTTGTCAATTAACTCAACGCCTATTTTCTCGTAACAATCATACCCCCACCACGTACTGTTCAATTACTTAACATAACTTCCAACTTCACTCATAAAATTTATTAGACAAAGGAGGACAACTTATATGACGGCTGAAGTTTTCTCATTTCTGATCATTATTCTTAATTTACTAGTAGTCTTTTCTGCCTTATACCAAAACAAGTACCGTGCCTTTAGTATGGCGATGATGGTTCTTATAATGGTCGTTAGCATGACGTTTGGGTTTGTTTATGGCTTTTTATTTGGCATTATTTTCGATTATAGTCTGCTTGTGAGTACGTTAGTTAGCTGTGGGTTTGCAGCTTTAACAGGAGTTTTTATGGGAATGTTTTCAGATGGACTTGCTCAACTTGAAGGAACGTTTACTGGTATTATGGCTGCCATGATGGGAGCGATGTTAGTTGTCATGCTCCCGCTATCAGAAGGATTATTTATTTTGTTAATTGGCCTTCTTCTCCTTACCGGGACATCATTATTTATGATGACGGCTCTCATAAAAAAGAACAACTCACGCTTTAATTCTAAGCATGAGTTGATCTTATTAGGGGTTACGTGTGTTGTTATTCTATTAATTTTCATTAATTACCCTAATGAAAAACCTATTCAACAAGATATTAACCATGACCATCATACGATGAAAATAGTTTAATTAAGCTAATCTTTACGGCGACGTACTTTTGTTGTTAAAAATAATGCTAATAACAAGCCAAACCCAATTACAAAAAAGACTGTAAACGAGGTAATCGCAACAAACATCTCACCTGTTGCTAACCCTGAAGTTAAAGCTACAAATATGGCAAATAAAATTGTTCCAATTGCAGATGCGTAAAGTACCGCTCGAACACTACTCATAGCATAATACTTCTCTGTTTCCTTAGCCAGTAACCCATAAGTTAAAATGGCACCCCCTACAACGGCAAAAATACCTGTTCCGGGTATAGCTACAGCCTCAACTTCCATGAAAAACATACTTACAGACATTAATAATCCAAACAATATGAGTACAGTACCAATTACTAAAGATCCGATTGAAATTCGATTTGTCATAGATGAGTAAACTTCTTGTCTAACTTGATCTTTCCCATGTTCTCGCATATCTTCAACTAATCCACCTAGATCTCCCAGTGAAGCTTGAGCTTCCTTTAAAGCTTCCTCATCTGTCATACCTTTGGATTTATAATCTTGAATTCTTTCATGCATATTCGTTACTAACTCTTGTTTTAAGTCAAATAGCTGTTGACTTTCCCCTACTCCATTAAATAAATCATCAACATACTTTTTAACTTCCTGATTAAGATTCAATGTTATTTCCTCCCTTTATAAGCTGTTCTAAAACCTCTTTAGCAAATTCCCATTCTTTTCGACTTTCTTCATACCGCACTAACCCTTCATCGGTTATACGATAGTACTTCCTTCGACCGCCTTGTGTTTCATCTCCCCAGTAAGCTTCTATTAGACCATCTGACTGCAAACGGCGAAAAGCTGTGTACAAAGTTGCTTCCTTTAACTCATATTGTTGATCACTTAATTCAATAATCTTCTTATAAATCTCATAACCATAACTGTCACCTTGTCTGAGAATATTTAAGATAATCGTTGAAGTATGCCCGCGTATTAAATCCGTTGATATATTACTAGCCATTATTTTCACCTCTTTAAGTAAACTTTACAACATATTACTTTGTCTGTCAAAGTAATATGTCACAAAAATAATCTCTCCTTCAATAGGAGAGATTACCATACTCTAAAACGTATAATTTAAACTAATCATTTTACGATTAACCATTTCTTGAATCGCGTATTTGACACCTTCATAACCATACCCAGAGTTTTTCCTACCCCCATAGGGCATGTGGTCAAACCTTAACGTTGGTAAGTCATTAATAAGAACTTGGCCTACATTTAATTCATGACCAAATTGAAGTGCTTGTTTCATATCATTTGTAAACACACCTGCATTCAAGCCGTATTGACTATTGTTAATCGACTCAAGTGCTTCTTCTCCACTTTCGACTGTATTAACAATGACGACTGGTCCGAAAGCTTCTTCTTTATAAATTTTCGATTCAGGTTTTACATCTTTTAAAATCGTCGGCTTAAGTCCTCCATTCACTTGCGTACCACCTGTAACAATTTTCGCACCACTCTTTTCAGCCTCACTGATCCACTCTAATAACCTTTCTTGGGATGGTTCATCGATTAAATTAGATAGGTCTGTTGTTTGATCTAACGGATCACCGTAGATGAGCTTTTCTGTTTCACTCTTAAACTCTTCTAAGAATGGATCAATTAGGTTCTTATGGACATAAATGCGCTGTGTACTTATACATACTTGTCCATTGTAAGAAAATGCACCTGTTACAGCTTGTTTAGCAATGTCTTTCACACGGTCTTGTTGACTTTTATCAATATATAAAGCCGAATTGTTACCTAATTCCAGTGTTACTTTTTTCAATCCTGCTTGCGACTTAATCTCACGCCCAACTTCAGGACTTCCTGTAAATGTTAACTTTTTGATTACGTTGCTTTTTAGTAACACTTGTCCAAGTCTCGGACCATCACCTGTTATGACGTGGTAAGCATCTTCCGGAAGGCCTGCTTCAACTAACGCCTCACGAAGTAAGATTGCTGAAAGAGGTGTTTTTTCTGCTGGTTTGACTATAATCGAATTTCCAGCGGCAATGGCAGGGCCTACTTTATGAACGACTAAGTTTAATGGGAAGTTAAATGGTGTGATCGCTCCAATAACACCAATAGGTTCGAAAATTGTATAAGCATCTCTTCCCGCTCCATTCGGGGCTGCATCTAATGGAATTGATTCACCTTCAAGCTTACGTGCTTCAATAGCTGAAAACTTCAACGTTTGCACGGTACGATCTACTTCACCTAAAGCGTATTTCATCGGTTTACCTGATTCTTTTGCAATCGTTTCAGCAAATAAATTTTTATAATCTGATACCACTCGGGCTGATCGATCTAATATTTCTGAACGTTCATATGCTGGCATGCTTTTCATCTTCCCGAATGCAATTTCAGCCTTTTGAATCGCTTTCTCCATCTGGTCATCTGGACACTCTGGGATCCTAACAATTTCTTCTTTCGTATGTGGATTAACTAATGCGTATGACTCGTGTGAGTTTTGATCTAACTGATTTATATAATCCATATACGTTAACATAACCATCACCTTCCTCCGCTAAAATTCTCTAACTATTAGTATTCCACTAATTGCCGTAAACCTAACCTTAAATTACCGTATACCTTTCCACTCTTTATAAAATTGTTCTAAATATTGTTCCATAAACTGATGTCTCTCTTCAGCTAGTTGATACCCTGTTGAAGTATTCATTAATTCTTTTAACTTCAATAGTTTTTCATAAAAATGATTAATAGCTGTCCCATTTTTCTCTCGATACTGTTCTTGAGACATATTTATTTCTGGTTCCTCATCAGGGTCATGGATTAAGTTTCCTTTCGCTCCGGCAAATGCAAAACATCTCGCAATACCAACAGCCCCGATCGCATCTAATCGATCAGCATCTTGAACGACTTGTGCTTCTAAACTAGTTAAATGATTGTGAGCTTCCTTAAAAGAAATCGTTTGGATGATGTCTAAAATATGTACTTGATCATGCTCAACAACTTGTTGACTGTCCAACCAACTTTTAACCTCATGTAAAGCCGCTTCTTTATCTTCTACAAGCTTATCGTCAATCAAATCATGTAATAATGCAGCCATAATAGAAATAAATAAATTAGCTTCTTCATCTTCAGCTATTGTTTTTGTCAATTCTACAACTCTTGCAATGTGCCACCAATCATGTCCAGTGCCCTCTTGTTCTAGCTTTGTCCGTACAAATTCTTCCGTATTTTGAATAACAAATTTTTGGTTCATGAGAAGTTACCTTTCTTTTTTAGTTTACAAATGTTGATAGATTTATTATGCTATAAGTATAACAAAACTGCATACGTGAGTTACAAGCACTAGGGGAGCTACAAATGTGGCTGAGAAGGTGTAAACCTGACCCTCATAACCCGAACTAGATAATACTAGCGTGGGGAAGTGCGGTGAAGCTTCATGTCTTAAATTCATGATTAACACAAGCTGAACTGCATTCCCACGGGATGCAGTTTTTTTATTGTTAGCTAAGGGAATTGACTACTAAAGAGGCTAACAACTATACGAATTCACTATT
The DNA here is from genome assembly GCF_007991275.1 of Alkalibacillus haloalkaliphilus. GTDB lineage: Bacteria > Bacillota > Bacilli > Bacillales > Alkalibacillaceae > Alkalibacillus > Alkalibacillus haloalkaliphilus. The sequence goes on along the minus strand of NZ_BJYA01000012.1, from coordinate 77,831 downwards.
TTAAGGAGGAGATTTTCATGACTAATCAACAATGTGGAACAAGCAGAATCGCGGGGTGCCAATTCACTTTACACCCAATGAGTGACAACTTCGTCGACATTATTTTATCAGCATTAGATGAAGTGGATAGCACAAAGGTGTGGAAAGACACGGATGATGTAACAACATGTGTACGAGGAAAAATGGTTCACGTTTTCGACGTAACGAAAGCGATCTTCCTTCACGCAGCTAAAACCGGTGAACATGTTGCGATGAGCGGCACATTCTCAATCGGATGCCCTGGAGACAATGAGGCTGATGTTTATATGGCTGAGTCTGATGAGCCTATGAATCTAGAAAAATCACAAACAATCGATCAACAAGCTGGTTGCAAATTCTCTCTTTATCCTTTAGGTCGTGAAGACTATATGGATAAAATCTATGAACAAATTGACCTTTCAAAAGCTCGTGGTGTTGAAGTAAGTGCTTCTCACTATATGACACGTCTAGATGGCGATGTTAAAGATATCTTTAACGCTATTGAAGAATCTTTTGTTGCTGTACAAGAAAAAGTATCGCACACGACGATGACGTTCACGATCTCAGCGAACAGTCCATCAAATAAATAATTCGGAGGTTCAGTATGACAAATAAATGGCATCTTAAAGAAATTGTTTTACTTTCCATTCTAGGGGTAGTCTTTGCTGTTATTTACCTTTTAGCATATGGTGTTGGGCAAGGTTTAGTCGGTTTTCTTACACCATTTGGTTTAGGTCCACTTGGGTATGAGTTCATTTTTGGTATTTGGTTTATCGTATCCATTATCGCAGCTTATATTATCCGAAAACCAGGTGCAGCATTTACTTCAGAATTAATTGCTGGTACGGTTCAAGTTTTAATCGGTAGCCCTGCTGGTCCAATGTTAATTATTTCAGCAGCGATTCAAGGTTTAGGAGCTGAATTCGCCTTTGCAGTAACGAAATGGCGTGACTACCGTTTACGCGTCTTAATAGCAGCTGGTGTGTTTGCCGCTGTATTCAGTTTCGTATGGCACTTCTATCAGTCTGGCTTTTTCGCGTATGCTATAGGATTAGTAGCTGTCATGTTCATCATTAGAATAATCAGTGGTGCTCTATTAGCTGGCTTACTAGGTAAATGGATTAGTGACCAATTAGCTAAAACCGGCGTGCTTCGTGGCTATGCATTAGGGAAGGAGCTGCAAAAGAAACGTGAAAGAAATGACGCAGCTTAAACCACTGATAGAAGTGGATCAATTCTCTTTCGATTATGAACAATTAAATGAACCATTAGTCTCTGAAGTCAGTTTCAACATTAATAAAGATGAAACAGTTTTACTAATGGGATCAAGTGGCTCAGGCAAATCGACGATCTCATTATGTTTAAATGGTTTATATCCTGAGGCAGTAGAAGGTGTCGCATCAGGGGACATCTTCTTCAAAGGTAATAACATTAAAGACTTTGAGAAAGGTGAACTTAACCAAAACGTCGGCATTGTTTTCCAAGATCCTGAGAGTCAATTTTGTATGATCACAGTTGAGAATGAGTTAGCTTTCACATTAGAAAATATTCAAACACCAAGAGAAGAAATCGCGCCTAAGATTGATCAAGTATTAGAAACGATCGGGATGATCGATTACAAGTATCACAACATTCATGAGCTTTCAGGTGGTCAAAAACAGAAGGTCGCCCTTGCTTCTGTTCTATTGTTAGACCCTGAACTGATTATTTTAGATGAACCAACAGCGAACCTAGATCCCGTATCTAGCTTAGTGTTTGTTAATTTAATCAAAGACTTAAAACTCGAGACTCAAAAATCGATCTTCATTATCGAGCATAAAGCTGATGATTGGTTAACCTTCACTGACCGTGTGCTCGTCTTAAATAAACAAGGACAGTTAGTAGCTGATGATTCACCAAAATCACTTTTTACAACAAACAAAACATTAATTGAAAATGAAGGACTTTTCATTCCTAAAGTTTATCAAAAGCAGATGTTACAACCTCAAAATGAAGTAAAGAATGAAACATCCGAAGCTAGCATGGTTATTAATGACCTTAGCTTTAGTCGTAAAAAGACGTTAATTTTAAACAGCATTAATATGACGTTAAATAAAGGTGAAATGATCGCTATAGTTGGTGAAAATGGTGCAGGTAAATCAACGTTACTCCAACTCATGGCTGGTATTTTAAAGCCTAAAAAGGGGAACATCACCTTTCTAGGGCATTCCTTACAAAAATGGAAAGAGCAAAAACTTAGACAGCATATGGGATTTGTCTTTCAAAATCCTGAACATCAATTCATCACCGATACGACTTATGACGAAGTATCATTTGGGATGACGTTAAACGGATATAGTGAAGATGTCATAAAAGAACGGACTGAACAATTGCTTCAAAACTTTCAGTTAAGTGCCCATAAATGGAGCAACCCTTTTGCTTTAAGTGGCGGTCAAAAGCGTCGACTAAGTGTTGCGACGATGTTAGATGAAACACCCGATTTATTGCTTTTTGACGAGCCAACCTTTGGGCAAGATGCACAAACGACAGATGAATTAATGACGATTGTAAAAGATCTTCAAGCTAAAGGAACAACAATTGTGTTTGTAACCCATGACATGGACTTAGTCGATTTGTATTGTGATCAAGTTTATGTCATTAACGATCAACAAGTGGCTTTTGAAGGCCATCCACACCAATTGTGGAAACAAGATGCGCTTCTAGAACGCGCGAGGTTACGACTACCAGACCGTCTTCGGCACGGGCAAGAAGTAGGTGAGACATATGATCTCGTCTATTAATCCTACAGTAAAGGCTGGAGCCATTTTAGTTCCTGGTGTCTTACTCGGTTTAATGTTCGACATTTTTACACCACTTGTATATTTGATCTTTATTATTCTCGTTACTTTCGCTTTTACTGATATATCACTAAAACGATGGTTACTCATTTTCTCGCCGTTTGTTTTGTTCATCGTGTCTTTCAGTTGGACGCGAATGCTATATACGAGTGAATCGTTCCAAGGTGGAGCTATTTTATTTGAATTTTGGTATTTTCAAGTGACGACGGAAGCTTTAATGGTATCGATTAGCTTAGCATTAAGATCGTTATGTTTTATCGCATTATCATTGCTGTTCATTTTAACGACAGATTCAACAAAATTAATGCTTAGTTTAATGCAACAACTCAAACTTCCACCCAAAATAACTTATGGTGTTTTAGCTGGATACCGCTTCCTCCCTACTTTCAAACACGAGCTTGAAATTTTACGCCAAGCCCATCGAATACGTGGTGTTGGTCGTGCTAAAGGGATTAAAGGAAGGCTCCAACAGTTTAAGAGATATTCTATTCCGTTATTAGCTAATGCCATTCGCAAAGCTGAACGTGTGGCGAATGCGATGGAATCAAAAGGGTTCACAGGAGACCGTAACCGCACCCACTATCATGAAATGAAAGTTCGCAGGCGTGATTGGGTATTTTTCGGAAGTATGGTTGGAGCGCTTTTCCTTACAGTATTTATGTCGTACTACTTTGGCTACCTAAACATTTTCGGAAGAGAAATTAACTAAAAAAGATTGCGCTATTCAAAGCGCAATCTTTTTATACATACTCTGGCAATGGATCTTCAAACTTGGACCAATCTGCTTGCATTTCGTCATCCGTTAATAATGCTTGATCAAGCATCGACCTCACCTGATTCTCATCCATTTCTAATCCTATTAAGACGAGTTCCGTCATTCTATCACCATGGAGTTCATCCCACTTTTCCTTTATTTCTGGCTCTTCTTCAAGTATAGCTTTTTGCTCCTCTTCTGGATATGCAGACACCCATTCGCCTGCTGATTCAATCATTAGAGACGTACCTGCTTGTGATAACAAACCTGCAACATCGTTTCGAGAAGATAACCAAAAGAAACCTTTTGCTCTAATCACATCTTGTGGCCAACTTTCTAAAAAATCCATAAGACGCTTGGGGTGAAAGGGCCTTTTACTTTTATAAACAAAAGAAGAGATTCCATATTCCTCAGTTTCAGGGACATGTTCTTCATTCAACTCTTTAATCCATCCCGCCGCTTGACTAGCTTTCTCAAAGTCAAAAGAATTTGTATTCAACACCTCATTCAATTCAACCTGTGCAAAAGATGAAGTTAATATTTTAGACTCAGGGTTTAGTTTTAAGAGTACACGTTTTAATTCTTCAATATCAACGTCTTCTAACAGATCTACCTTATTCAATATTAGAACATCTGCAAACTCTACTTGATCAATTAATAAATCTACGACTTCTCGAGTATCATCATCTGAGACCGCCTCTTGACGTTCTAAAAGTGATTCACCAGATGCGAAGTCTTCCCAAAACCTATTACCATCCACTACAGTTACCATCGTATCCAAACGACAAAAACTCGATAAATTAATCGACAATTCTTCATCAATATATGTGAAAGTTTGAGCCACTGGGATTGGCTCTGATATCCCGGATGATTCTATCACAATGTAATCAATATCACCTTTTTTTGCGATTTTCTCGACTTCAACCATTAAATCTTCACGTAGTGTACAGCATATACAACCATTTTGAAGCTCTACTAACTTCTCTTCAGTTGCTGAATAAGAGGCATTCTTAATAAGGCTGGCATCAATATTTATTTCACTCATATCGTTTACAATGACTGCCACTTTTAGACAATCAGTGTTTTTTAATATTTGATTTAATAATGTCGTTTTACCCGACCCTAAGTAACCACTTAGTACAGTAACAGGAATACGTTTATCCATTGTCATCACCTTCTTTATCTAATTTGAATTTGCAATAATTTGTGCTGCCTTTCGTGCTCCAGATATATTTTTAGCAATAGGGCCAATTTCCAATTCAGCTAATGACCCCGTAACAAATAAGTGTGAACACCATTCCAATTGATTAGTAATAGGAAATCCACATTGAGCACAAGGCAAATTTTCTTCAGTAATTAATCGAGATAACCATTTTTGATTGGGTAGTCCTTGTTTGAAACCAGTCGCAAGCAATACTGAAGATGCTTCCACTGTTCGATTACTTTCTAATAATAAGTTAACCTTTTGATCATCTTTACAACTTAGGCTTTTTACTTGATCAGTCACTATAGACATTTGCCCTTTTTTCTCCAATGATAAAAGAGTAAAATATAAATCTCTTGGAATCGACCCTTTGTGCCTCGCGCTAGTTATGATTTCTCTCCGCTTTGTTAACTCTTTTTCTTTGTTGAACCTGTTCAAGTATTTCGGTCCAAGCCAACCAGGATCACTATCAAATAAATGAATTTTGAAAGAGTTCCGTTTAAGTAATGTGACTTGACCAGGAAAAATTTTCGCAAGCTTTATGACTGAATGCGCAGCGCTAATTCCACCACCCACTACAGTGACTGGTGGCCTTAATTCACTTAAATCCGTAATACTGGGACTGAAAACATGATGAACATTTTCATAACTTTTAGCCCAATTAGGAATGTGTAAGTCATGGTTTGACCCAACGGCAATGACTAAATTATTAGAGTTGAAGACCTCACCATCTTTAGTTCTAACACACCAACTAGTTCCTTCTTTTTTTACTTCACAAACCTCTCCTTCATGCCACGAATCTAATATGGAACAGCTATGTAATACATAATCTGAGTGTTGGTTAAAAAGTTCCAACGCTGGCCTCTTATATTTACCATAAAAACTTTTATCACTATACTTCTTAGCATAATGCTGTAAGCTAAAGGGATTTGTATCTATTTGATGAACAGAGGGTGACCGTAAAAAAGGCATTTCAATCTTTGAAGTTAATTCTCGCCATCGAGACATGGGCTTTCCATAGGAATCAATTATAAGTAAGTCTTTGGTATCTACTTTGCCTTGCCTAATTAGGTGTGTTGCTACTGTGCACCCTTGAATTCCCCCTCCGATGATGATCCATTTATACAAAGTCTCCCCCCCTCTCACTTCAAATCGTAACGATTACGATTTGATTATATATTAACTTTTTTAAATGTTTTTGTAAAGAAAAAAAAGAGGCTGATTATACAGCCTCTTTCTACTCTCTAAGCTCAAACATCCTTAACACGACATCTGGTGTTTTCGTAATGATCCCATCGACATCATACTGTAAAATTTGGTTTGCCGTCCGGTCGATATTCGTTGACCAGACCCATACCCCTCGCCCATCTTGACGAGCTTCTTCAACTAAACTTTCTGATAACATCGTTTGGTGTACCGTATAAAAATCCACATCTAAACGAGATAAATCACCAACTGCGGTAAACAAAATTTGACCAATTTCAATATCTTCGTTTAATGCGCGGATTTCTCTTAAGACTTGGTTATTAAATGCCATCGCGTAGAAGTCATTTTCCGCTTCATATTCTTCTATTAAACGTACAATTTCCTGTGCTAGTTCTGCTTCATTATCATCCGGCTTCAAATCTAATAAAAGTCGAACACCCGCTTCTTGGGCAACTTCAATCACATCTTCTAGTTTCGGGATCGGCTCACCAGCATACTCTTCAGAATACGAAGATCCAATCTCAAGCTCAGACAATTCTTCGTATGTTAATTCACTTATTCGCTCTGGTTCACCTGCCATCCGCATTAAGCTCATATCATGGTGCAACACAGCGACACCGTCTTCTGTTAACTGGATATCAATCTCAATGACGTTAATCCCCTTCTCAATAGCAGACTGAACACCACTCATCGAGTTCTCCGGTGCATTGACTGAATCGCCACGATGGGATGCAACCTCTACACTCCAATCTAAGTACACTAAATTCCCGCTCACTGTTTGGTTATAAGCAAATACCCCTGTAACGTATACAATTAACAACAGCACGACTAAATAACGTTTACTTTTAAAGAACTTAAACGCTTTACGTTCTGTCTTTGCAAGCTTTTTACTTTCAACAACTTTTAATTTATCTGTTACTTCGTCATAGTCTTGTTTAAATTGGTAAAACAACCTCGTTAAAATAATCATATTAATCGGTACTAACACTAAAGTGGATAGTGCAGCAATAACAGTTGAGATTGTAACTAAATAATGCTCAATTAAGTCGCCAATAATCGTGCCTACCATGCCAGATGGAATTAGTGATATAAGGTAAATTAACAATGTACTTAATGCGAAAATCAACAAGTTAATAGCAATTACATTTACTAATACAGACTTCTTATTTCCTTTTGTTAAACGCATACTTTGTTTAATTGCTTTTCTTACATTTAAGCCTTCAATGACGATATAATGAATCGCGAAGATCCACCTTAAAATAATGTAAAGTACAAGCACTAACAGTCCAAAGTAAACCGCAATAGATAAATAAGACAACGATAAATGTCCTGAATATAATATATCCATATTTAAGTCATAAACGACCCGATCAATTGGTGTCTCCACAAACGGCACAAGTAAAAATAGTACCATTATTAACGGTAAAATACTGACACTAATCAACTTTGGCGTTTTCGATACAGCTGTTAAAAAAGCGTTAGCTAAAGTAATCGACTGATTGAAAAAATGTTGTTGAGCTAAAACGATAAAAACACCAAACTCTATAAATATTAAGGCAAAAACCATTAACCCAACAACAGTTAGAGCGATAGCACCAGAATAACTTAATGCGATACTATATACATCATGATTAATAACTGTCGGTGCACCAATCAACATTAATATTCTATTGAAAATAAACGAAATAATCGGCATAAAAAGAACACTTGTTAAAACCGTGTATATTAAAGCGAACGTAATATGTTTAGGATAAGTTTTTCTAAAATCATTTAGGCTATTGTTAAATACTTGAAACATATGCTCCTCCATTTAAACTTTACTAGATAACATATTCCCTATTATAAATTATGCTAAACGAATTAATTGGGAAACACAATCAGACTAATTTTCTAGGCTTATGTTTCATTTTTTGAATAATAAAGGTTGACAAAACATAAAGTGATAGCATAAGATAAGTATCAAATCTTAAAACGGATTGGCATTGATGAAGAGAAGTAGTTTAGTCAGTTACTTCAGAGAGCTAGTGGTTGCTGTGAACTAGTGTAATGAACTAAATGAATGGACTTCTGAGCCTCCAACCGAACGTCTAGCGACTACTAAGGTTGGCGAACGTCTCATCGTTACAAGAGACACGTATTCAAGCATTAAGCTTCGATACGCGCTAAGCGGACTGGATCTTCCAGTCAATTAAGGTGGCACCACGGGTCTTCCGTCCTTAGAAATTTAAGGACAGAAGGCCCTTTTTTATTTTCACAAAACCATAAAATTAATAAAATAAATCGTTGAGTAAGAGGAGTAGACGAATGTTAAGTCATTACAGAGAGCTAACGGTGCTGAGAAGTTAGCGTGAACAACATCGTTGAATGGACTTACGAGAGGTTGCCTGAACCGCAGTATGGCAACTCGGACTTCCACCGTTAACAGGATAGGGTATCGGAAGGGCTATAGTTGAAACGTCTTCCCCTTTTAGAATTCAAGCTCTTCCCGTACCTGAAACAATGAGAGGGAAAGTATATACTGTATGCTTTTCAATAGAGGTGGTACCGCGATCGAATCGTCCTCTGTATACACAAATTGTGTGTGCAGGGGACTTTTTTTATACCCAAATTAAGGAGGTTAAACATATGGTTCAATATAAACACGAAATTATAGAGGGTGATCAACATACACCTATTTCTATTTTCCAGAAACTTAATGGAGAAAAAAAGTTTTTGTTGGAAAGTTCACTTAAACACGAAAAGACTGGACGTTATTCATTGATCGGTGAAAACCCTTATTACGAGTTTAAAGCTTTTGGAGAAGAAATTACTGAAACCAATTTACAAACAAATGAAATCAGTACGAATCATGGAGATCCGATACAGTCCTTATCTGAACTAGTTAAAGAAGGACTTACTTTACCTTTTGATATTCCTTTCATGTCAGGTGGAGTTGGATATATTGCATACGACATTGCCAAACAATTTGAACCAATCGGATTCGGACAGCATGATGATCTAAATATGCCTGATATTCATTTTATGTTTTATGAAAAAGTCATTGTATATGATCACCTATTACAAAACATCCACTGCTTCATATTTGACCAGTGGATTACAAATGAAAAGGTTAATTTAGAAACGGAAATGAAACAGTTGATTAATCAAATTAATAAACCAACACCAATAAACAAACAGCCTTTTACATTGGGAGCATTTAAATCAAATATCCCTAAAAAAGAATATTTAAACAAAGTTCAACAAATAAAAGATCAAATCAACGAAGGAGAAATATTTCAAGCGGTATTATCACAACGGTTAACAGCCGAATACGAAGGTGATCCATTTAGTTATTACCGGCAACTAAGAAAGAATAACCCATCACCTTACATGTATTTCATTGATTTCGATGACTATCACATCTTAGGCGCTTCACCTGAAAGCTTAGTTAAAGTTCGAGACAACGAAGTAACGACCAATCCAATTGCAGGAACACGCAAAAGAGGTCATACAAGAGAAGAAGATCTAAAGCTTGAAAATGAGCTATTAACTGATGAAAAAGAAATAGCCGAACACCAAATGTTAGTCGATTTAGGAAGAAATGATATTGGTCGAGTGGCTCAACCTGGAACTATTGAACTGACAAAATATATGGTCATCGAACGATACCGCTTCGTAATGCATATCGTCTCTGAAGTAACTGGGGTATTAGATAAAAGTGTAACGCCTCTTGATGCATTAAAAGCATGTCTACCAGCAGGAACGGTGAGTGGTGCACCGAAAATTAGAGCAATGCAAATCATCAACAACTTAGAACCAACTAAACGCGGTCCGTATTCAGGTGCTGCTGGATATTTATCGATTAACGGTAACTTCGACTTCGCCTTAGCGATCCGAACTATGATACTAAAAGATCAACTAGCGCATGTGCAAGCAGGAGCTGGTGTTGTCTTTGACTCAATTCCAGAAAGTGAGTATGAAGAAACATTAAACAAAGCTAAAACACTTATGGAGGTGAATTAAATTGATCTTACTAATCGACCATTATGATTCATTCACTTATAACATTTACCAATATATCGAAGAGTTAGGTCATTCAGTTGAAGTAAGGCGACCGGAGGAATTTGAACTGTCACAAGTAAGAAGTATGAATATTACAGGAATCGTCCTTTCCCCTGGACCTGGGAAGCCTGAAGATTATCAGAAATCGATTCAGCTCGTTAATGAACTCCACAAACAAATCCCTATTTTAGGCATTTGCTTAGGTCATCAAATAATTGGTGCAACATTTGGAGCTAACGTGAAACTGTCGAGTGTCATTATGCACGGTAAGAAATCGTTAATTTTACACAAAGGCAATGGCTTGTTTGCTTACTTAAGTCAACCATTACAAGTGATGCGTTACCACTCACTAGTGATAGACGAACAAACATTACCACCTTATTTCAAACGAAGAGCCACATCTATGGATGACGGTGAACTAATGGCTATAGAGCATCAAACATTCCCGCTGTTTGGAATTCAATTTCATCCTGAGTCTATCGGGACAAATGAAGGCAAACAAATTTTAAAACAGTTTTTAAATAAAACGCGAGAGGTGAATGACAATGAAACTTCTTCAAAAATTGGTTGAAGGAAACAGGTTAACTCAACAAGAGATGACTTCAGTTGCACACCATTTATTTAGTGAAGAGATCTCTGACAGTGAAATCGCTTCTGTTCTCACCGCCTTAAAAGTTAGAGGTGAATCTGTAGAAGAAATTGCAGCTATTGTAGAAGTGCTACGTGAAAAAGCGATGCCTATCAAGAAAGATTTGAACGGTGTCATGGACAATTGCGGAACAGGTGGAGACGGCTTACAAACTTTTAATATAAGTACAACGTCTGCCTTTGTATTAGCAGGGGCAGGGGCTAAAGTTGCCAAACACGGAAACCGTAGCGTCTCCAGTCGTACAGGAAGTGCTGATGTACTAGAAGAACTCGGTGTTGCTCTTGATTTTACGAGTGATGAAGTTGAGCAATTAATCGAAACAAATGGTGTTGCATTTTTGTTTGCGCCATATGTACACCATCGATTGAAACGCATTATGAAAGTTAGAAAAGATTTAAACGTCCCAACAATCTTTAATTTAATCGGTCCACTAACGAACCCTGTTGCGTTAGACACACAGTTTTTAGGTGTCTACCGTCGCGATCAATTAATGAAAATGGCTGCTGTATTACAACGGCTTGGGCGTAAAAGAAGTATCGTCGTCAACGGAGCAGGATATATGGATGAAGCCTCACTTGCTGGTGAGAACCATTTCGTTTTATTAGAAGAAGGTGAACTAATTCCTTTTACACTAACTCCAGAAGACGTAGGATTAAACACTTATTCCAACACAGACATTACCGGTGGAGACGCAAAGGAAAATGCACAAATATTGCGTGACGTATTATCTGGAAAAGAAGGCGCTTATTATGAAACAACACTATTTAATGCTGGGATTGGTTTATTTTCTTCTGGTATTGCAAACTCAATTCAAGAAGGTGTTGCGCTAGCACGCGAAACTATTCAATCAGGTCGTGCACTAGAAAAACTGAACCACTTAATTAATTATAGTGAAAAGAGAAACGTAAAGGAGATTTCGTAATGGGCACTATTTTAGATCGAATTTTAGACCATAAACGAGAAGAAGTAGAACTGTTAAAATCACAACCCTTATTAGACGAAGAGGCTAGTTTGAACGAAAACATCACACCTTTATATGACTCACTCCGCCAGTCGAATCAACTGTCGATTATTGCAGAGATCAAACGTGCTTCTCCTTCAAAAGGTGACATTAATGTCGGAATGGAGCCACCAGAACAAGCCAAGTTGTATGAACAAAGTGGAGCTACAGCCATTTCTGTATTAACCGACCAGCCTTTTTTTAAAGGAACAATTGAAGATTTAAAGCAAGTGAGAGAGACTGTTCAACTTCCGGTTTTATGCAAAGATTTCATCATCGATACAATCCAAATCGACCGAGCAAAGCGAGCTGGGGCTAATGTCATTCTACTCATTGCAGCTGCCCTACCAAAAGAGCAGCTTAAAGCTTTATACAACTATGCACTTACATCTGGTCTAGAAGTGTTGTTCGAAGTGCATAACGAAGAAGAACTAAAAGTGGCTACAGCTTTAGGCGCTAAAATAATCGGCATTAACAACCGTGATTTAAAAACGTTCAAAACAGATTTAGCTGTTACAGAACGGCTAGCCTCTCAAATTGAGGATCCTAATGTCATGATCATTAGCGAGAGCGGGATTAAAACAAGTGAAGATGCTAAGCGCGTTTCCCAAGCTGGAGCAAACGGCATTCTCGTTGGTGAAACGCTCATGAGATCAGACAACGTATCAGATGCATTACAACAACTGATCGTCTAGGAGGTGACGAAATGACACAAGTAAAAATTTGCGGTATAAAACATACGACCCACGCCAATGAAGCTGTTAACGCTGGTGCAGACTTTCTCGGATTCGTATTTGCTGAGAGCAAAAGGCAAGTCACTGTTGAGAAAGCGAAACACATCTCTTCTCAAATTCCAACACACGTGAAAAAAGTGGGCGTGTTCGTCAACGCTTCACTAGAAGAACTCGAACAGACCGCTAAAACAGTAGGTCTTGATTATGTTCAACTACATGGAGATGAGACACCTGAGTTTTGCGAGCAATTAACAATCCCGTATATAAAATCTTTTCGCATCCGTAATGAAGAGGATTTGAAGGCAACGACACAATACAACGATGCTGATTATTTACTATTGGATAGTGCAACAGGTCCATATCATGGCGGTAACGGGACGACGTTTGATTGGTTCTTAGTTGAAGAACTCCCTTTCGATCAAGACCGTTTCATCTTAGCAGGAGGACTCAATCAAGAAAACGTTAAGTTAGCGATTGATCAAACAAACCCACAAGTCGTCGACGTATCTAGTGGCGTTGAGTTAGAAGGTCAAAAAAATATAAACCTCATTCAATCATTTATTAAAACTGTAAAGGAGACTTCATAATGAATTATAGTGAACCTAACGCATATGGAATGTTCGGTCAGTATGGCGGCCGCTTCATTCCCGAAACATTAATGACGGCCGTTCATGAACTAGAAGAATCATATAATGAAGCGATTCAAGACTCAGCCTTTAACGCTCGCTATCAAGAGATGTTAAAACAATACATCGGTCGTGAAAATCCGTTATACTTTGCGGAAAACTTAACAAATGAAGTAGGCGGAGCAAAAATTTATTTAAAACGCGAAGACTTAAACCATACAGGCGCACACAAAATTAATAATACGATCGGGCAAGCTTTGTTAGCTGAACGTATGGGGAAACGCAAAGTCGTTGCAGAAACAGGAGCAGGCCAGCATGGTGTTGCAACAGCCACAGTTTGTGCCTTACTCAATTTAGATTGCGTCATCTTCATGGGGGCTGAAGATATTAAAAGACAAAAACTCAACGTCTTTCGCATGGAACTACTTGGTGCAACAGTCGAATCTGTTGACCAAGGTAGCGCAACGTTAAAAGATGCTGTAAATGAAGCTTTACGATATTGGGTAACCAATGTAGAAGACACGCATTATATTATGGGTTCTGTCTTAGGCCCTCACCCATTTCCGAAAATGGTGCGTGACTTTCAAAGTGTCATTGGAACGGAAACAAAGCGCCAACACTTTGAAGCTGAAGGAACACTACCAAATGCTGTCGTTGCATGCGTTGGCGGAGGAAGTAACGCCCTTGGGATGTTTTATCCGTTCGTAGAAGATCGTGATGTACAGTTATTTGGTGTTGAAGCTGCTGGTAAAGGAATTGACACTAGTGAGCACGCAGCAACTTTAACAAAAGGTTCAGTCGGCATTTTACACGGGTCTATGATGTATTTACTTCAAGATGAGTTAGGTCAAATTGAAGAAGCAAGTTCCATCTCTGCTGGTCTTGATTACCCTGGCGTCGGCCCTGAACATAGTCATTTAAAAGATATCGAACGTGTTAAATATAGTGCAATTACTGACGATGAAGCATTAGAGGCTTTTCAACTATTATCTCGATCTGAAGGAATCATACCAGCATTAGAAAGCTCTCATGCAGTTGCAGAAACTATTAAACTAGCAAAAGAGATGAACAAAGATGAAACGATCGTCATCTGCCTATCCGGTCGTGGCGATAAAGATGTCGAGTCTGTGAAAGAACACTTAAATTCGTAAGGAGGTTGTCTAAATGCAAACTGTCACGTATGGAAAAGATTATCTTGAAGCAACTTTAAATGAAACAATTAATGAAGGAAAGAAAATATTCATTCCATATATTATGGCTGGAGATGGAGGGTTAGACTCTTTCATCCCTACATTACAAAAATTAGACGAAGCTGGAGCTACAGCAATTGAAGTCGGTATTCCATTCTCAGATCCTGTTGCGGATGGTCCAACAATCCAAGAAGCCGGCAAACGAGCACAAGATCACGGGGTGACCTTACCTCATATTATTGATATACTCAAAGAAGAACGAATCAAAATCCAAGCTCCAATTATTTTCATGACTTATATAAACCCTATATATAAATATGGCGTCGATCAATTCATGCTAGATGCAAAAGTTGCTGGTGTCGACGGACTAATCATCCCTGACTTACCACTTGAACAAACTAGTTTAATTGAAAAGGCTCGCGAACAGGCTAATATAGCTCAAATTCAACTCGTATCATTAACAAGTTCAAAAGAGCGTATGGAAAAAATCGCAGCTGCTTCACAAGGTTTTCTTTACGCCGTTACAGTCAATGGGATTACAGGTGCAAGACAATCTTTTGATGACTCTTTAAGTGAACATTTTCAGCACTTAAAATCTGTAAGCTCTGTCCCTGTTTTAGCTGGGTTTGGAGTATCAACGCCTGATCATGTTAAGCAATTAACTCAATATAGTGATGGTGTAATTGTAGGCAGTAAGATTATTAATCTATTACATGAACAAAACGATAAAGAACTAAAAGAATTAATTAAAGCAAAAGATTAATAGCAGAAAGATGTGGATTACATGCTTGACTTAGTCATACTTTTTTTCGTCGGATTAACCGCAACTATTCTCGGTACTTTAGCCGGTGGTGGTGGGCTTGTTAGTTTACCAGCTATGCTAGCTCTAGGTGTTCCAGTCCATTCGGCTATTGGTGCTAACAAAGTAACCAATTCAATCAGTTCATTTGTCACCTTCCTAATGGTGTTAAGGCATAAAGGTGTGACGATGAAAGAAGGGTTAAAAATAATTCCTATTAGTTTAGGTGGTGGAGTCGCAGGAGGTATGATCGCTTCCTCTCTACCACCTGATTTAATGTACAAAATAGCAATTGGCCTTTTAATCTTTGCCTTTCTTTTCTCATTTATTAGTAAGGGGGACTTCTCAGGCAAAAACCACTTTCGTTTTAAAACGCGTGGAACTCCTCTATTATTCGGGATTGGTATTTATGACGGTTTATTTGGACCTGGACAAGGTACACTCATGTTTTACGTATTTTCATACATGAGAATAGCTTACTATCGTGCAGTTGGATTGATGAGAATTGCGACATTCGCTAGTTGTTTTGGAGCTGCCATTAGCTTCATTGCAGCAGGTCATATCATTTGGACGATTACATTTGCCTTAATTGGTGGTTCATTAATTGGTGCGCAAGTTGGTGTACGTTTAGCGGGTAAATTAAATCCTGATCACGTTAAACCTTTACTTCGTATTGTGACTGCAGCCCTAATTATACACATTATAATTGATCACGTAATTTTGTAGGGCATTTGAACGATTTTTTTAAAGCTTTTATATGTAACTCAGTTTAAATTTAAATCATGTATGAACTTGGACTTATATCATTATTATAAAATCAACTCATTTGTTGGCAATTCTTATCGAAAAATACAAGTTAAGCATAACAAAAACCCTCTAGACATACTTGTTTAGAGGGTTTTATAAGGCCAATGGATTATCTATTACAAATATACAAAATTTTCTTATAATTTATGTTACAATAAAAGTTGTACAATAGGGTTCTCATGGGTGGTGGCTGGCTCTCTGAAAGAGGGTGATGCTTATGACTGTTTTTGAAACGCTCTTCTTAATGGTCTCTTTCGGATCATTAGTTGCAGCCATTCTGTCAGTTGGAAAGTGAGTAACCACCCATTAGCCTGGTGAGCATGGGTGATTACCAAACCTGTAGCGAGCCGCTCCCTTTAGAGAGCTATTGTACAAAGCCATTGGTGTTGCCGCACCGATGGCTTCTCCTTTTGTGTTCTTCACTCTCCATTATTGTACATTAAAATCCCTTAAATTCAAAGTATTTAAAAACAATACAATTCAGAGGAGCCCCACCAAAACACATCACTTTAATTATACTATATAACGAACAAATTATTAACACCTTTTTATTTCAAGACGCACACACCGTTTAGTATATGTCCTCAACTTTCCATTTATGAAGCACAAATGAAAAAATAATTGAAAATAATTCTCATTTATTCGTTGACTCTCCACCCACTGGAGAGTTTATTATTTTATTTGGAATTGATAATCATTATCAATTATTCAAAATGAGAATCTTGAGCAGAAAGTTTGTGTCATATGAAGTTAAAATACTTAGTCCCAGTTTTAATTGTGTTGTCCATCATTTCCCTGTTTATAGGAGCAACAAACATAAGTCTAACGGACATAGCTCAATTAACTGAACAACAGCAACAAATCATGTTACAAAGCCGAATTCCGCGTTTAGCCAGTATATTGATCGCTGGAGCAACAATGGCTGTATGCGGATTAATCATGCAACAACTAAGTCGAAATAAATTTGTCTCCCCCACAACCGCGGGCACAATGGATTCTGCTAGGTTAGGCATTCTTGTTTCCCTGCTTGTATTCTCATCAGCAAGCCCGATGCAGCAAGCTATTACAGCTATGGCATTTGCTGTATTAGGGACGATGATCTTTATGAAGATCTTAGAGAAGATAAAGTTTAAAGATGCAATCTTTATTCCACTTGTAGGGATTATGTTTGGTAATATTATCGGTTCCATCACAACATTTTTTGCTTATCAACATGATTTAATACAAAGTATGACAGCTTGGCTTCAAGGAGATTTTTCTATGATTCTAGCAGGGCGTTACGAGCTGTTATACATAAGTGTTCCATTGCTTGCAATTGCTTATTTTTACGCTAATAAATTTACAATTGCTGGTATGGGAGAAGATTTTTCTACAAACCTTGGCATGAATTATAAACAAATCGTCAACTTAGGGCTAATTATAGTCGCTGTCGCAACTTCGGTAGTCGTTCTAACAGTAGGGTTAATTCCGTTTCTTGGTTTAATCATACCGAACATTGTTTCCATATACCGTGGGGATCATTTACGCAAAAACTTGCCGCACACAGCTGTCTTAGGTGCTTTGTTCGTATTAGCGTGTGACATTTTAGGACGTGTCGTTATTTACCCATACGAAATTCCGATAGGCTTAACAGTGGGCGTAATTGGTAGTGGTATATTTATTTACTTGTTATTAAGGAGAAAGGCATATGCATAACAAAACCAAACTAATCATACTCGCTGCGATCGCCCTACTTCTAACGACATTATTTCTTTTTTGGAATTTAGGAGAACATTGGGATTATGTACTCCCAAGAAGAACTATGAAAATACTAGCAATTATATTAACAGGTAGCGCTATTGCCTTTTCGACAGTAATCTTTCAAACCGTAACTAATAACCGGATCTTAACACCGAGCATTATTGGTTTAGACTCTCTTTATTTATTAATTCAAACAGGGCTTATTTTTGTCTTTGGTTCAACTCATTTAACAATCGTGAATCAATACTTTAATTTCTTTTTATCAGTCGGTTTAATGATTGTTTTCGCTTTACTGCTTTACCGTTTTCTTTTCAAAAGAGAAGGGCAAAATATATATTTCCTTTTACTTGTTGGGTTAATTTTAGGAACGTTTTTCAGCAGTCTATCAGAATTTATGCAAGTGTTAATTGACCCAAATGAGTTCCAAGTCGTTCAAGACCAGATGTTCGCTAGCTTTAACAACGTCAATACTGACCTGTTTTATATAGCACTAGCCGGGATGGTTGTAACTGCTTTATATTTTTTAAAATTTGCAAGATACTTAGATGTTTTATCACTTGGTAAAGACCAGGCAATTAATCTAGGTGTTGACTATGATTACGTTGTGAAACAAATCTTTATAATTGTCGCAATCTTAATATCGATTGCCACTGTATTAGTTGGCCCTATTACATTTTTAGGGTTGCTTGTGGCCAATGTAGCTTACGAATTTCTTAAAACCTATCGACACCGTGAACTGATTATCGGAGCAATGCTCATTAGTGTGATTGCTTTAGTCGGAGGACAATTCATTGTTGAGAGAGCCTTTACTTTCTCTACTACAATCAGTGTCATTATTAATTTCGTTGGTGGTGTGTACTTTATTTATCTACTATTAAAGGAGAGTCGAGCATGATTGAAGTTAAAGAGCTTTCTAAAAAATATGGTGACAAAACCGTTGTTGATGATGTGTCAGTCAACATTCAAAAAGGAAAAGTGACATCATTCATCGGGCCAAATGGTGCAGGTAAGAGTACTTTGCTTTCTGCAGTAAGCCGACTCATTCAATATGATCTTGGTGAAATCAATATCGACCGCAAGAAGATGAGTGAATGGAAAAGTCGTGAGCTCTCTAAAAAGATGGCAATCTTAAAACAAGCGAACCATATTACCGTTAAATTAACAGTGCGTGAACTTGTATCATTTGGTCGTTTTCCTTACTCACAAGGTCATTTAACAAAAGAAGATGAAGAATATATTAATGAAGCTATTGCTTTTATGGAATTAGAAGATTTAGAGAATCAGTACCTTGATGAGTTAAGTGGTGGTCAAAAACAGCGTGCTCACATAGCCATGGTCATCGCTCAAGACACCGAGTATATTCTACTCGACGAACCTCTTAACAACTTAGATATGAAGCACGCTGTACAAATTATGAAAGTGTTAAGAAGATTAGTAGATGAATTAGGTAAGACGGTTGTCATTGTCATTCACGATATCAATTTCGCATCCTTTTACTCAGATTACATTGTTGCATTGAAAGATGGAGCTATTATTAAACAAGGACCAGTTGATGACATAATCGAAGAATCTACACTTCGTGAAATATACGACATGGACATTCCAATCCGACAGATGAACCGTTGCAAAGTTTGTGTGTATTTCGGTTAAAAATTAAAATATGAGGTGATCAAAATGAAAAAATTAATTATTATTGTTAGTTTAGTTTTAATAACGTTAGCTGCTTGTGGAACTGATGAGAACAGCGCACAAGATGAGAATACTATTACGATAGAACACGAACTCGGCGAAGCAACCGTGGTTGAAAATCCCGAAAGTGTCGTAGTATTTGACTTAGGAATGTTGGACACATTAGACACATTAGACCTATCAGTAACTGGTGTTCCAAAAGATAACCTTCCTTCTTACTTATCTCATTACGAGTCTGATGAGTATGAGCATGCTGGTGGCTTAAAAGAACCTGATTTTGAAGCAATATATGGAATGGATCCTGATTTAATCATTATATCTGGAAGGCAAGCGGATCTTTATGAAGACCTTGAGGAAATAGCTCCTACTGTTTACGTTGAAACGGATTCTGAAGCTTACATGGAGTCAATTTCACGTAATGTTGGTATAATTGGTGACATATTTAACGTTCAAGATGAAGTAAACGAAGCAATTGATGAGGTTCAAGCTGAAGTTGATGCTGTTCAAGAGCTGACATCTTCAAGTGATCAAACAGGACTTATTACACTTGCAACTGGTGGTAGTGTTAGCGCTTATGGTTCTGGTTCCCGTTTTGGATTAATTCACGATATGTTAGGCGTCACACCAGTTGATGACAGCATTGATGTTGCAACACACGGGCAAAACATTTCATTTGAATTTATCGTTGAGCAAGATCCAGATTATTTATTCGTAATAGACCGTGATGCGGTTGTTGAGGGAGAAGCTACAGCACAAGAAACAATTGAAAACAGTCTAATTGAAAATACAACTGCTTATCAAAACAATCAAATATTCTATTTAAACCCTGAATACTGGTACATTGCAGATGGTGGACTTCAGTCAATAAGTGAAATGGTAAATGAAATTAAAAATGCAGTAGAATAGATTTTAGAGGTGGCTAACATGAAAGACCGCTTTACAATTGGAGAAATAGCCAAACTACACAACATCTCAGTTAAGACACTAAGGTACTACGATGAAATTGATTTATTTAAACCAATTGAAGTTGACCAGAACAATAATTACCGCTATTACTCTACCGATCAGTTTGAACATCTAAATACGATCAATTATCTTAGAAACCTCGGTGTTTCATTAAAAGATATTAAAGAACAATTTGATAAACGAGATCTAAATTTCTTTCTAGATATACTAAAAAAACAACAGCAAGAAACTGAAAATAAAATTCACGAGTTACAAAATATAAACGAGCGAGTGCAAAACAGAATCTCTGAACTTGAATGGGCTAAAAGTAACCAAAACATAGGCAAACCTTTCATTAAACCAATTAGCGAACGTAAAATTATTCAAATTCAAAAGCCTATTAACTCACATTCTGAACTTGAAATTTCTTTAAGGCGCTTAGAGAACATCGCAAAGCTGAAGTCCTCAATTTTCATCGGTTCTGTCGGTGTTACTCTACCTATTAATCAATTACAAAGTGAAGAACGAAAAAAGTACAATTCAGTATTTCTACTCGTTGAAGAAGAAAACGTTACCGATGATATTGCAACCACATTACCTGCAGGACAATACGTCTGTATGTATTGTAATGATGAACGAATTAATTCAAAACAGTACTATGCTCAAATAATGGAATTTATAAAAGAAAATCAACTTACCATTAATGGTGATGCGATTGAACGAACAATTATTGACCATTACATCACTTATAAACCTGAGGAATTCTTATCCGAAATTCAAATACCTGTAATTTAACAACCACTCGCCTTCTCCTTAGGCGAGTGATTATTATGTAAGTTGAGTCTTCATCAATAAAAGATTCTCCCTTTTTTCCTCTCTTTTCTCAATCTCCATATACCAAGCACCCAAATGACAGCACCAACCTGCCATAGTAACCGCTCATCAGCTTCAAGCATCATGTAATTTACAAATTCCAAAAACGAATCCCAATCCTCATTTGGGTAAATAAAAAATACCGGGATCAACCCAATTAGAACAGAGACTATTCCAATAAAGACTAATACTTTTGCGAACAACTTCAATTTTATTCCCCCAATTAACATGCTGGAGATCTCTTTCTTTTAATCATATGCCGAATTTTCAGACTTTTGTACCATTGTAGCACAAATCGGTAGGTTTGAAAGCAGTAAATTGAATTAAAATAAAACTTGAATTCTGTAGTTTTTATATTAATTTAAGATATTTAAAGCCTAATCCGTTTCCTTTTCAACGCATTTACAATATACTAGTAAACAGATAGGAATTAAAGGAGTTGGGGTAATGACACAGAAAATATATGTAATCCATGAAAATTCAGAGTGGACAGAACCTTTGTTCAAAGCTTTGGACCAACTGGATGTACCATACGAAGATTGGTTTATTAACGAAGGATCAATTGATTTAACAGAAGAACCTCCCGAAGGAATCTTTTACAATAGAATGAGTGCTTCTTCCCACACGCGTGATCATCGTTATGCACCTGAACTAGTAACAGCTGTATTAGCGTGGTTAGAGCAACACGATCGCACTGTCCTTAACGGCAGTCATGCGTTAGACCTTGAAATTAACAAAGCAAGACAATACACAGCATTGCAAAAGACTGGCATACAAACGCCTAAAACGATCGTCACTGTAGGAAAACAACAATTAGTTGAAGCAGCACACAAAATGGAAAAACCTTTTATCACAAAACATAACCGTGCGGGAAAAGGGTTAGGTGTACAACTCTTTCAAACTGTAGAGGCTTTGGAAAGTTACGTATATAGCGGTGAATTTGAAGAGCCTATTGATGGTATCACTTTGCTTCAACAGTATATTGAATCACCTGATGCTTCAATTACACGTTGTGAGTTTATTGACGGGAAGTTCTACTATGCGGTTAAAGTTGATACTTCAGATGGGTTCGAACTATGCCCTGCAGACGCATGTTCTATTGAGGATCAGTTTTGCATGACGACAGAAAATACTCAAGAAAAGTTTCAAATCATTAGCGATTTCAAACACCCTATTATTCAGCAGTACGAAACATTTTTAAGCGATAATAGAATTGATTTTGCTGGCATTGAATTCATTTATGACTTAGATGGCAACATATATACTTATGATGTCAATACAAATACGAACTACAATTCAGATGCTGAAAGCAAAGTTGAAATGTATGGAATGCAAGCAATCGCCAACACTCTCAGCCGTTACTTAAATAAAGTCTATTACTAGAGTTAAAAAAAGTCCCTAAAGCTATGTGCCTTAGGGACTTAAACGTTCAATAAATTGGTTAATTTCCTCAACTAAATCCTCCGATAACGGAATAGACGGGTCAGCATATGACGACATATCATTTGGACTTGGTGAATCTTTCAGCACATGATTCATACCATCAACAATGACCAGGTCATTATTAGGATACGCTTCAGCTAAATTTTCCGCATCTTCAACAAACACTTGAGTATCATGTGTCCCCTGTGCAATTAGTGTTGGCACAGTTATGGATGAAGCTATTTCTGTTGGATTATAAGTAAACCAAGTTGCTATAAATGGCTGCACGGTCGGTCTAAACAAGCTATACAATTCACTACTAACTTCTTCAACATATTCGCCTTCTTGCAAACTTTCAATAATCATTTCCGCTTCTTCTAGTAAATCACCTGTTAATTGACCTTCCAGTTGATCAAGTAAAACTTCACTCATCGGTCGACCAGCACCAGCAAGTGAAACTAAACCATCAACATCGACTTGTAACGCTGCCAAGCTCCCAATTAACGCTCCTTGACTATGACCTACTATGATTAGTTGGTCGTACTGCTCTTTTTCGTCTAACTTTTGTAACCATTTAACTGCATCTTCCACTAAGTCTTCAATGGCTAACTCTTCTTCTGGAATCGTCACTTCACTATTTTCACCAGCACCACGTTTACTATATCTCAAACTTGCTACATTTTGTTCACCTAAAGTTTCAGCTACCATTTTCAAACTATCATTTTCCATGCCAGGTGAATTACCATTTCGATCTGTTGGGCCTGAACCTGGAATGATTAAAGCAACTGTTTGAGCCTCTTCTCCTTCTGGTTCTAATAACTCGCCTTGTAACGGCCCGAACTCCGTATCAACAGTCAGCCAATTAATTTCCTCTTGATCATCTTCTTCTGCAAGCAAACCACGTTCAAGCTTAAAATCAAAGGTGTGCCCTTGTTGATTAAAATCTCCTTCAAACGTTTCATTCTCAGTTAACTCACCTTCAAACTCAATAAACTGTCCTGGAATATCCATCTCAAAGCTTACCACTTCCTCCTCAACCTCTAAATCAGAAAGTGGATACCGATCAATACCTTGTGCAGGAATACTGATGAAGCCAATGACCTCTTCATCTTCATCTTCTTCAAATGACACTTGGATATTTAACGGAACATCAGGCACCTCGATCGCACCATGCCAATCACCTAATAAATCTTCTAGAACATTCTCTTCAACTTCAGCTTCTTGCCCATTAGAACACCCGACAACAAATAACAACACCGCTAACAAAAATATTTTCACTAGCTACTACCTCACTTAGTCATATAATAGGAACTTAAATAATTACTAATACAAAGAACCAAACAATCATTACGGTTAAGACAACAAACTTTGCAAATGCACCACCTAAAAACCCTAACAGCGACCCAATAGATGCTTTAAATGCTTCTTCATAAGTTCGCTTTTGCAACATTTCCACGACAAATACTGCAATAGTTGGAACAATTAAAATACCAAATGGTGGTATAATAAAAGAGCCAACAATGACACCAATAGCAGCTGCCCATTCTCCTCGTTTTGATCCACCGTACTTTTTAACGAAATAACTATTTGCAATAATATCAGCTACTATGACAATCACAGTTAATACAACCATCGACCACCAAAAAAACACTGTTAATGATTCATCATTAATTGCAAAATGATAGACTAAAAAACCGCCCCAAATAACAAGCGGTGCTGGAATAATCGGAAATATAATACCAGCGTAACTTGATAAGAACAGTACTATAACTAAAATCCACCATAAAATATCTACAAAATCCATTTAGTTCACTCTCTTTACGGTCTTTGGTCCCAAGGTTCTAATTGTCCAATAATATATTGATCTTTTTGCTTGTTAATAGCGTCTATTACACCTTTTGAAATTTCATTATGTGTCAACCATCTTGATCTATTTAAAGACTCATCCACCATAAATCCAAGTTGAACTTGGCTATAGCGACAGTAGCTAGGTACTTCTAGACTAGCTCTAATTTCCTCAAGATCGGCACTACTACCTGTCACATGAAATAAGGACCACTCATTATTATTGTTTACTGATTTCATTATAACAGATAACGGGTCTTTTCCCGGAATATTGTGAACCCATGCGACTACTAAGTCAAATGATCCGTAAAGTTTTTGTGCTTCTTGCAATTTTGACATTAGCTGTTTTTCATTTTTATAATCAGCCAAAATAGCGTTAACGTTAGATTGATCTCTTGTCACTTGTTCCATCTTTTCTTCAGTACGTCCAATGACTGAAACAAAACGAGCCTGATTAGCTACCCACAAGGTTGCATCACGCAACATCCCTGTTCCACCTACAATTAATACATGGTTCACTATACCACCCCTATACTGTTCAATTTCGACTTTTACAATTGTAATTCCTTCAAGAGATTACTAACGAGAACAACAGAAAAAGCGCCCTTAAAATTATAAGAGCGCTTTCCTTCTAACCGTTATTATGATCAGTTTCCACTTCTTCTAAATCAAATGATATGACACGGTCTGTTTGTGGGTTATAAGTTACTTGACCTCTCACTTTAACGCGTTCATCATCTGATTCTACGATAAACTCATATGTTTCCCGACGACGATCACCAGATATCTCTTCTTCACCTACAAATTCATAATCCGTTACTTCATATCTTGGGTAAGCAATTTGCAAAACTTCTAACAAATAGCGTCCAAACATTTCTTCCTCTAACTCTGGTGATCGCTTAATTTCGATATCAATTATACCAAAATCTAAATCCGCTCCTAACGCCAAGAAAGCCTGACGATGTAAATTTAAACGGTGAGGCGGATAACCGTCTACAGTATCAACAACTTTCACTAAAATTTCGCGACCAGTTTCAGGAAACTTCACCTTTAACATTTCACCACATTCATAAGGTGCTTGATTACTAACAGCCGTTGTCATGTACTCTAAGTCAGACCATGGAATGTTACACTTCGTTACTTCCCCACCTTCTGTCCACGTCGCTTGACCTTCGACCCAGTCGTTGTTGTCACGTCCAGTGAACGTTTGATTAGCCGTCGGATCATATACATACGTACACGAATGATCCCTAACAAAATCATTTGTATAAAAGTAATATGGGTTCATTTGAATCCTCCTATATTTGAACATAGTTCTATGTCATATCATATGTTGGCCTATGCTTGGACGGTGACTTGAGACAACATATGTATGTACTTATTATTTAAATTGTTTAATATGTGAAACTTTTCTTACTCTAAATTGCAACTCATTTTCCTCATGTCGTTTTCGTGATATAATATACAAGGACAAACATGAAAGGTAGGGGAATTTAGTGGGTAAAAGAATATTGTTTTTCTTATTAACAAACATTCTCGTTTTAACAACAATTGTCATTGTTTGGTCTGTCATCACATCATACACAAACATTGGGCCGTTATATGATGGTACAGGCAATATTGGAAGTTATGGAGCATTAGCTCTTTTTAGTATCATAGTTGGTTTTGCTGGTGCCTTTATTTCCTTAGGTATGTCACGTTGGATGGCTAAGAAAATGATGAAGGTTCACGTATTAGACCCTGATGATAACTTATCAACGGCAGAGCGCCAATTAGTTGAGCGCGTTCACCGTCTGTCACGTGCTGCTGGTTTAATGCACATGCCTGAAGTTGGTATTTATCGTTCAAAAGAGGTCAATGCTTTTGCAACAGGACCAAGTAAGAAACGCTCATTAGTTGCTGTTTCAACTGGTCTATTAGAATCAATGGATGACGATGCAGTTGAAGGTGTGTTAGCTCACGAAGTGGCACACGTTTCAAATGGCGATATGGTTACGATGACTTTATTGCAAGGTGTTATTAACACATTCGTAGTCTTCTTATCACGTATCGTAGCAGCTATTGTAGCAAACTTCGTACGTGCTGAAATGCGTATGATTGTGCACTTTGCTGCGATCATCATATTCCAAATCTTATTCTCAATCTTAGGAAGCCTTGTCGTTATGGCATTCTCGCGTTACCGTGAATTCCATGCAGACCGAGGTGGTGCTGACTTAGCTGGTAAAGATAAAATGGCCCATGCACTACGTTCATTACAGAACACTGTTGCTAGCGTTAATGACAACAGCAACGACAGTGCAATCCAAACAATGAAAATTAATAATAAAGGCGGCGTTGCACGTCTATTCTCATCTCACCCTGACTTAGATGAGCGTATTCGCCGTTTAGAGCAAAAATAAACAAAAGGTTGGCTTTATAAAAGCCAACCTTTTTTATTACCATATCCACAAGGCAACGAAAGTAGCTAAAATCAACCCTGCCATAACAGGGATAAAGTTTTTCCGGGCTAATTCCATGACAGATACGCCACAAAATCCTGCTACAGCAACAAGCGATGACCAAGCAACAAGTGCTCCTCCACCAGTCCAAATCGAACCTAACTGACCAATAGCAGCTAACGTTGTTGCATCAACTCCACCAGTCGCCAAAGCTCCTGATAACGCACCAGTCAACGGTAATCCAGAAAAACCAGACCCATCTAATCCAGTAATAATGCCAACAAGCAATATACCAAATGCAGTTAGAAAGGCACTTTCAGGAATTGCTGATTGTCCTGCCTCTACTAACTCGAATAAAAATGCAGGCGGTTGCACATCACCTAATGACATAATACTCCCTGAGAATTCCCCACTTCCTAAAAAGAAGAACCCTGCAATTGGAATAACTGGACCCATAGCTTTAAAAGCAAACACGAAACCATTTGTAATATGTTCACTTATACGATCTAAAGCCTTTACTTTTCCAAAGGCTAATGAAGCTAAAGCAAGTAGTAATACAGCAACTCCACCAATTAATGCTGCACCATCACCACCTTCAAAGCCACCTGTACGCCCCCCGGTTATCTTGGTATAAATCATAAAGATCATAATACATAGCATGGCAAGAGGAACTAAAATAGCAAACACTTTTCTCCATTTATGATTGGCAAGAGATTCGTTCTTTTCTGATGTTTCTTGTTGACCCGGCAACTTTTTCAACTCTTCTTTGTTTAACGGGTCAGTCGGTTTTCTAATTTTCTTTTTAAACATTAAATAAGTGATGCTGAGAGCTAATGTACCTGAAACGAGAGATAAAATTAACGCTTTATCTGCAATTACACTAGCATCTAATCCAGCTGATGAAGCGCTCAATGTTGGCGCAATTTGCATAATATAGTCTGAGGACAACGCCATTCCTTGCCCTGCTAAGGCGACTACCATCGCTGCAGCCATAATTGGCAATCCTGCTCTTACAGCAGCAGGCACTAGCAATGCACAAATTAGTGGTACAGCTGGTGTTGGCCAAAAGAAAAGTGAGATTACAAATGTTATACCTATTAATATTAAAAAAGCAACATGGCCATTCGTCATAAACTTTTGCACTGGTGCGATCATTTGTTGGTCTGCACCTAAATCTTTTAAAGAGTGTAAGAGTGCGACCATAAACGTAATAATTAAGAAAATGCTAAACAACTCTTTAGCTGCTGTTAAGTTGGCGTTAAACACTGACGTAAAGCCTGTTACTAAGCTACCACTATAAACCCACGCAACTAAAAATGTTCCAATTAATGTCGGTAAAACAACACCTTTACGGAACACCATAGTTAATATGACAACAAGTGTCACTAAAGCATATAAACCATGTGAAATGGTTAACTCCATCATATAATGCCCCCTCCTTTGTAGAGCATCATATGTACACATGCCTATATTGGTTCCACTTGTGCATAACTTTTTAACCGAATATTTTTCACCCATTAAGCTTTGTGGATAAGCTAATTTATTCACAAAGTTATTCACTTTTTCTACTTAAATTCACAACTAAGTTAACCAATTGACTTTTTATCCACAAAAAAGTCGAATGGTTCGTAAACCATTCGACTTTGCTAAGCTTATGCATGAACTAATTTCGCTTCAACTTGAACAAGTAGTGCATCAACCATCTTTTTGTAGTTTTCAACTTCGACTTCTGGTAAATGAAGGTTACCATTGTCATCTAACATATCATAAATACCACTAATCATAACGCGTGGTTGTGCAGGCACTTGAACACCTAAGTGGCTTAATACTTCACGCAAATGAAGCTGTGCTTGAATCGTTCCACTCTGTCCTGGTGTACCACCAACCACACCAGCAACTTTTCCACCGATTGAATTATCTCCAGCTGGTCTAGTCATCCAGTCGATTGCATTTTTTAACGGTCCTGAGAACGAACCATTATATTGAGGTGTCGCAAACAGAACAATATCAGCACCTTCAATTTGGTCTTTTAACCTTTGTACACTTTCAGGAACTGGTTTTTCAATATCCTCATTAAACACTGGAACATCTGAATAATCCGCATACTCATATTCAACGTTCTCAGGCAGCATTGTTTTTACTAAGTCTAACAACTTTTTATTAACTGAGTCTTTACGTAAACTACCGCAAACACCTACGATTTTTAATTGACGATCCATAACTATGTCACTCCTATATTAAGTCTATTAACTTCATCGTAAATGTTTCATATTATAAGCGCAAATATCTTGCTTGTCCACACCTTCTTACTCACCTAATTTATACACTAAAACTATAGAGGTAAAAAAAGAAAGACTCATATACATAAGAAAGGTATTAACATTATACAATTGGTGATTCATATGACTAGACAGGAATAACGTCGTCACTGAATCTATATAATCCCAATCAATATAACCAAACTGGCTTTCAAACAAATCTACTATTTGCTGACGATATTGTTCAATAGATTTCTGTTGGTAACTAATCGCAATACCCCAATGAACTGATACAAAAATCGCCGAAATAATTAACCAATGACCTAATACATACGGACGTAACAATTCATACCATATATAGACTAAGTAAAAAAATAAACCGATTAACAAAACCATAAATGGTAATGCTCGGTTCACGGAATCTACTTGTTGTCCTGGAAGGGTACTCATCGATCCAACCTGTAAAAACATAGCAAAGACAAGCACTGTAATAATAATTAATAAAGACGTTGGTCGACCTAACAGTTTCTTCAACTAAATCCCCTCCACCATCAACTGTTTCTTATATTTTATGAAAACGGAAGGGGAATTAGACTAAAGCCAAGTTTAAAACCATGTTGATAATATTAGAAAAATTACAGCCACCAACCCAGCTAAAATAAACCACGAATACATATGTTTTGGCCTTCTAATAATATCCACTATTATGAAGGCGGCAACACCTAACAATATAGGGGGAACTAATAAGTAAGTTAAATACCAAAATACACTCACCATATTAAAAAAACCTCCATACAAAAAAGAAGAGGTTACACACCCCTTCTTAATATTAGTGTTTCATATCATTGATAAAGCGCCATGCTTCTTCAAAATCCGCTTCAGTATAATTTTGTTGGCTTTTAACTGTACGCACCTTATCTTCTATTTCTTCTTTAGAGAAGTTATCAAAATACAACATTGTCGATACTAACTCTAAAAATTTCGAACTCTGTTCGTCCATTTTTTGAATAACAGCGTCCATATTGGGTGTCGTGACACCAGATTCACTTAGGAAGCCTGCACCACGGTCTGTTAAATGATAACGATATTGATAATAGCCTTTTTCTTTCTCTTTCGCTTCATCTAGGAATCCTAAATTACAAAGTTCTTCAATTCGTGTTGATAGTTCTTCAGAATAAGGACCATAAAAATGAAATGAATAACGCTCAGAAAAATCAAAGCCACACTTTTTTAAGATATACACCATTTTTTGCAGTCTTTTACGACCTACTACTTCTTGTGCTTGTTCAAAAAACGCCATTAGCCTCGCGTGATCCTCTAACATGAACACAACTCCTTACCCTTTCAAAATTTCATATATCCGCTTCTTGATGTCGCTTTCTTCTGGAAGTTGCTCTATTAAATCTTTAGCAAAATATAATTTATGATCTGTTCGTTTCTTACCTGATATCGATTCAACAATATCAGATTGACGTGATAGCTCTTTTAACTCACCTGTTGGCAATTGTAGATGAATCGGAAGACGTTCTTCCTCCTCACCAGGTCGATAGAAATCATACGGCAAATCAGATGAAGAATCTACTTCTAAATAATAAATAGGATCAACCCCTGCTTCATTAAAGCATTCTTTCAAGTCCATAAGTTCTCGGTACTGATTTCCAGGGTCGAATTCAATATATTTGAATAAGTCACGATCAACAAATCGACGACATAAATCAGATAAGATTGCATCCTCTTCTTCTTTCCATATGTGGAAATAATAAAATACCACATTCTCATCTAACTTTAAATAGTCCTCTAAGCTCACTTCTTTTAAGAAGAAGCTCTCAAAGTGCGTCGGTTTCAGCTTGAACTCATATTCATTGGCCATATATAATTCTTTCGCTCGGTGTAAAATTTTAGATAATATAACTTCCGCACTTCTTGTTACCGGATGAAAATAAACTTGCCAATACATTTGATATCGGCTCATAATATAGTCTTCTACAGCATGCATACCACTTTCTTTAATAACCATTTGATCTTCCATAGGGCGCATGACGCGTAAAATACGCTCCATATCAAAGTGACCATAACTCACTCCAGTGAAGTATGCATCACGTTGTAAATAATCCATTCGATCAGCATCAATTTGACTGGAGATGAGACTGACAACTAATTTATTAGAATATGTCTTATGTATAACATCGGCAACATCTTGGGGAAAGTTTTCATCTACACGGCGTAAAATTTCATTAACTTTCGTATCACCTAAAATAATCGCTCTCGTGAAGTCTTCATGATCTAAATCAAACACTTTCTCAAACGAATGAGAAAACGGCCCATGCCCTAAATCATGAAGTAATGCAGCGCACAAACATAGTATACGTTCATCATCATCCCAAAACGGTTGGTCACGGAAGTTCTCAATAATTCTGCGCACAATCTCATATACACCTAAGGAATGGTTAAAACGACTATGCTCTGCACCGTGGAAAGTCAAATACGTCGTGCCTAATTGTTTAATTCGTCTTAGACGCTGAAACTCAGGTGTACCAATCAAGTCCCAAATCACACGATCCCGGACATGAATATAGCGGTGAACAGGGTCTTTAAACACCTTTTCTTCATGTAATTTCTCATCACGATATGCCATTTTTCCCGACCTTTCTATCAATCTCTATGTCTTAAAATTATTATAGCTTTTTTCGAACTTAAATAAAACAGCTTGTCTATTTAAATCTAAACAACATTAAAATTGTTGCCATAATTGTTGCAACCATTCCGCTTCTTTAATTGACACTTTTTCGAATTGAACGGTTGCACCTGGTGCCATTTGTGCCAACTTCCAATGATCAGCAGAGATCACGGTTCCTATAGTAGTATAACCGCCAGTAGTTTGACGATCAGCTAACAAAATCATAGGCTGTCCATTTGCTGGAACTTGAATGGTTCCATAAGTAACAACATCCGACACGATATCAGCCGTACTAGTATGGACTAAAGAAGCACCTTCTAACATACACCCCATACGGTCACCTTTTTTAAACACGTAGCTAGATTGGTAGAATTTTGATACAGAAGCAGTCGTGAACTGAGATTCGATCTGACTCGCAACCACTCTCAACGTCACTGTTTGCGTTAGTATAGGGCGTAAATCCCGTCGCAAAGCTCTTAAATAAGGCTGATCACCGTCAACTTGACCTACTTTAATAACGTCTTCTTCTTCTAACCTACTCCCCATCTTTCCTTTCTCAAAAGTGGATTGACTCCCTAACCACTTCTCTGACTGTATACCACCAGCAACACAAAGATAAGCCCTCATACCGCGGACCGGTCTTTCAAAGGTTAACCGCTTCCCTTGTTGAACTTTGATCGTTTCCCATAAAGGAACAGGTTCATAATCAATATGCGCTGCTAAGTCTCCACCAGTGATACAAATGACAGCATCGTATTTAAAAGTCAATTCAGTGCCACCAAACGTAATCTCAAGTGCGGCAAAACCATCTTCATTATTTAATAAGCGATTTCCCATAATTAAGGCATACCGATCCATTGCACCTGACACTGGCACACCTAAATGCTGGTAGCCAGGTCTTCCTAGATCTTGAATGGATAGAAACAAACCTGGCTTTTTGACTTGAATTAATTGCTCCATTTCACATCACCTAACATATTAATCAAACGTTTGATTAATAATTAATTGCTTGGACATTGACACGGTCAGCTTCTAACATATCACGTATGACTTTAGCATGATGATAGGCAGACTGTCCGTCCCCATGAAAACAGAGAGTATCTGCTTGCATTGGAATTTTCTTATTTGTAGCAGTCGTCACTACTCCTTCAAAAACCAATTCACTTACTTGTTTTTTAATTGATTCTAGACTAGTAATTACTGCACCATCATATTGACGGGAGGTTAAAAGACCTTCTTCTGTATACGTACGATCCGCAAATACTTCAGGTGCGTATGCTAAATCTAGCTGCTTAGCCGCTTCAATTAGTTGACTATTAGCCAAACCATACAACACTAATCGTGGATCAACATCTTTTACTGCTTGTGCGATCGCTAATGCTAGGTTTCGATTTTTAGCCGCTTCGTTATACAAAGCACCATGTGGTTTAACGTGGTGTAACGGGACACCTTCAACCATACAAAAAGCTCTCACTGCTCCAACTTGGTAAACGACTAGCTGATAAACTTCTTCAGCCGGGATGTCCATGTTCCGTCGACCAAATCCGAGTAAGTCTGGATAGCCAGGATGAGCCCCGATAGCAACGTTAGCTGCTTTTGCCAGTTTAATTGACTGTGGAATCGTTCGGTAATCACCAGCATGATAACCACATGCAACATTAGCTGATGTAATAACACTCATCAACTTCTCATCATCACCCAATGTGTACTGACCAAAACTCTCTCCTAAATCTGCATTAATATCAATCTTCAAACTTAGTCCCACCTTTATTGAATAAAGTCTTCAATACATCCCTTTTCATAAATCCAGTCGTACTCTGAACGTGTTACTGGGTAAAATTTCAGTTGGTCTCCTACTTCAAACAAAACAGGTTGTTCTCGTTTAACATCAAACAGTTCAATCGGTGTATTGCCAATAATGTGCCAACCTCCTGGTGATGACACTGGGTAAACCCCTGTTTGCTTACCTGCAATGCCTACGCTTCCTTTAGAAACTTCTGCTCGTGGCGTTTGCAAGCGCTGTGTTTCAAGCTCATCATCCAACCCACCTAAATATGGAAAACCAGGTAAAAAACCAATCATATAAACTAAATAATTGGGTTCACTATGTCGTTTAATGACTTCCTGTTGAGACATGTTGTGAAACTCAGCTAATGCTTGTAGATCTGGTGCAAACTCACCCTCATAACAGACAGGTAGATTAATAACCTTTTGTTCATTTAAACTTTCTTCTAACTGAACAGTTTTCATTAATGCTTGAACACGTTGTTCGACCTCACAATATGAAACGACACGCCAATTATAATAAACAGCTACAGAGCGATATGTAGGAACTAAGTCTGTCACATACGCAATGCGAGCTTGTTGCAAACTTTTATAAGTTGCCACTACTTGCTCATGCAAAGCTTGTGAAATTTCATCACCAAACGAAATAACTAAAGCTTGATTACCTAATGGGTGCAATGAGTAATCCATTAACGCCCATCCTTTATACAAGCTAAGCAAACTGAAACAGCTTCATTTAAATCTGTTTGTGACCAACTAGGGACTTTCCCATGTTCTATTGCCAATTCGTGAGAGGCCGGTATGTGAATAAACCCAGTTGGAATTTGTTGACCTTGTTGTTTAACATAATTTAAAGCTTGGTACATGACATGGTTACACAAATACGTCCCAGCAGAATTAGAGATTTCAGCTGGATACCCTTTTTCCTTTAACTCATTTACCATTTCACGGATCGGTAACGTACTAAAAAGCCCGTCAGACCCTCCTCCAACAATTGGTTCACCACTTGGGACACGTCCATGATTATCCGGTTCTCCGCCATCATTACAATTAATTGCAATTCTTTCAGGTGTTAACTTGGACCTTCCCCCAGCTAAGCCAAGTGATACAATCGCATCTGGTTTAGTTTCTTCAATTGCATTAAGCAATTCTTTCCCACTCGTTGAAAAATCAACTGGCAATACTCTAGTCACAACTTCATAGCCATTAATCGTACTTCCATCTAAATGCTTAACGACTTCCATCGTTGGATTGAGTTTAAAATTTAAAAACGGTTCAAATCCGGTTAATAATATTTTTTTCATACAATCACCTTCAATTTTTCTTAATATTGTTTCTATTTTAGCACTTATACCGAGCAATTTGTAACTGTTTCTTTACTGTGCTTTTTCTATTCTTGCAACGATTTGTTATAATATAAGACAGCTTATATGAAGAGGAACGATCTGAGATGAATCATAAATTGTTAGACATTAATCAAATAAGGTTTATAGATCATAGTGATCCTAGCCTATCAACCATTTCACAGTCCTTCGCAACTGATGATGCGCTTTGCTTATCTGTCAGTCAGTCAAAAGAAACGGTTATGCGCTATTGGGTTCATGAACCAACAATCGTTTTAGGTATTCCTGACAGTCGTTTACCACACATACAAGATGGCGTTCATTATTTAAGTGAACAAGGTTATAATGTGATCATTCGTAATTCTGGAGGTCTTGCTGTCGCTTTAGATGAAGGGGTATTAAATATTTCCTTAATATTCCCAGATACGAAACAAAGCGACATACATGATGGATATGAAGCAATGGTTGGATTTATAAAATGGTTATTTCAAGATGAACAACCAATGATTGAAGCTTATGAAATCGAGCAATCATATTGCCCTGGCTCATACGATTTAAGTATAAATGGCCAAAAATTTGCCGGTATTTCACAAAGGCGTGTCAAAAATGGGTCAGCTGTCCAAATTTATTTATGCGTTGAAGGTGATGGGAGCCAACGAGCAGAACTACTTAAGCAGTTTTACAATAAGTCGATCAAAGGTGAACAAACGAAATTTAACTACCCGAACGTTAATCCAGAAGTTATGGCTTCTCTAGAACAATTACTAAATAAAAAAATAACTGTCTCTCAAATAAAAGAGCAAATATTAAGCCGACTCCATTCTGAGCAAATTGATGTCATTCACCAACCATTAAACGAGCAAGAGTTCAACTGGTATGAATCAAGACTAGAGTTAATGCAAAAGCGTAATAAAGACCTTCCGTTAACAAAACGTTCATAACCATATCTTTTAACCTCTAATGCAGCTTGTGATATATTATTGGTGGAAGTAATACAAGAGACTTAAGGAGAGTGACATAAATGCCAGAAGCAGTAGAAACTTTAGATGGTTGGTATATGCTACATGATTTTAGACAAGTCGATTGGACAGCTTGGAAGAAAGCAAGCACTGAAGAGCGCGAACAAGCTATTAGTGAACTAAACCACTTAATGGCATCGTGGCAAGATGTTGAGTCTGACAAACAAGGTAGCTTTGGATTTTATACAGTTGTTGGCCATAAAGCAGACCTATTATTTTTGAACGTTCGTCCAACGATGGAAGAATTAACAGAGTTAGAAACAGCTCTGAATAAAACGAAAATGGCAGAGTTCTTTACACAACCTTATTCTTATGTGTCTGTTGTTGAACTATCAACTTATATGGCTCAAGGAAAAGACCCTGATACAGACCCAGAGATCCAAGCTCGCTTAAAGCCTATTTTACCTAAATGGAATCACGTATGCTTCTACCCAATGGACAAGCGTCGTGATGGTGATGACAATTGGTACATGATGTCTAAAGAAGACCGCGGAAAGCTAATGTATACACATGGTATGACAGGGCGTAAGTATGCTGGACATGTTCGCCAAATCATTACAGGAAGCCAAGGTTTAGACGACTGGGAATGGGGCGTAACATTATTTGCCCATGACACATTACAATTTAAGAAATTAATTTATGAAATGCGTTTCGATGAAGTGAGCGCTCGCTTTGCAGAGTTCGGCTCCTTCTATATTGGACACCGCAAAGAACGTGAAGAATTAGAAAAAGTCATGCATGTATAATAAGTATATTTGAAGCCTTAAGTCACTCGTTGACTTAAGGCTTTTTTTTACACCTTTGCCACATAGCTTGTCCTACAAAAAATGCGACTTTATTACTTGTCCTGTCAATTTTCTTCAACTAGGTATTCATCATTTTCCATCTGCGACATATACATGAAATAGTGATGGATATTGAGTAAAAGAGGTGGTGGTTAATTGGCACTTATATCTTATACAGACGCGCAGCTTAGAGAGCTCGCCCGCCTCATGCGTGCCGAGGCCGAAGAAGACGGAGAACAAGGTATGCTTCTAGTAGGAAACGTTGGTGTTAATCGAGTAATAACAGACTGTTTAGATTTTGAAGAAATTCGATCCTTGCCGGATATGATTTATCAATCCCCTGGTGGATTTGAAGCTGTTCAAGAGTCTTATTTTTATCAACGTGCACGTGAAAAGGAAATCCGCCTTGCAAGAAGAGCAGTTCAAGGGGACAGAATTCACCCTGGACGATTTTCACTATGGTTCTTCAGACCTCCAGGTGATTGCCCGCCTGAATGGTTTGGTCAGCCATTCGCTGGAGAATTTGGTGCACATTGTTTTTACGAGCCATTCCCAGGCGAATGTCCTGAAATTCATTAAGTTAAGAGTTATTAATTAATTTTTTAAATAATTGAGGGAGGTTGATTTTTTGGATCAGTCTAATAACAATCAAGACAAACAGCGAAATGAGTCGAACAGATCCAAGTCACCACAACAACCAAAAGGGGCTGCTCATAAGCAACCCGCAAAGAAGCCTTATCATCCTAAGGACTCTAAACAAGGATGGTACCCAGACAAGAAGCATCCAGGGGATAAGAAAAGCCAACAGCCAAAATACGGTGATAAAATGCCACCTAAGTATGGCCAATCACCAAAAGCACCTGGTATAGGTTTCGACAAGAAAGGGCCTGACTACAAACCAACTGGTAATAAACCATGGGGTGGTCAACAAGGACAAAGCGGCGGTATGCCTCCATATGGTGGTGGAATGCAACAACCGGGTGGAATGCAACAAGGGCCGGGAATGCAGCAACCGGGCGGTATGGGACCTGGTATGCAACAACCAGGTGGTATGCAACAACCAGGAGGCATGGGACCTGGTATGCAACAGGGACCCGGCATGCAGCAACCTGGTGGTATGGGACCTGGTATGCAACAGCCAGGCGGTATGCAACAACCGGGTGGTATGGGGCCTGGTCAAGGAATGCCGCCATGGATGCAAAACAATAATGGGAACGGGCCGAATGGGCCACAGCAGCCACAACCTGGAATTCCACGTGAACGTTCTTTCATTGAAAACATTTTGCGCCTGAATGAAGGAAAGCAAGCGACATTTTATATGACGTTTGAAAACAATGATGAGTGGAACGCCATGATTTTTGAAGGGATCGTACGTGAGGCAGGTAAAGACCATATTGTAGTTGAAGATCCTGAAAGCGGTAATTGGTACCTTCTATTAATGATTTATCTTGATTACGTACAATTTTATGAAGAACTGAATTATGAATACCCGTTTGCTTAAGGAAACAGCCAACTGACATTTCAGTTGGCTGTTTTTTTAACACTTTTTAACTTGTGTGATCGATTTTACATATGAGAGTTATTTCGACCAATTCTACAACCTAAGATACTTTAGATCAAAAAACTCCGAAAACGATAAAAACAGATCGTTTTTTACAAATTCGATCAAATTTTTGAAAGAAAATTTGAGATTCCTTGTCAGTTTACTTTATTTGCCCAAGTGACAAAACAACTTAACATTTTTAAAAAAGTATATGGGGAGTCTGAATTGTCCTGCAACTGAGGTTTTAAACTATGGACAACCATTTAACAGACAAGCAATTCGAAGACCTTTTAAAACAATATAACAATATGATTCATTACCAAATCCACAAACTTTTCATTAAAGATTATGAAGGTGAGTTTTATCAAGAAGGCGTTACTGCTTTATGGGAAGCCTACAGAAAATATGGCCATGATCCGACATTTCCTAAAATGGCAACGATTTATATTCGAAGTCGCTTAATTGATAAGATTCGTAAACATAAACGAGTACAAGATCGAGAAACGGTTGACGAATATATAGACCACCAAATAGCGTTTAACAAACAAATCGAACATTTCGATCCACACTTCTGGACGACAGTTCGTCAAAACTTAAGCGATAAGCAATGGCTGTTTGTAGAAAAAAGAATTCTAAAAGGGTACTCCTTGAAAGAAATTGCTGAGCAGGAACAAACAACAGTTGATGCAGTTAAAGGATGGGGACAAGCCGCAAAGAGAAAGTTGCGTTCAGCTTTGGAAGACTATTACACAACTTAGGCAAAAGGATGATTATTATTTCAGCCTGAAGCACTATTACAATTCGACCTCCGTACTGTTTAGCGTTCTCTCGTTCTACCTTAAAATTAAGTTAGAACAAAAAAACGGAGGCGATTAGGTGTTAGAACCTATGATTAAAGAAGCAATTATAAAAGATCTTCAAACAAAGTATATCGAAACGCACAAGCATCATAACAAAAAGCAACCTAATTAATCAAACGTTTGATTAATATTTCTCAAACATATTAAATTAGGTACTTCAATTGACATTAGTGAAAAACACCATTATATTTAAAGTATAAGATTATGTATACATTTTTTGTTAAAAACATAAAATAAAAAGAGATAGGGTGCAACTAACACCCTACCTCATAAGCAGTATCCGCCCGTACAAGGCGTAGGCTGCACTATCTTGATGAAGTTTCCTGACTACCTTGCTTCCGGCATAAGCAAGGTAGTTTCTTTTTGCCGCCATTTATGAAAAACATAAATGGTATGACAATAAAATGAGCTTCGAGGGTGACGAATGTTATAGTTATGACTATTAACATTAGCGTCCATATTCGATCGCTCATAGGCATCACCTCCTCTCTCGCCTATGAAAGACGACATGGAGGCTTGGCCTACTTACCTTGCTTAAACGGAATACTGCTCACCTTCATTATATACAATGAATCAGTTGATTTAAACTAAATAAGCGAACATTCATTCGAATTCATACAACAGTCCTAGTTCACAACAAACTCTGATTCACTATAACCATCCTTAGTCTTTCTCACCTCTAAAATGGCTGGTATAGCAGTCTTTAATTCTTGGACGTGTGAAATTACCCCTATCATCCTACCCGACTTTTGTAGGTCAACTAACGTATCAATAGCTTTATTTAACGACTCATCGTCTAATGAACCAAATCCTTCGTCAATGAACATCGTCTCGATTGATACACCACCTTGAAAGCTTTGAATCACATCGGACATACCAAGCGCTAGACAAAGTGACGCATTAAACTTCTCTCCACCAGATAGCGATTTAACGTCACGAGCTTGTCCCGTATAAGCATCGTAAACATCAAGCCCTAATCCACTTTGACGCCCTCTCGCTTCTTGCCTGCTACTTCTAACTAAATAATACTGCCCGTTAGATAGTCTGCGTAATCGTTCATTTGCCGCTTCTATAATTTGCTCCAAATACTCAATTTGCAAGTAACGTTCAAATGAGAGCTTCTGTTCATTTTGACCGCGTACTAAGTTATAAAGATCAGCCAATTGGTTCAGTTTCTTTTCTTTTTCAGCTGCGGCTTCATGAGTTTGTTCAATCTTCTCCCTTAAATTAATAAGGTCTTCTAAATATCTTACATTCATATTGTACAGGTTAAACACTTCTTCATATTGCTGTTTGACACTTTTAAGTTGCTCTTCTAACGCTTCAAGGTCAGGTTTATCCTTCCCTTCCAACTGCTTTTCTAACTCTTTAATCCGTTCTGATAACATTTTAATTGATTGTTTATAGTCATCAATTTCACGCTTTAACGTTTGACGTTCACTTTCAGCTTTTTTAGATTGTTGATAATCATTAACATGTTCAAATGAAGCTTGTGCTAATTGTTCTTTAAACATCTCTTCGTAGCGTAATCGTTTGCCTTTTAGCTCTTCTAAATGAGTTTGTGTGCTCTCAAAAGTTGTTTCTATTGTTGTTAAATTGTTTTTAGCTTCTTCTAAAACTTTTTGAGCTTGTGCCCATTGTTGTTCTAATTGATTTAACTCAGATTTAGTCGATTCGATTTCAGCCTCAATTTGTTTAATGGAACGAAGCCTTTCTGGAATGACTTCTAAATGCTCATAATAAGCACGTTCTTCTGATTGGTGATCAGCATTTAAATTGTAATAATGGCGTTCATATTGTTCTTTTTGCTCCTGAACTTGTTTAATTTGCTCTTCTAATGAATTTGTTTCTTCTTTAATTTGTTCAAGTTGCTGTTGTTGATCAGTTAATCGTTTAACTTCTTTTGCTAATTCACTACCTAAATCTTGAACTTTCGTTAACGTTTTCTCAGGCTGATCGATTGATTCGCCTGAACTTCGAATTTGCTCTTCTGCCCGTTCAATCTCATGCTCTTTAGCTTCTAATTGCCCTTCCACTCGACTGTAATTTGCTTGGGCTTCATCCACTTGTTTTCTTAAAGCTTCTAATTGATGTTTACTTGGTGCCTCACTAGTATTCATTTGCTTATTTGGATGTTCTAAACTACCACAAACAGGACAAGACTCTCCATCATGTAGTTGATGTGCTAGTACAGCTGCTTGACTTTCAATCCATTGTTGCTCAAGTTGCTCTTGATCTTTTTTCTTAGCTTTAAACTCATCACCATAATGTTGAAGCTTTTGATTTAAGCTTTCTTTAGCATTCAAAAGGTCTATATAGTTTTTAAATAAACGATACTTTTCTCTTTCTTCTTGCAACTGTTGTTGTTTCATATGAAGTGACTGTAAAGCCTCTTCAAATTCATTGATGCGTTTCTGGTTTTCATCTCTTTTAATTTGCAACTGCTGCAGGTTCTCTTTTGATTGCTTTAAAGCTTTCTCACTTTGTGATAATTGATCAGCTAAATACTTCACCTTATCTTCTCGTTGCTTTAATGATTGAACCTTTGGGTATAAATCTTCTAATTGTTGTAAATGAGTCTTGGCTTTTTCACGATCTGATTCTTTATTTTTTTCTTCATTGTAAGTAGTCTCTGCTTTAGCTAAAGCTTCTTTTGCCTTTAATAGTTGCTCTTGTAGTTGCTTTTCATAGTGCTGTTTTTGCTCGACTTCACCTCTAATTTCTTCTAGCTGTTTTTCATACGGTTCAATTTGGCTAGCTTTCTCTGCTAATTTAAGTGATTCTTCC
This sequence comes from Alkalibacillus haloalkaliphilus, assembly GCF_007991275.1. GTDB lineage: Bacteria > Bacillota > Bacilli > Bacillales > Alkalibacillaceae > Alkalibacillus > Alkalibacillus haloalkaliphilus. The sequence continues at coordinate 35,957 of NZ_BJYA01000012.1, read as the reverse complement.
TTTTCCTTGATTACTTTCCCTTGTCGTTCTAATTCAACTAACTGACTTCTCTTTGTTTGTAATTCTTGATCTTTCTCATGAATTGACTTAGCTTCATGATACTGAGCAGTTACTTTCTCTTGTTGTTTACTAAGTTGCTCCTTTTCACTACTTAGTTGTTCAACACGCTTTTGATAAAATACTTTTTCTTCATCCATACCAGCGATCACTTGGTTCACGTTATAAAACGCTTGGTTAACAACTTGAAATAATAAAGACTCTTCACGGTTCGGTAACTTAGCGCTAATTTCTTTTATATAGTGATTACGCATATTAAGCTCTTCTTCACTATCCTTTTGCGCTTGTTCTTTTTTACGACGGAGATGTTCATTAAGCTTCTGATAATCCTCTGTCTTAAAAATTCTTCTTAATATTTCTTCTTTATTTTCTGTTTTAGACGTTAATAATTTACGAAATTCTCCTTGTGGAAGCATAACAATTTGTCTAAATTGTTCTTTCGTTAAGCCCACTAACTCTTCGACTCGTTTATTAATTTCTGAAACAATTTGTCGGTCTACACATGGCTCTTCTTTGTTACCATTTATTTTGACAAATTCATAACGATCACCTGTAGCTGTTTTATTACCTTGTTTAACGTGTCCAAGCTGACGTAAAATACGGTATACTTCTCCGTTTAACTCAAACAATAGTTCAGCACTTGTATGAACATCATCATGTGCAAAGTCGCTACGTAACATCTGGTCACTTTCACGGTCTTCGCCACTAGCTGCACCATAAAGCGCAAAACTAATACCATCAAAGATAGTCGTCTTCCCAGCACCTGTTTTACCTGAAATAACGAAAAGTCGGTTGTTTTCCAGTTCTTCAAAGTCTATAATCTCTTTGTCTTTATATGGGCCAAACGCCGATAACGTTAATTTTAATGGTTTCATAGTACGAACCCCTTTCTAAATAGCTTAAGAACGATCTTCTTGTAACAAATCTTCAAAAACTTCTTCCATAATCGATTCAACTTCTTCCGATGGTGCCTCACCTTTCACATCTTCATAGAATGCTTTAAACAACTCTTTGTCTGAAAGTTTATGTCTTTCAATTTTGGGTTCGTCTTCCTTCGTACGTTGTTGAATTTGCACCCGCTTTTCGATATGCATTGCATTGGGATAGACTGATCTAATTTGTTCCATTGGAAATAAAACTGTATGTTCATCCAATAGTTTCACAAATACATAATCTTCGTTCACATCTTGTTTTAATAGATCTTCTAAATACCCTTCAATCGTCCTTAAATCCAGGCGCGGCTTTAGTAGCCGTTTTTCTACTTCTACTTGCCCTTCGCCATCCATTTCAACGATTAAATAGCCCTTTTTATGATTTTCTTCAGAAATAGAATACTTTAACGGTGAGCCTGAATAACGAATCTTTTCATCACCTACATGGTGGGCCTGATGCAAGTGGCCTAGCGCCGTATAATGAAATGGCTTAAACAAATTGGCATCAACATGTTCAGCTCCACCAATGGATAAAGGCCGCTCTGAATCACTCGTGTTTTCTTTCTCTTCACCGCGAGGCGTTACAAATAAATGTCCAACAAACACATGACGAGCATTCTGATCCATATGCTTCTTCAGATGATTAACTATTTTTTCAGTTGCTTCATGATGAGACCTTACATGTTCATCATGAAACTTATTTCTAACGATACTCGGATCACAATAAGGGACTAAATGAAAATGTACTTCCCCATGTGAATCGTTTATAACGACAGGATCATAACTAGATGATAGCTCACCAGTTATATGTAGCCCGTTATCTCTCATTATTTGACTACCGAAATTAAGACGGCCTGGACTATCATGATTCCCTGCCACAGCCACCACTGGAATCTTTAAGTCTAGTACAATTTCTGCTAAACAATCATTTAATAAATGAACCGCATCTGTAGGCGGTACTCCACGGTCATAGAGGTCACCCGCAATAATGACCACATCGGGTTGTTCTTCTTTAATTTCATTAACAAATTGTTTCAAAATGTATCTTTGGTCTTCCGTCATGTAAACTCCTTGGACAAGCTTACCTAAATGCCAATCAGCTGTATGAAAGATTTTCACGCACGATCACCCTTTTATTTTTTCTTTATTTTATTTTAACATCAATAAACACAAACATACGTTCGTTAAATTATTTTTATTTTACCATTTATTCACAAAGATGACTAGCGTTATACTAACACTAACTTTGTCGAAAAAGAGCTTCTATGTACTTGGTGCTACGGGAAAGTGTGAGCGCCAATAAATACTCCTGAGCGCCAGAATAGAGCCTTTGAGCGCCAAATAATTTCGTCGAACGCCAAATTAAGGTTCGCGAGCGCCAAATAATCTCTCCGAACGCCAAATTAGGCCCCGCGAACGCCAGATAACTTCCTCGAACGCCAAATCAAAGCTCGCGAACGCCAAATCAGGCCCCCCAATTACAATGTTTGATCAACAACTTCAATCGACATTTTGTCCTATTATTGAATTATTGTTTGTTTTCTGAATATTATAACATAATGTCCAACTTTACACTTTGTTTATTGTCAGAAAGTTTTATATAATTAGACACTTTAATCAAAATGTAACTTTTTTAAGTTTTTCAGTGCCAAAATGTTTACAAAGCGGAAAAAGGTGGTATACTTAAATATGGAAAGATAAGGATTCGCTATAAGGAGGCGATAACATGTTTGATCATCACATGCTTCGTGAAGCGATTGTTACAGATAAAAGAAAACAATACACGCAGCCAAGTAAAAAGGTTGTAAAGCCATCAAGTTCAATCTTCTCGTTTTTCAAAATCTTTTAATCATCGCACTCAAACTAGCACAACATAGAGATAGCAGCTTATAAGACTAATAGTTTGTTAGATATATAAAAGCCATCAACCTTCCCCTTTTGGTTGATGGCTTACTTTTATTTTAATGAATAAATTGGCCGCTCTTGAAAAAGTTATCTACATGTTTAAACGTCTCTACCTCGTGATGAATACTACGATGGCCGTATGGTAAAACTTTAAAATCCTTCAGACCTGGATAGTAAACTGAATCAACTTCAATGTAACCATCGTTATCACCTGGGATCAATGGGTTGAAAGCTAAGTTACTTTTATCACCCGCTATTGCACCTATTTCAATACCAGTATCATTTTGAAATACTACATTATCGAGATACTCAGTACTTAAAGACCTTACCGTACGAAATACATCAACATAACCTCGAACTTTACTTGCTAAGTCAGCTAGCTGACTGCCTCTATTCGGCGTTCCGATTAAAACGCAGCGGCCGATGTAGTCTAAGTACTTCGTATCAGTTAACAATTTCCGAATGACCAAACCACCTGTGCTATGTCCAACTAAATGCACTTTCTCATCAGGTCCAATTCCTGACCGGACGACACCTTCTAATAAATCCTCAACAAGTGTCACGATTACATCAAACTCATTAAACGTTAATGGTAAATCGGGAGTGAAGCAATCATACCCTTGTTTCTGTAAATAATTAGCCATCGTGTGCATATCTTTATCATTACGAAAAAAACCGTGGATTAAAATGACCTTCATGCAACTCCCCCTTTACACTTTATAACTATACTGTACTCATTTGGAAAAGTGTTTTTCAAAGAAAACCACTTAATTATAGAAGAAAGTCATAAAATTGTAACGTTTGTATTATAGTAGTATTGCTTCTTTATTAGTACATACCCAAATTTTAAGGAAGGATGTCATAAAACAGTGAAACAACTTAAAGAAATTTCACAAGACGGCTCTTTTCAAAGGCAAAAAAACCGCTTCACGACACCATTTAGTAACGAAAGTGGATTACCAATTGAGCCTGGACGATACCGATTGTTATGGTCACCCGCCTGCCCATGGGCTCACAGAGCAGTGATTGTTCGAGAACTGTTAGGATTAGACACTGTTATTTCATTAGGTACAGCTAGTCCAATGCGACCTAATATTGATCGTGTTGATTGGGAATTTTCGTTAGATGAAGACTGTATCGACCCTGTCTTAAATGTTCGCTACATTAGTGAATTATATTTAAACTCAGACCCCAGCTTCTCAGGCCGACCTACTGTACCTGCAGTGGTCGACCTCACAACTAAAAGAGTTGTTAATAATGATTACTTCAACTTAACAAACTACTTTGAGACAGTATGGTCACCTTATCATAAAGAGAATGCACCGAACCTATACCCAGAACATTTACAAAAGCAAATTAATGAACTTAATGATACAATTTTTCATGACGTAAATAATGGTGTGTATCAATGTGGTTTTGCCCATTCTCAAGAAGCCTATGAACAAGCTTATGACAAATTGTTCGCTAGACTAGATCAACTTAATCAACACTTAGAGAAAAACCGATTTCTGTTAGGTGATTATATTACAGATGCTGATATCCGCTTATATACTACACTTGTGCGTTTTGATGCCGCTTACTACACGGCATTTAACACAAATAAACATTTAATTCGAGAGTACAAAAACCTTTGGGGCTACGCTCGTGACTTGTACCAAACAGCTGGATTCGGCAACACGACAGACTTTGATGCGATCAAAAAGCATTACCACTTATCTATTACGATTAATCCAGATCACGCAAAACCTAACATTTTACCGAAAGGCCCAGACCTATGTGCATGGAATGAACGTCCTGAACGCGATATACTAAGTAAATTACCGAGTAAGTTTTTATATAAGGAGCCGACATAATATGAGTACAGCTATAATTAGAGATGCTAGACGAGAAGAGATCCCGTTAATTAGACAGCAACGGGTAGAAGCTTATGAACCTTATTCACAAGTTCTAACCAATGAACATTGGCACGCTTTAAAAGGAACATTATCTTCAGAAAACGACACTAAAGAAGGCGTTGATTTAATCGTGGCACAATTAGGTGAAGAAATAGTAGGGAGTGTCGTCCTTTTCCCTGCTGAAACAGATGCTTACGAGTGGATCGATGCCTTACAATACCCAGAACTAAGAATGCTTGCCGTCGTACCGAAAGGAAGAGGTCATGGAATTGGCAAAGCACTTGTGCAAGAGTGCATCAATCGGACGAAACAAAGAGGTTATACTAAAATGGGGTTACACACAGGAGAGTTCATGAAGTCAGCAATTCAATTATATGAACAGTTTGGATTCAAACGAGTACCCGAACACGATTTCCAACCGGCTGATGATGGGGTGAATGTTAGAGCTTATGTTTTAGAGCTATAAAAAAAGCTCCCAGTAAGTTAAAAACTTAAACTGGGAGCAATTTTTTATTTTATACTATCTAAAACACCCGCGATATACATAGCGCCTAAAGCACGGTCATATAAACCATAACCAGGACGGCCTTCTTCTCCAAAAATCATACGCCCATGGTCAGGTCGCGCCGGTCCATTGAAACCAACTTCTTTTAACTTTTTAATTACCCCTACCATATCAAGTGATCCATCTTTATTTTGGTGTGAAACTTCTTGGAACGATTTCGTACCATACCGTTTAACGTTCCTTAAATGGACGAAGTTGATGCGGTCTTTAGCCACATCAATAATCTCAAAAAGGTCGTTATTTTGATCAGCACCAAATGATCCTGTACAAAATGTTAAACCATTATGCTTACTATCTACAGCATTTAGTAAATACTTTACATTTTCTGCATTAGTAACAACTCTTGGTAAGCCAAAAATATTCCAAGGTGGATCATCTGGATGAATAGCCATAAGTACATCTTCTTCTTCAGCTACTGGGATAATTTCTTTTAGAAAATAAACTAAATTGTCTAATAGCTGTTGCTCTGACATTTCTTTATATTGGTCCATAATTCCCTTTAATTCATCTGTTTGGTAAGATAAATCCCAACCTGGTAAAGTCAACTCTCCACTTAACGGGTCTAAGCCTTCTAACTCCGACTCATCATAATTTAATGAATTAGAGCCATCTTCTAATGACTTAGCTAGATCAGTACGTGTCCAGTCAAACACAGGCATAAAGTTATAACAAACCGTTTTAACTCCTGCTTTAGATAAATTTCTAATTGTCTGTTTATAATTCTCGATATAATGATCTCGAGTCTCAAGACCTAACTTTATATCTTCGTGAACAGGTACACTTTCAATGACTGATAAATTTAACCCGTTAGATTCCACCTCTTGCTTTAAGGCTTCTATACGTTCTAAAGGCCATACTTCACCGACTGGAATATCATAAACTGCACTAACAATTCCCGTTACGCTTGGAATTTGACGTATATATTGTAGTGGGACTTGATCATCATGACCGTACCACCTAAAAGTCATCTCCATCTTACTCACTCCTTACGATTCCTTAACTTGTTCAACGAAAGCTCTTGCTTTTGCTTCAATGTCCTCTAAACTACCTTGAGTTAATGAACCACCAATACCCACGGCAAAAGCCCCTTGTTCAAACCACTCATTAATGTTCTCAAGGTTAACACCGCCAGTTGGCATTATAGAAACTTGTGGTAATGGACCTTTAAACTGGTTAATTGCACTTGGACCAAACTGACTACCTGGAAACAATTTAATGATTGAACAACCATACGATAATGCTGACATCATTTCAGTTACAGTCATACACCCTGGTAAATAAGGCACTTGCTCTAAGTTACATTTAAAAGCAATTTCTTTATTAAAACCTGGACTTACAACAAAGTCTGCTCCAGCTTGAATTGCTGACTGCGCTGTTACTTCTTCTAATACAGACCCTGCACCTAACAAAATATTCGGATACTGTTCTTTCAATTGCTCGATTGCTTTTTCCACTTTAGGAGTGGTATAAGTCAACTCGATACAGTTAAAGCCACCACGAATACAAGCTTCAACATATTGATAAGCTTGCTTATGATCATCAGCGCGAATGACAGCCACTAATTGCTCAGACTCAATACGTTTTAATGCTTGATACATTTTCACCTATACCACCCCTTTAACGTTCAATTGTTTTAACATTGTTCATTCGATTTATAGCATCTTCCAGGTAAGGAAGACCTTCATTATCACCGTAAACTTCCACAACCATCGCACCAACTGTATTAGCTAATTTTAAAGTCTCTTCAGCGCTCCAATTATTAACCAACCCATACAGTGCAGCAGCATCGAAACCATCACCAGCACCAACAGTATCTACAGCATTAATACCTTTAAGGGCTGGCTGTTCATACAAGTTACCATTAGTCCAAAGTTTTGAACCTTCAGACCCATCCTTTATAAATAAGTGACTGATTTCATAACGTTCAGCTACTTCAATAACTTCTTCTACACTACTTGTTCCAAATAATAATTCTGCTTCATCTAAGCCTGTTAATAAAAAGTCAACATCTTTCATCCAACGTGTAAGTGTTTGACGTGCCTTCTCTTCACTCCAAAGTTTCAACCTAATATTAGGATCCATCGAGATTTTCACACCGTTTAACTTAGCAAGATTAATGGCACGCTCAACTGTTTTAATGTTTTGGTCGCTCATCGCTGGAAATACACCTGTTACATGTAAAACTTTAGCGTTTTTAAACAGTTCTTCATTCAACCTGTCAGCTGTTAACTCTTGGGTTGGTGACTCATGACGATAATAATAAGTGTTTGATGACCCGTTATTGAAAATCTCTTTAAAGTTAAGAGAGGTCGAATACCCGTTTACTAACTCTACTTCACTTACATCAATACCTTCTCCACGGGCAAAATTATATATATACCTTCCAAACTCATCTTTACCCAAGCGACTAATCCACGTTGGCGAAACACCTAAACGTGCCAAGCCAATTGCAACGTTAAATTCAGCACCACCAACTTTACGCTTAAAAGTATCATTAAAACGAAGTGGTCCTGTTGTCGCTGGGTCAAATGTGATCATAGCATCACCAATCGTTATAACATCACTCATGGTCCATTCTCCTTTCAAACATCATTGAGTGATTAAGGGGAGTACATGTCGCACTCCCCTTTCACCTTTTAACCTTTATAATGATAATTCGGAATACCTGCCCAACGTTGACGCATGTGATGAGCCGCTAACTTCGGCTTACGCTCACGAGTGAAGATACCTTTTTTGTTACCTTGTACACGGATCACACCTTGGCTCGTTTCAAAGTCAGCAAAGTTCCAAATGTGCTCGCCGATAAAGTTATCAAATTGATCAAACACTTCATGGTTAGCTTGTAAAAACTCTGACTGGAATTCCTCAGTAAACATCACTGGGTCAGTGTCATGCATACCAGAAACTGTATCTGCACCATACTCAGTCATGATGATTGGCTTTCCAGGACAACGCTCTTTCCAGCCTTCAAACTCTTCTGCTAACTTCACTTTAGCCACTTCTAAATTACCACTTTCGACATACCAACCGTAATAACGGTTTAGGCAAAGCACATCTAGCAATTCTTCAATCTTACCTGTCTCAGGCGTTGACATTAAAATCGTGACAACTGTTACTGGACGATTTTGTGGATCCACTTCTTTTGTCAGTTCCACAAGGGGCTTGAAGTACTCATAAGCACCTTCCATGTCAGATTCAGGTTCATTTGCTATACTCCATAAAACAACTGATGGGTGGTTCTTATCACGATTCACTAAATCTTTAATAACTCGCTCATGGTGTTCGTAAGTTTGGAGCTCACCCCAAGTATCACGCTTTTCGGTAGCTCCTAGTAATGAAGCAGAGAAGTTTAAGTGCAAGCCAACTGCTGGTGTTTCATCAATAACGACTAGCCCTTCACGGTCAGCTAAACGCATAATCTCTTCTGAATAAGGATAGTGCGCTGTTCTAAATGAGTTCGCCCCAATCCACTTCATTAAATTAAAGTCCATAACGTTAACTGCTTCATTTAAGCCTCTTCCGTTAACAAATGAATCTTCGTGCTTACCAAACCCTTTGAAATAAAATGGTTTGCCATTAATTAAGAACTGATTATGAGTAACTTCAACAGTTCTAACACCAAATGGTTGGAAGTATTGGTCAACTACTTCTCCATCATTAACAAGTTCAACTTGAAGGTCGTACATGTAAGCATCTAAAGGCTCCCACAAGTTTACGTTTTCAACTTTAACTTGGCCTTTAGCTCCAGCTCCTTCTGCTACCACCTGTTTATCTTCATCAAGTACTTTAACTCGGACATCTTCAGCTTTTCCTACAGATTCAACTTCATAATCAACAACACCTGTAGATCCATCAACGTCTGTTACAACCGTAATATCATCAATATAAGTTTTTGGCGTTGTATAAATTTTCACTGGACGATGAAGACCAGCATAGTTGAAAAAGTCAAAGTTTGGCTTATTTTCAACGACTGTACCAAGCTCATTAACTTCACGTTCACTATATAAACCAACTGGCAATGTGGATTCATCTACAATGTTATTAACCGCTACTGTTAAACGGTTTGCTCCACTTTGCACATATTCGTTAATCTCTTGTTCAAATGGTAGAAAACCACCCTTATTTTTAACGATTAATTCACCATTAATATAAACTTTAGCTGTGTGAGTTGCTGAACCAAAGCGTAAAACAAGGCGTTCACCTAATGCATAATTCGGAACGTGAAACTCCCTTTCATACCAAACCCAACCGACATGGTTACGGATCTTTTGTTCAACACTAATATCATTGTATGAAGAAGGAACTGCTACAAACTGAGCATCCTTAAGTGGTTCATCCTTCCACTCTTCAGTTAAACTTGTGTTTTCATCTAACTTAAAGTTCCATACACCGTTTAATTCGAATGTTCCTCTAGTTTCTGTCGAAATTGGATATAACATTAATACCTCTCCTTTTTTTATTTATTATAGGATTATACTCCTGAGTAAGCTGAAAATCCGCCATCAACTGGCACAACAATACCGTTAACAAAACCTGATGCTTGCTTATTTACAAGCCATAACAACGTTCCTACTAACTCTTCTGGTTCACCAAAGCGATTCTCTGGCGTTTGTGATAAAATCTTTTCCGCACGTTCAGACAAATTACCGTCCTTTTCGTATAATAAATCACGGTTTTGGTCAGTTAAAAAGAAGCCTGGTGCTATAGCATTTACGCGTATGCCAACTTTAGAGAAGTAAACAGCTAGCCACTGTGTAAAGTTACTTACTGAAGCCTTTGCCCCGCTATAAGCTGGGATCCTCGTTAAAGGCCTCATCGCATTCAAAGATGAAACATTTATAACCGTAGCATCTTCTTGGTCTAGCATATCTTGACCAAATACTTGTGATGGAAGTAATGTCCCTAAGAAATTCATATCGAATAAGTTGCCCACTGCTTCTGGGTCTAAATCAAAGAATGACTTCTCATCATCTTGCAATGAGCCGCTTGGATAATAATCGTGGCTTGTTGTCGCTTTCGGGTGATTACCACCAGCACCGTTAATTAAAATGTTACACGGTCCTAGCTTTTCATTAACTTCTTGACGAACACTTTCTAATGAATCTTTGCTTAACACATCAACACTATAACCATACGCCTCTCCACCATTCTCATGGATTCGATTAACGACTTGGTCAATTTTCTCTTGTGTTCTTGCTAGTACAACCACTTTTGCACCAGCTAAAGCTAAAGCTTCACTTAACACACCACCTAATACACCACTGCCACCTGTTACGATCGCTACTTTTCCTGATAAATCAGTTGGGAATGGTAAGTTCATCAAAACACCTCCTGTAAAAATTTAATCAAACGTTTGATTAATCAATTTTGAAAAACTCTTTTGCATTGTAATAGCAAATATTCTTTATATACTGTTGCAGCAATTCTGAGTCATTAGGCGCAAGGCCTTGCTCAACCCAACTACCGATTAAGCTACATAAAATCCTTCTGAAATATTCATGTCGAGAGAATGATAGAAAGCTTCTTGAATCTGTTAACATACCAACAAAGTTACTAATTAAACCGATGTTAGCTAATGTTTTCATTTGATCTTTCATACCATCAATATTGTCGTTAAACCACCAAGCAGTACCAAACTGTACTTTTCCTCGAATACCGTCACCTTGGAAGTTTCCTGCCATTGAGGCTAAAATTGGATTATCATTCGGATTCAAGCTATAAAGGACTGTTTTAGGGAGCTTGTCTTTCTGCTCCAGTGTATCCAGAAACGCCCCAAGAGGCTTTGCTAGCTTTGTATCATTAATGGAATCAAAACCAGAGTCGCCACCTAAACGGTTAAACATTTTCGTATTGTTGTTTCGCTTAGGTCCCATGTGTAGCTGCATGACCCAACCGTAATCAGCGTACATTTCACCTAATTGAACTAACGTTAATGTTTTGTACTTTTCTACTTCTTCTTGATTTAATGACTGACCTTCTAACCTCTTTTTGAAGATCTCTGCAACTTCTTGTTCTGTCGCTTCTTTATAAAACATTTCATTAATACCATGATCTGAACTGCGACAACCAATCTCATCAAAGTATTTCACCCTGTCACTTAAAGCAGTAAGGAACTCTTGGTAATTTGAGATTGAGTAGCCTGTTGCAGCCTCTAACTTACCTAGCCAGTCCATGAATTGCTCTTGATCAATTGCAAGTCCTTGGTCTGGCCTAAACGATGGCGAAACTTTGAAGTCTTCAACATCCATCAAAGCCTTATGAGCATGTAAATTATCGACTGGGTCGTCTGTTGTACCTACAAATTCAACTTGATCATGTCGTAAAATATTACGTGCTGACAATTCAGGAGTTTGCAGCCTTTGCTTCGCTTCTTCCCAAATGTCAGGAGCTGTGTTCTCATCTAATAACTCATCAATTTCTAAATATCTTAAAAGCTCTAAATGAGTCCAATGATACAACGGGTTTCCTAATGTTTGTGGTACTGTTTTGGCCCAAGCTAAAAATTTCTCGTAATCTGATTTGTCACCTGTAACATATGGTTCTTCTATACCATTAGCACGCATAGCACGCCACTTATAATGGTCTCCAGCTAACCAGATCTCGTATAAGTTTTTGTAGTTTTTATCTTCTAAAATCTCTTCTGGAACTAAATGGTTATGATAATCAATAATTGGTAAATGTTTAGCATATCCATGATAAAGATCGTATGCTTTTTGATTTTCGAGTAAGAAACCATCTGTAATAAATGTCTTCATAACGACCCTCACTTTTTGAGTTGTTTGTTTTTGTTTGTTTACTAAACAAATTATTAATTCTATGATAAATGTAAGCGCTTTTAAATTCAACCCCTTTTTCTGTGAAAATTCTGTTATTATAGAATTTTAAGGTTCCGTCTGATAAGATGTAAACAGATTACACAAAGTTGGTGAGATTATTGAGTACCGGAGACGCACATTACATCAAAAATTTAAATAGACGTATTTTAATCGAACAAATTATTAAAGAAAAAACATTATCAAGAAGTGACTTAGCTAGAGATACAGGGTTAAATAAAGCTACTGTATCTGCCCAAATTTCTGCTTTAATTGATGAAGGAATCGTTCGTGAAACTAAAATTGGCTCGATTGATTCACCAGGTAGAAAGCCCATCTTAATAGAAATAAACGGTGATGCCGGATATAGTATTGGGATTGATGTAGACACGACAGAGGTCCGTGCCGTTTTTATTGATCTTAAAGGATTTCCATTCCACAAAGAAGTAATAGAGACTAACGAAGGTGACCTAGATCAACTTATATCGATTGTTAGAGAACGCTTAAAGCCGTTAATGGACCAATTCAACACGGACTATGACCCTATTGGCTTAACAGGCATTTGCGTCGGTATACACGGTATTATTAATAATGATAACGAGATTGTTTTTACACCGAAACAACAATGGACAAACACAGACTTAAAGGAAAAATTAGAAAGCGAAATTGATGTACCAGTCTATATCGATAACAATGCTAATTTGAGCGCTTTTGGCGAACAAGTCTATTTCGAGAACATCTCTGATCTTTTCTGTATTACGCTTTATTCTGGTATTGGTTTAGGTATCATTAATAATTATACAATTTACCGTGGTTATGAAGGGTTTGCTGGTGAAGTTGGGCATATGATTGTCCAACCCGAAGGCCAACTGTGTACATGTGGGAACTTAGGTTGTTGGGAGCAGTACGCTTCTGAAAAAGTATTAAAGCAAAAGTTAAGCAATCGATTCGAAAATGCAAAAGACAATTATCAAACTTTACTTACAGAAGACTCTTTTAAAGGAGACTTAGAAGAGTTCTCAAAATACTTAGCAATTGGATTGAATAATATAATCAATATTTTCAATCCGCAGAGAATTGTACTGAACGGGGCATTAATTAACGAGAATCCACAAGTTATTGAAGAAATGGAAGGTTTACTAAAGTCCAAGATTAATAGTTATGAAACCATCCACATTTCAAGACTTGGAGAGTTTGCATGTGCGTTAGGTGGAGCTGCATATGTACTGAAAAATTACCTGAATGTTAACACACTGGATTACATGGCTTATGAATATTTTGATCAAGAATAAAAGGTGAGAGGCGCTATACCTCTCACCTTTTTCACACAGGAAGTGCCCTAATCCATATCGACTAGGGCACTTTTAACATTGTTATTTCTTTTCTTCATTTGAAGCAACTAATGTTTTATCTTCTGAGCCTCCATCATTTGAACTTGAGGCAACCTCAGACTTTTCTTCTTTAACCTCAGCAATTTTAGCCTGAATTTCTTTCATTGTTTCACCATCTAGCTTGTAGAACTTCATTGCGATAATTGATATTAACCAACCAAGGATTGGTACACCAAACGCTGCAAAAATTGTCGCATAAAGTAGTGGCTCAGTCAGTGGTTCTCCAATTTGCGGAAATTCATTTTGGTAACCAATAAGGGCTACAATGAAACCTGCCAACGCTGGCGCCAATGACGAAACTAATTTATCCACGAATGAGAATAGTGACGAGATCATCCCTGGCACATATCGACCAGTTTTGTAAGTTTCATAGTCTGACGTATCAGCAATCATTGGAATTACAATTGATGGTGTTAAAGTTGAAACACCGCGACCAATACTATATAGAACAACAAACGCAATTGTTAAGAATCCAATCGCTTCAAAATTAGCACTTGATGGATTATCTGCTACAACTAAGATAACTGATAATACTGTAAGCGCGATTACACCTAACCAAGATGCACGCACTAATGTCTTCTTTAGACCAACTTTTCTAGCATAAACAACACCAATATAAGTGATTAATAAACTAGGAGCAATGGTGAGTAATGCATAAGTTCCACTTAATGCAAAATTACCTAGCAATATACCAAACAACATAACCATCACAACTTGTTGTTGCATCATTGTTGCTGCTAATTTGTCCGTTGAGGCAGACAACACTAGCATTTGTAGTGGTCTATTACCTTTTATAATCGGCCAAAAGTCTCTAAATCTAACCTTCATTGATAAGTCGGCTAAACCATAGAATTCTTTGCGATCTTTAGCTTTAATACCAATTACAGCAAGAATAGTAAATAATGCTGATAATAAAATTACAAACGTATTTAATTCAACGAATAATGATAATGGAAAGTCCTCTCCGTGTTTACCTACTAAATAACTGGATACATAAACTTGTCCTAACGAAAACAGTAAAATGTTATAAACTGAATCAAAGATCGAGAATAACGGTCTTTGCTTCGGGTGATTCGTTAACACCGTTTGCGCTGCTCTAGTTACGTTCGTTTGCATCGTGTAACCAATAATATAAATAGCATGAATGAATATAAACGCAAACAACTGTAGGTTCTCAGGTAATCCGTGAATGTTGTACATCAGGAAAAAAGATGATGCCAACACTATGTTACCGATTATCATGATTGGCATAAACTTACCAAACTTGGTTTCAGTTTTATCAATGATAAACCCAATCAACGGGTCGGTAATGGCATCAAACGCACGCATTGCTGCTAGTATTGTACTAACAACGACAACAGCTAAACCTGCAACCCCTGTTGCATAATAAGTGACGAAACCTAATGCAAATAAATAAATGTTTGTAGCAGTATTGTTTAATGCGAAAAAAGCAATCTGCCACAATTTAGCCTGGTGGTAGTTCTGTTCATTGCCTGTAATAGATGCTCCCATTTTTATCCCCCTCTTAAATGTGAACCTTGTCCTAAAACGCCCCGAAGAAACCGTTTACAATTCTTTTATTGAAGCGTTTACATTTTCAATCGATGTTTTTGTTTGTTTGGTAAACAAACTTATAAATGTATAGTAAATGTAAGCGCTTTATATGTCAATAAGCTTTTTTATGAAAAGTTAGAATTTTTACTTTTTATTGTTACTATGTATTATACAAGGGGCGTCGAGCGTTTGAGTTTTTCAATTTATTCCAGATGGTGCATCCACTTTCTATTGTGAGTTCGCCTAATTATTTTGGAATTAAGCGAAATTCTTAATAATTAAGCGAACTATTCTATAATTAAGCGAAAATCATGATAATTAAGCGAAATCCTTATTAATTAGGCGAACGCTCAATTAATTAAGCGTTCGCCCAATTCAGCAAGGGTGCCCCCCTTTAAATCATGCATAAATAAAAAAAGCAGAGCTCCTTAACTCTGCTTTCTCACTTTATTCTCTGTCCAATATACAAACCCCCATAAATTATTAAAAACAACCCTATCGCGATCACTTCAAGCGACAAAATATACCACGGATATGGACCTAAATAATCTAGAAAAGTTGCACTACTAGGTTTGCCATTTAGAAACATGTAGTTTGAACCTAATATATTATTAATGTTCCAGACGACAAAAGCAATGACATTAAGGGCTACAAATGCTCTCCATACTGACCTTAAAGTCGGTTTGAATTGTTCAACCCACAACATGTATAAACAAGCCAAAACAATTGCCATATGAGAGATAAAAAACTGAAAGAACCGCATATGTGGGTAACCAAAAAATAATTCTGGAGTAATCATCGCAATTAATGCACCTGTCATACTGACGAAAAAAGCAACCTCAAACATTCGATAATCTTTTGTGAGTAACATAGCCGCACACAAATACATCGAAATCGAGCTAAGTTGTAATGGTAGATTAACCGTTATGTCCCATTCTCCATGGACGAAATACCAGACATGGAACGTAACTTCTCCTAAAATTAAAACTCCGATTAAACTATATGTCCAAACGACAGTACTCTGTTCACGAATCTTCTTACGATTGGAAAACAAATAAATTGCGACAATAAAAGTTAAAAGGAGCATCGCAATATGGGGAAGCCCAAATAGTTCAAACGGATACTCCGCTCGATCAAAGCTGAATAAACCCCACATGACGATCCACTCCTTTTAAAATGACGTTAAACTTTTTGACTCACTGTTTGATGCTTCTCTAAAAACTGTAACATTGTTTGGTAAACGTTAATTTCGTTTTCTTTTTTCGAGAAGCCATGCCCTTCATCATCAAGCACTAAATACTCAACTTCTCGCCCTTCACTTCGAAGCTTGTCGACGATTTGGTCTGATTCTTCTTTAACAACACGTGGATCCTTTGCCCCTTGAATAACGAGCATCGGTTTTTCCATTCCATCTAAATACGTAATAGGAGAGTCCTTTTCAAAACGCTCTCGATCTTTTTCAGGGTCTCCTAACCAACGCTTCATAATAGGCTTCCAATGGTCTGGGACAGAGTTCACGAACGTAAATAAGTTCGATACGCCGAAAATATCAACAACTGCTTTGAAATATTCAGGATGACGACCATGTAAAAGTAACGCCATGTAACCGCCATAACTACCACCAACTAAGAATAGTCGTTCAGGGCTTGAAATCCCCTGTTCAAACAACCACTCAATAGCATAAACATTATCAAGACGCGGCCCTTCTCCCCAATCTTGTTCCACTAACTTAACAAATGATGATCCATAACCTGTACTTCCTCTGAAGTTCGGGCAGAAAATGGTGTAACCTCTGTTAAGCAAACATTGGAACATAGCGCGATAAAATTTCCTTTCAGCTGCTTGCGGACCACCATGCGGCCAAAAGACCGTGTGACCATTATCATTCTCAGGCTTAGCACGGAATAGTAAAGCTTCAATTTCCATACCATCAAACGACTCGTATGTCACAACTTCTGGATCAACCATTTCTTCAGGGCTAACACCTAACACACGATTAGCCGTAATCTGCTTCCAACCAGACTCATTATACTTAAAAATATTATGTGGAATAACGGCACTGCGACCTAATATATAGACATTTCCAGATTTAGCGACTTGTACTTTTTCAATGACATCAACTGGTGCATCGATGTTTTCCAGTGTTCCGTTTTTAACATCATAACGATACAAATAATCTGTAACGCCTTTTTCTGTCACTAAATAAAACTGCTCTTGCTCCTTATCATACTTAAGGTCTTCAATACTCTCGTTCTCAATTTCCAATACTTTATCAAACGTTTTAGTCGTTAAATCAAACTTAGCTAAATAATTAAATTCACTTTCATAATTAGTTACAAAATAGATTGTGTTATCTGCAACGAATGTAGCGCCACCACTAACGTGAACTTTCTCACGATCTGGCGTTAAGTCAAAAACACCATCCTCTGTCTTAACGAACGCTATTGAGTATGTATTCGCTAAAGTTGTTGAGAAAACGAACGACTTCTCATCCTCTGAAACAGCTGAAAGTGGCGTCGGGCCCAGTTCGCCTTCATGCACTAAATCATCTTTACCAGTTTCTAAGTTTCGTACGCGCGTGTTTAGGAAACTTGGGTTGTCCTTAGATGTCACATAATATAGACGTTCACCATCTTCAGATAGATGTGAGTAGAAATACTTTTCTTCAGACTCCCCTGTAACTAAAGGTTGTGGTAAACCTCCTTCAGGTGAGACGGCATAGATCTGATAATTTTCATCACCATCACGATCAAACCCTGCTAAAACATAGCGTCCCTCTGGATCAAACTTTAAGAAATTACTAGATTCATCTTGATGAGCAAAAAGGTATGGGTATTGATCAGGTAAATTCATAGCCCAAATGTTCATCGTCCCACTTATATTCGAACTAAATAATAAACGGTCTTCATTAGGACTTACAGTAAAGTTAGATATAACATATGAACGAAAAAACTGTTCTACAGTTGGCTTTGGAAATTTAATCACTCATATTCCCCCTTGAAATAATTTAATTATTTGAATATTCCTTATTATTATAAACGAAAAAGTCGATAAGTTGAAATGGTAGACATTAATTCTTGTTTAATCTACAAATGGTTAGGTATTTCCCCGGAAATATACAAATTTCGCAAAAAAAAGGAGATCGAATTCTCCGACCTCCTTATTACACTTTATTCCAGTAATTCTGGTTCTTCTTTTATTATTCTTTGCCATAACGGTTGAAAACTTTCCCAACCATCAATTTCTCGGCCGACTTGACTAGCAGTGTGAGCAGCATCCTGAGTTTTAATTGGATTAACGATTCCAGCCGATTCTGCTAACAATTGGGACTGACAAGACCTTTCCATTGTTATGAACCAAAAAGCAGCAGAATCAACCGACTGCCCAACTGTTAATAAGCCGTGACTTCTTAAAATCACTGCCTTATTTTGACCCAGCGCTTTGCCTATTCGCACACCTTCATCTTCATCTAATGCTACTCCCTTATATTCATCAAAAATAGAATGATCATTATAAAATGCACAAGCATCTTGGGTTAATGGATCTAACAACCTGCCACTTACAGACCAAGTCTTTCCATAGACTGAATGTGCATGTGCGGAAGCAACCACATCAGGTCGAGCCTCATGTACAGCGGAGTGAATCGCAAATGCCGATTTATGGACAGAATATTTACCTTCAACAACTTCTCCTAAATTATTGACTAACACTAAGTCCGAAGCCTTTATATCTTTAAAATGCATACCGTATGGATTGACCCATAAATGGTCTGTTAACTCTGGGTCCCGATATGTAATATGACCTGCCACTCCCTCTGAAAAGCCAAATTTTCCAAACAACCTAAAGGCAGCAGCTAGCTTTTGTTTATTATGCTGTCGTTCTTCTGCGACTGAGTTGAAAACTGGTTGTTTAATGTAGTCTCTTATACCTTTTCCCACTACTTTTTCATTCGTCAAAATTTGCCTCCTCACACTTTATAACTCTGATTGCACTTTTTCAACGACATCCTCTGGTACCCAGTTTGTCCAAAGTTCTTCATTTTCTTGTAGGAACTTTATTGCAGCGTCTCTAGGCGTTGCATCATTATTTTGGATATAAGATAAAGCTTCATTTGTAATATCACTGCTTGTTTGATAATTGCTTAGGAATTCTGTTACTTCTGGTGCGCGATCAGGTAAACTGCTCGTGACAACAATTTCAATATCTTGTGTTGCAATGCTTTCTAATGGCCCTTCCTCTTTTTCAACGATCGGTGTCATATCATACTGACCCATAATCCAGTTCGGTTCATAGTTATAGCCAATCCACGGTTCACCATTTTCGTAAGCATTTGTTAGATCTGAATTTATTGCCATTTCAGAACCTGGACGAGAGTAGTTAAATGTATCGTCTAACCCGTAATGTAAATATGCGTCATGTAAAATCTCATCAACTGTCCAACCAGAAATAGCTCCAACAATTCTACCCTTTGAATGTTCCTCTGGGTCTTGGAACACTTCTTTATATTCTGGGAGGTCCTCTACATACTTCAAGTCTGGAGCAACCGGATCAATCCCTCTTTCCTCATCGCCTTCAATGACATAAGTGGGAACGTAAAAACCTTGGTAATTGTCATCAAAGTTTAAAGATACTTTTTGAAAATCACCATTTTCAATTCCTTCAGAATAAATATCTTCCAAGTTATCCTTCCAAACTTCCATATGTACATCAATATCGCCATCTGATATACCAGCCCAAACGGCTGTACTTGAACCTGTTATTTGGGAAGTTTCATAATCGTAACCGGCTTCTAAAATTACACTAGCTACTTCATTGTGGAAGATTAGACTATCCCAACCAGCATCTGCAAATACTATAGGTTCTTGACCCTCACTTGACTGACCATTACAGGCGGTCAAAAGTCCCATAGTTACGATTAACACTGCTATCGCATAATTAAGTTTATTTTTATACAAAAATAACATCCTCCATATTAATATATTAGTTATAAACATTGGGCATTCTATTAGTGATATACTGCAAGTTTCGATCTTTTTCATCGTGTATTTCGACCTCAGCAGTTTCAACATTTGGTTCATTTTTTAACTCTGTTATAGTTTGACCCTTATTGTCATAACAAGCGCTCTCACCAAAAAACTTAGTATGACGTTCAAGACCAATTCTATTACATAAAGCGATTGGCAACTCATTTTCCATTGACCTAGCCCTTAAATAAGTCCTTTGGTAATATTGGTAAGGTTCCATGTTATTTGTTGGCGTTAAAATGATATCTGCACCCTTCAACTTTAAAGAACGAGCTGACTCAGGAAAATCTAAGTCAAAACAAATCATTAATCCAATTTTACCAAGTGGTGTATCAAACACTTTAAACTGCTCACCTGCAGTAAAGACCTCTTTTTCTGTACCATATAAATGGACTTTCCGGTAAATTCCTAACAAATTACCTTCACTTGAAATTAGGCTTGCAGAATTATAAACGTGTCCCTCCTCGCCAAGTTCTGCCCACGGAATTACCGCATTAACTTTCAATTCTCGACACTTATCCATTAGATAAGTCATATGTGGCCCCTCAATCGATTCAGCCATTTCATGCTTAACATCTTGTATGAAGTATCCAGTTAAAGCTAATTCAGGGAATAGTACAATGTCAGCATGATCATTACTTGCTTGCTTCATGATATCGACCATTTCATGAGCGTTCTTTCCTTTATCACCTAACTCAGGTAAGAATTGCCCTAGCGTAACTTTCAAGTTTTTACACCCCTCTCACCAAGAACAAAACCAAGTTTATTCTATTTGATTACACCACATTCTACAAATTACGTAGAGGTCATATTAACTTTAAAAACAGTCAAAAGATTGAGTAATATATACCTGACCTAGGGTTTAGATTGAATTTCGACAATATTCTTTAAATTTCGATTAATAACATAAAATGCAAGTTTATATTTTAAAACTATGATAAATTAGTAGAAAAGGAAGGTGAGGCACCGTGGAACTAATCAGTAATGTATGGACTACCATGATTGTAACGGGGATTGTTTTGTTCTTAATTTTAGTAATAGTAGATCGAATGCGAGGTAAGTCAACAAGCCGAGCCATGAGAGAACTACAAACATCCTCTTTCTTTACCTTTGTTATGCTTGTGACATCAGTATTGGCCGTTATAGAGCTCGGATTTACATACCTTTTTTATATCAGCCTTTTATTCTCCATAGCTGGAGTTGGGATGATTTTATTATCAATTAGAAAGTTAAGAAAATAAGGAGAGGTTATGATGCTTGTACATGGGAAAAATGTATTCGGAAGTATAGATCAAGAAACGCGATGCAACCATTACAACACCGAAGTTGATCGGATTGCGATTAAGTTTAAATGTTGTAAAGAATATTTTCCTTGCTATAAGTGCCATGAGGAACATACGAGCCACGCGATCGAGAAATGGGCCAAGGATGAAAGAGATACGAAAGCAATTTTATGTGGTTCATGTGGTAATGAATTAACAATTCATGAATACACGAACCACGGGACACATTGCCCAAAATGTAACGCTCAATTTAATATAAACTGCCAGATGCATTACCATCTTTACTTTGAATTATAATTAGACAATACCTAAGGCTATTAATACAACAACTACAAACAATAATGCGGATGCCACCATGAAAGAAACGCCATTAAACTTTGAACCAGATTTAAAATTCTCAACACCAATTAATAAGACTAATAACCCTATTAATGATGTAATAAGTAGTGGCGACGTGTTTACCGTATTAGTAAAATAATTTAACACAATTAAAAGGAAAACAGATATTGAAAGCATAAAGTTAACTCTAACTAGCATTTTAAACACCTCTTAATGTCTTTATTACCACATACATTCTACTATGATTTGGAACATTTTAAAAAGGAAATCTTCTCAACTTCCCACCGTTTATGTTAACTAACGTGCGAATGTTACTCAAAGGTAGTGGTAAAATGGGTTATTTCATCTCTTTTGGACATAATAATGTAGAGGTGAAAGGTGTGAATAAAAGAAGGAAAAAGGCAGATCCACTATTAATCGCAATTCTAATAGGTGTATTTATAGTAGCTTTAACATTTGACTTACTTAAATGGACATTTAACATTCCAGGTATTGCGTGGGTTGCAACAGCTGGTGTACTCGTGTTAATCTACTTTGCTCGCTCCTACTTAAACGAGCGTAAGCGGGCACGTATGATTGAATATAGAAGACAATACTTACAAAAACATGGTGAGCTTAAACAATTAAAACAAATGTCTCCCAATGAATTTGAACAATATATTAGTGATCTGTTCGTACAAATGGGTTATAACGCTTTTGTGACAGAACCAAATGGAAAGCCTTGTGAAGATTTAATTGTTTCGTTTGATGACTTCTTTGCAACTGTCGTCTGCCGAAATGGCGAAAATATTACCGTCACACCAGAAGAAGTGAGAAAATGTGAGTCATCACTTGAACAGTCAAATGCTTCGATCGCTTTCTTCATTACAACAGGTGATTTCGAAGAGCAGATCCATTCACAATCAGTTAAATTAATTAATGGGAAAGACTTGATGAAACTAATTAATGAAGTAACAGCCGAAACAAAAGGTGGACAAATGTATCAACCTTTTAAGCTTTTGCAAATTCAATAATTAAATATGGGACTGACTCGCTCTAAATAATACTTTTAGTCAAGCTCATGGTTGTATTTAGAGAGGATAAACGCTCGCTCCATGATCTAATCGCTAAAACATATGTCACCTATAATGAGCCTTATGAATTATCTCAATATAGTTAACGAATTGCCGCCTTATTAGCGGCAATTCGTTAATTTTTTTGGATAATAACTTGTATAACATGACTTAACCCGTAATGACGATCGCCTTCATACCTTTCAGCTTCACCATAGTAATAATGGAGGCATTTATACGGTTCTATCCAGTCTAATACTTCTTTAGGATGATACAACAACTCTTCTGACTTCGGACCACCTGATTGATAAGGGAGTTGATGATGTGAATATACTTCAAACATAACAAACCCACCAGGCTTTACAGACCTAATTAAATTTTGAATGAAGAACGATTGATTTTGTTTTGGCACATGTCCAAACACCATAACTGCCGCGTCATATAAATTCGCCTCCACCGTCTCTATAATGAGGTCTTTTTCATTCGTTTTAACATCAACCTGTCTTTCTTTAGCTAATTCTTTCGTTTTCTCTAACCCAACCTCTGATTGGTCATAAGACGAAACATCATATCCTTTTTCAGCTAAATAAACAGCATTTCTCCCTTCACCTTCAGCAAAACAAGCGACTTTTGCCCCTTCAGGAATTACACCGCTATAAGCTTTAACAAACTCGTTCGGTTCTTTACCATAAATAAACTTCTCTTCTGAAAAGTTCTCATTCCACATGTCTTTTGACACTTGATCTTCACCACCTTGTACATCTAAAAGCTCTCATGACAACTATTGTATTACTTAAACAAGTTATTTAACAAATTCCAGGCTTCATCACCGGTCAACAAATAGCCATCCACTAGCACCTCTGACATTACTGCTTGATAAGCATGAGGGTTTACTTCAAACACTAGCGTGACTTCATAAATTTCATCTCTTTGTAGTAAAGTTCCGTTATAGACAACTTCTTCTGTTACTCCTTCAAGGTCGTTCGTATTCCATTGTCCAAACATAAATTGATTTTCAAGCACTTCACCAACCGTGCGTCCGTCACCTTCAATCGTTGAACGACTCACAATGTCTACCGGTGAATAATAACTTCTAGGCTCTACTCCAACAGGTTGTGCTTCTTCAATCCTGTCTTCAATTGCATCCACAACGATCAACAACGCCATACTGACAACCGCTAATGCTAACAACGCTAGAACACTAGATAACAAAGACGTTTGCCCGGTCTTTTCTGCTCCTGTCACTTGCGCTTCCCTTGAAACGGGTGTGTAAGCTAAAATTTTAACATTGCGATAAACATGAACCATATAAAATTGATTTCCTAAAGCTCCAATAATTAAATGCGTGGCAAAAATAACACCAACTATAGCTAATAAAAACCAGTCTGTAGAATGTTCGTGCAACTGCCGATAAACTAATACGCCGACTATAACAACTTTGAGAAATGCAAAAGCTACTGCATGACGGTACATTTTCCGATAAGCTAACCACATAACCCCAAATAAAAACGCAGCAAAATTCCATGAAAGCTTCGACTGCTTTCTGTTCATATCGGTAAAACTTTTTATATAATACCAATACTTCTTACCTATATAATCTTCAACAAGCTCCTCATCCATACGGAAAATTCTCGGCCCTGTTTGTGAACTCAATTCTCTCTCTCCATTCAGCTTTCTGACTTCATACAATATTTTATTAAAAGCCGAAAACAAACATGACAATGGAGAATTTATAGTAAAAACAAAAAGGTCTTAAGCCACATTTGACTTAAGACCTCTGATTGACTATTATTTACTATTCATAAATTCCAACTTGGTCAAAACCACTAGCTGTTGCTAAAGCTTCTTCACTACCTTCACCATATAGATCTATGGCAGACTGAATGAGCACTTGACGAGCTTCTTGGAAGTCAGAATAAGGCGTTAAATAGTGAACAAGTGCACGGTAATAAATTTGACCTAAAGCATCTCTTCCAATCTCTTGTGCAGTTAAATAAGCTGCGTGGTTAATAATTGAAGAGTTAATGTGTACACCACCATTATCCAAATGAAGTGGCAAATCGTAATACTCATCCATGTGAGATGGGTATAAACCATCGCCATTTCCATAAGGGATGTAAGCTTCATTTACCGGAAACTTACTTGGGTCACTTAAACTGCGAAGAGCTGTGCGCCCATCTGCAATAGCACCTGGACCCATAATATCTTCACCAATCTCCCAGTTTTCATCATCAATAATTGCACCGAAAATATCAGCATATGCCTCATTCAATGCCCCTGGTTGATTCCGATAAACTAAGTTCGCAGTATTTGTAATCACACCGTGAGTCATTTCGTGTGCAGCAACATCAAGTCCTGCCGATAGAGGAACCATAAAATCGCCATCACCATTTCCGTAAGTCATATGACGCCCATTCCAGAAAGCATTATTAAAATCAGTTCCGTAATTTACATAGGATATAATCGCCATACCGTCATCATCTAAAGAGTTGCGATCATGTTCATCTTTATAGTACTCATAAACAACTTCTGAATTGTAATGAGCATCTACCGCTGGATGGTGGTATTCATCTTTAAAAGATGCACTATTATTTTCCGCTAGCTCTCCAGTATTATAATCATAAGTATATATACCTTCTAATCCTTCATGTGAATGGTCCGCTAGCATAAACATAGTGCCACCTTTATCTGGTTTCACTCGTGACATATGAAGTTCGTCTCGATGTTCACCGTGAACACCAGTTCCAACACCTTTATGGCCTTCCATTGCATCTTCGTATTCTTCAACAGGGTGTAATGCATTGAACTGATCAACAACTTGTCCATCATGTGCATCAACATACACATACCAATTACCCGGTTCACCTGACATAAAATTCACATTCACTTTATGTGTTAGGTAATGATCTTCACCAAAAGGATAAATAACAAGTTCAGACTCTGGTTCATACGTTAAATCATCTGGCGCACCTACCGAAGATTTAGCAAGTTCTATCGCTTCTTCTTCACTTAGACTAGGTTCTGTTTCAAACCCATCTAAAAAGGAATCATCGCTAATATGACCATTCATAGAGGTCACTTCATTTTCATCATTAAAATGAACAATAATTTCCGCTCCCTCTACTGGAACTCCATCTTTTTCCTGAGCAAACCGGACATGCGTCATTCCCAGTTCATCTTCTTGAACTTCCTTAGCCTTCAAGTTTTCTTCTACTTGTTGTATACCATGTTCACTCTTTTTTGTTCCCAAGTATGCTTTTGCACTATTCACATCGCTACTTCCAAATCGCTCTGCATGCTTTTCTTGCACAAAAATTGGTACATGATCAGGTAACTCCTTAACTTTTTGTTGAGCAACTGTACTTGGAACCTGAACATCTCCATCTTCCATTAAAGCATAACTTGTATGAAATCCTCCAAACAATAACGTTGAGGCTAATACAATAGATGTCGTTTTTCTCATCTTTTTCATATTATTCCCTCCAATCTATTAATTAACTATAATTATAGACTGGAAAAAATAGGTTGTCATGATTAATATTCATTATATTCAGAAAATTATAATAGTAGTCTAAAAGTTGTATAAATAGCGAATATAAAGGCGTCCGAAAGCTTTGATATCAATGCATGAGTCTATGTCGCTACTAAAGTATGATATTTCGTTTTGCGAAATTTTCACAGGAGGTATGAACTAGTTTATAAAGGGAAATACAACCAAAACATCAAGACATCTTGGATATCTCTTGCATAGTTAATTTCTATATCTTTCATAGGTCTCTGAACCGGTTACTCTTGAGCTGATCTATACTCACAAACTTCTCCATCATCACTACAAAAGAAGACTCGCCATTCTGCGAGTCTTCTTTTATTTACATCAGCTTAATTAAAGTGAATAAAATCTATTAAAATGATAGCTCCTAGTAATATCTTTTTATATTCTACTGACAACTGATGATCTATTTTCATACCGAAGAAGTTATCACTTTTAACTAACCGATTAATATTATCAGGCCATTTCTTTTCAATAACCCCTACTTCTTCCCGACTCATATTTTCAATATTAAAGGAACGAGCCCAAACAATACTAGAGGACAATTCAAAACATGGTTCTTGATCCTTATCCCTTACGATATACCTATTTTCTATAAACGATTTTTCTATACTACCTAATAAACCTTCATCATCATGAATATCCAACTTATGGTTAGTTAGCCTAAATGGTTTCTGTAGTCTTATATATATTCTCTATCCCCTTGGAATACCACCATTTCAAATGAACGCCTTACTGAAGAAAGTAACCTAGTCGAAATCCGTTTACTTCTTTCTTCGATTCTTAAAATCTGCTCACCTTCACCATTTTTTACAAGATACTCATTTAAACGAGCAAAGCCACTTAGCTCTACTTTATTCAATTTATCTACTAAAATTAATTGTTCATTTTCTAAAGCCATTTCCTCTCTCCTTCTCGATACAAAACAACAGTAACTTCTGAACGTTTCTACTGCACTTTTTTAACTTCAGTTTGCGAGATAAACTCACCCAACCTCTTTCTGAAGAGAATGATCGGTATAACACCCCAGCCAGCAACATAATCAATTGGACGAAATAAATTCCTTATGACTAATTGCTTAGTTGATATTTCAGTCGATCCAGTTCTTGAATCGACAACTTGAAGTTTCATGACTCTTTTCCCAATTGTTTGAGATGTTTTATTTTCAAAATATAATCCATATAAAAAATAAAAGATAACAATTAAAGCTACTAACGTATAAAAGCTCGGCCAATCTAAATTAACTTGATTAGTTAAGTGTTCACTGAATATGACAATTGGTAATATTACCAAGGTTAGAATCACATGATCAATGAATCCTCCTGCTAACCTTCTTAGGATAAAAGACATGTTAACCACCCTTAATCACCTTCCTTTGTACACAAACTCATATTATGACTAGAACGTAAAAGTAATAACTAAAGCCAAACGAAAGAAAAGACTCGCCTAGTGACGAGCCTTACATTCTTTTTGGTTTCACTGCATTATACATCTTGTCTTGTGGGTCGTCCTTTAACGCTAAGTAAAGTGCTGTAAACCACCCAACCACACTCCAGCTCAAAAAAGCATTAATACAAAATATCATGACGCGGTTATGCTTGTTTCTCTTAATCGCTATATAAGATGGGATGAAATGAATTGCAATAAAAAAAGCAAATCCTAATATACCAATGATTAAATCCATAAGACCTCTCCCTAATTCTAGAAACTTTTCTTTCACACCCTAGGGTTCAACAACAACTCTCCATGGGGAAATATTCTCTAATTGATACTGATTTGTAATTTCTAGATCATGGTTCATAACCAATAAATAATAACCCATATCAAAATCTCGGCTGATTACATAAATGTGATCGTCTACCGCTTCTATATCTATTGTTGCGATATCATCCTCTAAAGAAACCATTTTATGATCATCCATTTCAATATCATAAGATGCTACATATTTTGTATTTTCCTCATAGCCCAAATCTTCCTTTAACATATAAATACTATTTTGGTTTGCAGCTATTAGGGTTATTTCCGTATCTTCCATCCTAGTAAGCTTGTCCATTGAAGTATCATCAATTTGCGTTAGGAAATACCTATCGTTCTGAACAATAGCGGCTAATAACCCATGTTCTTCCGTCAAAGTCATATCCACTATACGGCTATTCCTTACTTGAATCGTCTCTTCGATCGTAAACTGAATTAAATCAATTTCATATATTGTCATATCACCATCACGATTCTCACACGATACATATGCCTGCTCATTCAGTCCAGTTAAGCTTTGACAATCACCGTTCACCTCTTGTCTCTTCACAAACTCTTCAGCATCAAGGTCGAAAATTCCAATCTCATTACCTAAGACTGAACTAGAAACAGTCAAAATAAAGTCTTGGTATACATGAAAGTTGTCACTGACTGGTGAAAAGTCATGTTCCCTTGAAAGCCTATACTTTGTATCTTCACCTTGTTCATTAATTTCAACAAATCCACTGAAATATGCATAAGGATAAGACTTTGCATCTAACCCATAACTAAATATTAATGAATCTCTTTCCGGGATAATTTGTAAACTTTTTGTAAAACCTCTTGTCCTCAATTGAAAATCTTGCGTCATAGATTCTTTTTCTAACCCAGTTGCCCCTTGTGATCCCAGTATCATAATAGAGTCAAGTTTTATAGCTTCTTTTTGTTCAAATTCACTTTTATGAATAGAATGCAAAATGGAAATTGTAATAACTAGTGTCAATAACAACGTGATTGTTAGTGTAGAGATGAGCACGATTTTTACTTTCTTGTTTTTAAGTATTTCTAATAAAATAAGCCATAGTAAGTTTTTATTATTATTTCCTCCCATAACCCACCCTCTAAAACAATATAAAATTAATTAAAGATTTCAAAATACATATGTTCTAGTTCTTCTTGAGCTAATGGCGTGCCATCAAGCGAAATCTGGTAGTACCAAACTTCATACGTTTCGGTATTTACATCAAATATAATTTCCACTTCATCAACATGATCTTCTTGGTCCCAACCGGTACCAGTATACACGACTTCCACCCACTCATCGTCAAAAGGGTAAGACTCCCAGTCACTTTGATCAAACTGATTGTCTAGTGCATGTTCTAGAGGTGTTGTATCCGTTTCTGAAACGGTTGTAACTTGTACAATTTCGATAGCTGACATACTTTCAAAGTCAAAAGTGCCATCTGAATTTTCTCCTATGAATGCCATTGTTCCATTAAATGTAAAGAGTATAATAAATGTAATAAAGATTGCTATAATTGACGTACCACCTTTAGTTCTGGCTTTTTTATGTTGTTCTTTTTCTTCAGCAGTATAGCGGGTAATTAATGAGATATTTTTCTCAACCTTTTTCATGTATAAATAATTACCAAACATACCTAATAAAACTTTAGAAAGAACAAAAGGAATTCCTACTATAAAGATTATAGTATCATTTGCCAGACCCAGACCCATTAGGTCAGTTACAAACATTAATATAATACCAAAGGCATAAAAACCAATATATAACCCTGCAGCTAAACCATACATTTTACGGTACACTAACCAATAGATGTCAATAAAGAAAGCAACGAAATTGAAAGATAACTTAGTATCTTTTTGCTTAAATTTATTAAATTTATCTTTATAATACTCATCGTTTCGACCGATGTAATCAGATGTTAATTCGTCGTGTTTCTTTTCCAACTCTTCCTCTATTGCACGACGATCATATACTTTTGTGTCTTCATCTACTTGAGTAGTATCATCATGATTTGAACTATTATTTTGATCCACCTTACTCCCTCTTTTCTTTCTATACTTTAATAATCCATAATATAAAGGTTCTAGTTACTACAACTCATCTCTACAAAACAACATTTCGACACTTTCCTACAAATTTCCTCCCTCACAGGAAAATTTTTCTTACCTTTATTAATTATTTGTTAGGTAGGATTTGTTATTAGAGTTATAGTTTATTAAGATGAGGAAGTTATTGTTCGGAACGGGGGGTTCCACAAAAAAGAACCTTGAAAGGCATATAGCCGATCAAAGTCCTTTTTACAAGTCATAGAATAGCTTTATGAACTAGAGTCCATCAAGCTTAAATTTTTCATTTTAAATACCTATTTCTGATGTAAAGCTTATAAAGATAATTTACTTCATCAGTTATATACTATTTGGAATGGGAGATCATGTATTCAATAAGCTAGGCTTTTTGTCAATTACTTGCTTTATATCATATGCCACCGAACCATAACTACCAATACCAAAATCAGTATAAATAGTAGGTGTAAAGCTTATAGGTTTACCTTCCTCATCTAAATACTGCTTTGTAACAATATCCCAAAAACCATAATCTTTTTTATAGTCTTCATCTTTAACTGGGATATGGCCAATACTACAGAAATAACCTTTTAACCATCCTTGGTTGTTCACAATTTTAGGTGCAATTAGTAGCTCTCGATTATCTAAATGATTAGGCAACTTCAATTCATTCGTTGGGTTCTGATATATATACACTAAACTCCAGCCACTCATACCTGGTCTTTGAATAGATATGTTCACCTTCATTACCCTACCATAAAAATAAATTCCTTCTTTTGGTTGAAGTACAAAGACTTCCCCTGCTTTTCTCTTCTTTCTAGATGGTTTCATTTTAATCAATAAATCCATAACCTCACCTCTAATCGATAACGTTCAATGATATCTCCATGGCGATCAGTTAACTCGCTAACAGATGACATAACATCGTATTGGTGGTTCGTAGAGAATTAATTAATGGAACTCTTTTCGACAAACTTCATGTGAGTCCCTATAAGAAAGGAAGCCCCGTCTAATGACAAGTCTTCTAGATTGTATATTCACTACCATTCAATAAAGTAATTATTAAATCTGATATAACGTAATAGCCAACCCACTTTCTCCCATTAAACCGTCATCAATTTCTACCACAATATTTTTCTCAGGAAAAAGCTCTTTTACCCTCCGACTCCAAAAATAAACTAGCGTTTCACCAAATTGATTAATAAGCTTTTCATTTTCTACTGATTCAGTATATGCCTCTAAAAAGAAGTCACCCAAAGACCATGTATTAACAAATTGTTCAATTTTCTTTCTATCATTTTCAAACTGTTCCTCAAGTCTTTCTATGTTATTCTGATATAGGTCCGAAATAAAGGTACAACCTTTTACTTCAATAACTTCAGGGCATAAAACACTAGCTACTGCTATAAAGTCTTCTATACTACAGGGATTTGCTACATGATTCATGAAAGAAACTCCATTTTGGTTCTTAAACTCATTAAAAGTTTCTTTTTTTACTACACTGTTGTGAATCAAATAAACACCTCTCTCATACTCGTATTTAATTTCTTAGCAACTGTAGTACCTCACCGTTAATAAAAATAAATATAAACTATTTATAATCATTTCAATATTTTAAACCTACTAAAAAAGATAGATGATAATTAAAATCAATAACAAATTATATATACTTATCACAAAATTAATAATTAATAATAGGATATTTTCTTTTGATTTCACCGCTTTAACTAAACAAAATATGTGAACAAGATATAATATTACACTTAGCTCGACCGGCCTGTAAAAGACCTCAGATGTTAGCATCATTGATTTATACCAAAAGTAAATTGATAGAATTGATAATAATAGCGAGCAGCTTGCATAGAGGCAACTGCGATTTAAAACTTTTTCTTTTATCATAATAAGTTACCGCCTTTACTAAACGATTGAGAAACACCAATCCGATGTGATATGACCTGCAAACCTGCTATTTCTATTTTGATCATCAATTATTAATACCTATAGAAATTAAGACTAATATGACTACTAAACAGGGGAGGTTTAATATACTAACAATAGTGTTAAAACCTAATAATATTAAGTTATTACGATATTTTATTGCTTTAATAAATAAAATTATATGCGCTAAATAAAATATAATATAAAGAAAGAAGAATAATGTAAAAAAACCTTCTACTCCCCACATAAAGAAATAAAAACCTATCGATGTAAGACCAAGAAGTGTTGATAATAAACTTTGCTTGTATTTTTTTCTATTAACATAAACCTTAAGGTTCACACTCTACCTCCTTGGCTTTCTTATAAATACTATAAATCACACTCTTTAGTGAGTAATTCATCAATAACTCAATTCGACAAATCTCACGTGAATTCCTCCACCGCGATTTTTACATTTGGCATAAGGAACCTCCAAAAAAACCTTGAAAGGCAGTGGTCCAATCAAGGTATAATACTTATTCTTTATTTACCAGCATTGAATTACAAACAATTTCAATATCTAAAGGTGGGGCAGTTACCCTGCAATTAAATAAGGATTTATTACATTTTTCATATTCGGTTATATCAATATCTTGTATAAAATAAGGTATTTGTGATAAATTCATTTCTCTAAGAGGGTGTAGTCTGTCTTCAATACTAGTAGTAAAACAAACTCTAGAACAACCCAAGAAATGTATTTTTACTTCGCCATCAGTGTCTTGAAAAACTATCTTCACTTCATAACCAAAGTAATCCGATCTTAATTTTACCATCCGTGCATCCCAATAATGATAACCTTCTATTTTCTGTTGAATTTGTTGTGCGTTCAACTTATATCACCCCACTTATGATAAATAAAAAACTAGTAAGTATACATCAGTTTTTTACAACTTATATTCATTAAGAAATGCAATAAAACCTGACTGCTTAAACAATTCGTAAGATATTTATTAATAAAAACCTAAAGACATAAGCGATAATACTAGAAGCATGTTAAATAGAAATAACAATAAAGCTATAAATAACAATACTTTATTAGACCTACGTCTAAAACCTAAAATAAGTAAAATTGACTGCAAAGGAACTGATACCCACACTAAAGTATCTAACAAGATGTCAATGAAGGTTGGAACAGGTAATTGATAATTAAATCTGACTAATAACCTAAGGATCAAGAAGGGTAATACACCAAATAAAATTGAAAGCAAAATGATCTTATTGTGTTTCACAAAACTCCACATCAAATCCTCCTTTCTTCTACAGGCATTACATGTAATATCTCTTGAGGAAGCGTTCAACCTTCCCTGCATATCAATAAGACCTGCGTCTTGGTCATAATGCCTCTCAATAATTAAAGCTAATTAATACAGCATATAAAATAATTAAAACTAACAATAAATTATAAATACTAGTTATAAAACTAATTATTAACAATATTTTATTTTCTTTAAGTCTAACCGCTTTAATCAAACAGATTATATGAACAAAATAAAAAATTACGCTTAACTCAATGTATGGTTTATAAGAGACTTCTGTTGTAAGGCTCATCCCCTTATACCACAATAAAATTGAAAGAATTGCTATTAATAATGAACTGATAGTATACAGGTTCCTATTATTGATAATCTTTTCCTTAATCATAAAGAAGTCACTACCTTTCAATACATAAAGAATTGAGAAACACCAACATAAATTAGTGTTTCTCAGTACAGTTCTTAAAGAATGTTTTCCCAATCTATAACTACCACTGTAATAGTGTCAGTGTCCTATTATAGTATTGCATGTAGTTATAAAATGATTTTAAAGCGAACCAATCATTTTCCGTACCCAAATTTCAATTAATTCTCCATTTTCATCAAAGCCGTAATATAGACTTACATCAGTTCTAAGAAAAAACTTATAAAAAGCTCTATAGTAACCCATATGAACCCTTATTGATTTCTCGCCAATTTCTCTCCTTGGGGTTATTCCTTGATGATAAAAACCATTTTCGTACCTTATCGATTTAATTTCCCATTCTTCGTTACCCTCTAAAAATTCAATAACATCTTCCATTTGCGTTCCCATAGGAGTTTCTTTCAACATATTTTCTCTTATTTCTTCTTCCGATTGTACTAATGGGTTTGTAATTAACCTTATTCCTAAAATAATAACTAATATTAAAAGAAAAATGCTTATTACAATGAGTATTTTCTTCACTTTAAACATCCCCTCTTACAAATGTCGGCTCCAATTTCTTAAAACTATTACTCTTGGACCTGATGTATCATAAAACCTCGCTTCTATACTAAGTGATGATTCGACAGATTTCGGTTAATCCCTCTAATCAATAACCCATATTTTTTAACTCAACATCTATTAAGTCAAAAAGAAACCTTGAAAGGCATAGAGCCAATCAAGGTATAGAATCACTTCTTTTTCCATTCAGCTTTATCAAAAGTTATGAATATGCAATATTGGTCACTATTATTCGAAAACTCTTTTAAAATTACAGAATGAGCAAATGAATTGCATTTTTTTAAAACTTCTTTCCAATCAACATTTTCTTCAAGTATATCACTAGTGTCTATCCCGTTTGGGGGAATAACAGGAATAATTCCATTTTTTTTAATGTAGAAGAACTCTACTCCAATAATAGCAATACCTAATTCGGTACACTGCTCGATAAAATCAACTGCAATATTTTTGTCAAAATACAATTCACCTGCTGATACATGAGTTATTTTAGAATATTTTTCATAAAGGTTTTCTTCTATTGTCATCTACTCACCACCTTAATCCTAATCCCAAGGAGGTACCCAATTTGGGTCATTTCTTTTACTAACTTGGACTATATCTCCTGTTCTATCGTTCCTTACCACATAACTTCCATCATCTCTAATATAAGCAGTAGCAGGGTCATTGTTTCTTGTACCATCAGGTCTATATCTTGTATCTCTTGTCACTTGAGTTCTATGAGGGTTTTGTAAAGTATTTTGAATTAGATTATCGTTCCACCCTCTATTATTCATTTGTTTAGCAATTTTACTATCATAGGTAAATGATACATTTCCCTTACCACCACGGAAGAAAAACCCTACTCCCTTTTCTCCTAATTTAAGGACTGGACCTGTAAATCCGAATGCCCTTTGCCACCAGGCTAGTTCTTCTTCCGTGATTAAGTCTTTTCCGCTGATTCCTTCTATAACACCCTTTGCATTCCCTATATAAGGAGTAAGGTCAGCACCTAACGAAACATGTTCTGGTTGAATTGATTCTGCAAGTTCATCGCCCATTTCTTGGAAGCTATTAAGACTTGTAGATACCGCATTGGATATTGCATCCCTCGCTGATGAGCCTGCATCTTGTTGTGATTGTGCATATTCAAAAGCAGACCTATTTTGTCCTTCCATCTGCAAAACACTTTGATGCTTCGCTTCAGCAGCATTTTGTCTTCTAATGTCTCTCACCATACCATCAGTAGACATATGCCCCGTGTCATGAAGGGTATCATAAGACGCTTCTGCCCATATTGGTGTGGTTGTATGGTGGTCGATATCACCCGGCATGGCGAAGTTACGATTCAAATACGACGCGTTTTGTTCTGCGATTTCTTCTGCTGTAATAGTATCGGTCCATGTTACTTCGCCGTCCAGCCTGAACTCGATCGTATCTTCTTCAAGTTGACGATCTGGACTATCATTAATGAACGTATACTTCGAATAATTGTACGTTAAGACATCTTGGATATCTCTCGCATAATTAATTTCCATATATCTTTCATAGGTCTCTGAACTGGTTACTCTTGAGCCTGATGTATACT
>NZ_BJYA01000011.1 GCF_007991275.1 Alkalibacillus haloalkaliphilus | reverse complement strand
CCGCCGGGCAATTTAAAAAGTTCAGTAAATACTGAGCTTTTTTTGTATTATTTTTCGACTCTATACTAAATGTGGTGGTGGCCATTGTCACAACAATCATGTTGCCGTTTCGATGAAGTTACCTGGCTCGAGCCATGCCCCTGCAAAAAAATACTGCGATAAGCGACCGTAGGGAGCATGAGCAGATGTTGCACCTGTGCCCTGCGGGTGAAAGCGAAGCATTTTGATGTAGCGATGATAAATGTATTCGTTAAAAGGGTAATAAGTGGATGGTGTAAAACATTACACCACCACATTTGAAACAGAATCATTAATAATACAAAAGCCAAAAAACCGAGAACATCGCAAGATGTCCTCGGTTTTTTCATTACTCTTCTATATAATTGGTAGCTCGTTGTGCTGAATTTAAGCCAGCGATATAGCCGGTGGAGAAGGCAGCAGTAATATTAAATCCTCCAGTATAACCATGAATGTCTAGTACTTCTCCACAGAAATAGAGTCGATCCATTATTTTGGAAGCCATTTCACTTGGTACTATTTCTTTTAAGGAAACGCCACCACCTGTAATAAATGCTTTTTCTATTGGTAATGTACCATTGACGTTTAACTCAAAATTTTTCATGTTATGAGCTAAGCTTATGACTTTCTTTTTCTCTAAGTGATGATAGGTTGTTGATGGATCAAGTTGTGCAAGTTCCATTAAATATAGTAAGACACGTTCTTGTATCATCGGTTTCCAAACCTGTTTAACCGATTTATTAGGTGATTGTTTGGATGCAGACATAAGTTGCTCTACTAATTGTTGTTCATTTATATCAGGGAAACAATCTATTGAAACCTTTAACTCATCAACTTTATGTTTTTTCAAAGCTTTAACAACGTATTGGCTTAACCTTAGTGCCGCTGGACCAGAAACGCCTTCATGTGTGAAGAGGAGATCCCAACGGTGAGTTTTTATTGGTTT
Organism: Alkalibacillus haloalkaliphilus; assembly: GCF_007991275.1. Lineage (GTDB taxonomy): Bacteria > Bacillota > Bacilli > Bacillales > Alkalibacillaceae > Alkalibacillus > Alkalibacillus haloalkaliphilus. The sequence goes on along the minus strand of NZ_BJYA01000011.1, from coordinate 161,372 downwards.
ACCATTTGGTTTTAGTGCCGTTATCGTTACATCTCGTAATGAGATCCCTTGTAATATCTTTTGTTTTATGAAAGGTTCATTTGATGTCATCGGAACTTCTGTCGGATATAAATCGGTAATTGTATGTCCTGCTTTTTTTGCCCAGGCATAACCTTGTCCTTCACTGCCGGTATGTGGTACTGATTTTCCTCCTACTGCAATGACAACAGAACTTGTTTCTATTTTTTCTCCATCATCTAATATAATCGTGTGATGATCTTCACCATAATGTATGGCATCAACTTTCGTGTTAAGCTTAGTGTTAATATCGTGTTGGTCGATTTGTTCTAATAGCCTGTTGACGACAGTGATTGCTTTATCATTCACTGGGAACATTCTACCTTTATCTTCTTCTTTTAGTTTAACTCCAAGAGATTCAAAGTAATCAATAATAGAATAATTGTTAAAGATCGAAAATGCACTGTATAGAAATTTTCCATTTCCAGGAATGTGTTCAATTAGTTCTTTATCAGGTAAGACGTTAGTTACATTACAACGTCCTCCACCGCTGATTGCTAGTTTTCTACCTAGTTTTTTCCCTTTTTCTATTAATAAAGTGTTTGCCCCATGACGGCCAGCTGTAATTGCAGCCATTAAACCAGAGGGTCCACCACCGATTACAACAACATCATATTTCAAATTTATTTCATACCCTTCTGCTCGTTATTTTTCTCCCTTCTATATGATAAAATAAAAGAGTTAGAAAGAACAATAATTGTAGGTGAAAATATGTCACAGTCAAATATATTAAGAGGCACGATGATGTTAACAGGTGCCAATTACTTATCAAAAGTACTAGGGTTATTATATGTTATACCATTTTTCGCTTTAGTAGGTGATACTGGAGGAACTTTGTATTCATACGCCTATAACCCTTTCCAAATATTTTTAACCATCTCATCTTTAGGCATACCTATGGCCATGTCTAAATTTGTTGCGAAGTATAATGCTTTGGAAGACTATCGGACGAAGGAAGTTATGTTTAAATCAGGTTTGTTTTTTATGTTTATAACAGGTTTGGTTTCATTTTTAATTATGTTTTTAAGCGCAGAGTGGTTAGCACGTATATTTGTCCCAGCAGATGGCAATTTCTCGAATTCATTAAGTGATGTGACGTTTGTTATTCAAATGGTTAGTTTTGCTTTACTTATTGTCGCTCCAATGAGTATCGTAAGAGGTTATTTCCAAGGACATGGTTCAATGGGGCCTAGTGCGATCTCGATTGTTGTCGAACAAATTGTGAGAATCGTTTTCTTATTAGCTGCAGGTTTTGTTGTGTTAAGAATTCTCGATGGTACGATCACGATGGCAGTTGGACTAGCTGCTTTTGCTGCATTCATTGGTGCGCTTGCTTCTAGCCTTGTATTAACGGCAATCTATCGAAAGCGAAAGCCATCAATCGAACGACAAGTAAATCAATCACGTAAGCGTGCTCCGAGTATTCCTCGGCGTGATATGTATCAAGAATTACTTTCATATGCAGGTCCATTTATATTAGTTGGAATAGCTACACCGTTATATCAATTAGTTGATCAAGTTACATTTAATCGAACAATGAGTAGTATCGGTCTTAGCGAAATTTCTGAGTCACTTCTTTCAGTCATTATTGTCTATGGTCATAAATTAGTGATTATCCCTGTTACGCTTGCAATTGGGTTAGCAATGGCATTATTACCGTCGATTACACATGCTTTTACACAAAATAATCATCAGGAGTATCAAAATTATATAAGTAAGGCATTCCAAATTGTTATGCTTTTAATTTTACCTGCATCTGTTGGTTTAGCCCTTTTATCAGACCAGGCTTATGGTACTTTATATTCACCTGAGGAAGTTGTCTACGCTGGGTCCATCTTAGCAGTGTATGCACCAGTGTCACTATTTTTTGCACTTTTTACTGTCAGTGCTTCGATGTTACAAGGTGTTAATAAGCAGAACTTCACATTAATTAGTTTAGGGATCGGCCTTTTAGTTAAAATAATTTTAAACGTACCACTCATAACCGTTTTACAAGCAGAAGGTGCTGTTATTGCGACAGGGATTGGTGTGTTAACGGCTGCAACGTTAAATGTCGTTAAGTTATACAAAGAAACGAAATTTGAGTTAAAGCCGTTGTTAAAAAAATCGTTGCTCATCATTATTTTAACGGCAATAATGGCGATCATTGTTGTCATTACGAACTGGCTATTAGGATTGCCATTTACTGACGGTACGCGTCTACAATACTCAACCCAATTATTTGGCTCTGTAACCATTGGTGCCTATGCTTATTTATGGTTAGCATACAAGACAACTTTACTACAACATTTACTTGGAGAAAGAGTTAACCGCTTTTCAAAACTGTTTATATAGGAGTATGATTTATGCGTTTAGATAAATTGCTAGCAAATGAAGACTTCGGCTCACGTAAAGAGGTTAAAAAATTAATTAAAAAAGGATCAGTTCAAGTTGATGGGGAAGTCATTAAAGATGTTTCCCATCATGTTGACCCTAATCAATCTGAAGTCGTTGTGAATGGAAACGTCATTGATTATCGAGAATTTGTTTACATTATGTTAAACAAACCTAAAGGTGTAATCTCTGCAACAGAGGACTCAAGACATGAATGTGTAACAGATCTATTAGACCCGTTTTATGATAAATTTAATTTATTTCCAGTTGGAAGGTTAGATAAAGATACAGTTGGCTTATTATTATTAACGAATGATGGAGAATTAGCTCACCAGCTTACATCTCCAAGGAAAAAAGTCGATAAAATATATGAGGCAACTATTAATGGGGTTGTTACAGAAGAAGATGTACAAGCTTTTAAAGAAGGTGTCATATTAGATGATGATTATGTAACGAAACCTGCTGAACTAGAAGTAACAGAAACAACTGATGAACACTCTTGGGTCGTTGTGACGATCTCAGAGGGAAAATTCCACCAAGTTAAACGTATGTTCCAAGCGAGAGGCCACGAGGTGCGATTTTTAAAACGACGTCAAATGGGAAGCTTATCATTGGATGAACAGTTACCATTAGGTGAATACCGCGAGTTAACCGAGCAAGAATTAGACCAATTAAAAACATAAAAGTGGTGATTTCTAGTGAACCATTATTTCATTGGTATCAAAGTGCCAAACCGAGTGGCATTGACCTTATCTCAATGGCAACAACATATCAAGCCTTATGTTAGTTATCGAGGGTGGGTTCATGAGTTAGATTTTCATCTTACGTTAAAGTTTTTAGGGCCTGTTTCAGAACAAAGTGTGGCTCAATTAGAAGAGTACCTTCAAGATATTACGGTTCCTCAGTTTGACATAAGCATTAATGGACTTAGCTATTTTGGTAAAAAAGAGCAACCGAGAGTATTGTTTGCAAAAGTTCAACTTGTAGAGCCGTTGAGTGATTTAAAAGAAAAAGTCGAAAAAGCAGCTGCAGCGCTTAATTTTGATCAAGACAAACGGTCATACAAACCACATATTACACTAGCTAAAAAATGGAAAGATAAAACGGTTTTAAGTACAAGTTTAAACAATAAGATTAATGATCCGATCAATCATTTTAGAGTTGAAGAGTTTCAACTGTTTAAAATTCACCCGCAAAATGAACCGAAATATGAAATCGTCAAAACTTTTACATTAAAGGAAACAGGTGAATAACATGGCACAGTTAGTCAAATTACAAGATTATATATCACGCTATGAAACAGATGTGTATCGTTACCCAGGACAATTCATTCGCCTAAAAAAAGAAAATTACGATGCCATTTATAATCAGTGGTATAACCAACAAGAACCGGTCGATGAAGAGGTTAATTACGAAGAAGAACAACCGCGTTGGAAGAATTGGTTTAAGCGTCATCATGAACCTGTAGAGGAACCAACAACTAAATTACCAAAAACTGAAGAAGAGTTGAAAGTGGAGTTTCTCGACAAAACATATCAATTTCAATTGAAGTGGGCTTCTAGTACATTACAAGAAGTATCATTTCTTGATCGAACGTATGAAATAGATCAGCGGCTCAAATATTTTTTAACTCGATTTCCTGACACTTATTTATTGATGTATTTCCCAATTTTTAAATTAAAGCATGCTCTCTTAGAAGCAGAAATCATTTTAATTACGCCAACTGAAGTTCTATGTATTAATTGGCTTGATGATGAAAGTAACAGTGTGTATGAGCCAGTAGATCAGCGAAAATGGCTTAAGAAAACTGATGAAACTGAGAGGATGATTGTTAACCCTAATATTGCTTTGAAGCGTATGGAGAGTACAGTAAGAACGATGCTAGATTATCATAATGTAAGCTTTGATATTAAAAAGTTAGTTTTTACTAGTCAAGGTGTGATTCATTATAATCACTTACCTTATCAAACAGAGTATGTTGATCGTGAAAACTATCAATCTTGGTTTCAATCAATGCGAGAAAGCAAAAATCCATTGAAACATAATCAGTTAAAAGTAACAGAGACTTTGTTATCTTATACTCAAACAACATCTATTAAAAGGCCTGAATGGGAAGATGTTGAAACTGATGAACAGTTTTGATGTGTTATTCACAAAAAGTATTCAAGTGTCGTTAAAGTAAACTTGAGGAGATCGAAAAATGTATGCATTTATTATTAATTATAAAGCAGGAAGCCAAAAAGCTTCTTCTGTCTATAATTACATAAAGGAAAGACATCATAACAAAATCTCACAACATAAAACTTACTATACACAGTATGAAGGGCATGCAACAGAGATTACTAAAACGATTGTGAATAGCGGTGAAGTCCAAACAATTATAATTATTGGTGGAGACGGAACAGTATACGAAGTTTTTAATGGCCTAAAAAATAACGACATTGCCATTGGTCTTATTCCAACTGGTTCTGGCAATGATTTTGCTAGAGGTTGTGGAATGGAACTGAACCCATATAAACAAGCTGATTTACTATTTCAACAACCTGAAAGCATGCTCTATTGGCTTGGAGAATATGAAGTTAGTGGAAATCAATATGTATTCGCTTCAAGTATTGGCTTTGGTTTTGATGGTGAAGTGGCCCAAACAGTTGATCAGTCTTCGTTTAAAAAATGGTTGAACATTTTCCGTCTAAAGCAACTAATTTACGTTTATGGCCTTATTAAAAACGTATTTACATACAAACCGAAAAATTTGTCTTTAAATGTAGATGGTGAATGTATTAAAATGGACAATACATGGTTAATCACGGTCAGTAATCACCCGTATTTCGGCGGTGGGATGAAAATAGCACCTAATGCTGAAGTGAATGATCAACATTTTACTATAACAACAGTTAGTAATATATCTAGAATGAAAATACTCTTACTATTTATAACGGTATTCTTCGGTAAACATACTAGCTTAAAAGAAGTAGATTGTTTTAATGGTTCAACGGTGTCTATTTCGAGTGATACCCCGTTAATTTACCAAGCAGATGGCTTTACGGACGAGGTTGATCAATGTCATATTCGTAAACACTTACAATCATTTTGTATTTTAAAATAAGTTTATTTTTATATTCTCTTGAAAAAACATACTAAAATAGGTTATTCTATTCTAGTCTGACTATTTAATAGAACTTGGACGACACGCAATAAAGTAGGTGAGTGAACGATGGAACAAGTACTAGGTTCCGATTGGTTAATAACGCCAGCTGGAGGAAGCTCGGGAGAAGCATATTTAGCTGAAAATAGTGACCAACAGAAATTATTCTTAAAAAGGAATTCCTCTCCGTTTTTAGCGATATTATCTGCTGAAGGGATTGTACCTAAACTCGTTTGGACGAAACGTTTAGCGGATGGGGATGTTATAACAGCGCAAAAGTGGTTAGAAGGACGCGTATTAACTAAGCCAGAAATGCAGCAAGATGAAGTCGTTCAACTAATTAGTAAAATTCACCACTCATCTGAAATTTTACACCTATTTATGCGCATGGGTAAGAAGCCGCTAGAACCTTGGCATTTACTTGTTAATCTACATGAAAAAAGTAAAAAACTATCAATTTCAGAAACTAGTATTGTGAAACAAACCGTTCAGTTTTTGACGAATCATATAAGCATTGTTGAAAACCATAAAAAGGTTGTGTGTCACGCAGACCTTAACCACGAAAATTGGTTATTAGGAGAAGATGACCATTTATACTTAATCGACTGGGATAATGCAGTATTAGCTGATCCGGCAATGGACTTAAGTATGTTACTATATCAATACATTCCAAGGTCTAACTGGGAACAATGGTTAGATCAATACGGCATCCAGCTAAATGATCATTTACTCGCTCGTTGTCAATGGTATATGACAGCACAGTCGTTATCATTTTATTTATGGCATTTAGAACGCGGTGATGACGAAGAAGCAGAGAAATGGAAACAGCAATTAACTAGCAATCAGCAATTATTTATAAAATATTAATCTATATCTATATCCTTGATTAATCTTGGATATAGATATTTTTATTGTATAATGGAAAATGAGACAAACATGAAAAGAAAGGTGTCATTATGAGACTACGAAATAAACCTTGGGCTGAAGGATATATTAAAGAAAATAGTGCAATAGTTGAACAAACACCATATGAACGAAAAGGTAGCTGGAATTCAATCTTCGATAAAGAGCAGCCAATCGCTTTAGAAATTGGAACAGGTAAAGGTCGCTTTATAGAAGGAATGGCGATGAAAAATCCTGACTTTAATTTTATCGGAATTGAACGCGATAAAAACGTTATAGTAAGTGCAATTGACAAAATAAAAGAACAGGAAATAATCAACGCGAAGTTAATGCATGAAAATGCACAAGATTTGCGGGATATGTTTGCTGAAAACGAAGTAGATCGTATTTATTTAAACTTTTCAGATCCGTGGCCTAAATCACGCCATGAAAAAAGACGCTTAACTTATCACACATTTTTAGAGCAATATAAAAGTGTTTTACATGATGAAGGTCAAATCATTATGAAAACGGATAATCGCAAGTTATTTGAATATAGCTTAGTTAGCTTTTCGCAGTTTGGAATGAAACTTGAAGATGTCACCCTAGATTTACACGCCTTAGAAGATGAGACAAATGTTATGACAGAGTATGAAGAGAAATTCTCTAACAAAGGACAGCCAATCTACCGTTGTATTGCATCTTTTAAATAAATGATATTGTATACAAAAGGGTGAGTGTATGGAACAATTAACAATTGGTCAGTTGACGTTAACATGGTTAAATGGCGGTGTGACGCACATGGATGGTGGTGCGATGTTTGGTGTTGTGCCAAAGCCACTTTGGAGCAAAAAATACCCACACAACGACTTGGAGCAAATTGAATTAAGATGTGATCCTATTTTAATTCAAGTAAATAACCGTAACATTTTAGTAGATTCAGGTGTTGGGTTCGGGAAGTTAAATGAAAAGTTAAAACGTAACTTTGGAGTTTTAGAGGAATCTCACGTCGTTTCATCATTGGAAGTTTTAAACTTAACGGTACATGATATTGATACGGTTTTAATGACACATTTACATTTTGACCATGCAAGTGGCTTAACCTACATTAATGATCAAGGTGAGCTTGCTTCAACTTTCCCTAATGCAACAATTGTAACATCAGAAATTGAATGGGAAGAAATGAAGAATCCTAATATGCGTTCAAAAAACACGTATTGGAAAGAGAATTGGGAGCCGGTGCAACATCAAGTTGAAACTTTTCATGGCTCATATGAAGTGTTTCCTGGCTTTACAATGAAGCATACAGGTGGTCATAGTAATGGGCATTGTGTCATTCATTATGATGGTCATGAAGAATCTTTCGTTCATATGGCTGACTTAATGCCAACACATGGACACCAAAATCCACTTTGGGTATTAGCTTATGATGATTACCCTGTTACGAGTGTGCATGAAAAGAAAGAATTGTTAGAAGAAGCATACGAGAAGAATCGGTGGTTTATTTTTTATCACGATGCTTATTATCGTGCAATTCGCTTTGATCAAGAAGGACAAATTGAAGAGAAGTTAGAACGTAAGCGATACGAATATACTAGTGAATAAGTAGAAACCCGAGCATGACCAATATACACGGTCGATGCTCGGGTTTTTTGGGTATAAAATATTTGTTGAGGTAGCTGTACAATTTCACTTAAAAGGTAGGGTGCTTTTAACTAACCGTTGGTATAATGTGAACCGCTCTCGGTGAAAGCTTTTACCTACAGGGAACAAGTATAATATCTGTTTAAACTCCCTACGGTTGTTGTTTAGGCACTGTTTTCTATGCAGGGGGCACGGTTTCAGTTAATTCGGGTGAGATGTTAATCCCAGTCGTTGGGCACAGGGCGTGGTTTTAGCCGAACTGGCGTAGCCTTATCGTACGTCAAATTCAGCTTTGGGAAAAGGATGAGGTTAAAAAATGCATAGGAAAGAATCAACTAAAATAAAATTATGTAGTCACTTTTGTGTTAGGTGAGCTGTATTAAGCGGAATCAAAATGCGTAGACTCCAGCGGGAATAGCACGTGTCTCGAGACCCCACAGGCCCCGTTCTTTGGGCCGAGGAGGCTCGAGCCGTGCCCGCGGAAAGCGAAGCATTTTGATGTAGCGATTATAAATACATGAATTAAAAGGGTAATGTAATAAGTAGATGAGATGTTATAAATATCTACACCACCACATTTGAAATAGAATCATTAGATTAAATAAGAGTCTAGTAATTGACCTGTTGATGCATCAACATAAAACTTATAATGTTGAGTCTGTCCATCAACTGTTCTAGAAATGCCACCTTGATAAGCTATATGTTCTTGCCCGTCTTTTTCATAGACTTCTTTTTCCATTAAGATCCAAGAGCCACTGATCGGCCCATCTTGTTTAAATAGTTCTTTAACGTGCTTTAAAGCGACTTCAGGCACGATCCATTGTTCTTTGATTTTTTTGCCAACATAAGCTCCGACAGTAGCCCCTACGGCTGCTGGTACGATTAGTTTATACCATTTCATGTTTAGACCACTCCAAAATTGTTTGTTTCTTACATTATAAGCTTAATAATCTAGAAATTAAAATAGCTTTCAGCAAACTATGATGGATTAATGTTAATTTTCTGTTAAAATAAATATAAGTAATCTAAAACTTGGAGTGATACATAATGAATCAAGAAACGAAAGATTTATTTAAGACTTTAACGGAACTACCAGGTGCACCAGGTCATGAGCATGAAGTTCGTCAATTTATGCGTCAAGAATTAGAAAAATATTCTGATGAGGTCGTTCAAGACAAGCTTGGTGGCGTATTTGGAGTTCGTCACGGTGAAGGACCTAAAGTGATGGTTGCAGGCCACATGGATGAAGTCGGTTTTATGGTAACGCAAGTAACGAAAAATGGTATGTTACGCTTTCAAACGTTAGGTGGCTGGTGGAACCAAGTCATGCTAGCACAACGTGTACAAGTCATGACTGACAATGGTCCGGTCGTTGGTGTAATTGGGTCAATCCCTCCACACAACTTAACACCAGAACAACGAAAGAAACCAATGGAAATTAAAAATATGTTAATTGATATTGGAGCAGATGATGAAGAGGACGTTAAAAGAATAGGCGTTAAACCAGGTCAGCCAATTATTCCTGTATGTCCATTTACAGAAATGGCTAATGAAAAGAAAATTATGGCTAAAGCTTGGGATAATCGTTACGGTTGTGGATTATCAGTTGAATTATTAAAAGAGTTACAAGGCGAAAAGTTATCTCATACATTATATTCTGGTGCAACAGTGCAAGAAGAGGTTGGACTAAGAGGTGCACAAGTTGCTGCTAATATGATTGACCCAGACATTTTCTTTGCGTTAGATGCTTCACCTGCTAATGATATGGAAGGTGATGAAAATGAGTTCGGTCAGTTAGGTAAAGGAGCATTATTACGTATTTTTGACCGTTCAATGATTACACACCGTGGTATGCGTGACTTTATTTTAGATACAGCTGAAACACATGACATTCCTTATCAATACTTTATTTCACAAGGTGGAACAGACGCTGGACGCGTTCATACTTCAAATGATGGAGTACCTTCAGCAGTTGTTGGGATTTGTTCTCGTTATATCCATACAAGTTCATCTATTATTAATATCGATGACTATGCAGCGGCTAAGGAATTACTAACTAAATTAGTTAAGTCAGTTGATCAATCAACAGTTGATTCTATTAGACAAAACGGTTAAATTAAAAAGAGAGATGAATAGGTCGTTAGTCCCTATTTCATCTCTCTTTAATTATGTTTATTGGAAAGTATAAGCTAGTACATCAATTGCTTGATCGGTTGTTTCAACAGTGACATTCGCTTTATTGGATAACTCTTTTAACGGATGGATTAAAGAGTCAGGACGAATTAGAATTAATGGTTTATTAAGTCCAATCGCAATACCAGCATCCATTGCGGTGTTCCACTGTTTATATGTTTCGCCAAAAAGTGCAATAACGGCATCTGATTTTTGCATCATTAATTCTGTTCTAAAATTATTAATACCAGAAGCGGCATCATCACGGTATAGGTTGTTAGGTTGTTTACCTAACACATTTTCACCTATATCATCAGATAGACTATGATTTTCTTGAGGTCCGTAGAAGTTAATGTTCAAACCTTTTTGTTCAGCTTTGTGTTTTAATTGTTCGCGCCAATCATCATGAATTTGTCCTGCTAAATAAATTGATAAGTTCATTGAATGACCTCCTTACAATTTTTTTGTTATATTTAATAATGAATAGATAGCTAGATTTTGTCAAATATATAAGCTTTATTTTTTAATATAATTGGTAGCGTAAATAGTGTTTAATCAGATAATTACTTTATGATCTTGGGGGGGAAAGAAGTTGAGTTATATTAAAGCTTTACTTCTGATGTTGACTGTTGCTGTTGTAGCAGCATGCTCGCCATCAGCAGAAGAAGCATTTAGCCAAGCTGAAAGTGAAGTGAGGAGTGTCGTCTTATCTTCAGAGGAAATAGAGACCAATTATTCATTTGATAGATTTGATGCCTATAAACCAGATGATTTTCAAGTTACAGACGCGAATCCTCACAATGTCGTTTTTAATGATGGTGGTCAACCATATGTATTATTCGTAAACGAGTTTGAAGCACCTAACAGTCAATGGTTTTATAATCGTATATCAGATGAGGGTGTATATTTAAGAACAATTGAAACTGAAGATGCATTTGCATACATTCATGCGATTGAGCATGGCGATGACCAATACGAGGTTCATTTAGGCATTGGTGGCATAAAGATGTCTACCATCACGAGTCTAAGCCAAGTTGAAGACGATGCGAAACTTATGATCGAAATTATTAGCTCAGTTGAACAAATAGAAGAAGATGAAGGTGAAGATGAAGAATAACTACTGTCGGAGGTTAGTCCTGTGAAAGCATTTTTACAGAAAAAAGGCGTTAATCCATCGTTTCATCAATATTTTATTACCGCATTAAGTTATATGGCATTAGGGTTGTTTGCTTCTTTAATCATCGGTACGATTATTCAGACGTTAGGAAGTGAAGTACCTTTCCTACCTGATGCATTTGTACAAATTGGTGATTTTGCTACTCAGCCAATCATTTATGGTGGTGCTATTGGAATTGCTGTCGCTCATGGTTTAAAAGCACCACCTTTAGTATTATATAGCGCGCTTTTTGCTGGAAGTTATGCAGCAGATATTGGAGGGGGTCCTGCTGGAAGTTTTATCGCAGCATTGCTAGCTGTTGAAATAGGTAAGCTAGTGAGCAAAGAGACAAAATTAGATATCGTCGTCACGCCGTTTGTTACAATTTTAGTCGGTTTTTTTGTAGCCTCATTTGTAGGACCGCCAATTTCAGCCTTTTTGGAAGGTTTTGGTGCGATTATTAATTGGGCAACTGACTTAAGACCATTTTTAATGGGAATGGTTGTTGCTGGCTTAATGGGCCTAGCCTTAACAGCTCCAATCTCTAGTGTAGCGATTGCTGTTATGTTAGATTTGCAAGGTTTAGCAGCAGGGGCAGCGACAGTAGGTTGTGCAGCACAAATGGTTGGCTTTGCTGCAAGTAGTTATCGTGAGAATGGCATATCGGGTGTTGTATCACAAGGGATCGGAACTTCGATGCTGCAAATTGCTAACGTTGTTCGAAAGCCTATAGTTCTCTTAGCGCCAACAGTGGCAGGAATAATCTTGGCCCCCGTTGCAACCGTGTGGCTACATTTAGAAAATAATGCAATCGGTGCTGGTATGGGAACGAGCGGACTTGTTGGACCTATCATGGCATTTGAAACGATGGGCTTTTCATTAGAGTTATTAATAATCTTAATCATGTTGTTGATCGTTGCGCCAGCAATTATTAGTGTGTTTATTTCTGAATTGTTAAGGAAAAAAGGTTTCATAAAAGATGGTGATTTAAAGTTAGATGCTTAATTCTTCACCCCAATAAGCCGTTAGCTTTTCTCGGTCAGTAATACATGGTAAAATAATGGCTAGTGTGCTTCGATAAAGGGGGCAAAATAATGAAAATGACAAGTATTAAAATGAAAAAGAAGCTAGAAGAACAATTTAATCGTGATGAATGGAAGACGATTTTTGATAAAGATCAAGATACATTTAGAGTAGAGTGGAAGCATAGTGGACAAGGTGTAACCATTTCATTACCAGGTGTTATTTCCAAGTGGGAAAACCGAAAAGATGAAGCAGTCGATGAGCTTGTGTCACATATTACAGAAGCATTGAAAATCATGAATGAAGAACAAACATTAGAAGGGAAAGAAAATCAAATCTTTCCTGTCATACGTTCAGGTTCATTTCCGACTGAATCAAATGATGGTGTACCACTTGTGTATACTGAACATACAGCCGAAACAAGAGTTTATTATGCATTAGATTTAGGTAAATCTTATCGTTTAGTTGATGAAGAAATGATGAAAAGAGAAAACTGGGAGTATGAGCGTATACGTGAAGTTGCTATGTTTAATGTGAGAAGACTTCCAACAGACATGAAGCAAGATGAAGTCGCTGGCAACACTTTTTATTTCTTATCGACTAATGATGGTTATGATGCTAGTCGAATCTTAAACGAAGCTTTAATTGAAGAAATGAAAGCGAAAATTGAAGGCGAATTAGCAATCGGTGTACCACACCAAGATGTTATAATTTTTGCTGACATCCGTAACAAAGTCGGTTATGACGTGTTAGCTCAAATGATGATGCAGTTTTTTGCAGAAGGTCGAATCCCAATTACATCTTTACCTTTCTTATATGAAGGTGACCAATTAGAACCAATCTTTATTTTAGCTCAAAAAAAACGTGAAGATGATAAGGAGTAGAGAAGATGCAAGTAGTATATAACCGTGAAGGTATTGGAGATGTATTAGTTTTAACACTTAAACAAACAGAAGAGAAGATTACAACGACTTCTTACGGATCTGTGACACGTATTGCGATTGAAGATACAAATGAACCGGTAGCTTACAATATTTTCGGCATTTCTGATTACTTAGAAGTTAACCGTTATGATCTGCTTAACATTAATCAAAGCTTTGTTGACCAATTAGAGACGATTTTTAAAGAAAATGGACTTGATGAAGAACTTCATATTGATGTATCACCTAAGTTTGTCGTTGGTGAAGTAGATGAAGTGAGTAAACATGAAGACTCTGACAAGCTAAATGTTTGCCAAGTAAATGTTGGCGATGAACAATTACAAATCGTATGCGGTGCTCCAAACGTGGCAGAAGGTCAAAAGGTTGTTGTAGCTAAAGTTGGGGCTATTATGCCGAGTGGAATGGAAATTAAAGATTCCAAACTAAGAGGTGTACCATCAACTGGAATGATTTGTGCAGCTAGAGAGTTAAATTTGCCAAATGCACCTCAAGAAAAGGGGATTTTAGTATTAAACGACCAAGAAAAAGCTGGCGAACCATTTCAAGTGACTATGTATGAAGTGTAATGTTGTTTGATTGATTAATATTAGTGGATGAGGGGTCTACGATGAAAGAATTCGAATTAAAGCAACAAGGTAAAATTAAACGCTTAACAAATAAAACCTTCAAGTTTGATGATCGAATCAAAGACGGTTGGTTCTCAGCAGTATATTTTTTAAAAACAAAGAAAATTGTTGAAGAACACCTTGCTGACAATGTTGTAACAATGCAGTTCTTCCAAAAGCAAGATGCAGTTTTATGTGGTACAGACGAAGCAATTGCTTTATTACACAGGTTTGCCGACAACCCAGAGGACCTAGAAATCTATTCATTACAAGACGGTGATAAAGTTAGTCCATATGAGTCTGTATTAACTGTGACGGGCCGTTATCAAGACTTCGGCTACTTAGAAGGTATAGTTGATGGGATTTTAGGTAGGAGAACGTCTGTAGCGACTAATGTATATGAGGTAGTTAACGCTGCAGGTATTTCTGGTAAACAAAAACCTGTCATTTTCATGGGTGATCGTGATGATCATTATACTCAGCAAGCTGGTGATGGATACGCTGCATATATTGGTGGTTCAACTGCCCAAGCGACTCATGCTATGAATGAATGGTGGGGTAAGCAAGGTATTGGAACGATGCCACATGCTCTTGTTCAAATGTTTAAAGGTGACATTGTGAAAGCCACACAGGCGTATAAGGAAACGTTTCCTGATGATGAATTAATTGCTTTAGTTGATTATAATAATGATGTCATTACAGATTCACTAAAAGTAGCACGAGAGTTTAAAGATGAATTAAAAGGTGTGCGTGTAGATACTTCTAAAAACATGGTTGATAAGTATTTCTTTAGAAATCAACATCTGATGGGTTCATTTGATCCAAAAGGTGTTAATCCCCAACTTATTTTTGCTTTACGTAAAGCGTTGGACGATGAAGGGTTCAACCATGTGAAAATCGTGGCTAGCGGTGGGTTTTCTGAAGAGAAAATTAAACGTTTCGAGTCATTACACGTCCCAATTGATATGTATGGGGTAGGAAGCAATTTACTTAAAATGAAAATCGGCTTTACCGGGGACAATGTGCTTCTAAATAATGAACATGAAGCTAAGCAAGGTCGTAAGTTTTCTCCAAATCCACGGTTAGAAAAAGTTGATTATACGGGCGAATGATTGTGTTTTCAATCATTCGCTTTTTTATGTGGGTTAGCATAATTGGATTACGTGTTTTCATAGGTTTTAAACAGAAGAATTAGGAAATAATATTAGTAATTAGGTTATTATTATCAAATGTAAATAAAACGTAATATAGATGTTATAACAATTGTCAAAATACATACTGGATAATCGTAATAATTCTGCTATAATGAAAAAAGCAATTTCATAAAATAGACATATACTAATAACAGAATGAAGACAAACGGGGGTTCGATTCATGTCGACTTACCATTTTATTGGCATAAAAGGAACAGGAATGAGTGCATTAGCACATATCTTGCATGATTCAGGTAAAGTTGTGCAAGGCTCAGATATTGAAAAAACCTTTTTCACAGAAGAAGCTTTAAGACAAAAAGACATCAGTATTTTCCCATTTAGTGAAGATCATATTCAAGAAGGTCAAATTGTAATCGCTGGTAATGCGTTTAATGACGAACATGAAGAGATCGTTCGCGCTAAACAATTAGGTGTCCCATTTTATCGTTATCATGAGTTTTTAGGAGAGTATATACAAAATTATACGAGTATCGCAGTAACTGGAGCACACGGAAAAACATCGACAACTGGTTTATTAGCACATACGTTAAGTGAAAATGTCCCAACTTCATACTTAATTGGCGATGGAACTGGACGTGGTCGTGCAGACAGTCAATACTTTGCATTCGAAGCTTGTGAATACCGCCGACATTTCTTGGCATATGAGCCTGACTATGCAATTATGACTAATGTGGACTTTGATCACCCAGATTATTTTAAAGATCTAAATGATGTGTTTGCTGCATTTCAAGAAATGGCATTAAAAGTTAAAAGAGGAATTATCGCGTGTGGTGATGATGAGAAGCTTCAAGAAATCCAAGCAAAAGTACCGGTAGTATATTACGGTTTCTCTGATGAAAATGACTTCCAAGCAAAGAATGTCAAAGAATCAGAAGAAGGTACGACGTTTGATGTTTTTGTAAGAGGAACTTTTTTCGATACGTTTATCATTCCAACTTACGGTAATCATAGCGTACTAAATGCTTTGAGTGTCATTGCTTTATGCGACTATGAGAAGTTTTCAACAGAACAAATTAAAAGGATCTACACTTTTGAAGGAGTTAAGCGCAGGTTTACTGAAACACAGTGGAAAGATGGCCAAATCATTATAGATGATTATGCACATCATCCAATTGAAATCGACGCAACGATTGATTCTGCGCGTAAGAAGTATCCGAATAAAGAAGTCGTCGCTGTGTTTCAGCCACACACGTATACGAGAACACGTAAATTTTTAGATGAGTTTGCTGAAAGTTTATCTAAAGCAGACCACATTTATCTATGTGATATATTCGGTTCGGCACGTGAAAAGGTCGGTAACTTAACGATTAGTGATCTACAAAAGCGAATTGAAGGCTCAGAAGTCTTACCAGAAAATAACACTGAAACATTACAACACCATAAAAACAGCGTTATTTTATTTATGGGTGCAGGTGATATTCAAAAGTACCAAGAAGCTTTCAAAGCTTTAGCGTAATTAAATGAACCAGCTAGTGAACTTATAAAAGTGCTAGCTGGTTTTTTGTTGTTGCATGCAAGGGTTTATCGGCGTTCGCGGGAGTGTTATCAGCGCTCGCAGCAGATTTATCAGCGATCACAAAAATTTATCAGCGCTCCACTCAAAAATAAAAAAGGGAGTGAGCCTCAGCTCACTCCCAATCATTATGCTTTTAATTGATCGGCATTTAGTCCTTCTAATTCCGGAATGACGAAACGGCCATCTTTTCGAATTAGTTCACCGTCGAAATACATTTCGCCGCCACCGTAGTCTTCACGTTGAATATTAACCATATCCCAGTGAATGGAAGAATCATTCCCGTTATAGGCATTTTCATAGGCTTGTCCAGGTGTGAAGTGGAAACTACCATCGATTTTTTCATCGAATAAAATGTCTTTCATCGGGTGTTGAATATAAGGATTGATCCCAATTGCAAACTCGCCAATATAACGTGCACCTTCATCTGTATTAAACACTTCTTGAATTCGTTTAGAGTCATTCGCTTGCGCGTCGACAATCTTACCATTTTCTAATGTTAACTGAACGTTTTCATATGTGAAGCCTTGGTAAGGTGAAGGTGTATTATAAGTAATTGTTCCGTTTACTGAGTTTCGAACTGGTGCCGTATACACTTCACCATCAGGTATGTTCATTTCTCCTGCACACTTAATGACGGGTATATCTTTAATAGAGAATGTTAAGTCAGTACCAGGGCCAGTAATTTTAACTTCATCAGTTTCTTCCATTTTCTTAACTAAAGCGTCCATAGCTTTATTCATTTTCTCATAGTCTAATGTACAAACATTGAAGTAGAAGTCTTCAAAGGCTTCTGTACTCATTTCTGCTAACTGAGCCATTGACTCATTTGGATAACGTAGGACGCACCATTTTGTTTTTGGTACGCGGATCTGTCTATGAACATTCATAACAGTTTGGCCAAAGATTTTATTCTTTTCGCTTGGTACATCAGAGAGTTCATTAATATTATCACCAGAGCGAATGGCTATGTAAGCATCCATGTCTTCCATAACAGTAGCTTCGTATCGCTCCCAAGCTTGCATTTGTGTTTCATTTGCACCTTTTAGTAGTGTGCGCATAATCTTAGGATCTTTTAATTCTACAAATGGGTGTCCACCTGCTTCGTATGCTTTTTCTACAATGGCAGCTACTAGCTCTCTTTGAATTCCTGTATTTTCGATTAAAAGCTTTTCACCTTCTTGAAGTTTAACAGAATAGTTTACGAGCAAATCTGCTAGTTTATTAATACGTGGGTCACGCATAATTCGTTCCTCCTCTACAAAGCGTTGTATGTTATGATACCATTATACTTAAATAAGAAAATAAATTCACTAATAAGTTTGACAAGAATAAAATCCGGGTATAGATTAAATATAATAAGTATTAATGGAAGGGGCTGAATCAGTTGAATTTATTACATATTGCTGCACTTATCGCTGCTATTGCTTTTGCTATCGGATTTATTGTACTTGTATATTACATTGTAACCACATTAAAGTCAGTTAGACGTACGTTACACCATACGGCGAACACGATGGAAGGCTTCGAGAAACAAATGGAAGGCATTACGAAAGAAACCGAGTTGTTATTAAATAAAACAAACAGACTCGCAGAAGACATAACAGGTAAAACTGAAAAAGTAGATGTTTTATTTGATGGGATAAAAGGAATAGGATATACTGTGAATCAATTTAATGATTCATTACAGAAATTGTCTGATGAATTACAGGAACAAGCTAATGAACATGCCGCCCAAACTTCTCAAACGATTAAATGGGGAGAGGCTGCAATTCATTTGTGGAAGAAATATAAAGACAAATAAAACAAGGGTCTAAGGAGGAATTGGAATGAGCGAAGAAAAACAAAGAACAGAAGAGAACATTAATAGTAAAGACTTTATGATTGGTACATTAATTGGTGGTATTGTCGGAGCATCAGTTGCATTATTATTTGCACCAAAATCAGGTAAAGAACTAAGACATGATATTAATACAGGAGCACAACAAGTTAGAGAACGTGCAGATGAGTGGAAAGACGTAGCTTATGAAAAAGGTACAGAATTCCAAGAACGTTTTTATGAGACTAAAGAACAGCTTCAAGATAAAGTGAACGAACTGAAAGATCAAGCATTAAACGAAGGCGAAGATGTTGCACAAGATATCGCTGATGCAATTGAAGAAGCAACAGAAGAATTAGAGCGCCAAGAAGCAAATGAACTGTATGAACGCTCTCAACAAGGATAAATATAATAAGGGTTGTTAGTTGACAAAACTAACAACCCTTTTATATTTTAGTTTTAGTGAGACAAAAAAATTAGGGGGCAACAATCATGACAGTAAAACAAATTACGGCTCAAGATGAGTTAAAGAACATATTAGAACAAGAAGAAGCTTTATTACTTAAGCATAGTTTAACTTGTCCTATTAGTAGTGACGCTAAAAATCAATTTGAGAAATTCACTGGACAAACTGAACTACCGGCTTATATTATTCATATTCAAGAGAATCGAGAACTTTCAAGCTTAGTTGCAGAACACTTTGATATTAAACATGAATCACCACAAGTGTTTTATATTAAAAATGGCGAAGTTAAATTCCATGCTTCTCATTTTGATATTACAGCTAAGAAGTTAGAAGAAGTAACAAAATAAGCATACAAAATAGACGCCAATATGTGCTGCACATATTGGCGTCTATTTATTCTTTATTACTATTGCGTTCTTGAATCGCCTGTAACGCTTTTAAACGCTCAGAGTCCTCTTGGAAGTATTCAACTAAGTCACCTATTCTGAAGATACTATCCCAACTTAAGTGATGTTCAATTCCTTCCACTTCTTCATAAATACTATTTTCTTCCGTACCGATAATTTCAAGAAACTGTTCTAACAATTCATGTCGATAGACTAACCGTTTTCCGATCTTTGTACCTTTATCTGTTAAAACAATCCCTCGATATTTTTCATAGTGAAGATAGTCTTTTTCGTCTAATTTTTTGACCATTTTCGTAACAGACGATGGGTGGACAGATAGACGTTCAGCTATATCTGAAGCTCTCGCATATCCTTTTTGATCAATTAATATGTATATTTGTTCAATATAATCTTCCATACTAGGAGTTGGCATGTTGTACCTCCAAATGAATAGTTCATTACCTATTATTTTAGCAAACAAAAGCCGATAGCAAAAGTTTTTTCCTTAAGCTATCGGTTTTATAAATTTGTTATGAATGTGATTGAGTCATTTCTACCCATTTAATATTTAATTGATCTCCGTCAAAAATTGGTTCTGTAAAGCCGACCTCTTCGCCATTTCGATATAACTTAAAGTGTTTACCTTTTGTCTCATTCATATCAATATCGATAAAACGAAACAAGTCTTGGAAAATAAATTGTTGTTCATGTTGTTCTTTAACCTCGATTTGATCATTTGGATGAATTAGTGCGTCTGTGCTCAATGGTTGATCTTGACGAGTGATCGTTGATAATTGGTACGATAGATTAACTGGTTGACCATCATATATAACGGTTATAGAATCTTGTAAATTAACTTCTAAAAGCTCTAATAAATCATGCACTATAATATGATCAGTTAATTCATAATTAATTTGGTCAAAGTCTTTAATCGTTGTATCAAGTTGTGCAGGCTTGGCGTTATGATATAACGTTAACATTTGATCCTTTATGAAGTGACCTTTACCGTTCACCTTTATTTTAAAGGGGTGCACCTTTTCATGTATGCTAGAGTCAACGTGTTTTAAAAGGACATCTTGAACTGTTGTTTTCGGTTGCCAGTATATTTCGTCACCATCTTGAAGTAAATCACCGAAGTTAGCTATACGACGATTTAACTTTACTTCTTGTGGCATCTTTATTTTTTCATTATTAAGTCGAATCGTTAGGTCTTCTAAAGGTCCAGTTAAATCTTGGACTGTAACGTTAGGTGTTTCACCATCTTCACCTCGTATAACTTCGATTTCATCACTGTGAGAGATGGAATCTTGGATTGAGGCTAACTTTCCATTAATCTTAATCGTTGGTGCAGTTCCATATGTTCCTGGAAGTGTGATCGATTTGCCGTTAAATGTAACGACGATTCCCATACCTGGTTTTCCGTAAAGTTTTTTAAGTTCTATTCCAGCTGCAAGTAAGCAATCACCAATCGTTAACTGCTTAATATCGAATAATCGGACCATTCGTTCATTAACCGTTACACTGATGTAATGGACTGGACTTTGTTGTGATGCAATAGCAATCCCAATAGGTGTTACATATTCAGGACTACTTGGTAACTGCTCTTGCCCTTTTAAGTCTTTAATTGCTTCAATGCCACGTACTGCTACTCTATTTGTAGGTAGTTGTAGCTTTTCTGCTATGAATTTTGTTAAATTTGGTGTTAAACTACCGCCACCAACTAACATAACCGCTTGTGGTGACTGCTTGTTAAGCTCAATCACTTGGTTACATATAGAATCAGCTAATTGATCGACTGCATACTGAATTTCTTTTGTTGCATCTTCAATTGAAACTTCAGAAGTGAAGCCTAATATATCTTCAATTTCCATTTTATTTTCTTCTACTAATTGCCTTTTTGCTTCTTCTGCCTGATGGAAGTCTAGTAAATATTGTTGACTTAATGCTTCTGTAATTTCATCTCCAGCTTTAGGAACCATTCCATAAGCAATAACCGTTCCATCCTTTGTGATCGCTATGTCACTCGTTCCAGCACCGATATCAACTAATGCAACGTTTAATTTTCTCATAGATTGTGGGATCAATACTTGAATTGCGGCAATTGGTTCTAATGTTAAAGCTTGCATTTCTAATCCAGCTCGTTGTAACGCTGACAATAAAGACTCGACAACAACTTTAGGAAGGAAGGTCGCGATAATATCCACTTGAGCTTGTTCACCTTGTTGGTCGATTAACGAGCCGATCTCTTGTTCATCTAAGTGGTAATGTAAAACTGAATAACCAACACAATAGTATTGTGTACTAGAGGCTTCTTCCTCCTGTTCAGCTAGTTGATATTGAGCTTGTTGTACCGCTGCTAATTCTAAATGAAATATATCATCAGATGTCATTAACGGTTGTTCGGAAATGTTAACTGTAACAGAACTATTCATTGTCTTTAAAGCACGCCCGGCAGCTGCAACGCACACTTCATTTAGTGTGCCATGCTTGGCTTCTAGTTCATTTTTAACTTCTTGAATAACATCTGATACAGCAATAATATTATGTATTTGTCCATCTACCATAGAACGTTCTTTATGCTCGCGTGAAACCATATCAATAACACGATAGACATCATCTTCTTTTTGTAAGATTAGACCTACGACAGTACGTGTTCCAATATCTAGTGCAAATAAATGGTTCATACTAGACCACCTCTTTATTAAATACAATATTCAAAGCTTTAAGCTGAGAGAATGACAAGTCTTCAGTCGTTCGATATAATGATTGTATATTATCACTTTGAATCGTTGAATTTAGCGAATTTTGTATAAAAATAACGTAATTAAGGTTAATGTACCATAAAAGTTAACGTATATAAACTAAATTTGGAGGCACGCTTTCATGAGTAATCATTTAGATCAATTAAGAGAAGAGCTCGATCAAGTTAATATAAAAATTTTAGAACTAATTAATGAACGTGGTCGTCTCGTTAAAGAGATTGGTGACATTAAAACATCTCAAGGAATGAAAGCATATGATCCTGTAAGAGAGCGTGAGATGTTAAATCATATTGTAGAACAACATGAAGGCCCTTTTGAATATTCAACTATTGAGCATTTATTTAAAGAAATTTTTAAAGCGGCTAAAGAACTACAAGAGGATGACTATCAAAAAACGTTGCTCGTCTCTCGTGAGAAAAAGCCTACCGATACGGTTGTTAATGTAGGTGATGTATCAGTTGGGAATGGTCAATCTCAATTCGTAATGGGACCATGTTCTGTCGAATCTCAAGCACAAGTAGACACAGTGGCTAAATCTGTGAAAGAGCAAGGTGTTAATATTTTAAGAGGTGGTGCATTTAAACCACGTACTTCTCCTTATGACTTTCAAGGATTAGGAGAAGAAGGTCTTAAAATATTAAGAAATTCTGGTGATCGATACGGCTTGAAAGTTGTAAGTGAAATTACGAATCCTAAAGATATCGAAGTCGGTTCACAGTATTTAGACATTATTCAAATAGGCGCACGCAATATGCAAAACTTTGATTTATTGAAAGAAGCAGGCAAAGTGAACAAACCGATTCTGTTAAAACGTGGATTAGCGGCTACAATTAACGAATTTATGAATGCGGCGGAGTATATTGTTTCACAAGGTAATAGTGACTTAATTCTTTGTGAAAGAGGTATTAGAACATACGAAACAGCAACTAGAAATACGTTAGATATTACAGCAGTACCTGTATTAAAACAAGAAACTCACTTACCAGTTATGGTTGATGTGACTCATTCTACAGGGCGTCGAGATCTACTTTTACCTGCGGCTAAGGCAGCGCTAGCAGTAGGAGCTGATGGTGTGATGGCAGAAGTACATCCAGACCCAGCTGTTGCTCTATCAGATTCACAGCAACAAATGGATATCCCAACGTTTGAATATTTCATGGAACAATTAAAACAACCTAATGTAACAGCTCATAACATATAAATAGTTTTGTTTAAAAAAGGTCGTAGCGTAGTATACACTTCGATCTTTTTTGTTTTGTAGCCAAACATTTATTGAACCTTGAACGTTTTTCTTTTATAATTGCATAATTGTTCGGCCGTTTTGGCGAGTTTAATGGTGTTTAACGAAATGACTATGCGGTTAGAAAATTCAATGGAATAAGTTCAATTAACGTTATGAATGGACTATGTTTTCATGTATAATAAGAGAAAATTATGGATTTCATAAACATGAAAAAATAGGAAAAACTATTATTATATGTTGACTATTTTAGCTCTGTAAAGCCTTACAGAGCTTTACTAAAAGTTTATTTTACAAGGAGTCGTTGAAAGATGGGTGTAACAATATACGATGTAGCCAAAAAAGCTAATGTATCAATGGCAACAGTATCTCGAGTAATTAATGGAAACACAAACGTAAAACCGACAACTAGGCAGAAGGTGTTAGATGCTATTAATGAGTTAGGGTTTAGACCGAATGCCGTTGCACGTGGTTTAGCAAGCCGTAAAACGACATCAGTTGGTGTTATTATTCCTGATATTTCGAACCTTTTCTTTGCAGAACTTGCACGAGGTATTGAAGATATAGCATCAATGTATAAGTATCACATTATTTTAAGTAGTTCAGATCAGCAGAAAAATAAAGAGCTTGATTTACTTGATAATATGTTAGAAAAACAAGTTGATGGTGTAATTTTTATGGGGTCATCAGTTACAGATGAACATATTGAAGTATTTAAACGTGCTAATGTTCCCGTCATATTGGCAGCTACGGTTGATGAATCTCAATCATTAGCTTCAGTTAATATTGATTACTACCAAGCAATGAAAGAAGCGGTTCAGTTTTTAGCTGAACATAACGATGAAGTAATTGGCTTTGTCACATCTCCATTGAATGCAACAATTAATGAAATGAAAAGACAAGGTTATGAAGATGCATTGAGTGATAAGGGATTAAATTTTAATCAGGATTTAATTTACGCTGGTGACGATAGTTATAATTCTGGAATTGAAGCGGCTAATTATTTTCTAAGCTTACAAAAACGTCCAAAAGCAATTATTACGTCTTCAGATGAAATGGCGCTTGGTGTTATTCATGGAGCGCAAGACCAAGGTGTTAAAATCCCTGAAGAAATTGAAGTGATTGGTTTTGACAATACGAGGTTAGCTAATATGGTTCGACCGACTTTAACAAGTGTTTTACAACCGATGTATGATATTGGTGCTGTTTCAATGCGTTTACTTACAAAATTACTTCGTGGTGAAGAAATTGAACAAGAACAAGTAACATTACCTCACAGAATTGTAGAAAGAGACTCAACAAAATAAAAAATATGTCGATATTCATGGTAGACAGGTTAATAGAAATAGGGTGAGAGGTAATGAAAAAAAGAGATTTATTAACACCGATTGGAATAGCCCTTGGTGCAACCATGATTTTGTTTGGAATTTTCTTTAATGACGGAATTTCAGGTGTCAGTTCATTTGTTCAAGTTAGTTCATTTATCGTTGTAATCGGGGGATTGTTAGGAGCATTATTCGTTAACTTCAATCTTAATGAGATGAAGCTTTGTGCTAGAGTTTTTAAAGAAGCATTCAAAGATGATGATTACAACCTTAAAGAATTAATTCAATTGTTCATTTCATTATCTGAAAAAGCTAGGCGGGAAGGGCTACTAGCTTTAGAAAGTGAAGTTGAACAACTAGATGATCAATTCATTAAAAAAGGCGTGTACTTGGCTATTGATGGTATAGAGCCTGAAGTAATTAATGACATTATGAATGCAGAAATTGCAGCAATGGAAGAACGCCATAATAAAGGGCGGTCCATTATTGAAAAAGCGGGTGAATACGCGCCAGCTTGGGGAATGATCGGTACTTTAATTGGTTTAATTTTAATGCTTAACCATTTAGATGACCCAGGTACTATTGGTCCGAGTATGGCCGTTGCCTTATTAACAACTTTCTACGGAATGCTTCTAGCAAACTTGGTTTTCCTTCCAATAGCAGGTAAATTAGTTTCTAGAACGGAAGAAGAAGTGTTCATGAAACAAGTAATTGTTGAAGGTGTTTTAGGCGTTCAATCTGGTCAGAATCCGAAAATTTTAGAGGAAAAATTAAGTGCATTTTTGTCAAGTGAAGATTTGAAGGAAAAGAATCAAGAGGATTTTGAGGCAGAGGAGATTCAAAATGAAACCTAAAAAAAGAGCGCAGCCTAAACGTAGTGCTCCTATTTGGATGGTTACATATTCTGATATGGTGACATTAATTTTAGTGTTTTTTATTTTACTATTTTCAATGTCACAGATTGATGCAGTGAAATTTAATGCTGTAGCTGAATCTTACAGACAAAATGTTATTTTTGACTTTATGCCTTCTGCTGTTCCATTAGAAGATCCAACAGACTATGAAGAAGGTGATATGCCTGAAGAAGATGAGGACGAGGATGTGGCAGAAGAGGAAGAAGTCACCGAAGCAGAGGATCAGGAAAACTTAGAACAATTGTATGAAGAAATTCAAGATTACTTAGATGAACATGAGTTGAATGATGTTATTACAGCGAGCCAAACTGATCGTGGTGTCGTTTTAGTTTTACAAGAAAGAGTGTTATTTAGTTCGGGTGAAGCTGAGCTCATTGATGATTTTCTACCATTTTTAGATAAAGTTGCAGTACTGTTAAATAATATTCCAAATGATGTAGAAGTCGAAGGGCATACAGATGATGTGCCGATTGATACTTACCGTTTTCCATCTAATTGGGAACTATCTACAGCAAGAGCTAGTAGTGTTATACGATACTTTATTGATCAACACAGCTTAGATCCGACGCGCTTTCAAGCTACAGGGTTTGCTGAGTTTAAACCAGTCTCAGATAACGCAACAGAAGAAGACCTACAAAGGAATCGTCGTGTCGAAGTAATTATATTAGAATTAAACCAGGACTAACAAATAATAGACCGATTAACTGTTAAATAGTTAATCGGTCTATTTTAGTTTACAACATATATTTTTGTTCATTGCGTATAGGTTCGAGTAACTTATTAACGAGAATTGCATTTTTCTCCGTAATCTCTTCTTTTCTTGGAATCGGTTCATAAATACTGGATTCATCATGCCATGTTGTCGGTAAATTGACAGGGCTCTCGTTTTGCCACTGATCAAGCCAGCGTTTTGGAACTGAGCCTGAGAATGTTTTGCCATGGTTATTAGCTACAGACCAAATTTGCGCCCATGCTCTAGGTACGACTCGCCAAATATCATAACCACCACCACCTAATGCAACCCATTTACCGTCACAATACTCATTAGCTAATTGATAAGCTAACTTTGGAATTCCTTCATAAATTTCCATCGTACAACACAAATGAGATAACGGGTCATAGACATGTGCATCTGCGCCGTTTTGAGTTACAATTATATCTGGCTTAAAGTGTTCTGTAATTTCCGTTAGAGACTCTTTATAAGCGTTCAAAAATGACTCATTTTCAGTAAAAGCATCGATTGGAATATTAAATGACGTTCCGTAACCGTCGTTGTGTCCACGCTCATTAATGTTACCGGTTCCAGGAAATAAGTACCTACCTGTTTCATGAATCGATAAAGTACAAACGTTTGGGTCATCGTAAAAAATCCACTGCACACCATCACCGTGATGGGCATCTGTGTCGACATAAAGTACTTTGTAGTCAAATTTCTCACGAATATATTGAATAGCAATAGCCGCATCATTATATATACAAAAACCAGAAGCTTTACGGCGGAATCCATGGTGCAATCCGCCACCAAGGTTTAATGCTCGTTTAGTTTGACCACTTAATACGGCATCTACAGCTGTTAATGTGCCTCCGACTAGCTGGGCTGCAGCTTGGTGCATATCTTCAAAGATCGGCGTATCTTCTGTTCCTATTCCATACTCTAAACTCTCTTCTTGAGCTAGTTTATTATCACTAGCTCGTTTAACAGCATCAATATACTTTCTGTCATGCACTAGAGCAATCTCTTCATCTGAAGCAACTCTAGGTGTTATAATTTGTTGATCATTTAGAGCATTCATAGATTTTAGTAAATCATATGTTAGTTCTACACGTTTTTGATTAAAAGGATGATTATCACGAAATTTATAATTTTTGAAGGCTTCAGTATAGACAAAAGATGCTTCATTAGTCATTTCGAAAGCCCCGGTATGTTTGGCCATATAACTTCATAGCCATGTTGTTTTAGTTCATCAATTAACGGCATAGGATTCATGGTCTGAATGCGTAGAACGATAATTTTTTCGTGATAACTATCCTGATACGGGTAAATAAAGACTGATGATATGTTTGTATTTCGATCACTTATAATTTTTGTAACGTTAGGTAAAACACCAACTTTGTTTGGTACTTTAACTTCAATTTGTGAGCTTTGTTCATGAATCCCTGTTAGTTGAATTAGACGATAAAGTAAGTCTTTTTCTGTAACAATACCGACTAGCTGATTGTTTTTCGTTACAGGGACACATGCAATTTCATGCTCATAAAATATCGTTGCTATATCTTCTATGAAATCTAATGGATGTACTGTAATTACTGGTGTTGTCATTATTGATGAAACTTCATGCTGTAAGATCTGTCTGTTTTGGTTTTCTTCAAGAATTGATGGTGCTGCATCTCGAATGTCACGGTCTGACAATATTCCTACTACTTGTTCATTTTCACTAACGACAGGAATGTGCCTAATCTTATGTTTGTTTAGTAGTTCTAATGCTTCTTCTATACGATCATTTGAATTAATTGTTACAAGTGGTTCTGACATAATTTCTTCTACTAACATAATCTCACCTCACTATAACCAGTAATCGTTTCGCCCCATAAAACGAAGGGAATCAAACGTTTTAACTGAAGATTTGGGTACGTTTTTGCCAATTCGAACGAGCAAACAATTGGCAGGGTGTGAAATAATCTCTGGATCATCTGTGGACATTGGCTTAAGTCCACCTTTTCCCATCATCTTCTCCATAATTTTTCGATATTCCCACACGTTAAGTCCTGTTGATTTCATATCCCAATGCCAATAATATTCAGTTGTAATAATAATATAATTCTCCATTTGTGGGTCTTTCATGGCTACTTTCAATATAGAAGAACCGACACTCATACCACGGTATTCATTCGATACTTCAATGGCACCTAGTTCAATTAAGTCTTCCATTTTTATTTCTGACCACCGCTCTAGTGGATCAGGGTGCAAAAAAGTAGCATACCCAATTATTTTGTTCTCATCTCGTGCCACAACGACACGGCCTTCTTCAAAATCAGCAATTGATTTGACCGCTTCATATTGTTTTTTCGGTGGACGAAAAGCTGTAAGGCCCTCATCGAAATAATAGTCGTCTAACTGACTTGAAGTTAGTGGACCTTCTACTATGACGGATTTTCCGTCTTTTTTAATTGTTTTTTGATGATATATTTTTGGATGTTTCAATGGGACACCACCTAAAAATCATATATATCAACATTATAACATGGAATAAGATTGGACTAATATATATAAAAGCCACTGATTTAAATAATCAGTGGCTTAGAAAGTCTTATCTATTCATCATTTTCATCGTCGTCATCATCTTCACCGTTTTCATCGCTATCATCGTTATCTTCATCTTCGTCTTCGTCATTATCTGAATCATCTTCATCGTCGTTGCCATCTTGTTCATCACTAGCTTCTTCGTCTTCCTCGTCATCCTCATCGTCTTCTTCACGAGCTTCATCGTTTTCTTCCTCTTCTTCGTCCTCTTCATCTTCAATTGTACCGTAGATGATCGAGTCAGATAATCCAGATTCGTGACCATATAGGCTTACAGATGATACAGCGTATGCATATCCTTCTGATGGTAAATCATATTCTGTTTCAGTTGTATGACCAACCTCCTCAAAATCACCATCTTCTTCATCTGATATATAGATACGGTAACCAATCACTTGACCGTCAGCTTGGCTCCACGTAAGTGTGCTACCTGAAGTTGATAGGTTGCTAGGAGAGTCAGGTGTTCCGTCGTCTTCAAGTTCATCATCACTAGCAATCATTAAGTCAGACCAATCACCACTACCTAATACATCTTCAATGTCAACTGGATTAGACCAGCCAGAGCCTAGACGGTATGTTGATCCCCAACCAAGTTGATCAATAAAGTCTTGGTCAATCGACATTCCTTCGCTTGTGAATTCTTCAGGTGTTTCTTCAACAGCCGCAAAACGTTCGCCATCAATTTCTACAAAACGGCCTGTCGTGAAACTGTCATCCTCTTCTGAAGGAGCATGTTCAATGTTGAATAAATCGGTTTGGACTAAACCTAATTCTTCACACATATCACTTGGTAAATTTCCAGATAGTGCACAATAGCTTCTAGACACGATTCCTCCTGGCGTTGAAAAACGGTCACTTGGTGTGACAAGATCCGATTCAACATCAGCAGCACCGTTTACGAGTTCTGACCAGAATCGTAAGTTATTTGAGCTATAATTATCTTGATTAAGGGTTAATTGGGCTCTGTTTTCATCATTATGTCCATAATATCCCATCCAAGTACCTACAGTGATGTTAGGATTAGAGGCGACAAACCATGCATCTTCAAAGTTATCAGATGTACCAGTTTTTCCAGCCCAATCTACACCAGGATTATTTAAGAAGTTATTAATACTAGTGGCTGTACCGTTATTAATAACATCTCGCATCATATCGATCATTAAATATGATGTTTGAGGTGAGAAGACTTCCTCTTCTTCAGGTTCATGTTCATATAAAGTTTCTCCGTCACGGTTAACAATTTTATCAATCATGTAAGGTTCTACGTAGTTACCTTCATTAGTAAATGTAGCATAAGCAGCAACATTTTCTTCGACAGTTAAATATGGAGAACCACCCAGTACGTTGGAAGGTACATTTTCACCACCAGAGATTCCCATACCATCTAAAAATCTTGTTGGGTTACCATCTTGTTCAATAATATTTATCATTAATCTTGCTATTGGAATATTATCAGAATCAGCTAAAGCTGAGCGTGCGTCAACGAGTCCACTAGGTTGACTATAATCAATAAAGTTAGTTGGTGACCAAGGACCACCACTAGCATGATATTCAAATGAAACATCCAATAATGGAGAACCAGGTTGAATCATACCTAATTCCATACCTACTGCATAACCGAACAATGGTTTCATTGTACTTCCAGGTGGGCGTGTGTCACGGGTTGCGTTATTAACCTCACGACGTTCAAAATCCCTTCCTCCGACGAATCCTAAGATTGCTCCAGTGTTATTTTCCATCATAAGTGCTCCAGCTTCTACAGGGACTTCTTCTTCAACTCTTTCACCTGTATCTGGGTCTTCATAGCGAATAGTCTGTGTTGTTCCGTAATTTTCATAAGCATTTTTAATCTCTTGGAATCGATCATGAATATCTTTGTTAATCGTCGTATGAATTTCTAAACCATCATGTCTTAACTGATGACGAGCTAAATCTTCATAGTGGCTTTCTGTAGCACCAACATTTTGGTACTCTTCTAAGTCACCAGCTTCTTCGGCTAGCTTTTCAGCAAGTATCTCTGTGGCACGCTTTTCTACTTCATCACCAACCCACGGATATTCATCACGAATTGATTCTCTTTTATCTGTAAAGTCACCAACGAGATCATATTCTAACGCTTCTTCATATTCTTCTTCAGATATTTTTTCAGCGGACAGCATACGGTTTAAAACGGTTTGCATACGGTTTAAGCCAGGCTGTAGTTGTTCTTCTTCTTTAATAGTACCACCAACTCCATATGGTGTATAAGCATAAGGGCTTTGCGGTAAGCCAGCGATATACGCAGCTTGTGGTAAGTTAAGCTCATCAGCATCAACGTCAAAAATACCTTGTGCTGCAGCTTGAATACCAGCTACGTTTCGTCCAGTTGAATCACGTCCAAATGGCACGACATTTAAATAAGCTTCTAAAATGTCTTCTTTTTCAAAGAAGTTTTCCATACGAAGTGCAATGAAAATTTCTTCCGCTTTACGTTCAAATGAAACTTCATCTGATAAAATTTGGTTTTTAACTAATTGTTGAGTTAGCGTACTACCACCAGTCTGGGTAGCTGCACCTGTAAATTCTTGATATAAAGCGCGCATAATCGCTTTAGGTACAATACCGTCATGTTCTTCAAAGTACTCATCTTCTGTTGCAATCAAAGCATCAATAAATACGTCAGCAACATGCTCTGTTTCAATTTCTTCGCGGTGGATGTCACCACGTACAGGACCTAAGTATACGTCATTAGCAAAATAGATATCAGATGTTTCTTCATAGTTATAAACCATCTGCTCCATTTCTTCAGCTTCACTTACTTCAACATCTTCTACAAGGGATGCCATGTATCCTAATCCTAATCCACCTGCAAAAAATGCCGCTATTAGACCAATGATTAGGAAGAATAGTGCGACATTCCATACAATATCAAGTGAAATTCTATTAATCTTAGGGAATTTACCACCTTGGAAAAATGCAAGGAATCTATTTTTTGAATTATTATGACTCATTTCCGAACCTCCTAAAATATCGACTATATTATAGCACAGATTAATTAATAGGCATATTGTAAATATTCTTTTAAAGTTGCATTTTTATTGAACTTATGATAAAAATAAATATCATAAAATGAAACGTGAATACGACATGCAACGAGTAGTTGAAGTAGGACTATGTCCAATGCAACAGAGAGCTAGTGGTTGGTGGAAACTAGTGCAAGGCATAGAACGAATTACGACTAGGAGCATTCTCTTGTAAAGAGACGGGTAATACCGTTAACTAATGAAGTGGTGACTGCACAGGTGTAGTTACAACTAGGGTGGTAACGCGAGTCCCTCGTCCCTATGTGGATGAGGGGCTTTTTTGTATTTTATAGACTAACTTTAGGAGGAAGAAACGATGAATATTATTGAAGATCTAAGAGCGAGAGACTTAATAAATCAAATGACAGATGATGAAGGGTTAGAAAACCACCTTAATGAAAGCCGAGTTACATTGTACTGCGGATTTGACCCTACAGCTGATAGTTTACACATTGGACATTTATTACCTATTTTAATGTTAAAAAGATTCCAAGAGGCAGGGCATCGTCCGATCGCATTAGTCGGCGGAGGTACAGGATTAATCGGTGACCCAAGTGGTCGTAATGAGGAACGCCAGTTAAATGAAGAGAATGTTGTCCAAGAATGGGTTAAAAATATTGAAGACCAACTATCTAGGTTCATTGACTTTACAGATGATCAAAAAGGGGCAAAGGTAGTCAATAACTATGATTGGCTGTCTAAAATGTCAATAATCGATTTATTAAGAGATGTCGGTAAGCATTTCAGTGTTAATTATATGTTAGCGAAAGACTCGGTTGAATCAAGAATTGAAAACGGCATCTCATACACAGAATTTACTTACATGTTACTGCAATCTTTAGACTTCTTACGTTTGAATCAAGAAGAAGATGTCTCTCTACAAATTGGTGGTAGTGACCAATGGGGGAATATTACAGCTGGACTTGAACTGATTCGACGTACTAGTCAAGAAGGAGAAGAGGTTAAAGCATACGGATTAACAGTTCCTCTTATTACGAAGGCTGATGGGTCTAAATTCGGTAAAACAGCAGGTGGCGCGATTTGGTTAGATGAGAAGAAAACGAGTCCTTATGAGTTTTACCAATTCTGGGTTAACGCTGATGATCGTGATGTCGTTAAGTTTTTGAAATCCTTTACTTTCTTACCGTTAGAAGAGATTGACGAACTAGCAAAAGAAGTTGAGGAACGTCCTGAACAACGTGTAGCGCAACGTCGCTTAGCTGAGGAAATGACGAAAATGGTTCATGGAGAAGAAGCTTTGAACCAAGCACAGCGCATTACTCACGCATTGTTTAACGGAGACATTAAAGAATTAACGAAAGAAGAAGTTGAAGTTGGCTTTAAAGATGTTCCGACTTTTGAGCTTGAAGAGAGTGAAAAGGGCTTAATTGACCTGTTAGTTGAAGCAAATATTTCTTCTTCAAAACGCCAAGCACGAGAAGATATTTCAAACGGTGCGATCTACATTAATGATGAAAGACAACAAGATTTAAAATACTTCATTGATGAAAATGATCGAATTGATGACGCTTTTACAATTATTAGACGTGGAAAGAAAAAGTACTTTTTAATTAAGCATGTATAATGAAAAACAGGCTGTCCTAAATAGTCAAAATTGACTTTCAGGACAGCCTGTTTATTTTGTTAGTCTATTGTACCTAAAAGCTCTTCAATCTCATTCATAATTTGACCTGCACCTTCCCAGTCACCTCTTGAAAGTGCATTTTGATAATCGTCAAACAATGTTGATAGTTCATTCAAAGTGTCTTCTGCATCACCAGGAATGCCTGGTAATTCTGTTTCAGTATCTTCTTCAAAGTCTATATCTTCATCAATGTCTGCATCTTCATCGATATCACCAATTTCATCATCCATATCAATATCATCATCGACATCTGGCATATTACCAGGTACACCTGCTTCAATTAACTCAAGAATACGCTCTAACGATTCTTCGAAAGTAGCTTCCATTACGATGTAATCTCCATAAGCAACAATGACTTGTTTTACTTCTGGTAGAGAAGTAGCGTTGGACGATTCGATATATATTGGTTCAACATACATTATGGTATCTTCAATTGGAATCGTTAATAAATTACCTCTAATAACACTCGATCCACCTTGAGACCATAAGTTCAACTCTTGTGATATTCGACTGTCTTGGTTAATACGGTTCTCGATTTGTTGTGGGCCATAGATGTTACGCTGTTTAGGAAATTCATATACCATTAAGTCTCCGTAATTTTCTCCATCGTTACGAGCACCAATCCAGGCAATCATATTTTGTCTATTTCTTGGTGTATAAGGTGTCATTAAGACAAATTCTTCAAAATCATTTCCTGGTAGTTGCATCGTAATATAGTATGGCTCCATTGTTATATCATGCTCAAAGTAACGTTCTGTCGCAAATTCCCATGCATCTTCACGGTTGTAGAACACTTCTAAGTTACTCATATGATAAGTTCCATACATATCCGCTTGAATTGTAAATAAATCAACTGGATAACGGAAGTGTGATTCAACATCTTCTGGAATATCATAAGTGAATAGGTCTGGGAATATGTTCTCGTACGTCTGTAATAACGGGTCATCATCTTCAACGACAAAGAAGTCAACTTCACCTGTATAAGCATCCACCATGACTTTAACTGAGTTTCTAATGTAGTTATGGTTTCCGTCATAAGCTTCAGAGTATGGATAGTTTCCTTCTCGTAAGTAAGCATCTATAATCCATGCTAAACTTCCATCTTCTCGGACGAAAATGTAAGGATCTTGATCATACGTTAGAAATGGTGCAATTCGTTGAACGCGATCCATAATGTTACGAGTGGCTAGTAATTGACTCTCTTCATTCAATTGATCTGACACTAACATTCTAAATGACCCTTCATCTAAAGAAAATAATAAACGGTTAAGGCCACTTAGTGATACACCTGAATCAGCACTATAGCGATATGACATATTTTCATCACCAGTTGGGTAATCAAATTCATCTACTTCAGTATTAACGATCACGTTGTTCGAATGCTCTTCACCGAAATAGATTTGAGGTCGTGTTACTTCAATGTCACCTTCAGGCGGTAAGTCTTGTAAAATATACTCTGGTTGACCTTGTTCCGTTAATTCATTAACATGACTCATCGTTACACCATAGCCGTGAGTATAACGTAAATTCTCGTTCACCCAAGTTCTAGCTTGGTCAGGTAAGTCTGAAGTATTTAACTCTCTAGCACCGATAAATACTTGTTGGTACTCTCCATCAATGTGATAGCGGTCTATATCGACATCGTTAAACTGATAATAATTTCTAAACGTTTGTAGTTGATTGTACACATCAAGAATTGGTCTTGAATCATTAATTCTGACATTGTCGATTGTCAGCTGATTTCGTTCAATCATATCAGCATCTAATGATTGGTTTCCTGGGTGTTGTTCGGTAGAAATATCATCAAGGTCATAAGCTTCTAGCGTGTAATCTAGGTTATGTTGTAAATAAGGCTGTTCACGGTGAAATTCATTCGGTGAAACAACATAGTTTTGTACGGCAGCTGATACTAATTGACCAGCTAACGCAACTGTTATATATAGCGCGATAGGAATAGCCATCCAAATTAAATTACCTTTAATTAATGCGACAATTAGCATGATCACTCCAAGAATCGCGACACCAGCTAAAATATAAGCTTTAGGAATATTAATGACATCATCTGTATAACTTAACCCGTGCACAACACTTGTTTGAAACACGTTAACTTGATTCGTTAATAACGTGTTATAAGGATCAAGTAGGTGATTAGCAGCTAAAAATACTCCAATCAATGAAATGCTAATTCCTAAATGCAACTGAGCTAAACGACTCTCACGATACATATTAAAGACGGAATAAGCTAATGCGACAATGACTGTCATAAATATTGTTAAGCCTAGCAATAAGTTTACAATCAGTTCTAAGAAAGGTAGCAAGAAAATGTAAAATGAGATATCTAAATTAAAATAAGGATCAGTTTGTCCAAAAGTCTCATAGTTTAATGCTTTTAACGTTGGCTCCCATCCAATACCTTGTACCATAGATGTACCGATCAAACCGAATACAATTGAAATACTAAATACAATAGCATAAGCTGATTTTTTATTTAGTAGTATGTTCGGTATCATGGAATGGTTTAAAAAGTGTATATACGATTTATGGATCCAATATAAAGTTATATAAGCAACAACGAAATATAGCACAAACCCAACACCACCAAGTGCGGCACGACTGAATAGGACTGTTGTAAACACTTGTTCAAATCCAAGTGAACCCATCCAAATATATTCAGTAATCCAGCTTAAGCTTAGTAGCCCGATTACAATAATGGGTATGATTATAATCGCTAACCACTTAATAGGTGTTAGGAATTTCTTTAAGTTTTCTTTTTGTTTTCTGTTTAACTTCGCATGGAAGTCTTCCTCTCTCCCCATCTAATCCCCCTCTATAATTATTCCTATAAAATTATATCAAATAAGTGCTTTGGATTATAGTTAAAGACAACTATATTTTCATAATAAATTGCACATAATAAAATTGGTTCAATTTAATCAGTTTTATCTATATCAATTTAGGTAAATGTTTTAGTACAATGATACGCACACTTTTCTATTAGGAGCATAATAACTATGGTTGAAGCCAAAAAGATATTAAGTCAATTAGAATATGAACATATATCAGAAACTGTTGACCGTATCAATGTGGTTAATATTGTTGATGATTCGCGTAAGGTGAAAGAGGGCTCAATTTTCGTTGCTGTAAAAGGTTATGCTATTGATGGCCATGAATTTATTGAAGAAGCGGTTAACAAAGGGGCGATCGCAGTAGTTGGTGAGGAGAGTCTCAATCATCTTACCGTCCCATATATAAAAGTGAAAAGTAGTCGTAAAGCGTTAGGAGAGCTAGCGAAGCAATTCTATGACAATCCATTAAAAGGGAAAACCGTAATAGGCGTTACTGGAACTAATGGTAAAACGACAACGAGCCACTTAATTCATTATTTACTAGAACAAAGTAATATGAATACTTCCTTGATTGGTACAGCAAATTGTATTATAAATTCTACTGTTTATGAGAATGCTCAAACAACTCCGAGTGTTTTAGAGTTGTATAAGCATTTCTATAATAGTAAAGATGATGTCATCGTAATTGAAGTTTCATCTCATGGTTTGGCACAACACCGTTTAGCGGGTGTGGAGTTTGATTATGCGGTATTTACAAATTTAACGTATGAACATTTAGATTATCATGAAAGTATGGAAGACTATTATCAAGTAAAGAAAAAGTTATTTAACCAACTCAAGTCTCATGGTCAAGCAGTAGTGAATGTTGATAATGAATGGGGAGCACGGTTGTGCCGAGAATTGAATGCAAAAGATTTAAACTGTACAGGCGTTGGGAAACAGTTAAGTTCAAATGTTGTGATGAAAGACTTAGTGAGCGTTGGTGAACCTAGTGTTACCGTGCATTATAAACATAAGTCTTATCAATTAAATTGGCAGATGCTTGGTATACATAACTTATATAACCTCGCTCTAGCCTATACGACAGTAGATCTCATTGTAAAATCCCCAGCACAGTTAAAAGAAATCGTGTCTAATTTCCCTGGAGTCCCAGGTAGATTTGAACAATCTAAGTTACCAACAGGATCAAAAGTTGTTGTCGATTATGCACACACACCTGATGCGGTAAAAGAAGTCCTACTAACAATCAATGAAGCTAAACCAAATAAACTAATTCATGTACTTGCTTTTAAAGCGAACCGTGATGAGAGTAAAAGAGAAGATATGGTTAAACATTCATTGGAGCAAAGTGACTTAACAATATTGACTACAGGTGATTTAGATCATTTAACAGAAAATGAAATGAATGAAGAGCTTCATAAGTATCAAATTGAGTTTGGTTCAGATCAAATCAAAGTATTGACTGGGCGGGTTAGCGCAATTAAAGAAGCGGTTTTGAAAGCAGAAGAAGGTGACTGGGTCGTCATCACAGGCCAAGGTCATAAAAGTTACCAACAATCTAATGAACTTAATACGAATACAGACCAAGAAACGATTGATTATTTAAAGAAGCTATTATCAGTAGAACAGTCTTATTAGTATTAAATAACTAATAAGACTGTTTTCTTTTTAGTAACTAACAAAATTTTGAATATTCTCATATTCAGTATTTGAGTATTAATGGTATAATATCCCCAAAAAAGAGGTGATAAGTGTGAGGAAAGTTGTAATTTCGGGCCTTGTTGTTGTGATTATAACTACCCTGTTAATTATTATTTTTCAAGGTGAGCCTAATTCTGAAGAAGTTCAGGATGCAGATCTACATAATGAAGATGAAGGTGCGAGTGAAGAGGACGAAGAAAGTAAATTAGTCGACTTTGAGTATGACCCATCAGATTTTATGATCAGAGCTTATCGCCCATTGATGAGAAGTGATATATTCGAGGAAGATGGGGAAGGCTGTTATGAAGTTGATGAAGTTATTGAGCGGGGAGATTGTTTTTTAGAGGTGATTAATGACCATTTATCTTTTGATTTAAACTACGATCAAACACAGTTTTATTTTCCAATCCAACAAGAGCGGGATGATTGGGAAGATGTTTTTTATTTCGAAGTTGGTGATGAAGGTGACTTGGTCGATTTAGAGCTTTTAGATTATGCTGAAGAATATGAGGACGAGTTTGCGGGACCACAAGATGATTTAGCGAGAGGGAAAGAAACGTTAATGGCGTATTGGTATGTGTTCTCTTCGGTCATCCCAAACGAATTCAGGCCTACATTAGAGCGAGTATACTGGTTAGATGCACAAGAACAACAGTTATTAGCGATCTATAGACCACCTGATGACTCTGAAATTCTTAGTTTAGTTCTTTCACAATAT
The DNA here is from genome assembly GCF_007991275.1 of Alkalibacillus haloalkaliphilus. GTDB lineage: Bacteria > Bacillota > Bacilli > Bacillales > Alkalibacillaceae > Alkalibacillus > Alkalibacillus haloalkaliphilus. Next base: position 122,462 of record NZ_BJYA01000011.1, on the reverse strand, counting down.
GTCGGAGATTATGATACTCCTGTGAAAGTAATTTTAATTCATGAATTTGGTCATTACTTAACACTTAATAGTAGTGAAATTGATTATAGTAATGGACTTTATGAAGATGACCCTTCCTTATGCGAAGAGTATCTCACTGTTTATGGTTGTGCAAAAGAAGATAGTTATATGAATCAATTCGTTGGTTTATTCTGGTCAGACCTGCTAGAAGAGTATGAAGCTATTGACTGGAGTGAAGAATCGGATGACTACCGAGAGTTCTTTGAGAAGAATGAAAACCATTTCTTTAATACGTATCAAGGCACAGCACCTGAAGAAGATATTGCTGAAAGCTTTGCGTTTTTTGTATTTTTAGACAGCGATAGAGTTGAAACAGGAGATAGAGTGAAATATGACAAGGTTAGTTTCTTCTATCAGTTCGATGAGCTTGTTGAGTTAAGAACTGAGATTTTAGAGAACTTTTATAACTTATCATTAGAAGATGGGAATAGGTATTAAGATAACAAAAAACATCCAAACCATCGAATGGTTTGGATGTTTTCGTTGTAAGTCTTATCTTGAGTACCACTCAACGATAAGAGCTTCATTAATTTCTGAAGAAAGCTCAGAACGTTCTGGGTAGCGGTTGTAAGTAGCTTCTTTCTTATCCGCATCTAACGTAATATATTCAGGTACGAAGTTGTTAACTTCTAGTGCTTCGTTGATGATGTCTAGGTTTTGTGATTTTTCACGAACACCAATTACAGTACCTGGCTTCACACGGTAAGATGGGATGTCTACACGACTACCATCTAAAGTGATGTGACCATGAGTTACAAGCTGACGAGCTTGACGACGAGTACGAGCTAAACCTGAACGGTATACTAGGTTGTCTAAACGTGATTCTAAAATAATCATGAAGTTTTCACCATGTACACCGCGCATTTTTGCTGCATCGTCAAAAATACGACGGAATTGACGTTCAGTTAAACCGAACATATAACGAAGTTTTTGCTTTTCTTGTAACTGAAGACCATATTCAGTAAGTTTTTTACGCTGAGTAGGACCATGTTGGCCTGGAGCGTAAGGGCGCTTTTCTAATTCTTTACCTGTACCTGAAAGAGAAATGCCGTAACGGCGAGATTTCTTCCAAAGAGAGCCTGTGAAACGTGCCACGAGCGTCTCCTCCTTTTTTTATTTTATTTGCATAAAATAAAAACAGTATACCGTGTCCCGGACTATGCGCATTTTGCTTTCATGTACCTTCGCTCCAGCAGCAGAGAGTTACGCGATACACCTCATTTCCTAGAGGTACAAAATGCAAGACATAGCAAGTCCACCGAGGCTGCCTTTTATTTTACACAAAAGATATTATATGATGTATTAAGTTTATAGTCAAGGATTTAACTATAAAACTTATAATTAAATGTGTTTCTTTAGCGTTTCAACAAATTTCTCTAAATACTCTTGATCGACTTCATCAAAGCGATTTTTAATCGGGGCATCGATATCTAGCACACCAAAGATCTCATCGTCTTTAATAATTGGAACAACGATTTCAGATTGGCTTTGAGCATCACAAGCAATGTGTCCAGGGAATTCATGTACGTCTGGTACTAGTTGAGTAGATCGTTCTGCTGTAGCTGTACCGCAAACGCCTCGTCCATTAGGGATTTTGACACAAGCTGGAAGGCCTTGGAATGGACCTAATACAAGCTCTCCGTTTTCCATTGTGTAAAAGCCAACCCAGTTAACATCGTTTAGAAACTGATTTAATATTGCGCTCGCATTGGCTAAGTTAGCAGTCACGCTATCTTCACCTTCTAAGAGTGCATTTAGTTGATTGATCAGTTGTTCGTAATTTTCTTCTCTCGTTCCGTTGTAATGCTGTACTTCAAACATAGAAAAATCTCCTTTTTTGTTTAATTTTTAAAAGGTTTTTTGCTAAAATCGTCGAATAATAGGTTATAAGAGGTGATTGCATGTCAGAACTAACTAGTAAAGATAAGATCATGCAAGCAGCTAGTCAGCTGTTTTATTATAATGGTTTCAAAGGAACATCGACACGTGCTATTACCGAACAAGCTAATGTCAATGTATCTTTGATTAGTTATTACTTTAAAAATAAACAAGGTCTACTGGAACAAATGACGGTCGACTATTATGAGAATTATTTAGCAATACTAGATTATTTGATGGAGCATCAACCAATTGATACACCAGAAAACTTGTATCAAGTAATTGAGGAAATTATACATTATAAGGAACGCCATTTTCAATTCACTTGTTTCATTCAACGAGAATTATCTTTGGATAACATTTTTATTAGAGAGCTGTTTTCAACTTATGTGGCAAAAGAGACTTATTTCTTTAAGTGGATTGTCGAACAAATAACAAAGCAATATAATTTTAATACAATGGAGAAAGAAGCTTTTTACATACAGTTTAAAAGCCTGATCAATGCACCATTTACATTCGGCAATGAGTGGAAGAAAGACTATGATTGGGATGCTAGTCGTCCTGTTTTTGTTAATGCTTACATTGATGTATTAAAAAAATGGTTTATTTAATCAAATGTTTGCCGATATACTCGTTAGACATAATTTCTTATAAATTTACAATTATTTTAGCAAATCGCGTTTTAAACATGATATTATATGGTATATAAGTATATGTTCGGAAATGATTTGTGAGGGGGGCTTTCGATGGAGTACATCATAGGTATACTAGTAGTTGTTATTGCTTTTATATTAGTTGGCGTTATTATGAGAAGGAAAGTGTATAACAGTGTGGACAAGCTAGAGCAATGGAAAGTCCAACTGATGAGTCGCCAAGTTGCTGATGAATTAGGGAAAGTTAGACATTTAAATCTAACTGGCGAAACAGAAGAACTGTTTGAGTCTTGGCGTAATGAATGGGATGAAATAAATGATTATGTGTTTACTGAAGTAGAAGAGTTTTTGTTAGATGCTGAAGAAGCAGCTGAAAAATATAAATTTGGCAAAGCATCCCGTACATTAAAAACAGTAGAACAAAAGTTGTATAAGGTTGAACAAACAATTGATGACATATTTGAAGAAGTTGATCGTTTACTTCATTCAGAGCAAGACAGTCGAGAAGAAGCGGAAAAGCTCCACCCTCGTATTAGTGAAGTTCGTAAAAAAGTTCTTCAAAATGGATATCAACTCGGTAAAGCTGAAGTAGTATTTGAAGTTGAATTAGATGATTTACAAAACGATATGAACCAGTATGAGGAATTGACAAACTCTGGGAATTATACAGAAGCTCAAGAGCTAATACATAATGTGAAATCTCGTTTACACGAATTGGATCGTAAAGTTAACGTGTTCCCAGATCTATATCGAATGTGTAAGCACACATTACCTGAAGAACTAGATCAACTACAAAATGGTGTTAAAGAAATGAAAGATGATGGGTTTAGAGTTCAACACCTTGGGGTGGAGAAAGAAATTCAAACTCATCACGAAACATTGCTTGCAATAGTAGAACAGTTGAATAAAGGGATCGATGACGGCGTTGAAAACCAAATCGAACAAATTAGGTCGAGAATGATTGAGATTTATGACCAACTTGAAAAAGAAGCGTTTGACAAAAATTTTGTTATGCAAAAGCAGCCGTTACTTGATGAGAAAGTAGATAAAGCTAATGAATCTTTTGCAGCAACCAAGGAAAATGTAATGGCTGTAAAAGAGAACTATCACTTAAAAGATGAAAAATATGAAGAACAGTATGAGCTTGAAAAAAATCTAGACCAGTTGAGTAAGAAGGCAACAAGAATCAAGTCAATGATTACACATGAAGAACAACCTTACTCTTCTATTAGGTTAGACCTAGAAGAGTGGCAGAAAGATTTTGAAGCTTGGGAAGAAAAGCAATCTAAGTTTGACGCTCACCTTTACAATTTAAGAAAAGATGAGTTGAACTCTAGAGAGCAAATTAATGATCTAAAACAAAAAATAATTAACGTCCGTCAAAAATTACAAAAAAGTAATTTACCTGGAATACCGAATTATATTATTGATTTAGTTAATCAAGCACGTGATCTAATTGAGCAGTCCAATGAAAAAGTAAATGAGCAACCGCTTGATGTGGATGAGGTATCCAGAGTGTTAGAAGAAGCGGATAAATGTGTCGCTAGGGCAGTAGAACAAACTAATCTAATCTTGGAACAAGCTGAGTTTGCTGAATATGTCATTCAATATGCAAACCGTTATAGAAGCAGTTATCCTGTGTTAGCTGCAAAAATTGCAGAAGCTGAAGACCACTTTAGAAGAAATGATTATGAAACAGCTTTAGAACAGGCTAGTCAAGCATTAGAAGAAGTGGAACCTGGTGCTCTCAAAAAGATTGAGGATCAGCTAAAGTTAACTGCATCATAAATAGGAGTGATGTAGATGGAACGAATAATTGTCGTGTTAAGTAGTGTTTTATTTTTAGCGACTTGGGCGGTTGTTATTGTGATGTGGGTCGATGTCAACCAACCGACATATACTGCTAAAAATCATCATATTTCCAAGGAAATAACGTTAAGTTATAAAATGAGCGACAAAGCATTGGTGTTAAATGCTAATTTAAGTACGCATGAACCGAGCGAGAGTGAAGAGCATGGCACGTTAAATAATGAAATTAGACATGAATTAGAATTAATTGATGATTCATCTCTTGACCCTTGGAGAGGTTATTTTAGTACTGAAGAACAAAATGTTTCAATTGATGATTTACTTCAAATATTTGAAGAAGTTGATGAAGCCGTCTCAGAATTTTAAGAGGTGGCTTCATCTTTTTACACCTACCAATTAATTGAATATTAATCCTTTATTATGGTATGATTACTCGATGGATACTGACTAAAAGGGGTTTATCGAACCGATGATATATTTAGACAATAGTGCTACTACAAAACCTCATGAAGATGTTTTAAAGACGTTTCACACCGTGTCTTCGAAATATTTTGCAAACCCTTCATCAATTCATCGAATGGGTGGTCAAGTAGAAGACTTGTTAACAAAATCACGTCAACAAATAGCTGACTTATTAGGAGTTGGATCACAAGAGGTTGTCTTCACTTCAGGGGGCACTGAAAGTAATAATTTAGCAATCAAAGGCGTAGCAGAACAATATAAAAATCGTGGAAAACACATAATTACGACTCAAATTGAACACCCATCAGTATTAGAAACTTGTCGCCATCTTGAGCAAATGGGTTATGAGATTACTTATTTGCCAGTAAACGACAAGGGTGAAGTGTCAGTAAATGATGTTAAAGAGGCGATTCGTCCAGACACTATTTTAATTACAATTATGCATGTGAATAATGAAATTGGAAGTGTTCAACCAATAGAGAAACTAGCTGAAATAGTTGAACAATATCCTACTGTGTTATTTCACGTTGACCATGTTCAAGGTTTTGGTAAAATTACGATCCCTTATGGTCATAAAGGAATCGATTTAATAACAATTTCAGGTCATAAAATTCATGGACTTAAAGGTTCTGCGTGCTTAATAAAAAAGCAACATATCAGCCTATCACCATTACAACATGGTGGCGCTCAAGAAGATCGTGTTCGACCTGGGACGGAAAATGTAGCTAATGCAGTCTCCTTAGCTAAGGCGATCCGTTTAGCATTGGAAGAACAAAAAAACTATCATCAACTTCAAGAATTAAATCAAACTATAAGAGAAGAGCTTAAGAATTATCTTCAAGTTACAATTAATTCTCCAAAACACGGCGCACATCATATTTTAAACTTTTCTGTTCAAAACTTTAAACCAGAAGTGTTAATCCATGCTTTTAGTGATGAAGGGGTAGTTGTTTCAACGAAGTCAGCTTGTTCTTCCCGTCAAAATGAAGCTAGCCATGTTTTAAAAGCATGTGGGAAAACAGATGAAGATGCTTCAGCAGCAGTTAGAGTAAGCATGAATGCTAATCAAAGCCAAGATGATATTAATGCTTTTATTTCTGCTTTTAAAAAGATTATGTCCAAGTATGAAAAAGTAATGGGGTAATAATATGAAATACGATCACATTTTAATTAGATACGGTGAACTAGCATTAAAAGGAAAGAATCAAAAGTTCTTTATCAATACACTACGTTCTAACGTTCAAAGGGCGTTGAAAGACTACCCAGATTTATCAATTAAAGGTAAACGCGATCACATGTACATTTTGTTAGATGGGCGTGATCCTGATCCAATAGTTGATAAGTGTAAAGATATATTTGGGATTCAGTCATTTAGCCTTGCTATGAAGGTAGTAAATGATGAAGAAAAAATAAAAGAAGCTGCTTTGGAAGCCTTAAGGTTAGAAAATGGGCAAACCTTTAAGATCACTTGTAAGAGATCAAATAAAGATTTCCCGGTTCGTTCTCAAGAAATGAATCAAATTTTAGGTGGACATCTATTAAGAAACTCAGAGGAATGGACAGTAAATGTTCGTGAGCCTGATGTAGAGATTAGAGTGGAAATTCGTCATGATGCCACTTATATTACTGCGCGCAATATTCCTGGTAAAGGTGGTTTACCTGTAGGTTCTACTGGTAAATCGTTATTATTAATGTCAGGTGGGATTGATAGTCCTGTAGCAGGTTATTTAACGATGAAGCGTGGCGTGAAAATAGAAGCGATTCACTTCCATTCTCCTCCATTCACATCTGAGCGTGCTAAACAAAAGGTTGAAGACTTAGCTCAAACGTTAACTAAATTTGGTGGAGAAGTGAAATTACACTTAGTTCCATTCACTGAAGTACAACAAAAAATCTTTAAAGAGGCACCTGAAAACTATGGCATGACGATTATGAGGCGTCTCATGTTACGTATAAGTGAACAAATTGCTCAAAAAGAAGAGATTTTATCACTGACAACAGGAGAAAGTTTAGGTCAAGTTGCCAGCCAAACGATGGAAAGTATGCATACAATCAACGAAGTAACGAATTACCCTATTATTAGGCCGTTAGTTGCTATGGATAAATCGGATATAATTGATATATCAAAAGAAATTGAAACGTATGAGATTTCGATCCGACCATATGAAGATTGTTGTACAATTTTTGTACCTAAACAACCTAAAACGAGACCAAAACGTGAAAAAGTAAATCAATTTGAAGCCCCGATTGATTTTACCGACGATATCGCAAAAGCTGTTGAAGGTACAGAAACGGTTATGTTTAGTCCATCGAATCCAAGTCAGGAAAGCGAATTTGACGAGTTATTATAGGCTTGTAAAACTTCCATGATTTGCATTGTATGAATCACCCCTAGTTATCTCAAAATAGTTAACGAGGAGGTGAAAGAAATGGCTAACAACAACTCTAACAACTTAGTAGTACCAGGCGTACAAGCTGCATTAGACCAAATGAAAACTGAGATCGCTCAAGAATTTGGTGTACAACTAGGTCCAGATTCTACATCTCGTTCTAACGGTTCTGTAGGTGGCGAGATTACAAAGCGTTTAGTACAACAAGCGCAACAGCAAATGCACTAAGTAGAAAACAATAAATAGTGAATTGAAGCTTTATGACATTCTAATCAGTTGTAAAAACGATGATCACAACTTTTAGATTTAAAAGTGTATGTTTTTACAGCCGGTATAGAATGGTGGAGGGGGCAGTCAATCAAGCTGCCCTTTTCATATGTCTAAAATGGGAGGACTTAATATGGGGAAAATTTGGTATGGTGGTACAATCTATACAATGAATCGTGAAGGGGAAAGTGTTGAAGCTATCTATGAAGTTAATGGAAAAATTGCTGATGTAGGCACAGTTGATCAATTGATGGACCAGTATAAAGAAAAGGTTACAGAGCAAGTGTATTTTGATGGTGTTATGCTGCCCGGATTCATCGATAGTCATTTACATATTATAGGACATGGTGAGCGTTTAATTCGGTTAGATATTACATATGCTCAATCAAGAGAAGAACTTATTAATAAAGTAGAGGAATATTCCCGATCATTAGCCGATCATAAATGGTTGATTGCAGAAGGGTTCAATGAAAACAATTGGGAAGAACCGGACGTGATTCATCGTGATGAATTAGACGCTATTTGTCCAAATCATCCAGTCATTTTAACACGTGTTTGTCGTCATGCAATGGTAGCAAATAGTAGAGCAATGGAGCTTGCAGGGATTGATGAACTGACTGAAGAACCTGATGGTGGTGTAATCGAAAAGGATGACCAAGGACGGTTGACAGGCTATTTTCATGACCAAGCTCAAGAATTGTTAAAAGAAGCAATGCCTGAACCAGACCAAGCCTATTTAGAGCGTGCAATCAATGCTTCGGTTGATGATTTATTATCATATGGTTTAGTCAGCGGTCATAGTGAGGACTTAAGCTATTATGGTGGGTATGAAAAAACAGTACAGGCTTTTCAAAATACTGTTGAAAAGGATCAGCGTTTCCGTGCCCATTTACTAGTCCATCATGAGATTGTAGAGGATTATGTTGAAGATCAAGGAAAGGGTCATACTACTGATGATTGGTTAGAATTTGGGGCTATGAAATTGTTTGTTGATGGAGCATTAGGAGGAAGGACTGCACTTCTTTCTCAAGCTTATCATGATGATCAATCAACAAATGGCGTAGCGATTCATTCTGATGAAGATTTAGACAAGCTGATTCAACAAGCAAGAAGTTATGACATGGCCGTAGCTGTTCATGTTATAGGAGATTTGGCAACAGAGAAAGTGTTAAATGCCATTGCAGCTAATCCTCCTAAACAAGGCTTAAAAGATCGAATAATTCACGCACAAATAATGCGTTCAGATCTTATAGAACGTATGAAGCAGCTACCTATTGTTATTGATATCCAGCCAACATTTGTGTCTTCTGATTTTCCATGGGCAATTGAAAGAGTTGGTTACTCATTGATCAAAACTTCGTATGCTTGGAAAACTTACTTAGAAGAAGGAATATTATGTGCAGGTGGATCTGATGCTCCTATTGAAGAAGTAAATCCGATAAACGGAATTGCTGCATCAGTTAATCGTCGTTCAATGTTCGATGGTAATGTCTACTTAGAAGATGAGTCGTTATCTGTTTACGAGGCGATTAAACTTTATACTGTGAATCCAGCGAAAGTAATAAATAAAGATCATGTTCAAGGCAAGATTAGTCCAGGACATTTTGCAGATTTCGTAGTGTTAGACAAAGATCCGTTTGAAGTTGAGAAGTCAAAACTTGATGAGATAAAAGTAAATCAAACTATTGTCAATGGAAGAGTAGTTTATGACGATCAAGCAGTAAATATAAAATAAATTAATATAATTTAAGTATTGTTACCCTTTTAGCTGTAATTAGCTGAAAGGGTTTTTAATTGAGATTAGACTGTCACAAAAAAATCATATGTATAATTTACCAATTTAAGCTGAATATAAAACTAGAAGGTAGGTGAATTTTGTTGGTTATTGTTGGGGGTATACTAGTCATTATATTAATTACGATTATTTTTATTCTGTTTAGCAAAGTAACCGTTGAATTGATGGCTACATATGCGAACAAGCAGAATGACATCTTTATAACTGTAAAATGGATGAACATAAAAGTGTTTCGTCGATCTATACCAGTTATAGACCTTAACAGTGATTTGTCATTAGATATTGTAGAAAAAGATGAAATGTTAAATCATCAAGTCCCAGATAAAGAGAAACATTACACCCCTCAATACATGGAAGAACAATATCACATCATACAAAAAGTATTTGATACTACAAGAGATGTTGTACCACACGTGTTAAATGTTGTTAGAGCCTTCCGATTACACCACTTTAAGTGGGTGAGTGAATTAGGTGTTAAAGCAGCTAATCAAACAGCTGTTCTAGTTGGGACAGCTTATTCATTAAAAAGTATGGGATGTCACTGGATGGTTGTTCTAATGCAAAGTGATTATAATCCCGAATTTGAAGTTAGACCAAATTATCAAAAACCGACCCTTCAGTCCGAGCTGGAATGCATATTATCAATCAGAATCGGTCAAATTATGCGTAATGCGTTATCTATAGCGTGGCAATATCAAAAATTAAAGAGGTGGAATGGAAATGAGCGAGCATCCAATTCATAATATGATGGAAACAGCAATGGAAAACTTAAAAGAAATGATTGATGTCAATACAATCATTGGAGATCCAATTGAAACACCAGACAAATCTGCGGTTATTTTGACCGTATCTAAAGTCGGTTTCGGTTTTGCTTCTGGTGGTAGTGAATTTAATAACTCAGGAGGAAACCATGACGATTCATCGCAGTCTAATATGCCTTACGGTGGAGGTGCTGGCGGTGGTGTATCTATTACACCAATTGCTTTTTTAATTGTCAGATCACACGATGTAAAAATGGTGCATCTAGATGAAGGGACTCATATTGTTGAGAAGTTAATTGATTTAGCGCCTCAAGCAGTTGAGAAAATTCAACATATGGTCCAGCAGAACAAACATACAAACCATTATGGAACAACAAATACGCCTGACTAAAGCGCTGAAACTATCATAGTCCCGACAAGTTTGCTAAAATGAATAGTGTATAAAATAGTGACGGAGGGACTTTGATGGAGCAACAAATAAACGAGTTGTTCAATTGGTTAGATGAAACAAGTACAATCATTGAGCAGGAAGAAAACACACCTTATATCGAAGCATTAATAGCGAGTAGTAATTTATTATTTGAACAACAGGTCCCTGAAGACCTTGAACCGACTTATCAAAAGCAGTTAACAGATAAGGTCAATCAAATACAATTTAATCAGTATGATCGTGAAGCTAGACGTAAAGCGATGCAGTTAGCTATTTTAAAAGGAATGAAAGGTGCTACTCAACAGCACCACTATATTACTCCTGATACAATTGGCGTATTTGTTGGCTATCTTATTAATAAGTTCTTAGAAGGGGAACAGTCATATCGTTTATTTGACCCTGCTTGTGGTTCGAGTAATCTGTTACTGACCATTTTAAATCAACAAGAACACTTAACTGTAGATACTTACGGAAGTGAAGTGGATCCTACCTTAATTCGCTTAGCATTTAATAATACGAATTTACAAGAACGTCAGATTGAATATTTCCATCAAGATAGCTTGAAACCAATCCTTTTAGAGCCAGTAGATGTTGTAGCATCTGATTTACCAGTTGGCTATTATCCTGATGACCAAACGGCAAGTTCTTACGAGTTAAAAGCAGAAGAAGGACATTCTTTTGCACACCATTTATTTATAGAACAAAGTGTAAAGTATATTAAAGAAGGAGGGTACTTATTCTTTGTTGTACCTAGCTTTCTTTTTGAAAGTGAACAGAAAGAGCAACTACAGGCCTTCTTAAAAGATCAAGTTCACATTGTTGGTGTGTTAGAATTGCCGAAAACAATGTTTAAAGATGAAAAATTCTCAAGAAGCATATTAGTGTTACAAAAGAAGGGTGAAGGTACAAGAGATCCGAAGAAAGTCATGCTAGCACAACTACCTTCATTTAAAGATGTTCATGCAACGAACAATGTTATTAAACAAATCGATCAGTGGTTTAAGAATGACCGATAAAGGAGCCGTGTTTTAATGGGAGAGGAACGCGTCTTAAAGGAGATCGAACGTTGGGAACGTGAAGTGTCTTCCTATGTATCAAATGATTTTGAAAAAGTGTATGAACTGTGGGTGCAAGATCAGTTTAATAAGTTACCGAAACCGGTTCAACGTAAGTTTTTTGAAAGTATTGATCAATGGCTTTTGTATACGTATACGTTTTTACAAGGGACTAATGCACAAGCTGAAGCTTACAACCGTATTCTACAAGTCGGCAGAACTTATGATGAGGATATTCAACAAATTGAAGATTTAAGAAAGTTATCAATTGAGAAGTTAACCTACTTATCAGATCAACAAGTTGCTCGTAATCGTGTATATTCATTTGTTCAAGGTGGAGCAACAGGAGCTGGTGGCTGGTTATTGCTAGGTGTCGACTTACCGATGATGATCGGGTTAAATTTGAGAACAGTGCAATTAGTAGGAACGAGTTATGGGTATAACATGCACAACCCTATTGAAATGGTAGTAGCTCTTAAAGTATTACACGCAGGTGCCTTACCAAAACGACTTCAGTATGAGGCTTGGGAAGAGTTGAAAGGAGATATTGAGCAATATGATCGATTAATGTCACAAGAAAAACAACTCACGAACTCGTCGTGGATTGAGCAACCTTTAAGAAATGTATTTAAGACAATTGCCATTTTAATGTTCCGCAAAAAGCTATTCCAAGGTGTTCCGTTAATTAGTGTTGGGATTGGTGCAACGGTCAATTATAAGACGGCTAAAAGTGTAAGTGACTTTGCTAAACGATTTTATCAATATCGAGCTATTCAAGAACGTCATCATTAAAAAATGGGGGTATCTCACCCCCATTTTTTTATTTAGAATCTTCTGGACGAATAACTAACACATCAACCTTTGAATAGCGTGTAATGTGTTCAGAAACACTGCCAATAAAGAAACGTTCAACGGTGTTCATACCTGTAGCACCGCAAATAATTAAATCGGCATTATGTCGTGGAGCAACTTCTTTAGCAATTTTCACTTTTGGAGAACCATGTTCAAGGTCAGTCACCACATTTTCGACGCCAGCTTCTTCAGCTCGTGTTTGGTAAGTTCGTAAAAGTTCAAGAGCATCATTTTGCACACGATCAGAAACGCTTCGATCGTACGCTTCGATTGTTGAGTATACTCGGGTGTCAACTACGTGAGAAATAATGAGTTTGGCATGGTTTCTTTTGGCGATGTCGATTGCTTTTAAGAAAGCATATTCAGACGCTTTAGACCCATCTACCGCAATGACAATGTCATGATATTCAAATGCCATCAAGACACCTCCTTGTCTAATTAATTGTATTGTACCATTATTATCTGAATATTCATACTAATATTAATATAGACTTTAAAGTTGTTTCGTTCATTTTCCAAAATAATCATGGTAAAATAAAAAGGTAGGCAAAGAATGATTGGAGGCCTTTAAATGAGACATGCAATTGTAACTGCAGGAACAAAAGGCTTAGGCAAAAAGATGACAGAAGCGTTATTAACAAAAGGTTATAGTGTAACAGCTACATATAGAAGTGATCGAGAGAAAGCTGAAGCATTATTAGATGAATTGGCAGAGTATCAACATCGTTTACATATTGTTCAGTTAGATACGATGGACGTATCATCAATTAATGAAGCAGTAGATCAAGCATACGAAAAGTTTGGACGTGTGGATTCTTTAATTAGTAATGCTGGTCCGTATATATTTGAGCGAAAAAAACTGTTTGATTATACAGACCAAGAGTGGAATGAGATGGTGAGGGGAAATCTCGATGCTTCGTTTTATTTATTGAAGCGTTGCTTACCGATTATGAGAAAACAACAGTACGGTAGAATCGTTTTCTTAGGGTTTCAAGGTGTTGACCATAGTTCTGGTTGGATTTATCGATCGGCTTTTGCATCAGCTAAAGTTGGACTAGCTTCGCTAATGAAGACAGTAGCATTAGAAGAAGCGGAGAATAGAATTACCGCGAACATGATCGCTCCAGGAAAAATCGTTGATGATATGAAGGAAGCGGATATTGTAAATGCTAGAGAAATTACTGAAACAGAAACACCGATTGGCAGGCCTGGTACAGGTGAAGATATCGCAAGGGTTGTATCCCATCTAAGTGATGAAGACTCTGATATGATCACAGGTACAGTCGTTGAAGTTACAGGGGGCCTAGATGTGATTCACCGTCATTTGTAAATTTAGTTTCCACTTTTTATATATCATGTTATAGTTAAAGCGGTTACATAAATTTAATAACTTTTAGCATTGGAGGATTAATTATGAAAATAGGTGTACCAAAGGAAATAAAAAATAATGAGAACCGTGTTGCCTTAACTCCTGCTGGTGTTATGTCCTTAATAAAAGCTGGGCATGAACTTTATGTTGAAACAAATGCAGGCGAAGGATCGAATTTCACGGATGAACAATATAAGGAAGCTGGCGCTACTATAGTGTCGACTGCTAAGGAAGCATGGGACCAGCAAATGGTTATGAAAGTTAAAGAACCACTGCCTGAGGAGTATGATTACTTCTATGAAGGTCAAATTTTATTTACATACCTTCACCTTGCAGCAGAGCCGGAGTTAACTAAAGCACTAACTGAGAAGAAAGTAATCGGAATTGCTTATGAGACAGTTGAATCTGCTCAAGGCACATTACCGCTTTTAACACCTATGAGTGAAGTAGCTGGACGAATGGCTTCACAAATTGGAGCTCAATTTTTAGAGAAATCTCGTGGTGGAAAAGGAATTTTATTAGGTGGTATTCCTGGTGTTACACGAGGTAAAGTAACAATTATTGGTGGTGGCGTAGTCGGGACTAACGCAGCTAAGATTGCAGTCGGTTTAGGTGCTGACGTTACAATAATTGACCTAAGTCCAGAGCGTATGCGTGAACTTGATGACATCTTCGGTAAGCAAATTAAGACGGTTATGTCTAATCCGTTAAATATCGAAGAACATGTGAGAGAGTCTGACTTGTTAATTGGTGCTGTGTTAATCCCAGGAGCTAAGGCACCAAAGCTTGTAACAGATGAAATGATTCAACAGATGAACCCTGGATCAGTCGTTGTTGATGTAGCGATTGACCAAGGTGGAATTGTTGCAACAAGTGACCGTATTACAACACATGATAACCCAACTTATGAAAAGCACGGTGTACTCCATTATGCTGTTGCTAACATGCCCGGTGCAGTTCCTAGAACATCAACAATTGGGTTAACAAATGTAACAGTACCATATGCATTGCAGCTAGCTAATAAAGGGTACAAGCAAGCCGTTCTAGATAACGCTAGCTTATCTAAAGGTGTAAATACACTTGACGGCTATGTGACATACAAAGCTGTAGCTGATGCACATGAGTTAGAGTATAAAGATTTAAACGATTTACTATAAAATTAAGTTCACAAAAATAATCAACGGAAAGTGACCTCTTTAATGGGGTCACTTTTTTTATGTTCTTTTTAGTAACCATAAAAAAATTAATACATGCTATTGAATTTTTATGCATAAATATGTATTATTATAAAATATCAAAAGACAAAGTATTTAAAGGTTTAGGAGGATCTATATGCACCAAGATCAAAGTTGGGTGAAGTTAACAGAATCGATTGGAGATTATTTAGCTCCAGGGATGGCTAAAGACCACCCGAACCTTCCAGTTGAAAAAGCTGAGGGGTGCTATTATTACGGAATTGACGGAGAGAAGTATTTAGATTTCACTTCAGGAATTGCTGTTGAAAATGTTGGGCACAGACACCCTAAAGTCGTTCAAGCAATTAAAGATTCAGCAGACCATTTAGTTCATGGACCATCGGGTGTCATTATATATGAGCCAATTCTTAAACTTGCAGAGCAATTACAATCCGTACTACCTGAACCACTAGATAATTTCTTCTTTGGAAATAGTGGAACCGAAGCTATTGAAGGTGCGATCAAGCTAGCGAAGCATGCTACAGAACGTCCTTACGTTATATCATTTACGGGTTGTTTTCATGGTCGTACAGTAGGTGCTTTAAGTGTCTCGACTTCTAACAGTAAGTACCGCAAGTTTCTACAACCTTCATGGTTAACATATCAGTTACCATATGCAGACCCAAGTAGTTGTCCTGTTGATGAAGATCCAGACGTTTATTTTGCCAATCAACTAGAAGAAGCAGCTGAGAGCTTATTCAATCACCAAGTTGAAGCAGAAGAAGTAGCTTGTATGATTGTTGAACCTGTACTAGGTGAAGGTGGATATGTCATTCCACCAAAAGGTTGGTTGCAAAAAATGAGAGAAATTTGTGACCGTCACGGGATTCTGCTGATCTTTGATGAAGTGCAAACAGGTTTTGGACGAACAGGTGAATGGTTTGCAGCTCAGACGTTTGGAGTAACACCAGACATCATGGCAATTGCTAAAGGAATAGCTGCAGGCATGCCGCTAAGTGCTACAGTTGCTTCAAAAGAACTAATGTCTAAGTGGCCATTAGGCTCTCATGCGACAACTTTTGGTGGCAATCCAATTGCTTGTGCTGCATCAATTGCTTCACTAGATGTTATTAAAAACGAAAATTTAATAGAGAACACGAAAGACGTCGGTCAATATGCATTTGAACGGTTACAAAAATTAGCTGAAAAGCATGGTGTCATTAAGGACGTCCGTGGTGTCGGATTAATGATAGGGATTGAAATGCAATCTTTAGGTGAACAAGAAGTAGGGGATCTTGTTATGGATATATTAAATAGTTGTTTACAAAAAGGTGTCCTATACTACTTGTGTGGTCAGAAGGGTCAAGTAATCCGTATGATTCCACCGTTAGTAGTAACGAAAGAAGAAATTGATTTTGGACTTAATGTATTAGACGAAGTGTTGACTGAATTAACGAAATAAGGGGAGAAGTTTTATGGGGGGATTACAACAAAAGTATGATGTTGAAGGAAATATTAAAGGGTCTAATTCATTAAAAGTAAAGTTGACGTTTCTTATACCATCTTTAATCGGTATCTTACTATTTTTAGTTCCAATTTCTGTTGACGGACAGTACACAATTGGGATCGGACTATTAGCAGATTATTTATTAGAGACATTTAGTGATCATATGCCCTACTTTGTCGTTGGTCTTTTAGGGGCATCTTTTATCTTGTCGTTATTAGCTACATTTATGAAGATAGAATTTATAGAGAAGAGCGACTTTTTAACTAACTTGTTCAAAGTGACATCACTTGGTTTGATAGTACGAGGTTTTGGCTTTTTAGTTGGTTTATTAACAATTATGACTTTGGGACCGACGATCATTAATTCACCAGGTACTGGTGAAGTTGTACTTTACGACTTAGCCCCTGTTTTATTAACCTGGTTTTTATTCGCAGGTTTGTTTTTACCATTACTAATGCAGTTTGGATTAATGGAATTCATTGGTTCATTATTAAATAAAGTGATGCGCCCGTTATTTACTTTACCAGGGCGCTCATCAATCGACAGTATGGCTTCTTGGATGGGAGCAGGTCCAGTAGGTGTATTAGTTACATCGAAACAATTCGATGAAGGGTATTATAATCGTAGAGAAGCGGCTGTTATTGCGACAACATTTTCAGTAGCTTCAATCGCCTTTAGTTTAGTAATTGCTAACGTCATTGGAGTCGGTCATTTATTTATACCTTTTTATTTAACAGTTGTAGCTGCTAGTTTAGTTGCGGCTATCATTATGCCTAGAATCCCGCCATTATCAAGAAAGAAAAACACTTACAGAGAAGATGTCGGGAAACAAATAAATGATGCGAGTCCAGAAGGTGTTTCAGCATTGAAATGGGGTTGGATTCAAGCGACACAAAAGGCAAGTCAAGCTAAAGGGTTCATTCACCAATTCAAAAGCGGTTTAAAGACTGTTGCAGATATTTGGTTTGGGTTAATTCCTTTAGTCATGAGTTTAGGTGTAATAGCACTTATTTTGGTAGAGTTCACACCTATATTTAATGTTTTATCATACCCATTAGTTCCTTTATTGGAATTGTTGAGAATTCCAGAAGCAAGTGCAGCAGCTCCAGCAATGCTCGTTGGTTTTGCAGATATGTTTTTACCAGCTGTAGTTGGTAGTAGTATTGAAAGTGAGCTAACACGATTTGTTATAGGCGCACTATCAGTTGCTCAAATAATTTATATGTCTGAAATTGGTGTGTTAATTTTAAAATCTAATATTCCAGTTAAATTACACGAACTATTTATTATTTTCTTGCAGCGTACATTAATTTCATTACCAATCATAGCTTTAATTGCACACTTATTAATATTCACTTAAATAAAGCCCCTTTCCAAATGGAAGGGGCTTTAAGTTTATTAAACTTTCTGTAGTGTCTTTGGGAATTTGGTTAGTGTTTTAGGACCGTTTTCTGTCATTAATACATCATCTTCAATGCGGACACCTCCGACACCTGGAACGTATATACCAGGTTCAATGGTAAAAGACATTCCAGGCTTCAATGGATCTTCGTTATTTGAAGCCATCGATGGGAATTCATGAACATCGATGCCAATTCCATGACCAATTCGGTGCGTAAAGTATTCACCGTAACCAGCATCTTCAATCACACTACGTGCAGCACGGTCAATTTGTCCCAAAGGTGTGTTGATCTCACAAACATCAAGTGCGTTTTGTTGTGCAGCAAGAACAGTGTTATAAACTTTCTCTTGTTCTTCACTAATATCCCCTACGGCTACTGTACGTGTAATGTCTGAACAATACCCTTTATATACGACACCTAAGTCCATTAAAACAAATTCTCCGTCTTCTATTGGTTTCGTACTTGGTGTCCCGTGGGGAGCAGCTGTTTTAGCACCTGAAAGAACTAATGTTGAAAAGGACATGTGGCGAATACCTTGTTCTTTAAGCGCATATTCAACTTCTGCAATAATTTCTAACTCTGTCTTACCTGGTTTAATATGCTTAACAGCAGTTTCAATACCGAAATCAGCGAAGCGAGCAGCTTCTTGTAAAATCTCAACTTCATCGTCACCTTTAATGACGCGCAGCTCATTCAAAAGTCGTTGGCCGTATTGAATATCTTCGCTTTTCGTTAGGTTTTGCAGTTGTTGAAAGCGCTCAACGTTTAAGTTCTCTTCTTCAATTGCTAGATTACGTGGTAAACCACCTGAGTGGGATAACCACTTCTCGAACTTTTCCCACGGGTTTTCGTGGTCGAAGTATGTAATGACCTCGCTTGTCCATCCAGCATTTTTTATATCTTCCAATTCTAAAGCAGGCGCAATAATTGTTTTTCTGCCTTGTACGTCTATGTATAAAGCAATTAAACGTTCGTGTGCTTCAGCGTACAGGTTACTAAAGTAAAAGACATTAGCTTTTGATGTAATGAAAATACTTTCTAAGTTATTATTTTGTAAGCTCTCAATTAACTGATTAGTTCTTTGTTCCATTTAATCCACCTCTAAAATTTTTTGTCTTTATGTGTTATCTTAACGGATAAAGGGAAATAAATGAATGATGACGAAGTAATTATTTAAGAAAAATTTAAAAAATTCAGGAGGTTGATTGTGATGAAAGTATCTTTTCACGGTCATTCAGTAGTTAAAGTTGAAACATCAAACCACACTATTTTAATTGATCCATTTATTTCTGGTAATGATAACTGTGATTTACAGGCAGAGGGTTTAAAAGCTGACGTAATTTTATTAACTCACGGGCATAACGATCACGTTGGTGACACAGAGAAGATCGCAAAAGACAATGATGCATTAGTTGTTGCTCCATTTGAGTTAGCTACCTATTTAGGAAATAAAGGCTTAAATACTCACCCAATGCACATTGGTGGTGGGCATAACTTTGAATTTGGGCATGTTAAATTAACTCAAGCCTTTCACGGTTCAGCATTCACAGAAGACGACGGCACCATTGTTTATACAGGAATGCCTGCTGGACTTCTATTAACAGTGGAAGGGAAAACAATTTATCATGCTGGTGATACTGCATTGTTCTCAGATATGAAGTTAATTGGTGACTTAAACGAGATAAATTTAGCCTTTTTACCAATTGGTGATAATTTCACTATGGGGCCTAAAGATGCGAAATTAGCGGCTGAATGGATTAAGGCTGATCGAGTTGTACCAATGCATTATGATACGTTCCCATTAATTGAACAAGATGGAGAAGCGTTTGCTAACTCTTTACAATCAGGTGTAGGTCATGCAATGAAACCTGGAGATGGGATTGACTTATAGGAAGTTTGTTCAAACCACGCAAATTACTTGCGTGGTTTTTCTCATTTATACAGCAATTGCTGAACGGCTTAACTCAAGGTATAATGTTAAACATATGAATGCGGAAGAAATTGGGTGAGGTGTATGAGTACAAAGCACGAGCAAATTTTGAATTACATAGATGGGTTGCCAGTTGGCACGAAAATTTCAGTTCGAGCTGTCGCGAAAGAGTTAGATGTTAGTGAAGGTACGGCTTATCGTGCTATTAAAGAGGCCGAAAACATCGGATATGTTAGTACGATTGAACGTGTAGGTACAATTAGAATTGAACAGAAGCGTAAAGAAAATATCGAAAAGCTAACATTCGCAGAAGTCGTTAACATTATTGACGGTCAAGTACTAGGTGGGCGAAGTGGTTTACACAAAACTTTAAATAAGTTTGTAATCGGTGCAATGAAACTTGAAGCTATGATGAAATACACGGAGAAAAGCTCACTTTTAATTGTAGGTAACCGTGTCAAAGCACAAGAGAAAGCATTAAATGCAGGTGCAGCCATTTTAATTACAGGTGGTTTTGATACGACTGATTATGTAAAAAGCTTAGCTGACCGATATGAACTTCCTGTTATTTCTTGCTCATACGACACGTTTACAGTCGCTGCTATGATTAATAGAGCAATATATGACCAATTAATTAAAAAAGAAATTGTCATTGTTGATGATATTTATACGTCGATTGATGAGACGCACGTGTTGTATGAAGATGATCTAGTATCTACTTGGCATGCATTAAACGAACAAACGAAGCATAGTAGATATCCTGTATTAAACAGGCAAAATCAAGTCGTCGGGATTGTTACGTCAAAAGACATTATTAATAAGCGGATCGATTTAAAAATTGAAAAAGTGATGGCAAAAAAACCAATCGTAACAAAGGCGACTACATCCTTAGCTAGTGCTGCACATACAATGGTTTGGCAAGGGATTGAGTTAATGCCAGTTGTTGATGAGGATTACACGTTCTTAGGCGTTATTAGTCGTCAAGATGTTATTAAAGGGTTGCAAAGCAGTCAAAGGCAGCCGCAAATCGGTGAGACTATTGATGACTTAATTCATAAGCAACTCGTTTCGAATGATGAATTTAGTGGCTTTACGACAGAGATCTCTCCTCAAATGACAAATCAGTTAGGAACACTTTCGTACGGTGTGTTTGCTTCATTTGTAGCAGAGGCTTGTAATCAAACGTTGAAAAAAGAAAAGACAGGAGACATGGTGATTGAAAATTTATCAATCTTCTTCATGAAACCTGTCCAGATTGGAAGTCAACTTAGAATTGTCCCGCAAATACTTGAACTGGGAAGAAAGTTTGCTAAAATCGATGTTCAAGTATTATCAGACGAAGAACTCGTTGGAAAAGCGATGGTTATGGCCCAATTCATTAACCGTTAATTAATTAGCTGTTTGCTCAACTTTTAAAATTTCTTGACGGTAATGTTTAAAGATCTTAAAACCAAACACAATTTGTGCGATCCCAACAGCTAAGAAAACAATGGTTAAATATAAAACGATTTGTGTTGGATAAGCTACGTATTGATTCATACCGAATGTTGCCATAAATACCCCTAAGGCGATACGAGCTTTACCATTTGTATATTGCATATAAAGAGGATTTTTATAGTTAAAAATTCTTACTTTAAAATATAAGTACAATACAATTGATATAACAAAGATGCTAATTAAGATTGGCAATGTTAACTCTCCTTTTTCACTTCAATTCGAAGTCTATTGTAACGATTTTTAATTAAAATTGCTAGTGTATTGCGATGAAAGGGTGCTGAAAATGAAAACAGATATTATAAAAGCCATCAATGATTACAACACTATTATTATCCATCGTCACGTTAGACCTGACCCTGATGCATACGGGTCACAGGTAGGTTTAGCAAAAATCATTCAAGAAACGTATCGTCATAAAGACGTTTATGTTGTAGGTGAAGAAGATACCTCTCTAAATTACTTAGCGCGTTTGGATGATATTGAAGATGATCAATATAAAGGTGCCTTAGTCATTGTATGTGACACAGCGAATGAAGAACGCATATGTGATCAAAGGTACAACCAAGGAGCTAAACTGATAAAAATTGATCACCACCCTAATCGTGAGCCATATGGCGATATGATGTGGGTTGATACAGATGCATCATCAACGAGTGAAATGATCTATGAACTGTACTTAGAAGGTAAATCTGAAGGTTGGACGTTAAATCAAGAATCAGCTAGACTACTTTATGCTGGAATAGTCGGCGATACTGGAAGGTTTTTATTCCCTAGCACAACAGAACGGACTTTTAATGCAGCGCAAGAATTAGTCACTTATAATTTTGATCGAAAAGCTTTGTACGACAATATGTACCAAGTCTCAATCAATATAGCCAAGTTTAAAGGAGAATTATTAAGTTCACTTGAACCACGTGAAAGTGGCTTAGCAGTATTTAAGTTGCCTAAAGAACTATTAGATGAGTATGGTGTGTCAGCAGATGATACGCATACTTTTGTTGGTATAGCAGGTGATATAAAAGGTATCCATGCATGGGTGTTTTTTGTTGAAGAAGATGATGTCATAAGAGTGCGTCTAAGGTCTAAAGGTCCAGTCATCAATGAAGTTGCTGCACAATTTAACGGTGGAGGACACCCGATGGCTTCTGGAGCGAAAGTGTTTAGTTGGGATGAAGCGGATCAATTAGTTGAGTCTTTAGATCAAGTCTGTCGTGAGTTTGAAGGGTAATTGAAAAAGCTGCTCTTATTTTAAGAGCAGCCTTAATTATAGTATTAACTTCTAGGAATAAACCAGCAACCAATATCCGTTTGATCTTCATAAATATCGAGGTTGTTTGAATTAATTCTACGTTTCATTAGTCGGATGAGTTCTTCAGTTTCTGCATAAGCGGAGTAACCGTTCCTTAGATTGTTGACCTTCTCATTAGCCATGCGTCTTTTACATACAACAAACATACATTACTCACCTCATTTTGACATTTGTCCCTCAAATTGTTGTTAATTTTAAGGAGTTCTACTATATATTGTACCCCAAAACTTTAGAAAAATAGCTTTTCTGACAAAAGTTTCAAAAAAAAGTCAAATAAGCAAGCTATGAACTTGTTATATGGACTTTAATGGTAATGATTAATGTTGTAGAAATCGTAATGTGATGCACTTCTAATTGATATCTAATATCTCTAATATTGTAAAGTTTGTTCTCAATTGTTCTAATGATTAATTCTCTTTGGTCAGACACAGACTGGATATTTCGGCCCATAACGGTTTGCAATTCTTGTAATACGTTTTCGTTTAACTCATGCAAGGTGAAACGATCAAGGTCTAACTCATCAGCGTTATGCCAATTAAGCTCAATATCTTGAATGGTTAACCTTTCTTCATTAGCACGATTTAAATCATCTTTATCTTGTTTTAACAGTTCATTTTCTTGTTTAACTTGACTTAGTTCGTTTCGTAGTGTCAGGTTTTCCTCAATCCACCTTTCAGTATGCTGTCCATACACATATAAGAAAAACATATAACCAATGACAACACCTGTTAAAATTCCAATAAAAAACGCTTGCCACGTTGTTTTCTTATAAAATGGGGGTATGTGCATGTTAAATGTCCCCTTGTGTGATCCAGCTAATTAACATGAGGGCTGATTTAACCCCTCCCATAGCTGAAATGATTAATAATATTTGTTTAATTAGATCGACGGTTGATGCTTCAAATATTCCTTTTTCAAAAGTAGAAATCGCATCAAAGGTGCCACCAATTGCTGCAACAATTGCCCAAATCCTTAATTTCTTTGCTGCTAACATCATTTCAGAAATGGGTGGTTGTCCAGTTAAATAGGCGCTTAAACTACCAAATAAAGCACCGCCAGTTAATACGCCAAAGGCAATAAAAAAACATTTTATAATTGAGGCAATAAATCGTTCTTCCATATAATCTACGACCTTTCAGTGTAGAGGTTGTCTTATAAACTATATGATTTCTTAGGCTTTTATATGTGAATGAATTCAATAGAAATGTATAATAAGAAGTGAATGGAATAGATTCACATGATTGAAGGTGAATAATTTATGGACTTTGTTCATTTACAAGTACACTCTAGCTATACATTAATGAAAAGTGCTATTCATATAGAACAATTAGTCAAGAGGGCTTCTGAGCTTGGCTTTGAAGCAATTGCTCTAACTGATGAAGAAGTGCTACATGGGTCATATCAGTTTATTAAAGTTTGCCAGCGTTATAACGTTAAACCTATTACTGGTATGACTTGTCATGTTTATTTACCTGACGAGCAACGACCGACTAAGTTTATTCTTTTAGCGAAAGATAAGGTTGGTTATCAATCACTCGTTCAGCTTTCAAATGCTATACATATTAATGAAGGTCAACCAACATTGTCGCAATTAGTGGAATTAGAAGGTATTATACCGATTGTTTCCTTCTATCAAAACTTTATGGAAGAGTTAATTCACTTAAATGATTTCGAGCGACTTCATCAGCTGGTCGATTACATTGATCA
The DNA here is from genome assembly GCF_007991275.1 of Alkalibacillus haloalkaliphilus. GTDB lineage: Bacteria > Bacillota > Bacilli > Bacillales > Alkalibacillaceae > Alkalibacillus > Alkalibacillus haloalkaliphilus. Next base: position 98,153 of record NZ_BJYA01000011.1, on the reverse strand, counting down.
AGGATTTGAACAATGGTATATCAACGTCCAACCAAACCAACAAGGACATGTCATAAGCTGGTTACAAAATGAAGGGAAACAGTATTTAGAGAAAGCCGTTGTGACCGATGATGTCCGTTATGTAAACGAAAAAGATCGAGTTGGTTATGAAGCATTAAGAGCGATGGAGCACGGCGCTACAATTAATCAAAGGTCTTCAAAAGAGGATTCGGCAACTTACTTAAAACGTACTACTGATTTCGATCCATTGTTTGCTCAACAATGGGAAGGTGCAATTAATAGAACTAAATTTATTGCTCAACAATGTGAGGTCCCAATTACAAGTAAGTGGTTTACACTACCTACTTATCCAAATGAAAAAGATCAATCATCAGAACAGTTGTTAAGTGAGTTGTGCTATAAAGCTATACATGTAAAATACAGTGACGCCCAACAACAAAAGGCAAAAGAGCGTCTCGAGCACGAGCTATCTGTTATTAATAGTATGCAGTTCGCTGATTACTTTTTAATCGTCTGGGATTTAGTTAAATTTGCGAAGCAATCAAACATCTTAACTGGTCCAGGCCGTGGTTCGGCAGCAGGTTCAATTGTAGCTTATTTATTAAACATTACAGAGGTTGATCCAATTAAACATAACTTACTATTCGAACGGTTTTTGAACCCTGAAAGAAAAACAATGCCTGATATTGATATTGATTTTTCTGATTATCGACGAGATGAAGTTTTACACTATGTCAAAAATAAATATGGCGAAAATTATGTTGCACAAATCATTACGTTTGGTACCTTCCAAGCTAAATCAACGATCCGTGAATTAAGTAAAGTGTTCCAGCTTAGCCGTGAGCAGTTAACATATTTGTTAAAACAGTTGCCGCAACAAATGTCATCGCTAAAAGAAGTCATCTTAAACAATGATTCTTTAAAACATTATATTAAGCAATCACAACAATTAATTGAAATGTTCCAGGCGGCTTTTGTCATTGAAGGTTTACCTAGACACCACTCTGTGCATGCTGCTGGGGTTATTATTAGTAATCGTCCAATGCTTGAAAAGATTCCAATGTTTAAAGGTGCAGAAGGTGTATTGTTAACTCAAATGCCAATGAATGAGTTAGAGTCTTTAGGTCTACTAAAAATGGACTTTCTTGGTTTACGTAACTTAACGTTAATTGAACGTATGATTAAACAAATTGAAGAGCGAGAAGGAAAGAAGGTCTCTGTTGAGCAAATTCCGAAACAGGATGAAAAAACGTTTCGTCTATTACAATTTGGATATACAACTGGAGTATTCCAGTTAGAATCAGATGGGATGAAAAACGCGTTAAAGTCAATTAAACCAACAAAGTTTGAAGATATCGTAGCGGTAATTTCACTTTACAGGCCAGGTCCAATGCAGTTCATTGAAACATTCTCAGAACGTAAACATGGTAAGACACCTGTAGAATATATCCATTCTGACCTAAAACCGGTTTTAAACGAAACGTATGGGGTATTAATATACCAAGAACAGATTATGCAAATTGCAAGTAGACAGGCAGGTTTTTCACTTGCACAAGCTGACCTATTAAGAAGGGCTATTAGTAAGAAAGATCGTGAGGCTATTGAACAGCTTAAAGCTGCATTTATTAACGGTTCATTAGAAAATGGATATGACCAACATGTTGCAGAGCAAGTCTTTGACTGGATTGAGCGCTTTGCAGATTATGGATTTAATAAAAGTCACGCTGTAGCTTATTCGATGATTTCTTATCAAATTGCTTATTTTAAAGCCAACTATCCTGCTTACTTTTATGCTGAACTGTTAACATCAATGATGCATGACTCAAATAAGTTAGAACGCTATTTAAAAGAAGCGAGGCAAGTAGGATTAAGAGTGCTTCCGCCTTCTGTTAATGAAAGTTTTGGGAAGTTCACTGTGAACGATCAACAGACGATTCGTTTCGGGTTATTAGCCGTGAAAGGTTTTGGAAAACAAGCTTTAGATGAAATCATTCGTGCACGTAAGCAAAAACCATTTAAAAGCCTTTTTGATTTTTGTATGCGTGTCTCATTACAAGTCGTTAATCGTCCTATTATTGAGTCATTAATTATTGTAGGAGCCTTTGATGATATTCATCCTAACCGTGCTCAATTACTTGCGTCAATTGTACAAGCTATGGACCAAGGTGAATTATTTTCAGCTATGGATGATCAACTAAATTGGGAAGATGATTTATTTAATATGGAAGTTGAGTACACTAAGGTTGATGCCTTCCCGATCTTAAAAGAATTAAGTTTGGAAAAAGAAGTCATGGGTTTTAGAATTAGTGAGCATCCAATTAGTCAAATAAGACGTACGCTTATAAGAAATGGTGTTCTCTCAATTAATCAAATGTTAAAACAACCAGTTAAGAATAACTACAACATTGTTGCGTCGATCAGTCGAATGAAAGATATTAGAACGAAGCGTGGAGAACAAATGGCCTTTGTCACTTTAGAAGATGAAACGAATGAAATAGAAAGTGTCGTGTTTCCTAAGGTGTATCGGGAAGTTAGCCGTGAACTAGAAGAAGAGCAAATGGTTAACGTTCATGGTAGATTGGACGAAAGACAAGGTTCGAAGCAACTGATCGTTGAAAAAATCAAGCCTTTTAATTATGAAACTATACCAAAAGATCGTCATGAGCAGTTATACATTAAGTTACACCCTGAGGATGAAGAAGAACAACTTTCCTATATTAAGCAAGTTCGTAATCAGTTTCCAGGGACAGTTCCAATTGCTGTTTATTCTATTAAGTATAAAAAGGTTTATCAATTATCTCCTAATTATGATATAGATGTAACAGAAGATAGTTTAAGTCAATTAAAAAGATTTTTTCATGAAGAGCATGTCGTTTTAAAATAGAAGCATGTAAAGTGTAATAGTGGGTGCAAATTTATTATGCGATTTCAAATAACACTTTACATGCATTCACTATTTGTTATAATAAATTCGATTAGTGGTCAGACCATTTTCGAAATTAAAGGAGCGGTATAAGTGGCTAACTTAAAAGCAGAAGCATTACACATTCATAAGGCAAACCAAGGAAAACTAGCAACACACTCTAAAGTTCCAATCAAGAACGCTAGGGATTTAAGTTTAGCTTACTCACCAGGAGTCGCTGAACCTTGTAAAGCTATATATGACAATAAAGAGACGGTTTATGATTATACAATGAAAGGCAATATGGTAGGCGTTGTGACTGACGGTTCTGCTGTATTAGGACTAGGTAACATTGGTGCAGAAGCTTCGCTACCTGTTATGGAAGGTAAATCTGCATTGTTTAAAGGGTTTGCTGGTGTTGATTCTTTTCCAATTGCACTAAATACTCATGATGTCGATGAGTTTGTCCAAGCTGTTAAACTTATGGAGCCTACTTTTGGCGGGATTAACTTAGAAGATATTGCAGCTCCAAACTGCTTTATCATAGAAGAACGTTTAAAGAAGGAAACGAATATTCCAATATTCCATGATGACCAACATGGTACTGCAATTGTAACAGTTGCAGGTTTAATTAATGCACTCAAATTATCAGGCAAGAGCTTTTCCGAGATTAAAGTTGTTGCAAATGGTGCAGGTGCAGCCGGAATCGCAATTATTAAATTACTTTATAATTTCGGTGTTCGAGATATGATTATGTGTGATTCAAAAGGTGCGATTTTTGAAGGTCGTACATATGGTATGAACGATGTGAAAGATGAGATTGCACGTATGACGAATAAAGATCGTAAAGAAGGTTCATTAGAAGAAGTTATGCAAGATACTGATGTATTCATTGGAGTATCAGTAGGTGGCGCTTTGTCAAAAGAGATGGTTGAAAGCATGAATGACAACCCCGTTATTTTTGCGATGGCTAATCCAGATCCTGAAATTATGCCAGAAGATGCAAAAGAAGCGGGAGCTAGTGTAATTGGTACAGGGCGTTCTGACTTCCCTAACCAAGTGAACAACGTATTAGCATTCCCAGGGATCTTCCGCGGTGCTCTAGATGTGCGAGCAACACGAATTAATGAAAAGATGAAGGTGGCAGCAGCAGAAGCTATTGCATCTTTAGTAGGTGATGAGTTGTCATCTGACTACGTCATCCCTGAACCATTTGATTCACGCGTAGCACCGGCTGTAGCAGGAGCTGTAGCAAGAGCTGCAATGGAATCAGGTGTTGCAAGAGTACACGTCGACCCTGACGATGTTGTAAGACATACTGAACAGTTAACTAAACAAGATTAATTATATTTATGAGGTGCGTAAAATGACGAATCAATCCAAGATGAAAGTTTATCAAGAAGTGCTTAACCAAATTCGTCAATTCATCGAAGAGCAAGAGTTAAAAGATGGAGACCGATTGCCTTCTGAGCGTGAATTATCAGAGCAATTAAACGCCAGTCGTGCATCTATTCGAGAAGCATTACGTGCAATTGAGTTACTTGGCTTAATCGAGACACGTCATGGGGAGGGCACATTTTTACGCACCTATAAACCTTATCATTCTGTTGAATTGTTATCGACTTTTGTTTTACGAGAAGTAAAGACGAAAGGCGAATTACTTGAAGTGAAGTTTTTACTAGAACAAGTTTGTTTAAATCAATTGTTTGCTGATGAACAGTGGGATTATTCACAAGTTGAAGACATATTGTTTGAGTCTAATGATATACATACAGACTTGTTTTTAAGGTTATTTGAAGCTTATGGCAATCGACTGTTGTTAAAAATTTGGCATTTAGTTACAGGTTTTGTTGAAACAGTTGATCCAAAAGAAGTGAATCAGGTTCAATATGAAGAGCTTCTTAAACTAATTAGTCAACGTCAATATAATCAAGCATTAGATCATCACGCATCGCTTTATGAGAAACAGTGTAGTTAAATTATTATGCTTGTCTAAAATACGACAGTTTTTTTATTTTTATTAAGTTATGATGTTTTGAGAGTGTCAGGGCTAAAAGGAGGAATCAGCTTGATTAAGGATATGTTTAATAAAAAAAGAAAATATGCCACCATTTCCAAGCAAGAAGAACATGAAGATGTTCCAGAAGGGTTAATGGTAAAGTGCCCCTCTTGCCGAAAGATTTATTATCGAAAAGAGATCGAAAAGAACCTATTAACGTGCCCAAACTGTGATCACCATCATCAAATGTCAGCACCTGAACGTATTAATTACTTGTTAGATGATGGATCATTCCAAGAGTGGGATGAAGATATGGTGTCAGAAAACCCTTTAGAGTTTCCTGATTACCTCCAAAAACTTGAAAAAGACCAAAAGAAGACAGGAATTAACGAAGGTGTCGTAACAGGACAAGGAACGATCAACGGGTTCCCTACTGCAATAGCTGTTATGGACGCGCGCTTCCGTATGGGAAGTATGGGGTCTGTTGTTGGCGAAAAAATAGCTCGTGCAATTGAGAAAGCTAACGAGTTGAACATACCGTTAATTTTATTCACTGCTTCTGGCGGAGCTAGAATGCAAGAAGGTGTATTAAGCTTAATGCAGATGACAAAAACATCGGTAGCCTTAGAACGATTTGATCGTGCAGGAGGGCTGTTCATATCGTATATGACTAACCCTACTACTGGTGGTGTTTCCGCAAGTTTTGCATCACTAGGTGACTATAACTTTGCAGAACCACAAGCTTTAATCGGTTTTGCGGGTAGAAGAATCATAGAACAAACAATTAGAGAGAAGCTTCCTGATGATTTCCAAACGGCGGAATTTTTATTCAAGCATGGGCAGCTAGACCGTGTCGTCCCTCGTCATGAGATGAAAGACACTCTCTCAACGATATTAGAAATCCACCATGTTGGAGGTGGGCAGTAATGAAACATGTATTACCATTTGAGAAACCTGTTGTTGAGTTAAGACAGAAGATTGCAGAGTTAAAAAGCTTTACGAGTGAAAGTGATGTCGACTTAACTGAAGAGATCGCAACGTTAGAAAACCGTTTAGAGCGTTTAGAGCAAGAAGTATATGGGAATATGACACCTTGGGATCGAGTACAAATGGCTCGTCATGCTGAACGCCCGACAACGCTTGATTATATTAACCATATTTTTACTGACTTTATGGAGATGCATGGCGATCGTTATTACGGTGATGATGAAGCCATTGTTGGTGGTATTGCGAAATTCGGTAATCAGCCTGTTACGATTATTGGACACCAACGTGGTAAAGATACTAAAGATAACTTAAGAAGGAACTTCGGTATGCCACACCCAGAAGGTTACCGTAAAGCGTTACGGTTAATGAAACAGGCTGAGAAATTCAATCGTCCAATTGTGACGTTTATAGATACGAAGGGTGCATATCCAGGTAAGGCGGCAGAAGAACGTGGCCAAAGTGAGGCTATTGCTAAAAACTTGCGTGAAATGGCAGGTTTAACAGTGCCAGTCATCTGTATCGTAATTGGTGAAGGTGGTAGCGGTGGAGCGTTAGGCATCAGTGTAGGAGACAAACTGTACATGCTTGAAAACTCTACTTACTCAGTAATTTCACCAGAAGGTGCTGCTGCACTACTTTGGAAAGACTCAAACTTGGCACAAAAAGCTGCTGAGTCGATGAAGATTACATCTTACGACTTGAAACAACTTAATATTATTGATGATGTAGTCGAAGAAATTCAAGGTGGGGCTCATCGTGACTTAGAAAATCAATCTAATCATATTTCTAAGTGTATTGAAGATAGTTTGAAAGAACTAAAAGCCTTACCGACAGAAGAATTGTTAGAAAAACGTTGGGAAAAGTATAAAAAGATTGGTGCTGTTACAACTGTTGTACAATCTTAAAAAACATGGAGCTGTTAATCAGCTCCGTTTTTGTTTCTAAAAGTAAAGCCAATAAGGGTTTAGAGTGAATTTTCATAAGATTGATTCAATAAATATGTAATTCCTTATGCATGGCATTTATAGAAATTTTAATTTACAATATGATATACAATTGATCGATAGCAAAACGAGGTGTGGATATGAAAGCAATAGGTGTTTTGACTAGTGGTGGAGATGCTCCAGGGATGAATGCAGCCATTCGCTCAGTCGTAAGAAGTTGTATTTATCATGATATTAAAGTGTTTGGAATTTATTACGGTTATCAAGGTTTAATAAACGGTAATATTGAAGAGTTAACAATCGGCTCTGTAGGTGATATTATTCAAAAGGGTGGAACGATGTTGTACTCTTCTCGTTCTGAAGAATTCAAAACCCCTGAAGGTCAAAAGAAGGCCATTGAACAATTGAACAACTATGGAATTGATGGCTTAGTCGTTATTGGCGGTGACGGTTCTTTTAAAGGGGCAACGAAATTAACTGAACAAGGGTTCCCTTGTATTGGTGTTCCAGGAACAATTGATAACGACATACCAGGAACAGATTATACGATCGGTTTTGATACTGCGCTGAACACAGTTATTCAAGCAGTTGACAAAATAAGAGATACGGCAACTTCACATGAAAGAATTTATGCCATTGAAGTGATGGGAAGAGATGCTGGTGACCTTGCACTTTGGGCTGGCCTAGCTGGCGGTGCTGAAAGTATTTTAATTCCAGAACGCGAATCGAATATGGATGAAGTGCTTGAAAAAATCCAACGTGGACATGAACGTGGCAAGCGTCACAGCATTATCATGGTGGCAGAAGGTGTAGGAAGTGCGGTTGATTATGCTGAGCAAATACAAGATAAATTAAACTTATCAACTCGTGTAACAGTATTAGGCCATACTCAACGTGGTGGATCACCTACAGCTAATGACCGTGTACTAGCTAGTCGTTTAGGGGCTTCTGCCGTTGATCTATTGTTAAATAACAAAGGTGGACTAATGGTTGGAATTGAAAATAACAAAGTTGTTCATCATGATATTATAGAAGCATTACAAAGAGAACATAAAGTAGATGAAGGTCTTTATCAGTTGTCTAATCAACTTTCTATATAAGTTTGAACATAATTTAGGAGGAAGCAAAACATATGAAAAAAACAAAGATAGTATGCACAATAGGCCCAGCATCAGAGTCAATTGACACTTTAAAACAACTCATCAGTGCGGGGATGAATGTCGCGAGGTTAAATTTCTCTCATGGTGATTTCGACGAACATCGTGCTAGAATAAAAAATATCCGCCAAGCAGCAGAAGAAATGAATGCTACTGTCGGAATTCTTTTAGATACGAAAGGGCCGGAGATTAGAACAGGTACTTTTGCAGAAGAAGAAGTGGAACTTCAAGAAGGTTCAACGGTGTACTTATCAATGGATGAAGTAGAGGGAACTGCTGAGCGATTCTCAGTCACTTATCCAGGCTTAATCGAAGACGTTGGTCCAGGAAATACAATTCTTTTAGATGATGGTCTAATTGGCTTAGATGTCATTTCTGTCGATCAAGGTAAAAATGAAATCGAAACGAAAGTTATGAATACAGGCATAATCAAAAACAAAAAAGGTGTAAACGTCCCAAATGTGAGCGTTAATTTACCTGGTATTACGGATAAGGATGCAAATGACATCTTGTTCGGTATTGAAGAAGATATTGACTTTATTGCAGCCTCATTTGTAAGACGTCCTTCTGATGTGTTAGAAATACGTGAGCTGTTAGAGAAACATCAAGCAGATCATATTCAAATTGTCCCTAAAATTGAGAACCGCGAAGGTGTAGAAAACATTGAGCACATCATCAAAGTAAGTGATGGTTTAATGGTTGCACGTGGTGACTTAGGTGTAGAAATACCGGCAGAAGAAGTACCGCTAGTACAAAAAGATTTAATTTATCAATGTAATGTAGCAGGGAAGCCAGTAATTACAGCAACTCAAATGTTAGATTCAATGCAACGAAACCCTCGACCTACTCGTGCAGAAGCGAGTGATGTTGCGAATGCGATCTTTGATGGAACAGATGCCATTATGCTTTCAGGTGAAACAGCAGCTGGTGATTACCCAGTCGAAGCGGTAAAAACGATGAATAACATTGCTGTTTACACTGAAAATTCAATTGAAGAACAAGTGTCCGTTAATGCTTACTTAGAACAAGGTGACATGAGCATTACTGATGCGATTAGTCACTCAGTTGCAAACCTAGCTGAAGACTTAAGTGTTAAAGCTATTGTAACTCCAACTGAAAGTGGAAATACAGCTCGTAACGTATCAAAATATCGACCAAAAGCGAACATTGTAGCGGTTACGTCCAAAGGTTATGTTAATCGTCAGCTTTCACTAGTATGGGGTGTTCATGCAATGAAAGGTGACCAAGTTTCTTCTACTGATGAAATGTTGGCTCTAGCAGTAGAAAAAGGTCTAGATTCTGAGCTTTTCCAACATGGAGACAGGATTGTCATCACGGCAGGAGTACCTGTAGGTGAAAGTGGTACAACTAACTTAATAAAAGTCCATGTTGTCGGCAATATTGTAGCTAAAGGTCAAGGTATTGGAAAAGTTGGTTCTGTAGGAAAAGCAGTTCATGCTACAAACTTAGAAGAGCTTGAGAAAAATTTCAATGACGGAGATATTTTAGTTGCTCATGGTACGGATAAAGAAATGATGAATTATATTGAAAGATCAAGTGGAATCGTTACAGAAGAAGGCGGGTTAACGAGCCATGCAGCTGTCGTTGGGATCAATGTAGGTAAACCAGTAATTGTCGGTGTATCTGGCGCTATGAAATTAATAGAAAATGGGGAAGAGATTACGATTGATCCAACGAACGGAAATATTTATCAAGGACGTACATCTGTCCTGTAAGCCAATGGTGACTAGCTCGAAAGGAGCCAATTATGTTTCGTTTATTATTTGTGTTAATTATTGTCGTCTCAGCTATTGAGATTGCGTTATTCGTATGGTTAGGTAATATATTAAATATTTGGTTTGTGTTGTTAGGTATTATTACAACAGGATTTTTAGGAGCTATATTGGCTAAGCAACAAGGAGTTGAAACACTTAATCGTGCCAGGTTAGAAATGGCGAATGGACGAGCACCGAAAGAAGAAATCTTTGACGGTGTGGCCATTTTATTAGGTGCTGTCGTCTTGTTTACTCCAGGGTTCTTAACAGATGCTTTCGGCTTTATGTTATTGATCCCTGTAACGAGACGACCTATGAAGAAATGGGCACAAGGTGTTGTCTATGCGATGATTAAGAAGGGAACTGTCACCGTTATTAGAAGGTAATATCGAGGAGTACATGAACGCATGTTTGTGTACTCCTTTACTTTGTCTTACTTCACAATATAATTTTTTACGTGTGTCAAAAGGTTAGCCCGCATGAGAGCGACTATGATAATCATAATAATTGGACTTAAAAATATACCTAAAATACCAAATGTACTTATTAATATGAATAGTAGTATTAATACAAAGAACGGGTGAGTGCCTAGCTGAGCACCAATCAGTTTCGGCTCTAATAAATTACGAGTTATAATGATCACAATTAACAATAAGCTGAGCTGAACAGTTAGCGTAAATTGATCAGTCATAAATAAGTAAATAAGCCATGGAATAAATAACCCACTAACACCAACGAGAGGGATTAAGTCTAAAAACATAGCAACAAAAGCTATAGCTAATGCATGTTCGACAGAAAAGAATAGTAAACCCGCATAGACAATAAGACCGGTAATAACGATTAATAAAAACTGTGCAAATAAATATTTTTTTATTAAGTAAGTAATTTCCGACTTTGTTTTCGAATAGATCGAAAACGTGCGTTCAGGCATATGCTCTAGTATATTTCTAAACCATTTTGGACCATCTTTACTTAAGAAGTAAGTACCGATTAAAACGAAAAATAAAATATAGCCCCCTTGTATAATGTAAGTTAATTGGTTCATCGCCGATTGTAACAAATTAATTAACCAATCTTTACTTACCTCTTTCATAGAGTTAGTCGTATCGGATAGTAAGTTTTTCATTAATTGGCTAGATTCTGGATGAATAGTTGAGGCGAAGTTTTCAATCGTTTGATATACTTGTTCAACAGTTTGTGTCGTATACTGTTCGACTTGTCTGAACAAATCTTCGAGTATGACAGGTGTAGTCATGGTTAAGTGTTGGAGTAGATGAATGAACTCTACGATACTTAATGAAATAATCGAAATAAAACTAATAAAGAAAAAGCATAATACAAAAAGAACAGATAAAGCTCTATTTCTTAAATAAGCTTGTACAAAATTAACGAGAGGGTTTATGAGGAAAGCTAGTATGACACTTAATAAGATCGGAAATAAGTAATAAAAACCAAAGTACATAACTGTGACGAACCCAATTGTGAAGGTAAGCAGTTTAATTAAATTAGGGTAATTTAATTCCATATTATAACTCCTAAACAGACGCTCGACTTTTATATGGATTAATCATAGAAATAAAATAGCAAAGGTTGGTATTGTTGTGTTGTCATCTTCGACTTTATTTTTACTTGTCCTTTTAGCGTTAGGTTTTATCGCAAAAAATCAAGCTATATTAATCGCTGTATACATATTGTTAGGGATAAAATTGTTAAGTTTAGAAGATCGTATATTACCGTTATTTGAGTCAAAAGGTATTTTTATAGGTGTTATTGTCATTACAATTGCTGTATTAGTCCCAATAGCAAATGGAGAAATTGGCTTTTCAGATCTTTTTGAAAGTATGAAATCATACTATGCATGGATTGCAATTGCTGCTGGTGCGTTCGTAGCTTATGTTGCCAAAGATGGGGTTGATCTTATGGCAAGTGATCCCCATTTAACAGCCGCATTAATAGCCGGTACTATTTTAGGGGTTGTCTTATTTCAAGGAATCGCTGTTGGACCTGTCATCGGTGCAGGAATTGCTTATTTAGTCATGCAATTAGTTGATGGTGTTATGAAGTTCTTTTCATAAATGACGAGATGTTTAAATACACATTCTAAGGGAATATATATTAACAGTTATGCAGGATTGTTGATATTTATGAATTTTGTATAGCGAAATAGTTTCACTTCTACAGAATTTTGTTTATAATGGTCTTTGAGATGTATAATAATAGCTATGTAAATAGAAGTGTATACATACACACTAATGTTTTCATTATTTTTTAGAGAAGGAGAGATTGTATGTCTAGCACTAAAGGTCTTGAAGGTATCGTTGCAACACAATCATCTATTAGCTCGATCATCGATGACAAGCTAACTTACGTTGGTTATGACATTGATGATTTAACTGAAAACTGTAGCTTTGAAGAAGTAGTTTATTTACTTTGGAATTTAAAGCTACCGACTAAAGAAGAGTTAGACGCTTTTAAACAAGAAATCGCTAACGAAATGGAAGTTCCTCAAGGAATTATTGATCATTTGAAATCTTATAACTTAGATTCTGTACACCCAATGGCTGCACTTAGAACAGCAGTTTCTATGTTAGGGTTATACGACGATGAAGCGGATGAAATGAATGAAGACGCTAACCGTCGTAAAGCACTTCGTTTACAAGCTAAGATCTCAACAATCGCTACAGCATTTGCACGTATTCGTAATGGTAAAGAACCTGTAGCACCAAAGAAAGATTTAAGCTTCGCAGGTAACTTCTTATACATGCTAAATGGTAAAGAACCAGAAGCAATTGAAGAAGAAGCTTTTAATAAAGCGCTAGTATTGCATGCTGACCACGAATTAAACGCATCAACATTCACTTCACGTGTATGTGTGGCAACATTATCTGATGTGTATTCAGGTGTAACAGCAGCAATTGGTGCTCTAAAAGGGCCACTTCACGGTGGAGCTAACGAGCGCGTTATGCAGATGCTTTCAGAGATTGGCGAAGAAGAGAACGCAATCCCATATATTAAAGAGAAGTTTGCAAACAAAGAGAAAATTATGGGTATGGGCCACCGTGTTTATGAAAATGGTGATCCTCGTGCGAAACACTTAAGAGAAATGTCTCGTCAATTAACTGAAATCACTGGTGAGACTAAGTGGTACAACATGTCAGTTAAAATTGAAGACTTTATTAAAGAAGAGAAAGGTTTACCTGCAAACGTTGACTTCTATTCAGCGTCTGTATACCACAGCTTAGGCATTGATCATGATTTATTTACACCAATCTTTGCTGTAAGTCGTGTATCAGGTTGGTTAGCTCACATTTTAGAGCAGTACTCAGATAACCGTCTAATCCGTCCTCGTGCAGAGTACGTTGGACCAGGTAAACAGCAGTTTGTCTCTTTAGAAGAAAGATAATGAATTCCAAAAGCCGGGAAACCGGCTTTTGTGTTGTTCATTCCTTTAATATATAATGGCTCTAGAACATAATAGGAGGTTTTGAAATTGACACAAGGTGAAAAAATCACAGTAGAAAACGGACAAATGAACGTTCCAAATCAAGCAATTATCCCATTTATCGAAGGAGACGGTACAGGTCCTGACATTTGGGCAGCAGCGTCTCGAGTATTAGAAGCAGCAGTAGAGAAAGCTTACAACGGTGAAAAAGGAATTGAATGGACAGAAGTATTAGCTGGTCAAAAAGCTTATGACAAAACAGGCGAATGGTTACCAGAGGAAACTTTAGAAACAATCCGTGATTACAAAATCGCAATTAAAGGACCTCTAACAACGCCAATTGGTGGAGGAATCCGTTCACTAAACGTTGCTTTACGTCAAGAGTTAGATTTATTCACTTGCTTACGTCCAGTACGCCACTTTAGCGGTGTACCATCTCCAGTTAAGCGTCCTGAAGATGTAGATATGCAAATTTTCCGTGAAAACACAGAGGATATTTATGCAGGTATTGAATGGCAAGAGGGTACTGAAGAAGTAGGTAAAGTTATTGACTTTATCCGTAATGAAATGGGAGTAGACAAAATCCGCTTCCCTGAAACTTCTGGTATCGGTATTAAGCCTGTATCAAAAGAAGGTACTGAACGTCTAGTTCGTTCTGCAATTGAATATGCATTAAATGAAGGTAAACAGAGCGTTACTCTAGTACACAAAGGTAACATTATGAAGTTTACTGAAGGTTCATTTAAAGCATGGGGTTATGACTTAGCTGAACGTGAATACGGCGATAAAGTATTCACTTGGAAAGAGTATGACCAAATTACTGAAGAAAAAGGCCGTGACGCAGCAGATCAAGCTGAAAAAGAAGCTGTTGACGCAGGTAAGATTGTTGTTAAAGATGCGATTGCTGATATTTTCCTACAACAAATCTTAACTCGTCCAAAAGAGTTTGATGTAGTTGCGACAATGAACTTAAATGGTGACTATATCTCAGATGCACTAGCTGCACAAGTTGGTGGAATCGGTATTGCACCAGGTGCGAATATTAACTACGAGTCTGGTCATGCTATTTTTGAAGCTACTCATGGTACTGCACCGAAGTATGCTGGTCAAGATAAAGTTAACCCATCTTCAGTTATTTTATCTGGTACGCTAATGTTAGATCACTTAGGTTGGAGAGAAGCTAGTGAGCTAATCCACAAAGCGATGGATAAAACAATTGCAAGCAAAGTTGTAACGTACGACTTCGCTCGTCTAATGGATGGTGCAAGAGAAGTTAAATGTTCTGAGTTCGCTGATGAACTAATCAAGAACATGGACTAATACAAATCTTATAGTGGAATATTGAGGAGGAGTGCAATGACGATTAAACGTAAGAAAGTATCAGTTATTGGCGCTGGTTTTACAGGGGCGACAACAGCACTGATGACCGCTCAAAAAGAACTAGCTGACGTAGTGTTAGTGGATATTCCAGATATGGAGGATCCGACGAAAGGTAAAGCACTCGATATGTTAGAAGCTAGTCCGGTACAAGGGTTTGATTCAAACATTGTAGGTACTTCAAATTATGAAGAGACAGCTAACTCCGATGTAGTAGTCATTACAGCCGGTATCGCAAGGAAGCCTGGTATGAGTCGTGATGATTTAGTTGCAACAAACTCTAATATTATGAAACAGGTGACACAACAAATTGTGAAGTACTCACCAGATTGTTTCATAATCGTATTAACGAACCCAGTCGATGCAATGACTTATTCTGTGTTTAAAGAATCAGGTCTACCGAAAAGTCGCGTCATCGGTCAATCTGGGGTATTAGATACGGCACGTTTCCGTACATTTGTTGCACAAGAGCTAAATGTCTCTGTTAAAGATGTAACAGGGTTCGTACTTGGTGGTCATGGTGATGATATGGTACCAATGCTACGTTATTCATTCGCCGGAGGTATTCCACTAGAGAAATTAATTTCCAAAGACCGTCTAGATGCAATCGTTGAACGTACACGTAAAGGTGGCGGTGAAATTGTTGGATTGTTAGGCAATGGTTCAGCTTATTACGCACCAGCTGCGTCAATAACGGAAATGGTTGAAGCAATATTGAAAGACCAACGTCGTATTTTACCGTCCATTGCATATCTAGAAGGTGAATATGGTTACCATGATATGTACTTAGGTGTACCAACAATTTTAGGCGGAAATGGAATTGAGGAAATTCTTGAACTAGATTTAACAGAAGAAGAAAAACAGCAGCTAGACAAATCAGCTGACTCTGTTAAAAATGTCATGCAAGTATTAGCCAATACAGAAGCTTAAAAGTAACTTCTAATTTAATCATAAAGCGATAGACTAACCGTAAATAACGGTCGGTCTATCGCTTTTTTCTATTATGAAGTTGATATCTAATTAATATTAATATAAAGGTCTTCCGCAAATACAGTGTCTTTTTATGAAACAAGTATTGGATAATAATTCACAACATCTTGGCTTAGGTTTTGGCTTGCAAACAAATTCTATCTGACATGTACATTTACATTTACAGCAACATTTTGGTTTATGGTGGTGGTCGCCATGATGACCATGGTGATCACCATGATGGTGGTCGTGGTGGTGTCTTCTGTGATGGTGTCGTCCATGGTGGTGATGATCGAGTCGATGACCCCAGATCATATCCTCCCCCTCCTTTTTACCTTTTACTATATCTTATAGTTTTTCTATAGAATGGCTTATAGTAAATGTCTAGTTTTAAGAAAATATTTCATATAATTTTTTTGTAGTTTAGTCTCATACTAATGTTAAATGAAGTGAAAGGTGGAGCTATAATGTACTTTGAGCAAAACCATAATTTTGAACCTGGCGATGTTGTCTATGTTTTATATCGAAATCCTCATGCTCAAGATGTCGCACAAGTTCAAGAAGCAGCTGTAGTAGAGAATCCAGATCAACCTGGAGAATTAAGTTTATTTATGTACGATACTTATTATCCATTAGACGAAGAAATTGCAGTTTTTCCAACAGAAGTAGAGGCGATGCGTGCTTACAATTATCACTTTGGGGAAGATGGTAACTTGTATGGTTAAACCATTTATGCCAGAGTTAGTATACGTCGAACCAAAGGCAATGGAGTACCCTTTAGGAAAGAAATTAATAGACCGTTTTCAAGATATGGATATAGAGATTCGTGAGACGACGTCACATAACCAAGTACGTAACTTGCCAGGAGATAACCATTTTCAAAAGTATCGAATGGCTAAATCGACTTTAGTCGTCGGTTTGAGGAAAACGTTAAAGTTTGATACATCTAAACCGTCTGCTGAGTATGCAATCCCACTTGCTACAGGGTGTATGGGGCATTGTCATTATTGTTATTTACAGACGACTATGGGAAGTAAGCCGTATATTCGAACATATGTCAATGTTGAAGAAGTGTTGGAACAAGCAGACAAATATATGGCTGAAAGAGCACCGGAATTTACTCGTTTTGAAGCTTCATGTACATCTGACATTGTTGGTATAGACCATTTAACTCATTCATTGAAGTATGCCATAGAACATTTTGGTGAATCAGAGTATGGAAAATTACGTTTTGTAACGAAGTTCGCGCACGTTGACCACTTGTTAGATGCCAAACATAATGGAAAAACAAGATTTCGATTTAGTATTAACGATGATTACGTTATAAAATATTTTGAGCCTGGTACTTCAAAATTGGATGAGCGCCTTGAAGCGGCTCGGAAAATTGCAGAGGCTGATTATCCATTAGGCTTTATCGTTGCTCCGATATACCTTCATGATGGATGGAGAGAAGGTTACGCAGAGATGTTTGAGAAGTTGGATAACCAAATTCCTGAGTTTGCGAGAAAGGATCTAACTTTTGAATTTATTCAGCATCGCTTCACACAGCCTGCTAAAAGAACAATTGAACAAAATTATCCGATGACAAAGTTAGAACTAGATGAGACAAAACGTAAGAAGAAGTTTGGTAAATACGGTATTAGTAAATTTGTTTACAAAGACGAAGAGCAAGAGGAAATGAAAAATAAAATGCAAGAGTACTTACAGAGGCATTTCCCAACAGCTAAATTTGAGTACTTTACTTAAGTATAAACAAAACACAGTCAGACAGGCTGTGTTTTGTTTTATTTGAATAAGCATTAGACATATAATTATTGCATAGCCATGTGAATACGCTACTTATATGTTTAAGAAAGGATTTTTGCACTGTTATAACGAATTACTTATATTAACCTAAAAATATAAGCATGATGTTTTCATTGTTTACAACAGTTTTATATTATGAAAGTATGGAATACATACAAAAACTTAATGATCTTTTAGGGGCTGTATAAAATGACAACAAAAGTTTTAATCGTTGATGATGAAGAATCCATTACTACGTTAATAGATCATCATTTAAATCAAGAAGGATACATGACGACAATCGTTCATGATGGTGAAAGTGCTATTCAAAGTTTATATAATAATTCTTATGATTTAGTCGTCCTTGATTTAATGCTACCTAAATTAAGTGGCATTAAAGTATGTGAAACGATGAGATTAAATCAAGATGATACTCCAGTTATTATGTTAACAGCAAAAGGAGAAGAAGCCGATAAAATTAAAGGATTAAATGTTGGAGCAGATGATTATCTTACAAAGCCTTTTAGCCCTAAAGAATTAGTTGCTCGTATTCAAGCTGTTTTAAGAAGGTTAAATCGGGTTCAAACGGAGAGTAGAAAAGTTATTAATATACAAGATGTAGAAATTCATGAAGATTATTATGAGGTTTATAAACAAGGTGAACATGTAAGCTTCACACGTAAGGAGTTTGAATTGCTGCTGTATTTAGCTAAACAAATTGGAAAGCCTGTAAAACGAGAAGTACTGCTAAGAGATATTTGGGATTTCGACTATATTGGTGATACACGAATTGTCGATGTTCATATTAGTCATCTTCGTGAAAAACTAGAAGATGACCCTAAAAAACCGACGTTAATTAAAACAGTAAGAGGTGTCGGGTACAAAATTGAGGGATTAACATGAAAAATATTATTGAAAAAAGAACGATTATTTTATATATCATATTAAGTATTTTATTTATTGTAGTTATTGGAGCGATTTTTAATCAAATCGCCAAACATTATGTTATTAGTTCATATGAAGGGCAGTTGCAATCTAACGGTGAATATATTTCTGATCAATTAGAAATGACATCAATTGAAGCTTTCCAACATGACTTAGTATTTTATCATGAACAATTTAATGTCGATTTGTTTTATGAATCTGAAGTAGAGGAACAACTTCTACATACTTTTAATACAACAGAACTTAATGTATTACGCCACTTAAGAGGTAACTTAGAGTATGTTGGTGAAATAGAACTTATTGAAGATCGTCTTATCACGACCTATCAATTAGAAGATGGTGAGTTTCTAACTATAGCGACTGAACGGTTACCATTAGCAGCTTTAAGCACGACCATTTGGTGGGGAGTATTTTTCTTCTCATTATTTGCAACTGTATTGCTATGGAGTTTCGGAAACCGCTTATATGATAGTTATGTTAAACCAGTAATAAAAGCAACTGAGACTTCAAAAGAATTAGTAGATGGTAATTATCAAGCCCGTATCCATGATGCACCATACGGTATTGCTGCTAGCTTAAGCCAATCAATTAATCGATTGGGACGTTATTTGGAGTATATTACGTCAAAGTATGAAAACCAGAACTCAAGATTGAAAACAGTTGTTAATAATATGGAAAGTGGTGCGCTTCTAATTAATGAAAAAGGTGTTACCCGTCTTGTGAATGAATCATTTTTACAACAGTTCTCGATTGAAAAAACACCATTTATTGGTGAAATCTATTACGAAGTAGTTGAGCAAGACGAGTTAAATGGAGTAATTCAAGAAGCAATCTTTACTGAAACAAAACAACATCAATCAATTGAATTGAAAGATGGACGTTTTATTGAAGTGTTTGTGGCCCCTATTAAAGATCAAGAAAGTCATCAGGCTCGTGGTGTTGTAGTCGTTTCACACGATATCACTGATTTAAAGAGGCTTGAGCGAGTTAGAAAAGATTTCGTAGCTAACGTATCTCATGAATTACGAACTCCTATAACATCGATTCAAGGCTTTGCTGAAACACTATTAGAAGATGATTCGATTGATGAAGATAAACAGAAACAATTTTTAAAGATTATGAAGAAAGAAAGTAAACGTTTAAACATTCTCGTCCAGGACTTATTAGATTTGTCTGTATTAGAAAAGGATGAGTATGAATTAAAATTATCCACATTTACAGCGTCTAAATTAGTTAATGATATAAAAGCTATTGTAGACCAACCAGCTGAAGAAAAATCGCTAAACTTAGTTTTCAATGTAGAAGGTGATTTACAGATTCATGCTGATTATTACCGTTTGTATCAGCTAGCATTGAATTTAATCTCTAATTCAATTCAATACACAAATGAAGGCGGAGATATTACGTTAACGATTGAAAAAGACGGTGACAATGTTTTAATTGAAGTACAAGATAATGGGATTGGCATAGCAGAGAAATTCCACAATCGAATCTTTGAACGTTTCTATCGTGTTGATAAAGCAAGAAGTAGACATTCAGGAGGCACGGGTCTTGGACTGTCCATTGTAAGACACATTACAGAAGCACATGATGGTCAAATTCAGATTGAAAGCCGTGAAGAGGAAGGAACAACAATAAAAGTTACTCTTCCACAAAAATAAACTAATCATTTGTTATAATAGTTACAACAGGAGATAAAGAGGTGTTTGAACGTGTCAAAAGAATTAGTATTAATCGACGGTAATAGTATTTTGTATCGTTCGTTCTTTGC
Organism: Alkalibacillus haloalkaliphilus; assembly: GCF_007991275.1. GTDB lineage: Bacteria > Bacillota > Bacilli > Bacillales > Alkalibacillaceae > Alkalibacillus > Alkalibacillus haloalkaliphilus. The sequence continues at coordinate 78,100 of NZ_BJYA01000011.1, read as the reverse complement.
TTTACCTTTATTAAGTAATGATCAAGGTGTGCATACGAATGCAGTGTTTGGATTTACGAAAATGATGTTAAAAGTATTAGAGGACCACGATCCTTCTCACATTTTAGTCGCATTCGATGCGGGTAAAACCACTTTTAGACATGAAACATATAAAGAATACAAAGGTGGTCGACAAAAAACACCACCAGAGCTATCAGAACAGTTTCCTATTATGCGAGAGCTTTTAGATGCTTTCGGTGTTAAGTATTATGAACTTGATCAATATGAAGCGGATGATATTATCGGAACTATGGTTAAAGAAGCGGACGGTCAAGGTCAAAAGACGATCGTTTATTCAGGTGATAAGGACTTATTACAGCTCGCTTCAAACCATACTACTGTATCTTTAACAAGAAAAGGTATCTCTGAGATTGACCATTTCACCCCTGAATCGATCGAGGAAAAGATGGGGATTTCAAAAGAGCAAATTATTGATTTGAAAGCTTTAATGGGTGATCAATCAGATAATATTCCAGGTGTACCTGGTGTTGGTGAAAAGACAGCAGTTAAGTTGCTTAAACAGTTCGGCACGTTAGAGAACATATATGAAAATATTGATGATGTAAGTGGTAAAAAGTTAAAAGAAAACTTAATTAATAATCAAGATGAAGCATTAATGAGTAAAGAGCTTGTAACTATTAACCAAAGCTCTCCAGTGGAAATCTCACTTGAAGACTTAAAGTATGAAGGTTATCAATCACGTGAACTAGTATCAGCTTTTAAAGCTTACGGGTTTCAATCATTAATGGGGCAAGTTGAAGGGGAAGACTCAGAACAAGAGTATGATGAGATCGATTTTGAAGTAGCAAGTGAGTTTGACCTATCACTCGTAGATGACTCCCATAATATTCTTTACGTTGAAATGTTAGATGATAATTATCACAACAGTAATATTGTTGGATGTAGCTTAGTTAACGAAAAAGGTAATTACTATATTCCAACTGACTTGTTAGAAGACCAAACATTTATTAATTGGCTAGAAGATGAGCAATCGCCTAAAACAGTGTTTAATAAAAAACAATTATTAGTCGCATTAAAATGGCGAGGGGTTGAAGTTAAAGGTATTACATTTGACTTGCAACTAGCTGCATATATCGTAAACCCTGCTAGCCACGATGGCGACCTTTCATCTATTGCTCATAGTTACGGGCTTACAGAAGTGTCTTATGATGAAGAAGTGTACGGTAAAGGTGCAAAACAACAACTACCTAATGAAGAAGTTTATCAAGAGCATATAGTGCGTAAAGGCTTAGTCGGTTTTAAACTAAACGACCTTCTAAAAGACGAGCTAAAACAGAATGAACAAGAAAATCTTTATTACGAATTAGAAATGCCTTTATCAGCTGTATTAGCAGAAATGGAACATACAGGCGTAAAAGTTGATGTCGACCGTTTAGATTCAATGCAAAAGGATCTTAGCAATCGTTTATCAGATATTGAAGCGAAAATCCATAACTTAGCAGGTAGTGAATTTAATATTAATTCACCAAAACAGTTAGGGAAAGTTCTATTTGAAGACTTAGAGCTTCCTGTTATTAAGAAAACTAAAACAGGTTATTCAACTTCAGCTGACATATTAGAAAAGCTACAACATGAACATGAGATCGTTGAACAAATTTTACACTACCGTCAGCTTTCTAAGCTTCAATCGACTTATTTGGAAGGTTTACAGAAAGTTGTTCATGAAGGTACACATAAAATTCATACCCGATTTAATCAAGTGTTAACTCAAACAGGTCGTCTTAGTTCAGTTGAACCTAACTTGCAAAACATTCCGATTCGATTAGAAGAAGGACGTCGAATTAGACAAGCCTTTGTACCTTCTGAAGAAGATTCGGTCATTTTAGCTGCAGACTATTCACAAATTGAGTTACGTGTATTAGCTCATATTGCTAAAGATGAAAAACTTGTACAAGCATTCAATGAAGGTAAAGATATTCATACGCAAACCGCGATGGACGTATTTGATGTTAAAGACGATGAAATCAATGATTTAATGCGACGACAAGCAAAAGCGGTTAATTTCGGCATTGTTTATGGCATTAGCGATTATGGATTAAGTCAGAGCTTAGGAATCACACGTAAAGAAGCTGAGCAATTTATTAATAAATATTTTGAAAGCTACCCTGGTGTTAAAGCTTACATGGACGATATTGTGACACAAGCTAAACGAGATGGTTACGTTGAAACCATTATGAACCGTCGCCGTTATTTACCTGAAATTAACAGTCGTAACTTTAATCGTCGCAGCTTTGCTGAACGTACTGCAATGAATTCACCTATTCAAGGTAGTGCAGCAGATATTATTAAACAAGCAATGCTTGATGTTGTTCATAGTATGGAAGGTACGAACTTGAGCGCAACGATGATCCTTCAAGTTCATGACGAATTAATTTTCGAAGTGAAGAAATCAGATGTCGAAGCACTACAAAAGTTAGTTAAAGAAGCTATGGAACAAACAATCGAACTATCTGTCCCACTGTTAGTTGATAGTTCTTATGGCAACACGTGGTATGATGCGAAATAAAAAGGGGTAAACGAGACATGCCAGAACTACCAGAAGTCGAAACAGTAAGAAAAACATTAGAACCTATTGTCACCGGGAAGTCAATTGCAGATATCGATATACGCTACCCTGGAATTATTAAAGAACCAGAAGATGTGGAACGATTTAAATTTCAAATTAAAGGCCAAACGTTTCGATCTATTAAACGTTTAGGTAAGTTTTTATTGTTTTATTTAGATGAAGATGTGTTAATCTCCCATTTACGTATGGAAGGTAAATATGGAGTGTTTAACGAATCAGATGAAGTAGATACCCATACACATGTAATCTTTAAGTTAGACGACGGGCAAGAATTAAGGTATAAAGACGTACGTAAGTTTGGAACGATGCATTTAAAACCTGTAAAAACAGAATTTAATACACCGCCGATTAATAAGTTAGGTTTAGAGCCTTTTAGTGAAGAATTTACAGTCGACTATCTTTACGAAAAACTTCAAAAAACAACTCGTCTTATTAAGCCTACTTTGTTAGATCAAACGATTGTAACAGGTTTAGGCAATATATATGTTGATGAAGCTTTGTTTAAAAGTCAAATCCATCCTGAAAGAGTAGCTTCATCAATTAATCGTGAAGAATGTTACAATCTTCAAAAGGCGATTGTAGAAGTTTTAAGTCGAGCAGTTGAAAAAGGTGGAACATCAATTAGGTCTTATTTAAATTCACTCGGTGAAATTGGGATGTTTCAATTGGAATTAGCTGTCTATGATCAAACAGGAGAGCCTTGTGTAGTATGCCTAAGTCCTATCGTGAAAACAAAAGTAGGTGGAAGAGGAACCCACTTTTGTCCAACATGTCAAGTGGTTGGTGATTAAACACAGTATATAAGCTCTTTTCATAAGATATTCTGAACCCTTATGGAAGGAGCTTTTACTGTTGCTTGATTTAATACTCCTGACGTTGTTGCTAAGTTTTGCTGTGAGTTTTGATAGTTTCTTTTTCGGTTTAACATATCGAGTTAGATCGATTACTGTAAAACCGTATGCGGTGTTAATGATAGGTGTATTTACAGCGTGTAGTTTTTTATTAGGCGGATGGATCGGTGAACTTGTCATGTTCATCATGCCGTTTATTTCTCATATTTTAGGTGGGTTGATCTTTATTGCGATTGGTTCTTGGGTGCTGTGGCAATGGTTACAAGACCAAAAGGAAAAGGTGAAATACTATTACCGGGTTCAAGAAATGACATTAAACATCCGAACAATATGGGAAATTTTGAAACGACCACAAGTTGCTGACCGCGACAAGTCTGGCTCCATTAGTGGAATGGAAGCAGTCGTTGTCGCTATTGCATTATCGTTAGATTCATTTGCAAGTGGTATAGGTGCTGCTTTTTTTGAGATCCCTGCATTAGCTGTCGCAATCGTTGTTGGTTTTTCATCAATGTTTTTCTTAATGTGTGGAATTGGATTAGGAAAATGGATGCATCGTTTCACTTGGGTACACCCACTTTCATTTATACCAGGATTAATACTAATAAGTTTAGGAATCTGGAATTTTATAAGGTAGGCGTTGAACTATGACATTAGTAGTAGGATTAACAGGAAGCATTGCAACAGGAAAATCAACCATATCAAACATGTTTGTACAATGGGGCGTTCCAGTCATAGATGCAGACAAAATCTCAAGAGAAGTTGTTCAAGTAGGTGAAGAAGCCTATGAACAAATCGTTGCCACATTTGGTAGGCAAGTTTTACATGAAGATGGAGCCTTAAACCGTGAAGCGTTAGGTAACATTGTCTTTAAAGATGAGGCAGAACGGAAAAAACTAAATAATATTATGCACCCACAAATACGTAAGAGAATGTTACAAAAACGCGATCAGTATGTCGTAAATAAAGAACCGTTAGTTGTAATGGATATACCGTTACTATTCGAAAGCGAATTATTTCATTACGTTGATCAAGTATTGGTCGTTTATGTAGATCCAGACATTCAGTTGGACCGCTTAACTAAACGTGATGAAGTATCGGCAGATAAAGCATTAGAACGGATAAATTCACAAATTCCAATTACAGAAAAGCGAGATCGTGCTGATGCAATTGTGAATAATGGTGGTTCAGTTGAAGAAAGTGAAGAGCAATTAAAGGCTATATTAAAGCAATGGGGTATAGAAATTAACACATAATTTTTTGTTTAAATTTTTATAAATTGCCCTCACATTTTATTTTTAATGTGTTATACTAATCTTAAATAAAGATAAAAAAGTATAACATAAAGCGATGAGGGGGCTTTTAAATGAGTGTAACAAAAATTGCAATAAACGGTTTTGGACGTATCGGTAGAATGGTGTTTCGCCGTGCGATGAAAGACGAGAAAGTAGAAATTGTAGCAATTAACGCTAGCTATCCTTCAGAGACATTAGCTCATTTAATTAAGTATGATTCAGTACACGGAGCTTATGACGGTTCTGTTGAGGTCATAGATGATGAACTTGTGATAGACGGAAAAAGAATCGTGAAAGTTTCTAGCCGAAATCCTGCTGAGTTGCCTTGGGATGAGTTAAATGTTGATATTGTTGTAGAAGCAACAGGCGTGTTTAACTCAAGTGACAAAGCAGCAGCACATATTAAGGCAGGCGCTAAAAAAGTAGTACTTACTGCCCCAGGAAAGCCAGCTGACCAAACGATTGTAATGGGTGTTAATGAAGAATCATATGATCCAGAAGAACATCATGTCATTTCGAATGCATCGTGCACGACTAACTGTTTAGCACCAGTAGCTAAGGTGCTTCATGAAAACTTCGGAATTGAAAACGGTTTAATGACGACTGTACACGCATTTACAAATGATCAACAAAACTTAGATAATCCTCATAAGGATTTAAGAAGAGCTCGTGGGTGTACACAATCAATTATTCCGACATCAACAGGTGCAGCAAAAGCAATTAATGAAGTGTTACCAAGCTTAACTGGTAAGTTACACGGTATGGCTCTAAGAGTTCCTACTCCGAATGTTTCATTAGTCGATTTAGTTGTTGATGTTGAGAAAGATGTAACAGAAGAAGAAGTCAACCAAGCGTTTTACGATGCAATGAATGGAGAATTAGAAGGGTATTTATCGATTAACAATGATCCGCTCGTTTCCATCGATTATACGACTTCACCATATTCCTCAATTGTTGATGGATTATCAACGATTGTAATGGACGATCGTAAAGTGAAAGTTTTAGCATGGTATGATAATGAGTGGGGCTACTCATGCCGTGTTGTGGACTTAGTGAAATTTGTTGGCAATCAGCTATACGTTCATCAATAATACAATCTAAAATAGTGAGTGAAATGATCCCGGTTTATTCCGGGGTCATTTTTTGTTCTATACGTAATAATTGTAAATTTCCTATATGCCTTGGCGATTCCTTCTGTTTTTCTTTATAATAAAATTAGGTAGAATCAACTAAAATTAATGAACTTTTTGTTATAATAGGTAGAATAGTAAATTGAAATAAACGTTGAGGTGGCTAATATATGAAATGCCCAAATTGCGACGCTAAAACGACAAAAGTATTAGACTCAAGGCCAATTGACCAAGGCAAATCAATTAGGCGTCGTCGTGAGTGTGATGATTGTCAGTATCGTTTTACTACATTTGAACGTGTCGAGGAGATTCCACTTATTGTCGTTAAGAAAGAAGGGACAAGAGAAGAATTTAATCGTGAGAAATTAAAGCGAGGCTTAATAAAAGCTTGTGAAAAACGCCCAGTTTCATTAGAACAGATTGAACAAGTCGCTTTTGAAGTAGAGAAAGATTTAAGAGATCAAGGTAATTCAGAGATCTTAAGTCAAGATATAGGAGAACATATTATGGACCGTTTAGCTGAAGTAGACGAAGTCGCTTATGTTCGTTTTGCTTCAGTTTATCGACAATTTAAAGATATTAATGTCTTTATGAAAGAATTACATGATATGATTAACCGTACAAAGAATAGCTAGAAAAAAAGAAGGGAGTGGTGATTGTGCAAGAACGGATGAAGCATTTACTACCAAATGACCAACTCAAGATTATTAAACAAACAACTTTTTTTGAAGATGCTGACTCTGTTTTAACCTTACTATATCAACCTCTAATTGGTATGGAAAGTGTATCAGTATTCCAAGCTCTATGGCGTGAAGCTGACTCCAGTTCATCACAATCGCAAAGCTCTCACCATTATTTAATGAGTATTTTAGATATTACTTTAGATGATTTGTATGAAGCAAGAAAAAAACTAGAAGGAATTGGGTTGTTAAAAACTTTTAAGGAAGAAGGAAGCGTTAGAACATTTTATTATTTAATTCGACGTCCAGCATCGGCCTATCAGTTTTTTGAAAACCCGACTTTATCGGTTTTGTTAGAGCATCATGTCGGAAAAGATGTTTATCAACAATTACAAAAGAAGTTAGCACCGAAACCGACCGTCTCCTCTTCTGTAGAGGAAGTTACTTTTCATTTTGATGATGTATTTACGACAGTAGCACATAAGAAGCAACCACCGAAAAAAGACTCAGATGAATCAGTAGCAATAAAAACAGACTTGCCGTTAGAATGGTTGTATAAAATGTTAACCCAACAAAAAGTCGAACCGAAAAACATTTTAACGAACCATAATTTAAATTATATGGAAAAGATCATTAAAATTTATGATGTTGATTATTTAGAGTTAGAAAAAGCGTTGTTATGGGCAGTAAATGAAGATGCTGAGTTTGATCGGCAAGAGTTCATAGATATGTGTAAAGATATTTATTATAAAAAACACGGGTCTGTTCCACCTCGGTTAAATACAAAAGGACAAGTTCAAGAGTCTGAAGAACAACGTAATGAATCAAATGTAGAACATCAACCAGAGTCTAAAGAAGACCGCATTATTCAACACTTTAACGGAATTACACACCGTGAATTGTTAGAGGACCACTCTAATTCAGGTGTCGCATCGATGAAAGAAGTAGAAATGATTACTGACTTAATGGAAGAGCACGGACTATCTCAACCAGTCATGAATGTTTTAGTTCACTACGTTTTAAGAAAAAATGGTAACAAATTGAACCGTAATTATATTGATACAATTGCAGCTCATTGGAGTCGTGAAGGGGTTACGACAGCAAAAACTGCTATGGATATGGCTAAGCGTGAACATAAAATGTATCAAACATGGCAGCAAAAGAAGCAACAAAAACAACAAAAGCAGTCTAAAGCATCCGGTAAATCCAAAGAAGTTCTTCCTAAGTGGTTTAAGGAACAGAAGCAACAACAGTCAGAGCAACAAACTGAACAAGAACCACCAGAAAATAGTGAAGCTAAAAACGAAGAATTAACCGCATTTTTTAAAAGCTTTTCACAATCGAAACAATGAATGAAGGATGATTTAAATGGAACACATCCAGTCTGCACTCCAAAGCTGGTTGAAAAACAATGAAGATTTTCAAACCTCTTTTAATGAAATGAGGAAAAAGATCTTATCCTCAGATCGCATTAAAGCCTTTTTAAAGGAGCATCCAGAGTTAACTGAAAAACAGATCGATTCACAACTAATGAAGTTGTATGAATACGATTCTCAGTCAGTTAAGTGTGAGAAGTGTGCTTCGTTAGATAGTTGTATTAACGTCATGAAAGGCTATGTACCAGAAGCTCGTGTACAAAATGGAAGAGTTAAATTAATTTATCATGAATGCCAACGAAAAGAGCGAGAATTACAGTTACAAAAACAACGCTCCTTTGTCCAAAGTTTGCATATGCCAAGAGAGATTCACGATGCCACTTTTTCGCAAATTAAGTTGGAAGCAAACGGAAGAGAAGAAGCGCTACAAAAGGTTCGTCAGTTTTATGAAGATAGTGGCGACACCCCACCGAAAAAGGGTGTTTATTTACACGGAAGTTTCGGTGTCGGTAAAACTTACTTATTAGCTGCATTAGCTAATGAATTAGCTAAAAAGCAAATCGATACGCTATTAATTTATATGCCTGAGTTCGTTAGAGAAATGAAAGCATCTATTACTGATTCAACGATTAATCAAAAGATCGATCAATTTAAACGCGCGTCAGTCTTAATTTTTGATGATATTGGTGCTGAATTTTTATCACCATGGTTTCGTGATGAAGTGTTAGGTGCGATTCTACAATTTAGAATGATGGAACGTCTGCCTGTATTTTTTACATCAAATTATGACTTAAGTGAGTTAGAATCAATGTTATCAAAAGCAGGTCGTGGAGACGTTGAAGAACTTAAAGCTGCAAGGATTATGGAGAGAATTAGGCAAGTAAGTGAACCCGTTGAAGTTACTGGCCAAAATCATCGCGACCAATAATTTTGGTCGCTTTTTTCATGTTTCCGCTCTTTCTTTCATAAAATGTATTACCTTGTTCTATGAAAGAGGGATGTGGAGTGAAAGAAACAGCATTTTTATTTAGAAACGAGCAAGAAGCTAGACAGTTCTACTTGTACTTATTAGCGGCCAATTTTAAAGGCCAAATTAGACTGGATGAGAATTTCGTTTGGTTGTCCAATTTCTTATTTGTTAAACGGACAAGTTTAGTTGATTTAATTTTCCCGTTTATTTTAGAGGCTTATGTGCCTAAAATATCACAAAAGATTTTACGAGACACTTATTATTTTGATGACGATGAAATTGAGCAAATTATTCCATTCGTTGTCTCTTTAAGTACCGCCCCAAAAATGTTGCATAGCGAGTTAAATGATTCATTATACGAAAAGTTAGTACACTTTATTTATGGACAAGGTGATGTCGCTAAGATCAACATGGAATACATGTATAATGAATTATTTTTAAGAGAAGATGACTGGCTAGAAATTGTTGGGTTTGGTATTGAAGAATGGCAAGATGAACTGCATTTTCAAGATCAAATGGAGCAGTTAAGAAGTTTTATTGACGGACAAGAGCCTTATTATAAACATGTGACCGTTTATTATAAGAACGAAGTGCTTTTATTTGATGATCACGGGAAATTAATTCAAGACCAGTTTATTACATCAGCAACAACACCTTTTCAAGAAATAATGGACCAAACGAAAGTAATTGGGAAGCTTTTGGCGATTGCGCCAGAACGAGTAGATGTTTATGCTTCAAATGATCGGATTCATGAAATTTATAGTGTAATGAATATCTTCCAAGAAAGAGTTTGTTTGTATCCTATTAACCAGTTTCCTTACGTTCAGGAAATGAAAAATATTTTTAAATAGGTAGTATTAATTTGATTGTCTAAAGAAAGCTCTTGATTTTCCTTGTTAACATCGTTATAATACGTACATAATATAATAAATACGTTTTATGCTTTGATGAGGACAAGAGCAGTTTGAAACAGCATTACAGAGAAGGAAGCCTTGGCTGCGAGCTTTCTAGCATGACAAATTGTTTACCACCTCTGAGCATTCATTGTGAACTTAATTACAATATTAGCAATGAACGTAAGTCGGCGTTAACGACTTTCTTGAGAGCTGCATTTTGCAGAATCAGGGTGGAACCACGGGTATAACACTCGTCCCTTTTATATGATTAGGGACGAGTGTTTTTTGTTTTTCATGATTATAATCTAATTAGAAAGGTGGAAGCAGTATGAGTGATCTAATTCAAATTACGTTCCCAGACGGAAATGCTAAGGAGTTTCCAAAAGGGACAACGACTGAAGATATAGCTGGCTCGATTAGCTCCGGCCTTAAAAAGCAATCCTTAGCCGGAAAGTTTAATGGTGAAATGGTCGACTTACAGGCTGAACTACATGAAGATGGCGAAATTCAAATCATTACTTATCGTGATGATGAAGGGTTAGAAGTGTTAAGGCACTCAACAGCTCACTTAATGGCTCAAGCTGTTAAACGTCTATACGGAAGTGACATAAGATTAGGAGTCGGTCCTGTAATTGAAGGTGGCTTCTATTATGACATTGATATGGAGGAAACAATTACTCCTGAAGATCTGCCTAAAATCGAAAAAGAAATGAAAAAAATTGTTGATGAAGCGTTAGAAATTAGAAGAGTTGAAGTATCACGTGACGAAGCAAAACAACGCTATGAAGAAGTTGGAGATCACCTTAAACTAGAACTATTAGATGATATTCCAGAAGGTGAGCAAGTATCAATTTATGAACAAGGCGAATTTTTTGACCTTTGTCGTGGTGTCCACGTACCGCATACAGGTAAGATTAAAGTTTTTAAGCTACTATCAATTTCAGGAGCTTATTGGCGTGGAGATAGTAAAAATAAAATGCTACAACGTATTTACGGTACAGCGTTTGAGAAAAAAGGTCAGTTAGAAGAGCATTTAAGACTTTTAGAAGAAGCAAAAGAGCGTGACCACCGTAAATTAGGTAAAGAACTAGAGATCTTTACTGTGTCACAAAAGGTCGGTCAAGGACTCCCTCTTTGGTTACCTAAAGGTGCAACAATCCGTCGTACAATTGAGCGTTATATTGTCGACTTAGAAGAACGTTTAGGTTATGACCACGTTTATACACCAGTACTGGGTAGTGTTGACCTATATAAAACAAGTGGTCACTGGGATCATTATCAAGAGGATATGTTCCCAACAATGGAGATGGATAACGAAGATTTAGTTCTTCGTCCGATGAACTGTCCACACCATATGATGGTTTATAAAAACCAATTATACAGCTACCGTCATCTACCTGTACGTATCGCTGAATTGGGTACAATGCACCGCCATGAAATGTCAGGCGCATTAGCCGGTTTACAACGTGTTCGTGGTATGACATTAAATGACGCACACATCTTTGCTAGACCAGATCAGCTTAAAGAGGAATTTACGCGTGTTGTTCAATTGATCCAAAACGTGTATAAAGACTTTGGTATTAACGATTATTACTTCAGGCTTTCTTATCGTGACCCAGAAGACCAAGAGAAATATGTGGACAACGATGAAATGTGGAATAAAGCTGAAGCGCTGTTAAAAGATACAATGGAAGAGATGGATGTCGAATACGTTGAATCAACAGGAGAAGCGGCATTTTACGGACCGAAATTAGACGTTCAAGTAAAAACAGCACTAGGAAAAGACGAGACTCTATCAACTGTTCAGTTAGACTTCCATTTACCTGAACGCTTTGACTTAACTTACATTGGTGAAGATGGTAAAGAACATCGCCCTGTAGTTATTCACCGTGGTGTTGTTTCAACGATGGAACGTTTTGTCGCTTTCTTAATTGAGGAATACAAAGGTGCATTTCCGACTTGGTTAGCACCAGAACAAGTCCGTATTATTCCAGTTTCACTAGAAGCACATATGGATTATGCGAAAAAAGTTCAAGAGAAATTACAGTATGCAGGAGTACGTGTTGAACTAGACGTTCGTGATGAAAAACTAGGTTATAAAATTCGTGAGTCACAAACACAAAAAATCCCATACTCTCTTGTACTTGGTGACAATGAAATGAATGATGAAGCGGTTAATATTCGTAAGTACAGTGAAAAAGACAGTGAAACAATCTCATTAGACGAATTTACACAATCTATTGTTGACGAAATTAATAATCGTAAGCTATAATTTTGAGGCAGCCTTATTCGAGGGCTGCCTTATTTAGTGCTTGACATTAATGTGAGTACTCGTTATACTAGGTAAGGTAATTAAATAAGGCGAATTAAAGACAAGTAGAAGCACCCGCTTCTCACCTGATTGACGCTTCTGGCAGTTGACAGGTCAGATTAATTTTCTATTTATACGTCATGACTACGTATAGATTAATGAAATTAGTGTGTGTGGGTGCCGTATGTGTACCGACACTTTTTTTGTGGTTAAATACCTAAATTAAATTCTACAGTCACTTGTCAAATGACGCCTTAATTTTCTAAGATTTTTTGGAGGTGGCTCACTATTAGCAAGGATATGAATCTCAATGAGAACATTCGCGCCAAGGAAGTGCGACTCATTGATGTGAATGGTGAACAATTAGGAGTAAAATCACGTCAAGAAGCATTGGACATTGCTGAAAATGCAAACTTAGACCTTGTCTTAGTTGCACCAAATGCAAAACCGCCAGTTGCTCGTATTATGGATTACGGTAAATACCGTTTCGAACAACAGAAGAAAGAAAAAGAGCAGCGTAAAAAGCAAAAGATTATTAACGTTAAAGAAGTACGCTTAACACCACAGATTGAAGATCATGACTTTAATACTAAAGCGCGTAACGCACAAAAGTTCCTTAAAAAGGGCGATAAAGTAAAAGTTAGTGTTCGTTTCCGTGGTCGTGCAATTACGCACAAAGATTTAGGCCAAAAAGTACTTGAACGTTTTGCGGATGCATGTAGTGAATTAAGTACAGTTGAAACGAAACCGAAAATGGAAGGTCGTAATATGTTCTTAATGCTTGCTCCAAAGAACGAAAAATAAAAGTGAGCAACAACATCATTTAAGGAGGAATAAATCATGCCAAAAATGAAGACGCATAAAAGTTCACAAAAGCGTTTTAAGAAGACTGGTACAGGAAAGTTCAAGCGTTCTCACGCTTTCACAAGCCACTTATTCCGTAATAAGACAAAGGCTCAAAAGCGTCGCTTAGCTAAGAGCAACTTAGTAGCTAAGAGTGATGAAGATCGTCTAAAGAAATTAATGCCTTATAAATAGGTCCGTATAAATACTAGAAAGATTCAGGAGGGATTACCATGCCACGTGTAAAAGGTGGAACAGTTACTCGTCAGCGTCGTAAACGTACGTTGAAGTTAGCTAAAGGTTATTATGGTTCTAAAAGAACGTTATTCAAAACAGCAAAACAGCAAGTGATGAAGTCAGGTCAGTACGCTTATCGTGACCGTCGTCAGAAGAAGCGTGACTTCCGTAAGCTATGGATCACTCGTATTAACGCAGCAGCACGCATGAATGACTTATCATATAGCCGTCTGATGCACGGTCTAAAGCTTGCTGGTATTGAAGTTAACCGTAAAATGCTAGCAGATTTAGCTGTAAATGACGAAAAAGGCTTTGCTGAACTAGCTGACAAAGCTAAAGCAGCTTTAAAATAAACGTTTAAAAAGAGTTGTCCCATATTAGGGCAACTCTTTTTCTATATTAAGATAAAGAGGGATGAATTGTGGAGATCTTTTTATTTGTATTAGTAGGGGTTGCAAGTATAATCGCATTTATTATGATGGGATTAGATAAAAGTTACGCTAAAAAAGGAAAGTGGCGTATACCAGAACAAACATTATGGGTCACTTCATTAGTCGGCGGTGCACCTGGAGCTTGGTTTGGAATGATTTATTTTCGACATAAAACTAAACATAGTCTATTTCAATTTGGTATGCCGTTATTAACAATTACTTGGATGATCATTTTACTCTAGTTTTTCTATGTCATAAAGGCTCGTCTATTGTCATATGGTTTATTGATACCTTTAAATAATGGAGGGCTCAGTATGGAAAATATCATGACTTGGATTCAACAAGCTGATCACCATGTCGCATTGTTTGCACCTGCTGTGTTTATTTTGTTCCATATTATACGCCCTTTTTTATTTATCCCTGTTGCTTTTATATGCATAATGGGTGGGCTGTTTTTTGGTATTACTTATGGGGCGATCTACTCGATGATTGGAATTACATTGTCGAGCATCATGTTTTATTTAATGATGCAGAAGATGCCAGTTGTTTGCGACCGAATGAGTCGGTTGAAAGAAAAAATGTTCGGTCAACATCGTCAATTAAGCATCCCTCAAGTTGTTTTATTAAGAATTACACCATTTATTCATTTTCATCTAATTTCCTTACTTATTATTGAAATGACTAGAAACTTTAAAGAATACACAAAGCTTTCGATTTTATCGAACATACCGTTAGCTATTATTTATACGACTTTTGGTCAATGGATTCAATCATTACAATGGCAGTATATTTTAGGTATTTTAATTACAATATTACTGATGTTTTACTTATTACGTAAAAAAGAAATCGTACTAAAATGGGATGACTTTTTTGCAACGAATGTTGAAAGGTGACACAATAAATCTATAAAAAATTAAAGGTGGTAACTATATTGGATTGGAATCGGTTATATGACTTACAACAACAACTCGACGAAAGAATTCTTGATACCATCCCACAGTCACGCTCTGACATTTACTTAGATAAAGTGCTTGCTTTAAAGGTTGAAGTTGGGGAATTGGCTAATGAAACGCGTTGTTTTAAATATTGGAGCCAAAAAGGTCCAAGTGATCGTGATGTCATCCTTGAAGAGTATGTTGATGGCATTCATTTTATTTTATCGCTTGGACTAGATTTTGGTTATCGATTTAATGGTGACGGTAAAAATAGCCAATCAATCAGTACATTAACTGAAGGATTTCATATAGTTTATGAGTGTATAGAGCTATTTAAACAGAGTAAAACACAAGATGATTATATGAAGCTAATGAACAGTTATTTAGCTCTTGGTGAGCATCTATCCTTCTCTACGAATGAAGTTGTACAAGCTTACCTTAACAAAAACGAAGAAAATCATAATCGCCAACAATCAGGCTACTAAAAACCGAGAAACTGCTCTATAATTAAAGAAATTTTGAGAAATTGCTGTAAAAACGTTATAATAGACAAGGTGTCGAAAAATTTAAAAAAGAGGAGGATTCAGCATGGCAAAATTAGACGAACAATTAACAATGCTGAAAGACTTAACGGACGCAAAAGGGATTCCAGGTAATGAAAAGGAAGCTCGCGAAGTTATGGAAAAATACATAAACCCTTATGCTGATGAAGTTAAGACAGACCATCTTGGAAGCTTAATTGCTAAAAAGGTTGGTCAAGAAAATGGCCCAAAAATTATGGTTGCTGGTCACTTAGATGAAGTAGGCTTCATGGTCACTCGAATTGATGACAAAGGCTTTTTATACTTCCAAACAGTCGGTGGTTGGTGGAACCAAGTTATGCTTGCTCAACGTGTTACGATCACAACTCGTAATGGCGATGTAACAGGCGTGATTGGTTCAAAGCCTCCACATATTTTATCTGCTGAAGCACGTAAAAAGCCAGTAGAGATTAAAGATATGTTTATCGATATTGGTGCTTCTAGTAAAGAGGAAGCTGAAGAATTCGGTGTACGCCCTGGTGACTCTGTTGTTCCTTACTTTGATTTTACAGTAATGAATAACGAAAAATTATTACTCGCAAAAGCTTGGGATAACCGTATTGGCTGTGCGATTGCCATTGATGTATTAAAGCAATTACAAGGTGAAGACCATCCAAACGAAGTATATGGCGTTGGTACAGTTCAAGAAGAAGTAGGCCTTCGTGGTGCGCGTACATCTGCTCATGCTATTAAGCCAGATATTGGCTTTGGTGTTGACGTTGGTATTGCTGGTGATATGCCAGGCTTATCAGACAAAGATGCTGCAGCTAAGCTTGGTGATGGTCCTCAAGTTATTTTATACGATGCATCTATGATTTCACACAAAGGTGTACGTGACTTCGTAGTCAATACTGCAGAGGAAAATGATATTCCGTTCCAATATGATTCAATGGCTGGTGGCGGAACAGATTCTGGTGCGATCCACCTAACAGCAAATGGTGTTCCATCATTATCAATTACAGTTCCAACACGTTATATCCACTCACATGCAGCAATGTTACATCGTGATGATTATGAAAATGCAGTAAAACTTATTGTAGAAGTCATCAAAAAGCTAGACGCAAAAACAGTTGAAAACATTACGTTTAACTAAGAAAAGTCAACCCCGAACGAATTCAAAATATGATTCGTTCGGGGTTTGTTTAATATAACTTCTGTTTTTCATAAGTTTGAAATTACAACTTCCCAACTTCTTCTTCTAACTTATTTAGTATGCCTTCTTTTTCATCTTCAGAAGCTTGTTGCCAGTACATTTCAAACAAAACACCTAAACCAGGCAACATTTTCTCTTCACCACTTTGAATTGCTTCAGTGATCGTCGCTTCTAATTGTTCTTCATTATGGCCAGCGACATTATTTTGAATAGCTTTTCTTAAATTTAAGTCCATATGAACACCTCTATTCTCGCATTTACCTTTAGTTTGACCAAACTTCTATGTAGTATGTATGATATATATACGAATAAAAGGAGTTTATGTAATGTTAATTGAATCTAAGCAGAATAAACGCGTAAAAAATTGGAAAAAACTACATAAAAAGAAGAATCGTGATCTAGAAGGATTATTTTTAATTGAAGGTTGGCACCTCATAGAAGAAGCAATAAACAGTGATTGGACCATTGATGAATTGATTGTGTTAGACGGGGTTGATTACCCTGAAAGATGGAATACTTATAACTTAACGTTCGTGACAAAAGCTGTACTTAATGAAATTGCTCAAACAGAGTCCCAACAAGGCGTCTTAGCAGTCGTAAAACAACAAACACATGATGAGCAAGAGCTGGGACAAAAGTTTTTGTTTGTCGATGCTGTACAAGACCCAGGTAACGTTGGAACAATCATACGAAGTGCATTAGCTTTTAATGTCGATGCGGTTATATTAGGAGAAGGTTCTGTTGATTTGTATAACGATAAAGTCGTTCGAGCAACTCAAGGTGCTTTGTTTCATGTTCCTGTCATAAATGGGGGTGACCTGTCACGGTGGGTGGCACACTGTCATACGCATAATATTAACATTTATGCTACTGCCCTTGATGATCAAGCAATGCCATTACAACATGTTAATCCAAATGGAAGCTATGCTATAATTGTTGGAAATGAAGGTGAAGGTGTTGATTCAAAACTAATCAATGGGGCTAACGAAACAGTTTACATTCCAATCGCACATGAAAGTGAATCGTTAAATGTCGGTGTAGCAACAAGCATTGTTTTGTATCATTTTTCACAAGCTACTTGATAATTATGTTAAAGTTATCTATAATACATGATTAGATGAAGTGAATATTAAAAGCAAGGAATGAGCAAAGTAGTCATCCGATTTATACGATATAAAGGGATGGAAAGTCATTGACTGAAAGCTTTCCAATTCGTACGGAATGATGAATTTCACTCAGGAGCTGGCACTTAGACCTGCCTAGCAGTAAAGGTGTCCCGGGGAATAACCTCGTTAACAAAAAATGAGTGGGTATGAAATTTTATATACCAACTAGGGTGGTAACACGGTAATAACTCGTCCCTTCTATAGGGGGCGAGTTTTTTATGTTATTAAACGAGTTCGTTCAAAGTAAAGGAGGATATTAAGATGAAAGAACGTTTACAAACGTTAAAAGATGAAGCGTTGAACCAAGTGAAAACAGTTACTGATCAACAAGCTTTACAAGACATAAGAGTACATTATTTAGGTAAAAAAGGTCAGATCACAGAAGTACTTAAAGGGATGGGGAAATTATCGAAAGAAGAGCGCCCTGTTATTGGCCAACTAGCTAATGAAGTAAGAGACGTCATTACTGAAGCGATTGAGGAGAAAAAATCAAAGCTTGAAGAAGAAGCGATTGAAAAGCAGCTTCAAGAAGAAACGGTTGATGTCACTCTTCCAGGTAAACCAACACAAGTTGGCGGGTCACATTTGTTAATGAATGTAATTCGTGACATTGAAGATCTATTTACGAGTATGGGGTATCAAGTTGCAGAAGGGCCAGAAGTTGAAACAGATTATTACAACTTTGAAGCACTAAACTTACCAAAAGGTCACCCAGCACGTGACATGCAAGATTCTTTTTATATTACTGAAGAACTACTTATGCGTACACATACGTCACCAGTTCAAGCGAGAACGATGAATAAACATGAAGGTAAAGGCCCAGTTAAAATCATTTGTCCTGGTAAAGTTTATCGCCGTGACACAGATGATGCGACTCACTCGCACCAATTCACACAAATTGAAGGGCTTTATGTTGACGAAAATGTTCGTATGAGTGACTTAAAAGGAACTTTAAATGCTTTAGCAAAACATTTATTTGGTGAAGAACGTGAAATTCGTTTACGTCCAAGCTTCTTCCCGTTTACAGAGCCATCTGTAGAGATGGATATTTCTTGTAAAGTGTGCTCAGGTAAAGGCTGTTCAGTTTGTAAGAAGACAGGTTGGATTGAAATTTTAGGTGCAGGATTAGTTCATCCCAATGTGTTAGAGATGGCTGGCTTTGACCCAGAAAAATATTCAGGTTTCGCGTTCGGTATGGGGCCAGAGCGAATTGCTATGTTGAAGTACGGTATTGAAGATATTCGTCATTTCTATACAAATGATGTGCGCTTCTTAAAACAATTCCATCGCGTATAAAGGAGGAAAATTGAGATGTTTGTTTCGACGAATTGGTTAAAACAATATGTTGATATTGATCACGTATCAGTTAATCAACTTGCTGAAGATATTACGAAAACAGGTGTGGAGGTTGAGCAAGTATTCCCACCGACAATGGATAGTGAACATTTAGTTGTAGGTTATGTTACACAGTGCGAACAACACCCTAATGCTGATAAATTAAATTTATGTCAAGTCGATGTTGGTCATGGTGAAACGGCACAGATCGTTTGCGGTGCTACTAACGTGGCAGAAGGGCAATACGTCATTGTAGCTAGACCGGGTGCTGTTCTACCAGGTGACTTTAAAATTAAGAAAGCAAAATTACGTGGTGAAACATCAGAGGGTATGATTTGTTCTCTTCAAGAATTAGGTGTAGACGAGAAGTATATTGATGATGAGTTCAAAGACGGTATTTACGTCATTCAAGATGATGTTGAAGCAGGTCAGCTTGCTGCTCCTCTACTTAACTTAAATGACTCAATTATTGAATTTGACTTAACGCCAAACCGTTCAGATTGTTTAAGCATGATCGGCATGGCTTATGAAGTAGCAGCGATGTACAATCAAGATGTTAAATTACCTGAAGTCAATGTTAAAGAAGATCAAGAACAATCAAGTGATTACATTGATGTTGAGATTGAAGACGAACAAGCTAACCCGTATTACGGAGCTTGGATTATTAAAGACCTTGAAGTGAAACCATCTCCATTATGGTTACAAAATAGACTGATCAGTTCAGGTATTCGTCCGATTAACAATGTCGTCGATGTGACGAACTATGTTTTATTAGAATATGGCCAGCCGCTACACGCATTTGATTATAACCGATTTGGATCACAAAAAGTCGTTACCCGTTTAGCTAAAGAAGGCGAAACCATTAAAACATTAGACGGTGAAGAGCGCTCGTTATCAAGTCATCACCTTGTTATTACTAATGGAGAAGAAGCGCATGCCATTGCTGGTGTAATGGGTGGAGAAGACTCAGAAGTTCAAGAAGATACTACGGCAGTTCTACTTGAAGCGGCTTATTTCGGCCCACAAACCATTAGACAAAGCTCTAAGGAACATGGCATTCGTAGTGAAGCGAGTGTTCGTTTTGAAAAAGGATTAGACATTACCCGCGTTAAAGAAGCTACAAGCCGTGCAGCACAATTATTAGCTGAAGTTGGTGGCGGCAAAGTATTAGGTTCGATCGTCGAGGAAGGTTCAACAGACTGGACGCACGATCAAGTGTCATTCAGTCAATCAGAAATGGAACAACGAATTGGTGCAGAAATTTCATTAGATGAAATGAAGCGTATTGTTGATCGTCTACAATTTGACTATGAAGTCGACGGCGAAACGATTACTGTGACAGCACCACCACGTCGACAAGATATTAAAATTAAAGAAGATATGATTGAAGAGATTGCGCGTTTATATGGGTATGACAATATTCCGTATACGTTACCTACAGGCGAGATGAGACAAGGTGGCTTAACACAACACCAGAAATTGTTACGTCAAGTCCATCAATATTTACAATCAACAGGACTTTATGAAGCAGTGACTTACTCATTAACGACTGAACGAAATGCAGAACGTTTTATGAGCCCTGATGTAGCAAGTTTAAATGTTACACCTGTTCAGTTAGCTATGCCAATGAGTGATCTTCATAGTCACTTAAGGTTAAGTGCGATCCCAGAACTATTAGCTAGTTTACAGTACAACGTCGCTCGTAACCAATATAATGTTGGGCTTTATGAATTAGGGTCTGTTTATACTCAAATTAATGGTCAAGGTACGCAGCCAGAGGAACGAACTAGAGTGTCAGCTGCTGTTACAGGCTTATGGGAAAATCATCCATGGCAAGGTGTGAAAAAGCCTGTTGATTTCTTTGCTCTAAAAGGAATCGTTGAAGGGTTGTTAGAATACTTGGCGGTTGACGGTGCCCAATTTGAGCGTGGCCAACTAGAAGAATTACACCCTGGACGTACAGCTGTTGTGAAATTAAACGGTGACGTTATTGGTTATATTGGTCAAGTACACCCTACAGTGCAAAAAGAACATGATTTACAAGAAACTTACGTGTTTGATTTAAATCTTGAAGCAATTTTAGAAAGCTCAAATACTAAAGAAGGCTATACACCTATTACGAAGTATCCTGCTATAGCGCAAGACTTAGCTTTTGTAGTAACTCAAGATGTACCTGCAGCACAGTTAGAGCAGGCAATTATGACACAAGGACAACCTCATCTCCATTCTGTCAAAGTGTTTGATGTGTATGAAGGTGAACATATGGAAGAAGGTAAGAAGTCAATTGCCTTTAACCTTATTTTCCAAAATAATGAACGCACGTTGAAAGATGAAGAAATTGAAGAGGCAAGAGAATCAATTGTTAAACATTTAGAATCTGAGTATAATGCTGTTTTAAGAGGTTAATAGTTCAATAATGCAGTCGTAACGTTATTAGACGATTACGACTGCATTTTTTTAGCTTTTTGAGTATTACCGAAATGGACTTTGCCGATCTCGTCTAAAAACGGCTCGCCTTTCGTTTGTATAATCCGTTTAATTTGTTGGTCGACTTTGTTCGAAGCGCCTTTTTGCAGCTCAAACCCAACTTTTTTTGATAACTTGTCCATCTCTTGCACGAATCGGTAGCGAGCGAGCATGGAAGCCGCTGCAACACACGTTGACTGACTTTCAGCTTTCGTTAGAAATGTAATGTTAGAATGCGGTGTGTCGTTAGAAGCTTTAATCTTATTATAATAGACACCAGGTTCACAAAATTGATCAATAACAATACCACTATGTTTAGTGGAATCTAATTTATTGATTACATGTTGAATAGCATGGTGGTGCATCCAAGCTTTCATTCGAACTTGAGACCAATTCTTTTGTTTGAGTTTATTATACCTTTCGTTATGAAGTGTTACAGTACTATAAACGATATCTGTTTTTAAAATGTCTTTAACAATTGATGTGATCGTTTTGTCGTTCATACTTTTGGAGTCTTTAACACCTAACTCGCGTAATAGAGCTTGTTGTTTTTCAGTTGCATAAACGGCACCAACTGTAATCGGCCCAAAATAATCACCAGTGCCAGCTTCATCTGAACCAATATGATCAAGCGATAACACTTCTTTTGAAGCACTTGAAATAGTATGTTGTTTCTTTTTAGTTTCCGGGTTAACATCCCAGTGTGATGCTTCCTCTGCATGAGTTGCACCTTGAAACATAATTTTCCCTGAAGTATAGGCGGTTATTGTACAGCCGTTTTGTTTAGCGACAAATACTGTGTGCGGTGGTTGTTTATTTGTTTTATTATTGGCATAATGTTTTTCGATACGATCTAACGTTTGTTGATCGACTTTTATAACTGTTTGTCCCATAAAAATCTCCTTTGGAATCGAACTATTATTTAGTATATCATTAGAAATAAAGGTTCGCACGTTGCCAGAGTACTTCCCTAAATAGATGAAAACGTGTTACTATATGGTTTAGAATAACGTTGAGGAGGACCACTTGATGTCTGATTCTGAAAAAAATAAAGTTACTGTAGAAGTACATAAACGAAAATATACAGTTGTAGGTGAAGAATCTCAAGAACAGATAAAAATGGTAGCGAGTCTTGTTGACCAGAAGATGGATGAAATACAATTCTCAAAGCCTTCATTTGATACGACGCAATTAGCTGTTTTGACAGCATTAAACACGATGAACGATTATTTAAAGTTAAAACAAGATTATGATGCACTTGTACAAAAAGAGAGGAAAGAGGATCGGAAATAGTTATGCTTGATATAATACTACTCATTCTACTAATTTTAGGTTTTTTAATCGGTTTAAAACGAGGTTTTATTTTACAGTTAATGCATTTAGCTGGCTTTGTTGTTGCTTTTATTGTAGCACGTTTATATTATGAAGATTTAGCAGGTTTGCTTGAGCTTTGGATTCCAAATCCGAATACAGCTGATGAGCACTTTTGGGGAACATTAATCAGTGGAAGTGGACTAGTTGACGCTTTTTATAACGGTGTTGCATTTATTATTATCTTTATTATTGTGAAAATCTTAATGCAAGTATTAGCAAACATGTTAGATTTCGTTTCTAACATTCCAATTTTAAGTAGTATCAATAATTTGTTAGGGTCGATATTTGGATTAATTGAAATGTATGTCATTGTTTTTGTTGTATTGTTTTTACTATCGTTAGTCTCAGTGGATTTTGTTCAAGACTTCATCCAAGATTCGTCGATCGCATCATTTATGATCGAAAATACGCCATTGTTATCTGATATGATAAAGAGTGCTTGGTTTGAAGATTAAGTGTGTTTTGAGAGGTTTGCTCACAATGGGTTAACCTCTTTTCTTTTGTTGTAAGTACTGATTTAAAAGTTAAGGGTGGTACGTTATGGATAAAAAACAAGTGATTAAACATTTAGAGACAATTGCAATTTACTTAGAACTAAAAGGTGAAAATGCTTTTAAAATATCTGCCTATCGTAAAGCAGCACAAGCGTTAGAGCGCGATGACCGCTCTTTAAGTGAAATAGATGATTTCGGTTCACTACAAGGTGTTGGCAAAGGGACGAAAGCAGTTATAGAAGAATTTGTTGAAAGTGGAGAAACTGAAACTTTAAATGAGTTAGCAAAAGAAGTTCCAGAAGGTTTAATACCTTTATTAAAACTACAAGGTTTAGGTGGTAAAAAGCTTTCACGTTTGTACCATGAATTAGGTGTAGTCGATGGAGCAACATTAAGAGAAGCTTGTGAAAGCGGTCAAGTGGAAGCGTTAAGTGGTTTTGGAAAGAAATCAGTAGAAAAGATTTTAAAGGCAATTGAAGATTACGGCTCTCAACCAGAACGATTACCTATTTCTTCGGTAATCCCATTATACGAAGCAATTAGTGCTCAACTTGAGACAACTGATGGCGTACAACGTTATGCTATTGCTGGGAGCTTTCGTCGTCTTCGAGAGGACGTAAAAGACTTAGATTATATTATAGCTACGAATGAAGCTGGGCATGTCGCTGATCAATTAGTAGAATTAGCAAATGTTAAAGAAATTGTTTCTAAGGGGACAACAAAAGTAACAGTCGTTATTTCTGGCGAATGGGATATTTCAGTTGATTTTCGAATGGTTGAGCCTGAAGCATTTATTACGACTTTACATCATTTCACAGGATCTAAAGACCATAATGTTGAAATGAGACGTCTAGCTAAACAACAAGGATATAAAATTAGTGAGTATGGAATTGAAGATTCAGAGACGGGCGAAGTTCACACATTTGAAACTGAAGAACAGTTTTTCGAGTTTTTAGGTGTCGACTACATTCCACCCGAGTTACGTGAAACAGGTGAAGAAGTTGAGGCTGAAATTCCTCAACTCGTATCTTTACCAGACATTAAAGGTGATCTTCACATGCACACGACTTGGAGTGACGGAGCACAATCGATTGAGGAAATGGTTAATAAAGCCCGCGATTACGGTTATCAATTTATGGCGATTACCGATCACTCAAAGTATTTGCAAGTCGCCAATGGTTTAAACGAAACGAGACTAAGAAAGCAACGTGAGGCCATTGCTGAAGTGAATGAGAAGTATGATGATATACAAGTTTTATCAGGAGTTGAAATGGATATTTTACCAAATGGTGACTTAGATTTCGACGATGAGTTTTTAAGTGAGATGGATTTTGTCATTGCTTCTATTCATTCTCATTTTAACCAAAGCGAAGCAGAAATTATGACTCGTTTAGAAAATGCTATTAAAAACCCATACGTTGATATGATCGCGCACCCAACTGGTCGTTTAATTGGTAGAAGAGAAGGGTACGCTTTCGATTATGAACGTTTTATTCAATTAGCAGTTGAAAATAATACGATAATTGAATTAAACGCCAACCCAAACAGACTTGATTTAGCATGGAGCTGGTTACAAGTCGCACAAGAACAAGGGGCAACGATTGCTATTAATACAGATGCTCACAATTATCGCATGTTACAAGATATGAAGGTTGGGGTACAAGCTGCAAGGAAAGGCTGGATTAAGAAAGATACAGTCATTAACACATGGGATTTTGAAGATCTCCAACACTTCTTACGAAAGAAAAAAGGTGAGGTTAGTGAACGATAAAATATTAAATCAGCTAGAATTTAAAAAAATTATAGAACAATTAGTGACACATGCTGAGACAAGCATAGGTAAAAAACTTGCATCTAGTACAACACCGTCATCAAGTTTATTAGAAGTGAAGAAATGGCATGAAGAAACAGATGAGGGTGTGCAAGTTCTTCGCTTAAAAGGCCATGTGCCTCTTGGGGGGATTAGTGATATTAGACCCCACATTAAGCGAGCGAGCATAGGTGGTATGTTATCAGCTGCAGAATGTTTAGAGGTCGCAAGTACGATTTATGGTGGTCAACAATTAAAGAAGTTTGTTGATACTTTAGAGGAAGAAGAGATTGAAATACCAATTTTAGAAGAATGGTGTGAACAAATCTCTAACTTAAATAATTTAGAGCGTTCTATTAAAAGTTGCATAGATGAAAATGGTCAAGTCATGGATGGTGCTTCGAGCAAGTTACGTACAATTCGTTCACAAATTCGTTCATATGAAAGTCGAGTGCGTGACCGTTTAGAAGGCTATACGAAATCTAAAAGCCAAATGCTTTCAGATGCGATCGTAACCATTCGTAATGAGCGTTACGTAATTCCTGTAAAATCAGAATACCGCGGTAGCTTTGGTGGTATTGTACATGACCAATCTTCATCTGGTCAGACACTTTTTATCGAGCCACAATCAGTTGTTGATCTAAATAATAAATTACAGGAGTCTCGAGTCGAAGAACAACACGAGATCGAACGAATCTTAGTGTCACTTTCAGGTTTAATCGAACAAGACGCTGAGTTTCTACGTCAAAATGTAGATGCATTGCAACAGGTTGATTTTATGTTCGCAAAAGCTAAACTATCAAGAAGTATGAAAGCAGCAAAACCTGAAATGAACGAAGACGGTATCATTCATATGAGACGAGCTCGTCATCCGTTAATTGCTGATGATGAAGTTGTCAGCAACGATGTAGAGCTAGGAGAAGACTTCACAGCAATTGTCATTACAGGGCCAAATACTGGTGGTAAAACAGTGACATTAAAAATGGTAGGACTTTGCACATTAATGGCACAGTCGGGATTACAAGTGCCAGCTTTAGATGGCTGTCAGATGGCTGTTTTTGACCATGTGTTTGCTGATATTGGAGATGAACAGTCAATTGAACAAAGTTTAAGTACTTTCTCATCCCATATGACAAACATTGTTGATATTTTAGATCGAGTTAACAACAATTCTTTAGTGTTGTTCGATGAGCTAGGAGCAGGTACAGACCCACAAGAAGGTGCAGGTCTTGCGATGTCAATTTTAGACTTTGTCATATCGAATAATGCAAGGGTAATTGCTACAACTCACTACCCAGAATTAAAAGCTTACGGCTATAATCGTAATGAAGTAACAAATGCTTCAGTTGAATTTGATGTCGAAACTTTAAAGCCGACTTACCGCTTACTTTTAGGCGTCCCTGGAAGAAGTAATGCATTTGATATTTCCAAACGATTAGGATTGAAAGATGAAATCATCGAACAAGCACAATCAATGGTTAGTGACGATTCCCGGTCTGTTGAAAATATGATCGCATCACTAGAACAATCGAGACATAATGCAGAGCGTGACTATGAAAAAGCCTCTTCTATTTTAGCTGAGGCAGAACAATTTAAAGACTCATTAAAACATGAGTATAACCAGTATTTAAATAAAAAGGAACAGTACGAAGAGAAGGCAAAAACGAAAGCTCAAAAAATTATCGAAGAAGCTGAAGTACAATCTAAAGAAATATTAGAAGAGTTAAAAGAATTAAAAGAAGATGCGACCGTTAAGGAACACCACTTTATCGATGCACGAAAAAAACTTGAGGAACAAAAAGATCAGCTAAAAACAGATCAAAAATCCAATCAATCAGTTAAAACAGAAAAGAAAAACGAAAAATTATTACCTGGTGATGAAGTCCATGTAGCTACTTTTAATCAAAATGGGCACATTGTTGAGCAAGTTAATGAAAAGGAATATGAAGTCCAATTAGGAATTATGAAAATGAAGGTGTCTAAAGACCAGCTTCAGTTCGTTAAACGTCCTGAACCAGTGAAGACAAAACCGTTAGCAACAGTCAAAGGAAGTCAAGTTCATGTCAAACCCGAACTTGACCTTAGAGGCCAACGCTATGAAGATGCTATTCATAAGTTAGAAAAATATATCGACGATGCGTTATTAGCTGGATATCATCAAGTATCAATCATTCACGGTAAAGGTACAGGAGCGCTAATGAAAGGTGTACAGCAGCTTGCGAAAGAGCACCGTTCGATTAAAGGTAATGAATTTGCAAGTGCAAATGAAGGTGGAACAGGTGTTACAATCTTAAAGTTAAAATAGTCTAAAATCAGTTGTTATGTCATAACATGTTAGAAAGGGAATGATCATGGAAACACTTGCGAAAGTATTATGGGTCGTCGCAGCATTATTTATAATCGTTGGTGTCATCTTTTTAATCGCAAATTAATATAGTAACCAATTAAAGCTCTGTTATATGTCGTACTTTTGATTTGATTAAAACTAACAATGTTTAATCAGCACGAAGTCAATTGTCGTCATGAACAGAGCTTTTTCAAAATTTCTTTTTTAATTAAAAGGTGTAGTTAAAGTAAGGCTTGAGACATACTTTCTGAGCAAAATTGACCAAATTATGTTCAGATAATTTTAAATAATGTTTTAAATTTGATAATTTTTGTGTTTATAATATTTATAAATATAGTTTTAAAGGAGGATGTCATTTCATGGGGGTTGAAGTAATGAAACCTTGGTTAAAGCATTACCCAGAAGAAATCCCACAGACGATTGATTATGACAACAGGACGTTACAAAGCTATTTAGTCGAGAGTACGGAAAACTATCCAGACAAAACGGCAATCAATTTTTTAGGGAAAGACTTAACATTTCAAGAGTTATTTGATTCGGCTAGAAAAGTAGCAAACTATCTACAAAGTCTTGGTGTAGAAAAAGGTGACCGTGTAGCCATTATGCTACCGAATACACCACAGGCTGTGATGTCTTACTATGGTGCGTTATTAGCAGGAGCGGTTGTAGTTCAAACGAACCCACTTTATACAGAGCGTGAATTAGAATACCAAATGAAAGACTCTGGAGCTAAAGTTATTGTTTGTTTAGATATTTTACTTCCGCGTGTAAACGCTATCAGAGAAGAGACAGATTTAGAACATGTGGTTACGACTAGAATTAAAGATTACTTACCGTTTCCAAAGAATGTCGTACAACCAATTTTACAAAAAAGAGAATACGGCATTGTTGTAAAACCTGAACATGGTGGCGATACACATGTATGGACTAATATTATGGATGATGCAACAGTAGAGTATGAAGAGCATGATCTTGACCCACAAAAAGATTTAGCTTTACTACAGTATACGGGTGGTACAACAGGTTACCCTAAAGGTGTCATGTTAACGCATGGTAACTTAGTATCTAACACGCAAATGTGTCAAAAATGGTTGTACAAAACGGAATATGGGAAAGAGACAGTGCTTGGTATTTTACCGTTCTTCCATGTTTACGGTATGACAACAGTTATGATTCTATCTGTCATGATGGCACAAAAGATGGTACTTATTCCGAAGTTTGACGTTGATAATGTGTTAAAAGCTATTCATAAAGAGCGTCCGACGTTATTCCCGGGTGCACCAACAATATATATCGGTTTATTAAACCATCCTAAACTAACTAAATATGACCTATCTTCAATCGAAGCTTGTATTAGTGGATCAGCACCATTACCAGTCGAAGTTCAAGAGCAGTTTGAGAAAGTGACGGGTGGACGATTAGTTGAAGGTTATGGATTAACAGAAACGTCACCTGTAACTCATGCTAACTTCGTTTGGGAAAACAGACGTGCAGGTACGATTGGGGTACCTTGGCCAGATACTGATGCTAAAGTATTTAATGCTGATTCAAATGAAGAACAGCCAGTTGGTGAAGTAGGAGAGATTGCAGTTAAAGGGCCGCAAGTAATGAAAGGTTACTGGAATAAACCTGACGAAACAGAGCAATCACTTAAAGATGGTTGGTTCTTCACTGGTGATATGGGTTACATGGATGAAGATGGTTACTTTTATATCGTCGATCGTAAAAAAGACATGATTATTGCTGGTGGCTTTAACATTTACCCACGAGAAGTTGAAGAAGTACTTTATGAACACGAAGGAATCCAGGAAGCTGTTGTAGCAGGTATACCTGATCCATATCGTGGAGAAACAGTAAAAGCATATATTGTACTTAAAGAAGATGTTGAATTAACTGAAGAAGAGTTGGATCAATTCTGTAGGGAAAATTTAGCAGCCTTTAAAGTACCTAAGTTATACGAGTTTAGAGATGAACTACCAAAAACCGCGGTAGGAAAGATATTAAGAAGGAAGTTAGTCGATGAAGAAAAAGAAAAATTACAAAGTAATCAGACAGATTAATATAAATAGTTGACACTTTCCACTTTTCTTTATATTATGATAAATGAATGACCATTCATTCACCTGAGTGTTTGGTCGTTCATTAGAATTACAGGAGACTTAATTTATGGAAAACAAATCAAAGCCAAAATACAAGTTAATACTAGATGCTGCTGTTGAAGTGATCGCCGAAAATGGTTACCACCATTCTCAAGTATCAAAGATTGCGAAAAAAGCTGGAGTGGCTGACGGAACGATTTATCTTTATTTTAAAAACAAAGAAGATATATTAGTCTCGCTTTTTGAAGAGAAAATGGGACAATTTGTTTCAAAGATTAAAGATGAAATCGAGCAGATTGATGAAGCTGACCAAAAGTTGTACAAGCTTATCGAAATGCATTTTCAACAACTATCAGAAGATCCAGATCTAGCAATTGTAACCCAGCTTGAGCTAAGACAGTCTAATAAACGTTTAAGATTGAAAATTAATGAAGTGTTAAAAGGTTATTTAACGTTAATGGATGACATCTTGCACGAAGGTATGAAAGATGGAACTTTTCAAGACCAATTAAACGTGAAATTAGTTAGACAGGTGCTTTTTGGCACTTTAGACGAAGTTGTAACGAACTGGGTTATGAAAGAACAGCGGTACAATTTAGTAAAACAGGCTAAGGAAGTTCACTATTTAATTTATAACGGTTTACGTAAACATAATTAGAAGGGGGATGGCGTCATGGACCATCTATCATGGGAGAAACAAGACCAAATAGCTAACGTATTAATTCAAAGTCCTCCTGCAAACGCTTTATCTTCTGGAATTCTTAAAGATCTAAGTAAAGTTTTAGATGAAGTAGAGGCGGACAAATCTATTAAGCTAGTAATCTTAAAAGGTGAGGGGAAATTCTTCTCAGCGGGAGCTGATATTAAAGAGTTTACCTCTTTCCAACAACAAGATGATTACAAAAACTTAGCTCAAAAAGGTCAACAACTATTTGATCGAATTGAGCGCTTCCACATTCCTGTAATCGCTTCAATTCATGGAGCAGCATTAGGTGGTGGTTTAGAGTTAGCGATGGCATGTCACGTCAGAATTGCAACAAAAGAGACGAAATTAGGTTTACCAGAGTTGAACTTAGGCATTATCCCAGGTTTTGCTGGTTCACAAAGGCTGCCACGTTATGTTGGTATTCCGAAAGCTTATGAATTGATTTTATCAGGAGATCCAATCTCAGGTGTTGAAGCTGAAAGGTTAGGCTTAGTGAACCACGCTGTAGAAGAATCCGAGTTAGAAGAGAAAACAATGTCATTAGCAAACAAATTTGTTGCTAAAAGTGGGCCTTCAATTCATGCGATCATGAGCCTACTACCTTATGCACAAACATCGCAGTTTTCAGAAGGTGTTAGTGCAGAAGCAGACCAATTTGGTAAAGTGTTTGGTAATGACGACGCAAAAGAAGGCGTACAAGCTTTTATTGAAAAGCGTCGACCAAACTTTAAAGATCAATAGATATAAGGAGGTAATCCAATGAACATTTACGTTCTAATGAAGAAAACATTCGATACAGAAGAAAAGATCCAAGTTAGCGGAGGCGCTATTGAACAAGACGGTGCGGAATTCATTATTAACCCTTATGATGAATACGCAATTGAAGAGGCAATCAACATTCGTGATGAGCATGGTGGCGAAGTGACAGTTGTAACAGTAGGTGATGAAGACTCTGAACAACAGCTTCGTACAGCTCTAGCGATGGGTGCTGATAAAGCGACATTAATTAATATTGAAGATGATGTTGAAGATGGTGATCAGTATACGACATCTACAATTCTAGCAACATATTTAAAAGACCAAGAGGTTGATCTTATTTTAGCTGGTAACGTAGCGATTGACCAAGCAAGTGGTCAAGTAGGTCCTAGAGTTGCTGATCAGTTAGACATTCCTTATGTCACTACGATTACGGGTATTACAATCGATGGTGAACAAGTCAACATTGAGAAAGACGTTGAAGGTGATGTTGAAAAGGTTCAAACATCACTACCACTATTAGTGACTTGTCAACAAGGTTTAAATGAACCGCGTTACCCATCATTACCAGGAATTATGAAGGCTAAGAAGAAGCCTTTAGAAGAATTAGAATTAGATGATTTAGATTTAGATGAAGACGATGTAGAAGCTAAGACAGAAACGACTGACGTATTCCTTCCACCTGAAAAAGAAGCAGGTAAAGTGTTAGA
Organism: Alkalibacillus haloalkaliphilus; assembly: GCF_007991275.1. Classification (GTDB taxonomy): domain Bacteria; phylum Bacillota; class Bacilli; order Bacillales; family Alkalibacillaceae; genus Alkalibacillus; species Alkalibacillus haloalkaliphilus. The sequence goes on along the minus strand of NZ_BJYA01000011.1, from coordinate 46,525 downwards.
AGGCGAAATTGACGATCAAGTGAAAGAACTTGTTTCACTACTACGTACAGAAGCGAAAGTACTTTAATTTAACAGGTGTAGAAAGGAGATTATATAGTTATGAGCACAATTTTAGCATTTGCAGAAGCACGTGACGGAGAATTAAGAAATGTATCATTTGAAACAATTGCAGCAGCAAAACAAATAAATGAAGATGCACAAGTTGTAGGAGTTGTTTTATCAGACCAAAAGACGGAAGCATTAGCGGATGAAATGATTCATCACGGTGCAGACCGTGCGTTAGTTGTAGAGCATGCTGATTTAAAGGAATATACTTCAGATGCATACACTCAAGCAGCAATGGCTGTTATTAACGAAGAAAACCCAGCAGGCATCGTAATGGGTCACACTTCAGCAGGTAAAGATTTATCACCTCGATTAGCGAGTAAGTTAGATAGTGGTTTAGTATCAGACATCACTGGAATTGAAGGAAGTGGAGATGATACTGAATTTGTTCGCCCAATCTATTCAGGTAAGGCATTCGAGAAGAAAAAGTTAACTGATGGCGTTACATTTGTAACGGTTCGTCCTAACAACATTGCTCCACTAGAGAAGGACACAAGCCGCTCAGGTGAAGTGAGTTCGTTAGATGTTGATATTAAAGACTTACGTACAGTAATTCAAGAAGTCATCCGTAAAGCTTCAGAAGGTGTTGATCTATCAGAAGCAAACATTATCGTTGCAGGCGGACGTGGTGTGAAAAGTGAAGAAGGCTTTGAACCACTTTATGAATTAGCTGATGAATTAGGTGCCGCAGTTGGTGCATCTCGTGGTGCATGTGACGCTGGTTACTGTGACTATTCACTACAAATTGGACAAACTGGTAAAGTGGTAACACCTGACCTTTATATTGCAGTCGGTATTTCAGGTGCAATCCAACACTTAGCTGGTATGTCAAACTCTAAAGTAATCGTAGCAATTAACAAAGACGCTGAAGCGAATATTTTCAACGTAGCAGATTACGGAATAGTAGGCGATCTATTTGATGTTATCCCTAAGTTAACTGAAGAAATTAAAGCATTAAAAGTATAAAAGAAAGATAGGCTCTTCATCGTGAAATACGTTGAAGAGCCTGTTGTTTAGCGTATTTTTAGTTTGCAAACAAAGTATTGGCATGGATTAAGATCAACGTGCTATACTATGTTTGAATTAGAAAGTTTAGGAGGAATTACAAATGGCAATTGTAAACGCAACAGACCAGAATTTTAACGAAGAAACATCTGAAGGACTAGTTTTAGTAGACTTTTGGGCACCATGGTGTGGTCCATGTAAAATGATTACTCCTGTTTTAGAAGAACTAGATGCAGATATGAGCGATAAAGTTAAAATTGTAAAAGTAGATGTTGATGAAAACCAAGAAACAGCACAAAAGTTTGGTGTAATGAGTATTCCAACATTACTTCTATTTAAAGATGGCGAACAGGTAGATCAAGCACATGGCTTCCAACCTAAAGACGCTCTAGCAGAATTAGTAAATAAAAACGCATAATTTTTCTTTTCTAAAGGGCTGACTCATTAGTGAGTTAGCTCTTTATTTCAGTTAAGTGAATAAAAGGGGGTGAGTGTAATGAATGAACATATACAAGAGAAGTTAGCGATTTTACCTGACAAACCAGGTTGTTATTTAATGAAGAGCAAGAAAGATGAAGTGATCTACGTTGGAAAGTCTAAAGTATTAAAAAATCGAGTTCGATCATATTTTACAAGTGCTAATGACCTAAAGACCCAACGCCTCGTTAACGAAATTGTTGACTTTGAGTATATAGTTACAGGTTCAGAGATGGAAGCGTTAATTTTAGAAATGAACTTAATTAAAAAATATGACCCTAAATATAACGTCATGTTAAAAGATGATAAAAGTTATCCATTTTTGAAAATAACGAATGAACGACACCCACGCCTAATTGTCACTCGTAAAGTTAAAAAAGATCAGGCCAAATACTTTGGGCCATATACTAATGTTTATGCCGCGCGTGAAACGAAAAAGTTACTTGATCGACTTTATCCATTGCGTAAATGTAATGTCATGCCGAAACGTGTTTGCCTTTATTATCATATCAACCAATGCTTAGGCCCTTGTGAACACTTTGTAAGTAAAGAGACAAATGAAGAATTAGTTCAAAACATCTCTAAGTTTTTAAATGGTGGACACAAAGAAATTAAGCAAGAAGTTCAAGACAAAATGGTTAAGGCATCGGAGGCATTAGATTTTGAAAAGGCGAAAGAGTATCGTGATTTAATAGAACATATTGAAGCGGTCATGGAAAAACAAACAATGGACCTTCATGACCTAACTGACCGTGATATATTTGGCTACTCATATGATAAAGGTTGGATGTGTGCTCAAGTGTTCTTCGTTAGACAAGGTAAGTTGATTGAACGTGATGTATCAATCTTTCCTTTTTATAATGAACCATCTGAAGCGTTTATTAGCTTTATTGCTAGCTTTTACACTCACTCAAACCATATCAAACCAAAAGAAGTTAATGTGCCAGTTGGAGTTGATCATGACTTAATCCAACAATACCTCGAAGTGAAAGTAAAAACACCGTATCGTGGTCAGAAAAAGAAATTAGTAGACTTAGCTCAAGAAAACGCCCAAATTGCTTTAAAAGAAAAGTTTTCTTTAATCGAAAAAGATGAAGAAAGAACGATTAAAGCTGTTGAAGAACTAGGTGAAAAGCTTAACATTGAAATCCCCCACCGAATAGAAGCATTCGATAATTCAAACATACAAGGGGCTCACCCTGTATCTGCGTTAGTAGTGTTTATTGATGGTAAACCGAAGAAAAATCAATATCGAAAATATAAAATAAAAACTGTCGATCAACCAGATGATTATGAAATGATGCGAGAAGTCATTAGAAGAAGATATAAACGAGTATTGAAAGAAGGTCTTCCTTTACCAGATTTAATATTGGTTGATGGTGCTAAAGGTCAAATGTCAGCAGCGAAGGATGTATTAGAAAATGAGCTCGGCTTAGACATTCCGTTATGTGGCTTAGCTAAAAATGAAAAGCATAAAACGAGTGAACTTCTCTATGGTGAACCGCCTGAACCAGTACAAATGAAGCGTAATAGTCAACCGTTTTATTTAATTCACCGTATCCAAGATGAAGTGCACCGATTTGCGATCACTTTCCATAGAGAGCTTAGAGGTAAAGGAGCTGTACAGTCAGCTCTAGATGAAATCGAGGGAATTGGACCGAAGCGGCGTCAATTACTAATACAACACTTTGGGTCAGTTGAAGAGATTAAAAGTGCAAAGTTAGAGGAAATAACGAAATTAGGAATTCCTCAAAATGTAGCAGAGAGTATTACACAATACTTTTATAATAATTCGAATGATTCTCGTAAAGATTAAGAAAAAGGCAATCATTTTTGGATAACAAATAGTGCCAAAATCAGTCATAACTTTCTTGACGCTTTCACGCGTTAGAAGTACAATAAACATGTCATGTATACTAATTTTTGCATTCAGTATGTAAATCTTATCGATGAACTATTTAACATCAAATGAGGGGGGTTACACATGGCGGAAAACCGTGAGTTCTTTAATCGCAGGCTACATTCATTATTAGGTGTTTTTCCGATTGGTTTATTCTTGATGCAGCACTTAGTTGTTAACCACTTTGCTACATATAGTCCAGAAGCGTTTAACAATGCTGCTCACTTTATGGAAAATTTACCTTTAAGAGTTTTCCTTGAATTTGTTCTAATTTATATACCATTACTATTCCACGCAATTTATGGTGTATATATTGCATTTACAGCTAAGAACAATTTAAGACGTTATGGATTTTTCCGAAATTGGATGTTCATGTTGCAGAGAGCAACAGGAATTATTACATTAATCTTTATTGTATGGCACGTTTGGGAAACACGTCTGGCACATGCGATTTATGGAACAGAAGTTAACTTTGACATGATGGCGACGATCTTAGAATCGACATTCATGTTCTGGTTCTACGTAGTAGGTGTCGTAGCTGCTGTATTCCACTTTGCTAACGGACTTTGGTCTTTCTTTGTAACTTGGGGTATTACAGTAACACCAAGATCACAAAAGATCTTAACGTATGCCACATTAGGTATCTTCATTATCTTCACCTATATGGGTATTGCATCATTAATCGCTTTCGCTTATTAATTTAAAAGTTTTAACAATTTAGTAATTGGTTAAAAGGGAGTGAAACTTCATTATGAGTAATAAAAATATCGTGGTAGTAGGCGGTGGCTTAGCTGGTTTAATGGCTACTATTAAAGCTGCTGAAGCAGGCGTACACGTTGATTTAATTTCACTTGTTCCTGTAAAACGCTCCCACTCTGTATGTGCACAAGGTGGTATTAACGGTGCTGTTAATACGAAAGGTGAAGGTGACTCACCTTGGGAACACTTTGATGATACGGTATATGGTGGTGACTTCTTAGCAAACCAACCACCTGTAAGAGATATGTGTGAAGCAGCGCCAAGCATTATTCATATGCTTGACCGTATGGGAGTTATGTTTAACCGTACACCAGAAGGGTTATTAGACTTCCGTCGTTTTGGTGGAACACAACACCACCGTACAGCGTTCGCAGGAGCAACAACAGGACAACAGTTATTATATGCATTAGACGAACAAGTTCGTCGCCATGAAGCAAATGGACTTGTAACAAAATATGAAGGCTGGGACTTCTTACAAGCTGTAATCGATGATGATGGTGTATCACGTGGTGTTGTTGCACAGGACATTCAATCACACGAAGTAAGAGTATTTAAAGCGGATGCGTCAATCATTGCAACAGGTGGTCCTGGTATTATCTTCGGTAAGTCGACAAACTCTGTTATTAACACAGGTTCTGCTGCGTCAAATCTATATCGTCAAGGAGCAGTATACGCAAATGGTGAGTTTATTCAAATTCACCCAACAGCGATTCCTGGTGATGATAAATTACGCTTAATGTCAGAGTCTGCTCGTGGTGAAGGTGGCCGTGTTTGGACTTATAAAGACGGTAAACCTTGGTATTTCCTAGAAGAAAAATATCCAGCTTACGGTAACTTAGTACCTCGTGATATCGCAACTCGTGAAATTTTCGATGTATGTGTAAACCAAAAGCTAGGTATTAACGGAGAAAACATGGTTTATCTAGACTTATCTCATAAAGACCCAGAAGAGTTGGACGTTAAATTAGGTGGTATCATCGAAATTTACGAGAAGTTTGTTGGTGAAGATCCACGTAAAGTTCCTATGAAAATCTTCCCAGCAGTACACTACTCAATGGGTGGTCTGTGGGTAGACTATGATCAAATGACAAACATCCCTGGTATTTTCGCTGCAGGTGAGTGTGATTACACAATCCACGGTGGAAATCGACTAGGTGCAAACTCTCTACTATCTTGTATTTATGGCGGTATGGTTGCAGGACCAAATGCAGTTAAATACATTGATGGGTTAGAGGAATTAGCTGAAGATCAATCTTCAGAATTGTTTGAAGCGAAGAAGAAAGAAGAAGAAGAAAGATTCGAAAACATTTTAAATATGACAACTGGTAAAGAAAACGCTTATCAAATTCACCGTGAACTAGGTGAGTGGATGACAGATAACGTAACAGTTGTTCGTGAAAACGAGAGTCTATTAAAGACTGATGAAAAGATTCAAGAGCTAATGGAACGTGCGAAAGACATTAATGTTAATGATACTTCTAGGTGGAGCAACCAAACAGCAATGTTCGTACGTCAGTTAGATAGCATGTTACAATTAGCACGTGTTATTACACAAGGTGCTTACAATCGTAATGAAAGTCGTGGAGCTCACTATAAGCCAGAATTCCCGGATCGTAACGATGAAGAATGGTTAAAGACGACAAAAGCGACTTTCAACGCTGAAAAGAATGGTCCAGACTTCGAGTATGTTGAAGTCGATACGTCATTAATTGAACCGCGTAAGCGTGACTATTCTAAGACTAAATAAGCATAGAGGGGGTAAAGAGTATGGCGGAAGATCACAAAACAATTAGAATGATCGTTCAGCGTCAGGATGAACCTGAAGCTCAACCGTACGAAGAGGAATTTGAAATTCCATATCGTAAAAATATGAACGTAATCTCTGCTCTTATGGAAATCCGTCGTAACCCAGTAAATGCAAAAGGGGAGCAAACAACTCCAGTTTATTGGGATATGGGGTGTCTAGAAGAAGTTTGTGGTGCTTGTTCGATGGTAATCAACGGAAAAGCAATGCAATCTTGTACAGCATTAATTGACCAATTAGAGCAACCGGTACGATTAGAGCCAATGAAAACTTTCCCAGTTATGCGTGACTTAGCAGTCGACCGTAGTCGTATGTTCGACTCTCTTAAAAAGGTTAAAGCATGGGTTCCAATCGATGGTACTTATGATCTTGGAGAAGGTCCACGTATGCCTGAGAGTAAACGTCAATGGGCTTATGAATTATCAAAATGTATGACTTGTGGTGTTTGTTTAGAAGCTTGTCCAAATGTTAACAGCAATTCTGACTTTATTGGACCAGCTGCATTATCACAAGTACGCCTATTTAATTCTCATCCAACAGGTTCTTACCATAAGGCAGAACGTATGGATGCATTATTAGATGATGGTGGTTTACAAAACTGTGGTAACTCACAAAACTGTGTACAAGCTTGTCCAAAAGGTATTCCTTTAACAACGTCAATCGCAGCGCTAAACCGTGAAGCAACTTTACATTCATTTAAGAGCTTCTTCGGCAGTGACTACCACAACTAAAAAGCAAAAAAGGCTGACTACTGTCAGCCTTTTTTAAGGTTAACTTTAGTCTGATAATTCATAAATTTAAGTAAACAGGAGTGAATCTAACATGAAAACACCTAATTATATTGAAGACATGAATGAATGGATTGACGAGTTTTGCTTTTACATACCGATTAATATTCGCTTTTCAGAAACTGACATGTTTGGTCATGTCAATAACGTATCACCATTTATATATTTTGAAGAGGCAAGAATTGCATATATGAACGAAATTAACCTGTTTGGAGACTTAAAGCCAGGGGTTAGTAAAGTACCAGTTGTGAGTGACTTACAATGCGATTATTTAAAGCAAATTTATTTTGGTGAACAAATAAAAATGTACGTTAAAACTAATCATATAGGCAATAGCTCAATTGACATTCACTACATGGGCAAAAATAGTCAAGATGAGATCTGCTTAGTCGGTAGAGGGAGAATCGTTCAAATTGATTCATCCACAGGGAAAGCTGAACCATTCACTGAAGAACAAATAGAACGATTAAAAAGTAAAAAAGCGATAAATCAATAAAACAGTGACATATATCGCGAACATAGAAACGTCCACTGTCATAAACTATGGTGACTAATTAAAATCCTCATAAAAGAAGTAGCTCACTTCTTAAATGGAGGAGGGGTTACCGCTTGGACAGCAAAAAGTATCGACCTAGCAATATATTAACGAAGAGAGAGAGAGAAGTTTTTGAATTGCTCGTTCAAGATAAGACGACAAAAGAAATAGCTGAGGAGTTATTTATTTCTGAAAAAACAGTAAGGAATCACATATCGAACACAATTCAAAAATTACAAGTAAAGGGGCGTTCACAAGCTGTTGTTGAGTTAATACGGCTCGGTGAAATCGAACTTTAAATTGACCGGCTATTAACTTAGCCGGTTTTTCATTAATTTTGTAATAATTTAAGTTGACTTGCATTTTTCGAGAAAAAAAGTGAAAATAATATAAAAGGTACGTTTAATTAAGGGGGCAAACCATTGCATTCGACAATTGATTTAAAAGTGATTGCAGAGTTAGAAAAAGATGTAAGGTACATATCACACATGGTAAAACAAAGAGGACGTGAAATACTTAACCACTATCCAATTACTCCACCTCAATTTATAGCACTTCAGTGGTTATTAGATTCTGGTGATTTAACGATCGGTGAGTTATCTAAAAAGATGTATTTAGCATTTAGTACAACGACAGATTTAGTGGATCGTATGGAGAAAAATGAATTAATTGAACGTGTAAGAGACCCAAAAGATCGTCGAGTTGTACGAATACATTTATTAGATAAAGGTAAAGAGATCATTGATGAAGTAATTGAAAAACGTCAAGAATATTTACAAGAAGTATTGAAAACTTATTCTCCAGAAGAAGTAGAGAAATTACGCAGCTCAATGACTCAACTTTATAATGAAATGAAGGAGCATGAGGAAGCTCAAGAAAAAGACAGCAAGAAGGAGTCCTAAACATTGGAAAGACCAATAGGTGTGATTGATTCAGGAATAGGTGGCTTAACGGTTTTGTACGAACTTAAAAGACAGCTCCCTAAAGAGGAGTTTGTTTACTTAGGTGATACGTTAAGGTGCCCATATGGCTCTAAAGAAGCCGATGAAGTTAGGCAATATACTTGGGAAATAGTTGAATACTTATTAAAGTTTGATATTAAACTGCTTGTAGTTGCTTGTAATACTGCAACGGCGATCGTTTTAGATGAATTAAAACAGTACTTATCTATTCCTGTTGTTGGTGTAATCGAACCAGGGGCAAGAGCAGCTATTAAGTCAACAGAAACTGAGCATGTAGGGATCATTGGAACAGAAAACACAATCTCCAGCCAAGCGTATGAATATGCACTAAAGCAAATCAACCCGAACATACAAACAGTTGGAGTTGCTTGTCCAAAATTCGTTCCACTAATTGAGTCTGGAAGGATTTCAGGACCTGAGGCTAAACAAATCGTTCAAGAGAGTCTAGTCACTATAATGAATGATTCGAGTATTGATGCATTGATTTTAGGTTGTACACATTATCCAATTATTCAGCCTGTTATAGAAAACGTATTAGGAAAACGCGTCACAGTATTATCTTCAGCTTTAGAGACAGGTGCGGAAGTTAGTGCTAGTTTAACGTTTTATAACATGCATACAACTAAAGAGAAGTTTCCAATATCAGATCCGTTAATATTAACTACGGGAAGTTTAAGTGTTTTGCAACGATTAAAAGATGAAATATTTCATTTTACTAATAGCCAAGTAAAACAAGTTTCAATCTTGTAAAACTTATGCCATTTAACGTGGTATAAGTTTTTTTATGTTTAAATTGATCTAAATTGTAGATTACTGATAAATATAGAGCTGACATAGTTATGCGTATGTTATACTGTATGCGGTGTATAGCAATCAGAACTATAGATAAAATAATAGTCGATTGCTTATGGAAGTTTGAGGAGGCAAAAGATGAGAATTGATGGACGTCGAAATGATGAATTAAGAAATATGACAATAACAACCAATTTTACTAAGCACCCTGAAGGATCTGTTTTAATTACAGTCGGCGATACGAAAGTCATTTGTAACGCAAGTGTAGAAAAGCGCGTCCCTCCTTTTTTAAGAGGAGAGGGTAAAGGGTGGATTACTGCAGAATATGCTATGTTACCTAGAGCAACAGAACAACGTAACATTCGTGAATCTTCTAAAGGTAAAGTAGCAGGCCGTACGATGGAAATACAACGCTTAATTGGACGTTCGTTAAGAGCTGTTATTGATCTTGAAAAAATCGGTGAGCGTACAATTTGGGTAGACTGTGACGTGATCCAAGCAGACGGTGGAACAAGAACTGCTGCTATTACAGGAGCCTTTGTTGCAACAACATTGGCATGTGTTAAATTATTAGAAGATGAGCTAATTAAAGAAATGCCAATTACCAACTTTTTAGCAGCAACTTCTGTCGGTATAACACCAGAGTCTGAAGCAATATTGGATCTATGTTATGACGAAGATTCAAAGGCTAATGTAGACTTAAACATGGTTATGACAGGTCAAGGTGAATTTGTTGAACTACAAGGTACAGGAGAAGAAGCGACATTCACGCCAAGCCAGTTAAATGAAATGCTTCAATTAGGTACAAGTGGACTTAAGCAAATTATAGACATACAAAAAGATGCATTAGGTGAAGCAGCTAATTCAATTCATAGTTAGGGGAATTTCGATGAAAACAATTTATGTTGCAACGACTAATAAAGGTAAAATAAAAGAGTTCGAACAAATTTTATCAGGTTTATCGGTTGAAATTGAAAGCCTTCAAGATCATGTGACAAACATGGAAGATGTAGAAGAAACGGGTGTAACTTTCGAAGAGAATGCCGTCTTAAAAGCCAAAACTTATGCTAAAAGACATAACTTGGCCGTCATAGCAGATGACTCAGGTTTAGAAGTTGATGCTTTAAATGGAGAGCCTGGAGTATACTCAGCTCGCTATGCAGGTGAAGAAAAAAGCGATGATGCGAACATTGAAAAAGTACTTACAAAGTTAGATGAAAAAAATGCGGACGATCGAAGTGCCGCTTTCGTCTGTGTTATGGCATATGCAGAACCGGGAGAAGAAGTACTAACGACGAAAGGTAAATGCCATGGAAAGATCACAAACGAGCGACGTGGCATTAAAGGCTTTGGTTATGACCCGATTTTCCAACCAGATGGATATGATCAAACATTATCTGAATTAGGGTCGACAGTGAAAAATGAAATTAGTCATCGTCGAATGGCATTGAACGACATGGTTAAAGTACTCTCAGAAAAAGTTTCAGGTTAGGGCCAAGTCCCTACCTGAAACTTAAACTTTAAATTTTTATAGGTTGTGTGTTGACATTAGAGGTCGTTCTTTTATATAATAATCTTTGTCCGCAACAGAGGAATTAAACATTGTTGCAAGTCACCGTTCATTATGCGGGTGTAGTTTAATGGTAAAACCTCAGCCTTCCAAGCTGATGTTGTGGGTTCGATTCCCATCACCCGCTCCATTTAATACATAAGTCAACTTTTTGAGAGGTCCCGGTAGCTCAGCAGGATAGAGCAACAGCCTTCTAAGCTGTCGGTCGCAGGTTCGAATCCTGCCCGGGACGCCATTTTTATAAGATAGCGTAATTTGATTACATACACTAAGATACTTCAATCCTTGCTACATAAGGTTTTGAAGTATTTTTTTATGTAAAACCGAACAGACAAGAATACGTTAGAATAAGGTGAAAAAATAATTTTTTTTACACATCTTTTACACCTAAATAGATTCAAAAACTTGAATAGTTTGTTGTTCATCTTTCTCACATAATTCTTTTATCAAGTGTGCATAGTGGTTCATAGTAGTTTCAATTGTAGAATGTCCTAAGCGTTCAGATACATAATACACTGAAATGCCTTCATAAAGTAAGACACTAGCATGAGTATGCCTTAAACCATGAACTGAAATACGATTTGCACCAATTTCATCTAATAGCTTATGAAGTGTTTTGTTTGCACTGGTGTTGCTAATAACTTTGTACTTAGACGATCCACTATAAAATACTAATTGGTTTAGGTTACTAGGCATCTTCATGAACAACTTCTTAAAAGATTGCATTGTACGGTTGTCCATTTTAACAATCCTTTTAGAACTTTGATTGGAAAGCATATTGTAGAGTTAAAAACGACATAAGGTGATCCATATAACGAGCATGATGTATAACAGACGGATAAAGCAAAAGAAAGGGTTGAATTAAATGAGTTAATCCACTTTTGTTTTAAATTTTACAACTGAAAATAGCGAATGGAGAGAACACCTTAATAGAGCATTAAATCAACTATGTAAAGATACTGATGGTGGAATCTCTATTTATGAAATTGAATGAAGAAGGAAAACAAAAAGTGGAAAAAATTATTACTGGGAATTTATAAGCATAAAAAAACCCACGACCTTCCTTTTATGTGCTATAGATAAGGAATGATACTAAGGTATTGATCATTTATTTATTTCTAAATTTCTCATTGTAATATAGATAATTAACTTTATTTTTAGTTGCCATTAATTGAGATGCTAAAACAGCTGTGTAAACAGTTGTTAACAATATTCCTGATATGGCTATACCGAATAGAGGGTAATTTCTATTGTTAGCGTTAAGTAAACTTCCTTGATTACTATTGTTGATGTTTTGGTTTCCGTTATTCAATTTATTCACTCCATTATTAAATATTATATAAGTAGTTTGCCGAAAGATTAAATAGATATACAGAAATTATTGAACTACTTGACCAAAATAGGAAATGACGGATATTACGGAATTAATAGCAATTCATTAAGTACTGTTAAATTACTTTATATCAATGCTTAGAGCTTGGTTTTTAGGTCTGCCCCTGGACGCCATTTATATAACATAGTATGATTAATTACATACACTAGATGCTTCAGACCTAATAAGGTTTGAAGCATTTTTTTATATTAATTTTGAGTATGGAAGGTGGTTTTAATTATTCAAAAGAAGTATACAATCATAATCGTTAGTATTGTAATTGTATTGTTATTAATTTATTGGGTTTATCATTCCATAAATGAGCCAGAGATCTGGGTCGGTGAAAGCAATGAAGGATGGGTTGTTCATTACGAATATACTTATGGTTCAAAAGATACTTGGGAAGTAACAATCTTTTGGAGGGGAGAAGGGGATGTTACGCTTCATGAAGCTAAGCTCGTTAGGGGTGGTTCATTCAACAATACGCGAGAATTAAATCATGAGTTCAGTAGTGGTTTCAGTAGTGTTTTCAGTGGTGGTTCTTCGAGGGAATTCTTAACAAGAGCTGGCGCAGCAAGTCATGAAGAAGAATATACATTTTATCTAAATTGGTCAAACGATGAAGGCACCTATGAAGATGAAATTAAATTAAAGCCAAGGACAAGGTACTTTATTCCTTTTCATTAATCCATAGCATGGTGACACTAACAAAAAAACGACCAATTAAGGTCGTTTTTTAATTGATTTATAATGTTAGTTACCACTTTAGTAACATCGTCAGTACACAGCAATTGCCAGCATTGGCACTAGTCCTCATCCTAAGTGTTATACCACTTGGTGTAAACTCTACATCCAGATCATGAGTTACACCTGTTGCTTGAAGCAATTCCTGTACACGATTAATGTCATTGACTTGAGCTGCTTCCATCACTTCAAATGCTAATTCATCAGATTGTGACAGTTCATCAAGCATTAAGCTTCCGTCCGCCATTAATTGACTAAAAGCCTCAGCTGATTCTTTAAATTTTGATGGATCGATTTCAGGGAATTCTTGTCGCTGTTCAACAGTGAACTCAGGTGAATAAATAAAACAGTTATAAGGCCTGTGTTTCATCACGTATCCTCCTTATATTTCCATTCTTCTTATCAACATATGTCATGGATTTTTAATTGTGAGATGATAAAATGGTTACGTGCATTAAGTCTTATTAGGTGAGCCACCATACATGTAAAATAGACTAGAATACATTAGTAATAAATAGAGGAATATCGACAAAATGATACTTTATATATGATAAAATGAAATATAATTGTAATAACTCTATTATCTATTTGAAAAGATATGTATGTTATAATCAAAAAAAGAGATTTAATAGATTAGTATTTGGGGGAAGCGATCGTGAATAAAATTACCTATTCAATAGTTTTAACTCTTGTCTTGAGTTTAACTTTTGCAGCAACTACATATGCCGATACTGATGAACTAAGGGATCGAGAATCAGATTTATCAGATGAACGCTCAGAGTTAAGTGAAGAGTTGTCTGAAGCTGAAGCAGAGCTAGCCGAAGTTTTAACTGAATTAGAAGAGTTAAATCAAGAGATTGATCGCATTAATGAAGCAAGAGAACAAAATGAGGCAAAGCTAGAAGAAACAGAACAACAAATAGATGAAACACAAGAAGAAGCAGATTACTTAGAAAATGAAATTGAAATAATTCAAGAGAGAATTGATATACGCCAAGAAGTGTTAAGTGAAAGGTTATCGACGTTACAAAGAAACGGTGGTAATGTAAATTATATTGATGTCATACTAGGTGCTAGTAATTTTGGTGATTTTGTTAGTCGTGTAACTACCGTAAACAAAATTATGGATTCTGATAAAGATTTAGTCGATCAGCAAGTATCTGATAAAAATGAAGTCGAAAGCAAGCAGCAGACTTTATTAGATCAAGTGGATGAATTAGAAGCAATGGAACAAGAACTAGTTGGAATGAATGAATTGCTAGAGGACCAAAAAGATTCTAGTGAACAGAAACAAGATGAATTACAAGATAAACAACAAGAGTTAGTCGCTTTACAAGAAGAATTAGAAGTTCAAGACAGAGAGTTGGCTTCTTTACAAGAAGAGGTTAGACAAGATATTGAGCGTTCGGAAGCTGAAACAGTAACTCTAGCTTCTAGTAATAGTTCTAGTAGTAACTCGAATAATGGTGGAAACGTAAGTAATTCAGTTCAGTCCTCGTCTTCGTCCAATGTTAGCGGGAACGGAAGTATGGAAAGTGTAATTGAAGCGGGTATGACACAAACAGGAACACCTTATGTTTGGGGTGGTACTTCTCCTTCAGGTTTTGACTGTTCTGGTTTCTTAACATGGGCGTTCAGTCAAGGTGGACTCAATGTGCAAGGGCGTAGTACTGATGACTTCGTTCATGTAGGTACAAGAGTATCACCAAGTGAAATGCAAAGAGGAGACCTGGTCTTTTTTGATACGTATAAACAAGATGGACATATTGGAATTTATTTAGGTAACGGTCAGTTCTTAGGTGCACAAAACTCAACAGGTGTAGCTGTCGCTAATATGACATCTGGTTACTGGGATCAAAACTTTAACGGTCACGTTCGCCGTATTCAATAATTGTTAATGAGAAATACCAGTCGAGATGGTTAACATCACGATTGGTATTTCTTTTTATAAGAAGTGCTTTTGGAGGTATCGTATGAAAAATATCATTGAACAATCATTAATAGACTTTGGTGATTACTCTGGTGTTATTGAAATTAAAAGTGTATCAGGTGGTGACATTAACGATAGCTTTTATATTCAAACTAATGAGAATGAGTACTTTATTAAGTTAAACGACCAATCGCCAGAAAGATTTTTTGAGTTAGAAGCTGAAGGGCTTCAAAATATTAAAAATACGAATACAATTAATGTTCCTCAAGTTTATTCTTATAGTGACAAACCTAATGAATCTCATATGCTGTTAGAATGGATCGAACAAGGACAGAGTTCACAAGAGGATATTTTAGGTGAGAAAGTGGCCATGTTACATAATTCTTATTCATCTAAACATGGTTATGAACACGTCACTTATATCGGAACGTTAGAACAACCGAATGGCCTTTATGCAAATTGGCCTGAGTATTACAGTTCTTGTCGCTTAAAAGCTCAATATGATATTGGCGTAGCACGAGGAAGCATAAAAGGAAAAAGACAAAGCCAGTTATGGGATGTTATCGATCGATGTGAAGAGGTTTTACCTAAAAATGTTACTGCCTCATATTTGCATGGTGATTTATGGAGTGGAAATTGGCTATATAACAAAGAAGGGGTGCCTTATTTAGTAGACCCTTCGTTTTTGTATGGTGATCGACATTTTGAATTAGCTTTTACATATTTATTCGGCGGTTTCTCTGAGGCTTTTTACGAAGGGTACAAAAATATAGGTGTTATAGAAGATTATTTTGACGATGTTAAACCTTTATATCAGTTATATTATTTACTCGTTCATTTAAATATTTTCGGGGAAATGTATGGTTCATCAGTAGATTCTGTTCTCAATCATTATTCAAAGATTAAATAGGAATAGGAACTCTCTTATTAGTTCATTCTATGTATTAGGTATGATTGAAAGGGGAGTTTTAATGGAACAGTTTGAGAATTTCAATAAAAGCTATATTAACGGTGAATGGGTTGAAGGTGAAAGTGGTCGTAATTATGAAAATCAGAACCCTTACGATCAATCGGTTATTAATACTATTCCGTTGGCGACTAAGCAACAGTTAGAAGATGCATATGTTAAGGCTAAACAAGCACAAAAAGAATGGGCTCAATCGACTGCAGAAGAGCGTAAAAGCATTTTAGAAAAAGTGAGTTCTTATTTAGATCAACACCGGGATGAAATTGTCCAAATTATTGCTCGAGAAACAGGTGGTAGTTTGATTAAAGCTAGTGTTGAAGTCGACCTGACGATCGCTTTAGTTGAAGAAGCCACTAATATGCCAGATGAGCTTAACCGTGTGGATGAAAAAGGAGCTGCGGTTGAAGGTAAAGTTAATAAAGTCCATCGATTACCACTAGGGGTTATTACATCTATATCTCCGTTCAACTTTCCAATGAACTTATCGATGCGAACAATTGCACCAGCGATTGCTTTAGGAAATGCTGTTGTTCATAAGCCAGATAATCAAACGGCATTAACGGGTGGGTCCATTTTGGCTAAAGCTTTCGAACATGCTGGACTACCTAAAGGGGTGTTTAATTGTATTTTAACAGACCTTGATGAGATTGGAGATTATATGATCGAAACACCACATTCTCCTTTAATAAGTTTCACTGGTTCAACACCTGTTGGGAAACACATCGCTGAAAAGGCAGGCGCTATGTTGAAGCGTGTTGCTTTAGAACTTGGAGGAAACAATCCATTTATTGTACTTGAAGACGCTGATCTCGACCGAGCTGTTGATGCAGCTATTTTTGGTAAGTTTATTCATCAAGGACAAATTTGTATGATTATAAACCGAATAATCGTACATGAAAAGCTCTATGATTCATTTATTGATCAATTTGTCGAGCGAGTTAAAGAGATACCTTCAGGTGATCCGACAGAAGAAGGTGTCATTGTCGGTCCGTTAATTAATGAGGACCAAGTTAACGACGCCCTTGAAATTATTGAAACAGCCAAAAAAGAAGGAGCGAACTTAGTATTAGAAGGTAAAAGAGAAGGAAACTTATTAACGCCATATGTCTTTACGGATGTTAAAAATGACAGTGAGTTAGCACAAACCGAGTTGTTTGCTCCGATTGCAACGATTATAAAAGCAACTACTGATGATGAAGCAATTGAGATGGCAAACGATACACCATATGGTTTAAGTTCATCGATCTTTACTCAAGACTTAGAAAAAGGGGAGCAACTAGCACTTAAAGTTGAAAGTGGTATGACACATATTAATGACCAAACAGTAAATGACAACCCAACCATTCCATTTGGCGGAACGAAAGAAAGTGGTGTCGGGAAGTTTGGGAACCCATGGATTGTTGAAGAATTCACAATCACTAAATGGGTGTCTATACAAGAAGAATATCGTGATTTCCCGTTTTAATTTATAACTAACGCTTTAGAGCACGTAGAACAATGACTTCAGTCTTTTCTCTACGGTGCTCTTTAATATTTATTAAAGTTTGAGGAGAAGCCATATTTTTGGTCATTATTTTGTTACAATTAAGTTATCCCTTATTTATGTGTTTTTTTATGTCTTATTAAGGGTAGATTATATAGTAGAATTGAATAAGGAGGTGAGAACATGAGTACTGAGCGTCAAGATGTTGTGATGTTTCCAGGTTGGAGGAAAGAGCTGGAACAGAAAACTTTTGATGCTATTCAACAGAAATATTATGAGGAAGCCTTATTACATATTAAAAAGTTAGAAGATTTTAAAGAAGCTTCGAATGATATTTTAACAGCAAAAGTTATCTGCTTTGTTGAGTTAGCAAGATATGATGAAGCGATTAGTTTATGTCGTCGTCTAATGAAAGAGGATGATGACCATTATTATAAGTATCTACATATTTATTTAACAATTCTTTTCCAAACGAGTCAGTATACAGAACTGATTGAATTATTAGATGAGATTTTTGAAAATGAGACTATACCATATGAGTATGAGGAAGCTTTTAAACAACTTTATGATGTTAGTAAAGATATGCGAGATTCTGCTACGCAACAAGAAGCAGAAACACATATGAATCACTTTCTCGATTCCCTAGAGAACGGCAATTTTCAAGAACAGTGGAAATTATTATCGATGCATAGAAAGCATGACGTAGAACCTCATTTAGATGCTATAAAGCCGTATTTAAGTGATGCAAGGTTGAACCCTGTTATTAAAACAGGTATCATCCAATGGTTAATGGATTGTGAAATCGATCAAAAAATCGAAGTTGAGAAATTTGATCACTCGGACTATGTCATTCCAGCTCAATTAAACGATATTTTGGATACATACTTTGCACAGAGCGTTTTAGATTACCTTGAAAATGTGGAACAAGGTGATCCAACATTGTATGAGTTCGTAAAACAAATTTTATATCGTTACCTTTATATTAAGTATCCCTTTGAACCACAATCAGACCGTCAAAGCGTTCAAAACTTAGGTGAAGCTGTTTTAATGCTTGCCCAGAAGTATTTACACTTGAATGAAGATACTAACTTAACTGAAGAAGCTTCAAAAGAACAACAAAAATGGATGGAAGAAATCGAACGTTTAGAGAAAATATATTTTTCTCAAGTGGAGGACTAAATTTACTATTTCATGAGTATTGAACGTCGGAATTTCTATGTTATAATATAGTGGTTGCATTATGCATGAGCGCAAATATGCATGAAAACATACGACAATAATTAGTATGAATAGATGTTGGAGGGAAGAATTATGTCAGCAAAATGGGAAAAGAAAGAAGGTAATGAAGGTGTTCTTACTGTAGAAGTTGATGCTTCTGAGTTTGATCAAGCCCTTGACCAAGCCTTTAAAAAAGTTGTTAAAGATGTACAAATACCTGGTTTCCGTAAAGGTAAAGTACCTCGTCCAATGTTCGAACAGCGTTTCGGTGTAGAATCTCTATATCAAGATGCGGTAGATATCGTATTACCTGATGCATATATGAAAGCTGTTGAAGAAGCAGGTATTACACCAGTAGACCGTCCAGAAGTAGATGTTGAACAAATCGAAAAAGGACAGCCGCTAATCTTCAAAGCTACTGTAACAGTTAAGCCTGAAGTAGAGTTAGGCGAGTATAAAGGTCTAGAAGTGGAAGAACAAGAAGCAACTGTTACAGAAGAAGAAGTTGAAGAAGAGTTAAAAACTCAACAAGAAAAGCAAGCTGAACTAGTTGTAAAAGAAGAAGGCAAAGTTGAAAACGGCGACACAGTTGTTATTGACTTTGAAGGTTTCTTAGACGGTGAAGCATTTGAAGGTGGATCTGCTGAAAACCATACATTAGAAGTAGGTTCAGGTTCATTTATCCCTGGATTTGAAGAGCAATTAGTAGGTAAGACTGCTGGAGAAGACACAGAAGTAAGTGTGACTTTCCCAGAAGATTACCATGCAGAAGAATTAGCTGGTAAAGAAACGACTTTCAAAGTAAAAATCCATGAAGTAAAAGCTAAAGAAGTACCTGAATTGGACGATGAGTTCGCTAAAGATGTAGATGAAGAAGTAGAAACTTTAGAAGAACTAAAAACTAAAACAAAAGAGCGCCTACAAGAGCAAAAAGAAACAGAAGCTGATAATCAGAAGCGTGAAACTCTAGTAGAGAAAGCTTCTGAAAACGCAACGATCGATGTTCCAGATGCAATGGTTGATTCTGAGCTAGATCGTATGCTTCAAGAGTTCGAACAACGTCTACAAATGCAAGGTATGACATTAGATATGTACTACCAATTCTCTGGTCAAAGTGAAGATGACCTTAAAGAGCAAATGAAAGAAGATGCTGGAAAGCGTGTTCGTACTAACTTAACGCTTGAAGCGATCTCTGCTCAAGAAGGGTTAGAGGTAACAGAACAAGATGTAGAAGATCAGCTTCAAGAAATGGCTGCTATGTACCAAACTGATGCTGAGCAGTTAAAGCAAATGTTAGGTGGCAACACTGACGCATTAAATGAAGACTTAAAGCTTAAGAAAGCAATTGATTTCTTAGTAGAAAACGCTAAAACTGTATAATTTCACAAGTGTATAAGCAAGGCGCGTAATTTTACGTGCCTTGTTTTGCACTATAATTAATGTTTTGGCAATTTCGAACATAGGCTATAGTAATATTGACCAATCAATGATAAAATTATTCGAACAAATAGTTTTTTTGCACATATAATATGAATAAGTTTTTCTTTTGACTTAATTGATTTAGAAGTACATAATGGAGAATGTGAAGGTTAAAGCTTAAGAAATAAGATCAAAAATTACCTGTTTAAGACCATGCTTTTTTATTAAAATTAATGATAATTCGTAGTGGTTAAATATAGATCATTATGGGGTGAATGTATGTTTAAATTAAGTGATGAAAAAGGGCAGTTAAAATGCTCATTTTGTGGAAAGACCCAAGACCAAGTTCGCAAATTAGTTGCAGGGCCTGGCGTTTATATATGTGATGAATGTATCGATTTATGCACAGAAATTGTAGAAGAAGAATTAGGTACTGTAGAACAGGAAGACTTTAAAGAAGTGCCAAAGCCAAAAGAGATCTGTGACATTTTAGATGATTATGTTATTGGTCAAGAAGAGGCGAAAAAGTCATTATCTGTCGCAGTTTATAACCACTATAAACGTATTAATTCTAATGTAAAAAATGATGATGTTGAGGTCTCAAAAAGTAATATCCTTCTTTTAGGACCAACAGGTAGCGGTAAAACATTACTAGCACAAACGTTAGCGCGTATTTTAAATGTACCATTTGCAATTGCAGATGCTACATCATTAACAGAAGCGGGTTACGTTGGTGAAGATGTTGAAAATATCTTATTAAAACTAATTCAATCTGCTGATTACGATGTTGAAAAGGCAGAAAAAGGTATTATTTATATTGATGAAATTGATAAAGTTGCTCGTAAATCTGAAAATCCGTCCATTACACGTGACGTTTCAGGTGAAGGTGTACAACAAGCACTATTGAAAATTCTTGAAGGTACACAAGCAAGCGTACCGCCACAAGGTGGAAGAAAGCATCCTCATCAAGAATTTATTCAAATTGACACGACTAACATTTTATTTATCGTTGGTGGTGCATTTGACGGGATCGATCAAGTTGTTAAGCGTCGTCTAGGTGAACGTGTAATTGGTTTCGGTTCTGAATCCACTGGTGAACAGTTAGAAGAATCTGAACTGTTAACAAAAGTGTTACCAGAAGACTTATTACGTTACGGACTAATTCCAGAGTTTATCGGTCGTCTACCGGTAATTGGTAGCCTAACACCGTTAGATGAAGATGCATTAGTTGAAATTTTAACGAAGCCTAAAAATGCATTATCTAAGCAATATGAGAAGTTGTTTGATATTGATGGCGTTGAGTTAGAACTACAAGATGAAGCACTTCGAGCAATTGCGAATAAAGCCATTGAGCGTAATACAGGAGCAAGAGGTTTGCGTTCAATTATTGAAGGTATCATGCTTGATGTAATGTTCGAATTACCATCTAGAGATGATATTGAGAAATGTATTATCACAAAAGACACGGTTGAATTAGAAAAAGGTAAACCGACACTTGT
Source organism: Alkalibacillus haloalkaliphilus (assembly GCF_007991275.1). Taxonomy (GTDB): domain Bacteria; phylum Bacillota; class Bacilli; order Bacillales; family Alkalibacillaceae; genus Alkalibacillus; species Alkalibacillus haloalkaliphilus. The sequence goes on along the minus strand of NZ_BJYA01000011.1, from coordinate 25,196 downwards.
GATGGAAGATGGGTCTGTAGTTGATCAAAATAAAGAAAGTCCAAAAGAAAGTGCATAACATTAGTTAAAGTGTTTTAGAGGGTACTCTCCTCTTCGAAGTGAGAGTACCTTTTTATTTTGTATTCTTTTCATGGATAAAATTGGTTGCTTTTTGAGAAAGAAGTTACTACATTTTATTTCATAAACAAAATAGATTAAAATGAAATGTATATAATAAACATAAGCAATGTAGGAAGATGAGTTGTAACCGTAGTTGGAGGTGTGACTTAAATTGAACAATGACATCAGTCAAGCAATCCCGTTATTACCATTAAGAGGGGTTATTATATACCCGTCAATGGTTCAACATTTAGATGTAGGACGAGAACACTCAGTTAAAGCGCTTGAACAAGCCATGGTGCAAGACCATAAATTGTTATTGGCAGCACAACGAGATTCGTCGTTAAATGAACCAAAAGAAGAAGATATTTATCAATTTGGAACTATTGTTTATATTAAACAAATGGTCAAGCTCCCAAATGGCACGAACCGTATATTAGTTGAAGGTTTAGATCGAGCTGAAATAGAATCGTTTGAACAGCTTGAGCCATATTTTACTGTTACATATAAAACAGTTGAAGATGAGCACGGTGATGGTGTTGAAGAGCAGGCCTTAATGCGTACATTAGTAAACCAATTTGATGAGTATACAAAAGTGTCTAAAAAGACGAAACGAGAAACGTATGAAACAGTTAAAGATATTACTGAATCAAGTCGTTTAGCTGATATCGTAACTTCTCATTTATCACTAAAAGTCCAACAGAAACAACAAATTTTAGAAACACCGTACGTGCCAGATCGTTTAGAACAATTACTTCAAATGATTCAAAACGAAAAAGAAGTCCTTTCGATGGAAAAGAAGATCGGCCAACGTGTAAAGAAGTCGATGGAACGTACTCAAAAGGAATATTACTTGCGTGAACAGTTAAAAGCCATTCAAAAAGAGCTAGGCGATCAAGATGGAAAAACTGGTGAGGTTGAACAATTAAAAACAAAAATTGCTGAAGCCAGTATGCCAGAACGAATTGAAGAAGTGGCTTATAAAGAGTTAAACCGTTATGAAAAAGTTCCACAAAGCTCTGCTGAAAGTTCTGTTATTCGAAATTATATTGAATGGTTAGTTGCTTTACCATGGACAGACGAAACAGAAGATAACTTAGATGTAAATCGTGCTCAAGGTGTGTTAGATGAAGATCATTACGGTTTAGATCGAGTGAAGGAACGAGTGTTAGAGTATTTAGCGGTACAACAGCTAACTGAATCTGTTAATGGGCCTATCTTATGTTTAGTTGGTCCTCCAGGTGTTGGTAAAACATCATTAGCTAAGTCAATTGCTCGTTCAGTTGGGCGTAACTTTGTACGTGCTTCGTTAGGTGGTGTGAGAGATGAAGCTGAAATTAGAGGCCATCGTAGAACTTATGTAGGCGCTATGCCCGGTAGAATTATTCAAGGGATGAAAACAGCAGAAACCGTTAACCCTGTTTTCTTATTAGACGAAATTGATAAGATGGCAAGTGATTTCCGTGGAGATCCATCTTCAGCTATGTTAGAAGTCTTAGACCCTGAGCAAAATCACTCATTTAGTGATCATTTTGTTGAAGAACCTTATGACTTATCAAAAGTAATGTTCGTTGCAACAGCTAATAATTTAGCAACTATTCCAGGTCCATTATTAGACCGTATGGAAGTTATTACTATTGCCGGTTATACCGAGTTAGAGAAGCTTCATATTTCTAAGCAACATTTAATTCCGAAGCAAATTAAAGAAAATGGCTTAACGAAATCAAAAGTGCAGTTTCGTGACGAAGCGATCCTTAAACTGATCCGTATGTATACGAGAGAAGCAGGTGTTCGTAGTTTAGAAAGAGAGATTGCTTCTGTCTGTCGAAAAGCTGCAAAACTTATTGTGTCAGGTGAGAAAAAACGAGTTGTCATTACTGAGAAACAATTAGAAGAACTTTTAGGTAAACCTAAGTTCCGTTATGGACAAGCTGAGGCTGAACACCAAATTGGTGCGGCTACTGGATTGGCGTATACACAAGCAGGTGGCGACACACTAGCTATTGAAGTTTCTATTGTACAAGGTACAGGAAAACTGACGTTAACAGGAAAACTCGGCGATGTAATGAAGGAATCTGCCCAAGCAGCCTTTAGTTACGTACGTGCTAGAGCAGAAGAGTTTGAACTTGAACATGACTTTTATGAAAAGTATGATGTTCATATTCACATTCCAGAAGGTGCTACACCGAAAGATGGACCTTCTGCTGGTATTACGATTGCTACAGCTTTAGTTTCGGCATTTACTAATCGTCCAGTTCGTAAAGAAGTAGGTATGACAGGTGAAATTACGCTAAGGGGTCGTGTGTTACCTATTGGTGGGTTGAAAGAAAAATCATTAAGCGCACACCGAGCTGGGCTAACGAAGATCCTTATGCCAGCTGAAAATGAAAAAGATTTAGAAGATATCCCTGAAAGTGTGCGTGATGGTTTAACTTTCGTCCAAGTAAAACATTTAGATGAAGTGTTAGATCACGCTCTTTTACCAAAGGAGTAAGTAATATGAAAGTAAATCAAGCTGAAATCGTTATGAGTGCAGTAAGTAAAGCCCAGTATCCTGAAGATCATCTATCAGAAATTGCATTATCTGGTCGTTCTAATGTTGGTAAATCATCGTTTATTAATAAAATGATTCAACGTAAAAGTTTAGCTCGTACGTCATCTAAGCCTGGAAAAACCCAGACGTTAAACTTTTATTTAATTAATGAATCTTTTTATTTTGTTGATGTACCAGGTTACGGATACGCTAAAGTTTCTAAAAGGGAACGAGAAGCTTGGGGACGTATGATGGAAGAGTATTTTACGACTAGAGAGCCGTTAAAAGCTGCTGTTCTATTAATTGATATGCGTCACCCTCCAACAGAAGATGACTTAATCATGTATGACTTTTTAAAGTATTATGATTTACCGGTTATTGTAGTTGCAACTAAGTTGGATAAAATCTCAAAGTCTAAACGCCAAAAACATCTCAAAGTGATAGAAGATGATTTAGAACTTGAACCAGAAGATGTTGTTATGCCATTCTCAGCGGAAACGGGAGAAGGAAAAGATCAAGTATGGGGAAAGATTAAAGGTTTTCTATAACCTGGTTAAAAGAGGTGCTGATTTAATTCAGCACCTTTTTTTATTTCATATACTGGAGGTGCTTGTTACAACTACAATGATATTGTCCTAGTCATAAGCTTAAGTAGACAATATGTTTTATGAAAGTCACGATAATTGTTGTTATTTGTTTTATAATGTAGTTATTAGCTTTTGAATAAAATTCCGGAGTGCTGCTCATATGGTTAAATATATTTATTTTATAATCGTTGTTGCCTTTATAGATACTTTTATTCAATTACCCATCATTACCCCATATGCCTTAAGTTTAGGTGCTAGTGAGGTGCTTACAGGGCTTATAGTGGCTATTTATTCATTATCTAATGTAATAGGTAATATAGTAGGTGGACATTTTGTAGATCGTGTCGGAAGAAAACGTGTACTAATCATAGGGATGGTTTTAGTTAGTATCATTTTGCTATTTTATCCATTAGTACAAACAGGAGAACAATTGCTGATCATTCGTTTTCTGCATGGTATTGCTGGTGGAGTTTTAGTACCTGGAGCATTCGCATTAATTGGAGATCGCTCTAAGCAAACTGAAGATGAAAATTCAATGGCGTTTGCAGGTGCTGCAATAGGTATTGCAGCGATATTAGGCCCTGCATTAGGTGGTGGTCTTGCAGCTGCTGGGCGAATTGAATATGTATTTATTTTTGTAGCTTTATTATTTCTTTTTAGTGCTTTATTCGGTGTTAAATTAATACCTGAATCGATCACTCATAGTGAGCGCGGGAAGATATCAGTAGCAACTTTTATACCTTTGTTAAAAAATAATAAATTATTACAAGCCTGCTTAATTGCTTTTAGCTTAATGGTTAGTAACGGTACTTTAGCATTTGCTTTACCTATTATCATTGAAGGTATGGGATATACATCAACTGCAACAGGTTTGTTACTTAGTTTGTATGGAGTTACCGCGTTAATCTTTTTTATAACAAGTTTAAATAGAGTTTATAAACGATTTTTACCAAGAAGTCTATCTATAGCCGGTCTAATTACGATTGCTAGCTCAATGCTTTTACTAAGTTTAGCGACGAATATAGTATTGGCAATTGGAGCAATGGTTGTTTATGGGATTGGTTTTGCTTTTATATTCCCATCAATGAACCAAATGGTCGCTAATGCTACTGATGAATTAAACCGTGGAAAGGCATATGGCGTTTTTTACGCGTTTTTCTCAGTTGGTGTGATTACAGGGTCTAGTTCATCTGGGTTTATATCACAATTGTTTGGCTTACCGTTTGTATTTACTATCTTATTGATGGTTGTTGTTGTTTTTACGCTTCAATTAATGAATAGAAAAGTCTTATAAATTGTTTCTTTGTTAGTTGGATAATTTATGAACTAAAGTTTCATACTAAAAAAGAATTATTTTTTAAATAATAAAATTAGACCAAAAATAATGAGTAAAATCGGCCAAAATTGCTCAATCATGTTAAACATGTAATCAAACCAGCCGAACCATGTTGGCATTGCAAATGAAGTAAGGGCAATAAACGATAAAATAATTAATACAATACCAATCACTGTCCCTTGGCTCGTTTTTTGCGCACGTAATATAAATGCTATACCAATTATTAAAGTATACATGCCCCAATGGTCAATCCAGCTTGCGCTATAATTTAAAGCATGGAAATGAATACCTAACCCAAATAGGATCACACCTGGTACGATATTATCATACTGTCTATTTCCGTAAGCATTAAATATGAAAGCCGTGCCGATAATAACTAATATGCTAGGCCAAGTATTAAATTGAGATATAAAAGGTATATGATATTGTTGAATTAAAAAGTAAATACCAAAACCAATAAGTATAATGGCAAGAAAGCTTTTAGGTTGCTTCATAATAAAATAGTCTCCTCTATAGACAAAATTCTTGATGGTTCGATACCGATATGATAGTCTACATATAGTTATTAATAATTATTCTAAATAAATCTTATCATAAATTTTCATAATTTGTTCATTCAAATAAAGGTTTTGTACTATTTTTTCTTGTTATAATAATAATTAGATTAGTTCGAGCGATGCAAGGGGTGAATTGGCATGAATTTTGTTGTAGTTACAATTAATTATCGAACAGCCCCAGTAGAAATAAGGGAGAAGTTAACTTTCTCTGAAGACCAAATAAGCGAAGCGATGACAAGATTAAATGAAGAGAAGAGCATTTTAGAAAATGTGATCGTCTCTACTTGTAATCGTACAGAATTATATGTCGTATCTGACCAGTTACATACTGGTCGTTATTATGTAAAGAAATTTTTAGCTGATTGGTTCTCAATGGATGTTGACTATGTTGCTAATTTCATTGAATTAAAAGAAGAGAAAGAAGCAATAAAACATCTATTTAATGTTGCTGCTGGGTTAGACTCGATGGTATTAGGTGAGACTCAAATTTTAGGACAAGTTAAAGATTCCTTTAACAAGGCCCAAAATGATGGTGCATCAGGTTTAATGTTTAATCAGTTGTTTAAACAAGCTATTACAACAGCTAAACGTGCACATAAAGAAACAGAAATCGGTGAAAATGCTGTATCAATTAGTTATGCAGCAGTAGAATTAGCTAAAACAATCTTTGACCAGTTAAGAAACCAACATGTCGTCATTTTAGGCGCAGGTAAAATGGGTGAATTAGCTGTACAAAATTTACACGGCTCAGGCGTTCATAACATTACAGTTGTTAACCGAACAGTGGAGAAAGCTGAAGAAGTAGCTTCTAAATTCTCTGGGAGAGCTAAGTCAATGGACGAGCTAAATGAAGTGTTAGAAGAAGCGGATATCGTAATCACTTCTGTTGGGACGGACCACTATATTTTACAACAAAGTGATTTAAAGTCTGTTGTTAAAAAGCGTAATGGTAAACCATTATTTATGGTTGATATTGCGGTGCCACGCAATTTAGATCCAGCTATAGAACAATTAGATAGTATGTTCTTATATGATATTGATGACTTACAAGGAATAGTTGATCAAAACTTAGAAGAACGGAAACAAGCTGCTGCAGAAATCGATCAAATGATTAATGTTGAAATGACTGATTTTGATGAGTGGATTAAAACATTAGGTGTTGTACCAGTTATTTCAGCATTACGTAAAAAAGCATTAACAATTCAACAAGATACGATGGAATCAATTGAACGCAAAATGCCAGATTTAACACCAAGAGAGAAAAAAGTGCTTAATAAACATACGAAAAGTATTGTCAATCAAATGCTTAAAGAGCCGATTCTACAAGCGAAAGAAATGGCTGGCGAGGAACATGCAGATGATATGATGAAACTTTTTGTACGAATGTTTGGAATTGAAGCAGAAGTACAACAAGAGTTAGAAGAACAGAGTAAAAAGCACCCAAGTCACGAATCAGTTAATCAGTCACTACCAATTGCAAGCTTAGTTAGAGCAATGCAGTAGGTGAATGAGAGGGGTTCTCTCATGGGGATATTCGAACAGTTTAAACTTTACGAATTAATAGTAATACTATATGGCTTAAGTGTAACCTTTTATTTCTATGACTTTGTTGAACGTAACCGGAAGGCGAACAAGATAGCCTTCTGGTTACTTTTATTGGTTTGGATTTTACAGACAGTTCTTCTCTTTACGAATATTTACATACATGGATTTATTCCTGTTTTTAGCATTTTAGAAGGTTTATATTTTTATGCATGGTTAATATTATTAGTATCAATTGTTGTTAACTATTTCTACAAAATGGATTTAGTCGTTTTCATTGTTAATATCATTGGCTTTTTAGTGATGATGATGTTTTTAATGAGCTATGCAACGAGTGATCAATCACAGTTAACAGGGAATTTCGTGGGTGAAATATTAGTGGCTCATATTGTGCTTGCATTTGTTGCCTATACGCTTTATACACTTTCTTTTGCATTTGCAACCCTGTATTTAATACAGTTTTACTTGCTGAAGAAGAAAAGGTGGCGTCAACTAGTCAAGAGGATTGGCAATTTAGAGCAACTAGAGAAGATATCATTTTTACTCGTCGTCTTTGCCACACCGATTCTTTTAATTTCTCTAGTGTTTGGATTGTTGTGGGCTTATACAACTGACGATTTATTTTATTGGTTAGACGCAAAAACGGTAGGATCATTTGTCGTGATTGGGATTTATTCTATCATTATATATATAAGAGTAACGAAAAAGTTAGTAGGCAAATCTGTTGCAAGACTAAATATTATAGCTTTTTTAGTGCTATTTAGTAATTATTTAATTTTATCAATGCTATCAAATTTTCATGGATTAAACTAGGAGGCAAAATATGCGTAACATTATTATCGGTTCAAGAAGAAGTAACTTAGCTTTAACTCAAACTCAGTGGGTTATTGATCAATTAAACAAAGTATCTGATGAGTACAGTTTTGATGTGAAGAAGATTGTGACTAAAGGTGATCAAATCTTGGATGTTACTTTATCAAAAGTTGGAGGAAAAGGCCTGTTCGTTAAAGAAATTGAACAAGCGATGTATAACCATGAGATCGATATGGCTGTACACAGTATGAAAGACATGCCATCACAAGTTCCTGAAGGCTTAACGATTGGTTGTGTGCCAGAACGTGAAGACCACCGTGATGCTTTTATTTCTGAAGATCATGTTAAGTTAGACGACTTAAAAGAAGGCGCATTAATAGGTACGAGTAGTTTACGTCGTGGTGCACAATTACAAGCATATCGTCCAGACCTACAAGTTCAATGGATTCGTGGAAATATTGAAACTAGACTACGTAAGTTAAAAGAAGAGAACTTTGATGCCATTATTTTAGCAGCAGCTGGACTTAAACGTATGGGTTGGTCAACAGAACTAGTTACAGAGTTTTTAGACCCAGAGATCTGTTTACCAGCAGTAGGACAAGGTGCGCTAGCGTTAGAGTGCCGTGAAGATGATGAAGATTTATTACAGCTTATTAATAAAATCAATAATGAGTATACGGCAAGAACGGTTCAAGCTGAGCGTAAGTTTTTAAGTTTATTAGAAGGTAGCTGTTCAGTACCGATCGCTGGCTACGCTGTACTAGAGGAAGATGAAGTTGTATTACAAGCCTTAGTGTCTTCATCTGATGGAAAGACCGTACTAAAAGAAACAGTACGTTCAAAAGATCCAATCGAAGCTGGTGAAAAAGCTGCGGAATTACTCATTAATAGAGGTGCAAAAAAGTTAGTAGAAGAAGCGAAAGAGGAGTTAGAAGGGCAATAATGGGGAATGAAAGTAAGGAAATACTGCTTTCAAGAAGCTTAGATCAACTAAATCCCTTTACTAATTTGGACCTTGATCAAGTAACGGTTAGAGGAGTACCACTTATTAAGTTCGCTCAGTATGATGATCAAGATGCTGAGCGTACCCTTAACTCACTTCATTCATTTGATTGGATTATTTTCACAAGTCATAATGGTATAAAATATTTCTTTAACTTACTAGAACAGCACAATATATCAAAAGAAGTATTGCATCATAAAAAACTTGCAACTGTTGGAAGTAAAACAGCTGAAACGTTAAAAGGGTTTGGTTTTGTAGCTGATTTTGTCCCAGACGTGTACGACGCTGATCGCATGGGAATTCAAATGTTAGAGGAAGAACAATTAAATAATGTGCTTTTAGTTAAAGGAACACGGTCCAGAAGTGTATTAGATGATTTATTTTCAAAGCATCATATAAGCTATTCAACACTTACTGTTTATGATTCGGTAACTAATCAAGATGAAGAAGAATCTATTATGGAAGTCCTAACTGCAAGACGATTATCAGCTGTAGTTTTTACATCACCTTCATCGATTGAAGCGTATTTTGCATTAGGTGGAACATTAGCTCAGAAAACTGTCCATTTACCTTGCTTTTGTATCGGAGAGACGACAGCTAATTATGCTCATAAAGTCGGTTTTAATCAAATAATTGTCCCAGAAACTTATACACTCGATGCTTTAGCTATAGAAGTAGAAAAGTACTTTAAGGAGGAATAGCATGTCAAATTTACCATTTGCACGGCATCGCCGATTAAGAACATCCAACCAACTTAGAGATTTAGTACGTGAAACGAAATTACATACAGAAGATTTAATTTACCCAATCTTCGTTCTTGAACAGCCAGGACAAAAGAATGAAGTGGCTTCAATGCCTGGTGTATACCAAGTATCATTGGACTTTTTATTAGATGAAGTTAAAGAAGTTGTTAATCTAGGGATTCGTTCAATTATTTTATTTGGAGTTCCAGAGGAGAAAGATGACGTCGGTTCTGAGGCGTACAATGATGAAGGTGTCGTACAGAAGGCAACACGAATTGTAAAAGAACAGTATCCAGACTTAGTTGTCGTAGCTGATACGTGCTTATGTCAGTATACATCTCATGGACATTGTGGCGTAATTAAAGATCAGTTTGTAGATAACGATGAAACATTACCATTATTAGTTGAAACAGCTGTGTCACAAGCGAAAGCAGGAGCAGATGTGATCGCTCCATCTAATATGATGGATGGATTTGTTATTGAAATTCGTAAAGGACTAGATCAAGCAGGATTTGAGAACATCCCAATTATGTCCTATGCTGTTAAATATGCATCAGCATTTTACGGTCCGTTTCGAGATGCTGCTCATAGTACACCACAATTTGGTGATCGTAAAACATACCAAATGGATCCAGCTAACCGATTAGAAGCACATCGTGAAGCTGAGTCGGATGTTGAACAAGGTGCAGACTTTTTAATCGTAAAGCCAGCTTTAAGTTATTTAGATATTATGCGTGAATTGAAAGACCGTTATAACCAACCGATCGTCGCTTATAATGTAAGTGGTGAGTATTCTTTAATTAAAGCAGCTGCACAAAATGGTTGGGTAGATGAAAGAGAAATTGTGTTAGAAAAAGTCACTTCAATGAAACGAGCTGGAGCAGACTTAATTATAACTTACTTTGCAAAAGATATCGCGAAATGGATTAAAGAATAAGGAGGACGTTCCAATGACTAATCGTTCACAACAACTATTTTCAGAAGCTGTCGACCTATTTCCAGGTGGGGTTAACTCACCAGTAAGAGCTTTCAACTCTGTAGATGTTGATCCTATTTATATGGAAGAAGGTAAAGGTTCAAAAATTAAAGACGTAGATGGAAATGAGTATATCGACTATGTATTAAGTTGGGGCCCATTAATTGTAGGGCATGCACATGACCAAGTACTTGAAACGTTACAGGAAGTAATGAAGAAAGGGACAAGCTTTGGAGCTAATGTTGAGTATGAAAACAAGTTAGCTAAACTGCTGATCGACCGTGTACCTTCTATTGAAATGATCCGTATGGTTAACTCCGGTACTGAAGCAACGATGAGTGCTTTAAGGTTAGCCAGAGGTTATACGAAACGTAGTAAGATTTTAAAATTTGAAGGTAATTACCATGGCCATGGTGACTCATTATTAATTAAAGCAGGATCTGGTGTAGCAACGCTTGGTTTACCAGATAGCCCTGGTGTACCTGAGTCCATTGCAAAAAATACAATTACGGTGCCATATAACGATCAAGAAAGTGTAAAGTATGCATTTGAACAATATGGTGATGATATTGCAGCTGTTATTGTTGAGCCTGTTTCAGGTAACATGGGCGTAGTACCACCAGTTAATGACTTTTTAAGTTTCTTACGTGATGTTACGAACGACAATGGTTCCTTACTCATATTTGATGAAGTCATGACTGGGTTTAGAGTAGGCTATAATTGCGCACAAGGTCACTTTGATGTAACCCCTGACTTAACATGTCTAGGCAAAGTAATTGGTGGCGGATTACCAGTAGGTGCTTACGGTGGTAAACGCGAAATTATGGAGATGATTGCTCCAGCAGGTGATATTTATCAAGCTGGTACATTATCAGGGAACCCATTAGCGATGGCTGCTGGATATGCGACTTTAAGTCTGTTAACAGAAGCTTCTTATGATGAAATAAATCGTAAAGCAGACCGTTTAGTAGAAGGTATTGAGAAGGCAGCAGAAGAAAACGGTGTTCCATTACAAGTTAACCGTGCGGGATCTATGTTAGGTTTCTTCTTCACAAACGAAGATGTTATCAATTTCGAAACAGCAAAAACTTCAGATCTAGAGTGGTTTGCTAAGTATTATAAAGTGATGGCTGAAGAAGGTATTTTCTTACCACCTTCTCAGTTTGAAGGTATGTTCTTATCAACTGTTCATACAGATGAAGATATTGAAAAAACAATTGAAGCAGTGAATAAAGCATTTAAACAGTATAAATAATCGGATTTTAATTATCTAACCAGTCGGGACTCAAACGAATCTCGGCTGGTTATTTATTTTCTCAGAACTTAGTAGATGTTTATAAAAGTGGACATAGTTCTGTATCTCCCGTAATAGACATATAGTAATTACTAATGGATTAAAGTGACCATAAGAGGGGGATTTAGATTGAGTAATTATGAACAAGTTCCATACCAATTTGAAGTTCGGGAAAATATCAATTTCAAACGAGGGGAGGAAATCGACGACCTTTACAGCATTGCGATCGATCCTGATGTAAAGGTCATTCATGAAAGTAATTATGTACAAATTAGAGGCGTCCTAGTCGTTCGTGGTGACTATCAAACAACGAATTATGATCAAGAATCACAGTACATTGTAGATGATGAGGATTTTAATACAGTACAACAAGTCCGCACGTTAGATAATGGGTTTATGGAGTTTCAATATCCTATCCCTATTGATATAACGATTCCACACAATAGAATACGTACAGATGACCACATTCAAGTTGTCATCGATTATTTCGATTACGAATTACCAGAATCTAAAACATTAAAAGTCTATTCTAATGTTCGTTTAGACGGTACAGAAATGGTTGAAGTAGCAGAAGAGCGCTATGATGAAGAAGAGGCTGATTCTGATTTTGAATTGAAAGAATTTCCGACTATGCAAGAACATGATGGTGACCATGGTCACGAACCTGATTATGAGTATAAAAACCATGACCATGAAGAGTATTATGATGACGATGAGACAAACGATGAACCAGAAGCTTCTGCAGATGAAGGTGAAGAGAAAGGAAGAGATCTTTGGAAAAAGAAAGAGAGTCAATCTCTTCATGATTTTTTTAATAAAAAGGATAACAAAGTCGATGAAGACACAACATCTAGTGTAGAGGAAGTAAACGTTTCACCGATGCCAGAAGAAGCAGATGGCGACGCTGATGCTGATGACAATCATGATTATTATGATCATCATGATGGAGACACAGACACAGACACAGATACAGATACAATAGCAGAAGCAGATGACGCTGAAGAAAAAGTTGAACAAAAAGAATCGAAAGCGAAAAAAGGTCTTAGCTATTTGTCTAAATTTTTCAGGGAAGATGAAGAGAAAGGCACAGTTCAAATGCGTATGCGTTTTGTCCAAGAAGATGATACGTTAGAGTCTATAGCTAATTATTATCAAGTCTCAGTAAGTAAATTAGAACGTTTAAATGGATTAGAAGCTGGTGATACATTAAGTGCTGGAGATGTAATATATGTTCCAGGCAATGTTAAACAATCGAGTGAACACTAATTATATCCATTCCAAATAAAAGGCAATAAAAATACCAACTAACGCACCTGATAAAAACACATCAAGTGTAGAAGGAAAAAGTAATGTCCTAATGAGCTGGTATATCATAATCGGTAAGATACATCTTTCAAATGTAAAAATGCATTGCCTTGCCCAAGGTGGTAAACGGTAACGATAATATTTACCCATAAAAATTTCCTCCTCTCTAGCTACATTATGTACGTAATAAAAAGTTGTGCTTTATATTTATTGACTTTTTCTAATGGTTTTGTATACAATAATAGCAAACTAAATGTTACGTAAATGCTAGTAAGAGAGGAGTACAGGTTTGATCCCGTACAGAGAAGGAAGCCTAGGCTGGAAGTTTCCTCGGGTTGAAAACTTGGAAGGTCGCTCTGAAATAAGCAGCTCCTTTGAACTAAAGTAGGAGGAGCCGGGAAGACCGTTATCCAGTATGAGTGTATGAGTAGAGTAAGTTAATACTCATAAACAAAGGTGGTACCGCGATTGAAGCCAAAGCTTTTCGTCCTTTATTGGGCGAAGAGCTTTTTTTGTTTTCAATGGTGATTAAATGATTATTAAGGAGGAACTTTTTATGGGTGAACACAACGAAACTTCCATGGCACCGAAATACAACCCAACTGAAGTAGAAAAAGACCGGTATCAGTTTTGGGTGGAAGGAAAATATTTTGAAGCAAAAAACGATGAGACGAAAGAACCGTTTACAATTGTAATCCCACCACCGAACGTTACCGGGCGCTTGCACTTAGGTCATGCTTGGGATACGACATTGCAAGATATTATTTCTCGTTATAAGCGTATGCAAGGCTATGATGTCCTTTGGTTACCAGGAATGGATCACGCAGGAATAGCTACACAAGCAAAAGTAGAAGGGAAATTGAAAGAAGAAGGTCAAAGTCGTCATGACTTAGGACGTGAGAAGTTTTTAGAAAAGTCTTGGGATTGGAAAGAGGAGTATGCTTCTTTCATTCGTGCTCAGTGGGAAAAACTCGGTTTAGGAGTTGATTACTCAAGAGAACGTTTCACTTTAGATGATGGATTGTCTCAAGCAGTTCGTGAAGTGTTCGTGTCACTTTATGAACAAGGACTCATTTATCGTGGAGAGTATATTATTAATTGGGACCCAAGTACGCAAACAGCTTTATCGGATATTGAAGTAATCTATAAAGAAGTTCAAGGTGCTTTTTATCACATGAGGTATCCATTGAAAGATGGTTCAGGACATATCGAAGTTGCAACGACTCGTCCTGAAACGATGCTAGGTGATACTGCAGTTGCAGTACATCCAGAAGATGAACGCTACAAAGATTTAATCGGCAAGACAGTTGTGTTACCAATTGTAGGACGTGAAATTGAAATTGTTGGAGATGATTACGTTGACATGGAATTTGGTTCTGGTGCTGTAAAGATCACACCGGCACACGACCCAAATGACTTTGAAATTGGCGAACGTCATAACTTAGAACGTGTACTAGTAATGAATGAAGACGGCACTATGAATGATAACGCAGGTAAGTATAAAGATATGGATCGCTTTGAATGTCGTAAGCAAATTGTTAGCGACCTTCAAGAAGAAGGTGTGTTATTTAATATTGAAGAGCACACTCACCAAGTTGGACACTCAGAACGTAGTGATGCTGTTGTAGAACCTTATCTTTCTACTCAATGGTTCGTTAAGATGGAACCATTAGCAGATCAAGCTGTTGAAATGCAGTCTACTGATGATCAAGTAAACTTTGTCCCCGATCGATTTGAGAAGACTTACTTACACTGGATGGAAAATATTCGCGACTGGTGTATTTCTCGTCAGTTATGGTGGGGACACAGAATTCCAGCCTGGTACCATAAGGAAACAGGCGAAGTATATGTAGGGCGTGAAGCTCCAGAAGATGTAGAAAATTGGGAGCAAGATGATGATGTATTAGATACTTGGTTCTCATCAGCATTGTGGCCATTTTCTACAATGGGTTGGCCTGATAAAGATAGCTATGACTTAAACCGTTATTTCCCGACAGATGTATTGGTAACAGGTTATGATATTATTTTCTTCTGGGTATCTCGAATGATCTTCCAAACGAAGCATTTCATGGATCGCCGTCCGTTTAAGGATGTATTAATCCACGGTCTTGTTAGAGATGCAGACGGTCGTAAAATGAGTAAGTCATTAGGGAATGGCGTTGACCCAATGGATGTAATTGATCAGTATGGTGCTGACTCATTACGTTATTTCTTATCAACTGGCTCATCACCAGGTCAAGATTTACGTTTCCATTGGGAAAAAGTTGAAGCGACATGGAACTTCAATAATAAGATTTGGAATGCATCGCGTTTCGTTATTATGAACTTAGAAGATTTTAAATATGAAGATATCGATCTATCTGGTGAAAAATCAGTTGCTGATGAGTGGATTTTAACTAGGTTAAATGAAACAATCGAAAACGTAACGAGAAATATTGATCGTTATGATTTTGGTGAAGCAGGTCGATACTTGTATAACTTTATTTGGGATGAGTTCTGTGATTGGTATATTGAAATGGCTAAGTTACCTCTTTACGGTGATGATGAAGCGGCAAAGAAAACGACAAAATCAGTGTTAGTTGTAACATTAGACAATATTCTCAGAATGCTACATCCGTTTATGCCGTTTATTACCGAGGAAATCTGGCAGCACATTCCTCATGAAGGGGAATCCATTACTGTACAAAGCTGGCCTGAGGTCGATGAGGTATATAACAATCAACAATCACGTAAGGAAATGGAGCGTCTTGTGTCCATTATCCGTTCTGTAAGAAACGTTCGAGCTGAAGTTGATACACCAATGTCTAAAGAAATTAAAATTATGATTAAAGCAAATGATGATGAAATTGTTTCAGAACTAAATAAAAACGAAGTGTATTTAAATCGTTTCTGTAACCCTGAACAATTAATGATCAATACGAATATTGATGTACCTGAACAATCTAAAAGTGCCGTTGTGACTGGTGCAGAAATTTTCTTCCCATTAGAAGGATTAATTGACATTGATGACGAAATAAATAGACTAAAGCAAGAATTACAAAAATGGAATAGTGAAGTTGAGCGTGTTCAAAAGAAACTAGCTAATGAGAACTTTGTTAGTAAAGCACCAGAGGCCGTAGTACAAGAAGAACGAGACAAAGAAAAAGACTACGTTGAAAAACAGAAGTTAGTTGAAGAGAGAATTGTGGAATTAGAGAAAGTTAAATAAATTCTTTTAAGTATGAGTTGCTCCATTGCATGTGTGGGGCAACTCGTGTTTTATCAATTACAAATATGATGAACTATGGGTGAAGCTAATGAACGAACAAGAAGCTATTAATTGGATTCATAAACAACTAAAGTTCGGGATAAAACCAGGGTTGAACAGAGTTGAAACATTGTTACAAAAGGTTGGTGATCCCCACAAACAACTTAAAACAATTCATATTGCGGGTACTAATGGAAAGGGTTCTACTACAACCTTTTTAAGAGAAATATTACAACAGCAAGATTTTAAAGTAGGAGCGTTCACCTCTCCATACATAGAAATTTTTAATGAAAGAATTAGTATTAATGGACAACCAATTCCAGCTAAGGATCTCGTCAAGTTAGTAGTACAAGTTCGTCCAATCTGTGAAGAACTGGCAGGAACTGAAGATGGTGCACCGACTGAATTTGAAATTATTACTGTAATGGCTTTTATGTACTTTGTTGAACAGTCTGTTGATTATGCCATTATTGAAGTTGGTTTAGGTGGAAGGTTGGACTCCACTAACGTCATTACACCTGTTGTTAGTGTTATTACAACAATCGGTTATGATCACATTCATATATTGGGTGACACTGTTGAAGAGATTACATACGAAAAAGCGGGGATTATTAAACCCTCTACCCCTGTAATTTCTGGTGTTAAACAAGTAGAAGCGCAAAACATTATTGAAAAGCGATCAAGAGATCATCAGACATCAGTATTACAGTTAGGAAATGACTTTAAAAATAATATTGTTAATACTAACAGTGATGAGCAGTGTTTCACCTTTGAATGGGGAAATGTAAAATTTGCTGATATAACAATGTCTATGAAAGGTTTTCATCAAATTGATAACGCATCCTTGGCAATTCAAAGTTATTTGACGATAGCAACTATTGAAGAGTTCCCCGTTCAAGCTGAATCTATTTATAAAGGTATTCATAATGCCTATTGGCCAGGTCGATTTGAAATGATTCAAAAAGGGCCTGATGTAATCTTGGATGGGGCTCACAATGTGGAAGCAATTAAGACTTTAGTCACAACAGTAAATAGTAGGTATGAGCGTGCGAACGTAACAGTTTTATGTTCTTTCATACAAAATAAACCAATTAATGAAATGTTGTCAATTTTATCAAAAAATTATAATAATATAGCGCTTACAACGTTTGACTTTTTTAATAATTATGGGTATTATGAACTAAAAGAAAAGTATGAAAATGGTAATGTTAAAGTAGAAGAAGACTGGAAAAAAGCGTACAACTCAACGTTAGAGGCTTTAGAGGCAGATGAAGTGTTAGTCGTTACAGGTTCTTTATATTTTATATCAGAAGTTAAAAAAGCTTTAAAGGAAAATAACTAAGATTGGGAGAATGATTTCCTTAAAAAGGGGCCTTTATATGTCAAGATCTAAAAATGTTGCCGTTTGGCTTATATGGTTAGCTGTTTTTCCTACCACATTGGCTTACTTATACATAGCAATTGAACCGAACTTTTCAGGGTATTGGTTGGATCTCTTAGCCTTTGCGATTGTGGTTAGCGCTGTAGCTGCTTTTCCAATTCAGGTGGGGTCTATTACAATCTTCTTTATTAACGGCGTAAGCTTTGCTGTGTTTTTATACTTTGGTTTATTTGCTGAGATTATAATAACTCAACTTGCCTTAGTCGCTCTATTTATAAAGATTAGGCTGAAAAAATCAGAGTTTCATCGAATAGCAACAAACTCAACGATGCTTCTCTTAACCTCGATATTTGCAGCAGTAGTATATTATGCATTAGGAGGAACTCACGGCGTTCTATCATTAAGTACACTTGATGAGATTATCCCATTAGTAGGTTATGTCGTAGGTTCGATTGTCGTTAACCAATTTCTTTTAACGATTATTGATGTTTATGTTAAAGGAAATAAATTTACTGCAGTTCCGAAATCATTATTTATCGATAGTTTAACTACAGCGATGATTACTCCAATTGGAATTATTCTTTATATATTATATTTAGAAATTGGTATACCTGGTATTCTCATTGTTAGTTTCCCTGCAATTTTACTATCAGTAGTTATCTCAACTTATCATAAAGGTAGACGAGTAAACACTTACTTGCATGAGACGAGTGAAATTGGTCACGAGTTATCGAAGAAGTTAAATGTGAAAGACGTATTAGATACGTTTATCGCAAGAGTTGAAAAGTTAATTCCGATGTCTTATATATATGTATATGATATTACCAATTCAACACAGTCGATGCATCTAATTCGTTATGTAGATAGCGAAGGTAAAGAGAAAGTTGATGAGATGTCTTTAAGTTATGGAGAAGGATTTGCTGGTGAAATTTATAAAAAGCAAAAAGCTTCGATCATTCTTAAGCGTAATCAAATAAGAAGTATACCTGGAATAGAACTCCCAGAGCAAGTTCACAGTGTGATTGGAGTTCCTATTTTAAGAAATAACAATGTTGTCGGTGTTCTTGTTATTGCATCGAAGCAAGTAAGAGCCTATGAAAAGTATCATCTAATGTTACTTGAGATACTTGGTAACTTTCTTTCGGTTGCAATTGAAAATGCAAGGCATTACCAGTCAGAGAAAAACAAGAGTCAACGCGATCGATTGACAGGCTTGTATAACTATCGATATTTTACTGAACATCTAGAAGGATATGCATTAGATTTAATGGAGAAAGGCTTAGAAGAAAAGCTATCTGTCATTTTATTTGATTTAGACTCCTTTAAGAAGCTGAATGATACATATGGTCATGAAGCTGGAAATGAAGTTTTAGTTGAATTAGCTAGGAGATTAGAAGATTATTTAGGCGATCGCGGTATTGTGGCTCGCTATGGTGGGGAAGAATTTACAGTATTAATTAAAGACATTGAGCATGAAGAAGCGATTAAGTTAGCTGAAGATATACGTTTTATGATTGCAAAAGATCCTTTTGTTGTTTATGAACATATGATTGAAGGGGAAGATTCAGTCAAAGTGTATGTAACAGCGAGTATTGGTGTAGCAACTTACCCTGATCATTGTGAATCACCTGAGGAACTAATTAGACAGGCAGATCGTTCAATGTATGTTGGGGCTAAACGTAGTGGTAAAAACCGTGTTGCATCAGCAGCTGTTGCGATGTGAGCCGTTGGAATGTTATTTACAAATTTTTAATTAATGACGCTATTAAACAAGACTCTCTATTTTGATTAGAGAGTCATTTTTTGTCTGAAATTGAATAAACTATATGACAGAATTTTATCTTTTTTTTAGTTGAAATATGGTAGGATTTCAACCAATAAGGATGAAGGTGGTTAAAATATGGACGAGCGTAAAAAGGTGAGAGTGACAATTAATCAGGATGATTCTAAAGACCATCGTTCACATGACTTAGAGAAAGTTTTGACACCGAAGAGTAAAGGTATACATAATTTTTCTGGTAAAAAGAAGTTTTCAGTTACCATTTTAAGAGCAGTTATATTAGCTGTTGCTTTAGGAACATTATTCGGTTTCGCAATGATGTATTTCTTTGATCTGTCAACTGATCAAACGCCTGTTGGTACTCCTGTTGAGACAATTGGGACTCAAGATGATGATGGAGAAGAAGGCACAAATGGTGGTACGAGTGACCAAGGTGATTCTACAGTGTTTCAAACAGACTTATCTACACATGAAGTTATCCAGTTAGGTGTTTTTTCTTCAGAGCAAAATGCTAGAGAGTTGCAGTTGCACTTAGACTTTGTTCCTTCTGTTGTAACTGAAGATAATGGTCAATATGTACTGTTAACGAGTTTGTTAAGAAGCTCATCTGTTGAAGAAGAAGTTATGAATTACTTTGAATCGAATGGTCTTGAAAGAAATGAAGATTATATAAGTAAAACTTGGGCATTCTCAAGTGAAGAAGTAGAAGTTCCTGATGGAGTGTATGAATGGCTTAATCAAGGCGAAGAGCTCATTCACGAAACTGAACTGAATGGTGAGTGGAGAGATCGTGTTGAAGACTGGTTATCACAACTGCCTAATCATTATAGTGATCACAACTATTTAGATGAAGCAATTAATATAATAACGGATCAACCAAGTAATGAAAGTGAGCAACTGTTACAAAACCAAACGTTACTTTTGGCAATTTATTTATTTTATGACGTAATTTAGTATAAATTATATAAAGAATAGAATTTTGTTTTTATAAAACAAATCTGCTCATTTATTTCAAGTTTACGAAAGGGAAAATGGTCTTTTCCCTTTTTGTTTTATTATAGCGACTTTTTTAAAATATACATGTCGACTTATTATGAGAGGAGCATGTATATTGAGTAATAATATTTTAATTAGAGATGTACCAGCGAGTGATCGACCAAGAGAAAGATTAATCGAAGTGGGGCCACAAGCGTTATCTAATCAAGAGTTAATAGCGATCTTAATTGGTAGTGGTTCTAAAGGACAATCAGCATTATCACTTGCAACACGTTTATTAAAGCATTTCGAAGGTCTATTACTGCTGAGGGATGCTTCGATTAATGAGCTAACAAGTATAAATGGTATAGGTGTTGCTAAAGCGGTCCAACTGATGGCAGCGTTAGAATTAGGTAAGCGAATCCATACTTATAAGACAAGTGATCAATATGTTATTAAGAGTCCAGAAGATGGTGCTAACTTTTTAATGGAAGATTTGCGTGGCTTAAAACAAGAGCACTTCGTGGCATTATACCTCAACACTAAAAATCAAATTATTCATAGGCGAACAATTTTCATTGGCAGTCTTAATTCATCCATTGTCCATCCTCGTGAAGTGTTTAAAGAAGCCATTAAACATTCAGCTGCTTCTGTAATATGTGCTCACAACCATCCGTCAGGTGATCCTTCACCATCAAATGAAGATGTCCATGTAACGAGAAGATTGTATGAATCAGGTAAAGTAGTCGGAATTGAACTTTTAGACCATTTGGTAATAGGAGATCACAAATATATCTCAATGAAAGAAAAAGGGTACTTATAGTTTAGATTATTTAAGACATTGTTAAAAAAATAGTTAAAAAATCACATATATTTGAGGCGTGTAAACCTATCTATTTTAAGTTATTTTTCGTATAATATATATAATAAAGTGTTTATAAGCACCACTAATTTAAGAGTTTTAAATAATTGTGGTGCTTATTCATGTTTTAAACATTATAAGCGTATTTTATAGTATCAATCTTATTTTTACAGAGGGGCGATCAAGATTGGGAACATCATTTATGAACCGTGATTTCGGTATAGATTTAGGTACAGCTAATACGCTTGTTTATGTAAAGAATAAAGGCATTGTGTTAAATGAACCAACAGTAGTAGCCGTGAATAAGCATACGAATGAAATATCAGCAGTGGGTAACGAAGCTAAGAAAATGGTAGGAAGAACTCCAGAAAACATTTCAGTAATTCGTCCGATGAAAGACGGTGTGATAGCAGATTTTGATACGACAGCTGCTATGATGAATTACTACGTAAGTAAAGTTCATAAAGCGAAGTCAATCTTCTCAGCTAAACCAAATGTCATTGTGTGCGTTCCTTCAGGTATCACAATGGTAGAAGAGAGAGCTGTATTAGATGCTACTAAACAAGCTGGCGCTAAAGAAGTGTATCCAATTTCAGAACCATTTGCAGCAGCTATAGGTGCTGACTTACCTGTTTGGGAACCAACTGGGAATATGGTAGTTGACATTGGCGGAGGCACGACAGAAGTTGCTATTATTTCTTTAGGTGGTACTGTTACTAGCAAATCGATTCGTATGGCCGGGGATCGAATGGATCAACAAATTATTACGTATATTCGTAAAAAACATGGTCTATTAATTGGAGAAACAACAGCAGAACAGTTAAAATTTGAGTTAGGTGCTGCACGTAATGATAATCTACGTGGTAAAATGGACATTAGAGGTCGAGACCTTGTTACAGGACTTCCTCAAACTGTTACAATTCAAAGTGAAGAAATAGTTGAAGCTATAAGTGAGACAGTAGAGGCAATTATCGAAGCAATTAAAAATACTCTTGAAAGCTCACCACCAGAATTATCCTCAGACATTATTAACAGAGGCATTGTATTAACAGGTGGGGGAGCATTATTAAAATATTTAAATGAAGAAGTAAGTTATGCTACTGATATGCCAGTTTTTGTTGCAGAGAACCCTTTAGAGTGTGTGGCGATTGGTACTGGTAAAGCTTTAGATCAACTTGAACACTTTAAAAATGCACCAAATGTTGCAGATAGAAATACGCTAAATTAAGAGAAGGTGTAACGTTTATGCCATCATTTTTAAGAAAGAGAAAGTTAATTGTATTTTTAGTAGGGATTATACTAGTTGTAAGTTTAATTGGGTATTCACTAAGGTCCGATAGTGGCGAGAGTTTACCAGCGCAATTTGCGATTGATACGGTCGGATTCTTTCAAAATATATTACACACACCACTTAATTATTTTGTGGAAATCTTTGATTCTGTTGGAGATATTAAAAGTGTTTATGAACAAAATCAAGTGTTAAAAGAAGAATTACAAGATTATAAAACGTTAGCTTATCAAGTTAGTGAGCTGGAAACTGAAAACGAAGAATTAAGGGCAATGGCTGAAGTTGATTCCACACTTACAGATTATGAAACCCTCAATGCAGCTGTTGTTGCTAGAAGTCCGGAAAGATGGTTTCAGCAAGTGACCATTAACCGGGGTAAACAACATGGTGTTGAAGCTAATATGGCTGTAAGGACAGCAGAGGGGATGGTTGGTAAAGTAATCAATGCTTCACAACTAACTTCTACTGTTCAGCTATTAAGTGGCTTTGGGACAGAACATCAAGTATCTGCGATTGTTGACGGTGATGACTCGATCTTCGGGTTAGTTGAAGGATATGATAGTGATACAGAGAAACTAGTTTTCCGTGAGCTTACAGGAGAAGACGAACTTGAAGAGGGACAAGCTGTTGTAACTTCTGGTTTAGGTGGCGTTTTCCCAAGAGGGATTCTTATCGGTGAAGTTAGCTCAATTGAATTAGATTCATATGGATTAACTAAAGTTGCTTATGTCGAGCCAGCGGCAAACTTACAAGATATTAGCCAAGTTATGGTCGTTGATCGCGACTTGCACTCCACTGTTATTGATGAAGAAGAGGAGGAAGAGTAATGAAAGTCTTCCTTCTACCTTTATTTATGTTTATATTTTTTGTAACACAAAGTGTAGCCGCTGAATTAATTCCACAGACCTTTTGGCTTGGAAGCTTATATTACATTCCTCATTGGACACTGATTTTTGCCATATTAATTATAACGTTTTATGACCGAGAGCATAGTTATGTTGGTCTTTTAAACGGACTAGCGTTCGCTTTTCTTACAGACTTAGTTTATACGAACCTTTTAGGCGTTTACTTTTTAGCCTATGGTTTGGCACTATATATGGTCCATGTGTTAAAGCGCTACCTTCATAAGAACTTTTTGGTCGTTTTGTTATTTTCTATTTTAGGGTTAGCAGCAGCAGAAGTTTTAATCTATAGTTTATACTTCATTATTGGACAAGTCGATTTAAGCTTCAATGCTTATATATTCAACCGTTTAATTCCAACATTATTAATAAATATATTATTTTTGTTAATAATATACCCTATTTTTATCAAAAAACTAGTAAAATGGAAGTATGAATTAGAGAAATAAAAGTAGTAATGGGGTGTCCCAAGATGACAGAAACTAATCTCTACCTTACAATGAAAGGTACAAATGAAGGGATTATCGTATATTTAGATGATCAATGCTCATTTACAAATTTATTAAATGAACTAGGGAACCAAGTGAAATCAGATACAATTGAAAATACGACAGAAGTAATTATAAATTGTCAGAACAGATACTTACAAGATTGGCAACGAGAAGAGATTAGGCAAGTGGTTGAAGAGCAGAGCTCATTAAAAGTAAAGTCAATTGAGTCAAATGTAATGTCGCACGAAGAAGCATTAAAATGGTTTGACCGATCGACAATCAAACCATTTGTTAAAACTGTCAGATCAGGACAAGTGTTACATGTTGAAGGTGATGCTTTAATATTAGGTGATATTAATCCTGGTGCAACAGTGAATGCAACAGGTAATATATTTGTAATGGGTCAGTTGAAAGGAATTGCTCATGCTGGTTATGCTGAAGGAACAGACCATGTAGTCGTGGCATCTTATATGAACCCAAATCAAATAAGAATTGCTAATAAAATTAGCAGGGCACCTGATTATGAGATGCAAGGCTCAAGTCGAGAGTTTGCATATATTAATCAAGAAACTGGGCAGATCGAGCTTGAACAAATACATAACCTTCAAAAAATCCGACCAAACTTAACGGATATAGTAGAAAGGGGATTATAAAATGGGGGAAGCAATAGTAATTACTTCTGGTAAAGGTGGAGTAGGAAAGACGACGACAACAGCCAATATTGGCACAGCGTTAGCTTTACAAGATAAGAAGGTATGCTTAATTGATACAGATATTGGTCTGCGTAATTTGGATGTTATTTTAGGTTTAGAAAATAGAATTATTTTTGATATTATTGATGTCATTGAAGGACGTTGTAAACTTCAAGCTGCATTAGTAAAAGATAAGCGATTTGATTGTTTGCATTTATTACCAGCAGCACAATCTAGCGATAAAAATGAAGTAACGCCTGAGGGTGTTAAAGAGTTAGTAGATGAACTAAAACCGGACTATGACTACATATTAATTGACTGTCCTGCCGGTATCGAACAAGGTTATAAAAATGCTGTAGCTGGTGCAGATAAAGCAATTGTCGTAACAACACCTGAGAAGTCTAGCGTTAGAGATGCTGACCGTATTATTGGGTTGTTAGAGCAAGAAGATTTAGAGTCACCTCACCTTGTTATTAATCGAATTAGAAAGCACATGATGGATAGTGGTGATATGTTAGACGTCGATGATATCGTCTCGACGCTGTCAGTTGAATTATTAGGGGTCATCATGGATGATGAAGATGTAATTAGAGCATCACACCATGGTAACCCAGTCGCTTTCCAACCAGATACGAAAGCTTCAATATGTTATCGTAATATTTCTAGACGTATTTTAGGAGAATCAGTGCCATTAATGTCTTTCGATGAAGACAAAGGAATCATGGTCAAAGTAAAAAAAATACTAGGTATGAAATAAGACTAAACGTGTGGTTACTAAACCACACGTTTT